>NZ_CP016450.1:0-1241250 GCF_001713395.1 Sinorhizobium sp. RAC02 | reverse complement strand
CCGGCATCGTCACGGCGACGATCGTCGGCCTGCTCGTCGGCATCGGGCGCCTGTCACACAACTGGCTGATCGCGCGGCTCTGCACGGTCTATGTGGAAATCTTCCGCAACATCCCGCCGCTGCTGGTCATTTTCTTCTGGTATCTCGGCGTTCTCGCGCTGCTGCCGTCGATCCGCACCATCTTCCAGCACGTCAAGGATAATCCGGGCGCAATCTTCTTCATCTCGAACCGCGGCATCTACATGCCGGCGCCAGTCTTCGGCGAAGGTTTCGGGGTCGTGCTTGCAGCGTTCGTCATCGGCGTGATCGCGGCGATCGCCTTCACGATCTGGGCGAATGCCCGCCAGCGTGCCACGGGTATTCGCCCGCCGGTCCTGTGGGTCAATCTCGGCCTCATCGTGCTGTTCCCGCTCATCGTCTTCGTGGTGATGGGAAGCCCGCTCAGCCTCGATTATGCCGTGCCCGGCTCCTTCAACATGAAAGGCGGCATGGTCATCGGGCCGGAATTCCTGGCGCTTTACCTCGCACTTTCGCTCTACACGGCCTCCTTCATCGCCGAGATCGTGCGCGCCGGTATCCGCGGCGTGTCCAAGGGCCAGTCGGAAGCCTCCTATGCGCTGGGTCTTCGCCCGCGCCAGGCGACCCGTCTCGTCGTGCTGCCGCAGGCGCTGCGGATCATCATTCCGCCGCTCACCTCGCAATATCTCAACCTCATCAAGAACTCTTCGCTCGCGGTGGCCGTTGGTTATGCCGACCTCGTCGCGGTCGGCGGAACCATCCTCAACCAGTCCGGCAAGTCGATCGAGATCATCTCGATCTGGATGCTGATCTATGTCTCGATCAGCCTCATCACCTCGCTGTTCATGAACTGGTTCAACGCCAAGATGGCATTGGTGGAGCGCTGAGATGGCTGAAAGCATTACCTACGTCCGCGAAGACTTCCTCGAGCCGGAGAAGGCACCGCTTTCCGACTCCTCCGTCATCGGCTGGATCCGCACAAATTTGTTCGCTTCGGTCAAGGACAGCATCCTGTCGCTCATCGCGCTGGCTGCACTGGTCTATTTCCTGCCGGGCCTCATCAACTGGCTGTTCGTGTCGGCCGTCTGGACGGGGGCAGACCGCACGGCCTGCCTCACCGTCGATCAGGGCGGTCAGCTTCCGGCAGGCTGGAGCGGCGCCTGCTGGGCCTATGTCGGCGATCGTTTCGTGCAGTTCATGTTCGGCTCCTATCCGCGCGACGAACTGTGGCGGCCCTTGCTGGTCGTTGCCATGTTCGTGGGACTGCTCATCCCCTTCCTGATGCCGAAGGTACAGCGCAAGGGGCTGAACGCCCTGCTGCTCCTGATCGTCCTGCCGGTCGTCGCCTTCTTCCTGCTGCTCGGCGGCGTGTTCGGCCTCCGTCACGTCGAGACGTCGCTGTGGGGCGGCCTGATGGTGACGCTCATCATCTCCTTCGTCGGCATCGCCATATCGCTGCCGGCCGGCATTCTGCTGGCGCTTGGTCGCCGGTCGCAGATGCCGGTCCTGAAGACAGCCTGCGTCATCTTCATCGAACTGATCCGCGGCGTGCCGCTGATCACCGTTCTTTTCATGGCGAGCGTGCTGCTGCCGCTGTTCCTCGAACCCGGCAACAATATCGACAAGTTCCTGCGCGCGCTGATCGGCGTATCGATCTTCGCGTCCGCCTATATGGCGGAGGTTATTCGCGGTGGTCTTCAAGCCATTCCGAAAGGACAATATGAAGCGGCCGACGCTCTTGGTCTAAACTACTTCCACAAAATGACCTTCGTCGTGCTTCCGCAGGCCATCAAACTCGTGATCCCGGGCATCGTGAACACCTTCATCGGCATGTTCAAGGATACCTCCCTCGTCACGATCATTTCGATGTACGACCTGCTCGGCATCGTGAAGGCAAGCTTTGGGGATTCGGCCTGGATCACACCGGTCACGCCGCTGACGGGCCTGATCTTCGCCGGCTTCACGTTCTGGATTTTCTGCTTCGGCATGTCGCGCTACTCGGCCTTCGTGGAACGCCGGCTCGACAAGGGCCACAAAAGATAACTGAGAGGAAACAACAATGGCCAACCAAGCCCAGGCGCAAAAGCTGGCGGTCTCCACGACGGACGTCGCCGTCGAGATCACCAACATGAACAAGTGGTACGGCGATTTCCACGTGCTGCGCGACATCAATCTCAAGGTGATGAAGGGCGAGCGCATCGTCATCGCCGGCCCGTCGGGTTCCGGCAAGTCGACGATGATCCGCTGCATCAACCGGCTGGAAGAACACCAGAAGGGCCAGATCGTCGTCGACGGCATCGAGCTCACCAACGACCTGAAGAAGATCGACGAAGTGCGCCGCGAAGTCGGCATGGTGTTCCAGCACTTCAACCTCTTCCCGCACCTGACGATCCTGGAAAACTGCACGCTCGCCCCGATCTGGGTGCGCAAGATGCCGAAGAAGGACGCCGAGGAAGTGGCGATGCACTACCTGAAGCGCGTCAAGATCCCGGAACAGGCGCACAAATATCCGGGCCAGCTTTCCGGTGGCCAGCAGCAGCGTGTGGCGATCGCCCGTTCGCTCTGCATGAAGCCGAAGATCATGCTGTTCGACGAGCCGACCTCGGCGCTCGACCCGGAAATGGTGAAGGAAGTGCTCGACACCATGGTGTCGCTGGCCGAAGAGGGCATGACCATGCTGTGCGTGACGCACGAAATGGGTTTTGCCCGCCAGGTCGCCAACCGCGTCATCTTCATGGACCAGGGCCAGATCGTCGAACAGAATTCGCCTGCCGAATTCTTCGACAATCCGCAGCATGAGCGCACGAAACTCTTCCTCAGCCAAATCCTGCACTAGGCAATCGGCATGGAGATCGAAAGGCGGGCCATCAGCCCGCCTTTTTCATTTGGGACGCAGTTCCGCCCTGAGCTTGAGCGGGCTCGCCCCGAAATGGTTGCGGAAGGCGCGGGAAAAGGCGGACAGGCTGTCGAAGCCGCTGCGCAGCGCCACGTCCTGGATCGACAGCGGCGTATCGCGCACCATCCGCTGCGCGGCCGTCAGGCGCAGGCGCAGATAATACTTTCCAGGTCCAGTGCCGAGACCGTTGGCAAACAGCGTCTCCAGCTTGCGCGTTGAAAACCCGAGCCGCCGGGCAAGGGCCGCGATCGTCAGCGGTCGGTCGATGGTGCGCTCCATCAGGCGGATCGCAGCCGCCAATTCCGGCTGGTGCTCCCCCAGCCGGCCAAGCGAGACGAGTGGCTGCGCGTCCGTTGCCGCATGGGTCTCGTCATAGACGAAGACACTCGCCACATCGAGCGCCACGGCCGAACCGAACTGCTCGCGCACCAGATGCAGCATCATGTCGAACGTTGGCGAAGCGCCACCGGACGTCCACAGCGGACCATCGGTAACGAAGCGGTCGGCCCGCACGTTAAGGGCCGGAAAGGCCGCCGCGAAATCCTCGAGCTCCTCCCAGTGCGCCGTCGCGTCGCGGCCATCGAGCAGACCGGAGCGTGCCAGAAGCCAGCAGCCCGATTCGATGCCGGCAACCACGCCGAACCGGCGCGCCACCTTCTTGAGCCGGGCAACGAACGTGCGGTCGGCATGGCGGTCCTGGTTGAAGCCGGCGATCAAAAGCAGTGCGTCGCCGCTGGTCACATCGGCAAAGTCGCCGTCCACCCGGATTTCGACGCCGCAGGTCAACAGGACCGGCTTGCCCTGTGGCGACAGGATCTTCCAGCGGAACACCGGCTCCGGCACGACACGATTTGCGGCGCGCATCGGGTCAAGAACCGAGGCAAGCGACATGATCGACGATTCGGGCAGGAGGACGATCGTGACGTCGAGTGGCCCCTGTCGCTCAGCTTTTTTGCTCATGAGCAAATTGTCAAAAAAGATGCGGATTATGTCAATCGGTAAAAGCGCGTTCGGGCATGATCGGCGTCACAGGAGATCCGGAGATGCAGCCGGATTGTGGTGAGAGCCCCTGTACCCCGAACACCCTGATCCGCATTTACCGGAACGGGTTGGCGAGCCGACAAGGCGGACCAACCCGTTTTTTTTGTTTCAGAAAAGATCACGTTCGACCCGCTGGTGGAACCAAATACCCTGCGCCGCGTTCTGTTGCAGAACAAGCAAGAAAGGTTGCGCCATGTTTAATCTCAAGACCGGTCTCGCCGCTGGGCTTCTCTCGCTCGCCGTTGGATTGACGTCCGTCATTCCGGCCCAGGCGGTGACATTCGCCCGCGTGCCGGTACCGGAAGCATCCTCGGTGGAGCAGGTGCAGTATCGCGTGGAACGCCGTCGCGATCGGTATGAGCGCCGTGCGGACCGTCGCTGGCATGGCCATCGCGGATACCGTGATTATCGCCCCGGCTATCGCCGCAATTCGGACGGCTGGTGGTACCCGCTTGCAGCCTTCGGTCTCGGTGCGGCAATCGGCGGCGCGGTCGCCAATCAGCCGCAGGCTGGCGGCAATTCGCATGTGAACTGGTGCTCCAACCGCTACCGGTCATACCGCGCCTACGACAACACATTCCAGCCGAACTACGGTTCACGCAAGGCTTGCATTTCGCCTTACTCATAAGGCGGCTGCCTGATTGCGCTGGGTTCTTGATGAACTGGCAAAAAAGCCCGCCTCGGCGGGCTTTTCCATGCATGGAAGAACTTCAACTGGTCAGGAATCCGGTGGAGCGCGGGAGGGAGCATGTCGACTATGTCAATCTTTCCAGTGTAGGTTGTCGCGAATCCTGTCCTACCCTGCCGAAATCAGAACCTGCCTCCCTTCCTGAACCCGCACATTGTCCAATTCCCCGTTATTCGGTCCGATGCCCAACATACCCGTCCTTGAAACTGACCGCCTCGTCCTGCGTGGCTTTCAATCTGATGATCTCGATGCACTAACGGCGATGTGGAGCATGCCGGAGGTCGTCCGGTACATTTCCGGCGTCCCCTTGTCGCGGGAGCAGTCGTGGGTCCGCCTCCTCCGCCATATCGGCATGTGGAGTGTCATGGGCTTCGGCTTCTGGGCGATCACGGAAAAGGCGTCCGGCCAGCTCATCGGCGAATCCGGCTTCCATGAAATGCGCCGGGAGATGGTCCCCAGCATCGAGGGCACGATGGAGGCAGGCTGGGGCCTGATCCCGGACTATCAGGGTCGCGGCTATGCCAGCGAAGTGCTGGAGACGATACTGCCTTGGGCAGAGGCGAACCACCACGGTGCCGCCATCACCTGCATCATCGATCCGGACAATGCGCCCTCCATACGCCTTGCCCAGCGGCATGGTTTCAAGGAGTTCGCCCGGTCGACCTATCAGGATTCGGACATCGTGGTCTTTCGAAGGGAGCCAGCATAGGAGCGCGTGTGCCTTCCGCCGCCATGTCTTTTGCATGCCGCCCTTACATCACGGATATGTGATATTATCATTTTGCTTTAATTATTTAAAATATCATATTGTTTTAAATTGTAATATCTAAATTCAATGCAGTTGGTTCCCCCTGAAAATGGGCAACCTCTTGAAAATCCCCGTGCTACTCTACCTTTCGTCGAAAAGGAGTGCGCGCCATGAAATTGCCTGCCGCCTTATTCCTTTGCATTTTCATTCCCGTGATGTCGTCCTCCTTCGCCCGGGCGGAAGAGCCTGTCGATACGGCGCAGGGCATCATCCAGAGCCAGATCGATGCCTTCCTGAACGATGACGCGAAGACCGCCTATTCCTTCGCCTCGCCTACCATCCGCGGTAAATTCCAGAGCGAAAGCGCCTTCTTCGACATGGTGAAGAAGGGCTATGCGCCGGTCTACCGACCGGGCAATTTCGCCTTCGGCCGCTCGAAGGTCGAGGGCGACATGGTGGTGCAGGAGGTGCTGATCTCCGGGCCGGACGGGAAGGACTGGACCGCGCTCTACCAGCTCATGAAGCAGCCGGACGGCAGCTACAAGATCAACGGCGTGCACATGGTGCGCGCCGCGCCGGGACCGGCAATCTAATACGCGCCATTCCAGGAAAAGCGTAACGCTGAACGTTCAGAGCGGGGCGAGATCGCCCCTCGCCCATTCTTCCTGCGTCTCCACCATGAAATCGGCGAAGCGGCCTTCCTCGATTGCCTTGCGGATGCCGGACATCAGGTCCTGATAGTAGGAGAGGTTACTCCAGGTCAGCAGCATGCCGCCGAGCGACTCGTTGGCGCGCACGAGGTGGTGCAGGTAGGCGCGCGAATAGTCGCGGGCGGCCGGGCAGCTCGATTCCTCGTCGAGTGGACGCATGTCTTCCGCATGGCGGGCATTGCGCAGGTTGATGCGGCCGCGGCGGGTGAAGGCAAGTCCGTGGCGGCCGGAGCGGGTCGGCATCACGCAGTCGAACATGTCGATGCCGCGGGCGACGGACTTCAGCATGTCGTCCGGCGTACCGACGCCCATCAGATAACGCGGCTTCTCGGTCGGCATGTGCGGAATGGTCGTGTCGATCATGTCGAGCATGACCTCCTGCGGCTCGCCGACGGCAAGGCCGCCGATGGCATAGCCCTTGAGGTTGAGCTCGGCGAGCGCCTGCGCAGAGCGGACACGCAGATGCGGGATATCGCCACCCTGCACGATGCCGAACATCGCCTTGCCGGGCTGGTCGCCGAAGGCCACCTTGCAGCGCTCGGCCCAGCGCAGCGACATTTCCATCGCACGCTCGATTTCCTTGGGCGACGCCGGCAGCGCCACGCATTCGTCGAGCTGCATCTGGATATCGCTGCCGAGCAGGCCCTGGATCTCGATCGAGCGCTCCGGCGACATGTGGTGCAGCGCGCCGTCGATATGGCTCTTGAAGGTCACGCCCTGTTCGTCGAGCTTGCGCAGGCCGGAAAGCGACATGACCTGGAAGCCGCCGGAATCCGTCAGGATCGGGTGCTTCCAGCGAATGAGTTCGTGCAGGCCGCCAAGGCGCGCGACACGCTCGGCGCCCGGCCGCAGCATCAGGTGATAGGTGTTGCCGAGGATGATGTCGGCGCCGAGGTCGCGCACCTGGTCGAGATACATCGCCTTGACGGTGCCCACCGTACCGACCGGCATGAAGGCCGGCGTGCGGATGGTGCCGCGCGGCATGGAGACCTCCCCGCGGCGCGCCTTGCCGTCGGTGGTGAGCAGTTTGAACTGGAATGTTTCGGTCATCGGTCGTTCCGGAAAAGCAGGCTGGAGTCGCCGTAAGAATAGAAGCGGTAGCCGGTGTCGATCGCATGGCTATAGGCGCCACGCATCGTATCCAGGCCGGAGAAGGCCGAGACGAGCATGAAGAGCGTCGATTTCGGTAGATGGAAATTGGTCATCAGCATATCGGCCGTGCGGAAACGGTAGCCGGGCGTGATGAAGATGCCTGTGGCACCCGACCACGGCTTGATGGTGCCATCCGCGTCGGCAGCACTTTCGAGCAGGCGCAGCGACGTCGTGCCGACGGAGAGGATGCGCCCGCCCCTCGCTCGCACAGCGTTGAGCGCGGCAGCGGTCTCTTCCGAGACATAGCCGATCTCCTCGTGCATGACGTGGTCGGTCGTGTCATCCGCCTTGACCGGCAGGAAGGTGCCGGCGCCGACATGCAGCGTCACGAAATGCCGTTCGACACCGAGCGCATCGAGTTTTTCGAAGAGCGCGTCGGTGAAGTGCAGGCCGGCGGTGGGCGCGGCGACGGCGCCCTCCTCGCGGGCATAGATCGTCTGGTAGTCGCGGCGGTCCGCCTCGTCGTCCTCGCGCTTGGACGCTATGTAGGGCGGGAGCGGGATATGGCCGACGATGGCGATGGCGCGGTCGAGGTCCGGGCCAGAGGCGTTGAAGTGGAGGGTGACGTCGCCGCCCTCGCCTTTTGCCTCGACGGTCGCGGCGAGATCGTCACCCGTGCCGAAGGTGATGCGGTCGCCGATCTTGATGCGCTTGCCGGGCTTGGCGAAAGCCTTCCAGCGGTCGCCGGCGACGCGCATGTGCAGCGTCGCGGAAACCTTCTGGCCGCCCGCGCCTTCGCGGTGGCGGATGCCCTCCAGCTGGGCGGGAATAACGCGTGTATCGTTGAAGACCAGGGCATCACCTGCCCGCAGGAGCGACGGCAGGTCGCCAACGGTCAGGTCCTCGTAAGGGGTGTCCGTCGCGGAGCGCACGACGAGGAGTTTTGCCGCTTCGCGCGGGCTGACCGGACGAAGTGCTATGTTGGCTTCCGGGAGATCAAAATCGAAGAGGTCGACGCGCATGAAAACCTCAGTAGAAGCGGATCATCAGCGCGCCGACGACGAGCAGCATGGCGCCGACGATGCGGCCGACGGAAACTTCTCGCACGGCCATGCCGAGGAAACCGATGCAATCCAGCAGAATACCGGCGAGGAGCTGGCCTGTGACGGCGAAAGCCATGACGGCGGCAGCACCGATACGCGGTGTCAGGAAGATAGCCGTGGTGACATAGACCGTGCCGAGTGCGCCCCCGGCGAAATAGAGCCAGGAAGCCGGGCCTCGCCAATCCGGTCCCCGGCCCTCAAACGAGGCGGTCGCCAGCACGACGACGGCGAGGATGATGGCGCCTGAAAGAAACGACACGCAAGCGGCAGCCACCGGCATGCCTAGCCCGCGGCCGAGCATGGCATTGATGGGAGCCTGGATTGCGATGCACGCGCCGGCCGCAACGCCGAGCAGCGCCCAGAGGAAAGCAGCCATATCGACTTGTCTCTTGAAAAGCGCACAAAGAAAAACCGCGCCCGCCGTGGCGAGCGCGGTCGAAATCGAACGTTTCTCTATCAGGCAGCCGCGTCGGCGGCAACCTTCATCGAAACGATGGTATCGGGATCACGCACCGGCTCGCCGCGCTTGATCTTGTCGATATTGTCCATGCCTTCGATGACCTGGCCCCAGACGGAGTACTGCTTGTTGAGCCAGGGGCTATCCGTGAAGCAGATGAAGAACTGCGAGTTGGCGGAGTTCGGCATTTGGCTGCGGGCCATCGAGCACGTGCCGCGCACGTGGCTCATGTTGGAGAATTCGGCCTTCAGGTCCGGCTTTTCCGAACCGCCCATGCCGGCGCGGGCCGGGTTGAAGTCCTTGCCGCCGGTCTTGCCGTACTGCACGTCGCCGGTCTGCGCCATGAAGTCTTCGATCACGCGGTGAAAGACGACGCCGTCATAGGCGCCTTCGCGTGTCAGTTCCTTGATACGCGCTACGTGGCCCGGTGCGAGATCCGGAAGCAGCTGGATGACAACCTTGCCCTTCGTCGTCTCCATGATGATGGTGTTTTCCGGATCCTTGATCTCGGCCATGGTCTTTCTCCTTCAAAAGTCTGTTGCGCAAAAGGTGTGGCACGGTTTTGCGGTTACAACCGGCAGCGAGCCAAAAAGTTGGCTTACTTGCCGACGGTGACCTTGACCATGCGGTCAGGGTCGGTGACGGAACCGTTGTTGGCGTCATCGCCGCGCTTGATCTTGTCGACGTTCTCCATGCCGGACACGACCTTGCCGACGACCGTGTACTGGCCGTTCAGGAAGTCGCCGGGCGCGAACATGATGAAGAACTGCGAGTTGGCGGAATTCGGGTCCTGCGACCGCGCCATGCCGACCGTGCCGCGCTGGAAGGGCACTTCGGAGAATTCGGCCGGAAGGTCCGGCTGGCTGGAGCCGCCCGTACCGGCCGCCTGCGCCTGGTAGCCGTCCGCCAGGTCGCCATACTGCACGTCGCCGGTCTGGGCCATGAAGCCTTCGATGACGCGGTGGAAGGCGACGTTGTCGTATTCGCCGGCAGCGGCGAGTGCCTTCATGCGCTCGACGTGCTTCGGCGCGGACTTGGAATCGAGTTCGATGACGACCGGGCCGTCCTTCAGCTGGATCGTGAGGAAATCGGCGGCCTGTGCAACGACCGCGCCTGTGGTCGTGGCGAGGAACAGGGCTCCGGCAAAAGCGAGACGAAGGATGTTCATGATAGCTCCCTTGAGGGGTTCAGGATGATTATGCTCAGCTCTTCTTGCGGGCATTCAAAGCCGCAAAGACGGGCGCCGGAACGAAGGCGCTGACATCGCCGCCCATGGCCGCGATCTGGCGGACCAATGTGGCGGTAATGGGCCGCGAGGCAACGCCGGCCGGTAGAAAGACGGTCTGCACGTCGGGCGCCATCTGGCGATTCATGCCGGCCATCTGCATTTCGTAGTCAAGATCCGTGCCGTCGCGAAGTCCGCGGATGAGCAGGCGGGCACTGTGGCTGCGCGCCGCATCGACAACCAAATTGGCGAACGAAACGACGCTGACATCTCCTGCCCGCTCCGGCAGCACTTCGGCGATGGATTGACGGATAAGGTCGGCGCGTTCCTCGAAGGAAAACATCGGGGTCTTGCCGGGATGGATGCCGATCGCGACGATGACCCTGGGCGCCACGTTCAGCGCCTGCACGAGAACATCGATATGGCCGTTGGTGATCGGATCGAAAGAGCCAGGATAGAAGGCAACTGTCATCGGCAGGGTCCCGTTTGCCGCCTTTTGTCATGGACGGCTCCAAATCGCAAGGCTCCGCACGGCTCTACCGGCAACTGTCCCCGGTCGCGAAGATGAACTCTAGGTGAACAGGCCGTTCAAGTCCGTTTCAGTCGCACCATGTCTAATTAACAAGCATGGAGGTCGGGAACAAAGGTCGCAGTCGCGCATTGTACCGTCCGAACACAACGAACCAAGTATTGCGTTTCCTCTGGCTGGAAGGAACACGAAAATGGCACTGGCACTTCTTTGCATGACGATGTTCATCGCGCTCAGCGCTGCGACGATCCATGCCCTGCGGCAAGAGGATCGCCCCATCACGCCGAAGGCCGCCGGCCGCGGCAAGTGGCTGCGCTGAGTGGAGACGCATGATGGCCGCACTTACCATTCTTTTCACAGTCTTTATCAGCACCGTCTTCACCTTCGACTTCGCGCGCACGATTCTCGAACTGAAACGTGACCGCGCCGCCCTGAAGGTGGTGAAGCTGAAAACAGAAGCAGGCGGCTTCGGCGTTTAAAGCGCCCCCTTGTCGCCGTTAGAGCGGGTGGCCTTTCCTCCAGGCTGCCCGCATATACAAAAAGCCGGACGGTCGTTCCCTGCCCGTCCGGCTTTTTCATGTCTACAGTGGCGTGAAGCGCTTACTCCTCGGCGGGCGGCGCTGCATCTCCTGCTTCGATCTCGCCCTCGACGCCGATCTCCTCAACATCGTCCTCGCCTTCCGGCTCGCTGATGCGCTCGACCGACACAACCTTCTCGTCCTTCGCGGTCGAGAAGATCGTCACGCCCTTCGTGGCGCGGCTGGCGATACGGATGCCATCGACCGGCACGCGGATCAGCTGGCCGCCGTCCGAGACGAGCATGAGCTGGTCCTTGTCCTCGACCGGGAAGGCCGCGACGACTTCGCCGATCTCGTTGGTCTTCGAGGTATCGGTGGCGCGGATACCCTTGCCGCCACGACCCGATGTACGGAAGTCGTAGGAAGACGACCGCTTGCCAAAGCCCTTCTGCGAAACCGTCAGCACGAATTGTTCGCGTGCCTTCAGTTCCTGATACCGCTCTTCGGACAAGTCGCCGATTTCACCGACGTCTTCCCCGACCAGCGCGATATCCTCCTCGTCAACACCGCTGGCACGGCGTTCGGCGGCGGAGCGCTTCAGGTAGGCGGCGCGTTCCCATGGCTCGGCATTGACATGGCTGACGATCGTCATCGAGATGATGCGGTCGCCGGCACCAAGCGAGATGCCGCGCACGCCGACCGAGTTGCGCCCGGCAAAGACACGCACGTCGTCGACCGGGAAGCGAATGCACTGGCCGAGCGCCGTGGTCATCAAGACGTCGTCCTGCTCGGTGCAGGTTTCGACGTTGAGGATTTCGTCGCCCTCTTCCTCGAGCTTCATCGCGATCTTGCCGTTGCGGTTGACCTGGACGAAATCCGACAACTTGTTGCGGCGAACCGTGCCGCGGGTCGTCGAGAACATGACGTCGAGGTTTTCCCACGTCGTTTCGTCCTCGGGCAACGGCATGATCGTCGTGATGCGTTCGCCGGGCTCGATCGGCAGCATGTTGATAAGCGCCTTGCCCTTCGACTGCGGCGTACCGATCGGCAGGCGCCAGACCTTCTCCTTGTAGACGATGCCACGCGAGGAGAAGAACAGGACCGGCGTATGCGTGTTGGCAACGAAGAGGCGGGTTGCGAAATCTTCGTCTTTCATGGCCATGCCGGAGCGGCCCTTGCCGCCGCGGCGCTGCGCGCGGTAGGTCGCGAGCGGCACGCGCTTGACGTAGCCGGCGTGCGACACGGTCACCACCATGTCCTCGCGGGCGATCAGGTCCTCGTCGTCCATGTCCGGACCGCCCTCGACGATCACGGAGCGGCGCGGCGTGCCGAATTCGTCGCGCACGGAAATGAGCTCGTCCTTGACGATGTTCATCATGCGCAGGCGCGAGGAGAGGATGTCGAGGTAGTCCTTGATCTCCTCGCCGATCTTGTTGAGTTCCTCGTCGATCTCATCGCGACCGAGCGCCGTAAGGCGGGCCAGGCGCAGTTCGAGGATGGCACGGGCCTGTTCCTCGGAGAGATTGTAGGTGAGGTCCTCGTTGATGCGGTGGCGCGGATCGTCGATGAGCTTGATCAGCACGTCGACGTCCTTCGCCGGCCAGCGGCGCTCCATCAACTGCTCGCGCGCCGTCTGCGGATCGGGCGCGCGGCGGATAAGGCTGATCACTTCGTCGATATTGGCGACGGCGATGGCGAGACCCACCAAGACGTGGGCGCGGTCACGCGCCTTGCGCAGCAGGTACTTGGTGCGGCGGCTGACGACTTCCTCGCGGAAGGACACGAAGGCGCGCAACATGTCGAGCAGCGTCATCTGCTCCGGCTTGCCGCCGTTCAGCGCCACCATGTTGCAGCCGAAAGAAGTCTGCAGCGGCGTGTAGCGGTAGAGCTGGTTCAGGATGACATCCGCATTGGCATCGCGCTTCAGCTCGATGACGACGCGGTAGCCCTGGCGGTCGGATTCGTCGCGAAGATCCGAGATGCCCTCGATGCGCTTGTCGCGCACAAGTTCGGCCATCTTCTCGATCATCGTCGCCTTGTTCACCTGGAAGGGAACTTCCGTGACGATGATCTGCTCGCGGTCGCCACGCATCGGCTCGATATGGGCGCGGCCGCGCATCACGACGGAGCCGCGGCCGGTCTCGTAGGCCTGGCGGATGCCGGCGCGGCCGAGGATCAGCGCCCCGGTCGGGAAGTCCGGGCCCGGAATGTGCTGCATCAGGTCAAGCAGCTCGATTGCCGGATTGTCGATCAGCGCGATACAGCCGTTGATGACTTCGATCAGGTTGTGCGGCGGGATGTTCGTCGCCATGCCGACGGCGATGCCGCCTGCCCCGTTGACCAGCAGGTTCGGGAATTTCGCCGGAACGACGACCGGCTCGCTCATCGTGCCGTCGTAGTTGTCGCGGAAGTTGACGGTTTCCTTGTCGAGGTCGTCGAGCAGCGAATGCGCTGCCTTTTCCAGGCGGCATTCCGTGTAACGCTGGGCTGCCGGCGGGTCGCCGTCGATGGAACCGAAGTTACCCTGGCCGTCGATCAGCGGCAGGCGGAGCGACCAGTCCTGCGCCATGCGGGCCAACGCGTCATAGATCGCGCTGTCGCCGTGCGGATGGTATTTACCCATCACGTCACCGGTCACACGGGCCGACTTTACATATTTCTTGTTCCAGTCGACGCCCATCTCGCTCATCGAGTAGAGGATGCGCCGGTGCACCGGCTTCAGGCCGTCGCGCACATCGGGCAGCGCGCGGGACACGATCACGCTCATGGCGTAATCGAGATACGACCGCTGCATTTCCTCGATGATGGAAATAGGCTCAATGCCGGGTGGGTTTTTGCCGCCGGGTGTCGATTGCTCTGTCAATTTTGATCACGATCGTTGTTCAGAATCAGTCTTGATTTATAGCCTACCGGCGTCTGTCACGCCAATTTTGCAAAGGGTTTTAAACAGGCTTTTGCAAGTAAAATCCGCCAATTTGCGCATTTTCGTGACATTGTCGGTGCAAGTCTGCGACTGCCCTTCCCTTGCACACCACCCTCGCCTAACAATGCGGACATAAAGCCGTCAAAAGCGGCCGCACAATGGCGAGGGGAACGCCGCAATGCTCAACATCGACCTTCTGGTCAATGCGATCACGACCCTGCTCGTGACCATCGACCCGCCCGGCCTCGCACCGATTTTCCTCGGGCTGACCGTCGGCATGACACGCGCGCAACGCAAGCAGGTGGCGCTGCGCGGTTGCATCATCGCCTTCTGCATCCTTGCCGTTTTTGCCCTGACGGGCGCCGGCGTGCTCTCGCTTCTCGGCATCTCGATTGGCGCCTTCCGCATCGCCGGCGGCCTGCTGCTGTTCTGGATCGCCTTCGAGATGATCTTCGAACGCCGCAACGAACGGAAGGAAAAGACCAGCGAAGTGGCGATCACCCGCGATCACATCCACAACATCGCCGTTTTCCCCCTCGCCCTGCCGCTGATTGCCGGCCCCGGCGCCATCTCCGCGACGATCCTCACCTCCGGCTCCTTCCCGTCGGCGCTGGAACGCAGCGCCCTCATCGGCGTCATCGCGCTCTGCATCGCCATCCTCTTCCTCTCGCTGGTCATCGCCGAACGCATCGACCGCTTCCTCGGCAACACCGGCCGCGCCATCCTCACCCGCCTCCTCGGCGTCATCCTGGCAGCCTTGGCGGTGCAGTTCGTGGTGGACGGGGTGAAGTCGGTCTTTGTGCTCTAGGGGCAGCAATCGCCCCTGAAGCCCTTTCGCTCGATCAGGCGAACTGCGTGGCCATGTCCGGTGAGAACCGGCCCCGTTCGCTCATATAGATTTCAGGCTCACACGCTGCTCCAGCTTGGCGGCGTCTTCTTTCCGCTCGCTGTAGCGATCGGTCAGATAAGCAGAAGCATCCCGGATAAGCAGCGTGAATTTGACCAACTCCTCGCAGACATCGACCACGCGATCGTAGTAGGAGGAAGGCTTCATTCGCCCCTCGGCGTCGAACTCCTGAAAGGCCTTGGCGACGGAGGACTGGTTCGGGATCGTAATCATGCGCATCCAGCGGCCGAGGATGCGCAGTTGATTGATGGCATTGAACGACTGCGATCCGCCAGACACCTGCATGACGGCAAGGGTCTTGCCTTGCGTCGGACGGATCGAACCGATCGACAAGGGAAGCCAATCGATCTGCGCCTTCATGATGGCCGTCATGGCCCCATGCCGTTCCGGGCTCACCCAGACCTGGCCTTCCGACCACTGCGAAAGGTCGCGCAGTTCCTGCACCTTCTGATGGCCGGCCGGCTCCGCGTCCGGCAATGGCAAGCCTTCAGGATTGAACACGCGCACTTCGCAGCCGAAATGTTCCAGCAGCCGCGCTGCCTCCTGTGCAAGCAGTCGGCTGTAGGAAACTGCACGCAACGATCCATAGAGGATCAGAATACGTGGTTTGTGGGTGGAAAATGCCGGACGCAGAGAATTGATCTCCGGCTGGCGCATGTGCGCCAGTTCTGCCGAAGGAAAGTCAGACAAGACGCTTGCCCTCCGCATCGAGGACCTGCTCGCCGTCCTCCTTGGTAAACGGCCCCTTGTGCGCGTCTGGCAGGATATCCAGGACGACCTCTGAAGGCCGTGCAAGACGCGTCCCCAGGGGCGTGACGACGAATGGCCGGTTGATCAGGATCGGGTCCTTCAGCATCGCATCCAGAAGCTGGTCGTCCGTCAGGTTGGCGTTGTCGAGGCCGAGTTCCGTATAGGGTGTGCCCTTTTCCCGGATCGCCTCGCGAATGGTCAATCCGGCAGCGGCAATCATCTTCACCAGTTGCAAGCGGGTCGGTGGGCTCTTCAGGTACTCGACGACTTCTGGCTCGATGCCGGCATTGCGGATCATGGCCAACGCGTTGCGGGACGTGCCGCAGTCGGGGTTGTGGTAGATGGTGACGTTCATGGTGCTGTCTCCACGGTTGGGGCCGGCCGAAGCAGCCAGTTGACGACAAGGAAAGCGCACAGCGCGCCGATGAATTCCGCCGTGATGAATCCCGGAAGGTCGGCAGGCCGTATTCCGGCGAAGGTGTTGCTGAGCGAGCGTGCGAGAGCAACCGCCGGATTGGCGAAGGACGTCGAGGACGTAAACCAATATGCAGCCGTGATGTAGAGGCCAACCAGCCACGGTACGGACTTTCGCTCAAAGCGGCCAGCGAGAACGATGGTCGCGACGAGCCCAAAGGTAGCGATCCCTTCAGCGAGCCATTGACCGCCTCCGGTACGGGCTTTCATCGACCATTCGAGTATCGACTGATCGAACATCAGGTGAGCGGCAACGGTGCCGCAGATACCGCCAATAATCTGAACGAAGACGTATGCGGCGAGATCACGTCTGGGCAATGAACGCGACAGGGCGAATACCACCGATACGGCGGGATTGAAGTGTGCGCCTGATATCGGGCCGAGAACCGTGATCAGCACCACCAGCATCGCACCCGTCGCCAACGTGTTGCCAAGGAGCGCCAGCGCGGCATCCTGCGCCAGGAACGATGCCATGATGCCGGAACCGACAACCGTGGCAACAAGCAAGGCCGTGCCGGCCCCTTCGGCGGCCATACGCCGGGAAAGATCGAACTCCCGCATCAGTTCGAGTTCCAAGGCACCGGTATCCCCCCTTCCATTCATTGCAGGTTCTCGTTGTCTGAAGGTACGCACCATGCCATGGCGGCGGCAGGCGCGCATATTTCAGGATGCCCGCCGCAGCAATCCTCCATCAGAAAACGAACGAGGCCGCCGAGAGTGTCGTAACTGGCCGAGTAGATGATCGAGCGGGATTCCCGCTGCTGGTTGATGAGACCTGCGCGTTCCAACTCCTTGAGATGAAACGAGACATTCGAAGGCGAGACCGCAACCTTCTCGGCGATCGTCCCGGCCGACATCCCGTGAGGTCCGGCCACGACGAGCATGCGAATGATCTGGAGACGGGTCTCCTGCGAGAGCGCGCCGAACGATATCAGGGCTTGCTGCTGGTCCATAATTCAATATTCCTTGAAATATTGAATTATCAATACCGCAAATGAGTTCGATCGACAACCGCAAAATACGGACGGATGACCCCAACCTCGGTGACCTCGCCTCGCCCCTCTGAGGGGCGAGGCGAGGTCACCGCCGGTAAGACGGATATTCGATAAAACTCGGATGTCCTTGCCAGGTCAAAACGGGTCAGTTCCCTGCTCGACCGTGTTCAAATGCAGAGCAGCAGGAGTGAGCGCTGGCAAGAGGAGACTGCAAGGGGAATGCGGCTGCGTATGGCTCGCGAAAGCCACCGCTGGCGACGATGGATGTATCGCCTGCGACAGGAATGCAGTTGCAGCATTATCCCAGACCGCACCAAGACAGGCACGCTTTGTCAAAGAAATTGCTGAATATTATTAAAATGTTATGGCGGAAGAGGTGTCTTCAATACCAGTTCACCAAATGGTACTTCTAGACATATCAGAGCACATCATAGTTTTTATGAAAATCAATTAGTTGTGTCGCAATCCTACCTGGCGAACCTCCTTCCACCGCGTACCAAGCTGCAGCGAGGCCGCCATGACGTAATGCCCTTCACCGATGTTCCGGCGTTCTACAGGAAGGTCATCGCACGCCCCTCGCCCTCTATGCAGGCTCTAGGCTTCACAATTCTAACCGCCGCGCGTTCCGGAGAGACCACGGGTGCAAAGTGGTCAGAAATCGAAGAAGAAGGACGCTTGTGGCGTGTCCCTACCCTGCGGATGAAGGGAAAGCGCGAACACGTCGTTCCCCTCGGCAATCAGGCCTGGGCCATTGTCGATCACATGCGCGGCAGGTCAGACGAATACGTTTTCCCGGGCGCCCGTGCGGAAACTCTTTCGGCCATGGCGCTTGCAATGGCACTACGCCGCGCTGGCGGTGGCGACTTTAGAACGCATGGCTTTAGGTCGAGCTTTCGTGATTGGTGCGGCGATGCCACGTCATTTCAATAGGCTGATGTAGAGACCTGCTTGGCGCATACCGTCGGCAACGCAATGGAACGAGCGTATCGACGTGGCAATGCACTGGAGAAGCGTCGCGAGATCATGGCCGCGTGGGCGGCGTACTTGGCGCAACCTTAGCGCCATCGCTGCGAGGCCGGTAACGCCAAGCGCCCCCATCCCCATGAGCTTCCACCGTCTTACCTCGTCGTTTGGCGGCTGTGTCCATATAAGAATATTCGCACGTTAAATATTGACCGCAGAGGCTGCGGGCCTATTTGCATCGGTTCCTGTCTGAGCGAAGGAGCCCCCAATGGTCGATATCATTCTTACCGACGGCGACGATATCTACACCGGCACTGCGAATGATGACTTCATCTATGGCCGCGGCGGAAGCGATACAATCGACGGCGGGGCTGGTAGCGACCGGATTTACGATGGCAATGGTAATCCTGGCCAACCTGACACCGATAGCAACAGCGACATACTCAGGGGCGGGGCGGGCGACGATTTCCTTTCGGGCGCGGGCGGTAGCGACCGCCTCGAAGGAGGAGATGGTGACGATCAGATAGCTGGAGATTGGCAAAACACACCTAACCCCGGCAACGATACTTTACTCGGCGGAGCAGGATCTGACAGCTTGGTAGGATGGGCTGGAAATGACATATTGATCGGCGGCACCGGGGCGGACCGCATGAGTGGCGGAACCGGAAACGACAGGTACTATGTCGACAATATCCTCGATAGCGTTTTTGAAGGAAAGCTCGGCGGTGAAGATAGCAATGGTATTGACGAAGTCTACTCGTCTATCTCGTTTGCGCTTAGTGCAGACGCCTTTCATGGTGATTTCGAAAATCTACGGTTGGTCGGCTCAGGAAATATCAATGCAACCGGAAACGCCTTGAGCAACAGGCTGGTCGGGAATTCTGGCAACAACATTCTCGACGGCAGGGCTGGGACAGATAGGATGTCGGGTGGAACCGGCAACGATATCTACGTCCTCGACAATGCCCGCGACGTCGTAGCGGAGGCCGCGGGAGGCGGCGCCGACCTGGTTCAATCATCCATCAGTTGGACCATGACCGCCAATGTCGAGAAGGTAACTCTGATCGGCTCAGCAAACATCAGCTCCGCCGGAAATACCCTCAACAACACCGTGCTCGGGAATTCAGGCAACAACTCCTTGAGCGGTGGAGCGGGCAACGACGCAATCAGTGCCGGCAACGGTAACGATAGGCTTTATGGCGGCAGCGGTAACGACGCAATGAGAGGTGGCGGCGGCTCGGATGCCTTCGTGTTCAACACGGCCCTCAGCAGTTCCACGAACAAAGACACCATTGTCGATTTCAACGTGGCGGCCGACACGATCTGGCTGGACAACTCCATCTTCACGGCTGTCGGCGCGAACGGTGGGCTTTCATCTGCGGCTTTCCGGATCGGAACAGCGGCAGTTGATGCGAGCGACCGTGTGATCTACAACTCGTCGACGGGTGCGCTGATCTACGACAGCAACGGTTCTGCCTCCGGCGGAACCGTGCAGTTTGCCAAGCTTGCAGCCGGGCTTGCGCTGACCAATGCTGATTTCTTCATTGTCTAGGAGCGCGGCCCTTCCAAGAAGCCCGCGGCTTGCGCCGCGGGGCCTGTTTCAAGCGGGCGAGCTTCCTGAGATGGAATAGAGAGTCCATTGCGCGGACGCCGGCACACCTGATCCCGTTCCCATAAGCTTCCACCGCCTCACCTCGTTGGTGACCTGCGTCATTTCTGGCTCGGCGGCACCTGGACATAAATTTGCGTTAGCTTTGTTGCACCGAAACAAATTCGGCAAAATTTTGACCGATGGGTGCCTCTTGGAAAGACATCTCTAGCTTTCCGACACCAAGGAAAATCTGTTTCGAATATATTTACCGCCTCGCCCGTAGAAGAATCGTCGATCTGTTTCGTGAATTCATTGCCAAACCGACAGCAAGACTAGTACGGAGACAGATGAATGGCATTGTTGCAGTTAACGACGGATAACAACTCCCCCATACTGCTAGATTCCGAGAAAATACTGTTCATCAAACCACATGCTGTGGGGTCGCACATCACCCTCACGGTCAGCGCCGAGAATAAGGAAGGCAAGCCGACCCTCCGAACAGCAACCGTTCAAGAGGACGTCCCGTATATCGGCAAGCTCATGAGAGCCACCGTATCTAAGCGGTAGCAATCACCCAACGCGACGTGTTTACGTCTGTGGTGGCCACTCCTCAGACCGTCGAGCTACCGAAGATGGAATAGAGTTGCTGCTCTGACGGAGGCAGCAGCTTCGCGCTGAACCAGTCATTGCATTAGAGTTGTGGGCTATAGGTCGGACCATGTAAGTATGACGCATGACAGCAGCGATCATGACGTTAATCGATCTCGAAAATAAGCACTTTGCGGCTCTTGGGGGCTGGCTAAGAAGTGAGCGCGATCTCGTGCAATGGGGAGGGCCTGATCTGACCTATCCGATCACCGACCATCAGCTTGAGCAGATGCTGATCGAGGGAAAAACAACACCACCCAAACGTTTATGCTGGATGGCTGCTGATGCCACTCAAGCTCTTGTAGGTCATGTCCAACTAGCCCTTGATTGGAGAAATGGTGTCGCCCGGATCGCACGTGTCATGATCGCACCGAATAGTCGAGGACAAGGCCTCGCGGTTCCCATGCTTAAAGCAGTCTTGGAAAAAGCCTTCTCCTACCCGGAAATCGAAAGGGCGGAACTGAACGTTTATAGCTGGAACGACCCCGCTATTCGGACCTACACCAAGATTGGGTTTTCCCATGAGGGGGTAAGGCGATCGTCTGTCAAAGTGGGCAACGAGCGGTGGGATACCGCAATTATGGGATTGTTGCGGCCAGAATGGAAATCAACCTGACCGGTTCTTGAACAAGCGGCGCCTCGCCGTGGATGGCGTCATCAGCTTCCAGCGACAGCGGCTCTTCGCAGATCAATGCTGAAGATTGCACCAAAAATCATTTTGCAAACCTTTTATCAAACGCTCGCTGGTCACGCCGAAAACCCTTGCTGGCGACGAGCAAGCCGCGTGTGTAATCCTGCGTCACCTTGCCGGCGGCGAGGTCGGCGGACGCGAGTTGCTCCACAGCGCGACCGTTCTGCATGACCATCAGCCGGTCGCACAAATGAGTGATGACGGCGAGATCGTGACTGACCATCACGTAAGTGAGTTGCCGCGCGGCGCGCAACTGCTCGAGCAGATTCAGCACTTCGGCTTGAACGGATGCATCGAGCGCCGATGTCGGCTCGTCGAGCAAAAGGATGGACGGCTCGAGAATCAATGCGCGCGCAATCGCCACGCGCTGCCGCTGGCCACCGGACAGTTGGTGCGAATAGCGGAAGCGGAAGCTTGGCCCGAGCCCGACCTCGTCGAGCGCGTGCACGATACGGCCTTCGGTATCGTCGAAGCCATGGATGGCAAGGGGCTCAAGGAGCAGTCGATCTACCGTCTGGCGCGGATGGAGTGAACCATAGGGGTCCTGGAACACCATCTGGACCTTGCGGTAGAAGGCTTTGTCGCGCCGTTTTCCGAGTATCGTACCGTCGACTGCAATCGCCCCTGTAGAAACCGGAGCAACGCCAGCCACGGCGCGCAGCAGCGTCGACTTGCCGGAGCCGGATTCGCCGACAAGACCGAAGGACTCGCTAGGCGCCACCGAAAGGCTGACATCTTCGAGCGCCACGAAATCGTCGAAGGCGACGCCTAGGCCTTCTATGGCGAGAGCCGGTGTCATGTCATCCACTCCGGCTTCCGGTCGAGCACCGGCAACGGGTGCCGCTCAGCGCCGATCTCGGGCATGCAGTTGAGCAGGCCGCGGGTATAGGGATGCTGTGCGTCGGCAAGCCGCGCAGCCGGCAGTTCCTCCATGATGCGACCGGCATACATAACGATGACCCGGTCGCAGAACGAGGAGACGAGGCGCAGGTCGTGCGAGATGAAGATCAGCCCCATGCCGCGCTCGGCGACAAGACGATTGAGGATGCCGAGAACGTCGAGTTGCACGGTCACGTCGAGCGCCGAGGTCGGTTCGTCGGCAATCAAAAGTTCCGGGCCGGCAATCAGCATCATGGCGATCATCGCGCGCTGGCCCATGCCGCCGGAAACCTCGTGCGGATAGAGGCCGAAGACGCGTTCGGGATCGCGGATCTGCACGGCAGCCAGCATGTCGAGCGCGCGCCTCTTCGCCTCTGCTTTGCCAACCGGCTCGTGCGTGCGCAGCGTCTCGACGATCTGCCGGCCGATGGTCATGACCGGGTTCAGCGAATATTTCGGATCCTGCAGGATCATCGCGATGCGTTTGCCCCGCAGCGCGCGTCGCTCTGCCTTCGAGGCCTTGAGGAGATCAGTGCCGTTGAAATCAAGCTTGCTGGCCGAGATTACGCCGTGCTCTGCGGTCAGCCCCATGATCGCGCGGCCGGTCTGGGACTTGCCGGAACCGCTCTCACCGACAATGCCGAGGCGCTCGCGGCCAAGTGTGAAGGAGACGCCGCGCACGGCTTCGATGACGCCGGTGCGCGTTGGGAAGGACACGCGAAGGTCCTCGACATCAAGCAGCGCCCTCATTGGCCGCTCCCACGCGGATCGAGCGCATCTCGAAGGCCGTCACCCAGCAGGTTGAAGCCGAGACTGACGATGAGGATCGCGAAGCCCGGAGCCGCGGCTACCCACCATTGATCGAGGATGAAGCGCCGGCCGGAAGCGATCATCGCGCCCCACTCGGGCAGCGGCGGCTGCGCGCCGAGGCCGAGAAAGCCAAGGCCGGCTGCCGTCAAGATGATTCCCGCCATGTCGAGCGTCACACGCACGATGAGGGAGGAGATGCAGAGCGGCATGATATGGCGCAGCACGATGCGCCAGGGCGAGGCTCCCATCAGTTGCACTGCCAGGATATAGTCGGAATTGCGTACCGTCAGCGTCTCGGCGCGCGCGATGCGCGCATAGGGCGGCCAGGAGGTGATGGCGATGGCGATGATGGCGTTGCCGATGCCTGGCCCGAGAGCTGCGACAAAGGCAAGCGCCAGCACGAGTTTAGGGAAGGCGAGGAAGATATCGGTGATGCGCATCAGTACCGCATCCACCCAGCCACCCGCATAACCGGCGACCGTGCCGACGAGAAGGCCGATGGGTGCGGCAATGACCGCAACCAGCAGCACGACCTGCAAGGTCAGCCGTGAGCCGTAGATGAGGCGCGACAGGATATCGCGGCCTTGATCATCCGTGCCAAGCCAATGCCCCGGCCCTGGCGACAGCAGGCGCGCCTTGGCAAGATCGCCGATATAAGGCGAATGGGGTGCCAGCAACGGGGCAAAAGCGGCGAGGACGACGAGGCCGAGAATGATGACAAGGCCGATGACGGCGAGACGGTTGGCGGTAAACCGCCGCCAGGCGACATAGGCACGGCCGAGCCGGGCCTGCATGCGCGATTGCGGCCTGTCGGTCAGGAGCCATTCGCGACGGGTCATGGTGACTTCCCTCATCGTGTCCTCGTTCGGGGATCGAGCATGCGGTAGAGCACGTCGGAGAGAAGATTGATGGCGATGAAGACGGAACCGATGACGATGGTGCCGCCTAGCACCGCGTTCATGTCGGCGTTTTGCAGGGAATTGGTGATGTAGAGACCAAGCCCCGGCCAGGCGAAGACGGTCTCCGTCAGCACCGAGCCTTCGAGCAGGCCGGCATAGGAGAGCGCGATCACAGTGATGAGCGGCACGGAGGCATTGCGCAATGCATGACCCCAAATGATGCGGGCCTCTGACAGGCCTTTGGCGCGCGCTGCGACGATGTATTCCTGGCCAAGCTCGTTCAGCATGAAGGAGCGTGTCATGCGGCTGATGTAGGCCATGGAGAAATAGCCGAGCAGCGAGGCGGGCAGGATGATGTGCGAGACGATGTCGCGGAATGCTGCCCAGTCGCGATTGATAATTGCATCCAACAGGAAGAAGCCAGTAACCGGCGTGAACGTGTACTCGAATACGACATCGATGCGGCCGGGGCCAGAGACCCACCCGAGGCGTGCATAGAAGACGAGCAGGGCGAGCAGGCCGAGCCAGAAGATCGGCACCGAATAGCCGACGAGGCCGACGATGCGCACCACCTGGTCGCTAATGCTGCCGCGCCTGACGGCCGCGAGCACGCCGAGCGGAATACCGAGGAGCGCGCCGATGATCGTCCCGACGGTGGCCAGCTCCATGGTCGCGGGGAAGACGCGGCGAATGTCGGTCATTACAGGGTTTGTCGTCAGCACCGATGTGCCGAAATCACCGCTGAGCACGCCTTTCATATAGAGCCAGAACTGCTGGTAATAGGGCAGGTTCAACCCCATTTCCAGCCGCACGCGCTCCACCACATGGGCAGGCGCCCGATCGCCGACGATCGCCAGAACCGGATCGATCGGCACGACGCGGCCGATGAAGAAGGTGACGGCGAGCAGGCCGAGATAGGTGGTGGCGACGACGACGAGGAATCCCACCACCGATTTCAACCGCCCATAGGCGCGCCATCTGGCGCGCCCTGCCTGCTTGCGCGTTTCCATCATGCTCAAGGAAGACTATTCCTTGGACACGGGTGCGAGCGGGTTGGAATCGAAGCTCGGGCCGAGCGTGTAGCCCTTGACGTTGCCACGAACGCCCGCGACCTCGATCTGCTGGAAGATCATGACGAAGGGGCTCGTTTCCAGTGCCTGCTGCTGCAGCTTTTCATACATCGCCGCACGCTTGGCGTTGTCACGCTCCAGAAGGGCGGCCTTGGACTCGGCGGTCAGTTCCGGAATATCCCAGGCATTGCGCCAGGCGAGCGTCTTGACGGAGGCATCGTCTCCATTGTCGGGATTGGAGGTGAAGGCCTCGCCGTTCGAGTTCGGATCCCAGTAGTCCATGCCCCACTGGCCAATATAGAGATCGTGGTTGCGGGCGCGGTACTTGGTCAGCGTCTGCTTGCCGTCGCCGGGAATGATCTCGATCTTCACGCCGGCCTGGCCGGCGGTTTGCTGGAAGGATTCGGCGATGCCCGTTACCGGCTGCGTGTTGCGCACGTCGAAGGTCACGGAGAAGCCATCCTTCAGGCCAACCTTCTCCAACAGTTCCTTGGCCTTCGCCACGTCGAACTTGTAAGGACTTGCCTCCAGCGCACCGAGCACGCCCTTGGCCTGATAGGTCTGGCGGATCTCGCCGATGCCCTTGATCAGGGTCGCGCCGATCGCGTCGTAGTCGACGAGATACTTGAAGGCCTCACGCACCTCGGGCTTGGCGAGGTTCTCGTTCTTCTGGTTGAGGCTGATGTAATAGACTGTGCCCTTCGGCGCGCTTGTCGTCGTCAAATCCGCATTCTTCGAAACGGCGTCGAGATCGCCCGGCTCCAGGTTGCGGGCGACATCGACGTCGCCGGCTTCCAGCATCAGGCGCTGCGTCGCGCTTTCCTTGACGTGGCGGTAGATGACGCGGGTCAGCGCGGGCTTTTCGCCATAGTAGTTGTCGTTGCGTTCCAGAACGAGGATTTCGTTGGCGCGCCAGTCGCGAATCTTGAACGGGCCGGAGCCGGCATAGTTGGTCTTCAGCCAGCCATAGCCGAAATCGGTGTCGTATTTGTACTCGTCACTCGGCGTCTTGGCTTCGGCGTGCTCCATCACCAGCTTCTTGTCGAGCACGGCGCCGACGGTGGCGGTGAGGCAGTTCAGCACGAAGCTCGGCGCATAGGCCTTATCGACGGTGAAGACGAAAGTGCTTTCGTCAACGGCCTTGGCCTTTTCAGCGACATTGTCGCCAGTCAGGCCGAACTGGGTGAGGATGAAGGCGGGGCTCTTGTCGAGCTTGACGACGCGCTCGAAGGACCAGGCGACATCCTCGGCGGTTACCGGGTTGCCGGAAGCGAACTTGATGCCCGGTTTCAGCTTGAACGTATAGGTGAGGCCGTCGTCAGACACGGTCCAGCTGTCGGCGACGCCGCCCTTGACTTTGGTCGTGTCGGCAATGTCGAGGCGAACCAGCATGTCATAGGCATTGCCGATGAACTCGGCCGGCGACAGCTCGAAGGATTCGGCTGGGTCGAGCGTGATCGTATCGTCGATTGCCCAAGCCTGCACCAGCGTATCGGCCGGCGTTTCCGCAAAGGCCGGCGCCATGCCACCCGAAACGAACAGCAGCGAGAAAGCTGCACCGGCAAGCAGTGGGCGAATGTGGTTCGTAAGCTTTTCCCTGTTCATTCCCGTTCCCCATGTCACATGGTTGTTCTTCGGCATCCGATGGCCGGACGTCATTTTAATAAGTAAATCATACTATTGTCCGGAGTGACAATCCCCTAGATCGCGATTGATTGTCAGGCAAAAGTGCCCACCCGGGTAGCATCTCTGACGGGACACATCCTTTAGCTAAGGAGCACAAGCAACCGAAACCCACGAAGGGAAGCGGCGACGCCGATCGTATTTCGGGAACCGCCAGCAAACCCGACCTGAAAGAAGGGCAGATAGCGGTGAATTCAGAAGCGCCGAGGCATCCGAACAAGGGCGCCTATGGGTCTTGATGAACGGCCGATCTGAACTCGTACGGGAGATCGAAATGATAAACCGAACCGCCAGCATCGTTGCCGCGGCAGGCTTCGCTTGCCTTACCCTTGCCGGCTGCGTCGGTTCCAGCGCCGGATACGGCCACGGCTACAGCGGCGGGGTTATTTACGGTCAGTACGACGGCTATGATCGGTATGATCGGCCTGACTACCGAGATCGCGTCCACCGGGATCGCAGAGACCGCCGCGACCACAACTACGTGAGGCCTCGTGACAGAGCCGCCGATCGCGGCCATCGCCAAGATAAGAACGATCGGCGCGTACGTGATCGCGTAGGCTGGTCCGACGGAAAGTCGGATGACATCCTTATAATTCGGCGTCCATAAGCTTTTCGCGCACGCATTTGGCGAAAATCCGCCTCCGGGTGACAAACCGGGCCGGTTCTCAGCGGATATCTAGTTTCTAAAGTTTAGGCGAACAGTCGTAGAACGATCAGTGACCGGTTTACGAACCGGGGCGATGCACTACGCCTTTTGATGAGGACGGCTCCAGCGATATCGCCCGCCACGGTCTTGCCGCTGTGTGCACCAGCGAGGCAACTTGCTTGACCGGCCCTAAGGCTACCGTCTGCCCGCTGAGACGGGTTCTATTACGGCAATGTGTAATGGGGTCGGGCGCGTCTCCATATGCGGTTATCGCCTTGCCATTCGTCTACTTATGCGCGAAGGTCCGACCCGGTGCTGCGACAACCGGCGAGGGTACAAAATGACTGAAGATGAAATCGTAAGTTATGCCCAGAATTTATACGCCGCTTACTGCCTATTGATCATCATAGAAAACGATGGCTTCGCCCATGATCCCGAGAAGCACAATCTGTGCTCCGCCATAGTAAGCAATTCGGGTGGAGTGAAAGAGTACCTTAGCTACTCGAACGTGAGCGGTCTGTCGAAGAGTGTCAGAATCTTTGTTCAGGGCTCCCTTATCCCAAGCACGCCGGTAGTTAATCCGCTCATAAAGCGAGGAGGCATGCAGGATCTGCACACTGAGGTGCGTCTCATCAATTATCTATATTCCATCGGCGAACTCGAAAGGACGGGAACAGTCCACTTTTTCTCAACAAGAACAGTTTGCAAAACATGCGCCGAAGCGATTGGATTCGCTCAAAAATCCTGCGCCATGCATGTAGCCTTTATGCCGTGCGAGCTTAAGGCAGAAGACGGCTTGGATACGATTGAGAAGGTGCACATGTTTCTGGCAAAAAAGGGGACACTGGGAATGGTGCGCGACAAAACCAGCGAAACCGGCTCGTTCGCCATCGGAATGTAGCTGCTCGCCTTGCAGGGCTATCCTCCCGGCTTGACCGTTAGCGATCGCGCACTCTTCAGTGCCGCCACTGCGAACTCCTACCCAACAAGGAAAGCAAGGATGCATAGCCTGTAGGCCCCGCTGTACTTGGGGCATACCCTACCGGACGCTGAGGCTCCGATTCTTGTCCGAGGGCCGCGCCCGGATCTTCCGGGGGGGGGGGGCGAGTACTCGGCTTTTCGGCAGAGCAGGGTCGATGTGCGGCCTCGCGTCCGAATCTCGCCACTCGGTGGCGCAACTTTCGGACGACACCGTGTTTGATGCGGAGAATGCCGAACTTTCGGACACGACGCAATCCGGGATCGAAAGCCGAACCTGACATGCTCGGTTCAGGTTGTCGGCAACGCTTTGGCACACGACGGTTACAGCGCGGCGCAAAGTTCGCTCATTCATATAATTTTCTTCTGCGAAGCGGGAGATAGTGAGACCTTTCCGCACTTTTACCCAGGACCAGGCATACAAAAACTGACGTTCGACCTGTTTGGGGAGATCGTTGATCCAATCCCAGACCTCTTCCATGAGTGCCAGTTCGCCGACCGACGCGGTCTCGAGGTATCGGCGCCTACTGCTCCCGTATGCCTCGACCTGCCGGCGGACAACGTCCGGCATAGCCGATCCGTAGGCCTTAGGTCCCCTCACCGCGGGAAGTTTTCAAGGATGCGATGCTCCACGGCCTTCTCCGTCCAATCGTGGAAGTTCATTCGATTTCTCCAAGGCGAATATTTACTCTGACGGCATGAACCGGAGAGTCAGCAGAGGGATCTGGGTCTGGAAAGAGGTCTTTATTGACTAAAGACTGCTGAAGATATCTAATAGTTGCCTCCTCCTCTAGCTGGATGAGGTGACAGCGGGCCCATTCCAACATTCGTTTGAAATCGGGGGCTGTATCGAAGGCCGATTGGCTCAAAGCGAGCACGTTCCTAACGTCATCGATTTCGAGCTTTACTTGGCTGACGCGACGGATGAAGGCTTTTCTCTCGTCATCCCGCGTATTCCTACCCTTCGCCAGATCCCTTCGGTGTTCCATGTGCAACCGTTGACGCTGCTCTTCTTTGACTTCGTTGTCATAAGCCTTCTGCGAGGCCAGGATTAGCTGGCAATTGGTGATTATCTCAAAGATAGAGGTCTCTATCTTCGTGTGTGGCTCATCCTTCCATTCGCTTCGAATGCCTTTCGGTCGCACACCCCAGATACTGAGGGCCAACCGACCATCAAATTTCAGTTCGTTACGCTTTCTTCCGTCTCGGATCTCCATCACGCGCCGGCGAGGGCTACTAAGCACGAAAGGAACTTCGGTTATAAGCATCGACAAAAAAGACCTGATCCGATGACATTGACGTGCGGATCCCGACCTTGCTGAGTTCCTTTAAGAGACCACTCATGAATGAAATAGCGCGGCTTCTAATCGATTCATCGACCCAGACACTCTGGCGGTTGGCCATTGGCGAACTGAACACTTTTTTGCGATAGCGCGAAAGGACGGACGTTCGTCTTTTGCGCCTGTGATCGGCCATTGTTTTTTAACGTTTGAACTCGTGGGGTCACCTTGCCGTGGCCCGTCGCCTGACTTCGCGGCCGATTTGTCCGCGCCTGACACCCGTTCCGCAGGAGGTTTGCATTGGATCTGTATGGAACTCATGGCAAAAACCAAGTAACTTCCGCGGTGAACTTCTGCGTCTAGCACGAGCTCCTCAAGCTCTGGCGCGTACATTCTTCGAAATGGTGGTTTCGTCGCGGGCTTGCCGGAACTAAGTTGATCCCAGTATCGCTTTCCAGGAACTGGGATTTGATTGAACTTGCAGATTGCCACCAGCCCGCGCGTCAATTATGCCCAGCTCTTCCGCCACTTCGGAAATATGTTTAGACCAAACTAGGTTGTAGAGATCCTTTCTTGTGATTGTTTTCACATCGCTCATGGTCTTAGCTCTGAATCGGTCGAGCAGATATTATCTGCCTCCGGCGGATACGGGTTAGCCAGTCGAATCAAGTTCCGAAGCCGACCCACTAGGTTTGTGCAAGGCACGACAAGTGGGACCGCGCCATGTCAAGAAAAGAATGCGTTTAAAAACAGACACATAAGTATGGCACTGGCGGAAGAGGTGGGATTCGAACCCACGGTACGGTCTCCCGCACGCCGGTTTTCAAGACCGGTTCCTTAAACCACTCGGACACTCTTCCACTCTGAGAAGGCACTCTTTTCCCGGTTCTGGAAAAGCGTGAAACCGTGTGTTGCAGCGGTTATGATCCCTCAAGCGATGCGGCTTTTTAGCAGTTTTGCCCGCCTCGTCAATGCAGGAGGCCTACCGGCAGACGCTCCTTTTCGGGAGAGCCCTTGTTTTGAACACAATGCCCACCTATATCACCGTCATCGGGATTGCTGATGAGCGCTGGAAAATATCTGCCGCTCGCAATTGCCGCCATCACCTGCTGCCCTTGACCACGGATGTACTGGCACTGGTGAATAGGTGATGATGAGGAAGGTCGGTGCGGTTTCGCCCCGGCCTTTTTTGTTGCCGGAACAATCGGACAGCATGCGGGTTTCTGGTTGGCCACCACAGGAGGCCGGCATGGAACAGACATCCACCGCAAAACTTGCCGCAGAATATGTTCGCCTCGGCGGCGGGCGGCTGGCGAAGATCGACGACAATCAACTCAGCACACGGCAATGGAAACACGAGACGCGTGCGGCTGAAACGTTCTGGAACAAGCATATCGCGCGCCTCGACGAAAAGCGCCGTGACGAGGTCATCACGCATCTGCCGACGATCAATCAAGTGTGATGTCGCGCGCCCTGCCCCGGACATGTTGTTGAAAAGCCTCAATCGGTGGACGCCGTCGCCATCCGGCCCTGCAATTTGTTATCAAAAGATTACCTGCCCACACTCTGCCACGATCTTCGCCATGAGATGCTCCGCGACCCGGAACAATTTTGCCGGATTCGCCATTATCGTGCCTGTTAGAAGGAGTGCACAGATGAACAAGAAGCTCGGAACAGTCCTCGCGCTGACCCTTGCGCAGGCTATCGCGACGACAGCCGGCGCGGCAGACATGGTTACTCGCGAAGAAGCGCCGACCTATGTCGACCGTGGCGACCAGGGCGGCGTAAAGATCGGGATGCTGACCTGCGACGTCGGCGGCGGAGTCGGCTATGTGCTGGGTTCGGCAAAGACCGTCGATTGCGTCTTCTCCTCCAGCCGCGGCACACATGATTCCTACAGCGGCGTCATTCGCAAGCTCGGCGTCGATCTCGGCTTCACCACGCAGGGCCGCATCGTCTGGGCGGTCTTCGCGCCGACGGCAGGCTACCATCAGGGGTCGCTCGGCGGCCTCTATCAGGGTGCGACAGCCGAAGCGACCCTCGGCTTTGGTGTCGGCACCAACTTGCTGGTTGGCGGCACGTCGGGTTCGATCCACCTGCAGACGATCAGCATCAGCGGTCAGATCGGCCTCAACCTGGCGGCAACCGGCACTTCGGTGACGCTGACGCCGCAGGGCTGATACGGACGAAAGCGGGCGGCCTTGGCCGCCCGTTTCTCATGAGGGCTGCCGCACGGTGATCCGCTAAAGTGCACCGCGATCCATCAGATTCGCCCCTTGTGCTTTAGGTCCTTGATTCTTCGCATATCTTTATCGCAAAACCGCTGCACACTTTGCGCGATATGCTTTAGAATGCTGACGAGGAGACCATCATGACCCGTCTTGTGCCCGTTCTTCTATCCATGCTCCTGCTTGCCGCCTGCACGACCGGTGCCCCGCATTCGGTCGAGCCCATTCCCGGCAGCATCACCTATGGTGGGCAGCCTCGCAGCAAATTGACGAAAGCACCGGTTGGCAGCACGTTCGACCATACGTTCTTCGACAATCGTGGCCGCCGTGTCGTGGAAACCTATCAAATACAGCCGGATCGCTCGCTTCTTCTTCTCCGCCGTCACGCTCGAATCGAGTATCTGTGGGATTAGAAACGAATGGAGACGATCATGTTGGAAAGCACCGATATTGAACTGGAAGACGAACGCCTGAAGCAGCTCGACATTCTGGCTGACGAGCGCGCCATGACGCCGCCAGTGCTGCTGTCCCACTATACGTCCGGTTCCTTCGGCTTTCACGAAGCGGTGCACACGGCCTCCATCGTGCTCGATCTCGTCGATGACCAGCTTCTCCACCACCCCGCAATCGCCGGCAACAGCGAATGGTTCCGGCTCGCGGCACGGGCGAGCGAGGCGCTTTTCAATCTCTACCAGTCGATGGGGGCTGCCCAGCTCGCCACCCGCCCGGTAGACGAGGGCAAACGCCCGGAAGAACTGGACGCCAGCAACGACGGCTGATGCATTTACCGCCTTGCGCACAGAAATTGGCGACGCTACCCTATCCTCTTGAATTATAGAGAACTTCCTGCGAACTGCGGGCATTCTCTCAAAGGAATCGGGATAGTGCTTTGCCCCATGCGACACCGCTGATCGCAACCTTGGTTGCCGGTATCTGCCTCGCTTTCGCGGCGGGGCTGGTTGCGCATCGTTTTCGCCTGCCACCGATAGCCGGCTACCTATTGGCCGGCGTCATCATCGGCCCGTTCACACCCGGCTTTGTCGCAGACCAGAATCTCGCGAACGAACTGGCGGAGATCGGCGTCATCCTGCTGATGTTCGGTGTCGGCCTGCATTTCTCCCTGAAGGATCTGCTGTCGGTGCGGGCGATCGCCATTCCGGGTGCGATCGGCCAGATCGCGGTGGCGACCGTGTTCGGCCTGCTGCTTGCGCTGGCGATGGGCTGGTCGGCGGGCAGCGGCTTCGTGTTCGGCCTGTCGCTTTCCGTCGCCAGTACCGTGGTGTTGCTGCGCGCGCTGCAGGAACGCCGCATGGTGGAGACAGAAAAAGGCCGTATCGCGGTTGGCTGGCTGATCGTCGAGGACCTGGTGATGGTGCTGACGCTTGTGTTGCTGCCGCCTTTGGCCGGCGTGCTAGGCGGCACGGCACAGACTGCCAATGTCGATCCTGACTTGACGCGGGCGCTCGGTATCGGCGCGGTGTGGACGGCGGTCGGTGTCACCGCGCTCAAGGTTTCCGCATTCATCGCGCTGATGCTCATCGTCGGGCGCAAGGTCATTCCGATGATCCTGCACTATGTGGCGCATACCGGCTCGCGGGAGCTTTTCCGCCTGTCGGTCCTCGCCATTGCGCTGGGTGTCGCCTATGGCTCGGCAAAACTCTTTGGTGTCTCCTTCGCGCTGGGCGCGTTCTTTGCCGGCATGGTGCTGGCCGAATCGCAGCTCAGCCAGCAGGCGGCACGCGAAACGCTGCCATTGCGCGATGCCTTCGCGGTTCTCTTCTTCGTCTCCGTCGGCATGCTGTTCAATCCGGTCAACCTGATCGAACGGCCGCTGGCGATCCTTGCGACGATCGTGACGATCGTCTTCATCAAGTCGGCAGCCGCCTACCTGATCGTCAAGGCATTCGGCTATCCGCGCACCATCGCGCTCACTATCGCCGCCAGCCTGGCGCAGATCGGCGAATTCTCCTTCATCCTTGTCGTTCTGGGTGTCGGCCTCGACCTGCTGCCGCCCGTCGCGCAGGATCTTATCGTTGCGGGCGCGCTGTTTTCGATCCTCGTCAATCCCCTGCTCTTCATGGCGGTCGATCATTATGGCGCGAAGCTCGACACAGCCCCAGCCGCGGCGGAACCGGCAGGAGACGAGGACGCGGCAACGCAGCCGGAGGAGCCTGCACAGGATGTGCCGGAACCGACCATGCTCACAGACCATGCGGTGGTGGTGGGCTACGGCCGCGTCGGCAGGCGCGTCGTCGAGCAGTTGCGTGCGGCCGGCATTCCTTTGATCGTCATAGAGGAGCGGGCCGGCGTGGCCGAAGAGTTGCGCGACGGCGGCATAGAGGCTATCGGCGAACCGGCCGGCAGCCGCGGTGTGCTGGCGCAAGCCAACATTGCCGGCGCGCGGTGGTTTGTGACCGCGCTTCCGGATGTGTTTGCCGCCGGCACGCTGATTGAGCAGGCGCGCGCCGCCAATGGCGCGATCAGCATCGTGGCGCGGGCGAACTCACAGGCCGAGGCCGATCATCTCCGGCAATTCGGCGCCAATCACATTGTCATTGCAAAGGAAGAGCTTGCTGCAGCGATGACCGATCGGCTGCTTGCCGGCGATGCGCAAAAGGGGCACCGCCCGAAGGATGCTACGCAGGGCGAACTGGACCTCGCCGGGCCGTCGCCGACCTGACTATTCTTCGCCGCGCAGGGCCTCGACGACCCGCTCGCGTCCAACCCGGATGACGTTTTCCATCGCGCGCCTTGCGCCATCTTCGTCGCGTTTGTCGATTTCCTCGACGATGCGGATATGGCTGGTCGACACGTCGCTGATCTTGCCGCGATCAGAGGCGGGCGAACTCAGCTTGAAGACACCGACAAGCCCGGCCTCGATGAGGCTGCCCAACGTGCGCAGGAAGGGATTGCGCGAGGCCTCGAGCACGGACAGGTGAAATTTCAGGTCGGCCATGGCCAGCGTTTCCGCCGTATGCTCCGGGTCGCCCATGGCGACGGCAAGGCGCATCATCTGGCTGATATCGGCCTCGGAAGCATGTCGCGCCGCCAGGGCCGCCGCATGCGGCTCGAAGGCCAGCCGCACCTCGGAAAGATGCAGCAGAAAATCTTCGTTGACGCCGACGGCGAAGTACCAGGTGAGGATGTCGCTGTCGAAGAGGTTCCATTGCATGCTCGGCGTCACGCGGGTGCCGATGCGTGCGCGCGGCACCACAAGGCCCTTGGCCGCGAGCGTCTTCATCGCCTCACGCAAAACGGTGCGGGAAACCTTGAAGCGGGCGGCAAGCTCGGCATCACCCGGCAGCGTCGCCCCGACGGGGTAGTCTCCCGCGATGATGGCCCTGCCCAGTTCGTTGACAACCTGGGCGTGGCTGGTACGCGTGTTCATCCCGCTGATGACGGTTTCAAGCAAACCTTTGCGCAAGAATGTCCCCTCCTCCGCCCCGGCCCCACCCCTCTGGTCCGGAACAATCGTGCAGGTATAAAGCGCCCCGCCGATTCCGCAAAGCCCGATCGTGTCACCCGACCTTCACATACAAAAAACCCGGCTCTTGGCCGGGTTCTTTATGTCTTGGTCAGCCGTAGGCTTACTGGCTCTTGGCCGCCTTCTGGGCGTCTTCGAGCTTCTTGCGGGCCTCTTCAGCCTTCTTCTGCATTTCTTCCTGCAGCAGGCGCTGGCGCTCTTCGAGCTTCGACTGTTCGATCGGCTCGCCGTCGAAGACGCCGGTGAAGCCTTCGAGCGAAATCTTGATCGGGTTCGGCGCGCGCTGGAAGTTGATCGAGGTCAGCACGAGTTCGCCGCCCTTCTTGAGGCTGGCGATCATCTGGTCGGTCAACAGCACTTCGGCGACGCACTTGTCGGGCATGCAGATGGCGTAGTCGAGCTTCTGGCCCTTGCCGCCGTCAATCTGCATCTGGATGCCCGGCGGGATGAGACGTGCGCTCGGCACCGAGACCTGCATGATCTTGCGGTTGGTCTTGCCGGTGACGGTGATCAGGCCGACGGCAGTGATCAGCTGGCCGCTGTTGGCCGCCAGCAGGTTCTGCACGATGCAGACGTCATTGTCTTCCTGCTTGGTGCAGACCTTGAACCAGCCCTTCGGCGGAGCGGCCTGCTGCTGGGCGAGCGATGCGGAGGGCGCAGCCGCCAGGGCAACGCTAGCAGCAAAGGCGGAAAGCACGGTCCGCTTGATGAGGTGCGATGTGAAGATCATACGAATTCGGTCTCCTGAAAATCCGGTGCCGGAGCGACGACGCCCCTCCTTGAGCCCCTCTCGGGCGTGTGGTCAGCCGTGCGCTCTCCTGTCGGCGAATTGAGGCATTTGCATGACCCGCTTCGGCGAACCCTGTTACAATGGGCAGAGCCGGATATCCAGCTTTTCTTGCGAAAATCCCGCACACATTCGATTTCCCTCACTTGCCACACTGCTGTCCCCGTTCCAGCGGTTATAATAACAAAGAATCATCCGGACCTCACGAGGAGATCCCCTTGCGCCCCTTTCTGATGGCCTTTGCGGCCTGCCTTATCGGCCTGCCCGCCAGCCTTGGCCATGCCGCCCCCCTCCACGGGATTGCCATGCATGGCGACCCGGCCCTGCCGGCGGACTACAAGTACTTCAGCTACGTCAATCCGGACGTGAAGAAGGGTGGCCGCATTTCCTATGGTGTCGTCGGCACCTTCGACAGCCTCAATCCCTTCATCCTGAAAAGCATGCGCACGACGGCGCGCGGCATGTGGGATCCGGAGTTCGGCAATCTCGTCTACGAATCGCTGATGGTGCGCTCGCGCGACGAAGCCTTCTCGATGTATGGCCTGCTCGCAGAAAGCGTGGAGTGGGACGACGACCGCAGCTTCATCGAATTCCATCTCAACCCGAAGGCGCGCTGGGCCGATGGAAAGCCGGTAACGCCGGAAGACGTGATCTTCACCTTCGAGCTGATGCGCGACAAGGGCCGTGCGCCGTTCAGCATCCGCCTGAATGCCGTCGAAAAGCTTGAAAAGACCGGCGAAAACAGCGTCCGCTTCACCTTCAACGGGAAGGGCGACCGCGAGGCGCCGCTCCTCATCGCCTTCTCGCCGATCCTGCCGAAACACGCGATCGACGTGGAGACCTTCGACCGGTCATCGCTCGCCTTGCCGCTCGGCTCCGGCCCCTACAAGGTCAAAGCAGTCAAGCCTGGCGAACGCATCGTCTACGAGCGCGACCCGAACTACTGGGGCAAGGACATCCCCTCGAAGGTCGGGTTCGACAATTACGACGAGATATCCGTCGAATATTTCCTGCAGGACAATTCGCTGTTCGAGGCCTTCAAGAAGGGCGTGATCGACGTCTACCAGGAAGGCAATCCAACAAAATGGGCGCGCGGCTACGATTTTCCTGCGGTCCACTCCGGCACGGTCATCAAGGATGCCGTGACGTCGAAACTGCCACCGGTAATGTTCGGCTTCGTCTTCAACACACGCAGGCCAGTCTTCCAGAACGCGGAATTGCGCAAGGCGCTCTCGCTCGTCTTCGATTTCGAATGGGTCAACCGCACGCTGTTTGAAAACGCCTACACGCGCACGGAAAGTTTCTGGCAGAACTCCGCATTGTCCTCGCTCAATGTGCCGATCGACGCGCGCGAGCGTGACATCATCGGCGACGCGGTGAGCAAAATCGATCCCTCCGTGCTCGCCGGCACGCATCGTTTTCCGGTGACCGACGGCTCGGGCCGCGACCGCAAGGTGCTGCGGGAGGCGATGGGGCATTTCCAGAAGGCAGGCTATTCGATCAAGGACGGCCGCATGGTCGATGTCTCCGGCAAGCCGCTCGCCTTTGAAATCATGACGCAGAACGCCGACCAGGAAAAACTCGCCCTCGCCTACCAGCGCTTCCTTGCGGCCCTCGGTGTGCGGGTAAGCCTCAGAACCGTCGACGATTCGCAATATCAGAGCCGCAGCCAGACCTTCGACTACGACGTCATCATGAAGGCCTTCCTGTCGTCGTTGTCGCCAGGTCTCGAACAGGTGCGGCGCTGGGGAACGCAGGCGCGCGATCTCGAAGGCAGTGAGAATTTCGCCGGCGTCGCCGATCCCGATATCGACCGTGTCATGGCGGCCATTCTCTCCGCCCGCTCGGCGGAGGATTTCCAGTCCGCCGTTCGCCTCCAGGATCGCATGCTGCTTTCCGGCAATTACATCGTCCCGCTCTATCATCTGGGCCAGCAATGGATGGCGCGCAACAAACATATCGGCCGACCGGAGATGACGCCGCTCTGGGGCTTCCAGTTGCCCGTATGGTGGGACGAGCGGGCACAATAAAGGGGACATCCCCAGAATTAAGGGTACTTTGAGGTAACCTGTTGAAAGCCGCGGCAGACCAGCCTATCTCGGCGTTCAAGTGCCGCGTCGAAATGCGGCGGCCGGACCGTTCCGGCGTCTCGAAAGGAAATCCGGATGGAAGCCATTACGATCGATGTCGTTTCGGATGTCGTCTGCCCCTGGTGTTACCTCGGCAAGAAACGGCTTGAGAAAGCGATCGACAACGTCAAGGGCGACTTTGCCGTGGCCGTGACGTTCCGCCCCTACCAGCTCAATCCGGACATGCCCGCCGAAGGCGTTGACCACAAGAAGCACCTTGCTGAAAAGCTCGGTGGCGCCGACGCTGTCGAGCGGGCGCACAAGATGCTGACGGGTCTCGGCCATGAGGACGGCATCGATTTCGATTTTCCGGCTGTGAAAGTCAGCCCGAATACGCTGGATGCCCACCGTCTGCTGCGCTGGGCGATGATCGAGAGCCCGGAAATTCAGGGCCGCGTGGCAATGGCCCTGTTCAAGGCCTATTTCGAAGAGGGGCGCAATGTCGGCGACCGTGAGGTGCTGCTCGATATCGCGGAAAACAGCGGCATGGACCGCGCCGTCGTGAGTGCCCTGTTCTCCGCCGGTGCGGATGTCGATTCGGTGAAGGAAGAGATCGGCATGGCCCGCGACATGGGCGTCACCGGCGTGCCCTGCTTCATCATCGACAACAAGTATGCAGTGATGGGCGCGCAGTCGGTGGACGTGCTGACCAACGCTTTCCGCGAGATCGTGGCCGTGAAGGCAAAGGAACGCGCCGCCGACACGTAGGCCCGTTTCGTCAACTTGGAGTTTGCATGCGCCCCATCGTCGAGATCGTTGCCGAAAATCCCTCTGCCGAGATCCACGACACCATCGATACCGCCCTCACCGCTTTCAACGCTGAAATGCGCGGTTTCGCACCGGAAACGCCGGATTTTGCTATCGTGCTGCGCGATCCTCAGAGCAACGCGGTCATCGGCGGTCTCTACGGCACGGACGACTACGGCTGGACCTACATCAAATTCCTGCTCGTACCGCAATCCTGTCGCGGCATCGGGCTTGGAGCCGAACTGCTCACGGAAGCGGAGACGATTGCACGCAAGCGTGGTTCCATCGGCGTGTGGCTCGGTACATTCGCCTTCCAGGCACGCGCCTTTTACGAGAAGCAGGGCTACGTGGCGTTCGGCGAACTCGAAGGAGATGGCGGCGCAATCCCCCTCTATTTCATGAAGAAACGCTTGCGCTGAGACGGGCAGTCTTCCTTCAGGCTCCCTGTTTCGCCAACCCTGCAAGCTGCGTCATCACCTGGGCCGCGCCCGTCAGGCGCCTTTCCGGCGTCGGGTAGTCGCGGGACAGGAACAGGCTCTGGTCGGGCCTGATCTTCGCCAGCGTGCCCTGCTTGGAAATGTAGCCGACAAGGGCCGCCGGGTTCGGGAATTGCTTGTTGCGGAACTGCACGACGACACCTTTCGGGCCGGCATCAAGCTTTTCGACATTCGCCACGCGGCAGAGCGACTTGATGTAGACGATCTTCAGGAGATGCTGCACCTCGAGCGGCAACGGGCCGAAGCGGTCGATCAGTTCGGCACCGAAAGCATCGATATCGCCAAGCTCGGTAATCTCGCCGAGGCGGCGGTAGAGGCCAAGCCGCAGGTGCAGGTCCGGCACGTAATCATCAGGAATCATCACCGGCGTGCCGACGGAAATTTGCGGCGACCAGCCGCTATCGGCGACTTCTTCATCGCCCTTGATCTCGGCGACCGCCTCTTCGAGCATCTGCTGGTAGAGCTCGAAGCCGACCTCCTTGATATGGCCGGACTGCTCTTCGCCCAGCAGGTTGCCGGCGCCGCGGATATCGAGATCGTGGCTCGCGAGCTGGAAACCGGCGCCGAGCGTATCGAGCGACTGCAGGACCTTGAGGCGGCGTTCCGCCATGCCCGTAAGCGTGCGGTTGACCGGCAGCGTCAGCAGCGCGAAGGCGCGCACCTTCGACCGGCCGACGCGGCCGCGCAGCTGGTAGAGCTGGGCGAGGCCGAACATGTCGGCGCGGTGGATGATCATCGTGTTCGCGGTCGGCACGTCGAGACCGGATTCGACGATGGTCGTCGAGAGCAGCACGTCGTAACGGCCCTCGTAGAAGGCGTTCATGATGTCTTCGAGCTCGGTTGCCGGCATCTGGCCGTGTGCGACAGCCACTTTCAGTTCCGGCACATCCTGGCGCAGGAAATCATGGATTTCCGAGAGATCGCTAAGACGCGGGCAGACATAAAAGCTCTGGCCACCGCGATAATGCTCGCGCATCAAGGTCTCTCGAATGACCAACGGGTCGAACGGCGAGATAAAGGTGCGCACCGCCATGCGGTCGACCGGCGGCGTGGTGATCAGCGACAGTTCGCGAACGCCCGTCATGGCGAGCTGCAGCGTGCGCGGGATGGGCGTCGCAGAAAGCGTCAGCACATGCACATCGCTCTTCAGATCCTTCAGCCGCTCCTTGTGCTTCACGCCGAAATGCTGCTCCTCGTCGATGATCAAAAGGCCGAGATTGGCAAACTTGATCGAGCTACCAAGCAGCGCATGGGTGCCGACGACGATATCCGTCTTGCCCTCGGACAGTTCCTTCTTCGTCAGCGCCAGTTCCTTCGAGCCGACGAGGCGGGAGGCCTGCTGCAAGCGGATCGGAAGCCCGCGGAAACGGTCGGTGAACGTCTTGAAATGCTGGCGCGAGAGCAGCGTGGTCGGCACGACGACGGCGACCTGAACGCCGTTCATCGCAGCGATGAAGGCGGCACGTAGCGCTACCTCCGTCTTGCCGAAACCGACGTCGCCACAGACGAGGCGGTCCATCGGCCGGCCGGCGCCGAGATCCTCGCGCACGGCATCGATGGCATTCGCCTGGTCGTCGGTCTCGTCATAGGGGAAGCGAGCGGCGAACTCGTCGTAAATGCCTTCCGGCGACACGAGCACCGGCGCATGGCGCACCAGGCGCGCGGCGGCGATCTGGATGAGGCCGTTCGCCATGTCGAGCAGGCGCTTCTTGAGCTTGGCCTTGCGCGCCTGCCAGGCGACACCGCCGAGCTTGTCGAGCATCGCATCGCTGCCCTCGCCGCCGTAGCGCGAGAGCAGGTCGATGTTCTCCACCGGCAGGAAGAGTTTTGCGTCGTCTGCGTAGACGAGTTCGAGGCAGGCATGCGGTGCGCCTGCCGCCTCGATGGTCCGCAGGCCGACGAAGCGGCCGATGCCGTGTTCGGCATGCACGACGATCGAGCCTTCGTCCAGCCCGGCGACCTCGGTGATGAAATCCGCACCGCGTTTGCGCCGCTTCGAGCGCCGCACCATGCGGTCGCCCAGAATATCCTGCTCGCCGATGACGACGATGTCACCGGTCTCAAAACCGCTTTCCAGGCTGAGAACGGCAGACCCCGCCTCACCCGGTTTCAGCTTGCGCAGGTCGGCAAATTTTTCGACGGGCACGACATTGGCGAGGCCGTGTTCGGACAACACCTGCAACAGACGGTCGAGCGACCCTTCCGACCAGCCCGTGACGAGAACCTTGGCACCCGACGCGCGCTTGTCCGCTATATGCGTCACGGCCTGGCCGAACACGTTGACGCGGGCGCCCTCGGCATCCTCGCTGCCGCTCGGCCGTGCCCAGCGCACGCCCGGTCGCGCCTCGATCGCCTCGACATGCCGCGCTTCGCCGTCATGCTCGTTGAACGGCGTCAGGCGGATGGCGTTGCGTTGATCCAGTTCCTGCGCGAAGCGCTCGGCATCAAGGTAGATCTGGCCGGGCGGAACGGGCTTGTAGGGCGTGGACTGCGCCACCTGCCCCTTACCGGGCGTCGCGGATGCCACGCGGGCATCGTAATAGTCACGCACCAGGCGCGAGCGTTCGACCGCCGATTCCCGCACCGTATGGTCGGTGACGATGCGAAAGCCTTCGAGATAGTCGAAGGTCGTCTCCAGCTCGTCGTAGAACAGCGGCAGCCAGTGCTCCATGCCGGCATAGCGCCGGCCCTCGGAGACGGCGAGGTAGAGCGCATCGTCGCGTGTCGCAGCGCCGAAGGACGCGAGATACTGCGTGCGGAAACGGGAGATCGTCTCCGGCGTCAGCGTTACTTCGCTCATCGGATTGAGGTCGAGCGAACGCGCCTGGCCCGTCGTGCGCTGGCTGGCCGGGTCGAAGGAACGGATCGATTCCAGCGTGTCACCGAAGAAATCGAGACGCACCGGTTCACCGCTGCTGGGCACGAAGACATCGAGAATGCCGCCGCGCACGGCATATTCGCCGACCTCGCGCACGGTTGCGACACGATCGAAGCCGTTGCGCTCCAGTCTCGCGGCCACATCGTCCATACGGATCTGGTTGCCGGGCCGGGCCGAGAAGGCGAGGCTTTCGATGATCGCGCGCGGCGCGGTCTTCTGCAGCATGGCGTTGACGGTAACCAGCACGATCGCCGCATGCGGCTTCTTCTGGTGGGCGATCAACGCCGAGAGCGCGGAAAGCCGACGTGCGGACACTTCGGCGCTCGGCGACACACGGTCATAGGGCAAACAGTCCCAACCGGGCAGCGTCAGCACCGGAATGTCGGGCGCGACGAAGCCGAGCATCTGTTCAAGATCGGAAATGCGCTGGCCGTCCGACAGAACGAAGGCGATCGGTCCGGTCTTGCGCGCAAGGTCGGCAAGGATCAGCGGCTCGACGCCTGACGGCACGGCACCGATGGTCAGCGGATGGCCAGCAGCCGCAATGCGTTCAGGGGAAAAACCGGGGATCATGCGCGGTCGTCTTTGAAGAGCGGAGAGAAATCGGGGCGATAGGCGGCGATGCGGGGGAAGAGGCCGTCGCGAAATTCCTCAGGCACCGGCATCTCGCCGGTCACCCATTTCACGAGGTCGTTGTCCTCCTCCTCCATGATGCGCTCCAGCTCGTCCAGTTCGATTTCGCTGAGGTTTTCGATCTCCGCATCGGCGAAAGCGCCGAGCACCAGGTCCATCTCGCGGATACCGCGGTGCCAGCAGCGAAAGAGGATGCGCTTGCGGCGTGGGGCGATCTCGGCGCTGGAGCGTGTCGTTCCCGTCATGATCGTCTTCACTTTCTACCGCTTGGATCGTCTGGCGCTTCTATAGACCGGCAAAAGCCACTTGTCAGCCTTGCCAAAGCGTCCTTCTCCGGCGATTTTGCCGGTCATGCGTCCCGCCCTTCTCGATCCGCTCTTTGCACCGCTTTCTTCCCTTCCGGGCATCGGCCCGAAGCTGGGAGACCTGTTCGCGCGCCTGCTCAACCAGGAGAGCATCGACGACTGCCGCGTCATCGATCTCGTTTTCCATTTTCCCCACAGCATCGTCGATCGCCGCAACCAGCCGGGCATTGCCAATGCGCAGCAGGGCGTCATCGTGACGATCACCGGCCGCGTCGATCGCCACCAGCCGCCGCCGCCCGGCAAATCGAACCAGCCCTACCGTGTCTTCCTGCACGACGAGACGGGCGAGTTGGCGCTCACCTTCTTCCGCGCCAAGGGCAACTGGCTGGAAAAGGCATTGCCGATCGACGAAACGGTGGTCGTCAGCGGCAAGGTCGACTGGTTCAACGGCCGGCCCTCGATGGTGCATCCGGATTACATGGTCCGGCTTGGCGAAGCGGACAACCTGCCGCTGGTCGAGCCGGTGCATGGCCTGACCGCCGGCCTGACCTCCCGCGTGCTGCGCAAGGCGGTGGAGGCGGCGATCGCCCGCGTGCCGCACCTGCCGGAATGGATCGAACAGACGCTGTTGCAGCGGGAGGGTTTCCCCTCCGCCTACGATGCGATCCATCGCCTGCACGATCCGCGCGACGAGACGGACCTCGATCCGCAGGCCCCTGCCCGCCGCCGGCTTGCCTATGACGAGTTTCTGGCAGGTCAGATATCGCTCGCCCTCGTGCGTCAGCGCCTGCGCAAGGTCGCCGGTCGGCCGGTCGTCGCGACGGGTGCGCTCAGCCGACCGGTCATCGACGCCCTGCCCTTTTCGCTGACCAACAGCCAGCAGGTGGCAATCGCCGAGGTGCTCAAGGATATCGCAGGCGAGCAGCGTATGTTGCGGTTGCTGCAGGGCGATGTCGGCGCGGGCAAGACGGCGGTGGCGCTGATGGCGATGCTGGCGGCCGTCGAATCCGGCGGGCAGGCCGTGCTGATGGCACCGACCGAAATTCTTGCCCGGCAGCATTTCGCCACGCTGTCCCGCATGGCAGCACCGGCCGGCGTTACTATCGACGTCCTGACCGGACGGACGAAGGGCCGCGAACGCGATGCCATCCTCGAGCGCATCGCCTCCGGTGAAACGCAGATCGTCATCGGCACGCATGCGCTGTTCCAGGACAATGTCGTCTATAACGACCTCGTGCTCGCCGTGGTCGATGAGCAGCATCGCTTCGGCGTGCACCAGCGCCTGCGACTGACCGCGAAGGGCATCTCGCCGCACATGCTGGTAATGACGGCAACGCCCATCCCGCGCACACTCGTGCTTGCGGCCTTCGGCGACATGGATGTGTCCAAGCTCACGGAAAAGCCGGCCGGCCGCAAACCGATCCAGACCGTCGTGGTGGCACAGGAGCGCGTCGGCGAGATCGTCGACCGGCTACGCGCTGCCCTTGCCGAGGGCAAGAAGGCCTATTGGATCTGCCCGCTCGTCGAAGAATCGGAAGAGAGCGACCTGATGTCCGTCGAGGAGCGGCACGCAACGCTCGCCAGCATCTTCGGCCCCGCTGCCGGCCTCGTGCACGGGCGGATGAGCGGACCGGAGAAGGACGCGGCCATGCTTGCCTTCAAGAGCGGCGAGACGCGGCTTCTGGTGGCGACGACCGTCGTGGAGGTCGGTGTGGACGTGCCGGATGCCACCATCATGGTGATCGAACATGCCGAGCGTTTCGGGCTCGCACAGTTGCACCAGTTGCGTGGCCGCGTCGGGCGCGGCGACGAGGCGTCGAGCTGCATCCTGCTCTACAAGGGACCGCTCAGCGAGAATGGGCGGGCGCGTCTTTCCATCCTGCGCGACACGGAAGACGGCTTCCGCATCGCCGAAGAGGACCTGAAGCTGCGCGGCGAAGGCGAGTTGCTGGGGACCCGGCAATCCGGCACACCGGGCTTTCTGGTGGCGAGCCTCGAAGCGCACGGCGATCTGCTGGAGATTGCGCGCAAGGACGCCGCCTACGTGCTGGAACGCGATGCCGACCTGACGAGCGAGCGTGGCGAGGCGATCCGCACGCTGCTCTATCTCCACCGCCGCGATGAGGCGATCCGCTTCCTGCGCGCCGGATGACCACAAAATCGTGATTTCGCCGATATAGCTTGTGAAGGCATACTTGTTTTGCACGAGCGAAGAAGGAGAAATGCCATGAAGACAGTTCTCATAGTCGCAGCAACGCGTGGCCTCTCGGCATCCGCAGCCTTTGCGGACTGTGCCGGCCACAGCAAGATCAATGCGGCCGCAGACGTCGACAAGACGATTACGACGGCGAGCGTCGTCACCACGGAAAAACAATCCCGTCTACCCGCAGAAGTGGATCCGATCCTTCTGGAAGACCAAAAAGACGTGACGGCTTCAAAGTAAGCCGTTCGAGCCATCCCTGTCGGGGCGGCTCGCCTCTCGTCAGCTCTTTTTCCTGGCTTTCGCCTTTGCCTTGCGCTGCTCTTCGCTCTCCAGCAACTGCAATGTCTTTTCCGGCGGCGTCACGAGCCCGACGGAAATGATGAGCTTGGCGGCATCCTCCGCACTCATGTCGAGCAGCACCAGTTTCTCCCGCGGTACATAGACGAGGAAACCTGCCGTGGGGAACGGCGTCGGCGGCAGGAAGCAGGCGACCATATCCTTGCCCATCGCCTTGAATTTCGTCGCGATCTCGCCGCGCGCATCGGTCGCGACGAAAACGATCGCCCAAAGGCCTGGCCCCGGATATTCGATCATCGCCGCCTTGTTAAAGGACGTGCCCTTGTCCTTCAGCACCGTCTCGAAGATCTGCTTGAGGCTTTTGTGTACCGTGCGCACCAGCGGCGTGCGGTTGAACAGCGAATCACCGAACTCAACGATGGTACGGCCGATGAGGTTCTTGCCGAGAAAGCCAACCAGCGTGATCAGCACGAGCGCCGTCAGCAGGCCGAAACCGGGAATGGCGAACTGGACATAGCTTTCCGGGTTATATTGCGCCGGAATATAGGGTTTTACCCAGCTGTCGGCCCAGCGGATGAAGGTCCAGGTCAACCATATGGTGATGGCGATCGGCGCGCAGATGACGAGGCCGGTCAGAAAATTGTTGCGCAGCCGCATGGCAGGCGACTGTCTCGGAAGGAGGTCGGTCATCGGGTATCCAGCGTGAGGCGAGCGTGGGAGGCCACTCAGCCGTAGAAACCCGGATGATAGGAAACGGTTCCCCCGCCGTAAACCGGTGAAAACGCCACACGCATGAAATACTCCGGCGGCACCCCGTCCAGCGTCAATTTCGGATCACGCTCGAAACCGAAACGACCGTAATAGGCTGGATCGCCAAGCAGCACGCAACCGGCCGCGCCCAAAGCCTTCAGGCGGTCCAGCCCTTCCCGCACCAGCCTGCTGCCGATGCCCGAGCCTTGCCGCCCGGGATCAACCGAAATCGGGCCCAGGCCATACCAGTCAGAGCTGCCATCGGAGACCGTAACCGGCGAGAAGGCGACGTGGCCGACGATCACCCCATCGACCTCCGCGACAAGCGACAACGTCAGGACACCGGCTGCCCGCAGGCGGTCGATGATGACATGTTCCGTTCCGTCGGCATGCGCCGCCGTCCGGAACGCCGTTTCCGTCAGCGTGCGGATGGCGTCGATATCGGTTGGCTGTTCAGGCCGGACGATCATTCGACCGTGACGGACTTGGCAAGGTTGCGCGGCTGGTCGACGTCCGTGCCCATGAACACCGCTGTATGATAGGCGAGCAGCTGGATCGGCAGCGAATAGATCATCGGCGCGATGATTTCGTCGACATTCGGCAGAACGATCGTCGCCATGGTCTCGAGCTTCGAGGCGGCAGCCCCCTTCTCGTCGGTGATGAAGATGATCCGGCCGCCACGAGCCGCCACTTCCTGCATGTTCGACACGGTCTTCTCGAAGAAACGGTCATGCGGCGCGATGACGATGACGGGCATGTTCTCGTCGATCAGCGCGATCGGCCCGTGCTTCAGCTCGCCGGCAGCGTAGCCTTCCGCGTGAATGTAGGAGATTTCCTTGAGCTTCAGCGCACCTTCCATCGCCAGCGGATAGCTGGTGCCGCGGCCGAGATAGAGCACGTCCTTGAACTTGGTGAGTTCGCGGGCAAGCTGTTCGATCGATGGCTGGATGGTGTTCAGCACGCTTGCCATGATGCGGGGCATCTCGGCGAGGTAGCGAACGAGGTCCTTTTCCTCTGCCTCGGTGAGCGTGCCACGCGCCCGGCCCGCACCGACCGCCAGCGCGGCCAGAACGGTCAACTGGCAGGTGAAGGCCTTTGTCGAGGCGACGCCGATTTCCGGACCGGCGAGAATTGGGAAGACCGCATCCGATTCGCGGGCGATCGTCGATTCCTTCGTGTTGACCACGGCGCCGATCTTCAGGCCGTGTTCCTTGCAGTAGCGCAGCGAAGCCAGCGTGTCGGCGGTCTCGCCGGACTGGGAAATGAAGAGCGCTGCCGAGGCGGAATTCAACGGGATTTCGCGGTAGCGGAATTCGGACGCCACATCGATTTCGACCGGCAGGCGGGCGTAGCGCTCGAACCAGTATTTTCCGACGAGGCCGGCGAGATAGGCCGTGCCGCAAGCGGAAATGGCAAGGCTCGGCACCTTGGCAAAATCGATATCCGTTGCAACGGGGCGAACCGTGTGGGTCAGGAAATCGACGTAGTGGCCCAGCGCGTGAGAAATCGCCTCCGGCTGTTCATGGATTTCCTTTTCCATGAAGTGGCGGTGGTTGCCCTTGTCGACCAGGTAGGCGGCGGCGGAAGAGATCTGCCGCGGACGCTCGACACGGTTGCCGTCGATGTTGAAGATGTGCACGCCCTCGCGGCCCATCACCGCCCAGTCACCGTCGATGAGATAGCTGATATCGTTGGTGAATGGCGCAAGCGCGATCGCGTCGGAACCAAGGAACATCTCGCCCTTGCCGTAGCCGACGGCGAGCGGAGGGCCGTTGCGGGCAGCCATGATGGTCGACGGATCATCCTCGAAGATGACCGCGAGCGCATAGGCGCCCGTGACTCGGCGCAGCATGGCATGCATCGCCTCGCGGCGGCCAAGGCCCTGCCGGAGATATTTTGCGACGAGCTGCGCGACGACCTCGGTGTCTGTCTGCGTCGCGAAGGTCGCACCTTCGGCCGTCAGCTCATCTTTCAGCTCGGAAAAATTCTCGATGATGCCGTTATGGACGACGGCGACGCCGTCGACGAAATGCGGATGCGCGTTACCTTCCGTCGGAGCGCCGTGCGTTGCCCAGCGGGTGTGGGCAATGCCGATGACGCCGGCCAGCGGTTCTTCCCCGAGCCGCTTTTCCAGATTGACGAGCTTGCCCTCGGCGCGCCGGCGCGCGAGCTTTCCGTCAACGATGGTGGCGACGCCCGCGGAATCATACCCCCGGTATTCAAGGCGTTTCAGGGCATCGACGAGCCGAGCCGCGACAGGCTGGTTTCCAACGATCCCGACAATTCCGCACATAAGCCGCTCCGTTCTTTCGAATGGTTTTGATTTCGTTCTTTTCGTAGAGATTTTTTACCGCGGCGCAACACGCCCATGCTCACTTTCAATTGCAAGCATTAATGTGAAACACGTGTTGTAACGGGGCAGATGCGGTGGCTATTCGGCCGCCTTCTTCTTGGCATCCTTGAGCGCCTGATTACGCGCGCGGATGATGGTAGCCCGCCCGGGCTTGTTTTCCTGCCGAGCACGGCCGAAGGCGACCGCGTCGTCCGGCACATCTTCGGTGACGACACTGCCCGACGCGACATAGGCGCCGTTGCCGATCGACACCGGTGCGACGAGCGACGAATTCGATCCGATAAAGGCGTTGGCGCCGATGTGGGTTATGTGCTTGTTGATGCCGTCGTAATTGCAGGTGATGGTTCCCGCGCCGATATTCGTCTTGGCCCCAATGACCGCGTCACCGATATAGGTCAGGTGGTTGACCTTGGCGCCCGCACCGATCTCCGCCTTCTTCACCTCGCAGAAATTGCCGACCTTCGCACGCTCGCCGAGATTGGCACCGGGTCGCAGCCGCGCATAGGGGCCGATTTCCGCATCCGCCGCGACATGGGCGCCCTCGATATGCGAGAAGGAATGGACGACGGTGCCGCTCTCGATGGTCACGCCCGGGCCAAAGACGACATTCGGCTCGATCGTCACATCCCGCCCGATCACCGTGTCATAGGACAGGAAGACGGTTTCCGGGGCGGTCATCGAAACGCCTTCGATCATCATTTCATGCCGGCGACGCTGCTGCCAGAGCCGTTCGATGACGGCAAGTTCGGCGCGCGTGTTGCAGCCGGTCAGTTCCTCCTCCGGCGCCTCGACGGCGATGGCACGGCCGCCTGCGGCCCGCACGATCTCAACGATATCGGTGAGATAGTACTCGCCCTTGACGTTGTTGTTGCCGATCCGGTCAATCAGGTCGAGCACCTTGCGGCCATCGATCGCCATCAGGCCACCATTGCAATAGGTGATGGCGCGTTCGGCTTCACTTGCATCCTTGTGCTCGCGGATCGCCAGCAATTCGCCGTTCTCGACGAGCAATCGGCCGTAGCCGGTCGGGTCCGCGGTTTCGAAGCCGATGACGACCACGTCCGCGCCGGCCGCAAGGCCATCGCGCGCCGCAATCAATGGTGTTTCGGTGATGAGCGGGGTATCCCCGAAGACGACGAGAACGTCGTCATAGCCCTTGGCGATGGCCGCTCGCGCCGCAAGCACCGCATGCGCCGTGCCGAGGCGTTCCGTTTGTATATGGACGGAGCTTGTGACCGCAGCGTTCTTCGCCGCCGCTTCGACCTTTTCCGCGTCGCGGCCCAATACCAACGCGATATCGGAAATGCCGGCCTTGGCGAGTGCATCAACGACGTGGGCGATCATCGGCCGGTTACCGACCGGGTGCAGGACCTTCGACTGCGACGACTTCATACGCGTGCTTTCGCCCGCTGCCAGAATGACGGCCAGGCAATTGCGCTTCGTGCGGTCTGCAGTCATGGGAATCCCTCGTTCATCCGAAATCGATGGCGTTCCTTAGCAAAAAGCCACGCGAAGAGACAAAGGGATTTCGCAACGGCTCATTTGGTGTTGCTGCGCAGCCGGCTTTCCGTCAGCAATCCGCTCTCGTCGAGGATCGGATAGGCGACCGACACCAGATGGGCGTTCACCCGCTTCAGGTCGCGCAGGATGTCGAGATGCAGCGAACTGGTCTGCAGACTGTCCAGCCGGCCGTCGCGCAACCGTTCGAGGTGGCGTTCGGAGGATTGTTTCTCCATGCGGCGCACATCGACCTTCACCTCCACCAACTGACGCGCCAGGCCGGAATCCCGTGTGACAAAAATCGTCTGGGCGATGCGCAGGTTCTCGATCGTCAGGTTGAAAAGGTTGGCAAGTTCCTTGTAGCCGTCATCGGAAAATTTCAGGCCGTTGACGATTTTCTTGCGCACCTGCTCCTGAAGGCCCTTTTCGATGATGTCGCCGACATGCTCGAGGTTGATCGCATAATCGATGATGACGATCGAGCGGGCCGCCGATTCGCCGCCCACGCCCTGCCTGCCAAGCCGCGAGAGATAGATCTTCACCTCTTGCTGCAGGGCATCGACCTGACGCTCCAGCTCGGCGACATCTTTCAGCGGCGCGAGATTGTTGTCGTTGAAGGCCCGCATGGTGCTGATCAGCATGGATTCGATTATATCGCCGACTCGCAGCACTTCGCGAGTCGCGCCGGAAAGCGCGATCACCGGCGTCGAAAGCGCGGTATCGTCGAGGTATTTCGGCCCGGTTTCCGGCTGCTTCTCCTCCGGAACAAGCTTTTCCATAAGGAGTGACAGTGGGCTGGAAAGCGGCCAGAGCACCAGTGCGACGGCGATGTTGAAGACGAGATGCACGTCGACCGGCAGTTTTGCGGCGGGGACCGGCAGCATCGCCAGCAGCCCGGCTACCTCTCCCGCGAAGGGAAGCACGACAAGACACCCCACGCCGCGAACCAGAAGATTGCCAAGCGTGACCCGGCGCGCGGAGGCTGCGGCCTTCAGCGTCGCGATGACCGGCGGCACGGCGCCGCCGAGATTGGCGCCGAGCACGAGGATGACGGTCAAGGCGGGGGAAAGGATGCCCATGGATGCGAGCGACAGGATCAGCACGACGACCGCAAGGCTCGACGAGGAAATGATGGCCAGCACGGTAGAGAAGGCGAGCGCTGCCGGCCAGGCGCCGTCGAGAAGCTTCAGGAATGCGGCGAGCGCTGGCGACTGGCGCATCGGCTCCGTGGCAAGGCCAAGTAGATGCAGGGAGAGCAGCATCAGGCCAATGCCGACAAGCGCCGAACCAAGGCCCTGCCGCGCGGTGGAGCTGCTCGATTTATAAAGCACGACGCCGACCAGGATGATCAGCGGTGAAATCGATTCGATGCCCGTCGCCACCAGCCAGGCGGTGACGGCCGTGCCGACATTGGCACCGAGCAGCACGATCTGCGCCATCCGCGCCCGCACCAGATTGCGCTCGACGAAAGAGGCGATCATCAGGGCCGTTGCCGTAGAACTCTGCAGGGCGACCGTCGCGACGAAACCGGCAAAAAAGGAGCGGAACGGCCCGCGCGTGCCAAGCGCCAGCCCGGAGCGCAGTTTGACGCCGAAGGCCCGCGTCATGCCGTCCTTCACCTGCGCGAGACCGAACAGGAGCAGCGCGACCGCGCCGAAAAGGTTGATCATGACGATTGTAGATTCCACCTTTGTTATCCTCCTCCACACCCCGGTCGCGAACGGACTCACGGCGGTGATCACGCATCCGAGCATGAATTTTCAAATTATGACAGTGGAATTCGTCGGAAATCTGCCAATAATTTCAAAAAAATTTGGTTTGCCGGCAAAGGAAATCGAAGCAAAGCCCGCTTGTGTGCGAGCGGTTATTTTGCGCAGCATTGCAAGCACGTTGCGCACTTCAATTCCCGTGAACTTTCCTTTAAGAGACGATTTCCGGCCGCATGGCCGCGTTCATGAGGAAATTTAGACGATGCTCGAAGCCCTGAGACGCGCCTCCCAGACCTGGGTGGCAAAAGCCCTGCTGATCGTACTGGTCGGTTCCTTCGCGGTTTGGGGCGTTTCGAGCTCGCTTGTCACGGGCGCGTCCAACTCCGTCGTCACGGTCGGCGACGTCAAGGTTTCGCCGACGGACTTCCGTCTGGCCTATGAGCGCCAGATCGCGACGATGTCACAGCGCATCGGCATGCGGATCAACGCCGAACAGGCTCGCGCCTTCGGTATCGAGAACCAGGTTTTTGCCGAACTCGTTGCCGGCGCCGCCCTCGACCAGCTTTCGCGCGACATGAACCTGGGTCTTTCCGAAGGCCGCCTCGCCCAGCTGATCGCCGACGATCCGGCCTTCCGCGGCGTCAACGGCCAGTTCGACCGCATGGCCTTCTCGTCCGTGCTTCGCAATGCGGGCCTGCGCGAGAACGACTATATCAACAACCGCAGCCAGGTGGCGATCCGCACCCAGGTGGTGGAAGCCGTTTCCGACGGCTACAAGGCCCCGGTCGTGCTGACCGAAGCGCTCCGCCAGTACCGCAACGAAGCGCGCACCATCGACTATCTGCTGCTGAGCAACGCCAATATCGACCCCGTGAAAGCGCCGGGCGACGACGTGCTCGCGCCCTGGTTCGAACAGAACAAGGCGAAGTACCGCGCACCGGAATACCGTAAGTTCATCTATCTCGCGCTTGAGCCGAAGGACATCCTGGACACGGCCGCCATCACCGACGAGGCGCTTCAGGCCGACTACGAGAAGAACAAGGAAAAGTACCGCACGCCGGCGACCCGCACGATCGAGCAGCTGACGTTTGCCGACCGCGCCGCAGCCGATGCCGCCGCCGCAAAACTCGCCGCCGGCACGACCTTCGACGCGATCATCACGGAACAGGGCAAGACCCCGGCTGACGTGCTGCTCGGCGATTTCACGAAGGCGAGCGTACCGGACCAGAAGTTCGCCGAACCCGCTTTCGCCGTTGCTGCCGACGGCGGCACGACGCCGGTCATCGACGGCACCTTCGGTCCGATCATCCTGCGTGTGACGAATATCCGCCCGGAAGTGCTGAAGTCCTTCGATGACGTGAAGGAAGAGCTTCGCAACGAGCTGGCGCTTTCCGAGGCCGCCGACGGCATTCTCGCCGTGCATGACCGCATCGAGGACAGCCGCGCCGAGGGCCTCAGCCTTGCCGAGGCTGCAGAAAAGAACAACCTGAAGGCCGTGACGATCGATGCGATCGACGCCCAGGGCAACGACCAGAAGGGTGAGGAAATCAACGGCCTGCCGGAAGAAGCCGCGCTTGTCGGTGAAATCTTCAAGACCGAAATCGGCACAGAAACCCAGCCGGTCAATGTCGGCCGTGAAGGTTATGCCTGGTTCGAAGTGCTCGACGTCATCCCGGATCGTGACCGCACACTGGATGAAGTGCGCGATCGCGTTGTCGCCGACTGGACGGCCGAGCAGCAGCGCCAGGCGCTTGCCAAGAAGGCAGACGAACTGGCTGAGCGTGTCCGCAAGGGCGGCGACCTCGCCGCTATTGCCGGCGAACTCGGCATTGCCGTTGAAAACAAGATCGGCCTGCATCGCGGCGCCCAGGATCCGGTGCTCGGCCCGGCGGCCGTTGCCGCGGCCTTTGCTGGTCCGGTCGGCCATGTCGCCAACACGCCAGGCGTTGATGGCGAAGGCCAGATCCTGCTGAAGGTTACGGAAGCAAACGCGGATACGGCAACCGACGCGCTCTCCAACGACGAGCAGCAGATCGCCGCCGTTGCCCGCGCCAGCGGGGACGACATTCTCGACCAGATGGTCAGCGCGCTGCAGACGGCCTACGGCGTCTCCATCAACCGCACGCTCGCCGAACAAAGCATCGCGCGGTAAGGGAGACGGGAAATCCATGTCCGACCTGAAACCCTATATTGCCAAAGTCGCGGCGGGAAACCATCTCGACCGCGAGGAGGCGAGAGGCGCTTTCGAGATCATCATGTCCGGCGCCGCCACACCCTCGCAGATCGGCGGTTTCCTGATGGCGCTGCGCGTGCGCGGCGAGACGGTGGACGAGATCTACGGTGCCGTCGGCTCGATGCGCGCCCGCATGCTGCCGGTCACCGTGCCGGCGGATGCGATGGATATCGTCGGCACTGGCGGTGATGGCGCCGGCACCTACAACATCTCGACACTCGCCGCGATCATCGTTGCTGGCGCCGGCGTCCCCGTCGCCAAACATGGCAACCGTGCGCTCAGCTCCAAGTCGGGCACGGCCGATGCCCTCTCCTGCCTCGGCGTTAAGCTCGATATCGGCCCGGCCGAGATTGCCCGCTGCGTCCACGATGCCGGCCTCGGCTTCATGTTCGCCCAGTTGCACCATCCGGCCATGAAGCATGTCGGCCCGTCGCGCGTCGAACTCGGCACGCGCACCATCTTCAACCTGCTTGGCCCGCTGTCCAATCCCGGTGGCGTCAAGCGCCAGCTCCTCGGCGTCTTCTCGCCGCATTGGCTGGTGCCGATTGCCGAAGTGATGCGTGACCTCGGATCGGAAAGCATCTGGGTCGTGCACGGCGAAGGTCTCGATGAGATCACCACGACCGGTACCACGCAGGTCGCAGCGCTCGAAGACGGAAAGATCCGCACCTTTGAACTGACGCCGGCCGATTTCGGCCTTCCGCAGGTGAAACTCGACGACATCCGCGGCGGTGACGGTGCGCACAACGCCGCCGCCCTCCTCTCGGTGCTCGGCGGCGCGCACATGCCCTACCGTGACATCTCACTTGCCAATGCCGCAGCCTCCCTCGTCGTAGCCGGCAAGGCAGAAACGCTGAAAGACGGTATGACGCGCGCAACCGAAGCGCTCGAAAGCGGCCGCGCCCGCGCTGCATTGGAGCGTCTTGTCGCGGTTTCCAATGAAGGCCAGGCGGAGTAGGATTGGCCATGACCGACATTCTGAAGAAGATCGAAGCCTACAAGCTGGACGAAATCGCCGCCGCCAAGGCGCGCATCGCACCCGCCGAGCTTCGTGCCCGTATCCGCGACCAGCAGCCGCCACGCGGCTTCTTCGCGAGCCTCAAGGACAAAAAGGCAGCAGGTCACTTCGGCCTGATCGCCGAGATCAAGAAGGCAAGTCCCTCGAAGGGCCTTATCCGCCCGGATTTCGACCCGCCGGCACTCGCCAAGGCCTATGAGGCCGGTGGTGCCGCCTGCCTTTCCGTGCTCACCGATACGCCGAGTTTTCAGGGCGCACCGGAATTCCTGATCGCCGCCCGCGAAGCCTGCGCCTTGCCCGCCCTGCGCAAGGATTTCATGTTCGACAGCTACCAGGTGCTGGAAGCCCGCGCCTGGGGTGCGGACTGCATCCTGCTCATCATGGCTTCGCTCAGCGACGACACCGCGAAAATGCTGGAAGATTCGGCCTTCTCGCTCGGCATGGATGTGCTGATCGAGGTGCACGACGAGGAAGAGATGGAGCGCGCGCTGAGGCTGAAATCCAAGCTCGTCGGCGTCAACAACCGTAACCTGCGCACATTCGAGGTCGATCTCGCCGTTTCGGAAAAGCTCGCCGGCATGGTGCCGGACGACCGGCTGCTCGTCGGCGAAAGCGGCATCTTCACCCATGCGGATTGCGAACGCCTCGGCAAGGTCGGCATTTCGACCTTCCTCGTTGGCGAAAGCCTGATGCGCAAGGATGACGTGGCGGCAGCGACGCGCGAACTCCTCACCGGTTCGGCCGGCATGCTGGCGGCGGAATGATGGCCGAGACGGCTGACACGCTCACCCATATCGACGCGTCAGGCGAAGCCAACATGGTCGATGTCGGCGACAAGGCGGAGACCGTGCGCATCGCCATCGCCGAGGGTTTCATCCGCATGGCGCCGGCGACGCTCGACCTGATCCTCAAGGGTGACGCCAAGAAGGGCGACGTGATCGGCACGGCGCGCCTTGCCGGCATCATGGCCGCCAAGCAGACGTCGAGCCTCATCCCGCTCTGCCATCCGCTGATGCTGACGAAGGTCGCAGTGGACATCCGCGAGGATCGCGCCCTGCCCGGCCTGCGCATCGAGGCCATGGCGAAATTGACCGGCCGCACCGGCGTCGAAATGGAGGCGCTAACCGCCGTCAGCGTCGCCTGCCTCACCATCTACGACATGGCAAAGGCCGCGGACCGCGAGATGGAAATCGGTGGCGTCCGGCTGCGCGAAAAATCCGGCGGCCGCTCCGGCGATTACAAACGCAGAGACAGCTGATGTCCCTTCTTCCTGTTGCCGATGCCCTCGATCGCCTGCTCTCCGGTGCAAGGCCACCCCATCGGACGGAACAGGTTTCGCTGCACGACGCCCAGGGTCGCGTGCTCGCTGAAGATATCGCAGCACGGCTCACCCAGCCTCCCTTCGACAATTCGGCCATGGATGGCTATGCCGTCCGTCATGAAGACATCGCCGAACTCGGCTCCGTCCTCAAGGTCGTCGGTACCTCCGCCGCCGGGCACGCTTTCGGAGGTTCGGCCGGTCGTGGCGAGGCCGTGCGTATCTTTACTGGCGCGCCGCTTCCCGCTTTCGCCGATACCGTTCTCCTGCAGGAAGACGCCGAGGTGCTGGAGGGTGGCCGCATCCGCACGACCTTCCTCACGCCGAAAGGCCGCCATATCCGTCCACGCGGCCAGGATTTTTCCGAAGGCGACGTCGTGCTCAAAACGGGCGATCTGCTCGACGCCGGCCGGCTGACGGTCGCCGCGGCGATGAACCATCCGCAACTGACCGTCTACGCTCGCCCGCGCATCGCCGTACTTGCCACCGGCGACGAACTCGTGCCGCCCGGCACACCGCCCGGTGCCAGCCAGATCATCGCCTCCAACACCTACGGTGTCTCCGCGCTCGCCCGCGAGGCCGGCGCGGAGGTGATCGACCTCGGCATCGTCCGGGACGACAAACAGGCGATCCTCGACGCCGTGCGCAACGCTTTGTCGCTCGACATCGACGTGCTCGTCACGCTCGGTGGCGCGTCCGTTGGAGATTTCGATCTCGTTCAGCCCGTGCTTGGCGAAGCCGGCATGGAACTCGACTTCTGGCGCATCGCCATGCGCCCCGGAAAGCCGCTGATGGTGGGCCGCCTCGGTGCCATCCATGTTGTCGGCCTGCCTGGCAACCCCGTCTCCAGCCTGGTTTGCTCGCTGCTCTTCCTGGAACCCCTTGTCCGCCATCTCGCCCGTCTGCCCGCAAAGAACCGGCAGCGCCCGGCCCTTGCCGCTGTCGCGCTCAAGGAGAACGACCAGAGACAGGATTATGTGCGTGCGCGCATCCACCGTGCCGCCGACGGGACGTATCGCGTGACGCCGTTTGCGAAACAGGATTCCTCGATGATGAAGGTCTTCGCCGAATCAGAAGGCCTGCTCATCCGTCCGCCGCATGCGCCGGCAGTGCCGGAAGGTGCTGCTTGCGAAATCCTACTGATTCGAGAGCCGCAAGACTGAGCAGTCGCCTACAGGTGACTTCAGCGCCACCGCTCGTTCAATAGACCGTATATTTCAGCAGCCCGAGCGACCAGTTTACGCCACGGTTTTCCGTATCGCGCGTCCAGGTCTGCTTCAGCGTGCCGGCAATCTCGGCGATCGTGGTGCGCGCATCCAGTTCCTTGGTCAGCCCATAGTCGTTGGGCGCAACCTTGGTGAGGTCCACGTCGTCGGCGACGACGATCGCCACCAGCACGTTTTCGCTTGGGCCGTCGGCCTCGAATTCAAAGCCGTAGTAGTCATCGGGAATGGTGAGCGGCATGTTCGGCGTCAGTGGGGTGATCTTCTGCGCCGCTTCGTTCGGGAAAATCTGCGTCGCCTTGCCGTCCTTGTCGACGTCGTAGAGGATGAGATGCCCGCCCGTGCTGCTCGTCACGCTGATCTTGAAGGCGTCGCCACCCTTCAGGTGGTCGGAGGAGAGCGCCACCTTGACGTCACCCGTCTGCGGCTTGCCGAGAATGTCGCCAACAGCATCCATCGGGTCCGCGGCCACATAGGCCGTCTGTTGCGTGTTCTCGACCTTGACCTCCTCGACCTTGCCATAGTCGGGGTTCTGCTGCGTTTCGCCGCCGGTCTGCGGCTGCTGGTACTGCTGCCCGCCCTCGGCGGTCGGCGTGACGGCGCTGGCGCCGAGCAGGGCGTAATTGACCTCCAGCTGCGGATCGAGGCCCTGGCACTGTGTTTGCGCCGAGCAATAGGTCTGCGACTGCTTCTTCACATATTCGAGCAGTTCGGCATTGGAGACGATGCCGTTGCCATTGCTGTCGGCTGCGGAAATCTCATGGCCATTGACATAGGAAAGGGTGAAAACGCCGTGCCGCTCTTCCGGCGGCAGGCGCGTATCATCCCAGGCAACCTGATAGGAGGAGGCAGCACTCCAGGCCTCCACGCCGTTCTGCTTGGCGATCTCCGGCTTGTCGACCACAGCGACGTCGATGCGCAGCCCGCGCATCTTCACCGCATCGGCCGGCTTGGCGAAGGGGCGCGGCAGGAAGCGCGCGCTTTCCAGCGCTTCGCCGACATCCGTCGAGAGCGAGCGTGAAATCGTACCGGAATGGCAGGCGTCGATGACGATGGACACGGCGCGGTCCTTCAACTTCGCCAGCATCGCGTCGATCTCGTCGTCCAGAATGACATTCGACCAGTCGCCATCGCCGGCGGCGATGTCATAGGTCGAGAGCGCTTCGTCCAATCCGTCCTCCTCGTCACCGCTCGCATCCTTCACCTGAAGGCCGTGACCGGAGAAATAGAAATAGACCCGGTCGCCCGGCTGCGTGCCGTTGACCAGCCATTCGTCGATGCTGGCGAGGATCGAGGCGCGGCTCGCATCCTTGTCGAGCAGGACCCGGATCTGGTCCGCCGCATAGCCCTGCTTTTCCTTCAGCAGCTTTTCGATCAGCGGCACATCGTTCTTCGGCCCTTCGAGGAACATTTTTTCAGGCAGCGACGCATAGGTACCGATGCCGATCAGGAGCGCCCGGTCGGCGGCCTCCGCGGCTGAAAACATCCCGAGCGACAACAGAAGAGCGGCGGCGTAACGGATCATCAGAGCGTTTCCCGCGTGTAGAGAGGTTGGATAGCGACACTGGCTTCCTTGCCGTCGAGACGGGTCGTGAGGGCCTGCAGCACGGCTTCGGCGGTCACGTTCTTGCCGGCCAGCACCGCGCCGATGGCATCGACCGGCTCGGCGGTCCAGATCGTGATGAGGTGATCGGCCCCAAAAGGTTTGACGACCTCCACATCCGACAGCTTGAATTCGGAACTGTTCGTGCCCGCCGCCTGCATATCGAGGAACTGTACCTCGCCCGTATTGGCGAGGTTGAAGACGAGCATGTTCGGATAGCGGCCAGGGGGCGCATCGAAGCGCAGGCGATCACCGGCGGCATAGATATCCTTGGTGGGCGTCAGCGAAACGGAGCCCGGGTTCTGGCTTGCCATGGCCTTCAGGAAGTCGAGCAGCACATATTTGTCCACCACCGACTGGATACTGTCCGCGCTGACACTTTCGGCCGCGACATCGCCGTTTGGCGTGTAGAAGACGCCGGTCGCCACATCCCAGCGATAGGGCGTTCCGGTGCCGTCGGTGTTCTTCGGCTTGTCGGCCGTGCCGTCGATCTGAAGGGCGATGTTGCCGGTCCAGCCGAGATCCTTCGCCGTTTTGATCGCCTTGCCGGTGTCGGCTGCACCATTGTCGCTGGTGTCCGTTGTCGTGGTATTGTTGCTTGCGACCGGGATACCGCGCGTCAAGGTGACGACGACCTCGCCATCCGAACGCGCCACCTGCGGCGTGAAATTCGGCACTTGCAGGGCTTCCGAGCGGTTCTTCACATTGCTGAAGACGTAGTCCTCAAGCTCGATGCGGGTAATGATGCCATTGCCGTCGCGGTCGGCGCTGCCTTCCACGGCGCGGGCGAAACTCCAGCTCAGCGCACCGCGCGGCTCGCCATCGATGATGACCTCCGGCGTCGGCTGGCTTTCCAGCGAGGCGGCCAGCACCGTCACTTGCTTGAAGCTGATTTCCTTGAGATTGGCGCCCGCAATAGCCTCCTGCGAAGGCGGCGCAAGCTTGACCTTGACGGCCGGAGCCAGGCGGCTCTTGCCCTTGATCGACCGGCTCATGCCACCGGAAAAGCAGCTGTCCGAAACGAAAAGCACATGCACGCCCTTGCCCTCGGCCTCGGCAAACCAGGCATTCATCTCGTTGTCGACGATGATCTCGTTGGATGTTTCCTCGTGGCGGTTGCGGTCAAAACCCGGCAGCTGGAGAAACTCGTCGAGGCCATCCGCCTCATCGCCGGCGACAAGCTCGGGCATCTGCGCCCCGTGGCCAGCATAGGTGAAGATGATCGTATCGCCGGCGGCGGCCTGCGCCACCATGTCGGTCCAAGCCTTGCGGATATCGTCTTTGCGTGCCTGCTCGTTGGTGAATTTGGTGGGGGTGAAGCCCGCTGCACTCATCGAGCGATAGACGTCTTCCGCGTCGCGCACTGCGCCGTCGAGACTGACATCGTTGGGATATTGATCGACGCCGACGACGAGCGCATAGGTCTGCGCCGCGAAAACCGGCGCCGGCAGCGCGACGGCAAGAGAAAGGGCCAGGAGGCGGGGCAGCGTCTTCATCATTATTGCACGTCCACTTCCACGCGGCGGTGCAACTGGTTCAGCGTTTCCGTATCATAGGCGCTGGCATCATCCGGCTTGAAGGGTTGGTCTTCACCCTTGCCCTCGGTGGTGATGGTGCCGGCATAACCGGCATCGTAGAGATAGGTCTTCAGCGTTTCGGCGCGTGCAAGCGAGAGCTTGTAATTCGCATCCGCGGAGCCGACGGGATCGGTGTGGCCGATCAGCTTGATCGAACCGGGTTTGACGGTCTTCAGGCACTCCGCCAGGTCCTTCGCCGCCTCGATGCCCTCCGGCGCGAAATCCGCCGTGCCGAAGACGTAGCGTATCGGCGTCGACTTCTTCTTGATCGTCACGCCACGGAACGAGACCTTGCACCCGCCGCGCATGGCAAGTTTCACGGGGCGCGGTGCGGCAAGCCGCATTTCGCTGGCCATCTTGTCGAGGCGCAGGATGTATTGTTCGTCCGGCGCCATCCAGTCGGGCGTCAGCGTCTCGTTCGATCCGTCTTCCAGCGCAATCTGGTAGAACCGCGCCGCCTGCTCATAATCCTTGCGCTCACGGGCAAGATCGCCGAGCGCATCGAAAACCTGCCAGGGACCGCCATACTGCCGCTGGAGGTCTTCCAGTTCCTGCTGATGGTCGGACAGCTTGCCGCCATTGCCCACCGCCGTCGAGATGCGGTTGAAGGCCGTCAGAGCCGCGACGCGACCGACCAGCGTGCGCTCGTTTGCACTGCAATTGGCCGTGCCGGCGGTTTCCGCAAGGGCGCGTGCCTTCTGCTCGTCGCCGGCATTGAACGCCTCGATGACGCCGGTGAAGGCATCGCAGGCCGCTGCGGCCGGGGCGGCTCCGGCCAGGACGAAGAGTGTTGCTGCCAGGGATCGCATCAGCATTGTCGGTTCAGCCCTCGTGTCGTTTGGCAAAAAATAGGCAGGGGCCTGAAAGCCCCTGCCCTTGTTATCATTTGATCTCGAAAGTCACCATCTGAAGACCGGCCGCGCCATTGTCCTTCTCGGCCTGCTTGGCGAGGTTGACGGCAATGCCGCGCGTGGTCGGCTGCTTCGAACTGACGGCCAGCTGCTTGGCCTGCTCGGCCGTCAGTTTCTGGTCGCCGAGGCCGCCGATCTTGCAGTAGGCGATCATCGTTTCGCCGGGTGACGGCGAATCGAAGGTCAGGTTGCCCGTGCCCGGCTGCGGGATCAGGCGGCGTTCACCGGTGTTCAGCGTGGTGTTGCCGATCATGACGTCCGGAATGATTTCCACATTGCCGGTGTCCTCCACATACATCACCTGAAGCTCGCAGGCGTGGTTCGTGCTGAGCTCGAAGCTCAGGTAATCCCCCACCTTCGCGCTTGTCGACGGGACATGCAGGGCAAGCTTGACCTTTTCAGCCTGCGCCTTGTCGTCCTGCTTGTAGGCCGGCGTGACATAGGTGTTGTCGACGGCCTGCTCCTGCTTCTGCTCCGGCTGCTGATAGCCCGTGTTGTCCACGGCCGGCTTGGTGTAGGAGGCATCGCCGGTATTGTTGACGGCCACGTCCGGATTGACGCCGCGCTTCAGCGGTTCGAGCTGCAGCAGCGGTTCCAGCATGAAGGCATACTGCTCTTCAACCTCGGTGCGCGGGATCGTGGCGCCCGATTCGAGCGTCGCAACCCAATCGATGCCGATGCGCAGTGCATTCACGTCGGTGAGGCGGCGGATGTCGGAGGAGAACTCCTCCGGCGTCATGTCGAACTCGGCAGCCAGCTGTTCGAAGTTCAACTCATCCTCGTACTTGTCGGCGAAGTAGGTGAAGATTTCCGCGCCGCCGGGTGCCTTCAGGCTGGTCTTGCCACCGCCGGAAGTCGCTTCGGTGATGCCGAGACGATCGAGCGCAGCGACGAAACGATCCGTGTCGCGCTTGTAGACCTCGTTCAACTCCTCCTGCGGCACATAGACGGCGAGCAGCTCGTCCTGCTGGTCCTTGGAGAACAGCGTGGAGGTTTCGATATGCTCACGCAACTGGTCGCGCTTGGAGAGAATGCCGTCGAAGTGGCAGTCGAAGCACGAGCGGGCATTGATGATCTCGACACCCTTGCCGATCGGTCGCTTGCGGAAGGAGACGATCGCCGTCGGGCCGATATCGAGCTGGTCGCCCTTGTCGGTCGAGAGATAGTAGCCCTGCATGCCGTTCGGAAGCGAGAAGATCATTTCGCCGCCGTCATGGTCGAAGGCTTCGAGACCGGCTTTCAGGCGAACGCCTTCCGGACCCGCCGGGAAGCGCTTCAGCACCTGCTTGCCGACATCGCCGGCGAAGTCATAGGACTTCCAGTAATAGCCGCCGAACGGCATGTCGTGGCGCTCCAGCATGCGATTGTGATCGGAAACACCCGAAGAGCCATCGGCAAAGCCCGCACGGACGATACGGCGACGCTCGATGTTTTGATCGACAGGCACCTGGAAGCGCTTTTCAAGCTCGGAAATATTGGTCGGCAGCTTCATGAGACGGTTATAGACCTTCGGCCGCGCGCCGTTGCTCATGAACCAGTCGACACGCATGATGGGAAGCTGCGACTGCGTCGCCTTGGCAAGCGAATGCAGCTGGGCATCGCTCGTCGGTTCCACGCCATAGAAGTATTCGTTGATCAGGAAGTCGTAGTCTTCCTGGCTCCATTCGAGGTCACGCAGGTCGACGCGAACGAGCAGGCCGTCGGAGCCCTCCACTTCCTTGGGCAGCACCAGTTCCGGGCCATAGGACAGCGAATTCAAGAGCTTCTTGAAGCCGCCGGCGAGAACTCGCATGCGCTTCAGGAAGGTTTCATGCGTCTCGCAGCTCATCATGCCGTTATACTGGTCGCGATAGCTGAAATAGCGCATGAACGGCTGGTCGTGCTCGTCCACCTTGGAGATATCGCGCAGCGCCAGCTCGACGAAATCGAGATATTTCAGCATCGGCCGCGAGCGCTTGGTCTGCGTTGCGGAGACCGCGGTTGGAATATCAGACTGGTTCAGCGAATTGATCCAGTCGGCAAGGCCCTGCACTTCGGCATCGTCCGGGCGTTTGCCGAGCGGCATGCGGCCGCTGGTAACGCTGGTGTAGAGCAGCGACTTGGCGGCATCGCCGGGCGTCACGAAGGCCGGGTTTGCAGCAATCGAGGCAAGGTCACCCGATGGGAAGGACCCTTGCGAGCTTTCGCCCGGGCCATGGCAATTGCGGCAGTATTTGCCGATGAAGGCATCGGCCGCAGAGGCCAAATCCGCACTGCCCCCGGCAGCACCGAGGGCGCTTTCGGCGGTCGCCTCGCTGCAGACCGGCGCGGTGCTGGTCTCGACGGGCGTTACCTTCACCTCGCGATCGGCAAGGAAGGCGTACATCGCCTGCTTGTCCTCATCGGAAAGCGTCGAAAGGCCCTGCGCGATCCGGCGCATGACCGGATCGGACAGCGGTGAACCGGAGAGCTTCTTGCCCTCGTCGATCAGGCCCTTGGTGAAGACTTCATGCGAAGCAAGACCGCTCATGCGCGCCTTGGTGATATCCGGCGCGACGGCGCCGGTGAGGCCCTTCTCGCCTTCATAGGCGCGGGCGAGATCGAGGCCGTAGGTCGTGGTGCGCGGCGTATGGCAATCGCCGCAGCCGCCGACATTCTCGATGAGGTAGCGGCCACGCTCCATCTGCGTTTCCTCGCGCGGCTGATAGGCCTGCACGGTGAAATGGCTGCGCTTCCAAAGCGTCAGCGTGGTCTGCCGATTGAACGGGAAGGCAATCTCATGCTCGTGCGAGGCGGCATCCGATTGCGGCAGCGTGTCGATATAGGCTTTGATATCCAGCACATCCTCCGGCTTCATGCCGCCATAGGACGTATAGGGCATGACCGGGTAGAGGTTGTTGCCCTCCTTGTCGAGGCCGACCATCACGGCGTTCAGGAAGTCCGCATTCGACCAGCCGCCGATGCCGTTCGGATGGGCGGAAATGTTCGGCGCGAAGAACTTGCCGATCGCCGTCTGCATCTCCATGCCGCCGGACAGCAGCTCCGTGTTGTCACCCGAGCCATGGCAGGCGCCGCAGCCGGCCGCACCGAACATGACCTTGCCGTTGTCGACATTCGGCTGGTAGGTGCCGAAGGCATCCGGCGCGAACTGGTCGATCGCCAATGCCCCGGTGGGACAGATAGCCAGCATGGCGAGGCCAAGCGTTGCGGCAATGCCCGAGCTTCGGCGGGAAAATGATGTCTTGAACATGCGCATGGCTTGTTCCCTCGCTCCAAGAGGCCGGCGGACCGGCTGGAAATTCAATCTCTCTCACACAATTCCGGATGCAAAACCGCTTCGCAGTTTCTTCGGGAACTGTCCTATCGAAACTCGAAACGCTCGAACTCGACGCGGCGCGGTGCCTTGCCGAGTTCCTTCAATCCCTTTTCGATGGCCAGCCGCAAAGGCGGCGGGCCGCAGAACCACAGGTCGGCCTCGGCCGGATTCATCGTCGTGCCGGAGACGAGCTTCGTTGCATCGAAGCGCCCGTCGGTCGCCGAATTGTGCAGAACGAAGTTGAAATTCTCGAGCTTTTCCGCCTGCGCCCGGAATGTCTCGAGGCCGATCGCCTCCGCTCCGTCGCGCACACAGTAGACCATGTGGATATCCTGCCCCTCGTCGCCCTTCAGCCGGCTCGCCATGGCGAGAAACGGCGTGACTCCGATGCCGCCGGCAAGCCAGATCTGCTTCTTGCCGCCGCGCTTATGATTGAAATGCCCGTATCCGCCCTCGAGCGTCAGCGCATCACCAACCGCAACCGTCTCGCGCAGCGCCTTGGTATAATCGCCGAGCGGCTTGATGGCGAAGCGCACCGAACCATCGTCCTCTATCCCGGCGATGGTGAAGGGATGCGGCTCGCGAAGGCCCGTCTTGTTGACGCGGAAAAAGCCGAACTGGCCAGGTTTCGCCCGAAGCTTGCCGCCGATCGGCCTTGCCGAAATGATCGTCGCTCCGTCATGGCGCTCGACATTCACAACCTCGTATCTGCGCGTGCGAAGCCATGGCAGGAGCTGCGTATAGGCGTAGCTGACGATGCCGATGAGAGCGAAAAGATTGAGATAGGTCGCCAGCAGCGCCGTGCCGTCATAGGGGCGCTTGATGAACATCTGATGGAACGCCACCATGACGAAGAGCAGGCCGATGAAGCGGTGCGTGATGCGCCAATACTGATAGGGGATCTGGAACCGCGTCTTCGGGATCACCTTGACGAGGCTGAGGATCAACAGGAAGACGAAGGCGTAGAACGCCCATTCGCCCGCCGTCTTGGCGAGTTGGTTGAGCCCGCTCGTTACGGAAAGCCCCTGGAAATCCGGTGCAATGAAATAGTGCACCAGGATAAGACAGAGCACCGCAATCCCGATCTTGCGATGGAACTGGTAGATGCGGTCGAGCCCGCCAAACAGCCGTTCGATGAAAGGCGGACGCGTCGCCATGAACTGGGCGATCCCCATGGCGACGAAGGCCATCGAAGAGGCCATCAGCGAAAACGTGGTTCCCGCATTGGTATGGCTGACGGCCGGCACGGCCAGAAGGCCGGCAAAGACGATCAGAAGCGTCGCGATGATGGAACCCGCAGTCAATGTATGCCCCCACAAATTCAACTGGCCGGTCAGAATTCCGGGGGTATGCTGGCAAGCCCCATGACATTCGTCAACCGCAATCCTCTAATCGACGGACGGGCCTGCGGCTTTATTCGGGTGTATCTGCCGTGTGGGGAAAACAGAGGTGGGCTAGGTTGTATCAGGGCCTAATATTGCAACGGAAATAGGTACATAGAAACGCTCTCTATCCGCTTCCGGCCGTCGGCCCCAACTGTTCGATCCGTCATTTTCCGAGGTGGCGAATATCTTCCCGCGCCTGTTCGGCGAGCGGATGGTCAGGATGGCGCGCGATGAACAGTTCAAGAGCTTCGCGCGTACCCTTCGCCTTGAAGTTCTTGTATTCGGCCTCGATGACGATCTCGGGGTCGGTCGGCAGTATCATGGTGCCACCCGTACCCGGAGGGCCGTCGCCTGCTGCCGCAAGCACGAAGCCGGTTGTCGCAATCATGGACATTTTAGAGATCAATTTCATTCTCCACCCGAATAGCATGTCTCGATCATCCGTTTATGTTAGGACGTTTTCAATTGCATAACGAGTTGCTGCATTACGATTCTCGAAGCAGATTGCGGCCTATCCATGGCAGGATGCCATCCGAACCGAACGCCACCAAGCCGGAGATCACGACGTGACAGGTACAAGTAAAACCATCAAAACCATAACGGCAACCGGAACGTCGGTCGATGGGCTGTTTTCTGGCTACGCCTGGTCCGGTCCGATCACCTATGCGTTTCCCACGACATCGGACGATTACACCTATACGGGCGAGCCCACGAACAATTTCGGCACGATTTCGACCCAACAGCAGACGGCAGCGCGCTTTGCGCTGGACGCGGCTGCGGGTACTTCCGCGAATGATGGGTTCTCCGTCGAGGGCTTCACCGCCGTAAACATTTCGGTGGGGTCGACCGCAACCTCGACGCTCCGCTTTGCCGAGACGGATGGTTCAGGAACGGCTCATGCCTATTACCCGACCACGGCAGATGTCGGTGGCGATGTCTGGTTCGGTCGTGCCTTCAATTACCGCTCACCTGTCGCTGGCAACTACGCCTGGGCGACCATGCTGCACGAGATCGGCCATGCACTCGGCCTGAAACACGGACACGAAGTGGAAGACGGCTTCCCGGCATTACCCGCCTCGAAGGACTCGATGGAATATTCCATCATGACCTATCGCTCCAACATCGGCGGCCCGACCGATGGCTACATGAACGAAGAATTCGGCTACGCACAAAGCTACATGATGTACGACATCGCCGCGCTGCAGCGAATGTATGGCGCCGACTTCACAACAAATGCCGGTGCAACAGTCTACAAGTGGAATCCAAATAGCGGCGATACCTTGGTCAACGGCAAGGTTGCCATCGATGCCGGCGGCAATCGCATTTTCGCAACAATCTGGGACGGCGGCGGCAACGATACCTATGACCTTTCGTCCTATAAGACGGCCCTCTCGGTCGATCTGCGCCCTGGCTACCATTCCAAGTTCAGCGACGTGCAACTTGCGTTGTTGAACTTCGACACGGATGCTTTTGCCCGTGGCAACATCTTCAACGCACTTCTGTTCAAGGGCGATCTGCGATCCCTTATCGAAAATGCGAAAGGCGGCAGCGGTAACGACGCGATTCGCGGCAATCAGGCGGCCAACGTACTGCAGGGCAACAACGGCAACGACGTCCTTTATGGCTTCGACGGCAATGACAAGCTCTATGGTGGAGCGGGCCGCGACGTGCTCTCCGGCGGCAACGGAAACGACGCGCTGACTGGTGGTGCAGGTGCTGACAAGCTGATTGGCGGCAGCGGAGTGGACACGGCCTCCTATGCCGACGCGATAGCATCCGTGCGGGCCAGCCTAGCGAATCCGTCAATCAATACTGGGGATGCGGGAGGAGACACCTATTCGTCCATCGAAAATCTGTTGGGCAGCGCCTTCAACGACAGGTTGATCGGCAACAGCGGCATCAACAAGATTGCCGGCGGCAAAGGCAACGATACGCTGACCGGCGGCGGCGGCGCCGATGCCTTCTATTTTGCCACGGGCTATGGCAGGGACATAATTTCCGACTTCCAGAACAACGTCGATGATATCGATTTGAGTTCGTACAACTTCTCATCGATCAGCTCGGTCCTGAGCAAATCTACTCAGGTCGGCGCTGACGTGCAAATCAAACTCGCCAGCACGGACATTATCGTTCTCAGTAACTTCAAGTTGAGCGACCTCAACGCGAGTGACTTTATCCTCTAGGCGCGAGGGCAGCCGAGCTGCAACGCTCCCGCTTTCCGGAGGGGATCGTTTTGCAATCGACATAAAAAGGCTCGGCTTCGCCGAGCCTTTTGTCTGCGTAGGTCGTTGGTTTATTTACAGCAACTTTCACAAACCTTGGTAAGGCATCGGTTTTTCAGAGACCGTGCAACCGCGCCTGTGCAATATCGGCGACGATCGAGAGGGCGAGCGTGCGTGCATCCCTCGCCTTGTCGAAGATTCCGATGGGGGCCTTTATCCGGGCGAGGTCGGCGTCACAGTAACCACGCTGCCGCAAGGCTGCGCAGCGCGTCCCGTGCGTGCGGCGGCTTCCGAGTGCGCCGATGTAGAAAGCCCTCGATGCCAGAACGCGTTCGAGCAATACCAGTTCCCGGTCGACGTCGTGGAACAGAAGTGCCACGGCGGTATCGCGATCCAATTGGTCGTCTGTTGGCACCTGGCCTCGTTCTAGCAGCAAGACCTCGTAGCCGGACGCGGACGCAATCTGCGCCACCGCACTGGCTTCCATTCCGGTGCCGCCAAGCACAAGCCTTTCCCTTGGCCGGTAGGCGCGGACGAAAGCATCCCCATCCCAACCGGCCTTCCCCTCACCCGCCTCCAGATCAAGTGCCTGGGCGCCAGCATGATAGCGCAGGCACACGGGGATACGGCGCTGCAGAGCCGTCAGCGCACGATGCAGTACGGCGGTGTCACGAAGAACGTGAATGGCGAGCGTGATGCCGCCGCCGCACGGCAGGACGATATCGAAGAAAGGTGATCCCTCGCCGAGGCAAAGATTGCGGTCCAAGCCTTTTTGAAGGGCAATCACGGCTTCGGCGGCAACAGCTGCCTCCGTACAACCACCGGAAACGAAACCGCAATAGCGGCCGTCTGCACACACCGCCATCTGCGCGCCGATCGCGCGGGCCGCGCCGCCACGGATTTCGACGAGCGTGACGAGGGCCACTGCATGGCCATCGGTCATGGATTGCGCGGCGAAGGCAAGGATCTCGATCGCATCGTCCGAAAGGAAGGCGGCGCGAGGCTCCAGCGTTTCCGGTTCGGGGGCGATGCGGCCGGCCATGTCACGCCACCCCGTCTTGCGTACCTTGCCAGCGGCGCACGATGCCGGGGTCCAGATCAAAGAGGTCGAGCACGCGACCGACGGTGTGGTCGACCATGTCGGCGAGGCTTTGCGGCTTGGCGTAGAAGGCCGGCACGGGCGGGTAGATTATGCCGCCCATTTCCGTCACCTGCGCCATGTTGCGGATGTGGCCGAGATGGAGCGGCGTTTCGCGCAGCATCAGCACCAGACGGCGGCGCTCCTTCAGCACCACGTCGGCGGCGCGCGACAGCAGGTTGTCGGTCGTGCCGGTGGCGATTTCCGCCATGGTCTTCACCGAACAGGGGGCAACGATCATGCCGAGAGTCTTGTAGGAGCCGGAGGAACAGACCGCGCCGATATCCTTGTTGGAATGCGTGGTCGTCGCCAGCGCTTCAAGGTCCTGCTTGGTAAAATCCGCCTCGGCCGCGAGCGTGATGCAGGCGGCGCGAGACATGATGAGATGCGTCTCGATCTCCAGGTCGCGCAGCACTTCGAGGATGCGCTTGCCGTAGACCACGCCGGAAGCACCTGAAATGCCGACAATCATGCGTCTTGGCCGCGTCGTCATGACCTATCCCACGCTTTTGAGAAGGGCTACAGCGCGGGCCGAAGCCTCATCGCTGATGCGGGCGCGCACGCCGTGGAAATTCGGCCCGCGCGTGGCATCGAGGCCCATGCGAGAGGTCGTGCCGATACCGCTTGCCGACGGGTCGAGCGCATTCCCCGGCAGGCCCTCGATGATGACGACATCCTTATGCGGCTGGAAGTGGGTGGCGAGCGCCCAGAGCACCTCGCTGTCGCGGGTAATGTCCACGTCGGCATCCACCACGACGACGGTCTTCAGATACTGGTCCCAGCCGAGCAGGCCGAGCATGATCTGACGGGCCTCGCCCTCGCGCGTTTGGTTCATCGCGATGTAGGCGTGGAAATGGGTGCCGGAGGACGGGTAGTGCACGGCGGTGATGGAGGGGAAGCGCGCCTTCAGCTTCTCCACGACCTCCGCTTCGCGCGGCACGCGGCCGAGGTTCAGGTGTTCGGCCGAATTGCCACCCGCCACGGAGACGAGGATGGCATCGCGCCGACGCATGATCGTCTCGACGGTGAAGAGGTTGTTGGTCGAGCGGTCGGAGGAATAGCCAGTGAATTCACCGAACGGCCCCTCCTCCACATGGGCCTCGGGATCCAGCACGCCCTCGAGCACGATCTCGGCATGGGCGGGAACGCGAATGCCATATTTTGGCGTGCGCACGACCTGCAAGGGCTCGCCCATCAGGCCACCCGCCACATCCCGCTCGTCCTCGCCGAAGGCTAGGCGGGCGGAGGCAGCGATCATGAACAGCGGATGGCCGCCGATCACCATGGCGACCGGCATCGGCTCGCCCTTCTCCTTCGCCATGTTCATCAGGCGCCAGAGATGGCCGCGCGAATGCAGCGAGGTGGCCAGCGAATTCTTCGAGTGGATCATCGCGCGGTGGTAGCTGAGATTGCCGGCCCCGGTTTCGGGGTGCTCGCCGATGATGATGCCGCTGGTGATGTATTTCGCTCGGTCGGTATCGAAGTGCTTCAGCATCGGTAGCGCGTGAAGATCGACAGCGTCGCCGGAGATGATTTCCTCGGTGATCGGGCCGCTTTCCAGAATCTCCGGCGTGAATGGCCGGTTGGAGCGGGCCTGATAGGCCTCATGCAGGTTTTCCGCCGTCGAGCCGAGCAGCCGCGCAATACGATCACGCGAGGCAAAGATGTTGCAGATCACCGGACTGTCGATGCCGCTGACATCCTTGAGATGCAGCATCGGATGCTGGCCCTTCTCCGCAAGGTTCCAGATCAGCGCCGTGGCGTCCTGATCGTCCGAGACCGGCCGGTCGATGGTGATAACGTCCTCGGGATGGTCGGCCTTGTAGTCGGCCAGGAAGCGGCGGACGTCTTGCTTGTGGTACTGGGTCATGTCTCGGCCTCGATGCTGCGGGTAGATAGCGGCGCCCCGAAAGGCGCCGCCATTGTTAAATCAGGCGAATTCCAGATGCCTGCCGGTGGCGCGGTCGACGCCGGCGTAGGAATCCGTCAGGCGCGCCTGGGCGTCCTTCACGTCGCGCGGTGGTGGTGACGGGTCGATGCCGACGAGCTTGGCGATGTTGTTGCCGAGATAGCCTTCCAGATCGTCCTCGGAGAGGTTGATGCCGTGCGGCGGGTCCTTGCAGAGCACTTCCAATTCGCGCAGCCACATGCCCGGATCGTTCGGTGGGCTGTCCGTGCCGAAGACGATCTTGTTCTTCGGCAGCTGCTGGGCGAACTCCACGATGCGCGACTGGAAGCACCAGCCGGATTCGCAGTAGACGTTCGGCGTATCCATCGCCATCCAGAAGGATTCGAACGAGTAGTTGCCGCCCGTCTGGATGCCGAAATGGCCGATGATGAAGTTGACCATCGGGAACTCGCGGATGATCGGGTAGAACATCGTCGGGATCGTGTACGGACCGTCGCCGGTGTGGATCAAAACGACCACGCCGAGTTCGGCGCACTTCTTCATCGCCGGGCGCAGCCAGTCGAGTGCACGGTCGGGGCGGTAGCCGTGCATGTTGGCATGCAGCTTCAGCATCTTGAAGCCGTACTCCTTGACGTGGAATTCCAGCTCCGCCGCGCCGTTTTCAGGGCCCCAGCGCGGGTTGTAGTTGAAGTTGCCGATGAAGCGGTCCGGATAGGTCTGGCACAGCTCGGCGCAATAGGCCATGTAGTCGCGAATGCCCTCGCGGCCCTTGCGGTTGCCGTCGCGGTAGCCGGTGTTACCCGGCGGCGGCTGGATGAAGCCCATGTCGATCCGGCGCGGCTTGCCATTGATCATATAGGGGCCGTCCATCAGCTTCAGCATGCGCTCGCCGGTGAAGGGCGAACCCGTATGACGCCATGCCTCGTCCACGAGGTTCGTCGGGTGAAGATGGGTATCGATAATCATTGTTCACTCCGTTCAGTTTACGCGGCGAGCGAGACGCCGTGCTGGCGCAGATACGCCTCGGCTTCTTCGACGCTTGCCGGCGGCTTGGTCGGCTCGAGACCGATCATGCGGGCGGTGTTGTTGCCGAGGTAATCCTCCAGCGTATCCTCATCGAGGTTGAGGCCCTGCGGCGGCTCATGGCAGAGGACTTCGAGAAGATTGATCCACATGCCCGGCTCGTTCGGCGGCGTATCGGAGCCGAAGAGGATCTTGTGCTTGGGCAGCACCTTGGCGAATTCGACAATGCGCGACTGGAGGCACCAGCCGGATTCGACGTAGACGCTCGGCGTGTCCAGGGCCATCTGCATCGGCTCGAACACGTAGACGCCACCGGTCTGCACGCCGAAATGCGCAAGGATGAAGTTCACTTCCGGGAACTCGCGGATGATCGGGTAGAATTCCGTCGGGATCGAGTACGGACCGTCACCGGTGTGCACCTTCACCATCAGGCCGAGCTCGGCGCACTTCTTCAGGGCCGGACGCAGCCAGTCGAGCGCGCGGTCTGGGCGGTAGGCGTGCATGTTCGCCTGCAGCTGCACCATCTTGAAATCGAATTCCTTGGCGTAGCGTTCGATTTCTTCGGCGCCGTTCTGCGTGCCGTAGCGCGGGTTGTAGACGAAGCAGCCGAGGAAACGGTCGGGATGCTCCGTCACCATCTTTTCCGTATAGGCCATGTACTGACGGATGGCGGCCTTGCCTTCCAGGTCCATGACTTCATGGGTGTAGATGGTGTTGCCCTGCGGCGGCTGGATGAAAGCCTTGTCGATGCGGCGCGGCTTGCCGTTCACGTAGTACGGGCCGTCCATCATCTTCAAAAGCTTGTCGCCGGTGAACGGCGGTCCGTCGTGGCGCCAAGCCAGGTCCACCAGATCGGTGGGGTAGCAGCTTAGGTCAATGATCATTCTTGTTCTCCTGTCGTAGAGGGTCCGGTCGATGCGGGGCCGCGCGATAAACGCCAGGCCGGCGAAAAGCCGGCATGGATGCGCGATCTCAGGAATGCCGATGACAGGAAAGGAAAATTGGTGCGGACGCCGCAGGGCAACCACAACCAACAGGTGTTCCTTTTACAGTGAGCATCGACATCGCGGCCTCATCTTCCAACAGACGGTGAGCAATTGTCGGTGCTTCTACTCGACGTCGAAAAAACCACGCGGCAGGCTTTATGTCAATTAAAAAATCAATCTAAGCTATTATTTTTAAATGATTATTTATGAAAACAGAAAAGCCCGCCCGCGCGCTGGAGGGTGCGCGGGCGGTTCAGACAGGGACTTGAGCAAGCGATCTACGAGGGGAGAAGCCCCGCTAGGCCGCAAGGCATGCGCGCAAGTTCCGGTCTATGCCGTCACGGTCGAGATTGCGGCCGATGAAGACGAACTTCGACTTCCGCGTGTCCTCGCCCCAGGCGTGGTCCGGGCGAAAATCGACCAGCTTGTGCACCGCCTGGAGCACGAAGAAGCGCTCGTCATTGGCCACAGAGACGATCCCCTTGGTGCGGAAGATGTCGTCGCCGCGCTCGCCGAGATAGTCCTTCAGGAAGGTGGCAAGCTTGTCGCCGTCGAAGGAATGCGGATAGACGAAGGAGTGGGATTTTACCGTCGCATCGTGGCTGTGCGGGCGCAGGGCGGATGTGGGCGGGTGGCCGTGGTCATGATCGTGATGGTGCGCATGGTCATGGTCCGGGTGGTCACAGGCCGCGTCGTGGCATTCATGGTGATGATGGCCATGCGTGTCGTGGTCATTATCCATGTCGATATCCAGGATTTCTGCCCGCTCGCGCACATAGGACGGCCGGAAGCCGTTGACGCCGAGGATGTTGGACAGATCCACCTTGCCATAGGTGGAACGCAGGATCGGCGCCGTCTGGTTGAGCTTGCGCAGCGACGTTTCGAGCGAGCCGAGGGCTTCTTCTGACGCGAGGTCGATCTTGTTGACGAGAATGCGGTCGGCCGCGACGATCTGGTTGACCGCCTGGTTGTCGCTGCCGTCGAGCACCGGATCGTAGAGGTGCTGGTCGATATGCATGGCGTCGACAAGCGTGACGATAGCGTCAAGATCGACCTCGTCAGCGACGCTGCGGTCGACGAAAAAGGCGGTGGCGACGGGGGTTGGGTCAGCCAGGCCCGACGTCTCGACGATGATGTGGTCGAACTTGTCCTTGTGGCTGAGCAGCTTTTTCATCACGTCGATGAGGTCGTTGCGCACGTCGACGAAGCAGCAGATGCAGCCGTTCTGCATCTGGAAGATTTCCTCGTCGGAGGCGAGCACCAGGTCGCTGTCGACATCCACTTCGCCGAACTCGTTCTCGATCACCGCGATGCGGTGGCCGTGCCGTTCGGTGAGGATGTAGTTGAGCAGCGTCGTCTTTCCCGATCCCAGGAAGCCGGTGAGGATCGTGATCGGGAGCTTCTTGTTGGCCGGTTCGATATGCATGTTCATGCGCCCTTCTCCCTCAGTGCTTTCAGGATGTCTTCCGGAGTGATCGGATAGTGGTGGAAACGGACGCCGATGGCGTCGTGGATGGCGTTGGCGATGGCCGGGCCGATGGCGATGATCGGGTCCTCGCCGACACCCTTGGCGCCCCAGGGGCCGCCCGGATCGGGTGCAGCTTCGAGGATGATCGTCTCGATGTCCGGCATGTCCATGGAGAGCGGCATCTTGTAGTCGACGAGGCCGGCATTGAGCGACCGGCCGGTCTTCTTGTCGATGACGTAGTCCTCGGTCAGCGTGTGACCGATACCCTGCTGGATGCCGCCCTCGATCTGGCCCTGCGCCGCGATCGGGTGGATGACCCGGCCGATATCGTGCACCGGTATGACGCGCTTGACCTCGACGATGCCGGTTTCCGTATCGACATGCACCTCGGTAAAATGCGCGGCGAAGGAATAGGATTTCGTCGGCTCGTAGGTACCGTTCGCGACGATGTTGGCGGCGGGAATGCCACGCGAAGGACCCATCGCCTCGGCGACAGTCATGAAGCGACCAGGCTCAGCCTTGACGAAGATTTTTCCCTCGGAAAGGTCAAGTTCGTCGGCCTTAACCTGAACCTTCATTGCAGCCCGTTCGAGAACGGACGTACGCACCTTGGTGGCAGCCATCTTGGCGGCGGTGCCGACGAGATAGGTCGTGTGGCTGGCAAAGGCGCCGATATCCCATGGCACCACGTCCGTATCGCCATGGATCGTGCCGACATCCTCGAAGCGCACGCCGAGTTCTTCGGCAACGATCTGTGCCAGCGCAGTGTGCGCGCCGGTGCCGAGGCCGGCCGCCCCCGTCAGCAGCGTCACCGTGCCGTCCTCATTGACCTTCACGGTGGCGTTGCCCTGTTCCTTGATGCCGGGATAGGCGGAAGAACCGTGCATTTCACAACCGACGCCCCAGCCGGTGCGGATGTGCGGCTGCTTGGGATCCGGCGTGCGGTCGCGGTTGCGCAGCTTCTTCCAGTCGAGCACGTCGATGCCGTGCTGAAGGCAGATTTCCAGCCCGTGGCCGAGGATCGGATGACCTGACGGCGCGATGTCGCCTTCCCGCACGACGTTCTTCAGCTTCAGCTCCGCCGGGTCCATGCCCAGCCGTTCGGCCGCCTCGTCCATCTGGATGTCGAGCGCATAATAGCTCTGCACCACGCCATAGCCGCGGAAAGCACCGTTGATCGGCGTATTGGTGTAGACGCAGCGCCCTTCCAGCCGCACGTTCTCGCAGCGATAGAGCGAGGTGGCGGCGGTGGTGCCGACGATCGTCACGCCCGGGCCGTGCGAGCCGTAGGCGCCCGAATCGTAGACCAGCTTCATGTCACGGGCGACGAGGGTGCCGTCGTTCTTGAAGCCTTGCTTCAGCCAGATCTTGCAGGGGTGGCGCGCACGGCCCGCAATGAAGGTCTCGTGACGGGTGAATTCCATCTTCACCGGACGACGCGTCTCTTTCGCAAGCAGCGCACACAGGAATTCGTGCTGGAAACAGTCCTGCTTGGCACCGAAGCCGCCGCCCATATGGTCGACGAGCACGCGCACCTTGGTGAGCGGCAGGCCGAGCACTTCGGCAAGGATGCCGCGCACCATGAAGGAGGACTGTGTGGAGGTCCAGAAGGTCAGCTTGTTCGAGCCGTCCCAGTCCGCGATACAGACATTCGGCTCCATATAGGCAGGATGCGGACGACCGCCGGAAAACGTGCCTTCAAGCACGAAATCCGCCTCGGCAAAACCGGCCTCGACGTTCCCGCGATTGACGCGTACCGGATCGAGCACCAGGTTGCCGCCCGGCCCGACTTCGTGGATCAGCGGGGCACCCGGCTGAGCCGCGTCTTCCGGCTCGAAGACGGCCGGCAAGGCTTCGTATTCGACGTCGATCAGGTCGAGCGCCTCGTCGGCGATCTCCTCGCTGATGGCAGCAACGACGGCGACGCCCTCTCCCCAGAATCGCACCTTGTCGTCAAGGATATACTGGTCCTTGGTGCAGGAAGCCGAGCGCGGATGCGGCGAGCCGTAATGCAGCACGCGCGGCACATTTTCGTGCGTCAGCACCGCCTTGACGCCCGGATAGGCGAGCGCCTTGCTGACATCGATGCTCTTGATACGCGCATGGGCGACGGTCGCGCGCTTGGTCTTGCCGTACAGCATGCCGGCAAGCTTGACGTCACCGGTATATTCGGCCTCGCCCGTCACCTTTTCCAGCACGTCGTCGCGGCGCACGCTCTTGCCGACGATCTTGAATTCGCGCTCTTCGATAGGGGTGTTGATGTTCATGATCTTGCAGCCTCCATCTCACGCGCGGCGGATTTGATCGCGTCGAAAATCTTGGTGTAGCCGGTGCAGCGGCAGATGTTGCCGCTGAGGCCGAAGCGAATGTCTTCATCGGTCGGGCGCGGATTGTCGGCAAGCAGCTTCTTGGCCATCATCAGGATGCCCGGCGTGCAGAAGCCGCATTGCGAGGCACCGTGCTGCATGAAGGCATCCTGCAACGGATGCAGCGTATCGACGCTGGGCTGGAGCCCCTCGACGGTCTCGACCGAGCGGCCTTCAGCCTCGACGGCGAGCATCAGGCAGGCATTGACCGGCTCGCCATCGACCAGCACGGTGCAGGCCCCGCAATCGCCGACGTCGCACCCCTTCTTGGTGCCGGTAAGGCCGACATCGTCGCGCAGCGCGTCGAGCAGCGAGCAGCAGGTCTCCACCGCCATGTCGCGCGCCTCGCCATTAATGGTGAGTTCGACGATCCGTTTCATGCAAAAGCCTCCAGTGCCTGTTTGATGGCGCGACCAGTCAGCACGCCCACCATGTCGCGACGATAATCGGCGCTGGCGCGCACGTTGCTGATCGGCGTGCACTCTTCCATCGCCTTGTTCGCGGCATTCTTGATCGTCGCCGCATCGAGCGCCGTGCCGCGCAGCATGGCTTCTGCCTCCGGGGCCCGCAGCACGGTCGCGCCAACCGCGCCGAGTGCGATGCGGATGTCGTTGCAGAGGCCGTCCTCCATGGTGAGGCTGACGGCGACGCCGACGGTGGACAGTTCCATTGCCTTGCGGCGTCCATGTTTCAGATAGGCCTTGCCGCTGTTGTCCAGCGCCGGCGGCACGGTGATGCCGGTGACGATCTCGCCCTTGGCGAGCACGCTCTTGCCAGGTCCGGTGAAGAATTCGGCAAGCGGCACCACCCGCATGTTGGTGCGGCTGTAGATGTGCACGAAGGCGCCATCGGCGATCAGCGGCGGGATCGTGTCCGCCGACGGCGAGGCACGACAGATGTTGCCGACAACCGTGGCGCGGTTGCGCACCTGGATGGAGCCGAGCGACGCGAAGGCCGCGCGCAGGTTCGGATAGCGCTGGCACACCAGTGGCAGGCGCTCGAGCCTTCCCACAGTCACCAGCGCGCCAAATGTCAGGCCGCGCGCTTCGTCATAGGTAATATCGGAAAGGCCGGGGATCGGCTTGATGTCGATGACATTGCGCACGCGGCGCAGCCGCTCCCGGATTTCGACCAACAGGTCCGTTCCGCCGGCAAACAGGAAGCTGTCGTCGCCAAGCTCGACAAGAAGGCGCGAGGCATGCTCCAGCGTTTCCGCCCGATGGTATTCAAAGCGTCTCATGGGATTTCCCTTGGTTCGGGGCTCCGGCGGCTCAGCGCCGCCGGACTATTGTCGGTTGCGCGTCAGGCCGGATCGGCCGCCGGTGCACCGTTCTTGAGGTTCGTCTCCTCGGTCTCTTTCGCGGGGATGCCGTTGAAGAGGATATTGAGGAGCGCTGCGGCAAAGGTGCCGACGAGCACGCCGCTGTGCAGGAACTTCTCCATTGCCTCGGGCAGCTGGTCGAAGATCCTGTCCGCGACGACCGGCACCATGGCGAGGCCGACGCTGACGGCCACGATGTAGAGATTGCGCCGGTTGTTGGTGAAATCCACCTTGGCGAGGATCTTGACGCCGGTGGCCGAGACCATGCCGAACATCACAATCGCTGCGCCACCCACCACATAGCTCGGGATGGATGCGCTGATGAAGGCGACCTTCGGCAGCAAGCCAAGCAGGATCAGGATGACGCCACCCGTTGCCACCACCCAGCGGCTCATGACGCCGGTGATCTGCAGCAGGCCGACATTCTGCGCATAAGTGGTGTAGGTGAAGGTGTTGAGGATGCCGCCGATGATGTTGCCGACGCCGTCGGTACGAAGGCCGCGAGCGAGGTCCGCCTGGGAAATCTTGCGGCCCGCCATGTCGCCGACAGCAAGGATCTGCCCGGTCGACTCGACCATCATCACCGTCATGACGGCACAGAGCGAGAAGATCGACCAGAACTCGAAGATCGGCCAGCCGAAGGCGAGCGGGTGGATGATCTGCACCCAATTGGCATCCCCCACGCCGCTGAAGCTCACCTTGCCGGCCACAACCGCGATGGCGAAGCCGATACAGATGCCGAGCAACACGGCGAGATTGGCCAGGAAGCCCTTCAGGAACCGCGTCAAAAGCAGGATCGAGACGAGCACGATCGAGGCCACGGCGAGCGCGAAGGGCGCACCATAGGCCGGGTTGGGGATCATGCCTTCCGGCCCCCTAATCATCGGCTGCCCGCCGGCCGCCCAGTTCACGCCGACACGCATCAGCGAGAGGCCGATGATCAGCATGACCGTGCCTGTGACGATCGGTGGGAAGAACCGCACCCATCGGCCGAAATACGGCGCGGCGAGAAGCGTAAAGATGCCGGAGCCTATGACAGCGCCGATGACGCCGGGCATTCCAAGTTCCGGGTTGGTGCCGGTCGCGATGATCGAGGGGACGGCCGTGAAGGCGATGCCCATCATAATCGGCAGGCGAATGCCGACATTACCGATGCCGAGCGCCTGGATGATAGTGACGATGCCACAACAGAACAGGTCCGCACTGACCAGCATGGCGATCTGTTCTTTCGGCAGGTGAAGCGCGCTGCCGATAATAAGTGGCACGGCGACCGCGCCGGCATACATGACGAGAACGTGTTGCAGGCCCAGAGCCACGAGGCTCGGGACCGGATACATTTTTTCGACGGGATCCGTCGTTACAGGTTTGGTCATTCGCTTTCCTCCCAGCGAATAGCGTTCCGGCGCGGTGCGGGCTTCTTGGCCTCGTGGTTTTGTCACCGCACGCCGTACAATGCGGATCATGCGGCTGGCCAAATCAGTAAACAATCGGCATAATTATATTTATTCATCCAACAATTGAATGAATTGGCGGCCATGGACATCACGCTTAAGCAACTTCGGGCCTTCGTCACGGTGGCCAATCTCGGACAGTTCACACTGGCCGCCGACAAGCTCGGCTCGTCGCAATCGGCCGTCAGCACGCTGGTGCGGCAGTTGGAAACGAACCTCAATCTGCGCCTCTTCGACCGGCACACGCGACTGCTGCGCCTCACGCAGGCGGGCATGGACATCCTGCCGATCGCCGCGCGCGCCGTCTCGGACATCGAGGGCATGGTGGAAAGCTCGCGGGAGCTGAATGCACTCCGGCGCGGCAAGGTCTCCGTTGCGGCCGGCACGGTTCAGGCGGCCCTGATGCTGCCGCAGCTCGTCTTCGGCTTCACCAAGCTGTACCCGGAAATCGAGGTCGCGCTGCATGATGTGGCGGAAAAGGCCGTGCTGGAGCAGGTCGCCAACGGCTCGGTGGATGTCGGCATCGGTACGGTGCCGGATGACGACACCGAGCTTATGGGCACGCGCCTCACCACGGACGAATTCCTGGTGGTCCTCCACCCCGAAGACCCGCTAGTAAAGCTGTCGGAGCTTCGCTGGACCGATCTTGCCGACTGCAAACTGATCGGCCCGCAACGCGGCAACCCCATACGCGACCGGCTGGAAAGCGAACTGGTGCGCAACGGCATCGTGCTGCCGCTCGACAAGGCGATGCAGGAGGTTGCGCTGCCGCTGACGATCATCGGCATGGTCGAGGGTGGCCTCGGCGTTGCGATCATGACCTCGGCAGTCACGCGGCTGGCGACCTCGATGGGGCTCATCGTGCGCACACCCACCGAGCCGCATATCAAGCGCGAGGTCAGCCTGATCCAGAAGCGGACACGCTCGCTGTCTCCCGCCGCGCGGCGGTTTCGCGATTTCCTGCTGAAGTCGGTGCATTAGCCGACCGTCGCACGATTGACCGCACGAAAATTCACGCGTTATCCTGATGGCGCTGCTGGACCGCGCGAGGCACGGGCAGGCAGGGCGCAGCGGCCATTGGCTTTTGCTGCGCGCGGAGGCTGGCGCCGATAGGTGCTCCGGCCAGCCGCCGCTCCCACGCCAGACCAGGAGCACCCATGGCTCACTCCCTCAAGGGCAACGCCGCCCCTTCCGATGCCCCCACGCAGCCCAATCGTCCCGACCTTTCCTCCGACGCCATCCGTGCCGCGAGGGAAGACCTTGCCGCCTGTTTCCGCATGGCGGCGCGCAACGGGTTCGAAGAAGGCATCTGCAACCATTTTTCGGCGGTCGTGCCGGGGCACGACGATCTCTTCATCGTCAATCCCTATGGCCATGCCTTCCGCGAGCTGACGGCTTCCAAACTTCTAATCTGTGATTTCGACGGCACCGTCATCGACGGTGACGGCGCACCAGAGGCGACCGCCTTCTACATCCACGCCGAAATCCACCGGCGCCTGCCGCGCGCCAGGGTGGCCTTCCACACGCACATGCCCTACGCCACCGCTCTCTCCATGACGGACGGTCCGCCGCTGATCTGGGCCGGACAGACGGCGCTCAAATTCTACGGCCGCACCGCGGTGGACGAGAATTACAATGGCCTGGCGCTCGATCACCGCGAAGGTGCGCGCATTGCCGCGGCAGCCGGCGATGCGGACATCGTCTTCCTGAAGCACCACGGCGTGCTCGTTCTGGCGCCAACCATCGCCGAGGCGTGGGACGATCTCTACTATCTCGAGCGGGCGGCCGAGGTGCAGGTTCTCGCCATGTCGACGGGACGCACGGTATCCCCAGTCGATCCGGCGATCGCGGAAGCCGCCTACAGGCAGATGCGCGAGGGCGACGCCGCCTCCGCGAGCGCCCATCTCAGCGCCATCCGCCGGCAACTCGACGCGGAAGAACCGCAATATCGGCATTGAATTTTCGAGGAGATGGCGCCGCCGGCCGTGCCATCGGCGCTGCTCCGGAGAATTTCCAATCCCTTGATTGCGCTTGTCTTTCCAGAGGAAATTTCGCGATTGCGAGAAACCTTAGCACCTGCGATTGTTACTGTTTTTTCATTAAATAATTGAAATAATGAATTTGTTTTAACTAATCGCCCGTGCTTTGTTTTCTGCCATAACAAGAAGGTGGGGACGAATGGTACGTGATACTCAAACTCCGTCGCTTGCAAATCTGGCATCTGGCCAGTCCTTTGCGCTCACGGGCGGAACCGTCATTCACGACGATGGTTCGCAATCGCTCAGCGACATCATCGTTGGAGCAGATGGGCGCATCGTCGCCGTCGAGCCCTACCTCGACACTGGAAGCTGCGGCGCCTGCGTGGACATCACCGGCATGCTGGTTTCGTCCGGCTTCCTCGATGCGCACCAGCACCTCGACAAGACGGGCGTGCTGCGCTTCACGCCCAACCCCTCCGGCACGCTGCAGGGGGCCCGCGAAGCCTTCGCCAAATATGCCCGCACCGCCGGCCCCGATGACATTCTCAAGCGTGCCACGCACACCGTCGAGCGATGTCTGTCACGCGGCACGACGGCCATCCGAAGCCACATCAACGTCGACAAGGATGCCGGCTTCCACGGCATCGAGACGCTGGCCGGTGTCCGTAATGCCGAAAGAGACCGCATCATCCTCCAGCTCGTTGCCTTCATGACGCCGCATCCCGGCCAGGACTTCGACTGGCTGGCGAAGAATATCGACGGCGCGGTGGCGCTGGCCGATGCCGTGGGCGGCACGCCCGCCGTCTCGGAGGATCCGCCGCGCTACCTCGACATGCTGTTCTCCGCCGCCGTGAAGGCCGCAAAGCCGGTCGACCTGCATCTCGACGAGCACCTCAAGGCCGACGTCCACCTGCTGGACGCCGCCCTCGAACGGGTCGAGCGCTTCGGCATGCAGGGTCGCACCGTGTTCAGCCACGTCTCCGTGCTGAGCGCCCTGCCCCGCGCGGATTTCCAACGCATCGCCGAGCGCATGCTCGCCCTCGATGTCGGCGTCGTGACGCTGCCGGCGGCAAACCTCTACCTGCAGGGCCGCGACGCCGAGATGCTGCCGCCGCGCGGCCTGACCCGTGTCGCCGAATTGTACCGGGCCGGCGTCACTATCGCCACCGCCTCCGACAATATCCAGGACCCGTTCGTGCCGACCGGCTCCGGCGACATGTTGGAAATCGCCCGCTGGACATTGCTGGCCGGACATCTGCGCGGCGACGAACTTGCCGCCGCCCACCGCATGATCACTACCGCGCCGGCCCGCCTGATGGGCCTTGGCAAGGACTATGGCTTCAAGGCCGGTGCGCGCGCCGACTTCATCGTCACCGACTGCATCGACACCGACACATTGGTGGCCGGTGGGCCGGACCGTGCCTTCGTCTTCTCGAAGGGGCGGCTGGTCTCGCACAGCGCCACAGAAAATATCCGCTCGCAGGAGGATGCATAGAGAACGACCACTCCGGGGGGATTGATACGCAATCTAATGGGAGGAACAGAATGAAGAAGACTTCAGTTTCACGTCGTTCGCTGCTTGCATCCACCTTCGCATTCGCCCTCGCCGGCTTGATCTGGCAGGAGCCGGCCCATGCCGGCGACTTCAAGATGGGCTTGCTTGTGCCCGGCAGCGTCGCGGAAGAATCACCGACGCCAGCGCTGCCAAGGAAGCCGCCGTTAGCATGATGTCGCAGGGCGCCGACTTCGTCGTTCCCAATGCGAACGCTGCGGGACTGGGCGTCATCCAGGCCACGCAGGAATCGGGCGCGCAATCCGGCACGTTCAGCGTCTACAGCGACTACACGGAGGTCGCCCCCAAGAACATCCTCGGCACGTTCATCGCCGATTACGGTCAAGGCATCGTGCGCATCGTCTCGGACATTCGGGACGGCACCGTGCCGCAAAGCAATGTCGACTTCGGCCTGAAGGATAAGGACGTCATCAAGTTCACCTTCAACGACGAAGCCGCCAGATCGATACCGCAGGACCTGCGCAAACACCTGGAGGAGGTGAGCGCGAAGATCGTTGCGGGCGAGATCCAGACACGCGCGAAATAAGCGCGGTTTATGGGAACTTATCAAATGGGAGGAAGATCAATGAAACTTTCAAGAAGAACATTCCTGGAAGGCGTGGCCGCATTGTCCATCGCCATGTCCACGCCGGCAATGGCCTATGCCGAAGACCTGAAAATGGGCCTTCTCGTGCCCGGCAGCGTTTCGGAAGAAGGCTGGAACCGCATTGGTTACAACGCGCTGAAGGGCGTGGAAGACCAGCTCGGCGCCAAGATCAGCTATGTCGAACTGCAACAGAACCCCGCTTCGTTCGAAAAGGCGTTTCGCGACTATGCCAGCCAGGGTTACAAGGTCATCCTCGGCCATGGCTTTGAATTCCAGGATGCCGCGCTTGAGGTCGCCCTCGACTATCCGGACACCTACTTCCTGATCTCGTCGAGCAGCATTCATGAAGGCAATGTCATCGGCCTCAACACCGATACCAGCCAGCCCTTCTATCTGATGGGCGTCATCGCCGCGAAGATGGGCCGCAAGGCCGGCCTCGTCGGCGGCATGGAAATTCCGCCGATCCAGCAGGCCTTTGCCGGTTTCAAGAATGGCGCGAAGAGCATCAACCCGGACTTCCCGATCAGCGAAGCCTATATCGGCAACTTCACCGATACGACGGCGGCCAAGGAAGCGGCGCTCAGCATGATCGCCCAGGGTGCCGACTTCGTCGTGCCGAACGCCTCGGGCGCCACGGTCGGCGGCTATCAGGCAATCTCCGAATCCGGTCCGGACGTGCGCTCCTTCTCGATCTTCAGCGACTTCACCCCGGTCGCGCCCAACAACATTCTCGGCCTTTATGTCGCCGACTATGCACAGGGCGTGGTGGAAGTGGTGCGCTCGATCAAGGATGGCAGCCCGCCGACGGAAAACGTCATCTTCGGCCTCAAGGACCCGAAGGTCATGTCCTTCACCTTCCGCGATGACGGCCCGGTCTCCGTGCCGGAAGACATCCGCGCCGAAGTGAAGGCGATCAGCGACAAGATCGTGGCTGGCGAAATCAAGACCGGCGAGTAACCGGACCCCGCGCTGCGGCCGACCATCCGGCCGCAGCGCATCCTTGCGCGCCACACCAACATCCGGACCAATCCATGGCACAGATAAACCAGGGAGTGCGTGAGAACGTGTATCCTCAGACCGTCAACGCCCTCTACCGCACGCTCTCGCAGGCCGCGATCAGCCTCGTGACACCCCTCGCCGCAGTCCTCGTCGCCCTTGCCTGCGGCGCCGTCCTGCTCTGGCTCAACGGCTTCAATGGAAGCGACGTCGTCACGGTGATGATTTTCGGGTCGTTCCAGGACATGCGCTCGGTCGGCGAAATCCTGCTGAAGGCAACCCCGCTCATCCTGATCGGCGCGGGGCTCTGCGTCGCCTTCCGATGCAGCATCTGGAACATCGGCGCGGAGGGCCAGCTCTATGTCGGGGCGATCGCCGCAACGCTGGTCGGCACCAGCATCGATGGCCTTTCTGTCTGGGTACATGCGCCACTCGTCATGCTGGCCGGCGCCGTCGCGGGTGCGGCCTGGGCCGGGATTGCCGGTTATCTCAAGGTGCGCTTCCAGGCGAGCGAAATCGTCACGACGATCATGCTCAACTACATCGCCATCATCCTGACGAGCTACCTCGTCACCGGGCCAATGAAAGATGCCAGTGCTGCCTATCCGCAGTCCGCCCGCCTTGTGCGCGAGGCCTGGACGCCGCGCATCGTCTCCGACATGCGTCTCCATATCGGCATTCTCGTCGCCGTGGTGCTGGCGGTCGCGCTCTACATCTTCCTGCAAAGAAGCAGCCGCGGATTTGCCCTGCGCGTCGTCGGCCTCAACCCGCATGCGGCGCGCTATGCCGGCATGAATGTCGGCCGCAACATCATGATCGCCATCTGTATCAGCGGCGCGATGGCTGGCCTTGCAGGCGCCTTCGAGGTCGCCGGTGTCACGCATCGGCTCTACCAGAACATTTCGCCCGGCTACGGCTTCGAGGGCATCGCCGTGGCGCTGCTGGCCAGCAACAATCCGCTGGCAGCAATCCTCTCGGGCGGGCTGTTTGCGACGCTCCGCTCCGGCTCGGAAGTCCTCCAGATCTCCTCGCAGGTGCCTCAGGTCCTCGTGCTGGTCATCCAGGGAATCGTCATCCTGTCTGTCGTCGCCTTTGCCAAGTTGCGCGACATCATAAGGATCGTGGCCTGAAAGAATGGAAACTCCCGCAAGGAATTTACCTTGCGTGAAAACAAAAACTTAGGCGACACTCCTGAAGGGTTTTCTTAATGGACGACATGATGTTCCTCACCTTCCTCGCGACGCTCGCCGGCGCCGCCTGGAGGCTTGCGACACCCCTCATCTTCGCCTCGATCGGTGAGGTCTTTTCCGAGCGGGCGGGCGTGCTCAATATCGGCCTGGAAGGCACCATGCTTGTCGGCGCCTTCTGCGGCTTCGCGGCGGCCTTTGCCACCGGCAGCGTTCTTCTCGGTCTTCTCACCGGGGTCGCGGGTGGTATGCTGTTCGGCCTCATCTTCGCCTTCTTCACGATCACCATCAAGGCGGACCAGATCGTGGTTGGCGCAGCACTCAACCTGCTCGGCATGGGCCTCACGGCCTTCCTCTTCCGCACCTACTATGTCTCGACCGGCAAAGGCATCGAGATCGCCCAGCCAGTCCGTATTCCCTGGCTCAGTGACCTGCCCTTTCTCGGCGAGGCTTTTTTCCAGCAGAACCTTATCGTCTATTCGACGATCCTCGTCGCCGTCCTCGCCACCCTCATTCTCTACCGCACCTCGTTCGGCCTGACGCTGCGCGCCGTCGGCGAACATCCGAAAGCCGTCGATGTCGCCGGCCGCAATGTCGCGGCCTACCGCTACGGCGCAGTCCTGGTCGGCACGGGGCTTGCGGGGCTCGGCGGCGCGTTCCTGACACTCGGCCATTCCAACCAGTTCGTCGAAGGCATCACCTCCGGTCGCGGCTTCATCGTGCTGGCCGTGGTCGTGTTCGCAAGGTGGTCGCCGATCGGCGCCTTCTTCGTCTCGCTGCTCTTCGGCCTGTTCTATGCCTTGCAGCTCATGCTTCAGGCCCAGGCATCCATCGTCGTGCCCTACCAGGTTCTGCAGGCGCTTCCCTACATCATGACGATCATCACGCTCGTCGTGGTCCGCGGCAAGGGTGCAGCACCGAGCAAGCTCGGCCAGCCCTACGAGATGAGGTAACGGATATGTCCAAAAAACCCTTCCTGCGCATCGACAATATCCGCAAGCGCTTCGGCCCGATCATCGCCAGCGACGGCGTATCCCTGGAAATCCAAGAGGGCGAGATCCATTCACTGCTCGGTGAGAACGGCGCCGGCAAGAGCGTGCTGATGAGCATGATCTGCGGCATGGTGCGGCCCGACGAGGGCGAGATCGTCTACAAGGGCGAGACCGTGCGCTTCAACAGCCCGCGCGAGGCGATCCGCCAGCATATCGGCATGGTGCACCAGCATTTCATGCTCGTGCCGAACCTCACGGTCGCGGAAAACTACATCCTCGGACAGGGTTCGGGGCTGCGCGTCATCAACGACATGGACAAGGTGCACGGAAAAATCCGCGAACTCAGCGACCGCTATGCGCTCGACGTGCGCCCGGATGCGCTCATTGAGGATCTTTCCGTCGGCGAACAGCAGCGCGTGGAAATCCTGAAAACCCTGTTCCACGGCATCGACCTCTTGATCCTCGACGAGCCGACCGCCGTGCTCACCCCCCAGGAAACAGACCGCCTGCTCGCCCTGATGCGCGACCTCGTCAAGGATGGGAAGACCGTCGTCTTCATCTCCCACAAGCTGGACGAGGTGATGCGCGTCAGCGACCGCATCAGCGTCATGCGCGACGGGCGTGTGGTCAACACCGTCAATGTTGCCGATACGGATGCGCGCGGACTTGCGCGCATGATGGTGGGCCGCGACGTCGGCATGGAACTGCCTCGCAACCCCGCCGCTCCCGGCCCGCTCGTGCTGTCAGTCGAAAATCTCACCTGTCGCAGCGAGGCCGGGCTTCCGGCGGTGCGGGGTGTGAGCCTTCACGTGCGCGCCGGCGAGATCGTCGGCATCGCCGGCGTTTCCGGCAATGGCCAGACCGAACTGTCGCTAGCACTGTCCGGCCTGCTACCGGTCGATTCCGGCCGCGTCGTGCTCAACGGCAAGGACATCACGGGCCTCGATCCCGCCCGCATCAATGCCTGCGGCTTTTCCCACATCCCGGAAGACCGGCACAAACACGGTATCGTCATGTCGCTGTCGCTCAGCGAGAACACCATCCTCCAGCGCTACGACCAGCCGCCCTTTGCCGCGCGCGGCATGCTGAACCGCAACGTGATCGGCGAACACACCCGCGATCTCATCAAGCGTTTCCGCGTCAAATCCCGCAACGAGGACCAGCGTATCGGCGACCTTTCCGGCGGCAACCAGCAGAAGCTGGTCGTCGCGCGGGAACTCGCCCGTAATCCGGATTTCATCCTCGTCAATCAGCTCGCCCGCGGCATCGATATCGGCGCAATGGAGTTCGTCATGGAGGAGATGCTGAAGCAGCGCGACAACGGGCGCGCCATCCTGCTCATCTCCACGGAGCTGGAAGAACTCTTCGCAATCTGCGACCGCATCCTCGTGATGTTCCACGGCGAAATCCTCGGCGAGCTGCCGCCGGACCGCACCCGTCTCGAGGAACTCGGTTTGCTGATGGCGGGCAAAACGGAACAACCGGCGCTTGCGGGCTAGACAGGGATGGCTGCGGCAGGGTTTGATGGCGGTCGCATAAACAGGAGGGCAGTACGCCCATGAACATAACCCTGCGGCAACTCAGGGCCTTCATCGCGGTGGCCGAGCTTGGCCAGTTCAATCTCGCCGCCCGGCACCTCCACCTCACCCAGTCGGCAGTCAGCATCCTCGTCCGCGACCTGGAAACGGAGATCGGCGTGCGCCTCTTCGACCGGCACACCCGGATGGTCTCGCTCACCCTCGTCGGCCAGGAATTCCTGCCGCAGGCGCGAAAGATCCTGAAGGACCTGGAGCTGGCCGTCGGTGACGTGCGCGACAATGCCTCGTTGAAACGCGGCCAGGTGACGATCGCAGCCGCAATCGTGCTCGCCGCCACCGTCGTTCCGCCGATCCTCGCGCGGTTCCTGCGCATGTATCCGGAGATCACCGTCAACATCCGCGACATGCCGGAGGAGCAGATCACGCCCGCCCTCAAGCGCAACGAGGTCGACATCGCGATCGGCACGCTTTCGGAAGACGATCCCGAGATTGCCGCTACGCCGCTGCTGCGCGACAAGCTGATGCTCGTCTGCCGGGAGGATCACCGCTTCGCCAAGCGAAAATCCGTGCGCTGGGCCGAGTTGAAGGACGAAACCCTCATCACGCTTGCCGCGTCCAATCCGCTGCGCAACATCGTCGAGCACAATCTCATCCGTGTCGTGCCGAGCTACCGGCCGAAATACGAGGTGCGCTTCTCGACCACCGCGATCAGCATGATTGCCGCCGGCATGGGGGTCGCCGTCTTGCCGGAAAATTCAAGCCAGCTCGCCTCAGCCGTGCGGGTGATGACGGTCGATCTCATCGAGCCGCATGTTATGCGCGACGTCTCCGTGCTGCAACGGCGTCATCATAGCCTCTCGCCCGCCGCCGAACATTTGAAGGCTGTGTTCGTTGCCTGGGCTGCCGAGAAGACGGGACCCGCCATTCGCAGTTGAGGGCGCCTCGTTTTCACGGAGCGCCCTGCCCTTTGTTTTCGAAGGTCCGGGTTGCGCTACACCGTCTGCGGCACGCTCGTGTCCTGTCCTATCAGGTTGATGACCCGCTCCACAGCCGAAGGGATCGGCCCGATCACAGGTGTATCGAAAATCTGCCGCAGCTGATCGGCGGCCTGGCCGAGCGGGCCGCCGCCGATGATCACGGCTTCCGCACCGTCCAGCTCGATACAGGCGCGCACCGCGCCCGCCAGCGCTCCAGTCAGAAGGCCGGTATTGGATGCAAGTGCGATCGGATCGCCCTGCGTACAGCGCACGCCCGTATAGAGATGGGCAAGGCCGAGGTCATGGGCGCGCTGGTCGATGGCTTCGATGAGATCCGGCGTCGAGGTTGCGACGCCGAACTTCTTGCCGCCCTGCGAGGCCTCGATCATCGAGGCCTCGCAGATGCCGACCACGGGAACAGTGACCTTGCGGCGAAGCTCGGCAAGGCCGGGATCGCCGAAGGCGCTGACGATGATCCCCGCACAATCCCGACCGTGCGCGGTGCCCAACTCGACCACCTGCGCGGCCGAGGCTGTCAACTGCTGGGGCGTGACGATCATGGCCGGGCTGCGGCTGGCCGTCACGGCCTTCACGTCCAGCCTCTCGGCTGCGGACCTCAGCGCGATGGCCTGCATCATGTCGCTGGTGGTCTCGGAACTGTTGGGATTGATCAACAGTATGTGCGGGGTCATTACGCTTATGCTCCTGCCTTGAGGGGTTCGACTGCGATGTCGTCGCTCTTGCCGATGACATCCGCACGCTGCGTGAGGTCTTCCATCGACATGCCGTAGGTTTCCGGCCCGAGGCGGATGCAGACGGCGAAGACCGCATACATGGCAGCCGCGAGACCGAAGACGCCGCCCATGCCGTAGCTATCGAAGAGGGCGCCCGAAATGGTCGGCACGAAGGAACCGGCAGCCGAACCCGTCGCCAGGATGAAGGCGACGCCGAAGGCGCGGATGCGGGTCGGGAAGAGTTCCGGCGCATAGATCCAGATCGAGGTGTTCAGCAGAAGCACGAAGAATTGGAAGAGCGCGCCGAAGAACAGCACCAGGTAGATGGTGGTGCCGAGATACATGATGGCGAGTGCGGCAAGGCAGGCGCAGATTGCACCGGTCGTCAGCACCCGTTTGCGCGGGAAGTAGTAGCCGAACATCGAGGCCGCAATGGCGCCGAGAACGCTGCCGCTCTGGATGATCATGCTGTAGAGCAGGCTGCCCTGCAGCGTGTAGCCCATCTCGATGAAGATGATCGGCATCAGCGTGAGCACGGAAAGCTGTGCGCCATAGCTCATGAGGATGGCGATCGATACCGGAATGATACGGCCAAGGAACGGCGCGCGGAAAAGCTCCTGCCAGGCACCCTTGGCGGCTGGCGCTTCGCTCTCCTTGTCCTTCGTCAGATATTCCTTCACCACGAGGTTGTTCGGCCGGAGTGATCCGGATTCCAGCACCGAGAGCACCTTGTTCGCCTCGTCGATGCGCCCTTGAGATGCAAGGAACCGTGGCGTTTCCGGCACGTAGCGGCGGTAGAACACGACCAGCAGGGCCGGCAGTGCAAGCGAGGCAAACAGCCAGCGCCAGCTATCCTCACCCGGGAAGATGCTGAAGATCATCAGTCCGTAGACGGGTGCCAGGAAGTTGCCAAAACCGCCCGCGCCCACATTGACGAGGCCGGCCGCCGTTCCTCGGAATTTCGGCGAGCAGAATTCCGAGAGCATGGTGACGGCTGTCGAGATTTCCCCGCCGACGCCAAAGCCGACGATTGCCCGGGCGATGCAGAGGAACATGAAGTCCGGTGCCAGCGCGCAGGCTGCCGAGCCGAGCGAAAACAGCAAGAGATTGAAGGTCAGCATGACGCGGCGGCCGTAGCGATCGCCGAGGATGCCCGAAAGCAGGCGCCCGATGGCCGCACTGCCGAACGTGATCGTATTTAGGAAGCCGATATCCGTGCCGGTCAGACCCCAATGCTCCTTCAGGAGCGGCCCGGACACGCCGATCGTATTCTGCTCGAAACTGTCGAACAGGCACCCGATCAGCACCAGCACGATGATCTGCTTATGCGCACCGGTGACCCCGATGCGGGTGAGCGCCCCCTCCAATTGACGGATTGCCGGCGATGATTTGCCGGACTGCACCATACCTTCTGCTGCCATAGTCTCCTCCTCCTTCTGGCATCAATAAGAAAATTGATTTTCATACAATACATTAATGAAATCAATTTTTCAACAAACTTGATGACAGTTTCGCCACACACGCTTGCGAAGTCCTGCCAGTCCGTTACAACCTTGATTTAATGAAAGAAGGCGATGAATGAGATGAGTTCCACGGATCGTTCGTTCCTGTTTCGCGTGCGCGACGCGCTCAACGAACTGCATCCCGCCGAGCGGCGACTCGGTGACTTCGTCTGCGACTTTCCAGGAGAGCTTGCGAGCTATTCCGCGTCCGAACTTGCCAAGCTCGCCCAGGTCTCGAACGCCACGGTTACCCGCTTCGTCCGCCGGCTCGGCTATGAAAGCTACGAGGAAGCGCGCCGCCATGCGCGCGAGGAAAAACAGACGGGCTCGCGCCTGTTCCTCGCCGCCTCCACCGATGCCGCGGCGGCCCAGTCGGTGGCTGCCCATGTCGCCCAGGGCATCGCCAATCTGGAGGGCACCTTCGCGACGATCACCGATACGCAGGTGGACGCGGTCGCCGATGCGATCCTCAATGCGCGCAAGACCTGGGTCCTGGGTTTTCGCAGCAGCCACGCCTTCGCCGATTATCTGCAATGGCAGATGACGCAGGTGGTGGAAAACATCGTCGCCATTCCGGGCGCCGGGCAAACGCTTGGCGAACACCTCGTCAGCGTCACCGACAAGGATGTCGCGATCGTCTTCGGCCTGCGCCGGCGCGTGGCACAGATGGAGACCATCCTATCCGCCATCGAGAAAAGCGGCGCCAAGCTCCTCTATCTGACGGACGAAGGGGTCGCGCACCGCGCGACGGCGACATGGCATTTCCGTTGCCAGACACTGGCGCCGGGCCCACTCTTCAACCATGTCTCGGTCATGGCCATCTGTCACCTGATCGCAACGCGCGCCATCGAACGCGCCGGCGCTGCCGGTCGCACGCGCCTGCGCGGCATCGAGCGCTTCGGCGACACGCTGGAGGAACTATAGCCGTTCCCTCACATCCGCATCAGGGCCGGCCGTCGGTGAACTCGATGAGATCCCAGAGATTGCCGTAGAGGTCCTTGAACACCGCGACGATCCCGTATTCAGCGGTCTTCGGTTCCCGCTCGAAGGCCACACCCTTTTCGACAAGAGCATGATAGTCGCGCCAGAAATCGTCGGTGCGCAGGAAGAGAAAAACCCGCCCACCCGCCTGGTCGCCGACATAGCGCTCCTGGTCGGGCGACGACGCGCGGGCAAGCAGGATCGAGCACGTACCCGTTCCCCTCGGTCGCACCACAACCCATCGCTTGTCCTGCTCCGCCTGGTAACTGTCGTCGACCAGTTCGAAGCCCAGCGTGTTCACGTAGAAGTCGATGGCTTCGTCATAGTCGCGGACGATGAGGGCGATATGGGCGAGGCTCTGATTCATGAAACGTTTCCTCATGACGACTGGGGGCTGGTTGGCTGGGTGGCTGCCCATTCTCGGGCTGTCCGCACAACGCCCGTCATCCTGCATAAGGCCCGGTATCTGCCGCCGTCAACGTGAATGCTATTGTCGAGAGAATGGCTGCGGCATCGACTTTCAAAGCGAAAGATCGAGTAGAACGACATTACGGAATTAGCACACCCCCCTTTCCGAACTGTCCCTGATATATCAGTCGACTTGCCAGTCGAATTGCGACATGCCAGTATGTGATATATCAGCGGAGCACCAGAACGTGGATAACGCGGCGTCGCAAGCCCACCTCGCCTATCTCGCCCTCGAAGGGCTGATCGTCACGCTCAAACTGAAGCCGGGCTCGCTGGTGACCGAGCGCCAGCTCATCGAGCTTGCCGGTCATGGGCGCACGCCGGTGCGCGAGGCGATCCAGAAGCTCGAATGGCAGGGATTGATCGCGGTGCGTCCGCGCGCCGGCTTGCAGATTACGGCAATCCGGCCGGACGACCATGCCAATGTCATGACGACGCGCCGGCAGCTAGAACCCCTCGCCGCCGCCCTGGTTGCCGAGCATGCCGAAGACCATCACCGGGAGCAGCTCGTCGCCTGCGCGCAGGCCATGACGGCGTGCTCGATCCACTCCGATCTGGAGGGCTTTCTGGCAGCAGACAAAACCTTCGACGAGATCATGGAGGAAGCCTGCCCCAACCGCTATCTGACGGCGGCGCTCGCCCCCCTGCAAACCCATTCACGCCGTCTCTGGTTTACCCGCGCGGACAACCGGCACATGGATGGCTCGGTCGATCGGCATGTGAAAGTCATTCGCGCCATCCGCAACGGCGACAGGCTCGCTGCCGAAACGGCGATGACCGCTCTGATCGGCTATCTCTCCGCCTGAGGACAAACGAAAAGGGCGCCCCGAAGGCCGCCCCGCTTTTCATCCTGCCCGTCGACTAATCGACGAAGGCGCGTTCGATGACGAATTCGCCGGGCTTGTTGTTGGAGCCTTCGACGAGGCCCGACTCTTCCAGCAGCGCCTTGGTTTCCTTCAGCATCGCGGAAGAACCGCAGATCATGCCACGATCGACCGCCGGGTCGAAATGCGGCACGCCGAGATCGGCGAACATCTTGCCATCGCGGATAAGATCGGTGATGCGGCCCTTGAGTGAATAGTCCTCGCGGGTCACCGTCGCATAGTGGCGCAGCTTGTTGCCGACCACTTCGGCCAGGAATTCGTGGTTGCGGATTTCCTCGACGAGGTCGAAACCGTATTTCAGTTCGGCGACCTCGCGGCAGGTGTGCGTGAGGATGACTTCGTCGAACTTTTCATAGGTTTCCGGATCACGCATCAGGCTTGCGAAAGGCGCAATGCCGGTGCCGGTCGAGAACATGTACAAGCGCTTCCCGGGCGTCAGCGCATCGAGGACGAGCGTGCCGGTCGGCTTCTTGCGCATCAGCACGGTATCACCCGGCTGGATCTGCTGGAGATGCGACGTCAGCGGGCCGTCCGGCACCTTGATCGAGAAGAATTCGAGTTCCTCGTCCCAGGACGGGCTTGCGATCGAGTACGCGCGGTAGACCGGCTTTTCACCGACCATCAGGCCGATCATGGCGAATTCGCCGGAGCGGAAACGGAAGCTTTCCGGGCGCGTCATGCGGAAGCTGAACAGGCGATCCGTATAATGCTGCACGCTCGTCACCGTCTCGGCAAAAACACCGGCGGGAATGGCGGGCACGAAATCTTCGGTCTTGGCAGGTGCGTTCATTTCGGGATCGATCCTGGCTGCGTCTAAAATCTTGACGATAGGCAGATATTACATGTTGAGCGACAAAGGAAGGTATCCCGTTCCAATGCGCTGATTGGCCGCGCAATAGTTCTCTCTTTCGCGCTGCCCGGCTTTGATCTCGCGCAAGCCTAATACGCGATTGCGGCCTTTCACCGGCCCAACCGGCAATCGGACCTGAAAATTCAGGCCCGACGACGCCAGCTGTAGGAACCGACATCTTCCGAGGGGCGGGCCGTCGGCTGGTAGTGGTTGTCGATGCCCGGCAGCCGGTTTTCCGCAAGCCGCTTCAGCGCGGTCGCGTTGGTCACGGCAAAGCTGTCGATGCCACAGCGCAGCATCAGCGGGATCTGGTCGATCAGCACGTCGCCAACCGCCCGAACCTCACGCGAGAAACCGAGGCGTGCGCGCAGCAGCGACGCATGGCTAAAGGCGCGACCATCGTTGAAGGCCGGGAAAGCGACAGCCACGAGCGCCAGCCGGTCGAGATGACCTTCCAGCTTGCGCACGTCGTCCGCCGGATTGATCAGCACGCCGAGTTCCGTTTCCTCGGTCTCTGCTGCCTTCACCAGGAAGTCCTCGAGGCCGAGAATGACCTTTTCGTTCGAGCCGGCCTTGGTCTCTTCCGTCTCGATGATCCAGGGATCGTCGGTCACGAAGCCGGCTTCGTTCCAGATTTTCGTCATCATCGCTCCCCTCAAGCTGCCGCAGCCGCTGCCTTATCACCGTAGAGCGCATCCTTGAAGGGCTGCGGTCCGACGCGACGGTAGGCGGCGAGGAAGATTTCGGAGGGATCGAGACGAAGACCCAGATAGGTATCGACGATGACCTCGATGGCATCCGTCACCTTTTCCGGCTCGAAGCCACGGCCGATGATCTCGCCGATAGACGTGTTCTCGTCACCGGAACCGCCGAGCGTGATCTGGTAGAGCTCTTCGCCTTTTTTCTCCACGCCAAGCAGGCCGATATGGCCGACATGGTGATGGCCGCAGGCATTGATGCAGCCCGAAATCTTGATCTTCAGCTCGCCGATTTCGGCCTGACGTTCCGGTGAGCCGAAGCGGTTCGAAATTTCCTGCGAAACCGGGATCGAGCGGGCATTCGCCAGCGCGCAATAGTCCAGCCCGGGACAGGCAATGATATCCGTGATGAGGCCGGCATTGGCGGTCGCGAGACCGGCGGCGACGAGGCCACGGTAGATCGGTTCAAGATCGGCCAACGCCACATGCGGCAGGATCAGGTTCTGCTCATGGCTGACGCGGATTTCGTCGAAGGCATATTCTTCCGCGATGTCGGCAACCGCCTCCATCTGCACGTCGGTAGCGTCGCCCGGAATGCCGCCGATCGGCTTCAGCGAAATCGTCACCATGCCGTAGTCGGGATGCTTGTGCGGCTGCACGTTGTTCTGCACCCAGCGGGCAAGATCCGTATCCGCCTTCTTCCACTGCGCCAGGCTCGCCCAGCCCTCGGCGCGGGGCGCCAGTTCCGGCGGCGCGAAATAGGCGGAGATGGCGGCCACGTCCTTTTCCGGCAGCTTCAGTTCGGTATCCCTGAGTTCAGCGAACTCCACTTCCACCTGCCGTGCCAATTCCTCGGCGCCCGTCTCGTGCACGAGGATCTTGATGCGCGCCTTGTACTTGTTGTCGCGACGGCCATGGAGATTGTACACGCGCATGACGGCGGTCGTGTAGGACAACAGGTCTTCTTCCGGCAGGAAGTCGCGGATCTTCTTGGCGATCATCGGCGTGCGGCCCTGCCCGCCGCCGACATAGACGGCAAAGCCGATCTCGCCCTTTTCGTTCTTCTTCAGGTGCAGGCCGATGTCATGCACCTGGATCGCCGCGCGGTCGCGCTCGGCCCCGGTGACGGCGATCTTGAACTTGCGCGGCAGGAAGGAGAATTCCGGATGCACGGACGACCACTGGCGCAGGATTTCCGCATAGGGCCGCGGATCGGCGACCTCATCGGCGGCTGCCCCCGCGAAATGGTCGGCCGTCACGTTGCGAATGCAATTGCCCGAGGTCTGGAGCGCATGCATCTCGACTGTCGCGAGATCGGCGAGTGCGTCCGGCAGCTCGTTCAGCTTCGGCCAGTTGTACTGGATGTTCTGGCGCGTGGTGAAATGGCCATAGCCGCGGTCATATTTGCGCGCGATATAGGCCAGCATGCGCATCTGGCGCGCGTTCAGCGTGCCATAGGGAATGGCGACGCGCAGCATGTAGGCATGCAGCTGCAGATAGACGCCGTTCATCAGGCGCAGCGGCTTGAAGGCATCCTCCGCCAGTTCGCCGGACAGCCGGCGACCGACCTGATCGCGGAACTGCTCAACGCGGTCGGAGACAAAGGCGTGGTCGAATTCGTCGTAGCGATACATGGAAAAGTCCTCAGGCGGCCGAATTGACCGTCGCAGTCAAGCCGGCATAACCGGCGGCGTAAACAATCGAAGGGCCTTCGGCGCGGATGCGTTCACGCATGCGCAGCGGCCGAAGCACACCATCCACTTCTTCGACATCGACAACGTTGACGTCAACCACCTTGTTGTCGGCATAGGCCTGCTTGCCGGTCGCTTCCAGCGCATCGACGGCCTCCTTGTGGCGCGCCACGAAGGCGGACTGAAGGTGCTCGTTCCAGGTGCCGGCGGCATCCAGCCAGACGGAGATACCGTCGGAAAGGCGATTGGCTGTCAGAACCTTGTCGGTCATGTCATGCTCCCAATGCTACTGTATCACGAACCGTCTCGCGCAGGGCAAGCGGCGTGGAATGTTCGAAGTTGGCGCCGGCAACGGCCTCGCCGATGATCACCATGACCGGGCCGGACAGTTCGTCGCGATGCTCCAGGCCCGGAAGGTCCTTGAGCGTGCCGTGCAGCAGCCGCTTGTCGCGGCGGCTGGCATTCTCCACGACGGCGACCGTCGTTTCCGCCGGCAGGCCGGCATCCATCAGCCGCGCGGCGACGGAGGCGGCCACGGTGCGCCCCATATAGACGGCAACGGTCGCGCCGGAAATCGCAAGCCGTGCCCAATCCGGCAGGACAGCGCCCGTGAGATCGTGGCCCGTCGTGAAGACGAGCGATGAGGCAACGCCGCGCAGTGTCAGCGGCAGTTCGAAATCGGCGGCCGCCGCAAAAGCGGAGGTGATGCCGGGCACGACCTCATAGGTCACGCCCGCCTGGCGCAGCGCTGCCATTTCCTCACCGGCACGACCGTAGACGAGCGGATCGCCGGATTTCAGGCGAACGACACGTTTTCCAGCCTTGCCAAGCTCGACAAGCAGGTCGTTGATCTCTTCCTGTGACTTGGAGTGACAGCCCTTGCGCTTGCCGACAGACAGGCGCTCGGCGTCGCGACGCCCCATGTCGACGATCGCCTGCGGCACGAGTGCGTCAAAGACGATCACATCGGCTTCCATCATCACGCGCTGGGCGCGCAGCGTCAGCAGGTCTTCGGCACCCGGGCCGGCGCCAACGAGCCAGACATGACCTGCGGCCTTGCCCTGCGAGTTCAAAAGTGCCGTGGCGGAGCGGCGTGCCAGCTCGATATCGCCATTGTTGACGGCATCGGCAACGGCGCCCTGGAAGAAACGCCGCCAGAAGACGCGGCGCGTCACGCCGCGCGGCAGAATGTTATCAACGGCCTGCCGATAACCATTGGCCAGGCTTGCAAGACGGCCAAGCGACGGCGACAGGATCTGGTCGACCTGCGCGCGGATCATCTGCGCCAGCACCGGGCCGGCGCCCTCCGTGCCGATGGCGACGGCGACCGGTGCGCGGTTGACGAGGGCGGGCGTGAAGAAATCGCAATGATCCGGCTGGTCGACGGCATTGACGGGGATGCGCAGCTCGCGGGCAGCCGCGGAGATGGCGCGGTCGGCCGCCGCATCGCCCGTCGCCGCGAAGACGAGCGTCGCATCCACGATCGTCTGCTTCGAGAAGGGCGCACGAGCGAGCACGAGGCCCTTGTCGGCGATGAACCGTGCAAAATCTGCTTCAGGCTCTTCCGCCAGAATGACGATCCGGGCATCCGTGTTGAACAGCAGGCGGGCCTTGGCAAAAGCCTCGTCGCCTTCGCCCACGACAACGACCGTTCTGCCGGTGGTACGGAAGAACGCCGGGAATGTCGAAAGCTTCTGCTGCGATTCAGTCATGGTCTGGTCCGGTTGAAGTGTGCGCACTATCGCGAAAAATGGCCACAAACAAAAGAAACAGAAATTCCAATGCCCAAGGAGGGGCGTATTGTTTTGCTCTGAGGTCCGGCATTTTGAGCATAAGTCACCGGGCCCCCTTGCCCGTCCGCCCGGGCGCCCGCTAAGGATGCCACCATACGCCAATCGGGGATCCCATCATGGACCAGGCCGCCCTCGCAAAACGTCTGCTCGACGTCATGGAGTTCGACATCCTGCCGCTGACACGCGACGGCGTCGCGGCCGGCAACAAGATTTTTGGCGCGGCCATTCTCCGCAAGGCCGACCTCTCGATCGTTCTGGCCGAAACCAACAACGAGACTGAAAACCCGCTCTGGCACGGCGAAATTCACACGCTGAAACGCCTTTACGAGCGCGTGGAGAAGCCGGACACCAAGGACTACCTCTTCCTCTCGACGCACGAGCCCTGCTCCATGTGCCTTTCCGCCATCACCTGGGCCGGCTTCGACAATTTCTACTATTTCTTCAGCCATGAAGATTCGCGCGACAGCTTTGCCATCCCGCACGACCTGCGCATCCTGAAGGAAGTCTTCCGGCTCGATCCGAGCGGCTACGCGAAGACCAACGCCTTCTGGCATTCCGCCGCCATTTCCGACCTCATTGCCACCGCCGACGAGACTGCGAAAGCAGACCTCCGAAAGCAGGATGCCGAAATCCGCGCCGCCTATGACGCCCTGTCCGAGACCTACCAGTCCGGCAAGGCTGACAACAGCATTCCGCTCAACTGAGACGCACCATGGAATCGAGCCGCGACATCGAGCGCCTGATCGACATCATGGCCGCCCTGCGCCAGCCGGAAACCGGCTGCCCCTGGGACATCGTCCAGACCTTCGAGACCATCAAGCCCTACACGATCGAAGAAGCCTACGAGGTTGCCGACGCGATCGAGCGGAACGACATGGACGACCTCTGCGAGGAGCTGGGCGACCTTCTCCTGCAAGTGGTCTTCCACGCCCGCATGGCAGAGGAGCGCGGCGAATTCGATTTCGGCAGTGTCGTCGAGGCCGTCACGCGCAAGATGATCCGCCGCCATCCGCATGTCTTCGCCCGCTCGGATGCCGACACGCCGGCAGCCGTGAAGCTGCAGTGGGACGAAATCAAGCAAGCGGAAAAACGCGAGCGCAAGGCGCGTCGCACCCGACGCGGCCTGCCGGACGACCCGTTGCGTGGTCATCTCGGCTCCGTGCAGCGGTCTTTCCCAGCCCTTGTCGAAGCCCTGAAGCTTCAGGAACGCGCCGCCAAGGTGGGTTTCGACTGGTCGGAGCCAGCACCGATCCTCGACAAGATCGAGGAGGAAATCGGCGAGTTGCGCGAGGCGCTTCGCAGCGACGACCAGAAGGCGGTCGCCGACGAACTCGGCGACCTGATCTTCGCGTTGGTCAATATCGGCCGCCATGTCGGCGCCGATCCGGAAATGGCGCTGCGGGGCACGAACACCAAGTTCCGCAACCGATTCTCCCATATCGAGGACAGCCTCGCCGCCAACGGCGAAAGCCTGGAGGCGGCGACACTGGAGCGCATGGAAGAACTGTGGCAGGCCGCCAAGCAGATCGAGCGCAGCCTGGGTAACGCAACGTCAGCAGAATGACGTTGCGTTAGAGGAATTCCAGCAAAAGTGCGCAGCGGTTTTGCGTCCGGAATTGCATGAAAACAAGGAGGTGGAGCGTTTTCGCGATTCGAAGAAAAGCGGAAATGCTCTAGCGCTCCCAATCCTCGCGCTGGGCCTTCTGCCCGATGCCGAGCCGGCGGTCGAGTTCGGCGGCTTCGGTTTCCGTCAGCCGCAGTTCCAGCCGCACATTGCCGTCTTCCATATCCTCGCGCAGATCGATGATCGAATGATCGTAGATCCATGGCAGAAGCTGCAACTGTCTCACCGGCACGATGACGTCGCGATCGACGAGCACGCCGGAGAGCCGCCGATTGATTTCGGCCAGCAGCGTATCGACACCCTCGCCCGAAATCGCGGAAACGGCGATCACGTTCGGCTGGTTCTCGGACTTCTGCACAAGCGCCTCGCGGGCCTCCGGCTCCAGCCGGTCGATCTTGTTCCAGACTTCGAGGATACGCTCCGCGCCGTCCTTCTCGTCGATGCCGAGATCGCCCAGAATACGCAGCACATCCGTCGATTGCGCACCATTGTCCGGGTCGGACATGTCGCGCACATGGAGAATCAAATCGGCTTCGAGCACCTCTTCCAGCGTTGCGCGGAACGCGGCGACAAGGTGGGTAGGCAGGTTCGAAATGAAACCAACGGTATCCGACAGGATGACGGTGCGGCCCTGCGGCAGCTTCATGCGGCGCAGCGTCGGGTCGAGCGTCGCAAACAGCATGTCCTCGGCAAGAACCCCTGCCCCGGTAATCAGGTTGAACAGCGTCGACTTGCCGGCATTGGTATAGCCGACGAGCGCCACGATCGGGTGCGGCACCTTCTTGCGCTTGGAACGGTGCAGCTGGCGGGTGCGGCGCACCTGCTCCAACTCGCGTTCCAGCTTGATGATCTTGTCCTGCAACAGCCGGCGGTCGGCTTCGATCTGCGTTTCACCCGGACCGCCCATGAAACCCGCGCCACCGCGCTGGCGTTCAAGGTGGGTCCAGCTGCGGACCAGACGGCCCTTCTGGTAGTTGAGATGCGCAAGCTCGACCTGCAGCGTGCCTTCCTTGGTGGAGGCGCGCCGGCCGAAAATTTCAAGAATGAGGCCCGTCCGGTCGATGACCTTGGCGTTCCATTCCTTCTCGAGATTGCGCTGCTGCACGGGCGTCAGCGGATGATCGACGATGACGAGACCGGCATCGTGTTCATCGAGCGCGGCCTTGATCTCCGCGATCTTGCCGGTGCCGAGCAGTGTGCCGGGTTTCGGCTGGCTGACGGGCACGACAGCAGCGTGAACGATCGTCAGATCGATGGCGCGGGCGAGGCCGACAGCCTCTTCCAGGCGCGCCTCGTCGGAGCGCGTGACAACGGTCGGGTTGGATTTTGCGCGCGCCGCCTTCAAGACGGGTGCAATGACGACAGCGCGCATATCGTCCCGGCGCTTTTCAACGTCCGGGACGACGGAATCCTTGTTTACATCGGATTTGCTAATTTTCGTGGGTCCTGTCAGGAGCCGCTTTCCTCGGTCTCGAACATCTGCAGCGGCTGGCCCGGCATGATGGTCGAGATCGCGTGTTTGTACACGAGCTGCGAGTGACCGTCGCGACGGAGAAGCACGCAGAAGTTGTCAAAAGAGGTGACAACCCCGGTCAGCTTGACCCCGTTGATGAGAAAGATTGTGAGAGAAATCTTTTGCTTGCGAACGGTATTAAGAAAAAGATCCTGCAGGTTTTGAGAACGTTCCGCCATCGCGCCGCTTCTTTCTGATTGCCGGCCCTTGAGACCGGTTGCCTAAAAATAAATGTCCCCAGCCCGGCAAGAAATTCCGGGACCGTCGATTTTGGTATCAAATCGCGGTCTTCTCCGCAACGGCGAAAAAGGCCTCCCGGATTTTCTGCGCCGTCATGCCCGGATGGCCGTTGGCGATCGTCTGTCCATCAATGGAAACGACCGGCAGACAGATCGTCGTCGCCCCGGTGATGAAAACTTCCCGCGCCTCCAGCATATCCGCAACCGAAAAGCGGCGCTCCTCGACGACAATCCCTAATTTTTCCGCCACGTCCAGCAGCGTCGTGCGCGTGATGCCACGCAGAATGGCGTGATCGGCCGGGCGCGTGACGAGTTTTCCGTCGCGGTCGACGATCCACAGGTTCGTCGCGCCGCCCTCGGTGACGTTGCCGTCGGCATCGACGAAAATCGCCTCCTGCGCGCCCGCCTCCTTAGCCTGCTGGCGCGCCAGCACATTCGGCAGGAGACCGACCGTCTTGATGTCCACCCGGCCCCAGCGATTGTCGGCAACCGTGACAGCCTTGATGCCTGCCGCATATTTCGCGGCATTCACGGCGGGGTTCAGGGCCTTGGCCGTCACGATCAGCGTTGCCCGCACCTCCGGCGAGGGGAAAACATGGTCGCGCTTTGCGCGCCCGCGTGTCACCTGGAGGTAGACCATGCCGTTGACGACGCGGTTGCGGCGCAGCACCTCCCGCATGATGCCGGTCAGGGCAGCGCGCGGCATGGGCGGGCGAATGCGGATTTCGCCGAGCGACCGGTCCAGCCGGTCGAGATGGCGCGTCATGTCGATGATGAGGCCCTGCTGTACCTGACAGACCTCATAGATCGCATCCGCAAAGACGAGGCCGCGGTCATCGATATGCACCGCTGCATCGGCATGGCGGACATAGCGGCCGTTGACATAGGCAAAACGCGGCATGGACAACCCTAAAAATACTGAATGCTGACGCGGAACAGTTGCTCGACATGGCGCACGGCGGCAGCGGCGGCAAAGAGCACCACGCGATCCTTCGCCTTGATCTTCGTGTCGCCATCCGGCCGAATCACCATCTTGTCCCGGTAGATCGCGCCGATGCGGATGCCCGGCGGCAATTCGATGTCGCGCAGCGGCTTGCCGACGAGCGGTGACGTTTCCAGGGCTTCCGCCTCGACAACCTCGGCCGAGCCCTTCTGCACCGCATAGACCGAGCGGATACGGCCCTTGCGCACGTGTTGCAGAATGCCGGAGATCGTTACGGCGCGCGGATTGATATGGGCGTCGATGCCGAGCGTCTTGGTGAAATCCTGGTACATCGGATCGTTGATCAGAACGAGGTTCTGCTTGCAGCCGAGGCGCTTGGCCATCACGCTGCCGAGAATGTTGATCTGGTCGTTGTTGGTCAGCGCCACGATCAGGTCGGCATCCTGGATATCGGCCTGCAGCAGCATCTTCTGGTCGAGTGCCGAACCGTGCAGCACGACGGCATTGCGCAGCTTGTCGGCAACGGAAACCGCGCGCTCCCGATCGTTCTCGATGATCTTCAGCCGGGTCTTCGGCTGATAGTCCTCGATCGCCTTGGCGACAAAGTAGCCGATATTCCCCCCGCCGGCGATGACGATGCGCGCCGCCTCCTGCTCCTCGTGGCCGAACAGCGCAAGCGTACGGCGCACATGCCCCTTGTCGCAGACCACATAGGCGAGATCGCCCGAATGCAGCTGATCGGTGGAGGTCGGCACGAAGAGCTTGCCGTTCGAGAAGATGCCGGTGACGGTGGCGTTCAAATCCGGAAAGAGTTCGCTCAACTGCTTCAGCGGCGTCTCGACGACCGGGCAATCCTCCATGCATTCGATCGCCACCATGACGATGCGGTCGTCGGCAAAGCGTACGACATCGGTCGCCCCCGGGAAGGAGATGCGCCGCAGCACCATCTTGCCGACCTCCACCTCCGGCGAGATCGTGACGTCGATCGGCATGTCGTCGCGCGAAAAGAGGTCGGAGTACTCCGGCACAAGGTAGCTCTGCGAGCGAATGCGGGCGATCTTGGTCGGCACGTTGAACAACGAATGCGCCACCTGGCAGGCGACCATGTTGATCTCGTCGAACAGCGTGACGGCAATCAGCATGTCCGCCTGGTCGGCGCCCGCCTTGGCCAGCACTTCCGGATGGGCGCCATGGCCGACGATGCCGCGGACATCGAGCGTCTCGGTGATGGCGGCGATCAGCGACGGCTGCGTGTCGATCACCGAAACGTCGTTACCCTCTTCCGAGAGCCGTTCTGCGATACCGTAGCCGACGCGTCCGGCGCCACAGATGATGACCTTCATACCCTAAAACCCCGCAGTCCCCGGACGGCCTTATACGCCAAGCGACTTCAGTTTGCGATGGAGCGCGGAGCGTTCCATGCCGACAAATTCGGCGGTACGGGAAATGTTGCCGCCGAAGCGGTTGATCTGGGCGATGAGATAGTCACGCTCGAACATTTCACGCGCTTCGCGCAGCGGCAGCGTCATGATGTGCTGGTCGCCCTGGGTCGAAATCTTCGGCAGCATGTCGCCCACTTCCGTCGGCAGCATGTCGGCAGTGATCGGCGTGTCCGGGCCGTCGCTGCGCGCGAGAATCATCAGGCGCTCGATATTGTTGCGCAGCTGGCGGATGTTGCCCGGCCAGTCGTGGGCCTGCAGCACGGCGAGTGCGTCGTCGCCGATTTTCCGCGCGCGGATGCCCGCCTGCTCGCTGACCTGTCGCATGAACATGTCGACGAGGAACGGAATATCCTCACGGCGTTCTGCGAGCGGCGGTACACGCACCGGCACGACGGCAAGGCGGTGATAAAGGTCCTCGCGAAAGCCGCCTTCGGCGATCAGGCTTTCGAGATTGTAGGCCGTGGAGGAGATGATGCGCACATCCACCCTCACCCGCTTGGAACCGCCGACGCGCTCGAACTGCTGGTCGACCAGCACGCGAAGAATCTTGTTCTGCGTCTCGCGCGGCATTTCGCCGATCTCGTCGAGATAGAGGATGCCGCCATGCGCCTCTTCCAGCGCACCCGTCTTGCGCGACTGGCCGGGCGTGCCTTCCGTCCCGAACAGCGCGACTTCCATGCGTTCCGGCGTGATTGCCGCGGCGTTGAGCACGACGAACGGTCCAGTCGCACGGGTCGATTTGCGGTGAATCATGCGCGCCACCAGTTCCTTGCCGGAACCGGAGGGGCCGAGAATCATGATGCGGCTGTTGGTCGGCGAGACCTTGTCGATGTTCTGGCGCAGCTGCGAGACGGCAACGGAGGTGCCGATCAACTCGGCCGGATCACCGGACCGCTTCTTGAGTTCCGTCACCTCGCGGCGCAGCTTGGAATTCTCCAGTGCCCGCTCGGCGATGAGAATCAGCCGGTCCGCCTTGAACGGCTTCTCGATAAAATCGTAGGCGCCGCGGCGGATCGCCGAGACGGCCGTCTCGATATTGCCGTGGCCCGAGATCATCACGACCGGCAGATCCGGGTAACGGCTCTTGATTTCGTCGAGCAGCGCCAGCCCGTCGAGCTTGCTGCCCTGCATCCAGATATCGAGGAAGACGAGACGCGGCACGCGATCGCTGATCGCGGCCAGCGCGCTGTCGCTGTCATAGGCGGTGCGCGTTTCGTGACCCTCGTCCGAAAGGATGCCCGAGACGATCTCGCGAATGTCCTCTTCGTCGTCGACTACGAGAATATCAGACGCCATGGCTCATTTCCTTGCTCTTCTTTTCCGCACCGATGGCCACCGTTTCCTCGTAGGGCAGGATCACGCGGATCATCGCCCCATGGCCATTGTCGAAGTCCGCAGGGGCATCGTGCAGTTCCAGCTGCCCGCCATGGTCTTCGATGATCTTCTTCACGATGGCGAGGCCGAGCCCCGTGCCCTTCTCGCGCATCGTCATATAGGGTTCTAGAATACGATGCCGGTTCTCCGTCGGCAGACCTTTGCCGTTGTCAATGACATCGACGACGAACCGCCGTCCCGCATCGTCGGGCGTCGCGCGAACGAGAACCTTGCGTTCCTCACGCGAGCCATCCGGCGGCAGCGCCTCGATTGCTTCCACCGCATTCTTGATAAGATTGCCAAAAGCCTGGCCCAGCATGCGCGCATCGAACAGCCCCGTCAGCGGCACCTCGCCCAGGTCCTTATGGAACGTGACGTGGTTGTTGCCCATTTCGCGCAGGAACACCGCATCCTTCAGGATGTTCCGCAGGTCAGAACGCTCCTTGGTCGGCTTGGGCATGCGGGCGAAGGTCGAAAACTCGTCCACCATGCGGCCGATGTCTTCCACCTGCCGCACGATCGTGTCCGTACACTGGTCGAACACCGCCCGATCCTCGGGGTCGATCTGCTTGCCGTAGCGGCGGCGAAGGCGTTCTGCGGAGAGCTGGATCGGCGTCAGCGGGTTCTTGATCTCGTGCGCGATTCGCCGCGCCACATCCGCCCAAGCCGTCGAGCGCTGTGCGATGACCAGGTCGGTAATGTCGTCGATGGTGACGACATAGGACTCCTTCGCATCCTTGGCCTCCTCGCGCGTCACCTGCACGTTGAGCGTCCGCTCCTTGCCGCCATGCATGATATTGACCTGCTTGCGGTGGTCGTTGCGGTAGCGACCAGACCCTTCGGTGAGCACGGCTGCAATTTCCGGTGCCACCTCTGCCAGCGGCTTGCCGATGAGGTCGCTGACATTGCGCCCCAAAAGCAGTTCTGCCGAAAGGTTGGCGATCGTCACCCGCCCATCTTGCTCGACGCCAATGACCGCGGCAGTCACGCCGGAAAGCACGGCCTCGATAAACCGGCGGCGATGTTCGACCTCGTCCTTCGCGTCAAGGATCTGGTCCTGCTGCGCGCGGATTTCTGCAATCATCTTGTTGAAGGTGCGCGAAAGGTTACCAACGTCGCCGTCCACAGTGCGCACCGGAACGCTCACATCCAGATTGCCGGAGGCGACGCTGTCGGCCGCACCGATAAGCTGACGGATCGGGCGAACGATCCGGTCGGCGACGGCGATTGCCGTCCAGATCGCAGCGAGAAGCACGATGAGGGCGAAACCGAGATAAAGCACGCCGAAGGCAATCTGCAGCGTCGTGCGGCCTGCCTCAAGTGCGCGATACTCCGCCGTGTTCTCCTCCATCAGCCGCATCGAGCGCATGACTTCGGGGTCGACGGTGCGGATCGTATAGAGGAAGGCGTCCGGAATGTTGTCGAGCTTGATGATGGCACCGACGAGGTTCGTCGTTCCCGGTGGAATCAGTGTCGGCTGGCCCGCGGCTGACGCGCGCAACGCTTCCTCGGGCACCGCCGGCAACGGGCTTTCGGTGTGGATGTTGGCTTGAACGAGGGTCGAGCCATCGGCACGCAGAAGGAAAGCACCGAGCATGCCGCGACCGCGTGCCTGCCGTGTCATCAATTCTATGAAGCCCGTGCGGTCGAGGCTGTAGAGCTGGCGATTGCGATCAAGGTCGTTTGCCATCGACACGGTCTGGCCCTGAAGATAGCTCGCATTTTCAAGCATATAGGCCTGCGCCACATTGAGCGACGAGCTGACGATCGACTGGGTCCGGAGCGAAAACCAGCGATCGAGGCCGACATCCAGCGTGATGGACGCAAAGATCGCGACCAGCACGGCCGGCGTGATCGCGACAATGGAGAAAAGCGCCACGATCCGCACATGCAGGCGCGCCGCGGCACGGCCGCGCCGTCGGGCGCGCAAAAGCCGCAGGATTTCGCGGCCGATCAGGAACATCAGGCCGACGATGAAGATCGCGTTGATCGCCGCCGATGCAATGACGACATTGGCTTCAGGCTTGATCGGCGTCAGGCCGAGCAGGATGAACAGAGAGATCGTCGCCGCGACAAGCGCGCCGCCGGCCAGCAGCAGGCCAGGCAGAGCAAAGGACGCGCGGCGGTCGCCACCCGTTCCCGCGTCGCTCGTTGCCGAAAGCAGGCTTACGCCCTCATTCATCTGCCGCATCGCTTCCCCGACCGGATACCCGAAGGGCGCCGACGTTTTTCTCGTGTTTTCCGGAGTAGCGCCGATCGCGTAAGGATCGGCTGCATTTTGCACCCACATCCAGAACGATCAGGCACGCGAACCTATTCGGCCGCAAACCCCTCTGTTACCCTCAAGCAACAGATTGTGGCCAAAATGCAACGCCCCCAACCGATAAGTCAAGCGGAGCGGGAACTTCTGTACACGGATACACCCAGTTCGCGAATTTTCTTGCGCAGCGTGTTGCGGTTGAGGCCGAGCAGGTCGGCGGCCTTGATCTGATTGCCGCGCGTTGCAGTCAGAGCCGCCAGGATCAGCGGATACTCCACCTCGGCCAACACACGATCGTACAGCCCGACCGGCGGCAGGCCATCACCGAAGCCGGCAAAGTACTGCCGCATATTTTCCTCGACGGCCTGCGAAATCGACAACGACCACGTGCGCGCCACCGTCTTCTCGATCGGGCTGTCGGGAATGTCGGCACGCAGCTCCGTCTCGATGATTTCGCGGCTGATCACGTCCTGCGGATAGAGTGCGGTGAGCCGGCGCACCACATTTTCCAGTTCGCGCACGTTGCCCGGCCAAGGATGCGCCTTCATCAGTTCCAGCGCCTCCTGATCGAATCGCTTGGCGTCGAGCCCTTCCTTTTCCGCCTGCTGCACGAAATGGCGCACCAGATCGGGGATATCCTCCGCCCGGTCGCGCAGCGGCGGCAGGCGCAACGGCACGACGTTCAGACGGTAATAGAGGTCTTCGCGAAAGAGGCCCTGATTGATCGACTGCTTCAGGTCCTTGTTGGTCGCCGCCACGATGCGCACATCCGTACGGATCGGCGTGCGCCCACCCACTGTCGTATATTCGCCCTGCTGAAGCACGCGCAGCAGACGGGTCTGGGCGTCCATCGGCATGTCGCCGATCTCGTCGAGGAAGAGCGTGCCGCCTTCTGCCTGCTCAAAGCGGCCGGTCGAACGGTTCTGAGCCCCGGTAAAGGCGCCCTTCTCATGCCCGAACAGTTCCGATTCGATGAGGTCGCGCGGGATCGCCGCCATGTTGATGGCGACGAAAGGGCCGTTGCGGCGCTTGCCGTAATCATGCAGCGCCCGCGCGACAAGTTCTTTGCCCGTGCCCGATTCGCCGGTGATCATCAGCGTCAGGTCGGTCTGCATCAGGCGGGCGAGCACGCGGTAGATTTCCTGCATCGCGGCCGAGCGGCCGACGAGCGGCATGCCGTCCTGCGTGTCGTCGTCGAGGCGGGCGGGCTTGCGCTTCGGCTCCGAAAGCGCCCGGCCGATGATGGCAATGAGTTCAGTGAGGTCGAAAGGCTTCGGAAGATAGTCGTAGGCGCCCTTCTCCGAGGCCTTGATCGCCGTCATGAAGGTGTTTTGCGCGCTCATCACGAGCACCGGCAGCTCCGGGCGGGCCTTCTTGATGCGCGGCAGCAGGTCGAAGGCGTTCTCGTCCGGCATCACGACATCGGTCACGACGATGTCGCCCTCGCCGGCAGAAATCCAGCGCCACAGGGTCGCTGCGTTGGAGGTGATGCGCACATCATATCCCGCACGGCTGAGGGCTTGGTTGAGCACCGTGCGGATCGCGGCATCGTCATCGGCAACGAGGACTGTGGCGCCTGTCATTAGATACGTCCTTTGGTCTTGGGAAAGTCGTCGTCTTCACTGACGCCGCGAGAGGCCGGCATCAGCACGCGGAAGGTGGTGCGGGAACCCTGGCTGTCGCATTCGACAATGCCGCCATGGCCACCGATAATCTTTGCGACCAGTGCGAGACCTAGGCCGGAGCCGTTGGTCTTGGTCGTGATGAAAGGATCGAAGAGGTGCGGGACGAGATCCGCCGGCACGCCGGGGCCATTGTCATGCACACAGAACTCGAGCGGCAGCGAAATCTTTTCGCGCGTGCCGGCCACCGAAAGCCGAATGCCGGGCCGGTAGGCAGTCGTCAGCTGGATTTCCCCATCCGGCCGGTTGCCGACAGCCTCGGCCGCATTCTTGATGAGGTTGAGAAACACCTGAACGAGCTGGTCGCGATTGGCATAGACCGCCGGCAACGAGGGATCATAAAGCTCGGTGATCTTGATATCCCGCCCGAACCCCGCCTTGGCGACAGCCTTCACATGGTCGAGCACGGAATGAATGTTGAGCGGCACGCGGTCGATCGGCCGCTCGTCGGAAAACACTTCCATCCGGTCGACCAGCGAGACGATGCGGTCGGTCTCGTCGCAGATGAGTCGGGTCAGCGCCCGGTCCTCATCGAGCACGGAGGTTTCCAAAAGCTGCGCTGCGCCGCGAATGCCGGAAAGCGGGTTCTTGATCTCGTGCGCCAGCATGGAGGCGAGCCCCGTCACCGAACGCGCGGCAGCGCGATGGGTGAGCTGGCGGTCGATCTTGTCCGCCATAGAGCGCTCCTGGATGACGACCACCACCGCGCCCGGCTCGGTCGTCACCGGCGCCACGTAGATATCGACGAGCTTTTCCGCGCCGAGCCGCGGCGAGCTGAGATCCACCCGATATTCGCTGACCGGCGCCTTGCGCTCACGCACCTGGTCGATCAGCGTCAAGAGCGGGCTGCCGAAGGGGATGACGGCGGAAACCTTGTGCCTGGCGAGATGGTTGGCGCTCGCGCCGAAGAAGGATTCGGCCTCCCAGTTGGCAAAGGCGATGAACCCGTTGACGTCGACGAGGATGACCGGGTTCTGGATGGCGTTGAGCACGGCGAGCGCGAGATCCGGCGCCTTCGCGGCATTCTGGTCTGCGGCCTTGTCCGTCATGCGGCCTCTCCAATCCTGGCCGTGTCGTTGCCCAGCACGGCGGTAGCGAGCCGATCCGCCACGAAGGTGCTGTCGCGCGCCGTCATGATCGCGGCCTTGTCCGGTCCGGTCAGGCCGGGCGCAAAACGCTCCAGATACCAGCCAACATGTTTTCGCGCATGGCGCAGGCCCGCTTCATCGCCATAGAAATCAAGCATCATGCGATAGTGCTCGACCGCAACCGCGGCGACCTTTTCCGCCGATGGATGCGCTGAAGCACCCGCCAGCACTGCCGGATGCCAGGGCCGCCCCTGTGCCGACCGTCCGACCATGACGGCATCGGCGCCCGAGCGGCGCAGAATCTCCTGCGCATCCTCTGCCGTATCGACGTCGCCGTTCGCCACGAGCGGAATGGTGAGAACGTCACGCACCGCGCGAATCGCATCCCAATCGGCCCGGCCTTCGTAGAACTGCATGCGCGTGCGCCCATGCACGGTGATCATCGCAGCACCAGCAGCCTCCGCGCGCGAAGCAATGTGCGGCGCGTTGAGCGAATTATGATCCCAGCCGAGCCGCATCTTCACCGTCACCGGCACCTTGACCGCGTTGACGGTCGCCTCGATCAGGCCGAGCGCATGGTCCGGATCCCGCATCAGCGCCGAGCCCGAATAGCCACCGATCACCTTCTTGGCGGGGCAGCCCATGTTGATGTCGATAATATCGGCGCCCTCGCCCTCCGCGATCTTCGCCGCCTCCGCCATCCAGTGTGCCTCGCGGCCGGCGAGTTGCACCATATGGGGCCGGATGCCGCAATTGCGGATGCGCGACCAGCTTTCCCGTGCATTCAGCGCCAGTTCCCGGCTCGCCACCATCTCGGTCACCACCAGGCCGGCGCCAAAACGCCAGGCAAGATCGCGGAACGGCAGGTCCGTAACGCCGGACATCGGCGCAAGAACCACGCGGTTCCGAAGGGTCTGGCCACCAACCGCGAGCGGCGCTGACAAGGCGGGGATCGTCAAATGCTCATCTTTCAAGCAGGTCATGTCTCTGCACTATTTTTAGCCATTGTTATCGTTCTTGCCAAGACGCAATCACATCGCCCCGTAATTTTCCCAAGGACGCTGGAATTGCGTCATCCTTCCGGCTAAACCACCTCAAAACGCTTTGAAACGAGAGGTGCGAGACCGAAATGCAGGCGGAAAACACGCTATCCTGCGCTGTGGTGATCGTTGCCGCCGGGCGAGGTGAACGGGCCGGAAGTCATGCCGAAGGCCCCAAGCAATACCGCCGCATCGGCGGAAGGCCGGTCATCTCCCATACGCTCGATCTCTTTGTCAATTGGCAGCCGGCCCGGCGTATCGTGGTCGTGATACATCCCGATGACGAAGCGCTGTTCGAGACCGCCCGCGCCACAGCCCTGCCCGCCGGTGATCGCCTCACCGTCGTGCACGGCGGCGCGACCCGCCAGCAATCCGTGCTTTCCGGCCTCGAAGTCCTCGCCGATGACGATATCAGCCACGTCCTCATCCAGGATGCCGTGCGTCCCTTCGTCGAGCCCGCCATCCTCGTGCGCACACTCGCTGCCTTCCATCACGGGGCGCGTGCGGTTCTTCCAGCCGTCGCCGTTGCCGACACGCTGAAGCGGGCGGATGCCAACGGCAATGTCGCGGAAACCGTGTCCCGCTCGGGCCTGTTCGCCGCCCAGACGCCGCAATCCTTCCACCTCGCCACCATCCTCGAAGCGCATCGCCGCGCTGCCGCCTCCGGCCGCACGGACTTCACCGACGACGCCTCGATTGCCGAATGGGCCGGCGTGCGCGTGCATCTCGTCGAAGGCAGCGCCGGTAACGTCAAGCTTACATTGCAGAAGGACATCACCATGGCCGACCAGCGCCTCTCCCACGGCTTGCCGGATGTTCGCACCGGCAACGGCTACGATGTGCATCAGCTTGTGGAAGGCGACGGCGTGACGCTCTGTGGCCTCTTCATCCCGCACGACCAGAGGCTTTCCGGCCATTCCGACGCTGACGTCGCCCTGCACGCCCTGACGGACGCCCTGCTCGCGACCTGTGGCGCCGGCGATATCGGCGACCATTTTCCGCCTTCGGATATGCAGTGGAAGGGTGCGGCCTCGCGCATCTTCCTTGAGCATGCCGCCGGCATCGTGCGTGCCAACGGTGGCACGATCATGAATGCCGACGTCTCGCTGATCGCCGAAGCCCCGAAGGTCGGTCCGCACCGCGATGCGATGCGTCAAAACCTTTCGGACTTCCTTGGAATTTCGATCGACCGCTGCTCGGTGAAGGCAACGACCAACGAGAAGATAGGCTTCATCGGCCGCCGCGAGGGCATTGCCGCCATTGCCACCGCGACCGTCGTCTACAGGGGGACCGACGCATGAGCATCTGGCCGGAAGACATCGAAAATGCCGCCCGCACAATCGTTGCCGATTTCACGGAACGCAAGCTGCTGATCGCCACCGCCGAATCCTGCACCGCCGGCCTGATTGCCGGCGCGATCACCGAGATCGCCGGCTCTTCAAACGTCTTCGACCGCGGTTTCGTCACCTATTCCAACGAGGCCAAGCGCGAGATGATCGGCGTCGCCAATGCGACGCTGAAGGCCCATGGCGCCGTCTCCCGCGCGACGGCCCTCGAAATGGCGCAAGGTGCCATCGGAAATTCCGGCGCCAACATCTCTATCGCCGTGACAGGTATTGCCGGCCCCGGCGGCGGCTCGGATGAAAAGCCGGTCGGCCTCGTCCACCTCGCCGCAGCCCGTACAGACCGCGAAACGCTTCACCGCGAGATGCGCTACGGCGATATCGGCCGCAGTGCCGTCCGGCTTGCGACGGTGCGCACCGCGCTGGAAATGCTGATCGAGATCGCGCGGGATTAGTTCGGGCAGAGGGAATAGACGCTCATGGCGAAATTCGCCTCGTAGCGTGCCGCATCGCTCCAGAAGACCTGACCCGCGGAAAAATTATTTGCGAGGAAAGCGTCAACACTCGCCTTCTGCTTTTCGGCGAGCACCTTGTAATCGGGCGTCCTGCGCTTTTCGCTGACACATGTCGTGAAATCCGGGATGGGGCTTGTCCGCTCCACAAAGAGCGCCTCGAAGTCACTGGAACTCAATGCCTTACCAGTCTCGACGGCAGCGATCTTGCGGGCCGCCGGTGCGGGCAGCACGATATCGAACGTCTCGACATGGAAAAAATCACCGAGGCGCCGGTCCTCATCGCCAAGTTCGGGCCCCTCGACGGTATAGGCCTTGCCGACGAGCTTGTAGCCGCTCACCTCGAAGGCCAAACGCGCCGAGATCTTTACTATCAACGCCTTCTCGTGCTCCGGCTTCTGATCCTTGAAGAGCGGGGGCTGCAACGTCTCCTTGTCCACGATGCGCATCTCACCGCCGACGTCGATCGCCACCGGATCGGAGGAATAGGCGTGGCGCGCATTGTAGAAGGCCAGCATCTCCGCTTCGCGTGTTGGGAAGAAGGCGCGATCCAGATAAACGGGATTTCGTGGCAAGCCGCCATCGGTGCCCCGGATCGTCATCTTCACATCCGGCCCGATGCGATAACTACCAGCAAGCGGCCGGTTCTGTTCGTCGAGAAGCAGGATGTAGTCTCCCGGCGCTTCCTGCGCGGCCGCAGACGTGCAGAACAAGGCGATCAGGACGAAGGGCGCAAACCGGGTGATCATGCCCCGGTAACGGGTGAGCAGGCGGAAAAATTCAGGTGGTTGGATAGATCGCGTCGGCGCGCTTCTCGAACGCCTCGGTGAACATACGAAAGGCGCGGTCGAACATCGAGCCCATCAGCGCACCGAGAATGCGGCTCTTGAACTCGTAGTCGATGAAGAAATGCACAGAACACCCGCCGTCCGGCAGCGCCTCGAACCGCCAGCGATTGTCGAGGTAGCGGAATGGCCCGTCGATATACTTGACGTCGATTGCACGTTCCACCCGGTTGAGCAACACCTGCGTGGTAAAGGTCTCGCGGATCGCCTTGTAGCCGACCGTCATGTCGGCAACCAGCAAATCCTTGCCATCCCGCTCCTTGCGCGAGCGAACCGTCAGCCCCTCGCAGAGCGGCAGGAATTCCGGATACCGCTCCACATCGGCAACGAGGTCGTACATCTGTTCAGGCGTGTGGGGAACCGGACGGCGGGTTTCGTATTGGGGCATGGCCGAGAGCTAATATTTTGGCCCCAGAATCGCAAGTAGCTGTTGGTTCTGGCGTCGCGATTTCAACACGCAAACCGACACATCAGGGCCATATGCCGCAAGATTTTCCGCGATTTCCGGGCTTTCCGTCCGCTCGAAATTCCAGACATAGCTGAGAAATTCCCGGCTGATCCGTTCCGGGCATCCATCCGCCATTTCCGGCCGCGACTGGCCGCGAAGTCTTAACCAGCGCGAGATCACCCCATAAAGCGACATCCAGCGCGGCGGGCGCAGCCAGAGCACCAGGTGGCTGCGCGGCAGACGCAGCGGCAGCGTGCCGGGGCTCGTACCGTCAAGGACCCAGCGCTCTTGAGCAACGATCGTCTGCAAGCGCGCCAAAGCCTCCACCCTTGGCCGCGTCTCCCAGCCCGGCAGCCAGAAAATCTCGCGATCCATGGAGACGTAGGGCACAGCAAGACGCGCCGAGAGCCCCTGCGCCAGCGTACTCTTGCCGCTCCCCGAGCAGCCGATCACCAGCACACGCTCTGCCGTCCTCAGCCGTTCGGCTGCCTCCTCTACGGTGATCGAAACCGTCATGGCCGTCCCCCAAATGCAAAACCCCGCCGTCGGGCAGGACGGCGGGGTTTAGAGGAAGGTCTTGAAAATGTCTATTCCGCGGCGGCGAGAAGCTTGCGCTCGCGAGCGGCGCGAAGTCGGGCGAAATCATCTCCGGCATGGTGCGAGGAGCGCGTCAGCGGGCTCGACGAAACCATCAGGAAGCCCTTGCTGTAGGCGACCGTCTCGTAGGACTTGAACTCGTCCGGCGTGACGAAGCTCATGACGGCGTGGTGCTTGCGGGTCGGTTGAAGATACTGACCGATGGTGAGGAAATCGACGTCGGCGGTGCGAAGGTCGTCCATCAGCTGGAGCACTTCGTTGCGCTCTTCGCCGAGGCCCACCATGATGCCCGACTTGGTGAACATGGTCGGGTCGAGTTCCTTCACGCGCTGCAGCAGGCGGACGGAGTGGAAGTAGCGCGCACCCGGGCGGACGGTCAGGTAATTGCCCGGCACGGTCTCCATGTTGTGGTTGAACACGTCGGGCTTGGCAGCGACGACGCGTTCCAGGGCACCGGGCTTCTTCAGGAAGTCGGGTGTCAGGATTTCGATCGTCGTCAGCGGCGAGGCCGCGCGGATCGCCCAGATCACCTTCTCGAAATGTTCTGCACCACCATCGGCCAGATCATCACGGTCCACCGAGGTGATGACGACGTGGCTGAGGCCCATCTGCTTGACGGCCTTGGCGACGTTTTCCGGCTCAGCCAGGTCGAGCGCATTCGGCTTGCCCGTCGCCACGTTGCAGAAGGCGCAGGCGCGGGTACAGATCTCGCCCATGATCATGAAGGTCGCGTGCTTCTTGTCCCAGCACTCACCGATGTTCGGGCAACCCGCTTCCTCGCACACCGTCACCAGCTTGTGGCTGCGCACGAGATCGCGCGTCTCCTGGTAGCCCTTGGAGACCGGCGCGCGCACGCGGATCCATTCCGGTTTGCGCAGCACTTCGGTGTCCGGCCGGTTGGCCTTTTCCGGGTGGCGTACCCGCTTGCCATCGGGTGAAGGGTTGGTGCGGTCGAGAATGGTGACCATGTCGTTTCCACTTTCCTGGTGAACGCCTTCGCGTTCATCCTGCGGACCGAAAATCAGCAGCCCGCCTCATGTGGAGGCGGGCTTTAGCACGTTCAAGCGTTGAGCGCACGCCCATAGGCATCCAGCACGCTTTCCTTCAGCGTTTCCGAGATCGTCGGATGCGGGAAGATCGTGTGCATCAGCTCTTCCTCGGTGGTTTCGAGGTTCATGGCGATGACGAAGCCCTGGATGAGTTCCGTTACTTCCGCGCCGACGAGATGGGCGCCGAGCAACTCGCCGGTCTTCTTGTCGAAGATCGTCTTGACGAGACCCTGGTCTTCGCCAAGCGCAATCGCCTTGCCATTGGCGACGAAGGGGAAACGGCCGACGCGAATGTCACGGCCCTGTTCCTTGGCCTTGGCTTCCGTGAGGCCAACCGAAGCGACCTGCGGGTGGCAATAGGTGCAGCCCGGGATCTTCGACTTGTCCATCGGGTGGACGTTCGGCAGGCCGGCGATCTTCTCGATGCAGATGACGGCCTCATGTTCAGCCTTGTGGGCGAGCATCGGGGGACCTGCGACGTCGCCGATGGCGTAGATGCCCGGCACGTTGGTCTTACCGTAGCCGTCGATGGCGATGAAGCCACGGTCGGTCTTCACGCCGAGCGCCTCAAGGCCGATATTTTCCACATTCGCCTGCACGCCGACGGCGGAGATCATACGGTCGGCGGTGATCTTCTCAACCTTGCCGTCCTTCATCTCGACATGCGCGGTGATCGAGTTGGCGCCCTTCTCCACCTTGGTGACCTTGGCCTCCAGATGGATCTTCATGCCCTGCTTCTCGAACTGCTTCTTGGCGAGCGCAGAGATTTCGGCATCCTCGACCGGCATCACCGTCTTCATCACTTCGACGACTGTCACGTCGACACCAAGCGTGCGGTAGAAGGACGCGAATTCGATGCCGATGGCGCCCGAGCCCATGACGAGCAGCGACTTCGGCATTTCCTCCGGCTTCATCGCCTCGAAATAGGTCCAGATCAGCTTGCCATCCGGCTCGATGCCGGGCAGCGCACGCGGACGCGCACCGGTCGCGATCACGATGTTCTTGGCCGTATAGGTGCCTTCCGGCAGCACGGTCTTCGGCAGTGGCGCCTGCGGCTGCTGGATCGCCTTGGTCGTCTTGGACACGACGATCTCGCCCGGCTTGGTGATCTTGGCCTCGCCCCAGATGATATCGACCTTGTTCTTCTTCATCAGGAAACCGACGCCGCCGTTCATGCGCTGCGCGATGCCGCGCGAGCGGGCGACGATGGCCTTCAGGTCCGGTGTCACCGAGCCTTCGATCTTGATGCCGTAGTCGCCCGGGTGCTGTGCGTAGTGGAAGATTTCGGCCGAGCGCAGCAGCGCCTTGGTCGGAATGCAACCCCAGTTCGAGCAGATGCCGGCGAGATGCTCGCGCTCGACGATGGCCGTCTTCAGGCCAAGCTGGGCGGCGCGGATCGCGGCGATGTAGCCGCCCGGACCCGAACCGATAACGATGACGTCGTAAGTCTGAGCCATGTCGTTTCCTGCCTTTTCTCTGGGCCGCGCGCGGATTGCTGCTGCCGCCTGTTGTCTTTTTACAATCCGAGCATCATGCGCACGACGGGCTCGAGCCCGCGGCCAATCGCCCGTGTGTTTTCAGCATCGAGGTGCACGCCATCGAGCGGCGTTGTCCTGGCGACCGATCCGGCATCGAAGAAGCCGCAACCGGTCTCATCCGCGAGGTCCGCGTAAAGTGTCGCCAGCATCGCCGACTGTTCGACGCCGCCGGTATACATCGCCGAAAAGGCAACGTTCGCCGTCTCGCAGATCGGCGGCGGCGAAACGATGAGGATCTCCGGCCCGCCCTCGCCGCTGAACGACCAGGCGTGGTGGCGCACCAGCTCCACCAGCCGTTCCACGCCGCGCACCGCGCCAAATGCCGTTCCGCAGATCGTCGGCTTCATGTCGTTGGCGCCGAGCAGAAGGATGACGAGGTCGATCGGATCGTGGCTGTGCAGGATCGTCGGCAGGATGCGCACACCGTTGCGGTCGCAATCCGCCAGATGATCGTCATAGGCGGTGGTGCGGCCGTTCAGGCCCTCTGCGATAACGGTGACATCCGGTCCCAGAGCCTTGGCGAGCACGCTCGGCCAGCGATCCTCGAAGGCATGCCGGTCGAGCGTTTCCGCACTGTAACCCCAGGTCAGGCTGTCGCCGTAGCAGAGAACCGTCTTCATGGCCGCACCCCGCGTATCAGACGAGCATCCCCATCGGGCTTTCGATGTAGCGCTTGAAGGCTCCGAGCAGTTCGGCGCCGAGCGCTCCGTCGACGGCGCGGTGGTCGGTGGAGAGCGTAACCGTCATCGCATTGACGATTACCATCTGGCCCTTCTTGACCACGACCCGCTCCGTGCCGGCACCAACCGCCAGGATCGTCGCATGCGGCGGGTTGACGACGGCGGCGAAATTCGAGACGCCCATCATGCCCATGTTGGAGACCGCAGTCGTGCCGCCCTGGTACTCTTCCGGCTTCAGCTTGCGTTCCTTGGCGCGCTTGCCGAGGTCCTTCATCTCGTTGGAGATGGCCGACAGGCTCTTCAGCTCCGCCTTGCGGATGATCGGGGTGATCAGACCGCCCGGGATCGACACGGCAACGCCGACATCGGCGTGTTTATGTTTCACCATGTTGCTGTCGGTCCAGGAGACGTTGGCGTCCGGCACATCGCGCAGGGCAAGTGCCATGGCCTTGATCACCATATCGTTGACCGAGAGTTTGTAGGCCGGCTTGCCGTCCTTCTCCGGTGCGGAACCGTTGATCTGGGCGCGCAGCGCCAGAAGCGCATCGAGCTCGACATCGACCGAGACGTAGAAGTGCGGGATCGTCTGCTTGGATTCCTGCAGGCGCTTGGCAATGGTCTTGCGCATGCCGTCATGCGGCACGAGGTCGTAGGAGCCCTGCTCGAACAGCTTGAGCACGGCGTCTTCCGACATGCCCTTCGGAGCAGCGGCCGGAGCGGCCGAGGCAGCAGCAGCCGGGGCTGCGGCAGCGGCGGGCTTGGCTCCACCGGAGGTGACAGCCTTTTCGACGTCGCTCTTCACCACGCGACCATGCGGGCCGGAACCGGAAACCGCCGAAATGTCGACACCGGCTTCCTTGGCGATGCGGCGGGCGAGCGGCGAGGAGAACACGCGGTTGCCGTCCTTGGCCGGAGCCGGACCGGCAGAGGCGGTCGCAGCGGGAGCCGCTGCAGCAGCAGCCGGCTTTTCCGCTTCCTTCGGCGCTTCGGGGGTCTTTGCTTCCGCCTTCGGAGCAGCAGCACCGCCACCAGCGGCGGCAGCGCCAACATCTTCGCCATCGGCGGCGAGGATGGCAATGAGGCTGTTGACCTTCACGCCTTCCGTACCGGCCGGCACGACGATCTTGGCGACAACGCCCTCGTCGACAGCTTCGACTTCCATCGTCGCCTTATCGGTCTCGATCTCGGCGATGACGTCACCGGATTTCACGGTGTCGCCTTCCTTGACGAGCCACTTGGCGAGGTTGCCCTCTTCCATGGTAGGTGACAGGGCGGGCATCGTGATGTTGATCGGCATGTCTCAACCCTCCCCTTATTTGTAGCAGACGGTTTTGACCGCCTGGACGACTTCGCCGACATTCGGCAGCGCCAGCTTTTCGAGGTTCGCGGCGTAGGGCATCGGAACGTCCTTGCCGGCAATCGTCAGGATCGGCGCATCGAGATAGTCGAAAGCCTGCTGCATGACGCGGGTCGCGATCTCGGTGCCGACGGAGGACTGCGGGTAGCCTTCCTCAACGACGACCAGGCGGCCGGTCTTCTTGACCGATTCGATGACGGTCGGCAGGTCCATCGGGCGGATGGTGCGCAGGTCGATCAGTTCGACGTCGATGCCGTCCTTCTCGAGCTCCGCAATCGCCTTCAGCGCATAGGTCATGCCGATGCCGAAGGAGACGACGGTGACGTCGTTGCCCTTCTTGTGGATGCGCGCCTTGCCGATCGGCAGCACGAAATCATCCATCTTCGGCACTTCGAAGCTCTGGCCGTAGAGGATTTCGTTTTCGAGGAAGATGACCGGGTTCGGATCGCGGATGGCGGCCTTCAGCAGACCCTTAGCATCGGCAGCCGTGTACGGCATGACGACCTTGAGGCCCGGAATGTGGCTGTACCAGGCGGCATAGCACTGCGAGTGCTGGGCCGCGACGCGGGCAGCCGCGCCATTCGGGCCGCGGAAGACGATCGGCGCGCCCATCTGGCCACCGGACATGTAGAGCGTCTTGGCAGCGGAGTTGATGATCTGGTCGATCGCCTGCATGGCGAAGTTGAAGGTCATGAACTCGACGATGGGCTTGAGGCCCGTCATGGCCGCACCGACGCCGACGCCGGCAAAGCCATGTTCAGTGATCGGCGTATCGATGACGCGGCGGTCGCCGAATTCTTGCAGAAGACCCTGGGTGATCTTGTAGGCACCCTGGTATTCGGCGACTTCCTCACCCATGACGAAGACGTCTTCGTCGCGGCGCATTTCTTCCGCCATGGCATCGCGCAGCGCTTCACGCACCGTCGTCATCACCATTTCGGTGCCGGCCGGAATATCCGGATCGGCGGTGACTTCGCCCTTCGGCTGAGCCGGGACGGATGCGGCGGCAGGGGCCGGTTCGGCGGCCTTCGGTGCTTCGGCTTCTGCCGGCTTTGCGGCGGCCTTGGGGGCTGCGACCGAATCGGCGCTTTCGCCGTCCTGCAGCAGCACGGCGATTGCCGTGTTGACCTTGACGCCTTCAGTGCCGGCGGCGATCAGGATCTTGCCGATCACGCCTTCATCGACGGCTTCGACTTCCATCGTCGCCTTGTCGGTTTCGATTTCAGCGATCACATCGCCGGACTTTACGGTGTCACCCTCGTTCTTGATCCACTTGGAGAGCGTTCCCTCTTCCATGGTCGGAGACAGGGCGGGCATGAGAATTTCGATAGGCATTTTTCGTCCCTCCCCGGATTACAGCAGGATGTCGGTGTAGAGTTCGGATGCATCCGGCTCCGGATCGGCCTGCGCGAAATCGGCACTGTCGGCGACAATGTCACGGACGTCCTTGTCGATCTGCTTGAGATCGTCCTCGCTTGCCCACTTGTTTTCCAGAAGGCGGGCGCGCACCTGCTCGATCGGGTCGTGCTCGGAACGCATCTTCTGCACTTCGTCCTTCGAGCGGTACTTCGCCGGGTCGGACATGGAATGGCCGCGGTAGCGGTAGGTCTGCATCTCGAGGATGACCGGACCCTTGCCTGCACGGCAGTGCGCGACAGCCTCATCCGCAGCAGCCTTCACCGCACGCACATCCATGCCATCCACCTGGAAACCGGGGATGTTGAAGGAGGCGCCGCGATGCGAGAAGTCGGTCTGGGCTGAGGCACGCGAAACGGACGTGCCCATGGCGTAGCGGTTGTTCTCGATCACGTAGACCACCGGCAGCTTCCAAAGCGCTGCCATGTTGAAGCTCTCGTAGACCTGGCCCTGGTTGGCCGCGCCGTCACCGAAATAGGCAAGCGATACATTGTCGTTGCCGCGATAGCGGTTTGCGAAGGCAAGACCGGTACCGAGCGAGACCTGCCCGCCGACGATGCCGTGACCGCCGTAAAAATTCTTTTCCTTGGAGAACATGTGCATGGAGCCGCCCTTGCCCTTGGAAAGGCCGCCGCGACGTCCGGTCAGTTCGGCCATCACACCACGTGGGCTCATGCCGCAAGCGAGCATGTGGCCATGGTCGCGATAACCGGTGATGACCTGGTCACCTTCTTTCAGCGCCGCCTGCATGCCGACGACGACAGCTTCCTGGCCAATGTAGAGGTGACAGAAGCCGCCGATGAAGCCCATGCCGTAAAGCTGGCCGGCCTTCTCTTCGAAACGCCGGATCAGCAGCATTTCGCGGTAGGCTTTGAGATCGTCTTCCTTGGAGAATTCGGCGATGGTGCCGCCGGTGAAGTCTTTTTTGACAGGCCTTGCCGTGGTCTTACGGCTGGACGTGGACGCGGTTTTACGCGGAGCCATGCGTTCCTCCCTATGTTTGCCTCTTGAAGAAAACCATAGGGGAGAAAGTCCGGCTCAGCAATGCCATAAATGCATGGCTTATATTCTTCGTAAGCCGCTGAATAGTAAGGGAGATTTACGATTAACTAGATTTCAGTTAATCCAGCTCTTCAGTGGAAAATGACGATTTCGTCGGCGCGGGACATGTTGAGATAGGAGCGCGCCTTCTCATCCAGCATGTCGCGTTCAAGCGAGCCGTCGCTCATCAAGGCCACTTCTTTTTCCAGGATCTGGCGTTGCCGCACGAGCACGTCGACGCGCGCCTGACGCTCAACCCTCTGCCGTTCGAACTCCTCCATCCCCCTGAGGCCGAATTCGCCATGTACGGAATGATAGCCGAAGTAGGAAAGGAATGCGACCGTAATCACCGGTAGTGCCAGCCGGCCGAATTTCCGCTTTTTATGATGTTTGGTCCACATGCAGGTGCCCCGCTACGCAATACGGATTTGACACTAGCGGCAAGCGGTTAACCGACCATTGACCATGATGGACGGGCGACAAAAAAAACCCGCATCCGGAGATGCGGGCTTCGCCGTTTCGGAGAAACTGTTTTTCCGATCAGCCGCGCAGGATGCCGCGGCCAGCGTACTTCGCCTGCGGACCAAGCTGTTCCTCGATGCGGATCAGCTGGTTGTACTTGGCGGTACGGTCAGAGCGGGCGAGCGAGCCGGTCTTGATCTGACCGCAGTTGGTGGCGACAGCGAGGTCGGCGATCGTCGAATCCTCGGTCTCGCCCGAGCGGTGCGACATGACGGCGGTGTAGCTCGCCTTGTGCGCGGTCTCGACGGCGTCGAGCGTCTCGGAGAGCGAGCCGATCTGGTTGACCTTGACGAGGATCGAGTTGGCGACGCCCATCTTGATGCCGTCGCGCAGGCGCGCGGAGTTCGTCACGAACAGGTCGTCGCCGACGAGCTGGACCTTCTTGCCGATCTTGTCGGTCAGCGACTTCCAGCCGTCCCAGTCGTCTTCCGCCATGCCGTCCTCGATCGAGAAGATCGGGTACTTGCCGGCAAGCTCTGCCAGATACTCGGCCATGGCTTCCGGTTCCAGGGTGCGGCCTTCGCCTTCAAGCACGTACTTGCCGTCCTTGAAGAATTCGGTCGAGGCGCAATCGAGCGCGATGTACATGTCTTCGCCCGGCTTGTAGCCGGCCTTCTCGATCGACTTCATGATGAAGTCGAGGGCAGCCGGAGCGGACGCCAGACCCGGCGCGAAGCCACCTTCGTCACCGACATTCGTGTTGTGGCCGTCGGCAGCAAGCTGCTTCTTCAGCGTGTGGAAGACTTCCGAACCCATGCGCACGGCATCGCGGATATTGTCCGCACCGACCGGCACGATCATGAATTCCTGGAAGTCGATCGGGTTGTCGGCATGCGCGCCGCCATTGATGATGTTCATCATCGGCACCGGCAGGACGCGGGCGTTCGGGCCACCGACATAGCGGTAGAGCGGCAGGTTGGCGGCTTCCGCGGCAGCCTTGGCGACGGCGAGCGAAACGCCGAGGATGGCGTTGGCGCCGAGGCGGGCCTTGTTCGGCGTACCATCAAGCTCGTTCATCGCCTGGTCGATCAGGATCTGGTCTTCGGCTTCAAGACCGCCGATCGCTTCGAAGATTTCGCCGTTGACGGCGGCGACGGCATTTTCGACACCCTTGCCGAGGTAGCGCTTGCCACCGTCACGCAGTTCGACGGCTTCATGTGCGCCGGTCGAGGCGCCTGATGGAACGGCCGCGCGGCCGAAGCTGCCATCCTCGAGGTGCACGTCCACTTCAACGGTGGGATTGCCGCGGCTGTCGAGAATCTCGCGGCCGATGATGTCGATGATAGCAGTCATGGAAATCGTCCTGTTTCGGGGTTAGTAAATCGATTAAAATTCACTTTTAATCGACGATGCGGAAATTACAATGGCGCAGGCAGCCGTTGTAAAAAACGGATGGCACGTCTCCATGTCATCCGTTTGAAGCCTCAGCTCTTGGTGATGTCGTCGAAGGCGACGAGCTTTTCGAGAAGCCGCGGCATGTCCTTCAGGTGCACCATGTTCGGGCCATCCGACGGCGCATTGTCCGGATCTTCATGCGTTTCGACGAAGAGGCCGGCAATGCCGACCGCGACGGCGGCCCGCGACAAGGTCTCGACGAACTCGCGCTGGCCACCGGTCGAACCGCCCTGCCCGCCCGGCTGCTGCACGGAGTGGGTCGCGTCGAAGACGACAGGGGCGCCGAGCGAGGCCATGATTGGCAGCGAGCGCATGTCGGAGACGAGCGTGTTGTAGCCGAAGGACGCTCCGCGTTCGCACAGCATGACGTTCGGATTGCCGCTCTCGGTGAACTTGGTGAGCACGTTCTTCATGTCCCAGGGCGCGAGGAACTGGCCCTTCTTGACGTTGATCGCGCGGCCGGTCTTGGCGGCAGCGACGAGCAGGTCCGTCTGGCGCGACAGGAACGCCGGGATCTGCAGCACGTCGACCGTCTCGGCGACGATTGCGCACTGCTCTTCCGTGTGAATATCCGTCAGCACCGGAAAACCGAAATCCTTCTTGAGGTCGGCAAAGATTTCCATTGCCTTCTCCAGCCCGATGCCGCGCTTGCCGGACAGCGAGGTGCGGTTCGCCTTGTCGTAGGAGGATTTGTAGACGAGGCCGATGCCGAGCTTGTCGGTCATTTCGACGAGCGCCTCGGCCATCATGTAGGCGTGGTCACGGCTCTCCATCTGGCAGGGGCCGGCGATCAGCGAGAAGCGTTCGGTCTGCGAGAAGGTGACCTTCTTCGGGCCTTCGCCGACGACAACGGTGGAATTGGTTTTCATCTCATTCTCCAAAGACGAAGTGGACACCCTGCCCCGGCGCCGGTGGCACCATCAGGCGGCCGTCCCGCTCCTTAAAGGCGACGCCGCGCTCCGTCAGCAGGCGGCGACAATCGGACAGGTTGGAAGTCTTGAACACGACCGCCCGCCCCTTGAGGCCACGGTCCGTGCCCACAACCGGCGGAATGCCATAGAATCCTTCAAGGCCGGCATCGTTCAGCACGGTGATGCGGCCGCGCGGCGTATCGACGGACATGCCGAAGGACAGGGCCTCGACCTCGCGCTCATCGGCCGCTTCCTGCACGAGGTACTGGAAGTCGGTCGGGTTCTGCTCGGACAGCACGACCTCCGAGAGCGCCACGACACCATTCTCATGCGCTTCCAGCGACTTGCGGTCGGAGGGCAGCGGCAGGATGCGTTGCGAGGCGAAGAAGAGGAAATCCGGGCTGCGCTGGTCGGCGGCAAAGGCCAGTCGAAAACTGCCGGTCGCCGATGTGCCGTCGGGCAGCAGCATGTCGCGGGAGAATTCCAGCACCTCACCGCCCGAAAGGCCGGCCGTCGTGTAGCGCTGGTCGTCTTCCCAGGCGTCGCTGCTCGCCATGGCGATGCCGGAAAAGCCTTCTATGCCGCGGCGGAAACGAAAGGCCTGGTCGCGCGCGACGAAGACATTGCCCTTGCGGGCGGCTTCCTCGCACTCCTCGCGATTGGCAATACCGAGCGGCTCCAGATAGCTGCCGTCGGAGAGGAAGACGCAACAGTTTTCCGTCCCGAAGGGATGGCGCGCGTCCTTGGCGACGGTGAAACCGAGCGCCGTCAGACGCTCGCGGGCAACACCGAGATCGGACACCGGCAACACCAGATGGTCGATCGGGCGAGGCGTTCTCGAACTCACGGTCATGGGTAAAATCCGGTCGTGTTTCAGGCGCCCCGTGCTTTGCATGCTTTCGGTCCGCAATGCAAGCACCAGCATGACAGGCGGAGACGCCCGGAACTTTTCCATCCGCCAGCCATTCCAGACCACCTTCCGCACCGGAGCATTCCCATTTCAAAGTCCGATGACATCACCCGCCAGCGCGATCTGCACGAATCCCGCCCCCTTTGGGCCGACTCGCCCCGCATCGCGCTTCACACGAAGCAAACGCCATCGAGGGATGACTACGACGTCATCATCGTCGGCGCCGGCATTTCCGGTGCCCTGATGGCGCATGCGCTGGCGGATGGAAAACGCTCCGTGCTCGTGGTCGACCGCCGCCAACCCGTGCATGGCAGCACGCTCGCCAGCACCGCGATGATCCAGCACGAAATCGACATCCCGCTCCACAAACTCGCCGGCATGATCGGCGCGGAAAAGGCCGCCCGCGCCTGGCAGCGCTCGGCGCGCGCCGTGGAGCAGTTGACACACATCGTCGCCGATCTCAGCCTTTCCTGCGGCTTCGAGCGTAAGAAGACGCTCTTCCTTGCGGGCGACGAATATGGCGCCCGCGCCCTGCGCACCGAAGTCGATGCGCGTCATGCAGCCAATATCGAGGCCGATTTTCTCGACGCCGCCGGCCTCGCCGAGCGTTTTTCCCTCAATCGCACCGGCGCTATTCTTAGCGACATTTCCGCCTCGGCAAACCCGGCCCAGATGGCCGCCGGCATCCTGCGCGCGGCGGCAAGGCGCGGGGTGGAACTCGTCAACCCGCTCGAAATCACCGATGTGCGCTCAACGACTCAAGGTGTCTTCCTCGCCACGGCCGACGGCAAGATTCTCGCCGCCCGCCACGCCGTCTTCTGCTCGGGTTACGAGTTCCTGGAGACACTTGCGCACAAGGACCACGCCATCATCTCTACCTGGGCGCTCGCCACGCCACCCGGAATTGCCCTGCCGGACTGGCTGAAGGACTGCATCGTCTGGGAAGGCGCCGATCCCTATCTCTATCTGCGCCGCTCGCGCGACGGCCGGCTGGTAGCCGGCGGCGAGGACGAGGAGAGCGAAGACGCCTTCGCCTCGCCGCAGAAGCTGAAAAACAAGGCGACAACCATCCGCAGGAAAGTCGAAGCCCTGCTCGGCCTCTCCCTGCCGGCGCCGCAATATACCTGGGCTGCCCCCTTTGGTACGACCCGCACCGGCTTGCCGCTGATCGGGCGCGTTCCCGGCATGGACAACGTGTTCGCCGTCATGGGCTTTGGCGGCAACGGCATCACCTTCAGCCAGATCGCCGCAGAGATCGTTTCGTCGGAGATCGCCGGCCATGGCGATGCGGACGCGGACCTCTTCGCCTTCAGTCCAGGCACTACCTGACAAAACGCCTTTCGGAAGGCCGCGCTATGCACGATGACGGTCGTGCGCAATCACTTTCAACGGGAGTATGCGCTCAGGAGCGGAAGCGTTTGCGATAGTCTCCCGGCGTCAGCCCGACGATTCGGGCAAAAACTTTCCGGAAGGCGCCGGGATCGTTATAGCCGACGTCCACCGCCACGTTGTCGACCGAGCGCGTGGTGAATTGCAGCATTTCCTGGGCCTTCGCTACCCGCAGTCGCTGGCAATAGTCCGTCGTCGTCAGCCCCGTCGCCTTGCGAAAACGCCGAAGGAAGGTGCGCTCTTCGAGCCCCGCCTGCGCAGCGAGCCCCTCAAGGCCGATCTCCTTCGCCTCCGTCGCCTGCAGAAAATGCTGCACCTTTAGGATCGCCGCATCGCCATGCAGCAGGCGCGGCGAGAAGGTGCTGTAGTAGCGCTGCTCCCGCCCCGGCGGATCGATGACGAATTGCCGCGCGATCTCCAGCATGATCGTGGGCCCGAGAAAACGGTCGATCAGTTTCAGCCCGAGATCGACCCAGGCCATGACGCCACCGGCCGTGACGATGTCACCATCGTCGCTGAGCAGCCGATCGGTATCGACATGAACATCGGGAAAACGCACTTCGAAGGTCTCGGCAATCACCCAGTTGGTGGTAATCGTCCGGCCGGTCAGCAGCCCCGTCTCGCCAAGCAAAAAGGCCCCGGCACAGATCGAGGCGAGCTGAATGCCATTGGCATGGCATTCGCGCAGCCAGGCGGCGAAGGGCGCCGCGTCCTCCCGGCGGACGGGATCGCCAAGTGCGGGCGGCAGCACGAGAACACAGGGCCGCGGCGCCCCGGTCGGGAGAGCACTCGCTTCGATGCGCACCGGCCGCCCGTCCTCCAGCCTCCAGTGGCTGACCCCGAGTACCGGCCCGGCCTCGCCCTTCCGGCCGGCCAGTTCCATCGCCGAATTGAAGAGATCGGTCATGCCGAGCACGGCCGCCATCTGCACGCCGGGATAAAGCACCAGTCCAATCTCGGCTGCGACTGCCATGTCACTTTCACCCTGTATTATGTCGATATCGCCAATGGCGAGAGATGGCAGGCCCGGGGCAGAATGTCCATGACATCAATCATGTGCAGAAGGGATCTCCCATGAGCAAACGCGCCGTCATCATCGTCGACCTCCAGAAGGACTATCTCGCCTCCGGCAGCTTCGCGCTGACCGGCATCGATGCCGCCACCGCCAACGCCGCCCGCGTCGTCGACGCCGCACGCGGCAAAGGTGACCGGATCATCCACGTTCATCACGTGTCGAAGGAGGCGGACTCACCGCTCTTTGCCCCGAACACCGACGGCATCCATCCGATCCCGGCGGTAGCGCCGCAGACGGGCGATACGGTCGTGGTCAAGAATTTTCCGAATTCCTTCCGCGAAACGACACTCCAGCAGACCTTGCAGGACGGAGGCATCGAAGAGGTCGTGGTGGTCGGTGCGATGAGCGACGTCTGCATCGACGCGACCGCCCGCGCCGCCGCCGATCTCGGTTACGGGCTCACCGTCGTGCACGATGCCTGCGCCACGCGCGACAAGGCGTTTGGTGATTCGGTCGTGCCCGCCGCACAGGTTCACGCCACGATCATGTCAGCGCTCGAATTCGGCTACGGCAAAGTCACGACGACGGCCGAATTCCTGTCTTGAATCCGAGAAGCATCTGAAAAAACCTGAAAAATGGCCATCTCCGCTCCGGCGGGGATGGCCAGCCGAAGACGGAAGCCTGCGGAAATCACCGTCCGTCGAACGCGCGTATTGCGGCGCGTCATTCGCCTGTCATGTGACAATGATGTCTCTTCCCGCGTGAATGCACCCGGCAGCCGCCAGGACCGGCGCCAAGCGGAGTACGCGTTGAATGGACATGGCTCAGGCCTTCGCCCTTGCCTCGGGCGCTCTTGTCGCGACCAACCTCGCCAGCATCGTGATCGCCGGCAAGCGGCTGAAACCAGCCGACGCCGCACCGCCGACAATCGACGAAAAGCCACCGGTCTCGATCGTCGTTCCCGTCCGCGGCATCGAGAATTTTACGGCCGAAACGCTGGACCGTGCCTTTCGCCTGACCTGGCCGGACTATGAATTGCTGTTCTGCGTCGCCCATGCCGGCGACCCCATCATCCCCGAAATCGAGAAGACGGCCGCGCGGCATGCCCATGTCGCTGCGCGTATCCTCGTCGGCGACGACCGCATCAGCGCCAATCCAAAACTCAACAATTGCGTCAAGGGCTGGCAGGCGGCGCGCCATGATTGGGTGATCCTCGCCGATTCCAACGTGCTGATGCCGCCGGATTACATTCAGCACCTGATGGGCGGCTGGCGGACCGATTCGGGCCTGGTCTGCTCGACGCCGCTCGGCTCGCGGCCGGATGGCTTCTGGGCGGAGGTGGAATGCATGTTCCTCAACACCCAGCAGGCACGCTGGCAATATGCCGGCGAAGCGCTGGGGCTCGGCTTTGCGCAGGGCAAGAGCATGCTCTGGTACAAGCCCATGCTCGATGCGAATGGCGGCATCCATGCGCTGAGCGCGGAAATCGCCGAGGATGCGGCCTCCACCAAGCTCGTTAGCCGGCTCGGCCTGAAGGTTCACCTCGTCTCCTCGCCCTTCGAGCAACCGCTGGGGCGCCGCACGGGGCACGACATCTGGTCACGCCAGTGCCGCTGGTCGCGCCTGCGCCGCGTGACTTTCCCGAGTTTCTTCACCCCGGAAATCCTGCTCGGCGCCATCCCGCCGCTGCTACTGGCGCTTGTCGCAGCCATGATGTCCGACGCAACGCTTGCGCCGGCCGCACTTCTGGTGCTCGCGGCCATCTACCTGCCGGAAGTGGCGCTTGCACTTGCCAAGGGCTGGCGGCTCTCCGTCTGGTCCGTCCCGGCCATGATCGTCCGCGATTGTATGATGCCGGCCATCTGGCTGCGCAGCTGGGTCGGCGGCAATATCGACTGGCGCGGCAACACGATGACGATCGGCACCACTGCCTGCGAACTGAAGGAAGCGCCGGCCGGATCGTAAAAGCCCGGTCAGCTCTTCAGGCAAAGCCCTTCCAGCAGCGTTCGAAAACCCTGCACCGCGCGCCGGGAGGTTTCTTCCGGCGCCTCCGACTTGGCGATCCACAAGGCGGCATGGCTGCTGGCGCCGTTGATCAGGCGAGCCGCCGCCTCCGTATCGATATCCGCCATCACGCCATCGGCCTTCAATTCCTCGATGCTGCGGCTGAGGGCAGCGATGCAACCGCTTGTGGTCTGCCATTGCGACACGTCGCCGAGCACTGCCGGCCCATCGCGAAACATGATGCGCTGAATTTCCGGCTCCAGCGCCATCTCGATATAGGCGACGCATTCTGCAACGAACCCTTGCCAGCGATTTGGAGCCGCTGCCGAAACCTGGTGCAGCCGCGTCGTCATTTCCGCGTCGATTTCCCGGATGACCGCCTGGAGAAGCCCCTTCTTGTCGCCGAAGTGGTGGTACAGCGCGCCGCGCGTCAGCCCGGCGCCCGCCGTGAAGTCATCCATCGACGCATCTGCATAGCCCACGGTTCCGAAAGCCAGCCGCCCGGCAGCAATCAGCTTGGCCTTCGTTTCTGCAATCATTTCCTCGCGCGGTTTGCGCATGGCATTTTCCTTTCACATACGCCGCGTATTTTATTTGACATACGCCACGTATGCAACTATCTCTTCGACATACGCCACGTATGTAAGTGGCAGGACGGTTCATTTTCAGGAGCAGGCCATGGCCAACCCGTACAAAGAGATTTTCAGCGTGCCCGGAACGAAAGGCTTTTCCGCCGCCGGTTTCCTCGCACGCCTTCCCATCGCCATGGCGCCGATCGGCATCGTCGCCATGCTGTCGCAGACCCACGGTGAGTACTGGCTCGCCGGCGCCGTGTCCGCCACCTTCGCGCTGACCAACGCACTGATCTCGCCGCAGGTCTCCCGCCTCGTCGATCGCTACGGCCAGGCGGCCGTGCTGACACCGGCGACCATCATCGCCGTCATCGCCTTCCTGGCGCTGATCATCGGCACCAACCAGGGTTGGCCCGTCTGGACGCTCTTCGTCTCCGCCTTCCTCGCCGCCGCCATGCCCAGCATGCCCGCCATGCTGCGCGCCCGCTGGAGCGACATTTTCCGCGATCGCCCGGAACTCAACACCGCCTTCGCCTTCGAATCGGCGGCCGATGAACTGGTCTACATTGCCGGCGCCTCGCTGTCGGTCGGTCTCGCCGTGGCACTCTTCCCCGAAGCCGGCATGCTGATCAGCACCGCCTTCCTCGCCATCGGCACGCTCGCCTTCGTGCTGCAGCGCTCCACCCAACCGGCGGTCCGCCATGTCGCCGGCAGCACGCCACAGAAATCGGCGATCCGTCTCCGCCCCGTACAGATCATTACGCTCGCCCTCATTTTCGTCGGCTCCACCTTCGCAACGGCGGAAGTCAGCGCAGTGGCGATCACCAAGGAACTCGGCCAACCGAATGCCGCCAGCCTCGTCATCGGCGTCTACGCCGTCGGCTCCTTCGTCGTTGGCCTCATCCTGGGCGCCCTGAACCCGAAGATGGCACTCCAGAAGCAATTGATGATCGCCGTCGCCATCCTGGCGCTGACTGCGCTGCCCCTGCCCTTCGCAGGCACGGTTCCTATGCTCGCAATCGCAGTCTTCCTCAGCGGTGTCGCCATCTCGCCGACCTTCATCACCGCCTTCGGCATCGTCGAGCGTCGCGTGCCGGAAAGCATGCTGACCGAGGGCGTCACCTGGGTCACCACCGGCATCGGCATCGGCATGGCCCTGGGCGCCTTCGTCGCCGGCTGGGCGGTCGATAACTTCGGCGCGCAGAACGGCTTCTGGGTCTCCGTCGCCGCCGGCCTCGGCGCCGTCCTCACCATCGGGCTTGGCCAGCGCGTACTTGCCGGCGAGGATTGCGATGACGGGGTCTGCCCGCTGGTGCAAGCCGCTGAATAAACAAAAAAGCCCGGCAGAGATGCCGGGCTTTTTCATTTTGAATGGATTGCCTCAGACGAGGCGGCTCTGTTCCAGCGCCGCTTCCACGAAGCTCGCAAAGAGCGGGTGCGGATCGAGCGGGCGGCTCTTCAGTTCCGGGTGGTACTGGACACCGATGAACCACGGATGATCCGGATATTCCACCGTCTCCGGCAGAACGCCGTCCGGCGACATGCCGGAGAAGACGAGGCCACAGCCTTCCAGCCGGTCCTTGTAGTCGACGTTCACCTCGTAGCGGTGACGGTGACGTTCGGAAATATCCGTCGAGCCGTATATATCGGCAATCTTGGTGCCGCCCTTCAGCGTCGCGCGATAGGCGCCAAGACGCATCGTGCCGCCGAGATCGCCCGACGCGGAACGCTTCTCCAGATCGTTGCCCTTCACCCATTCCGTCATCAGGCCGACGACCGGCTCGGCCGTCTTGCCGAATTCCGTGGACGACGCCTTTTCAAGGCCGGCGAGATTGCGTGCCGCTTCCACGACCGCCATCTGCATGCCGAAGCAGATGCCAAAATACGGCACCTTGCGCTCGCGGGCAAAGCGCGCCGCGTTGATCTTGCCCTCGGAACCGCGCTCGCCAAAACCGCCGGGAACGAGGATGCCGTGCACCTTCTCCAGATACGGTGCCGGATCTTCCTTTTCGAAGACCTCCGACTCGATCCATTCAAGCTTGACCTTGACGTGGTTGGCGATGCCACCGTGGTAGAGCGCCTCGATCAGCGATTTGTAGGCATCCTTGAGGCCGGTATACTTGCCGACGATGGCGATCGTAACCTCGCCTTCCGGCGTCTTGATGCGATCAGAAACCGTCTGCCAGGCTTCGAGACGCGGCTTCGGCGCCGGCTCGATGCCGAAGGCGGCGAGCACCTCGTCGTCCAGGCCTTCCTTGTGGTAGGCGAGCGGCACGTCGTAGATCGACGCAACATCGAGCGCCTGGATCACGGCGGTCTGGCGCACGTTGCAGAACAGCGAGAGCTTCTTGCGCTCGGCTTCCGGGATTTCCCGGTCGGCACGCACCAGCAGGATGTCCGGATGGATGCCCATGGCCTGCAGCTCCTTGACGGAGTGCTGCGTCGGCTTGGTCTTGAGCTCGCCAGCAGCCGGAATGTAGGGCATCAGCGTCAGGTGGACATAGACGGCCGTGCCGCGCGGCAGATCGTTGCCAAGCTGGCGGATCGCCTCGATGAAGGGCATGGCCTCGATGTCGCCCACCGTGCCGCCGATCTCACAGATAACGAAATCGTAGTCTTCGTTGCCATCGGTGACGAAGTTCTTGATTTCGTTGGTAACGTGCGGGATGACCTGCACGGTCGCGCCGAGATAGTCGCCGCGGCGTTCCTTGTCGATGATGTTCTTGTAGATGCGACCAGTGGTGATGTTGTCGGTCTTCGTGGCCGAACGCCCGGTAAAGCGCTCATAGTGGCCGAGGTCGAGGTCGGTTTCCGCACCGTCGTCTGTGACGAACACCTCGCCGTGCTGCGTCGGGCTCATGGTGCCCGGATCGACATTGAGATAGGGGTCTAGCTTCCGGAGGCGAACGCGGTAACCGCGAGCCTGAAGGAGAGCTCCGAGTGCAGCGGCAGCGATGCCTTTTCCGAGGGAAGAAACCACGCCGCCTGTGATGAATACATATCGCGCCATGGGAGTCACCGAATACCTTTTCAAAATCGATTCCGCCACCGAAAAATCACCTTGGGCGTGATTTCGGAAGGCGCAATCGGCGTTTTACACAAGAAGAAGGCCGGTTGGGTTTCGCCAACCGGCCGGTTTGTCTTTTAGTCCTTGCAGCTTACTGGCCGCTCGGGACGCCGGAATTCTGTTCCGTGCCCGTTGCGCCGCCCGTCGTACCGGTGCCGGTCGTGGTGGGCGTATTGCCAGTGCCGGTGCCGGTTCCGGTTGCCGCGCCACCTTCGGTCGGAACGGCGTCGGTGCCGGTCGTCGCAGGCGTCTGGTTGTTCTGCGTGCCCTGGCTCTGTTCGCCGCCGCCGAGCGCGTCAAGAACGCCGCCCGTGCCGGTCGTGCCCGGGATACGGTCGAGAATGTCGGTCGGCTGCGTCTCGTAGCGTGCGATGATGCCCATACCAAGCGCCAGAACGAAGAACAGCGTGGCGAGGATGGCCGTGGTGCGCGTCAGGGCATTGGCCGTGCCGCGCGCCGACATGAAGCCGGAGCCGCCGCCGATGCCGAGGCCGCCGCCTTCAGAGCGCTGGATCAGCACGACGCCGATCAGCGCGACGACGACCATGAGATAGATGACGAGCAAAATGGTCTGCATGTTTCAGGATCCCGGCCAGACGGCCCAAATTTCAGGTTTGCGGCTCAATATACCAAGCCGCGCACCATTCCAAGCCCTACCAGTCAATCCACCTGCCCTTTTGCAGGCAGGCGAAACAAGCTTCAGGCTGTGAGCTCTTCGTATGCCCGGTAGATGGCAAGGAAGTCGTCCGATTTCAAGCTTGCGCCGCCGATCAGCGCGCCATCGACATTGGCGACCCCCATCAGCTCCCTGGCGTTGCCGGGCTTTACCGAGCCGCCATAGAGAATGCGCATCTTGGCGCCCTCGCCGGCAAAACGGGCCGTCAGTTCGGCGCGCATGAAGGCGTGCGCCTCTTCCACGTCTGCCGCCGTCGGCGTCAGACCCGTGCCGATCGCCCAGACCGGTTCATAGGCGATGACGGTGTTTTCCGCCGTCGCGGCGTCCGGCACGGAGCCGTCAAGCTGGGTCTTCAGCACGTCCAGCGTCTTGCCGTCCTTGCGCTCGTCCCCGGTTTCGCCGATGCAGACGATGGCGACGAGGTCGTTTTCGTGGGCGATCTCGGCCTTGGCACGGATCAGTGCATCGCTTTCCTTGTGGTCGGTGCGGCGCTCGGAATGCCCCACGATGACGTGGGTGCCGAAGCAGTCGGCGATCATTTCCGCCGAAACGTCACCCGTGTGCGCGCCGGATGCCTTTTCATGGCAGTCCTGCGCACCGATCAGAAGCGGGCTGTCGTCGCAGAGTGCGGTCGCCACATAGAGCAGCGTCGCCGGCGGGCAGATCAGCGCCTCGACCTTCTCAGAGAGCGGCCCCTTCACGCCTTCGGCCATCGCCTTGATCTGGTCGAGCGATGCACGCGTGCCGTTCATCTTCCAGTTCCCGGCAACAAGCGGGGTTACGTCCGGTGTCATGAGGCCTCCCTATCCATAAAATCGGTCGCTTGCGGCGTAGCAAATCGAAGCCTATTGCGCAAACAGCCAGTTGAGCGTTTCCCGCCAGTCCGTCATGCGCACGGGCGTGCCGTGGCCGCCGGTCTGGAACAGCACGAAGCGCGCCGGTACACCGGCCTTGCGCAGCTTGCGGAACACGGTGATCTGGTCATTGGCGGCATAGACACTGTCGCTGTCGCCGTGGGTGAAATAGACCGGCAGCTTCGCCTTGAAGGCCGGCGTCTTCGCATAGTCGCCATCCGCCGCGCCACCCATCAGCACCATGCCGGCAAGGCTTTTGACCGCTACCGGATCGCGCGCGACGCGGGCGCAGATGAAACTGCCCATCGAGGCGCAGGCGAGAATGACCGGCGCATTCGGCGAGAGCGCCTTGGCGGTGAGGATGAGGCCCGAAACGCGCGCCGCACCCGCGTCATCGAAAGACGGCACGCTCGGCGCATAATAGACGCCGCCACCACGCACCGCGAGGTTCTTCAGCCGGTTGAAATTGCCGCCGAAATTCCAGTCGTTGCTGCCGAGCCGGCGATCGCCGCCGCGGCCATGGATGAAGATGACGCTGAAGGCCGCCCCCTCGCCCTTGCCCGTCATCGAAACGTCGATCGGCCCTGCCGGTGTATCGATCGTTGCGTTCTGTTGCGCTTTCTTTACCGCCGTCGACACATAGGCGGCCTTTACACGACGCTCCGGCACCTGATCGCGGCCGTTGATGTCGCGCAGTTCCTGGTAGTCGACAACGCGAAGCGCCCCGTCATCCGACGTTTCCACCACATCGCCATAGGTAAACAGCGCATCCTTCCAGGCATCGAGCGTCAGTGCGGCCGCGTCCTGCACGGCCATTCCGGCGAACAGCGCCGCCAGAACCAGCCGGCGAAAGCAATGAACTGTGGACTGAGGCATGAACTGGCGCTCCCTTGCGGTGGCGATACTTGCCATCCGCCCACGCGCAACGCAATCCTCGGCAAGCGGTTGGCGAGGCTTCGCGCATGTGCCGCCGGGTGGAATCGCTCGGCGTCGCACGATGCGGCGGAAAATCAGACAGGGTGGCAGACCGGATTCAGCCGGTTATTCGCCAGTCTGTCATCGCGAAACCCCACGGAATCTGGCAGAGTCGTTGGTGATTCGCCGATGAACTTATTTTCGCCAAACCCCGATCCACCCGGATCGACGGGAGAACTGGCAAACGGAACAAACTCTGAACAGCCCATGCAAGACGACAACGATCTTTTCGCCAATATACCCTCCACGCCCGCCAAGCAGCCTGCCGCTCCGGCCGAAACGCCGACGGTGACCGCGCCTGCACGCGAGCCACGGCAGCCCATCAGCGAAGGCTCGGGCGGCTACGATGCCTCGGCGATCCGCGTGCTCGAAGGCCTCGAGCCCGTGCGCATGCGCCCCGGCATGTATATCGGCGGCACGGATGAGAAGGCGCTGCACCACCTGTTCGCCGAAGTCATCGACAACTCTATGGACGAAGCGGTTGCCGGCCATGCCAACTTCATCGACGTCAACCTCGACGCCGAAGGCTTTTTGACGGTCACCGACAACGGCCGCGGCATCCCGGTGGAGAACCACCCGCAGATGCCGGGCAAGTCGACGCTCGAAGTCATCCTCACCGTACTGCACGCCGGCGGCAAGTTCGACGGCAAGGCCTACGAGACCTCGGGCGGCCTGCACGGCGTCGGCGTCTCGGTGGTCAATGCGCTGTCCGACCATCTCGAGGTCGAGGTCGCCCGCAACAAGAAACTCTACCGCCAGCGTTTTTCGCGCGGCAAGCCGGTCGGCGGCCTGGAAGAGCTTGGCGACGTGCACAACCGTCGCGGCACGAAGGTGCGCTTCCATCCCGACCCGGAAATCTTCGGCGCGCATGCCCGTTTCGATCCCGGCCGCGTCTTCCGCATGGCCCGCTCGAAAGCCTATCTTTTCGGCGGTGTCGAAATCCGCTGGAGCTGCGATCCGTCACTGCTGCCGGAAGGCTCTGAAACACCGGAAAAGGCCGTCTTCCATTTCCCCGGCGGCCTGAAGGACTATCTCCAGGCAACGCTTGGCAAGGACTACACCGTCACCCGCGAGATTTTTGCCGGCAAGAGCGAAAAGTCGGGCGGCCACGGTTCGCTCGAATGGGCAGTCACCTGGTATGGTGGCGATTCGCTGATCCATTCCTATTGCAACACGATCCCGACGGCTGACGGCGGCACGCACGAGGCCGGTCTGCGCATTGCGCTCACCAAGGGCCTGAAGAACTACGCCGAACTGACACAGAACAAGCGGGCGGCGGGCATCACCACCGACGACGTGATGATCTCGGCCGTCGGCATGCTCTCCGTCTTCATCCGCGAGCCGGAATTCGTCGGCCAGACCAAGGACAAGCTTGCCTCCGTCGAAGCCCAGCGCATCGTCGAGAATGCGCTGCGCGACCCCTTCGACCACTACCTCGCCGACAATCCGGGTGAAGCGGCAAAGCTGCTCGAATGGGTGATTGAACGCGCGGAAGAGCGCCTGCGTCGCCGCAAGGAGAAGGAAGTCAGCCGCAAGACGGCGGTGCGCAAGCTCCGCCTGCCCGGCAAACTCGCCGACTGCTCGCAGAACTCCGCCGAAGGCGCCGAACTCTTCATCGTCGAGGGTGATTCGGCCGGTGGCTCGGCAAAACAGGCACGCAACCGTGCCAACCAGGCCATTCTCCCGCTGCGTGGCAAGATTCTCAACGTCGCCAGCGCCGGCCGCGAAAAGCTCAGCGCCAACCAGCAGATTTCCGATCTGATACAGGCGCTCGGCTGTGGTACCCGCTCGAAATACCGCGAAGAGGACCTGCGCTACGAGCGCGTCGTCGTCATGACCGATGCCGACGTCGACGGCGCGCACATCGCCTCGTTGCTCATCACCTTCTTCTACAAGGAAATGCCGGACCTCATCCGCGGCGGCCACCTCTTCCTCGCCGTGCCGCCGCTCTATCGCCTCAGCCAAGGCGGCAAGACGCTCTATGCACGTGACGACGGGCACCGCGAGGAGTTGATGCGCACCGAGTTCAACAGCCGTGGCAAGGTGGAGATCGGGCGTTTCAAAGGCCTTGGCGAAATGCTGCCGGCGCAGCTCAAGGAAACCACGATGGACCCGAAGAAGCGCACGCTGCTCAAGGTCGCCATCGACGACGTGGATTTCGAGGGCACGCGCACGGCCGTGGACGACCTGATGGGCACCAAACCGGAAGCCCGCTTCCGCTTCATCCAGGAGCGTGCGGTCTTCGCCGACAACCTTGATATCTGAGGCTTTGCCGCCTTATTTTCGCGGCAAAGCCGGCTTCTAACCGGCAGGAACGAAGGCGGAAAGGACGGCCATGAAAGCTGCGCTCATCGTCATGACGATCATGGGTTGCGACGACAGCGCGACCCAGTGCCATTACATCGACACGGTCGACCGCAGCTGGCAGACCGTGTCGCTCTGCGATGCGCAGGCCGAAACCTATATCAATCGCCACCAGAACAAGAACTATCCGGTGATCGTCGCCGTGTGCGAGAGTTCTGGTGATCGTATCACCGCCGATGTGGCAAAGCCCGCGCCCGATGCAACGCCGGCAGATACCCTTGCCGCCACAGAGGTTCCGGTACCGGCCGAAACTGCGGAAGCCAAAGAAGGCTTGGCGACCCGCACGCTGAACTTCGTGAAAAAGGCCATTCCTGACAAAGCGGCCCTGAAGGCCGCCGTGACCACGCCTGTGCGCTACGCCGAGGATGGTTACTCTTGGGTGGTAAAACGCTTCACCAAATGAGGTTCATGCCGCTTCGCGCGTGGCGATGACGGCGTAGCTGCGCGCCGTCTGGCGTTGCTCGGCAATCGCCAGTCGCTCGACCAGCTCCAGCATCGACTGGCAGGACGTGTTGCCTGCAGCGCGGGCGCTGGACAGCAGGCGCTCGGAGACCGAAAGCAGGCCGTCGCCGCCCTTGGCCTCACACCGCCACAGCATCGTCGCCTCGGAAAACAGTACGCTGATATCCCGGCCAAGGCCTGCGGCCTCGTACAGTGCGCGCACCGCAGCCTCGCGACCGTCGGAGAGAATGGAACGTACCCGCCGTTCCGCCTGCCCGGACAGATTGGTAATCGCGGCGGCAAAAAACTCCACCCGTCCCGTGCACAGCGCATGCATGAGAAAGACTGGCGTCAGGCGCGCGGTGAGGCGCAGATGCTCGATGAGGGCCGGCATTTCGGCCGACGTCACCTCCGCCACCATGCCGATCGTTGCGATGTCGCAGGCTTCGCGTGTAATACGCTCGACGCGGCTCGTTCCAACCGCCGCCTGGATAAGCCCGAAGCCGGCCAGGGCCGTGCCGACCTTCTCGACAAGCGCATGGCGCGCATCACTCGGCAGGTCTTCACGGTCAAGCAGCCGCGCACGGATGTCCGCATCGTGCCCGAGACGGTCGGCAATGCGCGCTAGGCTGCGGCGCGACAGCACTGCCCCCTCGTTCTCCAGCAATGCCAGCACGTCCGGTACTTCGCCGATTTCGGCAAGCGCGGCACATACCGGTCGGGAGACATAGACGCGGTTTGCCACCAGCATGCGCGTCACGTCACTCCCCCTGGCGGCGAGATCGACGAGATCGGTATCCGTAAGCAGAGACGAACAAAGAATGATGTGCGCGGCGATTTCCGGTTGATCTTCGGCAAGCGGCAGGATGACGGCGCGCGGGGCATCCCCGCACTCGGCGAGTGCTTCGGCAAGCGCCAGCCGCACTTTCGGCGCCGGATCGTCGAGCAGGAAGATCATCGCCATTTCAGCGGCGCGCCTGTCTTCGACAGCGATACGGGCGCGTGCGTAAGCCCTTGCCAACACACTGGCCGCCTTCGCCCTGTCGGCTGCCCGCGCGGTCTCGACCCATCGGAGAAAAGCATGAACGATCAATGGACGCCCCAAACGCCTGCACCAAATTCTAAGAAACCACGCTATCGACAAAGTGTTTAAGATTGGTTCACCATATCCGTTAACCGGACGGTCATCGCCATGAACGCGCGAAAAGGCATCGAGGCACGGCCCTACCCGACGCAGCAAAACAAAAAAGGCCGCCCGATGGGCGGCCTTTCCGTATTCGATGGGGTCGAACCGATTACTCGGCGTCGCCTTCAGCGGCCTTTTTCTTGGCCGGGGCCTTCTTCTTCGGAGCGGCGTCTTCGCCTTCCGCAGCGTCAGCCTTGGCAGCAGCCTTCTTCTTCGGCGCAGCCTTCTTGGTTTCCTTGTCGGAACCCTCTTCGTCTTCAGCCATCAGCTCGTCCTTGGAAACGGTCTTGTCCGTAACCTTGATTTCGCTGAGCAGGTGATCGACGACCTTCTCTTCGAAGAGCGGGGCGCGCAGCGATGCGGCGGCACCCGGGGTCTTCTGGAAGTATTCGAGGATCTGCTTTTCCTGACCCGGGAACTGGCGCAGCTGCTCATAGAGCGAGCGCTGCATTTCATCGTCGCTCACCTGGACGCCGGCCTTTTCGCCGATTTCCGAGAGAACGAGGCCGAGACGGACGCGGCGTTCAGCGAGCTTGCGATATTCTTCGCGGGCTGCCTCTTCCGTGGTGTCTTCGTCAGCAAAAGTCTTGCCGGACTGCTGGAGGTCCGTGTTGATCTGGCGCCAGATGTTTTCGAATTCGGCGTCGACCAGGCGCTCCGGCGTGTCGAACTTGTACATCTCGTCGAGCTGGTCGAGGATCTGACGCTTGACCTTCTGGCGGGTGACCGAGCCGTACTGGCTTTCGATCTGGCCGCGGACGATTTCGCGCAGCTTGTCAGCCGATTCGAGGCCGAGCTTCTTGGCCAGCTCGTCGTTGATCTCGACTTCAGCCGGAGCGGCGACGTCCTTGACGTTGATGTCGAAGGTGGCTTCCTTGCCGGCGAGGTTTGCGGCCGGGTATTCCGTCGGGAAGGTCACGGTGATGACCTTCTCGTCGCCAGCCTTCAGGCCGATGAGCTGCTCTTCGAAGCCCGGGATGAAGCGGTTGGAGCCGATGACGAGTTCTGCGTCTTCGTCCTTGCCGCCGTCGAAGGCTTCGCCGTCGACCTTGCCGAGGTAATCGATCGTGACGCGGTCGCCGTCAGCGGCCTTGCCCTTCTTGGTTTCGTAGGAACGCGCGCTTTCGGCGATCTTCAGGATCTGCTCGTCGACTTCCGAAGCATCGATTTCAACGACTTCGCGCGTGACGGCGATGCCGGAAGCGTCCTTCAGCTCGATTGCCGGGATGACTTCGTAGGAGAGCGTGAACTCGAAATCGGCTTCGGCGGCGAGGATCTTCTCGGCTTCGGCCTGGTCTTCGGTCATCGCGATTTCCGGCTGCGTAGCGGACTTTTCGCCGCGCTCGGAGAGAATCGTCGACGGACGGTCGCGGATGATCTCGTTGACGAGTTCAGCCATGATCGACTTGCCGTACATCTTCTTGAGATGCGCGAACGGCACCTTGCCCGGACGGAAGCCGTTGATGCGGACACGGCCCTTGGCGTCCTGAAGACGCTCATTCAGCTGAGTTTCCATGTCCTTGGCCGGGATGACGACCTTGATTTCGCGCTTCAGCCCTTCAGCGAGCGTTTCGATAACCTGCATGTTCAAACCTTTATTTCGAGTTGGCGGTGTTCAAACCGGCCTGCCGGTTATGGCGAACACCCCGCCGGTCCATGTGCCGGCAGTGGCTTTACTGAATTCGGTGGCCTTTTGGCAAGCAAAATGGCGCTCTCGACAGCGCCGCGCGCCAATCATGGCGTACAAAGAACGCTATCGTACTTTAGAATCTGCTGCATAATCCCTTAAATCGCCTTCGAATTAAGGGATTATGCAGCAGTGTCCACAAACCGCTGAAACCTGCTGTTTCCGCGTTTGGTGGCTCTGGTGCGGGTAGAGAGACTTGAACTCCCACGCCTTTCGGCACCAGAACCTAAATCTGGCGTGTCTACCAATTTCACCATACCCGCGTCTCAGAAACCTCGTTGCCACGGCGGCTTGCGGCCGCTCATCATGGCGCCTTCCGAGCGCGGCGTCTCTATATCACCCGTTTTCGGCGGATCAAAGGAAAAATACGTGGAAACGGGCGCTATCCCGCCCCTTCGCCGTCAATAGAGCGGTTCGTCATAAATCGGCTCGCCGCGCAGGATCAGCCGGGCGATCTGCGGCGTGCCGTCTTTCGAGACCCGCGCCTCCACTTCCAGCTCTTCCTGATTGCGCGCCTCCTCCAGCACCTTGCCCTCGCCTTCCGGCACATAATAGCGCTCGATACCGTAATTGACGAAGAGCGTTTCCGGCACTCCATCCACTCCGGCGTAATAATCAAACGGCAGCGTGCGCAGCACGACACTGCCCTCCACCGGCGCAAGATCACCGAAGCTTGCCTCGGTCGCCGTCCACAGGCCGTCGGTGCCGGGCTTCAGCCGCACGGACATGCGCACGAGCCCGCTGGTTTTGGGCGCTTCGCCTGTCACGATCGCTTTCGAGATCGTCGAAACCGGATAGGACAGGATGACATAGTCACCGCGCAACAGGTCGCGCGGATCGACGGGCAACGTCTTCAGCTTGATGTCCGCCCCGCTGCGCAGGATGGAGGCGCGGCTTTCGACCATGTAGCCCAGCACGGCCGTCTGGAGTGCGGCGGCGACGATGGCGGCGACCAGCGGGGGCACGCTGAAAAAACGGGATGTCGTCATGGTCAGGCCTCCGCCTTCGTTGCAGCCTGGGAGAACCGCCGCTCCAGCGCGATCACGCCCCAGGCGATCAGTGCCACCACCAGGCCGGAAACAAGGAAGAAGCCGGATGTACCGATGATCGAGCCGATCGTCTCCGATGCAAGGTAAAGGGTCTCGGCGGCGAAGGTAGCGTAACCGAGATAGCGCACCGCCCCGTTCTCCTTGCCGGACAGTGCTATGCCGGCGATGGCGGCAACGAGCGTGATGATGCCGAGGAACAGCCGATCTCCAATGTCATCGAATTCGGCGTGCAGCACGAAAAGGCCGACGATCAGCACAAGGTAGGAATAGAAGGCCGGAGAGGCGCCGGCACTGCGCGCAACCGCATGAAGCGGCGATTGCGGCACGGCGGCAAGCAGATAGGCAACAGCGCCGAACGCAGCGATCGCAATCGCAGTCGTCGGCGTCTCGTATTCGCTATAGATAAAGGCAAGCCAGGTCACGAGCAACAGATAGGCCAGGTGCCGTACCCTGTCGGCGCCCGTGTAGCGCACGAGCAGGATAATGATGACGGCCATGACCGGCATCAGCCAGAGCAGCACCATCTCGTGGGCATTGTAGGATCCGGTCCAGTCCGCACCGGCAACGACGAAGGCCAGAAAGCCTGCAATGGCCGTGACGGCGCCTGAACGGAAGAGCACGGCCGCCACGACCGCACCGGCAAACCAGACCAGCATCGCCTGGAACGTATCGCCGGAGAGATGGTACATCTGCCCGACAAGTGCGATCGCACCGCCGAAAGCGAGCGTGCCGAGCACGAGAAAGGCGGCGGCAAGCCGCTCTGCGCCACGCGTGATGAGCACGCCGCCCGCAAGATAGGCGCCCCAGATCACACACACGATGCCTACGAGCCGGACGAGACGCGGGATCACCTCCCAATTGGCGGCAACGAGCAGCAGGACGGCAGCAGAGACAAGAAGCGCTGCGATGATCATCAGCACCCGGCCCAGGCTGAACGAGCTAGGGCGGGAATCATATTCCTTCAGCAAGCGCCCGGCAGTCGGTGCATCGATCAGGCCTTGCTCCGTCCAGAGTTTGAGATCGCGTTCCAGCCTGCCCCTGTACATCCGTTCCCGCTCCGTTCGCAAAATGCGTCGTCATCGCGCCGATTCCGGCTCTGCCAACAGGGACGATATAGGTTACCCGGAAATTCGCAATCGGAGCAAAAAACCCATAAACGGGCAAATCTTCGCGCCATTCCGCCTTGAAATGGCAATCGCGACCACCAAGATTAACGAGAAATAAAGAAATCCATGGCATTTTTAGCGTGCAAAGGCCGATTGGCCTCCCGATTTGGAGCATGCATCCGGCGCATATCATCCATGCCGATATTGCACTGCACAAAATCAAAAAGGGGAGCTATAGTTTGGTCATCGGATCAGAAATGATCTGGCCCGGAAATCAAGGCGCCGCGTAGTGTGAGGCGACAGAGAAACGGGAGGGCGGACTGGTCGAACGCCCGGCATGATGCCGAAGACCCGACGCCCCGGAAACGGGGATCGACATGGAATTCGGAGCGACGCACTCCTCCTCCCAGCGTCCCTCCGATGCGATTGGCAACACTCCTCCTCCCAGTTGCCAATCATCTTTAGTGACGCCCGCTGGACCTCCTCCCCCGGCGGGCGTTATTATTTGCGCAAGGCGCATGGCTCGTCGCCCCAAATAACCGATTTTCTCCCCACGCCGCACCCGCCAGCTTAAAGCTTGCGCAACCGAGCTTCGTTGGTCTGCTGCATATGCGCAGAGTGCATGGGTGCCATTCTCATCCGGCGCTTCTGTCCAAAGGCCCGGCGGACTATATAAACGTCATCGGTCGGGTGACGATCTCCTCCTCCCAACGTCCCCGACAGGATTGGCAGCCCCTCCTCCTCCCAGGTTGCCAATCGACATCAGCAACGCCCGCCGGATCTCCTCCCCCGGCGGGCGTTGTTTTTTGCACTGCACCCACACAAGCACGCATGGCCGCATTTACCTTTGTGGCGAATCGCCCGGATTTTCGCCAGAATTTCGCCAAAATTTCCGCTTGACATGCGTAAAACGCATGGGTGCCGTGCCGTAACAGCGCTGTTCTTTTCGGCGATGCAGCGTATATTTCAATACATCAGATCAGGGCGGCGCCAAAGACGAGCGGCCGCCCAGTAGGAAGCCCATGAAAGGGGTAAAGACATGAACCTGGCACGCTCTTTTAACAACTGGCGCAAGTACCGTCAGACCGTCAACGAACTCGGCCGTATGTCGGACCGTGAACTCCGCGACCTCGGCATCGGCCGCAGCGATATCCCGTACATCGCTCGCAAGGCTTCGATCTAAGCCGAACGATCCTGAACGGATCCATTTCAAACGCCCTCCGGCTTCCCACCGGAGGGCGTTTTCGTTTGCCCGTTTTTGCGGCGCACAATGTCTCGTTTTTTCATCCGCAACATCGATGAATCCGGTGCTCATCGCCCTATCTGCCCGGAATATCGGCACTTTCTGCCTTTTGCCCTCAGTGGAACCAGATGCCCGCTCGTTAATCATCTTATTGCACAAATGCATAGCAGCTGCATTTTCTTTGCACTGCACATTAACAAAGAGCGGGCGTATATAGACCTCACAAACCGGCGAGCAGACCTCCCGGCCAACCGCTTCTGAGGAGCAAGACCATGAACCCGATCCGCATCGCAAAGAACTGGATTTCCTACCGCCGCACGATGAACGAACTTGGCAACCTGTCGAACCACACGCTGTCCGACATCGGCCTGACCCGTTACGACATCCGCGACATCGCTTCCCGTTCCTTCCGCTAAGACATCAGCCGGATTTCCGCCGCTGCGGCCGGAAACGGCGACGCGCGAGGAACGTTTCAAACGGCACCATCTGGTGCCGTTTTTGATTCCGGGGTGCGGCATGCGTGCCAGACGCTTTTCCTTGGAATTGCTCCGGCCCCCATGGTAACGAACCGCCATGACAAAAACCTCTTCCTTCGCCCCCATTCACGTCATCGGCGGTGGCCTTGCCGGCTCCGAAGCCGCCTGGCAGATCGCCGAAAGCGGCATCCCCGTCATCCTGCATGAAATGCGCGGCGTGCGCGGCACGGATGCCCACAAGACGGACGGCCTTGCCGAACTCGTCTGTTCCAACTCCTTTCGCTCCGATGATGCGACCAGCAATGCGGTCGGCGTGCTGCATGCCGAAATGCGGCTTGCCGGTTCGCTGATCATGCGTTCGGCCGATGCCAACCAGGTTCCGGCCGGCGGCGCGCTTGCTGTGGATCGCGACGGCTTTTCCATCGCCGTCACGGCCGCACTCGAAAGCCACCCGCTGATCTCCATCACCCGTGAAGAAGTGACTGGCTTGCCGCCGGAGGACTGGGACCAGGCGATCATCGCCACCGGCCCGCTGACCGCTCCGTCGCTTGCTGCCGCGATCCAGGAACGCACCGGCGCCGATTCGCTCGCCTTCTTCGACGCCATCGCGCCGATCGTGCACACGCCGAGCATCGACATGGATATCTGCTGGTTCCAGTCGCGCTACGACAAGGTCGGCCCTGGCGGCACGGGCAAGGACTATATCAACTGCCCGATGGACGAGGCGCAGTACAATACCTTCATCGACGCCCTGATTGCCGGCGACACGACGGGCTTCAAGGAGTGGGAAGGCACGCCCTATTTCGACGGCTGCCTGCCGATCGAAGTCATGGCCGAACGCGGCCGCGAGACGCTGCGCCACGGCCCGATGAAGCCGATGGGCCTGACCAACGCGCATAACCCGACCGTGAAAGCCTATGCCGTCGTGCAACTCCGGCAGGACAATGCGCTCGGCACGCTCTACAACATGGTTGGATTCCAGACGAAGCTGAAATACGGCGCGCAGGCGGAGATCTTCCGCCTTATCCCCGGCCTCGAAGGTGCGGAATTCGCCCGCCTCGGCGGCCTGCACCGCAACACCTACATCAACTCACCGACGCTGCTCGATCGTTCATTGACGCTGAAGGGCCGCCCCGGCCTGCGTTTCGCCGGTCAGATCACCGGCTGCGAAGGGTATGTGGAAAGCGCCAGCATCGGCCTGCTCGCCGGCCGTTTCGCCGCTGCCGAGCGCCGTGGCGAGACACCGTCGCTGCCGCCGGAAACGACGGCTTTTGGCTCCTTGCTCGGCCATATCACCGGCGGCCACATCGTCTCGGACGACGAGCCCGGCAAACGCTCGTTCCAGCCGATGAACGTCAATTTCGGCCTGTTCCCGCCGCTGGACCCGGGCGCGGTGACCAGACCGGAAGGCCTGAAGCGTTTCCGGGGCAAGGACAAGGCAATCGCCAAGAAACAGGCCACCGCCGCCCGGGCTCTCGACGATTGCGCGCGGTGGCTTGAAGGCTGAACTTCAGCTTGGCTGACCGACGATCTGCTGATCTGTGCCAGCCAGGCCGGGCATGAAGCTGCCGAGCAGCCACAGCGAGACTTCTGCCGTCTCCCGCTCGTCGCGGAATTCGAAGGTGCCGCCTTCGTAGGCGGCGTTGGCGAACTGTACGGTGAGGCGCTTGGGGCCGGCGCTGTTGACGCGCACCGTGCCGGGTTCGATCAGGTGGCAGGAATAGTGGTGGCCGTGGGCGTTCATGCAGCCGGCCTTGCCGTCATGCAGCCGAAGGAACACGGTGCGGCCATTCGTGGTCGTGATCACCTCGCGGATCGCCTCACCCGGAAAGGCCCGGCCGAATTCCAGGATCGCAAGACCTGCATCCTCCCCCGCCATCTCCTGCCCCTCATCCCGGCGAAAAGTCTGCCGGAAGATAAGCCCTGCCAACAGCAGGCATCCAACGGTGATGGTCCAGAGCATTGGCGCGACTCCTCCACGAAAAACGTTCTGCCGCTGTAGCGGACAAGGCTTGCGCCAATTTTGCGTCTTGTCAGGTTTTCAGAACGGACCGCGACGCATTGCCCACCACATCCACCATTGCCGCCGCCATTGCGGAGGCTGGGGGGAGCGTTCGAGCGCTTCGGCGCCGGCCTTCTCCACGGCATCCAGTATATGCCGAACCAGGGAAACTGGCAAAAAGGCCGGGCGATTGGCCGCCGATATGCCGTTCGCTGCGCGCGCCTTGGCGAGATGTTCTCGCCCGAGGCCGACAAAGGCTTCCACCGCCCGCGTTGCGGCAGGTCTGTCGCTGCCGTCGAGCAGAGCTTCCGGCGTCAGCCCCGTTGCGGCCAGAAGTTCGGCCGGCAGGTAGACTTGTCCGCGCCGGCGATGGATCGGCAGCATCAATAGTGCGCCCGCAACCGCCTGCGCCACACCGGCGTGGCCGGCTGCATTGGCGGATTTCGGCGCATTGGCGGGATCGAGAATGAGGCTCGCGAGCTGGATCAGCGCAGACGCGGTCTCGCCGGCATAGCCTTCAAAGGACGCACGGCTTTCCATCGGGTCGTTGTAGACATCGAAGATGCGGGCCTCGATCATGTCCGTCAGCACGGCGATGGGCAGCCCGTACTCCTTGACCGTGGCCAGCAGGGCGGCAGCGAGCGGATTGGCGGAAGCGTCTCCATCCGCCTCACCTTCCAGCAAATCACGCCACCATTGCAGGCGGATTTCGCCGGGAAGCGCGTCACGCACCATGTCGCGCACGCGGGCGATCTCTGCGTGGAAGGCATAAAGTGCGGCGAGAGCACCCCGCTTTTCCGCCGGCGCCAGCAGGCAGGCGAGATAACGGTCACGATCGGTCTCGCGGAGCACCGTCAGACAGTGCGCGTAATTGGCTTGCATATCGGTCACGTCGAGAAAACCGCCTTCCGCGTCACACGGCAATGAGTGCGGCGGCGACCGCCCGGCTTTCGGCCAGCATGACATTGAACGTGCGCACGGCCGCTCCCGTGCCCATCGGATCCGAACTGATCTTGCGCTCGCGCAAGGCCGCCTTGATGTCTGCCGGAAGCGGGCGGATATCCTTGCCCGTGCCCACGAGCAGAACCTCGATATCGCCCGCCTCGTCCAGCACGCGCTGGAGGTCGGCAAGCGTCAGCGGCGCGCTCTCGTCCTTGTCCCAGCCGTGAATGCCGGACGGCAGGCAGAGGATGGAGCCGCGATGCGACATGTCGGCGAAGCGGAAGCCGCCATTGCCATATGCGTCGATCGGCGCACGCCCTGGGAAATGCGCCTCCCGGATTTCGATGCCTTTAGCCATTGGCTCCCGTCGCCTCCGTGACCGGTCCCTTGCCGCCCTTGCCCGGGCGGTAACGTTCCGGCTGCAGGCGGAACAGGATGAGGATCGGTCCGGCAATGTAGATAGAGGATATGGTGCCGATCGCCACCCCGAAGAGCAGCGTCAGCGCGAAGGTGCGGATCGCCTCGCCGCCGAAGAGCGCAAGTGCTGCCAGCGCGATCAGCGTCGTCGCCGAGGTCAGCACGGTGCGCGACAGCGTGCGGTTGATCGCATCGTCGATCAGGATCGGCAGCGGCATCTGCTTGAAATGGCGCAGGTTCTCGCGAATGCGGTCATAAACGACCATCGTGTCGTTCAGCGAGTAGCCGGCGACGGTCAGGAGGGCGGCGACGGCGGTGATGTTGAACTCGATCTTGGCGAGCGCCAGGAAGCCGAGTGTGAAGAACACGTCATGCGCCAGCGCGATGATCGCACCGATGGCGAAATGCCACTCGAAGCGGATCCAGATATAGGCGACGAGCGCCAGAAGGCCGACGACGAAGCCGAGTGTCGCCGTGTCGATCAGTTCCCCGGAAATCGACGGGCCGACCGCCTCGACGCGACGGAAATCGTAGTCGTCTTCCAGTTCGCCGCGGGCGACGAGCACCGATGTCTGCTCGGCGTTCTCGCCCTCGCCCGCCGAGGTCAGTCGAATGAGCGCATGCCGCGCATCACCGTGCCTGGTGACGCTCTGAACATCGACACCGGTATCGCTGAGGCGTGCGAAAATATCGGTTGGATCGGCGTTGCCCGATTTCGCCCGCACTTCCAGTGCAGCACCGCCGGTGAAATCGATCCCGAGCTGGAGCTTTCCAGCGACGAGCAGGCCGGCGATCGCAAGCGACAGCACAGCCGTAAGCAGGAACACGCCGTTGCGCACCGCCATGAAGCGCAGGTTCAGCCGGTCGAAGAACCCGGAGCGCACGCCCTTCGGCAGGTGTGTCGCGTGGCTGCGGCCGAGCCAGGCGCGCACGAGGCGCTGCGTCAGCGTGAAGGTGGTGAAGAGCGTCGCCAGCAGGCCGATGCCGACGGCGAGCGCAAAGGCGCGCACGGGGGCGGCGGACAGCAGGAAGAGCACGGCAATGGCGATCAGCATCGTCGCGGACGCATCGAGCACCGTTGCGCGGGCACGGGCGAAGCCGGTATCGACCGCATCCGAAAGCGCCTGGCCTGCCTTCACCTCCTCGCGGATACGCTCGAAGATCAGCACGCTCGCATCGACCGCGATGCCGACGGTCAGCACGATACCGGCGATCATGGAAAGCGAGAGCGGCGCGCCGATGAGGGCAAGCACGGCAAAGGTCAGCAACACATTGAAGAACAGCGCCACCGAAGCGACGACGCCGAGCACACCGTAGAAGAAGGTCATGAAGGCGACGACCGCGGCGACGGCGATAGCGAGCGCGATCACCACCGTTCTGCTGGATGTCGCGCCGAGTGCCGGCTCGATCGAGCGCTCCTCGATGATGGTGAGCGGTGCCGGAAGCGGCCCACTGGCGATGATGCGGGCGAGGTTTGCAGCGCCCTCGGCATCGAAATCGCCGGAGAGCCGGCCGACGCCGTCGGTGATGGCGCCCTGGATCTGCGACGTGGAGATGATCTGTCCGTCAAGCAAGATGGCGATGGTGCGGCCGCTATTGTCGCGCGTGAAAGCGGCGAGCCGGTCTGCGGCCTCGCCCTTCAGCACGAATTCGATGAAGGGTTCTTCGTTGGCCGCCGGCTGCGCGGATGCCACATCCGTGGTGGTGAAGAGATCGTCCTGCCGGACCAGGTAGCCGACCGGTGGCTCGCCGATGGAGTAGAGCACTTCGGAGCCAGCCGGTGCACCATCCTCCATGGCCGTATTGACCGGCATGCTGTTGTCGACGAGGCGGGCGGAAAGCCGGCCGACCTGCGCGAGCATATCCTTGACGCGCTGCGGATCGGTCAGGCCCGGCATCGATACGACGATGCGGTCGCGCTCGCCGCGCCCGACGACAAGGGAGGGAATGTCGAGGCTCTCGACACGGCGGCGTACCGCATCGACAGCGCCAAGCGAGGCGGCGCTCACGGCATCGTTTATGGCGGCAGGCGACAGAACGAGGCGGAGTTGGCCGCTTTCCGGCTCGCTGATTGTGCCGAGATCAAGGCCGGCGAGCGCTTCGCGCGCAGCCTCAAGCCGATCGGCCGCCGTGACGGTGATGTCGATCGTCTCTTCCGCGCCATTGAGATCGCTATAGGGAATGCGTGCAGCGCGCAGCGTGTTGCCAATCGTTTCCACGGCAGCACGCAACCGGTCGGCCGCGATGTCGCTGCGCGACACCTCCAGCACCAGGCGGGAGCCTCCGGTGAGGTCGAGACCGGGCACAAGGCGGTGCGTCGCCAGCCAGCCGGGAAGGCTAGCGCTCATCCGGGCCGGGAGAAGGCTCGGCAGAATGACAAGAAGGCTCGCCACAAGGACGAGCCAGAGAGAGAGGGTCTTCAAGCGGGCGGATTGTTGCATCGCGGTCTCGCCTACGGCCATTCAAGCAAAAGTGCGCGATGCGATTTTGCAGGAATTGCGTAAAAACAAAAACAACCCGGCGCCGACGCCGGCCGAAAACCAGTCTGGCCGTCCGGCCGGATTTTCATCCGGCCAAGCGGCAGGCCATGTTATTCCTTGACCGGTTCGCCCTTGACGCGGACTTCGCTGATGCCGCTGCGTACGACGCGCACCTTGATGCCTTCGGCGACTTCGACTTCAAGTTCATTGCCGTCGAGGACCTTGGAGACCTTGCCGACGATGCCACCACCGGTGACGACCTGGTCGCCGCGGCGGATGTTCTTCAGAAGCTCTTCGCGACGCTTCATGTTGGCGCGCTGCGGACGGATGATGAGGAAATACATCACCACGAAGATCAGCAGAAACGGCAGGACCGACATGAGAATGTCTGCACCGCCAGCTGCCCCGCCGGGTGCCGCCGTCTGGGCGAAGGCCTCGGTAATGAACATCAGCTACTCCTTGAAATCTTGAATTTATGGAGCCTGACGGCCCATTTCGGTTGCCGGAATATAGGCAAAGAGGTCTCGAATGCAACACACGACCTTGAGAAGCCGCCTGTTTTCAAGCGCTTTCCCTCTTTTCGCGATGTGGCGCCGTATGCTACCCGGCAAGAACGCATGAGGAGAGAGAAATTGCAGGAAGATACCATCAAGCTTTTGCTCGCCGAAATCGGCCGTATCAATGCCACGCTGGAACGCCTCGCCGGCCCGGCGCCTGCCGTCAACGACTGGGCAGCGGCCGACGTTTTCGTCTGGTCGCCGACACGCCAGCACCTCCAGCCGGTGAAGCGCCCGAACCGCATCGACATCGATCTCATCCGCGGTGTGGACCATGTACGTGACATCCTGGTCGACAACACCCTGCGCTTCGCCCGCGGACTGCCGGCCAACAACGTGCTGCTCTGGGGCGCACGCGGCATGGGCAAGTCGTCGCTGGTGAAATCGGTGCATGCGCTCGCGGCCAAGGATGCGGAAAGCGGCCTGAAGCTTGTCGAGGTGCACCGTGAAGACATTGCCACGCTGCCGGCGCTGATGGAGATCCTGAAGGACGCACCCTGCCCGGTCATCATCTTCTGCGACGACCTCTCCTTCGACCATGACGACACGTCCTACAAGTCGCTGAAAGCCGCACTCGATGGCGGCGTGGAGGGCCGGCCGGACAATGTGCTGCTCTATGCCACCTCCAACCGCCGGCACCTCCTGCCGCGCGACATGATGGAGAACGAGCAATCGACGGCGATCAACCCGTCCGAAGCCGTGGAAGAGAAGGTGTCGCTGTCCGACCGTTTCGGCCTGTGGCTCGGCTTCTACAAGTGCAGCCAGGTCGAATATCTCGAAATGATCGACGGCTATGCCAGCCATTTCGATCTCGGTATTCCGACGGAACAACTCCACGCCGAAGCGCTCGAATGGGCCACCACCCGCGGCTCCCGTTCCGGCCGCGTCGCCTGGCAATATGTGCAGGATCTCGCCGGCCGGTTGGGCAAGCCGCTCAACAAGTGACCCCGATAAGCCGGCTCCAAACGAGCCGGCTTTCCTCTTCCTACGATAAGACCGGGCGCATGAAGCTGCGCTCATAGCTGATGATGCTGCGGTTCTGCTTGTCCATCTCGTAGGCCGCTATGCATTCCGGATCGCTCAGCATGCGTGTGCGATAGTCTTCATAGGTGGCAAGGCTCGGAAAGCTGAAGAGTGCGAGCGCAATATTGTTCGCTCCTTCGCTCGGCAGAAAATAGCCGTGATGCGTGCCGCCCATGCGGTTGACGATGGGGATCCAGGCACGGGCGTAGGCTTCGAACGCCTCCAGCTTGTGTGGATCGATGACGTATCTGAGATAGCAGGTGATCAAGGGTCTCTCCTGTGATTCGTGACCGCGCCGACCGTTTCAGATTCGGCGCGCGATAGGCAGGGTCCAATGTTCCCAGGCAGCATCCGGCGCAGCACCCTGCCCCGCATAGAACCGCTTGGCTGCCTCATTGTCCGGAAGCACCGTCCATCGCAGCGCCGACGCGCCGATCTCGACTGCATAGGCCTGCAGACGCGCAAAAAGCATGTTGCCCACGCACTGCCCGCGAAACGCCTCCGCCACGAACAATTCTTTCAGCACCACGACAGGCCGCAGATCGAACGTCCACGGAATGCGGTAATGCACAGCTATGCCGGCGATCGTATCCCCTTTCACGGCAACGAATACGCCGAAGGCGGGTGCCGGACCAAAACCATGGGCCAGGAGGTCGGCCGGTGTGACCGCGAAGGCGTCCACATATCCCTCGAAAACCGCCAAATCCCGCATCAGCTGCCAGACCGCACCGATATCCCGCTGTTCGAAGGGACGGACGACGATTGTGTCAGCGCTCATTCGGCGGCGACCGCCAGCAGGTTGCCTGGCTCAGCCCCCGTGGCGAAGGGAAGCCCTTCATCCGCCCAGCCGGTAATGCCGCCGATCATGATTTTCACCGGCCGGCCGAGACGCGCCAGCTTCAGCGCCGCCTGGTCGGCCCCGTTGCAATGCGGCCCCGCACAGTAGGCCACGAAGAGCGTGTCCTCAGGCCACTCCGCCATGCGCGCGGCCGAAATCTCGCGGTGCGGCAGGTGCAGCGCGCCCGGCACATGCCGCCGCGCATAGGCCTCCGGAGAGCCGACGACGTGCAGCAGAACGAAATCCTGATCACCGGCCTTGAGGGCTGCGGAGACATCGGCGCAATCGGTCTCGACGGAAAGACGCTTCAGGAAATGTTCGATCGCGATGGCGGAGGATGCCGGTGCGTAGTCGGTGACGTAGCTCATGGTCTCTGCTCCTTGTTGGATGACAGAAAGGTAGCGGGTTCAGCGCCGGGATTGCAGATGGCATGAACGCCATATAAGATCAAAATCATGCCAAACACGCTATCGCTCCGCCCGTTGCCCAATCCGCTCGTCGTCGCGATCGCCTACGACCAGCTCTGCACCTTCGAATTCGGCATTGCGACCGAGATCTTTGCCCTTTCACGGCCGGAAATGGGCACGAACTGGTATCGCTTCGCCGTGGCCGGCGTGGATGAGGGCAACATGCGCGCAGCCGGCGGCCTGACATTCTCCGTCGATGGCGGCCTGGATCTGCTGGCTGACGCAGGAACGGTCATCATTCCGGGTTGGCGCGGCACGGACGCACCCGTGCCTCAGGCTCTGATCGATGCTCTGAAGGCAGCCCATGCGCGTGGTGCGCGTATCCTGTCCTTCTGCTCCGGCGCCTTCGTGCTGGCAGCAGCCGGCCTGCTCGACGGGCGGCGCGCCACGACCCACTGGCGCTACACCGGCACATTGATGGCACAGCACCCGGAAATCAACGTCAGCGCGGACGTGCTCTATGTCGATGCCGGTTCTGTGTTGACGTCCGCCGGCACGGCAGCCGGCCTCGACCTCTGCCTTCATCTGATACGCCGGGATTTCGGTCCGGAAGCGGCAAATCGCGTAGCGTGCCGCCTGGTCCTGCCGGCCCACCGGGATGGCGGCCAGGCGCAGTTCATCAAGCAGGTGGTGCCGCGCCCCCATGAAAGCGGCCGCCTCGGCGCACTTCTCGACCATATGCGGGAGAATCTCGGCGCCGATCATTCCGTAGCGGCGCTCGCGCGGCGCGCCGGCATGAGTACCCGTACTTTCCTGCGTCGCTTCGAAGCGACGACCGGCATGACGCCCGCGCGCTGGCTGCTGGCCCAGCGGCTTGGAAAAGCACGCGACCTGCTCGAGGAAACCAACGCGTCGGTCGAAGAGGTAGCGGCACTCTCGGGCTTCGGCACGACCGGAACGCTTCGCCACCATTTCCGCCTTCACCTGGCAACGACACCCGTCGCCTATCGCGAAGCCTTCGGTCGACGGATCGCATAACAACAGGCAAACGAGAACGGGCGGCTCCAAGGGAACCGCCCGTTGTCATATCAATGCTGTGCGTCGACCAATCCTATTCCAGGAAGGTCATCGGGTTGACCGGGGTAGCGTTCTTGCGCACCTCGAAGTGAACCTTCGGGCGGTTTGCGTTGCCGCTCATGCCGGAGGTCGCGACGGTCTGGCCGCGCTGGATCTTCTGGCCGCGCTGGACGTTCAACTCGCCGGCATGGCCATAGACCGTGACGGTGCCGTCGTCGTGGCGCACGAGAACCGCGTTGCCGAGTTCCTTCAGGCTGCTGCCGGAATAGATGACCACGCCGTTTTCAGCGGCCTTGATCGGCGTGCCTTCCGGAACCGAGATATCGATACCGTCATTGCGGTTGCCTTCGACATTGGCGCCGTAGCCAGCGATGACCGCGCCGCGAACCGGCCAACGATACTTGCCGATACCCGTCGATTCCGGTGCTTCATCCGTCACATCCGACTTTTCCGTCGCTTCCGTGACAGAAACGGTCTTCACCGGCGCCTTGTAGGATTCCGGCTTCTTCTCCGTCGTCTCGACCTTCTTTTCCTTGCTGACAGGAACCGAAGCCGTCACCGTCTTGTCGGTCGTCGTTTCGGCGGCGCCGCCAGCCGGGATCGTCAGCTTCTGGCCGATGCGGATCGATGCGGTTTCCAGGCCGTTCGCCTTCTTCAGCGCATCGACGGAAACGCCGTTGCTGCGCGCGATCTTGGCAAGCGAATCGCCGGGTTGCACTTCGTAGCCGGCCTTGCCCTTGCCTTCGGCGGCGTCAGCGACGTTGGAATTCGTCTGGCCGCTTTCCGACTTCTGCTTCTCGCGGGTGGAGGTGCCGGGCAGGATGGCGACATTCTGCTCACCCTTGCGCTCCGGCGTCGGAAGCTTGTTGTCAACCTTGAGCGTATGGTCCGTCGAGGCCTTGGCGGCGCTGGAGGTGGTGCTGAAGGTCGGGATGACGATCTTCTGGCCAGGCTCGGCATCGGAAGAGCGCTTCAGACCGTTGGCGGCAAGAATTTCCTTTTCCGGCACACCGTAGCGGTTGGCGAGCGTCTTCACGCTTTCGCCCTGGCGCAGCATGACGACCGGTGCGTTGTTCGTCGACCAGCCGGCCTTGCCCTTGTTCACGGTTGCCGTGGTCAATGTGTCGGCGTCCGAGACGATAGCCTTCGCCTTGCGCTCGGTCGAATCCCGGGCGACGGCCACTTCGCGCTCGGCATCCTGGCGAACGCCGGCCGTCGGATCGGTGAGATCGCCACGCTGGACGCGCATCGGTGTCGTGGCCAGCCGCGTACCGGAGCCGCTGGTGGTCGCGGTATTGATGGGGTCGTAGGAAACCGTACCCTGATCCGGGAACGGCTGATTGAGCGCTTCGTCGCGCGTCCCCATCTGGTCTGCCGTCGCGAACTGCTGGCCGTTGCCGACCGTGCCGCGCGGAACCGGATTGGTTCCACCACCGCCAAAGAGCGTGCGGCGCGGAACCGAGCTCGTTGTGATGTTATCCTGACCGGAGGAGGAAAAGAGGCCGCCAAAACGAGAAACGTCCGAGCTGCACCCGGTCGCGACGCTGGCCAGCAGGGCGGCCGCCATCAGGCGGGTCGCAGTCCTACCAAAACTCGGCGATACACTCTTACGCATGAGACTAACCCAATCGGTACGCTACTTGATGTAGACCGATTAAAGCGCGTTAGAGTTACCGCCCGGTTAAAGCCGGGCTATCCGCAACAGGTTTTTGATGAATTGATAACCATGGTGTTCCCGCACCATGGCAAAACCAAGGTCGAAACGCCTCAGAAGCCGGTCGCGTACATGCTGTCGGCGCGCGAGATGCGGCCGTTGACGCGCGCAGCGTTCTCGAAATCTCCCTGGCTCGGCTGGAAGATCGCCGAAATCGGCGTGGAGCGACGTGCCGCTTGTTCACCGGCGGCCGCGGCATTTTCGAGCGCAGTGTCGGGTGCCGTCATGTCGAGGGCACTCTCATTGTACGCGATAGCACGCAGGGCCGCGACGGCAGGTTCCCGCGTGCCAGCGTAACGGGCACTGCGCTGGTCCTGCATCGGCATGCTGTCGAAATATTCGATATAGGCGCGATAATAACCCTTGCGGTCGCCTGCCTCGAGGAAGTGGCCGAAGGCATCCTTTTCGCGCTTTTCAAGCTCCGTCGTATCGAGGTTGTTGCGCTCGGCCTCGGTCAGCGCCGGCCGACTGGAGACCATCTCTTCCCTGGCGACACTGAGGACAAGAAGAGCATCAACCGTCAGGCCGACATGGGCGGACGGATCGTAGCTGCCGCCGGCGAGATGCGCGGTCGAACCAGCCTCGGCATTCTCCTCCACAGCCTTGCCCGCAGCCTTGGTCGCGAGATATGCGAGGCTGTCGCCGGTAGAGCTGCTGGTGATCCTGTTCGAGACGTACATTACCCTCTCCATCGGAACGGCCGCATCATTGGAAAACCGGCGTCCTGCGTGGAAACTGCTGCTTTGTTACCGGCCTACGCCTCGAAACTTGCGCGAAGCTTACGCTGGTTAACAAAAGGTTAACGCGCTGTATTCACGAGGAGAATTCTCGCATCACGTGCAAGTGGCGGTGCCGAAGGCCCGAGGATTTCCAGCAAAAAAGCCCACAGACTCAGCAGGCGACTGCCTGCCGAGCGACAAACACGGATCATGAGAGGGTGATTAAAGCGCCTGCGCCATCTGCGGTACGATCGGCAGGTAAGGCACGTCGAAGAGGTCTTCGCGGTCGAAACGGCTGCCGGTCTTCACCAGCTTCAGCATGCGACACTCGGTATCGCTGACCATGACGGGTGCGATCAGCATGCCGCCGGAGACAAGTTGCTCGGCGAAGGAGCGCGGCAAGGCCGGGAAGGCTGCGGTCACCAGAATGCGGTCGAAGGTGCCCTCGCCCGGCATGCCGTTATTGCCATCCGCCTGCCGCACGATGACGTTGCGGATGCCGGCCTTTTCGATGGACTGCTGCGCATTGGTGGCAAGCGTCTTGTAGCGGTCGACCGTCAGAACGCGCTCTGTCAGGCGTCCCATGACGGCGGCGGTGAAACCGCTGCCGGTGCCGACTTCGAGAATGCGCTGGCCAGCCTTGAGGTTGAGGAAATGCAAGATGCGTACCGCAAGGTCGATGCCCTCCATGAACGATCCGCACTCCAGCGGCAGGACACGGCGCGAATAGGCCTCACCGGTAAACTGCGGCGGCACGAACAGCGTGCGCGGCGTCTGCTCCACGGCCGTCAGGAGGTCGAGATTATTGATTCCCTGCGCGCGCAGGCGCATCGCCAGCGCGGCCAAACCTTCCTTCTCGATCACCCGTCCCGTGTTCAATCCGCGTCCTCGCCATTGAGTGCACGCTGCACGCGGTCGAGCACGGTGTAGTCCGTGAGGTCGAGCTTGAGCGGCGTCACCGAAATCTTGTGGTTCTTTACCGCGTGGATGTCGGTCCCGGCGCGGAAATCACCCTTCCTCTCGCCGAAGCGCAGCCAATAATACGGGAGGCCGCGGCCATCGGCGCGCTCATCGATCGTCAGGCCGAAATCGAGTTTGCCCTGGCTCGTCACCTCGACGCCCTGAAGGTCGGAGGGCGCGCAATTCGGGAAGTTGATGTTGAAGAAGGTCCAGTCCGGCAAGTCCACATCCAAGAGTTGGCGGATGAGCTTGGGCGCGAAGGTTTCGGCAACCTCCCACGGTACGATGCGGCCGCTCGCATGGCTGTAGGCCTGGCTGAGCGCCATGGACTTGATGCCCTGCAGGGTGCCTTCGATGGCACCGGCGATCGTGCCCGAATAGGTGACGTCGTCCGCCATGTTGGCGCCGACATTGACGCCGGAGAGAACGAGGTCCGGCTTGACGTCCAGCACTTCCCGCACGCCCATGATGACGCAGTCGGTCGGCGTGCCCCGCAGCGCATAGCGCTTGTCGTCGATCTTGCGCAGGCGCAGCGGCTCGGAGAGTGTCAGCGAATGGGCCAAGCCGCTCTGGTCGGTCTCGGGTGCGACAATCCAGACGTCATCCGTCAGTTCGCGCGCGATACGCTCGAGGACCGCAAGGCCCTCGGCGTGAATGCCGTCGTCGTTCGTCAGAAGAATGCGCATGTTATCTCCCGCCTCAGGCGGCCTTCTCGATCTTCTTCAGCCCGCCCATATAGGGCAGCAGGACGTCCGGCACGGTGATCGTGCCGTCCTCGTTGAGGTAGTTCTCCATGACGGCGATCAGCGCGCGGCCGACGGCGGTGCCCGAGCCGTTCAGCGTGTGCACAAACTTCGTCGCCTTGTCGTCCTTGCCGCGATAACGCGCGTTCATGCGACGGCCCTGGAAATCGCCGCAGACCGAGCAGGACGAGATTTCGCGGAACGTGTCCTGCCCCGGCAGCCAGACCTCGAGGTCGTAGGTCTTGCGCGCACCAAACCCCATGTCGCCGGTGCAGAGCGTCATGACGCGGTAGTGCAGGCCAAGGCGCTTCAGGATCTCTTCCGCACAGGCGGTCATGCGCTCGTGTTCGTCGATCGAGCTGTCCGCATCGGTGATCGAGACGAGTTCGCACTTCATGAACTGGTGCTGGCGCAGCATGCCGCGGGTGTCGCGACCCGACGACCCGGCTTCCGAACGGAAGCACGGCGTCAGCGCCGTGAAGCGCAGCGGCAGCTTTTCCTGATCGAGGATTTCCTCGCGCACCAGATTGGTGAGCGAGACTTCCGCCGTCGGGATCAGCCAGCGGCCATCCGTGGTGCGGAACAGGTCCTCGGAAAATTTGGGCAGCTGGCCGGTGCCGAACATGGCGTCGTCACGCACCAGCAGCGGCGCATGAACTTCCGTATACCCGTGCTCGCCGGTGTGCACGTCGATCATGAACTGGCCGAGCGCACGTTCGAGGCGGGCAAGCTGGCCCTTCAGCACGGTGAAACGCGAGCCGGCGATCTTCGCGGCGGCTTCGAAGTCCATCCAGCCGAGCGCCTCACCGATTTCGTAGTGTTCGAGCGCCTTGTGGTTCCAGCCGGGCTTGCTGCCCCATTTCAGCTTCTCGACATTGCCTGCCTCGTCGCTTCCGACCGGCACGTCATCGAGCGGGATGTTCGGGATGCGCGAGAGCTGATCGGTAAGCTCGGCCGTGACCTCGCGCTCTTCGTCTTCCGCAGCCGGAAGCAGATCCTTGATCGCGGTCACCTCGGCCTTCAGCTTTTCGGCCAGCTCGCTGTTCTTGCTCGCCATTGCCGCGCCGATCTCCTTGGAGGCGGCGTTGCGGCGCGACTGCATGTCCTGCGCCTTCTGGATGACGCTGCGGCGCTTCTCGTCGAGATCGATCAGGGCCTGTGCAAGGGGGCTCGCACCTCTCTTCGCCAGAGCGGCGTCGAAAGCGTCGGCATTGTCGCGGATCCATTTGATATCAAGCATTGTCGTTCCAGGCGTTCCGTGGATTGAGACCCATCCGCGCCCGGCAGCGACGTGCCGACGAGGCTCAGTCAGCCTCGCCCGGCGTTGCAGCGACCTCGTCTTCCGCACTCTGTGCGTTCGAGGCGCGTGCCCGCTGCCGTTCGATGAGTCGGGCCGTATAGATGGAAATCTCGTAGAGAAGGATGGCCGGCAGTGCAAGGCCGATCTGGGAAACCGGATCCGGCGGCGTCAGCACGGCGGCTACCACGAAGGCGATGACAATCGCATATTTACGCTTGTCGGCCAGCACCTTCGAATCGATGAAACCGGCGCGCACCAGCAGCGACGAGATGACCGGAAGCTGGAAGACGAGGCCGAACGCGAAGATCAGCGACATGATCAGGCTGAGATATTCGGAAACCTTCGGCAGAAGCTGGATCGACACCTGCCCCTCGCCCCCGCCCTGCTCCATGGCGAGGAAGAACCACATGACCATGGGTGTGAAGAAGAAATAGACGAGTGCCGCACCGATAAGGAAGAGGATCGGCGAAGCGATCAGGAACGGCAGGAAGGCGGAACGTTCGTTCTTGTAGAGGCCGGGCGCGACGAACTTGTAGACCTGCTGTGCGATCACCGGAAAGGCGATGACAAAGGCGCCGAACATCGCGACCTTGATCTGCGTGAAGAAAAACTCCTGCGGCGCCGTGTAAATCAGCTCGACATTGCGATGCGTCAACCCTGCCCATTCCACCGCCCACTTGAACGGCAGGACGAGCAGGTTGAAGAGCTGCTTGGCGAAATAGAAGCAGACCAGGAAGGCGACAAAAAACGCACCGACCGCCCAGAGCAGGCGCTGGCGCAGCTCGATCAGGTGTTCGATCAGCGGCTGGGGCTTGTCTTCGATATCGCCGCTCATGCCTCGTCCTTCTTGGTCTTCACTGTCTTGGACTTGGCGGAGGCCGCCTTCTTACCTGCTGCGGCCTTCGCTGCCGGCTTGGCCGCAACCTTCACCTCGGCTTCGGCCTTGGCAGGCGCCTTGCGCGGCTTTGCCGTCTTCGCGGCAGTGTCAGCGGATTTCTTCGCCGCGGTCTTTCTGGTCGGGCCCGCCTTGAGCGGAACAGCGGCCACCGGCTCGGTGGAAGCAGGCTTTTGCGCTTCCGACGGTGCGGCGACTGGAGCACTCGAAACGCTATCGACCGGATTGGCCGCCGAACTCGAGGACGAAACCGAACTGGTCGTCTTCTGGAGATCAGCCTTGATGTCGTTGCCCATCTGGCGCAGCGGATTGACCGCGTCGCGGATGGTGTTCAGCGGGTTGAGCTTTTGCGCCTCGCCGATCGTCTTCTTGACGTCTTCGAGGTCGGCTTCGCGCAACGCCTCATCGAACTGCTGGCGGAAATCACTCGCCATGCCGCGCATCTTCGACATCATGCGGCCGAACGTGCGCAGCATCTGCGGCAGATCCTTGGGACCGACCACGATGATCAGAACGATGGCAATGACGAGTATTTCGGTCCAGCCGACATCAAGCATAGGGTCTTGTCCTCATGGACCGCGAACCACCGCTCGCGGCCTGCCAGATCAATCCTGACCTGGCCAATCCAAATTCTACAGCGTCCTTTGCGCGTCACGAATGACGCACGGCGCTGTAATCCCGGTTACTTGACCTCGTCGGCCTTGTGGTCGACGGTTTTCGCCTTGTCGGCGGCAGCGGCTTCCTCGTCGGACATGCCCTTTTTGAAATTCTTGATGCCCTTGGCGACATCACCCATCAGTTCCGGAATCTTGCCGCGGCCGAACAGCAGCAGCACAACCACCAGAACGATCAGCCAATGCCAGATGCTGAAAGAACCCATTCCCGTAACTCCCTTTCGAATTCGAAACCCGATGTAAGACGTTCAGCCGTCTTTTACAAACACTAGTATGTCGCGCTGGTTAGCCGAAAGCGTGACATCGCGCAATCCGGCCGCCAATTGGTCCGCCCGAACACGCGCCCGCACCGGCCGTTCGCTGCCGGAGACCGCAAGCTCCAGCAATTCGACCACGCCAAGAAACCGCCGCGACAGAATGCGGGCCGGCACATCGCCACCGCTCTCGCTCACATGCAAGCCCGAAAGGCGCACAGCGACCCGGACCTTCTGCCCGTCATTGAAATGCTTGCCGTCGACATTGCCGAGTGGCGTCTCCACGCGGCCGCCGCGCACGTGCCCTGGAAACTCGTTGATCTCCGAAAAGAAGGCAGCGGCGAAGATGTCCTTGGGGTTGAGGTACAATTCCTCCGCCGTGCCGACCTGCACGAGCCGGCCATCCTTCAGAAGCGCAATGCGATCGCCCATGCGCATCGCTTCCTCGGCGTCATGCGTGACGACGATGGCGCTGGCGCGCGACTGGCGCAGGATCGCCAGCGTATCGGCGCGGATTGAATCCTTGAGGCGTGAATCCAGACCGGAAAACGGCTCGTCCATCAGCAGAACCGATGGGCGCGGCGCCAGCGCCCGGGCAAGTGCCACGCGCTGCTGTTCGCCGCCGGAAAGCACATGCGGAAACTTTTGGGCATAATGCGCCAAGCCGACGCGTTCCAGCGCAGCCTCAGCTTCTGCCTCCGCCTCCGCACGCGGCAAAGCCGTCAGGCCGAAACGCACATTGTCGAGCACCGACATGTGCGGAAAGAGCGCAAAATCCTGAAACATCAGGCCGACGCCACGCCGCTCCGGCGGCTGGAACATGTCGGGACCGGCAATCTCGCGGTCGTTCAGGAGAACACGGCCGGCGGTCTGTGCCTCGATGCCGGCAGCAATGCGCAGCAGCGTGGTCTTGCCGGAGCCGGAAGGACCAAGCAGACAGAGCACTTGCCCCGGTTCCGCCGTCAGTGAAATGCCGCGGATGGTTTCCTTGCCGTGATAGCTGTGGTGGATATCCTCGAAGGTCAGACGCGCCGCGAACGTGACCGCCGATGCCCGCCTCGTCTCGATACCGTTTGACGGCTCCGAAGCCATTTCCCGAAGTCTTTCCCTGCCGACGGCACGTAAGCCGACCCTACAGTCCTGTCATAAAGCTTCGCCTATTCGTCCGCTTTTCCGCCCGGTGTCAAGAGACCGAGTTCTTCGAGATCGAGTGCGGTGATCGGGTCCTCATCGTCAGCGATCTCATCTTCGCCAAGCGGCAGCGGCACCTGGAAGTTTGAGGGGATGCGGCCGGAAAGCAGGCCAGCGCCCTTCAATTCTTCGAGACCCGGCAGGTCGCGCAGTTCCTCGAGGCCGAAATGATCGAGGAAATCCCGTGTGGTACCGAAGGTAACGGGGCGGCCGGGCGAGCGCCGACGGCCGCGGAAGCGCACCCACCCCGCCTCCATCAAAACGTCCAGCGTCCCCTTGGAGGTCTGCACGCCGCGGATATCTTCGATCTCGGCACGGGTCACAGGTTGGTGATAGGCAATGATCGACAGCACTTCGAGCGCGGCACGCGACAATTTGCGCACCTCCGTCTCGTCGGTCCGAATGACAAAGGACAAATCCGGTGCCGTGCGAAACGCCCAGCTATCGTCGATCTGGATGAGATTGACGCCACGACCGGCATAGAGACCCTTGAGCTCGCGCATCACATGCAGCACGTCCACACCGCGCGGCAGGCGCTCGGCAATGTAGGTCTGCGAAACGAGCCCGGTCGAGGCGAAGATAAGCGCTTCCGCAATACGCGCCGCCTCATGCAGCCGGCGCGGATCGACGATCGTCCCGCTCTCCGCTTCGTCATCCTCTTGTTCAGCCACGCTCAGTGCCCCCGTCGTCTTCGCCTTGCGGTTTCGGACCCTTGCGCAGGTAGATCGGTTGGAAGGCACCGTCCTGGCGCAATTCCAGCCGCCCTTCCCTGACGAGCTCCAGCGTTGCCGCAAAGGCGCTGGCGATTGCCGTCGTGCGCTCAGCCGGGTCCGTCAGGTAGCGCATCATGAAATGATCGAGTGCCGTCCAGTCACCATCGAATTCGCCGAAGAGCAACTGAAGGATCTCACGCGCATCGGCGAGCGACCAGACACTGCGCCTCTCGATCGTAACCTGCGTGACCGCATGCCGTTGCCGCATCGACGCATAGGCGCTCAGGAGATCGTAGAGCGAGGCCTCGAAGCCTGAGCGGCGCTCGGTCGGGATATGCTCCGGCATGCCCCGGGCAAAGATGTCGCGGCCGAGCCGGTTGCGGTTGATGAGCTTGCTGGCAGCGTCGCGCATCGCCTCCAGGCGCTTGAGGCGGAAGGCCAGGCTCGCCGCCATTTCCTCGCCGGTCGGCCCGTCGTCCTTCGCCTGCTTGGGAAGCAACAGGCGGGACTTGAGATAGGCAAGCCATGCGGCCATGACGAGATAGTCGGCCGCTAGCTCGATGCGGATTTTTCGCGCCCGGTCGATGAAGGCCAGGTACTGCTCCGTCAGCGCCAGCACCGAGATGCGGGTCAGATCGACCTTCTGCGTGCGGGCAAGGTGCAGGAGAAGATCGAGCGGGCCTTCGAAGCCGGCCAGGTCGACGACGAGGCTTTCCTCGGAAAGTCCCCGCCCCTCGGCCTCGTCCTGCCACAGATCGTCCATCGGCGCATCCGCACCGCGACCCTTCTTCGGAGGCTTGCCGCCCGTCACCTGCACGTCGCTCCTTTTGCGGAGCCCGTCAGGCAACCGCGATCATGGCGTTGAACTCTTCGCGCAGCGCCTGTTCGTCTGCCCCGTCCGGCGTCGGAAAGCCTGCGCGTACCGCGTTCGCCCGTCGCAGACTGTCGCCGGCAAGCGGAGGAACGTTTTCTGTCACCGCAATCATTTCGTCCATGATGCCATGGCAATGCAACACCATGTCGAGGCCGGCGGCGATGATTCCCCGGCTTCTTGCGGCAATATCGCCCTTGAGGGCATTCATCGACACGTCATCGGACATCAGAAGCCCGTCGAAGCCGATATGGTCGCGGACAATTTCGCGCACGACCTTGGCCGACGTCGTCGCCGGATTATCGGCATCGATGGCGGTGAAGACTATATGCGCCGACATTGCCATCAACTCGTCCTTCATGTGCCGGAAGGGAACGAAGTCGCACGCCTCAAGCTCTTCCCGGCTCGCATGCACGACCGGCAGGTCGTGATGGGAATCGACCATGGTGCGGCCGTGGCCCGGCATGTGCTTCATGATCGGCAGCAGGCCGCCAGCCTTCAGGCCTTCGCCAGCCGCCTTGCCCATGACGGACACGATCTTGGGCTCCTGCCCGTAGGCGCGATTGCCGATGACGTCGTGCACACCCGGCACGGCGACATCGAGCACCGGCAGGCAATCCACATTGACGCCGAGACGCAGGAGATCGAAGGCATGCAGGCGCGACATCAGCCAGGCGGCGCGCAGCCCCTTCTCCTCGTCGGCCCGGTAGATCGCACCAAGGGCCGCCGCGTTCGGGTACTGCTGGACATGCGGCGGCTTGATGCGCTGGACGCGCCCGCCCTCCTGGTCGATCAGCACCGGAATGTTCGCGTCGCCACCGATACAGTCACGCATTTCCGCCGTCAGATCCGCGACCTGCGCCGGTTCGCCGATATTGCGGCCGAACAGGATGAAGCCCCAGGGCCGCTCGCTGCGGAAGAAGGCCTTTTCATCGGCGGTGAGGCTCAGGCCCTTGCAGCCCGAAAGGAAGGATTTCGATTCGCTCATGTCAGCAATCTTAGAGGTTCGGTGAGGAAAGACGAAGGGCGTGTCGTTGACGAATTTCTGCAAACGCCCCGTTGGAATCAAAGAGGTGCGGAACAGGTCCCGCGCCTCCGAAAATCAGGCTGTCAGTCTCAGCGGGTGACGAGGCAGCTGCCGCCTGCGCTCTTGTAGCGGCTGCAGAGCGAATTGGCTTCATCACGCGAACCGGCAGGGATGCGAACGCGGAAGAAGGTGCCCTTGTTCGGGATTTCCGCCTTCTTGATATCCACGCCGCGGCCACCGATCACGCTGCCGAACTTCGAGGAGAGCGAATTGTAGCTCTTCTGCGCTTCCGCTTCCGAGGGCAGCGAGGCGATCTGGATCACGTAGCTGCCCGGTGCGACAGCAGCGACCTGCGTCTGCTCTGCTGTCTGCTGGGCCTGGGTCGGCGTTGCCTCGGCAGTCTGCGTGTCCCTGACATTGCCGTTTTCGGTGACGGTGCCGACGACGGTGACCGGCTGGTCGATCGGACGGGTTACCGGAACCGGCGTATTGCCATCGGTCGAGGTGCTGGTGGCGCCGATGGTCGTGGTCTTCACCGTGCGCACGGGCGCCGTGTCGTCGACCTCGGCATCGGCCGCTTCAGCAAGCGCCGAGCGCGGCTGGCCGTCCGTTGCGCCCTGTTCGTCGCGCAGGGAGGCATTGGCATCGAGTGTCGCATTCGTTGCTGCCTCACCCGAAGCCGTACCGGTTGTCCCGGTCGCCTTGGCGTCGATCTGTGCGGTTTCCGTTGCCGGCTCCGTCACGATCTCCTCGCGGGCGACCAGCGTACCGTCCGGCTTGACGATCATGGTCTTGACCTTGCGCGGCGAAACGAGCGGCTTGTTGCCACCGTCCGCCGTCGCCGTGGCGGGCTCGTCGACGCCCGGCAGTACGCGGTTTTCGTTCTCAGCCGCGATAACCGCTTCAACACCGTCTTCCGGTCCGTCGAACGGCAGTGTTTCGGGCGTCAGCGTGCGCTGTACCACGTCGACCGGCTCTTCGGTCGAAGTGACGAGCTGTTCCTGCTGCGGCGTGCTGGCATTGTCGCCGGCGACGCGATCGTAAACGGCCTTGTCCTGGTTCGGAACGGTCTTGCCGCCCTTTTCCTCGGGCACGACCTTGACCGGCTCCTTGTCGGCGAGAATGACGCGCGGCTCGCCGGAGCCGACAGAACCGCTGGTAAAGGCAGACCAGGCATAGACGCCGCCACCACCGATAAGGACAAGGCCGGCAATCGAAGCGGCGATCAACAGACCGCGACGCGGACGGGCCGGTTCGTCATCATAGCCGTCACCGGAATAGAGCGGGCTGGCCTGGCCCGGATCAACCGGAATGGCCATGCGCTCCGGCTGGTTCAGCGAGCGGCGGAAATCCTCTTCCAGCGCGCGCTCGAAATCGTCGACATCGTTGATCTGCGCCGTTGGCTGGCTGTTGGAGGCAGCGGCTGCGACGGCAGCAACACCGGCCTGGCGGCTTTCGCCCTTCGCCTTGGCAGCCGGCTCGCTAAAGAGCTGCGCCATTTCCGCATCGATGTCGAAGTCGTAATCCGGCTGATAGACCGGCGGCTTCTCTTTCTCGATAACCGGCAGCTGCGGCACATCAACTTCCGTAACCGGCGAAACACCCTCGTCGGTGTCGGCGATCATGGATGGATCGAAGGGCAGCGCGCCGTCATTCGTTTCCACTGCAAGCGGCTGCGGTCTCGTATAGGTCGAGACCGGCACGGCGACAGCAGGTTCGCGGCGAACGACCGCTTGCACTTCGACGGGTTTTACGACCTCTGCCTTCTTCTCCGGGACCTTGACCTCAGCCACGGCCACAACGGGCTTGGTCTCATGCTTCACCGGCTCGTCGTCGAGCGAGAAGTCGGACAGGTCCAGGTCGATATCGGAGAGATCGAACTCCATATTGTCGAGATCGATCTCCGGCTCGGCAGCAGCAACCGGCAACGCGACCGGCTCCCGGCGTGCTTCAACGACAGGCGCCTGAACGGTTTCGACGATCGGCTTCCTGACCGGCTCGACAATGGCAGTGGTGGTCTTTTCGACGACCGGGGGAATGATCGCCTTTTCGACGGCAGGCCCGCGATGCGCGACGGGTGTTGCACGACCGAAGATGGCGGAAATATTGGCGGGCGGATTGCGAGCCGATATTGCGACGGCCGCAACCGACGCGCTGGAAACCGCTGAACGGCTTTCCGGCACGGGATAACGCTCGATGTCGGCGAGCAGCGCATCATGATCGTAGCCCTGCCCCTTGGCCACGGACTCGACCTGATAGTCGGGTTCCGGCGCAAAGGCGGGCTCTTCCGCCTGCCACTGGGTCTCGGCCTCGGCCACAACGCGGGCATGATCTTCCCGCGTCTGATAGGGCATCGCCTCGACGAAGTGCGGCTCCTCGCGTTCGTAAACAGATTCGGCCTGGAACGGCTGCGCATCCTCGGCAACGGCGTTGTCCGCCGTCAAACCGTCGAACCGCGGCTCCACATGGCTTTCCACCACCTCGACAGCCAGCGGCTCGACGAAGGACGCGTCCGCACCCTGTGCGTTGCCCTGGGCAGGCTCCACCGCGAAAAGTTCATCGGCAAAACCGTCACCAATCGACAGCTCAAGCTCGCGTTCAAGGGCGAGACCGACATCATCGAGCAGGCTCTCGTCCGTCGATACCGGCTGAAGCCCCAGAAACGCCGGCTGAACAGCATCGGGCTGCGCGGGCGTGTAGGTCTCAAGCACCGGTTCATTGCGGGCAGGCTCTTCAAAGCGCGGCTCGAACCGTTCGGCAAACACCTGACCGGCATGCGGCGTCGACTTGGCATCGACGGAGGGTACATCATGCAGAACCGCTTCCAGCTCATCGGCAAGCAACAGGGCCGGATCTGCCTCCAGCTCTGTGTCGTCCCGCTGCGCATCGACAACCCCCTCTTCAGACGAGGCAATGTCATTCGCGAAAACGGGCTCAGGATGCTCTTCGAATGCAGGCTCCTGGCGAGCGGCATGATGGACCGGAAGGTCACGCGACGGTGCATCGTCCAGCTGGGCGTCGTGGCTTTCGACAACCGGAGCCGGCTCGTCAAAAACCGGTTCGATATGGTGAGGCGTCACCTTCTCGGCCACGACCGGCTCGACAGCGCCGCGGATCGGCATGTCGAACTGCTCGAAAGCCCGCATGAGCTCATCCTCGAGGGCGAGGACGGGGTTCTCATAGCGCGGCGCCGCCTGGGCAGCCTCGGAATGGGACTTGCTGACGCCCTGGACCGGGCGCGGCTCGAAATTGACGAGACGGGCAAGCTCGCTCAACGGATCATCATCTGCCAAGAGATCCGTATCAGCGGTTCCGCTTCGTGCGAAGTTCTTGTCTGCCATACTGCTTCCCACTCAAAAGCTACCAAAACGCGTCTGCCAGCTTATTGTGGGTAAATGGTGACGTTATCGCATTTCGTCCGGTGCAGCGGTGCCTGTAATGGACAGGCCCGATTTAAGAACAGACGCGACAGCGTGCACCAGCCCAAGTCTGGCGATACTCAATTCTCTATTTTTATCGTTAACAAACCGTAATTCCGGTTGTTCTTTACCTTTGTTCCAGTGTCCATGGAACGCGCCGGCAAGATCATAGAGATAAAACGCGATGCGATGAGGCTCCTGCGCGGCCGCTGCACCCTCGATGACACGGGGAAATTCTGCCAGTTTCGCAAGAAGCTGCAATTCGCTCGGATCAGCGATATTCCCGGCAATCGCGCCGGCAAGATCAAGCGAGGCGACGTCGAGATCCGGAAAAGCCTCCGCCGCCTGGCGGAATACCGACATGCAGCGCGCATGGGCGTATTGCACGTAGAAGACCGGGTTGTCCTTGGACTGTTCCGTCACCTTGGCGAAGTCGAAGTCGAGCGGCTCGCTGTTCTTGCGATACAGCATCATGAAGCGAACCGAATCACGACCGACTTCATCGACGACTTCCCGCAGCGTGACGAAGTCGCCGGAACGCTTCGACATCTTCACCGGCTCGCCGTTGCGGAACAGCTTTACCAGCTGGCAAAGCAGGACGGTCAGCTTTGCCTTACCCTCCGAAACCGCACGCGCAACCGCTTCCAGACGCTTGACGTAACCGCCATGGTCGGCGCCGAGCACATAGATCATCTCGTCGAAGCCGCGGTCGTACTTGTCCTTGAAGTAGGCGACGTCCGCCGCGAAGTACGTGTAGGAGCCGTCAGACTTGATCAGCGGGCGGTCGATGTCGTCACCGACTTCCGTCGAGCGGAACAGCGTCTGCTCGCGGTCTTCCCAATCCTCCGGCAGCTGGCCCTTCGGCGGCGGCAGCACGCCCTTGTAGACGTGGCCCTTGAAGGTGAGGTCGTTGATCGCGGTGCGGATGGACGCACCGTTTCCGGCATGCAACGAGCGCTCGGAGAAGAAGACGTCGTGGTTGACGTTGAGGGCGGCAAGATCCTCCCGGATCATCGCCATCATCATCTCGATCGTCTTCTCCTTGACGATCGGCATCCATTGATGTTCCGGCATGGCGCGCAGCGTCGTGCCGTGTTCGGCCGCCAGCACCTCACCGACGGGAACCAGATAGTCGCCGGGATAGAGGCCCGCCGGGATGTCGCCGATCGCCTCGCCCAGCGCCTCGCGGTAACGCAGGAAGGCCGAGCGTGCCAGCACGTCGATCTGCGAGCCGGCATCGTTGATGTAATATTCCTTGGTCACCGCATAGCCGGCGAAGGCGAGCAGGTTGGCCAGCGCGTCGCCGACCACGGCGCCGCGGCAATGGCCGACATGCATCGGGCCGGTCGGGTTGGCGGAGACATATTCGACATTGACCTTGCGGCCGGCGCCGAGGGAGCTGCGGCCGTAGTCCGTGCCGGACTTGATCATGCCGGCCAGCAGCTTCTGCCAGTAGGCGACGGACAGGCGCACATTGATGAAGCCGGGGCCGGCGACGCTGACATCCGCCACTTCCGGGTCGTTTTTCAGTTCCGTGACGATGAGATCTGCGAGCGCGCGCGGATTGAGGCCGAGCGGCTTGGCAAGCACCATCGCGGCATTGGTTGCAACGTCGCCATGGCTGGCATCGCGCGGCGGCTCGACGCTGATACGGCCGAAATCGAGTTCGTCGCGCTTCTCACGGACGATATCAAGTCCTTCGAGTACGTTTTTGATTCTGTTATCGAAGTCTGTAAAAAGGTTCATCTCATCCATCCGCACGCAGCGGCCCGTTCGGGGCCTTTTCTGCGAAGAAGTTCAGGTGGCGGCTGACTACCGCAATTCCGGGGTATGGTCAAACAGACGGCGATGGGTGTTGATCGCGTAGTTATCGGTCATCCCCGCCAGATAATCGCCGACATGGCGGGCTCTGGCCGATTCCGGCATGGTCGCGATGCGGTCCACCCAATAGTGCCCCTGCATGAGCTGCGGGTCGTCCATATAGGCATGGAAAAGGTCCGTCAGGATCGACGCCGCGTTGGCGCGCACGCGCATGACATCCGGATGGCGGTAGATGCGCGAGAAAAGCAGTTTCTTGATCTGCTTGTCGGTTATGGACATCTCTTCCGAGAAGGTCGCGAGGCACCGGCGCGCCTTGCGCACGTCCTCGGCGCTTTCCGGCCGTTCCTCGCGGATCGCCTCCTGCGCATAGCCGATCACGTCCTCCACCATGGCGGTGATCTGGCGGCGCATGATCTCGTGGGTGAAGCGCGAGGCTTCGAGGCCGGGATACTTGTCGCGCACGTCCGCCATGAGCTTGGCGAGGAACGGCACCTCCTCCAGCATCTCGAACGTCAGATAGCCGGAGCGCAGGCCGTCATCGATGTCATGGGTGTTGTAGGCGATATCGTCGGCAATCGCCGCCACCTGCGCTTCGAGACTGGCGAAACTTGCCAGCTCCAGATCGTGCAGGGCGCAGTATTCCAGGATGGGACGCGGCACGTCGTCGCCATGCGTGCATTCGCCCGTCGGCCCGATCAGCGGACCATTGTGCTTGACGAGCCCTTCCAGGCTTTCCCAGGTGAGGTTCAGCCCATCGAACTCGGCATAGCGCCGTTCCAGCTTGGTGACGATGCGCAGCGACTGGGCATTGTGGTCGAAGCCGCCGAAGGTCTCCAGAACCTCGTGCAGCGCGTCCTCGCCGGTATGGCCGAACGGCGTATGACCGAAATCGTGCACCAGCGCGACCCCCTCGGCGAGGTCCTCGTCGAGCTTCAACGCGCGCGCCAGTGCGCGGGCGATCTGCGCCACCTCGATCGTGTGGGTCAGCCGCGTGCGATAGTGATCGCCGTCGGCGGCGATGAAGACCTGTGTCTTGTGCTTGAGGCGCCGGAAGGCGGTCGTGTGCACGATGCGGTCGCGGTCGCGCTGAAAGTCCGATCGCGTGGGACTTTCCGGTTCCGGATGGAGCCGCCCGCGGGTCGCCCAGGGGTCGCAAGCATAGATGGCGCGTTGTCCTGCGCCAAAACCCAGCGCATGTCTGTCCAGTGTCATTCGTCACCTGCATTCACGCCGCCCATTGACGCGGCCTCAATGCCTTCATACCTATAGTGTGCACAGCGGCAAGTCCGGCTGCAAGGTATGCTTGAAAAACCAGTCTTTTCAGGGATTTGTTTTTAACGCCTCGCAACGGGCCCGGCCTTCGGCAACACAGTTGCCGGCTGTAACAGACAGGCGATTCTCTCCGGATCTTGACCCCGGCAGGAGGCAGACATGAGCGATAAATCCGTAACCATCTCCGACGCCGCCGCAAGGCGCATCGCGTCGATCCTCAGTTCGTCACCGGAAAAGCAGGCCCTTCGCGTCTCCGTGGAAGGTGGCGGCTGTTCCGGCTTCTCCTACAAATTCGACCTCGTCGAGGACCAGCAGGATGACGATCTGGTGCTTCAACGCGACAGTGCCAAGGTACTGATCGACCAGCTCTCCCTCGTCTACATGGACGGGTCCGAGATCGACTTCATCGACAACCTGCTTGGCCAGTCGTTCCAGATCCGAAACCCCAATGCCGTCGCCAGTTGCGGCTGCGGCACCAGCTTCTCGATCTGACAATACCCAACCGAAACGAGACCCGCATGCCGATCAAGATTGCCACCTGGAACATCAACGGCGTGCGGGCGCGCATCGAAAATCTCGTCGCTTGGCTCAAGGAGTCCAATCCCGACATCGTTGCCTTGCAGGAAATCAAGTCGGTCGACGAAGCCTTTCCGCGCGCTGATATCGAGGCGCTCGGCTACCATGTCGAGACGCACGGCCAGAAAGGCTTCAACGGCGTCGCCCTTCTCTCAAAAATCCGGCCGGACGAAGTGAACCGCGGCCTGCCCGGCGGTGACGGCGACGAACAGGCGCGTTTTATCGAGGGCGTGTTTTCCGTAGAGGGTGGCGTGGTGCGCGTCTGCTCGATCTACCTGCCGAACGGCAACCCCGCGGACGACCCGGTCAAGTATCCCTACAAGCTTTCCTGGATGGATCGCCTCATTGCTTTTGCCGAAGACCGGCTGGCTCTCGAAGAGCCACTGGTGCTTGCCGGCGACTACAATGTCATTCCGGAGCCGCACGATTGCTGGGACGTGAAGGTCTGGCAAAGGGATGCGCTCTACCTGCCGCCGACCCGCCAGGCTTTTCGCCGTCTCGAAAACCTCGGCCTGCTGGACGCTGTCCGGGCCTCGACCGACGCCGTGCCGCATTATACGTTCTGGGATTATCAGGCCGGCTGCTGGCCGAAGAATTTCGGCATCCGCATCGACCACCTCATGCTCTCGGCCGAAGCATCGGACCGTCTCGTCTCGACGGCCGTCGAAAAGCACGTGCGCAACTGGGAAAAGCCATCCGACCATGTGCCGGTGGTGGCCATATTCGACTACGCCGCCTGACAGCGTACGAAAATCAGTTCGATTTTTTCTGAGAACTACTCTTCCGGATTGAACCGGATGCTCTCCGCAAGCGCCATGCCCTTGCGGCGGTCTTCTTCGCTAGCAACGGAAAACGCTTCTTCCTGCGTCGCCTGAAGCCAGCCACAGTCCTTCGGCGGGCAATGGTCGAGCGCTGCGGTCATGAATGCAAGACCGCGGGTGGTCTGGCCTTCCTGAAAGAGGATATTGCCGAAAAGACCCATGGCGCCGGCGTGGCCGTTGTTGCGGGCGCGGTTCAGCCATTTCTTGGCCTGATGCACGCTGACCGAACCACCCTCGCCCGTCAGCATCATCCGCCCGAGCTGGAACTGCGCTTCAGGAATACCGAAAGCGGACGCCGCCTGGAAATAGAGCTGCCGGGCCTGCGTCATGTCGATCTTGACGGGGCTGTCGGGAATGCCGCGGCGGTAGTAGCTGGCAAGCGCAATCAGCGCATTGGCGAAATAACCGGTATCTTCCGAACCTGGCTCCACGCCGGCCTGGGCGATCTCGCTATACATCTTGAAGGCTTCGAGGTCGTTTTCCGCGACACCGTCGCCATCGGCATACATGTTGGCAAGCGCCCAGCGCGAGCCCGTATGGCCCTTTTCCGCTGCGTAGCGATAGGCCTCGACGGCTTCGGTCTTGCGCCCCTCCTTGTAGGAGAAGAAGCCGAACTTGAAGAGATCGAACGGTCCGCTTTCCTTGCTGACGCCGGATTGAGGATCAAATGCGAGGGCCTGCGACGCTCCGAAGGAGAGCGAGAGGCAAAGACCCATTACCAGTACTTTCATCGGCATCAACTCGGACTTGGGCATCACTTCAACAATTCCGCGCCGCGCTTTGGTCGCTGCGCCAAACCGGGACTGCACGGGTCTCGTGCATGTTTCCGGCAACTCCGGCGGCAATGACATCGGCTGGCTCATCGTTTCCTTGGGCGCGGTCTCACGCGTCTACATGTCCCTATCGCTGCGCCCCGTTTGTGGCGGGAAATGGACATTTCGTCGCTTGCCTAGGGGTGTAGCAAACTCTGGAAAAAAATGTGTTGCGATTCCGTCACATGTTTTCGCGCGGCGCTGTGATTTCCACACCGGACACGCCGCGCAGAAAGGAAACGTTAACCAAGAAAAAAGGCCCGGTGGTGACACCGGGCCTGATTCTCGTTGTTCGCTGGTCCGCCGGTCAGAATTTGACCTTGAGCGACGTCGAGATTGCGGCGAAGTAGTCCGTGCCGAAGTCGTATTCGATGTTTCCGCCAACGGGCACACCGTCCACGACCTGGGGACCGGAGCTGCCGCTCGTCATCAGGCCGAGAGCACCGGAAAGGCGCAGCTCGATGTTGTCATTCACGTTGTAGGAGACCCCGGAGCCGAGAGCCCAGGTATCCGTCTGGTTGCCGTAACCATGGCTGGTGCCACGGTCCCAGGTCAGGCTGACAGCGCCGCTAAGCTTTTCGTTGAACTTGTGGCCAACGCCGCCGGACACCGTCCAGCCGTCGCGATAGAGCAGATCGAGCGAAGTGGGCACGTTGCGCGGGTCCGTCGGATCCTTCGCCGTGACCTTGATGATCTGCAACTGGCTCCAATCCGTCCACTTGACGGAACCGAAGACGAGCCAATCCGGCGCTACGCCCGTCTGGAACTTCAGTTCCAGCGAGTCCGGCATCGAGGCAAAGCTCTCGACGTCGTACAGCGTGCCGGGAACAAAACCACCGCCGGGCACCGGCAGCACGGTATTACGAAGGTCGATCGTACCGTCGAGGTTATCGAGGTCGACCGCGCTGTTGTAAACCAGGCTCACGCGCAGGGCGTAATCCGGAATTTCGTAGGCGACACCCGTGCGCCAGCCCCAGCCACTGCCTTCCAGGTCAAGCCGACCCTTGCCGCTCAAAGGAATACCGGTACCGGTCAAGTCAGCGACGAGACGCTCCTTGAAGCCGCCCACTTCCTGATAGAAGCCGCCGCCGATAAGACGCAGCTGGCCTTGCCCCACATCCCACTTGTAGGAGCAGGTCGCGGCGTAGTTGTCGCTCTCGATCTTGGTTTCGATATTGTCGTTTGCGCCGGCCCAGTTTTCACCCGGATTGGTGTGGGCGCCCCAAGGCTGCGAATAGTCAGCCATACAGTCGACGCCTTCGAAGATTTTCGCCTTCACGCCGAGACGGGGGACCCAATAGCTTTCCGTATCGCGGATGCCATCATTCGGCCGGCTGTTCAGGTCGCCATTCAACGGGTTGATGTCAACGACATTGTTGAGGTCACGCTGCGGTGCGACATAAGTCGCTGCTGCCTCTGCGGCATAATCGGAAGGATCAAACAACAGATCGATGTTGTAGCCGCCGCGCTCAAGGCCGCCGGCATAGGCTGAGGTCGCTGCCAGCAGGCTAGCCGCCGTCACAATCCCCGCACCAATATTTCTTTTACGCATACAGTCCTCCCCTGCAAAAGTTCCGCGCCGCGACAGCTGCCTCCGTCCCGCGCTTCTCCGGTTATGACTATCGAAGAGGAGCGCCGGCTTGGCAAACCCCAGTTTTAGCCCCTGATTTCCAAGGGGTATTCAAAAAATTACGTAAGATTTTTCTGAAGACCCTCACTACATGCCTCGCTCGGAATATTTTTCCGCGAAATGGCAACGTTTTCCAATTTTGGAGGTCAATTTTTCGTGCATGCGGCACCATGTCACATTTTGACCACAGTCGGTAATTTGCCAGCCAACCGACGAATAAAAAACCGCGCTGGAGGCTCCGGCGCGGTTTTCAGGTCGAATACTTCTGTTTGGTTGAGAATCAGCCGGCTTCACTCACGCGGGCGAGCGCCACGGCAAGGCTTGCGAGCTGCTGCTCGAGTTCGGTGAAGCGTTCGCGCTCCGCCTCGACGACCTCTGGCTTTGCGTTGGCCACGAACTTTTCGTTCGACAGCTTGCTCTCGATGCGCGCGGCCTCCGCCTTTGCCTTGTCGACTGCCTTTTCGAGACGGGCCTTTTCTGCGGCCAGGTCGATCAGACTGCCGAGTGGCAGGCAGGCGGTCGCTTCGCCGACGACAATCTGCGCAGCCCCCTTCGGCGCCGTTTCCTCAAGGCTGATTTCCGACACGCGGGCGAGACGGCGGATAGCCGAACCGTGCGTTTCGAGGCGCGCCTTCGTCAATGCATTGGTCCCGACCATGACGAGCGGCGCCGTCGCGCTCGGTGGCACGTTCATTTCGGACCGAACCGAGCGGATGCCGGAGACAAGATCGATCAGCCAGTTGATTTCGTCGGCGGCCGCGTCGTCGGCATAGGCCGGCGACGGCCATTCGGCATGGCAGATCAGGTTTTCGCGCGATTTTCCCTCGCCAGCCGTATGCGCCCAGAGTTCTTCCGTCATGAACGGCATGAACGGGTGGAGAAGCTTGTAGATCTCCTCCAGAACGTAGGCTGCGCAGGCCTGCGATTCCGCCTTGGCCGCCTCGTCCTCACCGATGAAGACCGGCTTCAGCAGTTCGAGATACCAGTCGCAGAACTGATTCCAGATAAAGCGGTAGAGCGTGCTCGCCGCATCGTTGAAGCGATACGTCTCGATTGCCTCGGTGACGTCACGCGCCGTGCGGGCGAGTTCCGTCAGGATCCAGCGGTTGATCGTCAGCGAGGCCGCTTCCGGCACGAACTTCGGATCGGTCTTCACCCCGTTCATTTCGGCAAAGCGCGTGGCGTTCCACAGCTTGGTGCCGAAATTCCGGTAGCCGGCAATACGGGCCGGGTCGAGCTTCACGTCGCGGCCCTGCGCGGCCATGATGGCCAGCGTGAAACGCAGCGCATCCGCACCGTATTCGTCGATCAATTCGAGCGGATCGATGACGTTGCCCTTCGACTTCGACATCTTCTGCCCGTTCTTGTCGCGCACCAGGGCGTGGACATAGACGGTATGGAACGGCTCGATCGGGTTGCCGAACTCATCCTTCATGAGGTGCATGCCCATCATCATCATGCGGGCGACCCAGAAGAAGATGATGTCGAAACCGGTGACCAGGACGTCGGTCTGGTAATATTTTTCCAGCTCCGGCGTCTTTTCCGGCCAGCCAAGCGTCGAGAACGGCCAGAGCGCGGAAGAGAACCATGTGTCGAGCACGTCCTCGTCGCGCGTCAGGATGTCGCCCGGTGCGAAGTTTTCCAGCTTCTCCTCAACCCAGGCCTTCCACGGACCTTCATGGGCGATGTAGTGCTGGATGGCGGCGTGCAGCGCCTCTTCCTCGGTCTTCTCAACAAAGACCTGACCATCCGGGCCGTACCAGGCCGGAATCTGGTGTCCCCACCAGAGCTGGCGCGAGATGGTCCACGGCTGGATGTTTTCCATCCACTCGAAATAGGTCTTTTCCCAGTTCTTCGGTACGAACTTGGTGCGGCCTTCGCGCACGGAGGCGATCGCCGGCTTCGCCAGCGTCTTGGCATCGACATACCACTGTTCGGTGAGGCGCGGCTCAATCGGCACGCCACCGCGGTCGCCATGCGGCACGGTGTGCTTGTGCGGCTCGACCTTGTCGAGGAAACCGCCCTCTTCGAAGACAGTCACGATCAGCTTGCGGGCCTCAAAACGGTCCATGCCGTCGAGCTGGTCCCAGAGGCCGAGTTGCATTTGATTGGGCTCGAGCCCCTCGAGGAAGTCTTCGTTCTCCTTGATCGTGATCTTGGCGTCGATCGTCAGAACGTTGACCTGGCGCAGGCCGTGACGCTTGCCGACGTCGAAATCGTTGAAATCGTGCGCCGGCGTCATCTTGACCGCGCCGGTGCCGGCCGTCGGGTCCGGATATTCATCCGCAACGATCGGGATCTTGCGGCCGACGATCGGCAGGATAACGTGTTTGCCGACGATCGACGTATAGCGCTCGTCCTCCGGGCTCACGGCAATGCCGGTATCACCGAGCATGGTTTCAGGGCGGGTCGTCGCAACGACGAGATAGTCGCGGGTCTCGAACTCGGTCGGCGTGCCGTCCTCGTCGAAGGCAACAGGATGCTGATAGGTGACGCCCGGCTCCAGCGGATAGCGCAGGTGCCAGAGGTTGCCATTCGTCTCGATCTGCTCGACTTCAAGGTCCGAGATCGCCGTCAGAAGCTTCGGATCCCAGTTGACGAGGCGCATGTCCTTATAGATCAGGCCTTCCTTGTAGAGCGAGACGAAGACTTCGAGGACGGCCTCGGAAAGCCCCTCGTCCATGGTGAAGCGTTCGCGCGACCAGTCGCAGGAGGCGCCAAGGCGCTTCAACTGGTTGAAGATCAGACCGCCCGATTCCGCCTTCCATTCCCAGACCTTTTCGATGAAGGCCTCGCGCCCCATCTCGCGCCGGCCGGGCAGCTTTTCGGCGGCCAGCTTGCGCTCGACGACCATCTGGGTCGCGATGCCGGCATGGTCCATGCCCGGCTGCCACAGCACGTCCTTGCCGCGCATGCGCTCGAAGCGGACCATGATGTCCTGCAGCGTGTTGTTGAGCGCGTGTCCCATGTGCAGCGAGCCCGTGACATTCGGCGGCGGGATCACGATGGAGAAGGTCTCGGCGCCCAGCTTTGCGCCCTCGCCCGCACGGAATGCGTCCGCATCTTCCCACGCCTTGGCAATTCGCGGCTCGACCGCTGCGGAATCATAATTTTTTTCAAGCATTTTCGTCCGAAGCCTGCTGTTTGTCGTGGATTCTCTAAACCGGATGGCCGGCGTGAAGTCAACAATATCAGAGAAAAGCCGCGCCGGGGGGCCGGCGCGGCTCAAACCACAATTTGATTAAGGAATGGCGGCGTCGGTCAGCGGCGCGGGCCGCGCGCCACGCGCTCGATCTCCTCGCGCACCAGCCGCTCGACGAGCGTCGGCAGGTTGTCTTCGAGCCAGTCCTGCAGCATGGGGCGTAACATTTCCTCGGCGATCTCATCGAAGGAGCGGCGCGGGCCGGCATCGATTGCCTCAGCCAGCGCGCCGAACGACTGTGCGACCCGCTCGCCGACGGCCGGCGAAACGAGGGTCGCGATGTCGCGGACCACGGCGGCCGGCTCGGCGACGCGGACCTCCTCCTGCCGGACCGGCTCGACAAACGGGCGTGCTGCCTCGAACGTTTCCACAACAGGCTCGATTTTCTCAACCGGCTCGACCATGGGTTGGAAACGATTGGCCGTCGCCGCCATGCGCGCGGCTACCAACGAGCTTTCCCCGCTCGCGGCAACCTCCAGCGGCTCGGTCATGACGGGCTCGCGCTCCATTGGCTCGCGGTTCGCAGCAATGTGACGTTCCGACGCCGCCCGGACGCGCGCGGCAACATCGGCCAGCGAGAGTGCCGGCTGCCCGCCCGACAGGGAGTCCGTTCGCTGGATTGGCTGAATTCCCGTGGAGCGATGTTCCTCCACATGGAACCGCTCGACGACAGACGGATGATCCAGCAGGTTGGAATGGCTCTCGGTCGTAATGTCGAACCCCTCGTCATCCTGCGCATCAGCGCTGAGGTCTGTCTGGGCTTCGTTATTTTCGATGATCTTGCGAATGGACGCCAGGATTTCATCCATGGACGGTTCACGCGCTACATTTGGCTGAGCCATTTCTATCCCCGATCGCTGCGACGTCCACGGCCTGCCGCATGAGGCGTGCCGGACATCCCGAAAACCCTAGGCGAGTTCCATAGCGAACTAAATCGCCGCGAATCATGTGTTACGAGTGATGCACAGATTTGTTTGTGCTGCCAAGGGCGAGGTCTAGCGACCGTCGACGGTTCTCAGGCCGAACCACTTGTCCTTGACGGCCTCGTAATGCACCTCGGAGCGATATTCCGCCACGTCTAGGTCCTGGCTCCGAACCGTCAGGCTGCCCGTGGCGGCGAGCACCGAGTAGCTGGCGACGACGGCATTGCGCTGGGAAATCGCAAGGTCTTCCCGTGCATCGAGTACGTTCTGCTGCACGTTCAACACGTCGAGTGTCGTGCGCTGACCGACATTGCGCTCTTCGATCACGCCTTCAAGCGCCATGTTGGCAGCCTCGATCTGTGCTCCGATGGCGGAGATCGAGGTCAAAGACGCTTCGAACTGGGCATGGGCCGAAACGATAGTACGTTGCACGTCCATTCGGGCGGAATCGACAAGAATCTGCCGCTGGCCGAGCTGCTCCTTGGCCTGGCGGATCTGGCCGTATTCGGCGCCGCCCTGGTAGAGAGGGACGGTCAAACGGGCAGAAAGGGAGCTGCTGAGATTGTCGGCCGGGCCTTCCTCGCTGTTGACGGATTTGTAAACGTCGCCTTGCAGCGAGACGCCCGGCAGCATGGTGCCTTCGGCAACCTTCACATTGTATCCGGCCGCATCAACGCTGCGCATTGCAGCCAGAATATTCGGGTTCTCCCGCATGCCGGTGGCGACTGCCTGGTCGAGCGAGGCCGGCATCGCCTTCTTCGCCGCGGCCGGTTGCTTGATGCCCTTCGGCATTTCCCCGACGATCTGCACATAGGCAGCTTCGCTCTGCTTGAGCTGCGAAACCGCTGCCGTCAGCAAAGCCCTGGCAGCGGCAAGATCCGCTTCCGCCAGGCTGACATCGGTACGCGTCCCCTCGCCGACATCGAGGCGTGCGCCAGCAGCCTTGAGCTGCTCCTGCAAGAAGGCGATGTTCTGCTTGCGGATCACGAGGATTTGCTGGTCACGCGCAATGTTGGCGTAGGATTCGACGGCGGCCAGCAGGATCGAGATTTCATTGGCGCGCAGCGACTCGCGGTTGGCCAATACGTTCGCTTCAGCCGCTTTGACGCGATAGAGCGTCTGGAAACCATCAAAAATCTGCTGCGTGATCGTGAGACCGTAGCTGGAGGTAAAGCTCTCGGTCCGCCGCTTGCCCCGCGCGCCGAAGATGTTCCTCTGTCCTATGTCAAGGTTCGTGCGGTTCAGCTCCGACTGTGTCACGAGGCTGACCCGTGGCCGCATGCCCGCTTTGGCAATCGTGACGTTCTCGTCGATGGCGCGCAGCGACGCCCGGGCGGCATTGAGATCGGGATTGTTCTGGTAGGCCTTGGCCATCGCACCCGCCAGCGTCTCAGCGGAGACATTGCAAGGCATCGCCAGCAAGGCAGAGGCTAGGGCGAGCGCAAGAGCGGTTCGACGAAGACTGGACACAGTACGAAACTCCGATCCTGGATCGGCCCGCCGCAGAGCCTCTCCTTACACAGTACGCACCGGCACACCCGCCGGCTAGACTTTTGGGTCGCGGGATACCGTTTTGGGACAGTGCCCGCGCCGCTCGCGATATTGCCTCTAAGTTCATCGGGGAATAGCCGACAGACAGGCCGCGAGCCGTTTGAACGCGACAATACGGCAGGCCCGTTGCCAAAGCGCAACAAATCAGGCCCGCCAAATCTCATTTCAACGGAGAGATCTCAGAAAACGAATTCTTTTGCCTTGCGGAAGCCGGGCAATGGCTTGACCGCCGTGTTGAAAACGTTGCGCTCCGAAACGTGGCCACCCTCCTTGATATAGAGGCGCGCCTGCGAGGCGTTGCCGTAGCCCTCGACGACGACGAATCGGCCGCCGTCACGCAGCTGCGCCAGGAGTGCATCCGGAACGAACTCCACGGCGCCATGCACGAAGACGACGTCATAGGGCGCTTCGGGCGCGTAGCCGGCCTCAAGATCACCGACGACCACGGCGACATTGTCATGGCCGAGACGGGACAGGGTTTCCGTCGCGGTCGCCGCGAGCGTTGCGTCGCTCTCGATCGCCACGACCGAACTTCCGAGCTTCGAAAGGATCGCCGAGGCGTAGCCGGTGCCACAGCCGACTTCCAGCACCACATCCGTGGGCGCGACTTCCGCAAGCTGGATCAGCTTGGCAAGCGGCGACGGTTCCATGAGGTAGCGGCCGGGCGCAATCTGGATATCATCGTCGATATAGGCGAGCGGCTTTGCGGCCGCCGGCACGAACTCTTCGCGTGCAACGGTGAGGAACGCGTCGAGCACTTCGTGCGACGTCACATCCGTCGTACGGATCTGGTTGTCCACCATCTTCGTGCGCGCTACTTTGTAGTCAATCATCTCTAGCCCTGTGAGTAACGGCAGACCGCGGCACAAAGGCCCGGTTGCAATGCCGGATGCGTCGCGATTGTCTTAGTGCGGTTTAAGGCCGAGTGTCCATAGGCGGCGACGGCTTGCGCGCAAAATCCGCGCCACGTCGAGGACGAAAGCCAGTCATCCGGCCGCTCCAGGCATTATCATGAATAAACTACTCAACATATCATTGCCTGCCTTACGTATAATGTCGTATTAAGAACTCAGGTTTTAGGAGCGCCTCGCGCCCGTACCCTGCCCGCTCCAGCGAGCGGGCTTCGTTTAACTGAGACATGCAAGAGGAATACACCGTGCTGAAACGGTCTCGACTGCTACTCGCGATCCTCCTGATGGCGCTTACCACCCCGCATACCGTGTCGGCGCAGACCCAGGAGACCCCGTCGGTCCAGACGGACAACCAACCTGTAACATCGGGACAGGCGACAGGTGCTGCAACGGACGGTGCCTCTACGACCGACACGACATCCCGCCCCGTGACCGGTGAAAACACGGCCGAAAATCCGGCGAACCCGGAAGATACGGGCACGGCACCCGCCGGAGAGACGGCAACCGAGCTCGAAGCGCTCGATGATACAGAGCCCGCGGCCGGCGAACGCCAGTCCGGCCTGCCGCACGACCTCTCCCCCTGGGGCATGTTCATGGCCGCCGACATCGTCGTCAAAGGCGTGATGCTCGGCCTTGCCTTCGCTTCCGTCGTCACCTGGACCGTGCTTCTGGTGAAGATCGTCGAACTCGGCAGCGCCCAGCGCTCCGCCAGCCACGCGGTCCGCCGGCTCTCCGCTGCACGCGGCCTGGAGGATGGCGAGCAGGCGCTCGGCCGCAACCGCGGCGTGGCCGCCCGCATGACCCGCGCCGCCCGGGAAGAGATGGAATTGTCCGAAGGTGTTCTCGATCACGTGTCGGATGGCGGCGTGAAGGAACGCATCGCCTCGCGCCTTTCGCGCATGGAAGCCCATTCCGGCCGCCGCATTGCCAAGGGCACGGGCCTGCTCGCCACGATCGGTTCGACCGGTCCGTTCGTCGGCCTCTTCGGCACCGTCTGGGGTATCATGAATTCGTTCATCGGCATCTCGAAGGCGCAGACCACCAACCTCGCCATCGTCGCGCCAGGCATTGCCGAAGCGCTTCTGGCCACCGCAATCGGCCTCGTCGCCGCAATCCCCGCGGTGGTGTTCTACAACTTCCTCGCCCGCGCCATCACCGGCTACCGCCAGAACCTTGCCGATGCCTCGGCTGCCATCGAAAGGCTCGCCAGCCGCGACCTCGACGTGCGCCGCGCCGTTCGCCACCCCGCGCAACGCACCGAACGCGCTGCCGGCTCCGTCGTAAAGATCGGGTGACGCCATGGCCAGCAAGATCAAGGATAGCGGCGACGACCTCGAGGAGAACAGCGAAATCAACGTGACGCCGTTCATCGACGTCATGCTGGTTCTGCTCATCATCTTCATGGTGGCAGCACCGCTCGCCACTGTCGACATCAATGTCGACCTGCCCTCCTCCGTCGCCCAGCCGACCCCGCGCGAGGACAAGCCGGTCTTCATGACGCTGAAGAAGGACCTCGCAGTGTCGATCGGCAACGGCGAGATCGCACGCGACAATTTCGGGCCGGAACTCGATGCCGTGACGGAAGGCAACAAGCAGACGCGGATCCTGCTGCGCGCCGACAAGGCCGTCGACTACGGCAGCGTCATGGATGTGATGAACCTGCTGCGCGCCGCCGGCTACGCCAAGATCGCCCTTGTCGGGCTGGAAGGCGCCGCACCGGCGCAATAGCAGCGAAATGTGAGGCGCGTTTGCGAACGCGCCTCCTCTCGAGCCGCCCCGAAACGGTATAATTTTGATCAGGCTACCGGGAATCGACGATTTCCAACTTGTAGCGGGACAGAAGCTCCAGCGAGCGATCCGGGGCTATGCGGTACGTTTCGATATATTGGTCGCCGGACTGGCCAATGAATTTGTGGTCAAACGTACTGCCGATCGGCGATTTCGTCAGCTTCGTCCGCGGCTGCCCGTTGTAGGTAATGCTGCCGCGTATGGGTTCCAGCGTGGAAGGCGCACAGCCCGATAGAGCGAACGCAATCGCCATCGCCGCAAGGGCTTTCGGATTGGGCATAAGATTCTCTCCAGTGTTGAGGCCCGGCACGTTTCGTCACGAGCCACCACATACGATAAGTAGGGTTTTAAATGCCGTATCAAGCTGCGGGCGAGCAAAATGCATATGGCAGCGGAAAAAATCCACAATGCGCGGGAAGCCTCTTGCGCCCTTTCTAAATTCGTTCTACACGCCCGGCACCACTCGCTTTATAGCAAGACGGACGGCCTCGTGGCGGAGTGGTTACGCAGAGGACTGCAAATCCTTGCACCCCGGTTCGATTCCGGGCGAGGCCTCCACTAAAAATCATAACGATGTCAATGAGAAGTCCAGGATGACGCCCTTGGCATAGGCCAAAGATCGAGATCGCGCGACACAAATTCAGTAGCTTGATCGACACGGATTGTCTTCGGATAGCCAACCTGGCGGCACACCTGTTCCAGCGTTTGCACCACGTTCTCACCGCGATAGCTATGATGCGGATCAAGCACGGGCACGTAGCGTGAGAAGATGTCGACTACCGTCAGAACCCGCAGTTTCTTTCCGGTCGCGAGTTGGTCGTGCACGAAGTCCATCGCCCACACGTCGTTCGGACCGATCGCCTCTGCCGCTTTGCCTTGACCCTGCGCTTCGGCGTCTTGTTGTGCAACTGCAGGCCCAAGTCTCTGTAAATACGATAGGTTCTCTTGATGTTGGTGCCCCAACCTTCGCGTTCCAGCAGCACATGCACACGACGGTAGCCGTAGCGCACAATCTTCTCCTCTCTCCTGGCCAGATGGGAGATGTAAAGGCGGCCGTTCCTCTGTTGGACGGTGTGGATGCCGCATACTTCCTGATCGCCGATACCGCTTACGATAGTGATCGCCTGCGCCAATACCTGCTGAAGCGGAAAACTGTCCCCGTCATACCGAACAATCCGACCCGCAAACGAAGACACCCCTTCGATTAAAGGCCATATCGTCGACGCAACATGATCGACCGTACCTTTTGCAGACTGAAAGACTGGAGACGCATCGCAACCCGATACAACAAGCTCGCCACAAACTTCAAAGCCGCAATCCTCATCGCGGCCATCGTCATCTGGTGGGCTAATTGAGTCTCGTGCCTAGCACTACTTTGGCAGATTCGGGCAAGGCTGGTTTGAGATGATTTGTGCTCTCTTCGTTGGGGGCGCGATATGGCAGATTGGGATACGGAGCTTTCGACCTTTTTGCAGCCATTTCTGGACAAGCTCGGACACAAGAAGCGGCGACAGATGTGCCCTCTTTACGTCTCCGGGCTCATTGGTCCCGGTGACCGCAAGAGTATCGAGCCGATGGCGGAACGGTTTGCTCCAGGCCAGTACGACCGCCTGCACCATTTCATTTCCGATGGCCTTTGGAATGCTGTTCCTCTTGAGACCGAGCTTGCGCTGCAGGCGGACAGGATCGTTGGCGCGTTAGATGCGTTTCTGGTGATCGATGATACCGGCCTTCCCAAGAAAGGCGACCAATCGGTCGGGGTCGCGCCGCAATACGCTTCGATGCTGGGCAAGAGGGCAAATTGCCAGACGCTGGTGTCGGTGACGCTTGCGCGAGACGAGGTTCCCGTTCCGGTTGGCTTGCGTCTGTTTTTGCCCGAGAGCTGGACCAGCGACACGGAGCGGATGGCCAAGGCCGGGGTTCCCGATGCCATGCGGACATCTCGCACGAAGCCGGAGATCGCTCTTAACGAGATCGATCGGTTGATCGCGGCTGGTGTCCGGTTTGGCACAGTGCTGGCTGACGCAGGCTACGGCCTGTCGGCGACCTTCCGCCAGGGGCTAAGTGGACGTGGCCTCACCTGGGCGGTCGGCATCCCCAAGCATCAAAAGGTCTATCCCCATGATGTCGAATTGATCTTTCCCATCTCCGGTCATGGTCGCCCACGCAAGCATCCGATCCCCGACATTCTGTCGGTTGCGGCCGAAACGGTGTTAGCACCTGCAAATTGGAAAAAGGTCAGTTGGCGCCGTGGCACGAAAGGCCGCCTCGCGGCACGCTTTGCCGCATTGCGCATCCGGATCGCCGACGGCACGCCCCAGCGCATTCTCGACAAGGGACAGCAACACATGCCGGGCGAGGAAGCCTGGCTGGTTGGCGAGTGGCGATCAAACGATGAGCGCAAATACTACCTGTCCAACTTGCCGGCTAACGCCACGTTGAAAGCGCTGGCGGCCGCCATCAAGGCGAGATGGGTTTGTGAGCAAGCGCATCAGCAGATGAAAGAGGAACTCGGCCTCGACCACTTCGAAGGCCGATCATGGCAAGGACTACATCGGCACGCTCTGATGACGATGATCGCCTATGCTTTCCTCCAGCACCAGAGACTGCAGACTGCAAAGCGGGAAAAAAAAGAAGCGACAAGTACGCAAGGGGCCGCCTGAGCCCACCTTGCCTGCTATCCGTCGAGCCGTCATCAGCGCACTCGCCAGACCCATGACGACAATCCGGTGTCCCCACTGCAAAGGGCAAATTAGGGTCCGGACCCAATAATTGGCTTTCCCTGAGCGCTGGGACATGATTCATTGCCGCGACGAAAGGGCGGTGAGATGTATGATTTCTTTTGGTTTTCCGATGCGCAGTGGGAACGGATCGAACCGCTCCTGCCAACGGATGTGCGGGGCAAGCCGCGGGTGGACGATCGTCGCGTGTTGAGCGGAATCGTCCACGCGCTGCGATGCGGTGGCCGCTGGGCGGACTGCGCCGACGTCTATGGACCGAAGAAGACGCTCTACAATCGCTTCGTTCGCTGGTCCGAGCGCGGCATCTGGGAAGGCATCTTCAGCGCACTTGCCGGAGCCGAAGATGCGCCGGACCGATTGTTCATCGATAGTAGCTGCATCAAGGTCCACCGCTGCGCAGGCGGGGGAAAAGGGGGGCCTTGGCTCATGGTATCGGCCGCACGAAAGGCGGACGGAACACCAAGCTCCATGCCGTCTGCGACGCGAAAGGTCGCCCTCACGTCCTGCTCCTGACGCCCGGCAACGTCCATGATTGCAAGGTGGCGAGGCTGTGTATCGAAGCCCTGCCGCCCTGCGCGCAGCTCGTCGCGGACAAGGGCTATGACAGCCAGGCTCTGCGCGAGTGGCTCGACGAGCGCGGTACCGAGGCTGTGATCCCGCCACGTCGAAATCGCAAGGTCCAGTACGAGTACGACCGCGCCGTTTACAAGCAGCGCAACGTCATCGAGCGTATGTTCTGCCGTCTCAAGGACTGGCGTCGCCTCGCCACCCGCTTCGATCGCAACATCAAAAACTTCATGGGTGCCGTCGCTCTCGCCGCGGCCGTCATCTGGTGGCTCTAGTGAGTCCGGACCCTAGAACCGCAGAATCAGTTCTGCCAAAGTAGTGCTAGGCCAAGCTTAAAACCGGATCTCTGTTCTCGCAAGGCTACCCGAAAACAGGAAGGCTGTTCGTGACGTCTGCGCTTTCTTCAGCGCCGCCGTTCCAAACCTTTCCCCCAGCCTATGTTGCGGAGAATAGAATTCGTCGTCGGTCCGTTGTAGCAAAAAAGGAGTGCGCCATGCCCACCTATATGATTGGCTACGACCCTCGGACAGCCAAGAACTACGATGCACTGACCCAGCAGTTGAGCGAATGGAACTGTGTCCGGCCTTTGGAATCGTTGTGGTTTGGAAGCTTGAATGGCGATGCCCTGACAATCCGCGAGAGGCTCAGGGCGCTGATCGGCGGCAATGACGGACTTTTCGTCTGCGAGATCAAACCTTCGAGCGATTGGGCGGGTGTGAAACTACATGAAGCCGTAACCGCTTGGGTCCGCGCAAACATCGGGCAATAGTCCCCTACCTCGATACTCTCGGATTGTGAGACCAGCGACTTACCGTTTGTCCTGCCTACTAAACTCCTACTGCGCCCCGAGCCTGCCGTTCTTGTCTGAATGCCGGCCCAGATCTTCCGGGGGTCGAGTACTCGGCTTTTAGGCAGAGCAGGGTCGATTTGCGGCCTCGCGTCCGATGCTCGCCAGTCCGTGGCGCATTTCTCGGACGTTACCGTTGTTGATGCGATGAATCGCTCATTTTCCGTCACGGCACAATCGGGGGCCACAAGCCGAATTTGCCTGTTTTGGTTTAGCCTATCCGCAATCCGCTGGCAGATAGTCTTTACAGCTCGGCGCAAAGTACTTTCGCTCATGTCGTTTTTTTTCGCGAAGGCCCCAATAGTCAGGCCGGTGCGCACCTTCACCCATGACCAGGCATACAGAAACTCACGGTCGGACTGCGAAGGAAGAGCATTGATCCACTCGAAGCACTTCTCCATTCGCCCCAGTTCTCCCGCTGAGGCCGTTTCACGATAGCGGGCCGTTCCGCTGCCATACGCATCGCCAAATCGCCTCACCGGCTCGGGCATGGCGCTTCCGTACACCTTCGGGCCGCGGACGGCCGGAACCTTCCTCAACGTATCCGCCATTTCGAGGATCCGATCCTCTACCGCCTTCGCCGTCCAATCCGTGAATGTCATGCTGCTTCCCCGTTTCTCGCTCGACTGGTATTCCTTGCCGCAGCTCGTGAGGCGAACGTGTCCGTGCGGGACTAAGGGCATACCTCCCCGATGATCTGACGGTAGCGTTGTCGAGGTCATCAGCAGACGCTGAACGTAAATCTGCGTCCACGTCTTCTGGTGCCTACCCATCTCCGCCAGTTCGTCGGCGCGCTCGTTGCCAGCACTGCCGGCGATCAGCGCGTCACCAAGCGCTGCGTCGATCCCCTGCCAAAGCTCAAGGTCCTTGATCTCGCCGGCCGCGCGGTTCGGACTGTTGAGGTTCTTCTTGTTCCAACCTCGATCTTTCCAACTCTCCAGCCAGACGTTCGCACCCTCGACGCAGTATTGGCTGTCGCACCAGATAGTGACGGGGGGGCGTTGCTGAAAACGGTATCCGAAATGCCGTCGCTCGTTGGCCAAGTCGCGCAGCTTTGCTCGCAGCGCCACCTCCGGCGCTCGGCACGACCGGTAGCGGATCATCTTGCGGTCAGCAGATATGATTTGGCAGGCCCGCCGTTCCGAAAGACCCATCATGGCCTTCAGATGCGCGACGGCGTCGCGTTTGGCGGCAGGCCCTGCCATTTTTTTGCAAGAAGCTCGCGAAGTGCGGCTGCATCCAGCATCTGTTCGGCCGCCAGCTTCTTCAGCCTCGTGTTCTCGTCCTCAAGCGCCTTCAGCCGCTTCGCCTCGGAGACCTCCATGCCGCCGTATTTGGCTTTCCAATTATAAAACGTCGCTTCTGAAATTCCGTGCTTGCGGCAGAGGTCGGCCACCTTCGCGCCAGCCTCCTGCTCCTTCAGCACCGCAATAATCTGCTCTTCCGTAAATCTCTGCTTCTTCATTCGTCAGTCCTTAATCAGGCCGGACTCTAAGCCATTCTGGAGGAAATTACCCGTGGCAGGTCACGCGGTCGAAGCGAAACCCTGCCCACGAACGTGAGCGGGACCCGATAGGGCCTCGGAGGCGCTCCCGGGTTTCAATCATCAACCGCGACTGGCCAATCTAGAGACGGCAATTCGTCAAGAAATTCTTCTATGGAGGGCCGTTCATACTCGCTGGCCAGCACATTGGCATGCTCGCCATAATCGTAAGCCCAAACGACATCGCGCCACGCGACGAAGGCCAGCGCCTGCGTCTGTCAGAGGGGGTGTCGAGGCGCCGGAGCTGGCCAGCGTCACGCCGTCACGAAAGGCTCGATCCCGCGGTTTAGCATCGACTCGCCTCTGGATGGCCTACTCATGTAGGACCTGCATCGCAGTGGCTTGTGCTGCGGTCTTGGCCTCGGCAGTGATGGTTTTTGCGGAGTCAGGCAGGCGTCCAAGTCAGGTGATATCCCCTTCGTCACGGAGCAGATCAAGCAACCAGTATGGTGGGTTGATCGATGGAACGGGATTGGCAACGGCCAGGGCCTGCCGGCAGAATGAGCGAAAGATGTAGGTGCTTCCGATCCGCTCTACCGGGCCGGTGATCCAGTCGGACGGCGCCTCGCCGTGCGGGATGGTCGCGCCGGCTGATGCAGCGTTACAAAAGAAGATTTCCCGCAAAACTTAAACGCCTCCCCATCTTTAAACGCACGCGTTCACTGGCGTTTTCCCGCCCTCACCGGCGGGCTTTTTCGCGACCTGACAGCCCGCGTGAGAACGTCACTCATCCCAGGCTTGAATCACCGTCTGCCGGGCAATTTTGCCGCCTTCTACATCGATCATAGCGGCACAAAATACACGCGTCCCGTCTGGATATGCGCATGTCTCGGTAAGAGAAATCCGACTACCCTCGGTCACCACTGCATCGACTTTGTGCTCCATTTCGCGGCCACAGACATCGTTCCAGAATTCCGAAATTACAGCTTTCCCAGCCAGTTCTCGCGGTCTGCTAGGGGGATTGTTTCTGTCGATGATCTTTAACACCGCGTTCTCAGCATAGAATTCAGCCAATGCGTGTCCGTCGCGTTTCTCGATGGCGTTCTGTATGGCCACGCCATCTAAGGCCTTGCGCTGTTGCATTGTTGCCTCCTCCAGCACGTCTGCTTGCTTATTTCCTAACTCGGCATTCGAGAATTCTAACGCCTGTATATTAGCATCTCGTACAGACACACAAAAGCGATCGCTTCTGTCGCCCAGCGCGCTTTTTCGTGGACGTGATTCTGGCTTCCTCATCTTTGCGCGCCTAGTTTATGAATTACTCATAATTTCAATTGGCAGATCACTATGATTTTCATACCTTCCTCATCGAAGCGAGCCACCACCCGCCTCGCAGCACCCAAGAGGAGCAAGGGAATGGCAACGAAAATGAACGTGGTGGCCTGCCAGATCCTCAGCCTCTCCCGCTCCCTCGGACATCTTCCGCGGTTGAAGCGGTGGCATACTCGGAAGTTCTCGCTTGTGGCTGATCTGGTCGCCACCATGGCTGACTGGCCAGAGGATGTTACTTCGATCACCAGGGAAGACGCTGACGACGGCGATGTCTGGCGGGCGTCTGCATGACAGGCGTGACGAATTTCAAACTTCCCTATGTCGAGAAAAACAAGAGCCGACATGGCACAATCCGGTACTATCTTCATCGATGGAGTTCGTATTTGTCGCCTGCCCGACGATATTTCATCTAAAGAATTCTCGAAAGCCCACTGGTAGGCCCGCAAGGCCGCGCGGCCACTCCTGGAGCGCAACGGCGAGCCCAAGCCCATTCGGGGGCATCGTAAGACAAAATACCTTTCGGTGGCTCTGGATGGAGCAAATGTGAGCCAACGCCTTTGATGCTCTCGATCGCACAACGAAGGACCGTTGGCGGAAAATCATGGAATCGATGTGGGGTGAACCATTTAGTGAAACCGACGAGCAAAAATTCGCTGATATCCCCCTTCAAAAGATGGCAATATCACATATCGAGGTACTGAAAGATGGAAAAAATGCCGTACCATTCGCTACAGATGAGCGGTTGAACATTCTTCGGCAGGTGTTCGATACAAAGCGGGAGGGCGCAGCCATAGCGCAGAACACGGCGCGTATGGTGGAGCCCTTCAGCATTCATACGGATGGGCACGATACAGCGACGCCGGCCGAACTCTAACCGTTCATTGACCACCACGGTATCGACTCCAAGGCTATCTATATTTTACGGTCATTCTCTACAAGTCCTGCCTTTACGGCAGGCTTTACCCCGGATGCGTTCAGGCGCGGGCGTCGTAGCCGCCGCAGGTTTGGGGCAAGCCGATGGCATCAAGGTGATCCTAGCGCGAAATGCGTGAGTCTTGTCCTTCCCGATCTCTTGGAAAGCCGTCCGATGACCGAACCGAATACCGACCAACAGGCCATGGCGCAGGCGCTTCTGTCTGCCGTCTATCAGGTCATTGCGCGCCCGCAGGGTGATGCGTTCAACCTGGATGTGATCGCCAAGCTCGCCGCCGGCATTTCATCTTCCCAGTATCTCTACACCCGCATGATCGGCGCCAAGCGCACCGACAGCGCTGGCGCGCTCATCGACTATGCCTGCTCGCAGGCGACCGTCGAAGGCTTCGTCGTCGAGTTCGGCGTCTTCTCCGGCCGCTCGATCAATCGCATCGCCCAGAACAAGCCAGGCCCTGTCTATGGCTTCGACAGTTTCGAGGGCCTGCCGGAATATTGGCGCGACGGCTACCAGAAGGGTGCCTTCGCGCGCCAGGACCTGCCGGCAGTGGCACCGAATGTGGAACTGATCGTCGGCTGGTTCGACAGAACCCTGCCGAAGTTCCTCGACGACCATCCGGGCCCGGCCTCGTTGATCCATGTCGACTGCGATCTCTACAGCTCCACCCAAACGATCTTCACGCAGATGCGGGAGCGTATCGTGCCCGGCACGATCATCCTGTTCGACGAGTATTTCAATTATCCGGGCTGGGAACTGCATGAGTTCAAAGCCTTCAAGGAATTCGTCGAAAGCTGGGGTGTGCAGTACGAATATATCGGCCTGCACCCGAACCACCAGCAGGTCGCCGTACGCGTGACCGGCATGTACAATCGATAAAGCAGCCGGTGCTGCAAAAGGAACAAGGCGGCCCGTCGGGCCGCCTATGCGCTCCCGGAACGTCGGATTAACAGGCTGTTTTCATTACAAAATTGTAATTTTTTATTCAGTTACGGTTCATCGAGACGACCCTAGGCTCCTCGTATCAACAACGAGGAACCACCAATGAAACTCTTCGCTAAAACCCTTCTGGCAGCTATCGCCCTCTCCTTCGCTGCGGCGCCTATGGCACAAGCCCAGACCACCTATGGTCATGACCGCAAACCCGGCTACTCTTCCTCCTGGAAGAAGCACGAAGCAAAGAAGCGCCATCACTGGCGTCAGGGTGAGCGCGTCTCCGACTGGAAACGCCGGCCTGCGGTGCGCGACTATCACCGTCATGGCCTGCGCAAGCCGGCCCGCGGCCAGCAGTGGGTAAAGGTCGACAACAGCTATCTTCTGATGAGCATCGCCACAGGCATCATCCTTGGCGTGAATGCGGCCCGATAGGACGAGACAGACGCCACCACCGCTCCGTGGCGGCGTTTTCGTGCCTGGCGATCAGCGTATCAGCAGCGCCGTGCCGAAGAGTCCGAGCGCGAAGACCGTGTGCGAGACCAGGTTGAGCAGGCGCACCTTGTTGGCGTTCGCCAGCTTCGAGGCTGCGACGCCGATGCCGAGGCCGGGTTGCAACAGGAACCAGCCAGCGCCCACCGTGACGATGCCGAGTATCCAGGCTGGCAGGAAGGTCGGCGTAGCAAACCAGCCTTCACCCACGATCAGCGCCAGAATGACACCATAGAGAATGCCGACGGCATAGTGGCTGACCCAGCCGAGCGCCAGTTCATGGGCGTAGGGCTGTGCCTTGCCAATGTCGTCGTGAAAAATGACGCCATTCTTCAAATGCCAGAACCAGCGGCCGACCGGCGCCCAGTTCGGCCGGGCCTGGCCAAATGCCTTCCAGAGAATGATCGCCCAGACATCCATCAGCACCGTGGCACCGAACCCCACCACGATACCCTTCGCCAAAAGTCCCATCGATTCCCCTCGCCCAAAAATGGTGCTGGGCGGTTAGATCAGGTCAGGGATGCCGGTGCAAGAATGGCGGCGGTCAGCGCGCATCGCGACGCGCCTTGCGTGTGGCCCACCAGACGGAGAAGCGGCGCCGCAGGCGACGAACCATATGAGAATCGTGTGAAAGAACGAGAAGACCGAGCGGAACCATCCAGAATCCCAAGATCGGAAGGAAGCCGAGAATGCCGCCACAGACGAGCAGCACGCCGATCGTGGTGCGCAACCAGCGCGATTCCGGCAGTTTCAAACGGAAAGTGCCGATCACGATCTCCCGCGTACGGGGATCGATGCCGAAATGCATATTGTTTTTTCGCGTCGTCATTCATCGCTCATTCTGCTGAAAAGCCTGACTTTCCAAGGCTTGCCTACCGTCCAAGTGGAGACTTCTCCACAACCAATCAAGCTTTGTGCATTTTTTTGTCAAAAATCGCTTGGCAAATCGATCAGGCATTTGTATTACGCGCTCACTCCGCAGCGAGCGGATGATCCCTGGTAGCTCAGCGGTAGAGCATTCGACTGTTAATCGACAGGTCGCCGGTTCGAATCCGGCCCGGGGAGCCATTTTAGAAGTTAAGCGCCTGTTATCGTTGATATATCCGATAACGGGCGCTTTCTTCCCCACAAATCCTCCCCACTTTTGAAATCCGCTCTACCTAGTTGAGGATTCGAACCCGTATCCAACTTTATCCCTGCCATTGGGTCGCAGTCTTTGCGAACTCTGCAAATTGCCTGAGCCCATTCCGCTTTGGTCCGCCCTCGGTGCAGACCGTATGGCGGTGCACCCCGCCCCTACCTACTCCTGCTCGACCGGATTCCCGCTTTTGGCGTCAATGTTGATCTCGACTCGAGCTTTGTCCTTCGTCCGGTACTCGATCTCGTAGTAGCCGCGGTCGTTCCATGACATCTCTTGAAGACGAGCGAAGTCCCGGCGGGCCTCGACGGATGCCAGTATCTCTGATGGCTTTTTTCCATCTTCCGCGCGGGGCTTCGCGTCCTGGGCCGTCGCCGGCACGACCGACAATGCGAGCGTGCTAACAAGCGCTACGAGCGACTTCGACATTTTTCACCTCCATCAAGTCCGCAGCGCTATGAACGGTTCACTATGATTTAGGTTCCGACAGTCGAAGCCGCCCGCTCCGGAGAGGCGGACGGCCTGGCGCGCGCGCGGCACGAGGGCACGGACCAAGAAGCGCGCGCCGAAATTATATTAACAGATCCTAATTAGGCAGGCCACCGCTCATGCGGGGCGGTGACGATGGTTCTCTTTGCCAACTCGGTGTAAATGCTTCGACAGGTAATCCTGCCTCAAGGCAAGCGGAGACAAACGCCTCCCGCGCGACGGCTACCGGTGCCATTCGATAGAGTGCAGCGCGACACTTCTCGCACGCGCGCTTGTATCGCGCGCCGTGCCGCAAAGGCCATTCATTCTCAAGGAAATCGACGGTGTCGTTCAGGCTCTCAAACGAGCGCGTCACCCCGCTGGGGAAACGAACGTGAAGGGGTACAGAGAAGTAAACGTCAGCCAGCATCGTGGTGCTCCTTTCAATTACAATTCTGGCGGCATCGATATGGTTTTCCTCAGCGCGTTTTCAAGATCGGAACAACGTGAGCCCAGGATCGTTTCCAGCGCATCGCTAAGGGAGGATCCAATGGCTATCGAAAACGCACCAACCGAAGAAGGCAAGGAAGGCGCCAGGGGCCTACACAAGGCCGCACGGGCCGATGAGCGCAAAGTTGAAGCGGAGAAGGGTTCGGACCTCGCCAAAGGCGCGGATCGCTTTGAGGAGCGCTCGAGAAGCTCTGATGGCAAAAGCGCAGGTGAAAAGCAGCGCTGACGAGAGGCCATTGAGTGACGGGCCTTTCTTTAATTAGGGCTGAAGCATGCAACTCTTGTTGTGCGCCGCAAACGACCTATATTGCGACGCAATAACAGGAGAGAAAAATGACGATCAACGTGGCGAACCCAATCGCGGACCTGCGCAAGTCGAAGGGCTACGATCTGCAGCAGTTGTCGCTGATCTCCGGACTAACTGTCGCGGAAATCGCGAAGCTTGAGAGCGGCGTGCTGGTCGATCCGACGAAGCTAGCCAGGTTGCTTGCTGCCGCTGGCGTGAAGGCTATCTAAGGCAAGGAAGCGGCCCGCGCTCCGCAGTGTTGGAGCGGGTGGTACAGCGCGGGCCTGTGGTAGAAAGGCCGAGGCAGCCACGAGGGCGCCACCGGCAAGAGCCAGCCGACAATGCGGGAACGGCTGGCGGAAAACTAGTTGGTGTAGGTGACCTCTTTGGGAACTCCGACGAGCTCGCGATACATTGCTACGGTCTCGGTGTTGGAATCTTCAATCCGGACGATGCGTAGAGAGGCAATGTCCTCGAACGAGCAGTCGAAGCGGTGCGGTAGTCCGTCGTAAAACATTGCGGTCACGTCGCGGCCGTTGATTTCCAGGATCATTATCGAACCGACGGTACGATCCGCCTTCCGGAAGGTAATGAGATCGCCGACCTGGTAGATAGGCTCGTCCGACGCGTGGAAGACCTCTTCCAGAAAAGTCGCGATCTTATGTGGGTCATTCGCGTGCGGATGCGCTGACGATCTTCTCGGTACAAGCCTGCGTGGCGCGAGCCTTCTGTCGACAGTATGGGCGGCGGTGTGCATGGCGGGTCTCCTCGTTGATCTGATTGGGTTGATGTGATACTTTTAGATCAATACGAAACGATCGTCAATACCTTTAGATCAAAATTGCACCTATGGATCAATTTTAATGATATCTGGACGACAAATTGCCGCTGCACGTGCTCTAATCGGACTTAGCCAAGCCGAGTTAGCTGGTAGCTCCAACATTTCAGTTCCAACTCTGAAACGGATGGAGGCGAGTGAAGGAATCGCAAGCGGATTGGCCAACAATGTCGCGGCAGTCCGAACCGCACTCGAGTCTGCCGGCATTCTTTTCATCGACCAAAACGGCAACGGCCCCGGCGTACGGCTGCGGGATCGGCAGGCATAGGGATGCGCTGCGTTCTGGCGCTAGCAGTTATCTCGCTAATCGCTGGGTGCACAACCGAGAGAGAGCACACATGTGTTGTCACGCCCGCCAACTTGGTTGAGCGCGGCGCCGGTTGACGGCGTCGTTCGGCCGACCTAACATTTTCTCGCGGCCACCAACCGCACCCGGCCCTGGTCGGTCACCACGTCAGAGGAGCACAACAGCGCGGTCGGCATTGGTGCCGGCGGCAAAACATCTCCTCAAGCGCTTGGTGGGCGCCTTTGCTAAAGCTCTATTCCCGAAAAGACTCTCCAAACTGGTGGATCCGCGGAACTGTACGCGGCATCTCGGTCAACGAGACCACCGGAACCGCCGAGCGAGCCGCCGCCGAGATCATCCTCACTATCAGGGCGAAAGAAGTTCTCGACGAGAGCATCTTCGGTAAGAAGCTAAGCGTCACGTTCGACAGCGCGGCGGCCTCATACCTCCAGAGCGGCGGATCGCCAAGGTTTTTGAAGCCGCTCCGCCAGCGTTTCGGCCCCACATCGCTTCGCAGCATTCGGCAAAACGACCTAGACGCAGCAGCCATGAAACTATTTCCCGAGGCGGCGCCCGAAACCCGCAACCGGCAATGCTATACGCCATTCATAGCGGTCTGGAATCACGCCGTCGGCAATGACTGGGCAGACGTGCGGCAATGGCGGCGGCCCAAAAAGGCGAAGGGGACGACAAGACGCCGACTGGTTAAACGCAGTGGCAGTCAGCCGACCGACTACGAGCGCGCCGCACGTTTTATCGCTGAGATGTCCCCTGCCCCTGCCATGGTGATGACCGCCCTGTTCTACACCGGCATGCGGCCGATCGAATTGTTTACACTCGAGCGAGGCGACATTGACTTGAAAGCCCGTTGGCTCCTCGTTCTCAGCAGCAAGACCGGTGAGCCTCGCGGCGTCCCGATGCATGAGTTTATTGCGCCGCTGTTCCACGCCCTTCTCCAGCGCAAGGACGCGAACCCGCACTTGTTTCGCACGTTCAGAGGGGAGGAGTATACCATCATGGCGGAATCAGGTGGTCAGCTCAGCAATGGAATTGTTGGAGCAAGAAAGCGGCTGGCGGCCAAGGGCGTCGATATCAACGACGTATCTCCCTACACCGCACGCCATTCCGTGAGCACGCAGCTCGTTATCAACGGCGTCCATCCACACATCAAAGATCAGATCCTCGGCCATGCTGTCACGGACATGTCACGCCACTATACCGCCGTGCCCCAGGCTCATCTGATCGAGGCGATCAATACTCTGCCCGTTCCCCAGGAATGGCGCCGCATGCCTTGGTGGGGAGATCCGCTCTCGTGGTCCCGACGACACGTCAAATGGGGGAGGTGTTGATGATTGAGCGCCGACGACATCCCCTCAAAGGCCTCTTAAGGGTCAAGAAGGCTCTCGCGGACGGCAGGACCATCTATTATTGCTACGCTTGGCGTGGTGGCCCGCTTCTAAAGACGGATAACGGCAAGCCGCTCCAGCCGGACGACGCAGGCCTGCAGCGAGCTTTCGACGCTGCGCACGACCGACGACGAAATCCGAACCCCGAGACGCTCCAGGGCCTAATTACGGCGTTCCGTGGATCCTCTGACTTCAAGACGACATCCGCATCAACCAAGCGAGGGTACAACCGCTATCTGGACATGCTGAAGGAGGATTTCGGCAGTCTCACTTTCAGTGATCTGGAAGCCAAGGCCACCCGCGGCGACTTCAAAGCCTGGCGTGACCGCAGAGCGGACAACCCACGTGCTGCTGATTATGCCTGGACCACCCTCGCCCGCGTTCTGTCCTTTGGCAAGGACCGCGGACTGCTTTCAGTCAACATAGCCGAGCGCGGTGGACGCCTCTACAGCGTCGATCGTCGCGAGAAGACGTGGACCAATGCAGACATTGCCGCCTTTAATGCTGTCGCCTGTCAGGAACTTCAGTTAGCGCTACTGCTGGCTTTCTGGACCGGGCAACGTCAGGGTGACCTTCTCGCGCTTCCATGGAAATCCTATGACGGTGCAACCTTTCGGCTTCGACAGAGCAAGACTGGTCGGCGGGTGGTGATACCGGCATCCAACCAGGTGCAACGCGCGCTAGGCGCGGTTACGCGGCGATCACAAACGATCCTCTGTAACACTCGCGGGAAGCCGTGGACGACCGACGGATTTTCTACCAGTTGGCGGAAGACACGCCTTGCTGCCGGCATCAACGAACTGACCTTCCACGATCTCAGAGGGACGGCCGTAACCCGCATGGCCCTGGCTGGCTGTTCGATCGCCGAGATTGGCGCGGTAACAGGCCATTCTCCGAAGGATATCGATGCTATTTTGCATACGCACTACCTCGGCGGGCAGCGAGAGTTGGCGCGCCAGGCGATGGCGAAGTGGGATGGGGCGTATTTGAGCACGACATAGGAGAAAGACATGACCGACGCAGAACGCATCGAAGCGCTCGAAGCGAAAATCCAGCAAGCCTACCATGTCATCGGCCAACTCCTGGGCGGCCCTGACGGTAAGTCGGAGGACCTGTATTCACCGCAGGGACAGCGTGCGCTCGATTACTTCGCGCATGAAGACTTCGATGAGAACTTCCTGCCGTATGTCCATCCGCGGCGAGAGGGGTGAGAGCAGAATCCCCGCACGCGACTAGAACAAAAAAGGAACGAATTTCTGCAATTGATCTGTGGATTACAGGATACTGGGGCGGCGGCCGGATGCCGGGTGCGCCATAATGCAACTGTAGCTCGAGGGAAGCGGGTGCGTTGACACCGCGGAATTACCCGCTCCCCCGACTACTGGCGACACCCGCCGAAGATGAGGACGCTGCAAACGTCCTCATCTCTCGGGTACCGGCATTCTGCGACACGTTTGCCTGCAAGGCAAAAGGGAAAGTAGTTTTTCCAACTCTTTGTTGAATGTGTGTGTCACGAGGTCTCCCTGTGGAAGAATCCGAAAACGCTGGAAGTCAGAAGTTTGCAGTGTTCAAAACCTCACCGTTATTTCGCCTTACCGCCACATATGACGAAGACCTCGAAAAACTCGCCGACCCAGACGTCGACAAGAAATTGGCAGTGCAGCTCGTACAGCGGCTAGCCGAAGCTAAAGACAACCGCGACAGCAATGTGAGGGCATTGTTCATAGCCGATGTGCTTCTGGCGGTCGCGGTCTCCGGTAAAAATTTCACTATCCCCGGCACCGACATCAGCACTCGCGAGCTACCTGCTGTATTGGAGGTTTTGATCGTGGTTTGCACGTTTGCCTTAGTGATCGCGGCGGTCGGATTTACCACATGGCTCTGCTACTCCCAACTCTTGTGGACGGTAATGCAACGGCGGGCGCGCGCCGCAGATATTGCCGGAGGAATTATGACTGATGCTGAGCACTTTAATGAGATGAGTGTTCGACTTTTCCAAGATAAAATTGCTCTTGCTGGCATCGAGCTCTTCACGCCGATGACTGGTTACAAGGCCGTAATTTGGGCGTTCGCTGTTTGCTCCAAAGTTTTGTTTGGCGCCCTCCCTATAATGCACGCGCTCTTGATCGTTTATGGACTTGCGATTGTTTGTGAGCGTTCGGGTTTCGATGTTTTTCGAGCTCTTCTCATCCTGATTGTTTTTGTTGGCCACGTCATGGCTCTGATTCTGTGGTTCGCGCCGAACGCACGTTTTAACTTTAAGATGAGGCTTGGCACCTACACGCGGCAGCGGCCATAGAGACCAATCCATAGGAATATCTTCCCGACCTCCTTGACTCCCTTCCTAGCGAGAACATACTAGCAACATCTCGAAACCGGAACGAATGCCTGCTGTGGCAGCAACACTGGAGAACGGAAACGTGCGCGCAGAATCTCACGAGCCTCGCAACGAAGTCGACGAATCCCTGGCTTGGCACGGCGGAAACGCCCGAGCGGCAGTCGCGACGCTCCTGGCTGACTGCGCTTATCTGCGATGGCAGCTTCAACTGGCCGATCGCGCAATTAGCTCCGGCTTTACGCGAGGGTGGCGACCCAGCGCCGAGCGGAACTAGCGTGGGTGGGGAAAGGGCTTGGCAACGCAAGTACGCTAGGTGCCCTAAGGAGAAGTAAGACTGGTCGGCCCTCGATGACGGTCACACTTTGACTATGCGGTGTCATCTGCCTTTTTTTGGAACGCCCGCACGATCGTGGGGGCTAAGAGACCAGAGATCACGGCGACAGCCACGACCGGGCGATAGTCAATTAATTGACTTGCCTCGAGGGCCGCTGCTTCCAGCTTTGGATAAAGTAGCTTTATTATGAATCCAGATCGAATGACGAAATACGATGCAGCTCTGACTATCCCACCGAAGAGAAATCGAGCTATCGGGTATATAAGCCTTTGTTGAGGGATAGTGTTGTTAAGACGTTGATAGACATACGCGACAATAGTTCCCATTGTTCCACTCCAGAAAGCGAGAGTTATCAATGGAAGGTCTTTACTAAATTCCGACGCTGTCGCTCTATCCTCGCTGCTCATGACATTTATTAGTGAAAATTCTGCAAATTTTAAAAAGGCAAGTGGCACAATTGCGAAAAATAGGAGAACGAATAGCCATTTCGTTATCGATATGGCTTCGCGGTATTGGGAGTCCGAGGATTTAGTTGGCAACAGATATTTCCCCGTTTTTCTGTACTTTGAATCTGCGCCTGAAAATCGCAAGAGTCGAGAGCCGTAGTGATTTATTTAGTACGGGTGGCCTTTATTGACATCATCAACCCGAGTGCACATTCCGGACGGAAGACCTTACACTCTAAGGAGTCAACGATAACGAGGTCTGGGATTTCTGTATACTGGGAGCAGACTCAAATGGCGCTCCGCAAAAGTGCGCCACAGTGGTAAGGGTCGCTACAGCCCACTAAGCTCTAATTGATTGCACTAAATTTCGCTTATCCAACCAAGTTCCAACGATACGGGAGATGTTGCGAAGGCCTTCGAGCCGCAGTTCCGGGCTGCCGCTCGACGGCGGCGGTCTTGAATGGTGCGGCGGCTTGGCTGGCGCTGGAGATTTATCTCAGTCAGTAACTGAACGCCGACCTCAGTCGAACGCATCTTCGCGCGGATGCTCTGGGGCGATCCTCATCGAGGTTTCCTCCTTGTTCCCCTGGCAAATACTGCGCGCAGTTTCCTCCACGACGGAGCGGTGCACGGTCGGATCAAAATCGCCATCCGGAAACGAACTGAAAAGGTATCTCGCAAAGCTTTCGCGGATCTCGGGAGAGCGTGGGAACCAATCCTGACCGGTTACTTCGTTGAAAATTGCCTGCAATGAACCGAGTTCATCGGGTTGATAGGCGCATTTGGTGGAGTGACTATTCATAGCCGACCCCTCTCTTATTGGGGCGGAAGCGGAACAGCTCTCAATGACGGCGCCCGTAACACATGCCGTCCATCCCATCACTGTACGCGCTTTTGGCCGGATGTCGAATCTGGACTTTTTGGTCCTGAGGGAGACCGCGACGACTGCACGGAACAAACCTGACCCGGCTGCGATTATCTAGCTGCGCTGATCAAGCCTTTAGCCCCGACGTCCCCAGCGGGGCCCTTTTTTGTGTAGAAGGGAGGCATAAATTGCGTCGTTGGGTAAGCCGTTCAGAGGGTCAACGACGATAGCAACGAGCTAGCTTGTGGTGCTCACAGCATTCACAAAGACGGACGGTCGGATTAGATGCTGTCCTTCGTACGGCGCCGGCCCCCAACCAAAAAAATCCATCCCCGAACGCTCGTTCTTCGTGTAGTTGTAAATCATATCGCTCCACGCGGCAGCAACACCCGATAGGATCCTAGGATGAAGCTTTTCGATCAGGTTACTGGCAAATCACCAGAGTTCGCACTCACGCGAAGCGGGACAACAGTTGCTGTTTCGTTACACTATGATCTTTGGGGATGGGAAGACGAGGAAGCCGGTTTTATTGTTTTTGAAGGTGAGGCATTCGCCGGTATTGGTGACACCTACGGTTCGGCTTACCAGTCATACGGTGGCGACCGCCCTTTGTACGTGGATTTCACAGCAGCCCTGACGTCTGGCGTGACGTATCAGAGTGAATACAGCGTGACGGACTGGGGTGATGGCACAGAAGTGAATTTCACCTTCAATACGACCCTTTTCTCATTAAAAGCACTGTTCACCGGGACCCAAGCCGTTGATGTCGTATTCGGATCTGCAGATGGCGACGTGCTTTCCGGAGGCGGCGGAGGCGACTTCATAGAAGGCGCTGCCGGAAACGATACGTTGGATGGCGGCGCAGGCAAGGACACTCTCTACGGCGGCGCGGGGAACGACACCTACATCGTCGATGATGTGGGTGACCAGGTGATTGAGGTCAAAGGCGAAGGCACTGACCTGGTGAAATCCTCATTCAGCTACACCCTCGGTGCCAATGTTGAGCGGCTGACGCTCACCGGTTCGTTGGCGATCAACGGGACCGGAAATTCCGGCGCCAACGTCCTCACCGGCAACAGCGCGAACAACGTCCTGGACGGGAAAGCTGGTGCGGACATGATGATCGGCGGTAAGGGCAATGACACTTATGTGGTCGACACCTCCGCAGACCAAATCTCCGAAAAGACAAACGAGGGCATTGATCTAGTCAAGGCATCTGTCACTTACGAGTTGGGCCCGAATGTCGAGAAGCTCATTCTCACAGGCTCGGGTTATGTCAACGGCTTCGGTAACGCACTTGCCAACGACATCTGGGGCAATAACGGCGCAAACGTGCTCGACGGCGACTCGGGCAACGACCGTCTCACTGGAGGTGGCGGTGATGATATTCTTCTTGGCGGCGAAGGCGACGATTCTCTGGCCGGAGGCGCGGGCATCGACCGGCTTTATGGTGGCAGCGGGTCGGACACCTATTTCCTCGACGATGCACTGGATCGTGTGATCGAGGCTGCAGGAGGTGGTACGGACCTGGTTAAGTCTTCAGTCAGCTGGACCATGACCGCCAATGTCGACAATGTAACCCTGACTGGCGTGGCGAACATCAACGCCGGCGGAAACTCTCTCAACAACACCATGATCGGGAATAGTGGCAGCAACATCCTGATCGGCGGCAATGGCAACGATACCGTGACAGGCGGAGCAGGCAAAGACACGTTCGTTTTCAATACTGCTCTGAACGCCGGCACGAACGTCGACAAGATCACGGACTTCAGTCACGTCGATGACGTGATGCAGATCGACAATGCAGTCTTCCTCGGCCTTGCGGTCGGACAATTGGCGTCGAGCATGTTCAAGGATATCACGCTGGGGCCGAAGGACGCCAGTGACCGCATCCTCTACAACTCCGACACCGGAGGCTTATTCTTCGACCGTGATGGTTCTGGAAGCACATACGCAGCGGTGAAATTCGCAACGTTGTCGGGAACGCCAACGCTAACAGCCGCTGACTTCTTTGTGATCTGATTGGTGCCTTAGCCCTAGGCTCCCCGCCACGCGTCGCCAGGAAATGGCGGCGTTGGCTCCGATCGACAGCTAAGGAATTGTCCGCCCGCCGACGACACTATTTCAGGCAGGCGAATTGCTGGAGATGAAGTAGAACGCAGCCACGACGTGGCGGTAGCTTCGCGTCGATGGTGGACATCGTGGTTTCAATCGATGAAGGCGAAATCGTTGTCGAGTGTTTCGACAACTTCGACCCGCGCTGGATGCCTCAGAAGCTTTGCATACCTGTATTTGAAGGATCCTCCGGAAAGGGCCACGATTTGTTCGGCTGTCCAGACCGGGTCCAGCATAGTGCTGGTATCCTCCTCTGTTTTCTCCCAGAACGGCGTACGGATACCAGAGGGAGCGGCGACGAGCACCTTCCCAAACCCTGGATCACGTACAAGCGAAGCGCCGAGCATGGCCATGCCGGCCTTCGTTGCCGAATAGGCAGGCTCTTGCGGCCTTGGCGTATATTGAGAGCTTGATGTGATCAGCAGCAGCTTCAATGGCGTCGGGGCAATAGGCTTCAGACGCGCCGCCAGCATCATCGGAGCCAACAGCCCCACATTGGTCATTGTCGTAAGCGCCTCATCATCCAGTGTTTCGATAGATCCGCGCTGCAGAAATCCAGCGGCGTAGACGAGCGTATGCACGTCTTGAAAGCTGGCGGTGAGGTTGCTGATCCCCTTGGAAAGATCATCCACAGAAGCCGTAATAGACAGTTTGAAGAACTGCGCATTCGCCAAGCCAGGATCTTTGCGCCCTGTAAAGCACACCCGATGACCTTCGTTGACATAATGCCGAGCGAGTTCAAGCCCGACTCCGGAACTGCCTCCGACGATCAGGATGTTCTTTTTCATTCAAATCACCTTTGAATTGCAATCTGGTAGAGATACGAGAAAACGATACCGGTATCAAAGCGCTGAGAACAGACGGCAACGCCCGCAATCGAGATGTCGCAATGCCGCGGCGGCGTGGCTCGCTCTCAATCTCTTCATGGGGCGGAAGGGAACCATTCGCAGCCTCGCTCGTTCTGCCAGCGCCACTATTAGTTCAGCCTCCTGCCCCGCCTCAGTGCGGGGCCTTTGTTTTCAGGTAGAAAATGCCCCACCGCATCAACATTATTGGCCTATGCCTGTTGTCGATGTTCATAGTGATCCTCGGCTCTATTTTGATTATGCCTCTCTTCGGCGATGGGAATACCGCCCCGACAGAAATCAACATCGACGCTGTCGCCGCAACCGGCGAGCAGTGAGGCATCCATGGATCAGGGAGTTTGGGAGAAGACGGTCACATTCGAGATGATGACGTGGGGCGGGAACTTTGCAAAACCACGCGCATTATCTGCGCGATTGTTCTTCAGCGATGTCTCATGGAAGAGAGGATATGCGCGCAGACGACGAACTTAAAGCCGCCATGGCCGACGTACTATCTTCACTACAGGCAGCACCGGACAATCCGGTCAGCCTTCTTGTCGTAGGAAGTGCCCTGATGGAACAGGGGTTTACTCAAGATCAAATCATAAATCGGCTCTATCGCATGGAAGCCGCACATGAGATTAAGTTGTTGGAGGGGAACAGACTTCGTCTGATAAAGCCCCTGATAAACCTAAATGGTTGAGGGCATCGTACTGCCTGTTCTTGCCATCCTTTACCCCCGCGCGTCCCGTGATAAAATCGCCGTAGCCCGCCGGGAGTCGCGCGTGTCACTGGATCCGCATGCCTTGCCCCGCTCCGGCGGGGCTTTTGTTTGGGAGCGTGAAGAGAAGGCACAGCCCGCCGAGGAGCGGCAGGCCTTTATCAGGGCCGCGAAAGAGGCGGGTGTGTTTATCCGACCGTAGAGACTGGGACGCTGTTTCAGGCGGGGAGCTTCCGGGAGATAGAGTAGGGTGTCTATTTCATGGAAGGCGACTTGGCACCACAAGCGGCCATTGGCGCTGATTTCCGCGACTAATGTTTGCCCTTCACAACTCGGCATTATGTGCTAGGTCAACCTCTCGTAGAGGGAGCTGCAGTTAAATGGGCGCGAGTTATTACGTTGCAATACACGAAGCCGATTGGCCGGCTGCGGCAGCTGTGAATGAATGTCTGGCTGGCCTGGACTACCCAGTCCGCCTTCAAACAACGCTAATCAGCACCAACGCTCCGCTTCGCGACACGGACGGCAGCCTAGTCGCCGAATACAAAGGAAAGCTGATCCAGCTCGAAGCGTCGATCATACGGTTTACCGCCACCGAATCTTTTGCTTACGGATTGAAAGTTGAGAACGACCAGACTGTCACTCCTACGGGAATAAATGACCTCGCGCCTCTCGATTTGAATACTGAACTCAGAAAACTAGGCCCGGACGTGCCGAGCTTTAAATATGGCGATTATGTAATGACATTGACGTTCAGATCGTCGGTCGATGAGTGGAAGGCAGGTTTTCTTCTGATGGCGGGGCTTATTCGTTGCTCAAATGGATTTGGATTTGAGTTCGGTGAACTCACCTACGGTGGAATTTCTTTCGCCAATAGACTCGTCCGTGAAGCGGCGGAAATGGAGTAAACCTGCTTGCAGCGATGCTCGGCTCTTGAAGTCCGCGTAGGCTTTTTCGTGGGCCTACGCCCCGATAGCGCGCATGGCACTAATATCGCCTATGTGATATTGACGGGTCCAGTTGCCTTGAAGAGTTTCCAATGAGCGAGAACGAAGACCTTATTATCTATCCAGTGCCGAGCCTTATTGCCATCCTACTCAACCGTGAGCGAGCTAAAGGAAGCCTGCTTACAGAGGAAGAGGTCATCGAAATTCGCGACACCTGCAAAGCAGTCGCGGTTCCTCCAGATGTTGCCCGCAAGATGGATGCGAAACGTGGGTATCTCGACGTCGACCCTGAGAAGTGCTGGGACGAATGGCAATTGGCAAGAGAAGATTTTATAGAGGGCTAAGCGCTCGCTCTATGCCACCCTTTGGCTGCCGCCGACGACGGTCACCCCCTCCCCGATCAGCACCATCCCTGTCCGCTTCAGCGCCTCGCTAAAGGTTACCCCGAGCGCCATCGCCGCGAGGCCTGCGATAGAAGATGTTTATGTCGCTTTGCAGATTTTCAATATATCCCGAAAGAAACTCATTCCGAGAGAACTTATGAAGCTCCGTGCTCACGACATCGATATCAATGTTCCCATGAATTCTCACAATATGTCCTAAGCCGATAATTGCGCATCTTTTCAATACATCGCTTTTGTGCGCGAGAGCTTTCAAACATATTCTCTGCGATCCTCTCCAATCGTCAAAATATAACGCTGCACTCAAAACCGCATCACACGTCGTATCAACATCATCCCCTCCGAGTGCGGTTTCTATTTCCCGCGCACTCATCCTCGGAATTTCCTCATATACCAAATCCTCGGTCAATTCAGTAAGCCCTCCCGGTTCCGACTATCAGCTTAGTCGGCCTCATTTTTGGCCTATCAAGCGCTCGCACCTTTTGTCGACGAGGCCGGAACGAGCCAGAGAATTTTCCCTTGATGTGCGAGGCTTTCCTATGTCGAAACGACCGCGCCGGTTGACTCGACCATTTGATGCTTTCGCGATTTCATAATATCAACAACTCGCGTTGACGGCTCGGCTAACTTGGAGTGAGATGACAGTGCCGTATGATGATCTTGGCGCTCTTGATGACTGGCTTCTCAAGCAAGGGATTGAGCAGGCCGAGCGCGGCATTTCGGTCGAAAACGTGCTCATTCCGGCGACGGTCGCGCGTTTCGGGCAGGCTTATGTCTACCTCTACGCTACGGCTATTTTCGACGGGGAAGTCGCCAATGGCGGCCTCCCACAGTTCTTCGAAAACGCATCCGGCGCTTTGGCTCCCTGTGTTCGTGACGCGTTGCAGGAAATGGAACTACGCGCCTATGCGGTCAGCTTGACGCAACTGATTGCCGCCTTCGGGCCGGATTATCCTCGCAATCAGTGGGTTCGGGTCGAAAAGATAGGATCGGACACTTCCCTTCAGGAAATGCTGGATCGCGGTTATCATGCCATTGATGTGTGGAGTCGAGAGTTCATCCTTGCACGCGCTAATTACGCGAGAAAAAATCGCATATTGAAATGAGAAACCGCGTGCAGAAATGGGTCCTTAAGCGCATTGCGAAGCGAGCGAACTGTCCGGCAACAGCAGAACAAGTCCAGAGGAAGCGCGTCGATCTGGAGATACCGGAAAAGGAAATCGCCCAATCACTTGGCACCCCTTCCACTCAACATGCCTGCTAAGCAGTTGTTCCAAAGCTTGCCGCATTCCTTATACAGCCCGTCATGGGGAGAAAGGTTCGATCACGCGCCACTCGAAATCGTTTGGTCATATCTGCTCATTCCGACGCTAAATCAAAGCTTTAACCGGATAAGATAGAGTTATGAGTTGGAAGTTCAATCAGGCACCGAACGTGGCCTGCATCACGTGCCCGTCGGTGATCGATGGTCATCCGGTCCTCATCGCGACGCACTACGAAGACGATGACTCCTGGGCGTTCATGGACGATAAGCCAGCCGACATTACTTCAGCATTTGTGGTAGCCATGTCCGAAGTAATCGCGCTTCATCCTGACCTCGATGAAGTTGCGAGCCTTCCTCCGGGCTGGTCGGCAACACGCGCCGCCGTTGGCCAACCGTGGATGAAGCAGCAAGACGACTGGGAACAGGGCCTTTTGAAGGAGCATAGAGGAAACTAACGTGATTGCGATTGGGGTAGAAACGGGTGGGCCTGAACATAAGGGATCGGCTATTAGGGAGGCGCTGGTCATGGCAATGGGGGTTGCTATGAGAGTTCGAGACAAAAATTACAACGATGGCTCAGAGACTTGGATCAACCCGATCTTCATTGTTCCGGGCTCGCTATTGAACCCAGACTTCGAGGGCTACAAACTGGGCCACTTTTCCAAGAAGGAAAAGGGGTTGGTCATCCAAATCGCTGTCCCGCAAACGGTCGCCAATGGGGAGAATATCAACTCGTTCATAGGAAATTCGCTGCGTGAAGCAGTCCGACTAGCGGCGACCCGTTTCCAATCGAAGAAGCTCAGCTTTTCCTCGCTGAAGGCAGAAAAAATCATCCTCTCCATCGAAGCCCAGTTGTCGTAAATTAGGCTGACCACGGCGCGGCAGGCCTTTATCGATGCGGCTGATGAGGCAGGCGTGTTTATCCGCTAGCCTCACCTTCCCGGTGGTGATCCCACTTCAGGCCGGCGAAATTCCGGTGATGGAGCGAATCTGGCAATGCAGATCTTGGAGGGTGCTGAATGAACAAGAAATCCGACGAGATTGTACAGGCCATAGCCGCCATCCATGCCTCCCACACAAACGCGTTGGTCGTTCTGGTCAAAACCCTTCAGGAGGCTGGCGTGCTCGATCCGACCCACTATGCCGCCAATATCCGGTTGACCATCGAGGCCAATAACTCTCGCATCGGGCCTGACGTTCAGAGGCTACTCGTCGACCTCGCAGAACTGATGGAGATGCAAGACGAGACCGGCACTGCGTGAGCTCGCGTGCGGTGACCGCCGACGAGCATCCGGAGACGGAATAATGCGACGCACGGGGAACAAGCGGCGGCGATCACTGTTATTGACGCGCGGTCGCTCCGTATGTTGGTTTCCACGCAGAACTGAGCCGGTTAGGCGCATAATTTCCATTGAGAATTGAGCCATGTGAACCTTCCCCCAACGCGGTGAGCGACGGGGGCAACGGAGTGATCCACATGGGACTTTTAAACATCATCCGTCGGATGAAGCTGCGCGAGAAGCAGTCGATCCGCGAGATCAGTCGGCATACCGGTTTGTCGCGTAACACGATCGCGAAGTATTTGAACGCTGGTACGATCGAGCCGACGTTCACGGTACCGGAGCGGCCGAGCAAGCTTGATCCTTTTGCCGACAAACTGGCGGCCTGGCTGAAGACTGAGGCCGGGAGGTCGCGCAAGCAGCGCCGAACGCTGAAGCAGCTTCATGCCGATCTGGTGGCTCTCGGGTTTACCGGCTCCTATGGTCGGGTCGCCGCCTTTGCCCGTGAGTGGCGGGTTGAGCAGCAGACGACTGGCCGCGGCATATTCGTTCCGCTGTCTTTCCGTGCAGGCGAAGCTTTCCAATTCGATTGGAGTGAAGATTATGCCGTGATCGGCGGCGAGCGCACCAAGCTTCAGGTCGCACACATCAAGCTATCGCACAGTCGGGCGTTTCTGGTCAGAGCCTACCTGCTGCAGACGCACGAGATGCTGTTCGATGCCCACTGGCACGGGTTCCGGGTGTTCGGCGGCGTACCTGGTCGCGGCATTTACGACAACATGAAGACGGCGGTCGACCGCGTCGGTCGCGGCAAGGAGCGGCAGGTCAACATCCGTTTCCTCGCGATGACCAACCACTACGTGTTTGCGCCCGAGTTCTGTAATCCCGCCGCGGGGTGGGAAAAGGGTCAGGTCGAGAAGAACGTCCAGGATGCCCGACCACGGCTATGGCAACAGATGCCGGACTTCCCGGATTTGGCCACGTTGAACCTCTGGCTGGAACAGCATTGCCAGGACCTGTGGCGAGAGACGGCGCATGGCACCTTGTCCGGCACGATCGCGGATGTTTGGGCTGATGAGCGGGCAGCATTGATGGCGTTGCCGACTGCATTTGACGGTTTCGTCGAGCAGAGCAAACGCGTCTCGCCGACATGCTTGATCACCTTCGAGCGTAATCGTTACAGCGTGCCAGCATCATTTGCGAACCGGCCCGTCAGCCTGCGGATTTATCCCGAGCGACTGGTCATTGCGGCCGAGGGCAATATTCTCTGCGAACATCCGCGGATCATAGAACGCAGCCACGATAAACCGCCGAGGACGATTTACGACTGGCGGCATTACCTTGCCGTCATCCAGCGCAAGCCAGGAGCCCTGCGCAATGGCGCACCCTTCCTGGAATTGCCGCTGGCCTTCAGACAGTTGCAAGATCAGATGCTTCGCCGCCCCGGCGGTGATCGTGAGATGGCCGATATCCTCGCTCTGGTGCTTCATCACGACGAACAGGTCGTCCTCAAGGCGGTGGAACTGGCCTTGGATGCGGGGGTGGCGACCAAGACGCATGTGCTGAACCTGCTGCATCGGCTGATCGACGGCAAGACAATCGATGGTCCCGACATCGATACGCCACAGGCGCTGACCTTGCTGCGTGAACCCAAGGCCAATGTCGAACGCTATGATGGCCTACGCGCCCGGATCGCAGGAGGTCGCCATGCGTCATGACCCCGCAAGTGCTGCCGTCGTCATCATGCTGCGTAGCCTGAAGATGTATGGCATGGCCCAGGCCGTCACGGACCTTATCGAGCAAGGGGCTCCAGCCTTTGATACGGCCGTGCCGATCTTGTCCCAGTTGCTGAAGGCTGAGATGGCCGAGCGCGAGGTCCGCTCCATCGCCTATCATATGAAGGCCGCTCGCTTTCCTGCGTACAAAGACATCTCCGGCTTCGACTTCGCCGCCAGCGAGATCAACGAGGCTACCGTGCGCCAACTGCACCGATGCGAGTTTATGGATGGGGCGCAGAACGTTGTCCTTATCGGTGGCCCTGGCACTGGAAAAACGCATGTCGCGACCGCTCTTGGAATCCAAGCCATCGAGCATCATCGCCGAAAGGTCCGCTTCTTCTCGACCATCGAACTGGTCAATGCTCTCGAGCAGGAGAAGGCCAAGGGCAAGGCAGGCCAGATCGCCGAGACGCTGGTCCGCCTCGATCTGCTCATCCTGGACGAGCTGGGATACTTGCCGTTCAGCGCCTCAGGCGGAGCACTGCTGTTCCACCTGCTGAGCAAGCTCTACGAGCGGACCAGCGTGGTGATCACCACCAACCTCAGCTTTAGCGAATGGGCAACCGTCTTCGGCGACGCCAAGATGACGACCGCTCTCCTCGACCGTCTCACCCACCGTTGTCATATCCTGGAAACTGGAAATGACAGCTTCCGCTTCAAAGCCAGCTCGGCCGCCGCAGCCCAGAAGAAAGGAGAAAAGCCAACCCCTTGACCAAGTCCTGATCAGAAAACCATACTCAGAGGTGGCTCACTTCTCGGTGGAAAAACCGGGGATGCGGACGAAAACTTGGACCACCAGGAGGTCGTTCATGTATTCCTACGCAGACAGAATTCGAGCGGTTGAACTGTATATAAAGCTTGGCAAGCGCGTTAAGGCGACCATTCGTCAGCTAGGTTATCCCACCAAGAATGCATTGAAGGCTTGGTGCCGAGAGTACGAGCAGCATCGTGACTTGCGTGCACGTTGTGCGGCTAAAACTCCAAAGTATTCTGAGGCTCAGAAGCAGGCGGCTGTTGAGCATTACCTTTGTCACGATCGCTGTATCGCTTCGACGATGAGGGACTTGGGTTATCCCGGTCGCGGAACCTTGACCGCATGGATCCGGGAAGCATTTCCGGAAGCCAGAACGTCGATAGTCGGTCGCTCTTGGCGGCCGGCATATCCTGAGGCGTTGAAACAGGCCGGTGTCATCGGGCTTTGCAGTGGAGAGGAAAGTGCTCAAGATGTAGCGGACCGGCTGGGCGTATGCAGACCGACCTTGTACAACTGGAAGAACCAGCTACTCGGTCATGAGGCTCCCTCATCTATGAAACGCCGCAATACGTCTCCGCCGGCGCCAGACCGCGAGGAACTCGAGCGACAGCTTGAAGCCCTCCAACGCGATGTCCGCCAATTGCAGCTCGAACATGATCTCTTGAAGAAGGCCAATGAACTCTTAAAAAAAGGCCTGGGCGTCGATCTGCCACTCCTGAGCAACCGGGAGAAGACGAGGCTGGTTGACGCCCTCAAGGATCTCTATCGACTACCAGAGCTGCTTGCCCAGTTGAGGCTGCCACGAAGCTCATACTTCTACCATCGCGCCCGTGCGAGCTTGGCGGACAAGTATGTCGCCATCCGTCGTAGCATCATCGAAATCTTCGAAACCAACCATCGCTGCTACGGCTATAGAAGACTGCAGGCGTCGTTGGCGCGAGAGCGTGTGATGATCTCGGAAAAGGTTGTGCAGCGGCTGATGAAACAGGAAAGCTTGATCGTCCCCAGGCCAAAGCGCCGCCGCTTCGGTTCTTATCTGGGAGAGATTAGTCCGGCGCCTGAGAACCTGATCAATCGTGACTTCCAGGCCGAGGCGCCGAACCAAAAGTGGCTGACGGACATCACCGAGTTCCAGATCCCAGCGGGTAAGGTGTACCTCTCGCCGATCATCGACTGCTTCGACGGCATGGTCATAAGCTGGTCCATTGGAACGCAGCCGGATGCGGGGCTGGTCAATACCATGCTGGAAGCCGCGATCGAAACCGTGGCCGATGTTGATGCACGGCCTATCGTTCATTCTGATCGCGGAGCCCACTATCGCTGGCCGGGGTGGCTCACCAGGATAGGCAATGCAAAGTTGGTCCGCTCAATGTCCCGCAAGGGCTGTTCGCAAGACAACGCGGCCTGCGAAGGCTTCTTCGGTCGGCTGAAAACAGAACTCTTCTATCCTAGAGACTGGAGGGCGACCACGATCGAGCAGTTCGTCAGAGAGGTGGACGCCTACATCCATTGGTACAACGAAAAGCGCATCAAATTGTCACTTGGCGCCCTCAGTCCCATCGAATATCGAAACAGCCTTGGGCTTAACGCATAACCAGTCCAACTTTTTATCCGCATCCCCACCGGCTCAGTTCCGCGTGGAAACCAACATGCAGAACTGAAGCGCTTCCGCCTCGACCGTTGGAACCTTCCGCAACTTCTTCATAAAGCCCGCAACTTCAGCGTGAGGCATCGCGGAGTGGTGCTTCTTTGCGGTTAAAATATTGGGTTTGTGAAGCACGTGCTCCAACTGACCGCGCCAGGCGGCCGGGTTTTCGCCGCTCCGATGCCCTTCCACTTTAGCCGCATCCAGCACACGTTCGACAGCTTCCCTCAATTTTTCCGCGGTTTCTTGCCGGACGCCCCACACCGTCCTCAGTACCTCGAGTACATCGGGAACGCCGATCGCGTTAAGCGCCCTCGGTCGGAGAGCAGCAGCATGATTCTCCAGGAGGTTCCGCCACCGCGCTTCCGTTTTGGCGCCGCGCCACCGACCTGCCTTCACCGCATCGTCGACAAAACCGTCAGCATATTCGCCGAAGGTCATCACTTTGACTTCTGCCGCCTGGCGTTGAGCGATTGGGTCGACACCGTTTCGGACGAGCTTGCGGGCCTCATCCGCTTTTGCCCTGGCTTCCGCCAAGCCCACACTCAGCAAAGGACCCAGACCGAGTTGCCTGCGCTTTCCGTTGAGGCTGAAATCTAGGATCCAATATCGAGCATCGCCTTTTGTCACCAACCACAGACCGCCGCCGTCCCGGAGCTTCTTGGATTTACTGGCAGCGATCGCTTTGACCGTCAGAACATTTCGCGTATGGCTCCCCATTTTCCTTCCCCGCAATCCTCCCCACTTTTGGGGTAGTTGCTAGCTGTACCTGCTATGGTTACAATGGGCAAGAAAATCCCTAAACGATAGTATATCAAAGTGTTACAGCGAACATTAAGGTTGGAATGGTTGCTTCAGCTTTTCCGGCCCGGGGAGCCAAATTCTTCAGCTAACGCGCTGATTTTATTTTAGGAGCCGGTTCTTGATTGAACCGGCTCCTAGTTTCTTTGCCAATCTCTTCATCCACAACGCGACGTTTGGCTCCAGTGAGGATTCGAACGACAGCGCTACCTTGTCCACTGCCTCATTGTTTCCTCTCGGCTTGAAGCCACTGACTCAACGATAGCCCCTCGAGCACGCCCTCCCGCTGCCAGAGTTCGAAGGTGCGGGCCTTGATGCATCGCACACGTTCGTGTCTGCAAGCCCGCTCCCTATCTAAGTCCGAGGAAGGAAAGGACGACCAGCACGATGACGATCAGGCCGACGATGTAGATGATACGGTTCACAACTGCCTCCTTTGTTTCACAACTGCCTCCTTTGTAAGGTGAGATGCAACGCTGAGCCTCAAGGGTTGTTCCGCCCCAGAAGCCGCCCGGCCCTTTGGCGGTCGAGCGATGATCCCATGTTCACTCCGTTACTCTTGATCGACCGGCTTGCCACGCGTCGCGTCGATGTTGATTTTGGCACGGGCCTTTGGCCTTGGCCATTGATACGCAATACGGCGCAGCAATTGGCGATCCGCAATCCTGACGGAACAATACGGTCGCTTTTTCATTGCTTTCCCCGCCAGTCAGGCAATGAGGAGATTCCAATGAAAACGCTAGCTGACATTTTCCACCATACGCTTCAGGACGTCTATTTCGCAGAGAATGCGATCACCAAGGCCCTACCCAAGGTTGCCAAGGCTGCGAAGAGCGCCGAGCTCAAGAAAGCCGCCGAGGAGCACCTTGCGGAAACGAAGGAGCAGATCAAGAAGCTTGAGCAGGTCTTCAAGTCGATCGGCAAGAAGGCTTCCGGCGAAAAGTGCGACGCCATCGAAGGCCTGCTCAAGGAGGCTGACGGGCTTATGGAAGAAGCGGAAGGCACCGCACTCGATGCCGGCCTCCTGGCCGCCTGCCAGGCCGTCGAACACTACGAAATCGCCCGCTACGGGTCTCTGCGCGAATGGGCGAAGGATCTGGGGCACGATGAGGCCCACAAGCTGCTGAGCGAGATCCTCGATCAGGAGAAGGCGACGAACAACAAGCTGACCAACCTTGCCGTCACGTCGATCAACAAGACGACTGCCAAGGCCAAAGCGGCCTGAGCGATACGAGAGAAAGCGGCAGCGCCCAGACGATAAGCAGCTCCGGACGAGCGGCGGGCTCTATTCATCGAGCTCGCCGCTTCCACCTTATACCGCTACGCGACGCGCGGCCTTGTCCGCCGCTTTGCGGTCCGAGCCGTGTTCAGCAAGGATCTTGGTGGCATCGTCCACTGAGATCCGGTGCTTCTTCGCCAGTGTCTTGGCGTCATAATTCTGGGCAGACGCCGAGGCGTCTTTCGATTGTGCCATGAGGTTCTCCTAGGGATTGCGGCAAGACGTGAGCGCCACTAGGCGCGCAAAGGCCGCGTAAATCTTATGTAAGTGCTTGAGCGCCACATAACAACCATTCGTTTTCGCGCCGGCGATTCAAATCCCGCCTCCGCAACTCGTTTCGAGAAGGCGGAAAGTCATTCGCGAAGGCTGGGAATCATGTCCGGCTGTTCTTTTCCGTCCGCCATTCGGCTTCGCAAACGGCATAGCCCAAAGGAATTATTGCACTGCATCAATTCGCTGACTGATCAGCAATCGTTCGGCGGATGTTCACTCAGATTTAGAAACCGCAGATATAGCGCAACAGAGCCCTCGCCGGAGTTTGTCATCAGTTGTGGACCCTCCGCGTTCAGGAGAGAGCAATGACTTGGCCGCCCGAACTTGCCGGTTCGAATTCAACCCCGCCAACGGGTCACCACAAGGAGAAACGGACCTCGTAAGGGAAGAAGAGCGCAGGCGGCCACGAGCAGTAATACATGATGGCGCCTAACACGCTACTCGCGATAAAAAGAGCGACCCATAAAGTCTGAGCGGCCTTTTCAGCGCGCGTTCTGCCCGGCTGATCCATTATCGTCTATTCCCGAACTTTTTGCATATCTCACCAGATGCCGTGCTCTGTATATCTTCGGTGGAGGATAGGGATCAGAACATCGTCCAGGCGGCCCAGATGCAGATGTAGGCAACCACCCCGATGATGACGCAAAGCGCGATCTGCCGAGCCATGACGCAACACCTCCCCTGGTGCGAGCCAGGGGATGATGCAATGCCTGATCAATCGAGTCGATAGCGAAGGCCGTTGCAAATGATGCGCGTATCCGTCGATCCAGGCTTGGGAACGGGATATCACCTGAGATATCGAACACTCAGAATTATCAGGGGCATCGCAAACACGCAGAAGGAAACGCCCCCGAGCTGCTGATGTCCTAGCACCCCGAGCACACCGCCCAATGCAAAGAAGACAATCGTAGCAAGGTGGAGCTTCAGCCGTAGCACAATCGCCGACTTCTCGGCGCCGGCACCGACTCCCAGGAGCATGGCTAGGCCAACGCCTAGATCGGTGGCCACACCCGAGACGTGGGTCGTTCTTACGCGGCTACCGGAAATCCGGGTCGACGCTGCATTCTGTATGCCCATGGTCAAGCTCAGCAGGCCTACTACCAGCACTCCGTTCAGTGGTTGCGTGCTAAGGGCAGCGGCAAGCCCTATGAGTATCAAAAGGGTGGCTTCAACAATCAACGTCAGGGCGTAAATGTTGCTGCGCCGCTGCCGCTTGCCTACCTCGATGAGGAACGAGGCCAAGAAGGCACCAACTATGAACATTACGACAACTGTCAGAAACGCAAGCGCTGCGTCGAAGCGAAACACGGCTAGGAGCTCGGAAGCCAACGAGACGTTTCCGGTCATGTTGGCTGAGAAGTAGTGATAGGCCATATAGCCGGCGCTGTTCACGCCGCCTGCGACGAACGCTAGAATGGATGCCAACATCAGGTCTGTCGCCGGTGTTCTTTTGTCGCCTTCTTGGATGAGCATCTTGAGTGTTTACGTTGCAAGAGATTGCGCGTCGACGATGGCACATTACTGTTCATCACAAGATGCAATGCCTGATCGCGATAGTCGACAGGAATGTGCCGAAAGGCTGTCGCGACCTTTACGAACGACGCCGTGCCTCGAACGTGATTGTTTGATCGTCACGTTTCGGCGCCCGCCCATATTCATAGTTGCCAGAAACCGTGACATCATCGAAGCCGACTGCCCGTAGGGCCAGAGCGAATTCTTCGACACCCCACCATCTCAAGCTGAAGAATTCGAGCTCGCTTGCCACCAGCTGTCCTGCGGCCCAGCGGTCGTAACGCAGGTGAGAAATCGTGGTCTGGGCCACATAGTTGGTTTCAACCCGATGCGCAGTCAGCGTCACGAGGTCGCCATCGGTCGTCGACCATTGCCGAATGCTGCTTGCATCACCCAAAAAGCTGCCGATCGGATCGACGTCCACGATCAGCCGCCCATTTGGGGTGAGATGATCGAAGAACCGCTGTAGCGTTCCCACCGCCGCGGCATAGTCGGTGATCAGCTGGAATGATCCAGCTGGGATTATGACCGCCTCGAAACGCTCGTCATAAGCAAAGGTTTCAAAGGTCTGGCGGCTCAGGTTGGGTGAAAGAGACCGAGCCTCGGATTCGAGCCTGCAATAGTCCAGCATTTCCTGGGACGCATCAAAACCGACGACCTGCAGCCCGGCCTCAAGGAGTGGGATTAGGAGACGTCCATTTCCGACCGCCGGTTCAAGGATAGCGCCTGTGCATTCACTCAGGCGACTACGGTAGAACTCAACGTCACCGAAGGATTTTCCGATGTATTTGTCCAGATTGTAGACGTGGGACGCTAGCTTGCCGTAACGGTTATTCATCTTCAAAATCACTTAAAAAAACAATGCTGATAAGCAGATAAACTCTTCCACACGTTGTGCGTGAGATTATGTCGATATTCTGGCTGCGCCGGCTTGCGGCCGCAAAGTGGTCGAATCGGAAACGGTAAACGCGCTTGGATGACCTGCAACGCTCGCCCTGTTGCAAGCGAAGTACCACCTAGTCCCGGAGACCAGGAGCCGGACTTGACCATCCGGCTCCTGCTTGTCTTAATCTCCGCTCTTTCCGAGCCCGGGCGGGCCGTCCAGGCGCCCAGCCGTTGCCGCCAATGCGCGGATCGCATCCATGGCCGTCGCCAAGCCTTGCATAAGCAGAGCGGTGTCGCTCTCCTCTGCGGATTTGTCGATCTCCAGCGCTCGCTGACGCAAATCTGCACTGGTCGTATTCAGACGGGCAATAAGCTCATTATCCATGATGCTTTCCTTCAGCTTGGTTGTTTCAAGTTGAAGAACGTATGGAGCATGCTGGCGTTCCATACCCCGCATAAAGAGAACGACGACGAGACCACGAAGTGGATGATGGCTTCATGCCGGAACTCTATGAAGGACTGCTGTTTCAGCCTCCTCGCGCGAGATGTATCATCAACGCGATCCTCAAGCGGTCAGTTCCGCTTGAGGCCGGCTAACGCCAGCAGTTATTCGCCCGGCTGGCGCCGCTGGCGAAAATCAACCATCACCACATTGCAGGCTTCAGCTAACCTGTCTGCCGGCCAGGTGGGTTGCGGACTTGGCTTCGTATTGTGATCGCTGCTCTTCTCAACAGGCTGCGCGATCGTCGCTTCACTCTGCATCGTCTGCATTTTCCGATACATATGCACCACGAGCTTCTTGTAGTAAGCGACAACCTGCTGGTGTTCGCAGCGTGGAATGTAAAGCTCATCAAACCGATGGGTCATAATTCTCGTCTCCAGTCTCCATGCCGAATTCCTGGAAAATTGAAGAGTTCCCGGCGCCTGCCGGTTATGGCTAACACTTCCTATCAGGAAACGATTGGAACGCGAGGATTTCGGCGGTGAGGACAGCGCAGACTAGGATCTGTTCTCGCGGTCCGTCTTTGCCGAGAAGGACGCCTCGTCAGCCGAACCGCCAAGCCACCCCCGAATTGCACACTCGTCCATTGCGGCCGCCATCGCAGACGTGCGGGTGGGGAATGGGCCGTGAAGCGTCAGGATCTCGTCACCAAACACAATAGCCACCGTTCTGGTGACGACATCGAAAATAATCTGCGGCCGAAACGACATTGCGTGTTGTCCCTGTGGCGGCGAGAGTGGCGTTGCAGCCAAACCCTCGGTGAGGTGGAACAACTGGTTAGCAACAGCGCCCGACAATACGATGTAACCTGCGTTACATGGTTCAGGATGCCGCTATGAATTCGGGTTGACGAGATTGGTGAACCGTATGCGCTACTTGCGCTTTTGCCGGCCCTCGATGGAACTTTGTTCCCTCGGGGCGAAGGATGCGGGCGGCGAAGGCTTTTGCGCCTTAGGCCCCATGGTCACGGAGAGGTGGTGCGTCGCTGCAATATGTGGCGGCCGCGTGACTTCACTGAGCCAGGGCGCAAACTCGTCGACGCGCCCTCACCCGTTTTCGGCGGATGCCTGCTCCCGATCGTCCAAACTCTTATCTGAAATGCTGCGGCGGGCGTTTTGTGTTCATCTGCAGCTCATGGCGGCTGGCGAAGCGGCCGAAGAGGAGAAGGAGCTTGCGTTCCTCCGCTTTGTCGAGCCCGTTCTTGCGGCAGTGCTCGGCGACATCAAGAACGCTGCGGGTCTCCCTCGGGTTAAGTTGGCGGTCGTCGACGTGATGGGTCATAGCGGGCTCCTCCATTCGCACGAGGAGAGAAACACGCCGGGCAGCACTTTGTTCCCGGCGTTTCGTCTGTCAGGGCACCATGCCGGCACCCGCCTGGCCCGCGACCCGCACCGCGCCGTAATCCCGGTCATACGCCGTGCGGCGGAAGGACTGGCTGCGATCGCGCGGTCGCGCGGAAGGATCATTCGGCAGCGTTCCGATCACCCCGTCTGCATAGGTGCCGGTGGCGATATCGTCGTCGTCGGTCGGGGTGGCGTGAAAAAGACCGAAAAACATCATGGTACCTCCAGTTTCCGCTCGAACGGCCATAGGAAACCTTCGTTCCCGGCGCCGCACGCATAGACGCAAAATTAACCATGTTTGCTAACAGGCCGTTAAAGGCCGACCCTTTTGCGACCGCCTGCCGCAACTTTTTGATCCGGACTGTCATGATTCACGGCTTGGCGTCCGGAAATATTGGCGCTAGCTTTCCGTTACGTCGGGTTGGCAGAGGGGCAATCGATGACGACTGAAATGATTTCAGAAAAGGCACATTCCGACCGCGACATGCTCACGGGCGCCAACTTCGCGGAGAGGACAAAAGGACTGCCGTTTCGCGCGCAGATGGTGTTGCGCGGCCTTCTCGGTCTCGAAACCGGCCTTCTGTCCATGACAGTGCCCACGGGACAAACTTTCGTGATCGGCGGCAAGGTGCCCGGCCCGCATGCTGTCGTCAAATTGCACAGCTGGAGCCTCCTGTACCGCGCCATCAGCGAGGGCGCGATCGGCGTCGCCGAGAGCTACATGGACGGCGACTGGGAAAGCCCGGATGCCGGCGCATTCCTGGAGCTGTTCCTCGTCAACACACAGGTCGGAAAGGGTTATGCGAACGGCCCGCGCGGCTTGTTCCTGCTCGTCGAAAAGTTCCGGCACTGGCTGAATGCCAACACCAGGCGCGGCGCCCAACGCAACATTTCCGCTCACTACGATCTCGGCAATGCATTCTATTCACAGTGGCTTGATCCGACGATGACCTATTCGTCGGCACTCTATTCACGCGGCGCCAACGACCTCACCTCCGCGCAGGTCGCCAAATACCGCGCGCTCGCAGAGGCGACCGGGATCGGCCCGAATGATCATGTGCTGGAAATTGGCTGCGGCTGGGGCGGCTTTGCCGAATTTGCCGCAAGCGAGATCGGCTGCAAGGTTACCGGCCTCACGATCAGCCGCGAGCAACTGGCCTTTGCACGCGAACGCATGGCGAAAGCCAACCTCGCCGACCGCGTCGAACTGAAATTCCAGGATTATCGCGACGAAACCGGCACCTATGACCGCATCGTCTCTATCGAGATGTTCGAGGCCGTGGGCGAGAAATATTGGCCGGCCTATTTTTCAAAGCTGCACGAATGTCTGAAACCCGGCGGGCGGGCGGGCCTGCAGGTCATCACCATCCTTCAGGAGGCCTATTCCGAATACCGGGCCAACCCGGATTTCATTCAGAAATACGTCTTCCCCGGCGGCATGCTGCCGACCCGCGAGCACCTCACGTCGCTCGGCCAGCAGTTCGGGTTCTCGACGGCGTCGGACATCGGGTTCGGCCATGACTACGCCCGCACCCTTGCCGAGTGGCGCCATCGTTTCTGGGCGGCGTGGGAGCGTATCGTGCCCCTCGGATTCGACGATCGGTTTCGGAAGCTGTGGGAATTTTATTTCTACTATTGCGAGGCGGGTTTTCGGGCAAAGAACATCGATGTTCGGCAGGTGGTTTACACACGCCCCCTCGCCTGACATGTCATGGTAGAAAAAATCCCTCTGTAAGGCCCGTCTCGAGAAACACGATTTCTTGCAAAACGACGCTTACCGGCCGAAAAGACGCTTCCTACTCTAGGCAGATAAAACGAGGCCCGTCCCCATGTCCATTCTCCCGTCCGTTCTGGATGCAATCGGCAACACGCCGCTGATCCGCCTCAAGGGCGCCTCGGAGGCGACGGGCTGCGAAATCCTCGGCAAGGCGGAATTTTTGAACCCTGGCCAGTCGGTCAAGGATCGCGCGGCACTCTTTATCATCCGGGCTGCGGAACGCTCTGGCGCGCTCCGTCCCGGCGGCGTGATCGTCGAGGGCACGGCCGGGAATACAGGCATCGGCCTGGCCCTTGTCGCGCAGGCGCTCGGCTATCGCACCGTCATCATCATTCCGGAAACCCAGAGCCAGGAAAAGAAGGACGCGCTGCGCCTGCTCGGCGCCGAGCTCGTCGAAGTGCCTGCCGTTCCCTACAAGAACCCGAACAACTACGTAAAACTCTCCGGCCGTCTGGCCGAGCAACTCGCCAAGACGGAACCGAACGGCGCGATCTGGGCAAACCAGTTCGACAACGTCGCCAACCGCGATGCCCATATCGAGACCACCGCCCCGGAAATCTGGCGCGATACGGATGGCAAAGTGGACGGCTTCGTCTCCGCCGTCGGCTCCGGCGGCACGCTGGCCGGCGTTGCAGCGGGCCTGCGGGCCAAAAATCCGAACATCAAGATCGCCCTTGCCGACCCGGATGGCGCAGCGCTCTACAATTATTATGCCCATGGCGAACTGAAGTCCGCCGGAAGCTCGATCACCGAGGGCATCGGCCAGGGCCGCATCACGGCGAATCTGGAAGGTTTCACCCCGGACTATTCCTACAACATCCCGGATTCCGAGGCCGTTCAGCTGGTTTTTGACCTTATCGAGAACGAAGGCATCGCCCTCGGCGGCTCGTCGGGCATCAACATTGCCGGCGCGATCCGGCTGGCGAAGGACCTCGGCCCCGGCCACACGATCGTGACGATCCTCTGCGACTATGCTAACCGCTATCAGTCCAAACTCTTCAACGCGGACTTCCTCGATTCGAAGGGCCTGCCGGTTCCAGGCTGGCTGAAGGCGAAATCGGGGATCAAGGTCCCCTATCAGCCGGTCGAATAGGTCTCATGTCCCTTCCCACCACTGCCCTCTTTCGCGACGATTTTTATCTTTCGACAAACGAGGCGGTGGTGACGGTGGTGTACGAAGACGGCGGCATCGAGCTGGACCAGACCTGTTTCTACGCGACATCCGGCGGCCAGCCGGGCGACACGGGTTTCCTCGAGCGCGCTGACGGCAGCCGCATCGCGCTCGGCCCGGCCGTGACGGGCGCCACCAAAGAGATCGTCATTCACCGTCCGCTGGAGGGCGAGACGCCGCCGATCGTCGGCGAGACCGTCGTCGCCCATATCGACTGGGCGCGGCGCTACAAGCTGATGCGGATGCACACGGCCTGCCACCTGCTCTCCGTCGTCTGCCCCTTCCCGATCACCGGCGCCGCCGTCGGCGAGGACGACAGCCGTGTCGATTTCGACATGACGGAAACCATCGACAGGGACGAGGTGACGGCGAAGCTGATGAAGCTCGTCACGGAAAACCATCCGATCTTCGTGCAGTGGATCACCGACGAAGAGCTTGCCGCCAATCCCGGTATCGTGAAGTCGAAGAACGTACGCCCGCCGATGGGCCTCGGTCGCGTCAGCCTCGTCTGCATCGGCGAGAACTCGTCCGTCGACAGCCAGCCCTGTGGCGGCACGCATGTGTCCGAAACGCAGGAAGTCGGCACCATCCACATCGCCAAGATCGAGAAGAAGGGCAAGGAGAACCGCCGGTTCCGTATCCGCTTCGGTGCGCCCGGTTCCGAAGGCTAAAGCCATTTGTATTGCGCAGTTCGCGGCACGCCAAACCGCGGCGCACCTTTGCTGGAATTGCTTTGAGGAGAAGACCATGTCCAACGACAAGAGCAAGTTCGTCGTCTCGGCGGATTGGGTGGAAAAGCAGCTCGGCGCACCGGAGTTCCGCATCGTCGACACCTCCTGGTATCTTCCCGCGCAGAACCGTAACGGTGCGGCCGAATATGCGAGCGGCCACGTTCCGGGTGCGGTTTTCTTCGATCAGGACGTGATCGCCGATCATTCCAGCGCACTGCCGCACACCCTGCCCTCGCCGGCCTTCTTTGCCACGGAAGTCGGCAAGCTCGGCATTTCTGACACCGATACTATCGTCGTCTATGACGGCCCCGGCATTTTCACCGCGCCACGCGTCTGGTGGCTGTTCCGCACCATGGGTGCGAAGAACGTCTTCGTCATGGATGGCGGCATCGACGGTTGGAAGAAGGAGGGCCGGCCGCTGCAGACCGACCTGCCGGAACCGGCACCCGCGGTTTTCCACACCAATTTCAATCCCTATGCCGTCACCTCTTTCGAGGAAATGCGCGGCATCGTCTCGACGAAGTCCAAGCAGATCGCCGACGCCCGCGGTGCTGGCCGTTTCACCGGCGATGAAGCCGAACCCCGCGCAGGCATGCGCTCCGGCCATATGCCGGGCGCAAAGAGCATGCCCTCCGGCACCTTCTCCGTCGACGGCAAGTTCAAGGACCTAACAAGCCTGCGCCAGCATTTCGAGGATTCGGGGATAGACCTTTCCAAGCCGGTCGTGACAAGCTGCGGCTCGGGCATCACGGCTGCCATCATCACGCTGGCACTCGCGTCGCTCGGCCATGAAAACAACACGGTCTATGACGGCTCCTGGTCGCAATGGGGTGGCCGGGACGATACGCCGGTCGTGACAGGAAAAGACTGATGGCGAAGAAAGTCCAGCCGACACCGATCCAGGTGCACATCACCGCGCTTGAAATGACGAGCCCGCCGAAGCAGAGCCTGCCGGTGCCTGTCAACGTGCATACCGCCATCCTCAGCGCACCGGAAATCCCGCTCGCCTTCTACCGCTTCCTCTACCGGCAGGTCGGCAGCCGCTGGCACTGGGTCGACCGGCTGCGGATGAATGACGAGACGTTGACGAAAACGCTCAACGACAAGCGCAACAGCGTCACCGTGCTTTATGTCAACGGCGCGCCGGCCGGCTTCTTCGAACTGCTGCAGGTCGATGGGGATGTCATCGAGCTTTCGCATTTCGGCCTGCTCGAACGGGCCCTCGGCCTCGGCATCGGCAAGTGGTTCCTGCTCCAGACCCTCTATGCCGCCTGGGCGCTCGGGCCGAAGCGCGTCACGGTCACGACGAACGATCTCGACCATCCCCGCGCCCTCCAGCTCTATCAGATGTTCGGCTTCTCGCCGGTCGGCACGCGGGATGCGGAGGTCCTTCCCCTCTCCGACGCCGAATTGCTGGACCTGGCCAAGCGTGACTGCCTGCTGCCCACCGAGGGCCGTTAAACAGTCTGAATGACACCCAACCGCCGGTTCATGTTTCCTTCAGATCGTTCGTGGCAGTTTCCGCACGAAAGACGAAACAAGAAGGAAACATCGCCATGCAACGCCGCGCCTTTCTGACCGCGTTTGCCGCCGCCCTCGCCACTCCGGCCCTTTCCGACCTCGCGCTTGCGCAGGAAACGCCGTCCGAAGACATGATCCTGCGCCGCCTCGACGCCGCCCCTGCGCGTCGCATGCCGGAGAACGAACGCGTCACCGTGCGCGAGTTCAAGCGCCGGGCGGACCTGCGCCGCGCCGCGCCGTCGATCGATATCCAGTCGATCAACTTTGCCTTTGCCTCGGCTGACATCCCGCGCTCGGAATATCGCAAGGTGCGCCAGATCGCCCGTGCCATGGAGAAGATCCTCAGCCGTCGCCGCCGCGCCGTCTTCCTGATCGAAGGCCATACCGACGCCGTCGGCTCCGCCGCCGCCAACCAGGTTCTGTCCGAACGTCGCGCCGCATCGCTGAAATGGGTTCTCGTGCAGGAATACGGCATCCCGTCGCGCGCGCTGGAGACGGTCGGCTATGGTGAGGAGTACCTGCTCGTGCCGACCCAGAACGAGGAATGGCGCAACCGCCGCGTCACGCTCCGCCGCATCGACGAGTTCGTGCGGTAGTCCTACCAGCCAAACCCTTCGCCGCCGGCCTTCGTGCCGGCAGTTTTGCTTAGGACGGCAAGAAACGGGTGTCGAAGCGCCACGAAACGATGGATCGTCGCAGCACGACAAATGGAGTCAGCGTCATGTCCATCCGCTTCCTGCCCATCCCGACAGAAACCGCTACCGCTTGCTGGAGCGGCGGCAACGATGCCTATGGCATGACGCCGGAGCGCCATATCTCCGACGGCGACGGGGTGCCCTGCCGCCACTGCCTGCGGCTTGTCGGCGCGGGAGAACCCTACTTCGTCCTCGCCCATCGACCCTTCCCGGTGCTCCAGCCTTACGCGGAAACCGGACCGATCTTCCTTCATGCCGAGCCTTGTGATGCCCATCAGCCATCAGACGCCATGCCGCCTATGCTGACCAGTCGCGACTACATCGTGCGCGGCTATTCCGAAGGAAACCGCATCCTCTACGGCACCGGCGCGGTGGTTGCGAATGCGGAGATTCCCGACTACGCGGCAAGCCTGCTGGCGCGCGAGGATGTCGCGTACCTGCACATCCGCTCCGCGCGCAACAACTGCTACCAATGCCGCGTCGAACGCGCATGAAAAAGGCCCGGATCGCTCCGGGCCTTTCCTGTTTGGTCCTTACATGGATCAGGCGACGTTCAGCACCGCTTCCGGAGCGTAGGACTCATAGCCGAGCGCCTCGGCGACCGGCCGGTTCGTCACGCGGCCCTTGTGCACGTTAAGGCCGGCCCGCAGATGGCGGTCCTCGGCGATTGCCTTCAGGCCCTTGTCGGCAAGCTGGAGGCCGTAGTGCAGCGTCGCGTTGTTCAGCGCATGGGCGGACGTGACCGGCACGGCACCCGGCATGTTGGCAACGCAATAGTGCACCACGCCGTCGACCTCGTAAGTCGGGTCGGAATGGGTCGTCGCATGCGAGGTCTCGAAGCAGCCGCCCTGGTCGATGGCGACGTCGACGATGACGGCACCCTTCTTCATACCGGACAGCATTTCGCGGGTGACGAGCTTTGGCGCCGCGGCACCGGGGATCAGCACGGCACCGATGACGAGATCGGCGGCGAAAACTTCCTCTTCCAGAGCATCGATCGTCGAATAGCGCGTGTGGATGCGGCCACCGAAGATGTCGTCGAGCTGGCGCAGTCGCGGGATCGAACGGTCGAGGATGCAAACATCCGCGCCGAGGCCAGCGGCCATCTTCGCCGCATGCAGGCCCACAACGCCGCCACCAATGATGGCCACTTTCGCCGGCAGAACGCCCGGCACGCCGCCAAGCAGGATGCCGCGGCCGCCATTGGCCTTCTGGAGTGCCGTGGCACCCGCCTGGATGGAAAGGCGCCCGGCAACCTCGGACATCGGCGCAAGAAGCGGCAGGCCGCCCCGTTCGTCCGTTACCGTCTCATAGGCGATCGCCGTCACGCCGGAGGCGAGCAGGCCCTTGGTCTGCTCCGGATCGGGCGCAAGGTGCAGGTAGGTGTAGAGAATCTGTCCGTCGCGCAGCTGCGCCCATTCGGAGGGCTGCGGCTCCTTGACCTTCACCACCATGTCGGACTTCTGGAAGATGTCCGCGGCAGTGGCAACAATTTTTGCGCCGGCAGCGCGGTAGCTGTCATCGTCCGCGCCGATGCCGGCACCGGCCTTGGTCTCGACGATAACCTCGTGACCGTGGGCCACATATTCACGCACGGCCCCTGGCGTCAAACCCACCCGGTATTCGTGATTCTTGATTTCCTTCGGACAACCGACACGCATTCGCGTTCCTTTCCCAGTCTGTTCCCGTCTCATTTTGCCCCGCGTTCAGCGGGGAGCACCATGGAAGCAGAGGAGACGTGCAATGTCCTTGCAAAGCCGGTTTGCGAAACACGCGATTTTCGAATATTCAACGAATATGAGCAGAAATTTCGAAGGAAATTCGAATGGCGCAACGAGATGCAATCGATGCTGCGATCTTGAAGGCGGTTCAGCAGAATGGCCGAATCTCGAATGCAGACCTTGCCGAGCGCGTCGGCCTATCACCGTCGGCCTGTTCGCGCCGGCTCGACATTCTCGAGAAGAGCGGCGTGATCAACGGCTATTACGCCCGCGTGTCACCCAAGGCGCTCGATTACAAGATGATCGCCATCGTGCACATCTCGCTCTCCGGCCAGTTTGCCAAAACGCTCAACGAGTTCGAATCGGCGGTGAAGCTCTGCCCCAATGTGCTGGTCTGCTACCTGATGTCGGGCGAATACGACTATATCCTGCGCGTCGCCGCCAAGGATCTCGAGGACTACGAGCGCATCCACCGCGACTGGCTGTCGGCCCTGCCCCATGTGGTGAAGATCAATTCGAGTTTCGCGCTACGCGAAATCATCGACCGGCCGAATGTCGGGATTTAGAGAAATTCCGGAAGCAAAACCGCTCCGCACTTTTGCTGGAATTGCTCTAAAAGCGCACGCTGACGCCAGCCCGGCGCAACAGCCAATAGAACAGCGCGGTGGCGGCTACGCCGAGCATCACCGCCCAGCCGAAGCCGGATTCGCCGTGGCTGAACGGCAAGCCGGCGGTGTTCATGCCGAAGACGCCGACGACCAGCGTGCCGGGCAGCAGCAAGGCGCTCATGACGGCCATCGCCTTCAGGCTGCGGTTGGATTCATCCGCAAGTTCCGCCGCCATTTCCTCCTGCAGCAGGCGCGCGCGATCGTTGAGCATGACGATTTCCCGATCCAGTCTTTCGAGCCGGATCGACAGGCGCTGCAGCGTGGCGTGCGCCGTTTCCGACAGCATCCATCCGTCGCGGTCTTCTTCCTCGAACAGCGCCACCATTCCGGCCACGGGCCGGTGCAGTGAAACGGCCAAACGCCTGATTTCCTTGAGGCTACGGCGCTCATCGCTCAATCGCTCGGTGACGAGACGATCCTCCACCGCGTCGAGAAGGGCCGCCGCCTCCTTGAGCCGCAGATTGGTGTTCTTGCAGAACGCCGCGACGATGGCCTCGAAAAGCTCGTAGGCCGTCGCCGGGCAAAAACCTTCGGCAAAGGATCGCCGCACCTTGTCCACGGCCGCCAGCGGATGGCGCCGGGCGGTAACGAGAAGCCGATCGGTCATCGCGAAATGCAGTCGGCCGACCGCGGTCGACGTGCGCTCCATGTCCTGCTGCAAATCGACGACAACACCGTGTGTCGTTCCGGTCTCATGGCCGAGAACCAGGCTTTCATCATGTCCGTCGAGAACGGCGCGGGCGGCGACTGGCAGCGTGCATCGGCCGGTGAGCCAGCCCTGCATGCGTTGATCAACCAGATCAACATGCAGCCAGACCCAGCCGTCTTCAGCAGCAAGGGCCTCATCGATCTGCACCGGCGCGATGAGCTTCACCAATCCGTCGGGCGTGCCCCGCCAGGCGCCAACGAGGCCCGGCGGGTGTTCCCTGTCCAACTGCTCCAGCAGGTTCAAATGCGCGCCCAGCGTCAATAGACGTCCGGAACGTACATTTCATCCGGCGGCGGCTGGCGGATATAATTGTCATTGCGAACGCGCTGCGGCAGGTCGATCGGTGGCTTCGGCACATCCTCGTAAGGCACCTGCGCCAGGAGATGGGCGATGCAGTTGAGCCGCGCCCGCTTCTTGTCGACCGCCTCGACGATCCACCAGGGCGCTTCCGGAATATGAGTGCGCGCCAGCATCTCTTCCTTGGCTTTGGTGTAGTCTTCCCAGTGGACCCGGCTTTCCAGGTCCATCGGCGAGAGCTTCCACTGCTTCAGCGGATCATGGATGCGCATGCGGAAACGGAATTCCTGCTCGTCGTCGGTGATCGAGAACCAGTATTTGATAAGGATGACGCCGGAGCGCACCAGCATGCGCTCGAATTCCGGCACCGAGCGGAAGAATTCTTCCAGCTCGTCCGGCGTGCAGAAGCCCATGACGCGCTCGACGCCCGCTCGGTTGTACCAGGAGCGGTCGAACAGCACCATTTCGCCGGCCGTCGGTAGCTGCGAGACGTAGCGCTGGAAATACCATTGATTGCGCTCGCGCTCGGTCGGTGCCGGAAGGGCCACGACGCGGCAGACGCGTGGGTTGAGGCGCTGGGTCACGCGCTTGATCGCGCCGCCCTTGCCGGCAGAATCGCGTCCCTCGAACAACACGACGACCTTGAGCTTCTTGTGCTGTACCCAGTCCTGCAGCTTCACTAGCTCGTGCTGGAGGCGGAACAGCTCCCGGAAATAGACCCGGCGCTCCAGCGTCGGCAGTGCGGGTTCGGACATGCCCTCCGCAACGAGGTCGTCCAGCCGCTCCTCTTCGATCTGCATTTCCAGCTCTTCGTCGAAGCTGTCGGCAATTTCGGCCTTGATGCGGTTCAGATGGGTGTCTTCGAACATGATCTATATCCGTCGATGGTGAGGATTGTTACCTGGCGGCAGGTGAACCAGCAGGAGTGTTGAATGCAGTCTCGCGCGTCAGGAAGTTTGACACGGGATTGAGGGAAGGATGAGGCCGGAAACATAGCACAACTGCGCCAGTACGCCGGAAAGAACGGCATGTCCGAGAGGTGGCCCGCAAACGGCGGAGATGCGATCGACAGCAAAGGATGGCCCCAACGGCGGCGAGGTCGCTTCGGGCAGCCTCTCGCATTGCACCACTCCTCATCGACTGCCTGCTAGATTGCCCGGACTGTCCTTGGATTCGTATAGGAAGCGCGCATGAACCTTTTGTGACGGCTCGAATCTAGATCGCGTTTTGGGAGCGGACGGCGAAAGCCATTTGCCGTCTTGAGGTTCGAGAGTGAAATCCGAACGGCAGCCGAGGGGCTAGCTGAAAATCACGCGGTTACGGCCGGCATTCTTGGCGGCATAGAGCCGGGCGTCAGCCGTCGAAAGCAGCGCATTCAGCGTCGTACCGTCATTGTAGCTGTTGGCAATGCCGATGCTGACCGTCACCGGCGCACCGTCTGGCCTGTGAATTTCGGTCTCCACGGCGCGGCGCAACGCCTCGGCTCGTTCAGCGCCGGCATCGGGGGTTATGTTCTCGCAGATCACCACGAATTCCTCGCCGCCGAAGCGGAAGACCTTGTCGTTGCCGCGCACCGTCCGTTGCAGGCAGGCGGCGATATCCCTGAGCACGCCATCGCCGGCCAGATGCCCGAAGCGGTCGTTGACGTCCTTGAAGTGGTCGGCATCGATGATCATCAGGGCCAGCGGCTTGCCGTCCACCAGCATTGCCGAAAGCATGCGTGGCGCCTCGAACTCCAGACGGCTGCGATCGTAGACGCCGGTCAGCGCGTCCCTACCGGACCGGTCGAGCAGATCCTCGTAGCGCTCCCGGAAGGTGAGATCGGCAAAAATATCCGAAATCGGCCGCGGCGAGACCGGAATGGCCGAGATGCGCGAATAGGAGAGATAGATCGTGATCAGCACGGCATAGGCGCAGGCCGCCATCATCTTGGCAAGCCAGCCACCCCAGAAGACTTCGATCGGCGCACCATTCAGGAAATGCAGGGCGGCAAAGAAGCCGATCTGGTCGAAGGTCAGAACCACGACCCCGGAAACGAAGAAGCGCATGGCCGTGCTGTGCTTGAAGACCCGGCCGAGCCGTTCGTAGAGCAGGATGATGGCAAGCGAATCGATATAGAGCAGCGTCGTGCCCCAGAGCATCAGCCAGCCCATCTCGTCGATGAAGGCGAGGTCGGCAAGGCGACCGGGCACGGCGCTGACGGTCTGGTGATGCCGCAGAAGGAAACCGAGGCCCACCGTCAGAAAGTTGCCGGCAAGCAGGCCGTAGATCGGCGCCCGCACGACGGCCGCATCCTCCTTCACATAAAGAAGGAGGATCATCATCAGCTTGCCGGAAAAAAGCACGGAAGAACCCGGCGAAATGATCCCGAAGGGCAATTCAACGTAGAAGACGGCCGCCAAGTAAGTCTCGAGGAAGTGCATCACCCCGAGCGCGGCGACGAAAACGCCGATGCCCAACTGATGGCGAAGATGCAGGATGCCCACCATGAAGACAAAATAGAACCCGGCCTCGATGAGAAGCAGGATCAGATTTTCAGTACCCATGATCGGTCCGCAGATTCTTCGTGCCGGCAGCTAACAGCACCGGCACGGTCGCAACAAGTCGTTTCCTGCGGATACAGGCAAACGCGCCGGTTCTCCAGCGCCTTCATGCTCTTTGTATGACTTTTCACAAAGCGAAGCGGATTCCGCTTCGCGCTGTCTCAAACCTGCCGGCTGTCCACGCCGTCGCTGAAAAGCGAGGCACCATGCTGGTCGGCAATCTGCTTGGCCTTGCGGAAGGTCGAGGCAACCGTGTCGTCCCGCGAGGAAAAGAGATCGGCGCGGATGAAGGAACGGGTCCACACCCGGTCGCCATCCCGCTTTTCGATCCGCCCGGCAAGGCGATACTGGCCGCCCTCCGGAATGGGAGCTGCGACGAGCGTAAGGTCGTTGTAGGCCTCGGTTTCCTCAGCGATTTTCGCCGGAGCTGCCGGGCCGCTGCCGCGACCGAAGAGTTTTGAAAAGAACGATGCCATGGCCAATTGCTAACACAGGCCGCCGCGCCCTCCAAGAGGAGAGCGCGCAGCCCGGCTCTCTCTAGATGATGAGGTTTGCGAGAATTTCGTTCTCGGTGATGTCCTGGTAGCGCATGCCCGCACCGTCGAAGGCTTTCTTGAGAACCGCAAAGTTCTCCGGCGCCTTTGTCTCGATGCCGATGAGGATCGAGCCGAAGTTGCGGGCGGATTTCTTCAGGTATTCGAAGCGGGCGATGTCGTCGTCCGGGCCGAGCATATTGAGGAAGTCCTTCAGGGCGCCGGGGCGCTGGGCAAGCCGCAGGATGAAGTATTTCTTCAAGCCCGCATGCCGCATGGCGCGTTCCTTGACGTCCGGCAGGCGCTCGAAATCGAAATTGCCGCCGGAAACGACGGCCACCACCGTCTTGCCCTCCAGCGCCTCGCGGCCGAGCGCATCGAGCGCCGTCAGCGACAGCGCGCCGGCCGGCTCCAGCACCACGCCCTCGACATTCAGCATGTCGATCATCGTCACGCAGATCGCGTTTTCGGAGAGCAGCATGACCTGATCAGCGGAAAACTGGCTGAGCGCCGCGAAATTGAGCGCGCCGATCTGCCCGACAGCGGCACCGTCGACAAAATTATCCACCTGGTCGAGCGTCACCACGGCTCTGCTTTCCAGGCTGCGCTTGAGGCTCGGCGCACCGGCAGGTTCGCAGAACAGGAAACTGGAGGGACCGAGCTTGTCGGCAAGATAGCCGGTAACCCCTGAGGCAAGCCCGCCACCGCCGACGGGGAGCACCACGAGATCCGGCAATGTGTCGCCGAGCTGCTCGACGATTTCCGCCGCCACCGTCGCCTGCCCCTCGATGATATCCTCATGGTCGAACGGCGGCACCATCAGCGCGCCAGTCTCCGCAGCATGATCGCGGGCCGCCTTGTAGCACTGGTCGAAGAAGTCGCCGACGAGCTTGATCGTCACGAACTCGCCACCGAAAATGCGCGTCTTGTTGATCTTCTGCTGCGGCGTCGTCACCGGCATGAAGACCACGCCCGGCACGCCGAAATGGCGGCAGACGAAGGCGAAGCCCTGAGCATGGTTGCCGGCGGACGCGCAGACGAAGCTGCGGGCGCCGTCCTCTTTCGCCAAAACCTTGCGGAAGAAATTGAACGCGCCCCTGATTTTGTAGGAACGCACCGGCGAGAGATCCTCGCGCTTCAGGTAAATATCCGCGCCATAGCGGGCGGAGAGATGTTCATTGAGCTGAAGGGGTGTTTCGGAAAAAAGCCCGCGCAATGCGTCACGGGCTGCGTCGACGTCCGGTTTCATGCCGTTCGATGCCATCCTTGAGTTTGTACAATGCAAAGGCTATTGCATATCGCAGCGACAGACACCACCCGTCCCGGCCGCGCGGCCTTTCGAGACTTGACTGAGCCTACAGTAACCGCACGTCATCCATGACGTGCAAAGGGCGCTGTAGAATTTTTGAATATACCGCATCAATGATGCGGTGGCCGGCACGCAGGACGATTTTCGTTGAACGCCACCATCTTCCGGTCCGCCATCAATATCGCCGCCATCAGCGGCATCTATCTCTCCGTGGCGATGCTCATCCCGGCGTTTATCGACGTGTATTACGGCCATCCCGATTCGGAAGTCTTCTTTCTTTCCGCCTTCATGACCGGCGGCCTGTCGCTCGCCACGGCCGCAGCGACCCGCGCCGGCCCACCGCCCTTCAACAAGCGCATGGGCTTCCTCGTCGTCAACATGCTCTGGCTGAGCGCGAGTTTCATCGGTGCGATGCCACTCTGGCTGTCCTCGATGAAATTGACGTTCGCGCAGGCATTTTTCGAATCGGTCTCGGCGATCAGCACGACGGGCTCGACCGTCATCGTCGGCCTCGACGACGCGCCGCCCGGCATCCTGATGTGGCGCTCGCTGCTGCACTGGCTCGGCGGCATCGGGATTCTCGCGCTCGGGCTGTTCATCATGCCGTATCTGCGCGTTGGCGGCATGTCCTTCTTCAAGCTCGAATCATCCGACACCGCCGACAAGCCCTTTGCCCGCATCGCTAGCTACACCCGCGCGTTCCTCGCCATCTACGTGGCGATCACACTGATCTGCGCCATCACCTATGCAGCCCTCGGCATGAGCCGCTTCGACGCGCTGAACCATGCCATGTCCACCGTTGCGACGGGCGGGCTCTCAACGCATGACGCCTCCTTCGGCTATTTCAAAAGCCTGCCGCTGCTCTGGGCCGCCACCTTCTTCATGACGCTCTCGAGCCTGCCCTTCTCGGTGCTGATCCTCATCGTCGTGCGCGGCCGCGTCGATGCGTGGCGTGATCCGCAGATCCGTGTGTTCCTCGGCTATCTCGTGCTTTTCTCCGTGGCAGCCAGCGTCTTCCAGCGCCTTGAAAACGGCGTCGATTTCCGCGATGCCCTGGCACATTCCTTCTTCACCGTCTCGTCGATCCTTTCGACGACCGGCTTTGCCAGCGACGACTATACGCAATGGGGCCATTTCATCGTGGCGCTCGCCTTCGTCGCAACCTTCATGGGCGGCTGTTCGGGATCAACCGCCGGCGGCCTCAAGGCCTACCGCCTGATCATCCTGTTCAACTTCATCCGCACCGGCCTCTACCGCCTCATCTATCCGGACGGCATTCATGCCGTGCGCTACGGGACGATGACCGTCGATATCGATCTCCAGCGCGGCGTCTTCCTGTTCTTCATCACCTATGTGGCGATTTCCGCCATCGGCGCCATCCTGCTCGGCCTGATGGGCTACGATGTGCTGACGGCGATTTCGGCATCCGCCACCTCGCTCTCCAATGTCGGCCCCGGCGTCACCCAGGCGATCGGTCCGGCCGGCTCATTCGCTGGCTTCCACGATGCAGCGCTCTATCTCCTCTCCTTCCTCATGCTACTTGGCCGTCTCGAAATCCTCACCGTTCTCGTGATCCTGACACCGCTGTTCTGGAAGAGCTGACTTAGCACTTGCCATCAGGCGTTCTTGACTGTTGCCACGCTAATTCGCATCCTGCCGCCATCCGGCTGGAGGAAGACTGAATGTTTGTGTCGAAGTCCCTGTTGCGTCTGAGCTTTATCGGCGCGCTTCTGCCCACGCTGGCCTTTGCCGGTCCGCTTCAGGACGCGGCAAAAAAGGCGGAGGAACAGGCCGCCGCCGGCGACACGGTCGGCGCGCACAACACGATCCGCGACGCTTACGGCGCCTTCGCCGCCACCCTGCCCTTTTCGATCGGCAAATCCGTCTTCGTCTCCGCTCCGCCGGAAGGCTACGGAATGTACACAGCGCGGCCGGAAGCGAGCTTCAAACCTGGCGAGGCGCTGATCTCCTATGTCGAGCCGGTCGGCCTCACCTGGCGATCCGCCGATGGCGGCCTGCTGGAATCGCACTTCACCGTCGATCTCGAGCTGCTTGACCCCAAGGGCACCAAGCTTGCCGAACAGAAAGCCTTCGGCTCGTTCGACTTCAAGGGCAGCGTGCGCAACCAGGAAGTCTTCGCCAAGCTGACGCTGAACCTCACCAGCCCGCCGCCCGGCGACTACGTGCTGCGCTACCGTTTCCGCGATGCGGCAAGCGGTGCCGTTGCTGTCAGCGAGCAGCCATTCAAGATCGTGCCGTGATCCGCTTTACGGCTTATCCACAGGGCGGCAGAGAATTGTGACAAGCCGGAATCCGCGCTTTCCAGCGCGTTGACGGTCAATTATGACAGCCGCATGACAACCCCAGCCATGTAAGGGGCATCCATGCTCTCGCTGTTTCGCAAACTTATGCCGCGTGAAGATCGCTTCTTCGATTATTTCGAACAGCATTCCCGCACCGTCGTCGGCGCTGCCGAAGCCCTCCAGCAGGTGCTTGCCGGCGGCCCCGACATGGAAAAACACTGCGACCGTATCATCGCGCTGGAAGACCAGGCCGACGACATCACCCGTGAAGTCCTGCTCGCCGTGCGCCGCAGCTTCATCACCCCCTTCGACCGCGGTGACATCAAGGACCTGATCCAGTCGATGGACGATGCCATCGACATGATGCACAAGACGGTAAAAACCATCCGCCTCTACGAGCAGACCAGTTTCGAGCCCGGCATGCAGGAAATGGGCGACGTCGTCGTCAAGGCCGCCCATCTCATCGCCGAGGCCATCCCACTGCTCGACAAGGTCGGCGTGCATGCCGGCCGCCTCAGCGCCATCGCCGAGGAAGTCACCCGCGTTGAGGGCCGCTCCGACGAGCTGCATGACCAGGGCCTGAAGAACCTTTTCAAGCAATACGGCAAGTCCGACCCGATGGCCTACATCATCGGCAGCGAGATCTACGGCGAACTGGAAAAGGTCGTCGACCGCTTCGAGGACGTGGCGAACGAGATCAGCGGTATCGTGATCGAGAACGTCTGATGGACGCCACCCTCGCCTTTCCGCTGCTGGTCGGCCTCGTCGGCATAGCGCTGCTCTTCGATTTCCTGAACGGCCTGCACGACGCGGCAAATTCCATCGCCACGATCGTCTCGACGCGCGTGCTGCGCCCGCAATATGCCGTCATGTGGGCGGCGTTCTTCAATTTCATCGCCTTCCTGTTCTTCGGCCTGCACGTCGCCGAAACCCTCGGCAAGGGCATCATCGATCCCGGCATTGTCAGCCCGCTCGTCATCTTCGCCGCCCTGATGGGCGCGATCATCTGGAACGTCGTCACCTGGATCTTCGGCATCCCGTCGAGCTCCTCGCACGCCCTCATCGGCGGTCTCGTTGGTGCTGGCCTTGCCAAGACCGGTTTCGATGCCGTCGTCTGGAGCGGCCTCATCAAGACGGCAAGCGCCATCTTCCTGTCGCCCGCCATCGGCTTCCTCCTGGCGCTGATCCTCGTCTTGATCGTCTCCTGGCTTTTCGTGCGCCAGACCCCGTTCGCCGTCGACCGCACGTTTCGCGTCATGCAGTTCATCTCCGCTTCGCTCTATTCGCTCGGCCACGGCGGCAACGACGCACAGAAGACGATGGGCATCATCGCCGTGCTGCTTTATTCGCAAGGTTATCTCGGCGGCGAATTCTACGTGCCCTTCTGGGTGGTCATCACCTGCCAGGCGGCAATGGCGCTCGGCACGCTGATGGGAGGCTGGCGCATCGTGCATACGATGGGCTCGAAGATCACCCGCCTCAACCCGATGCAGGGTTTTTGCGCGGAAACCGGCGGGGCCATCACCCTCTTCGCCGCCACCTGGCTCGGCATCCCCGTCTCGACGACGCACACGATCACCGGCGCCATCATCGGCGTGGGTGCCGCCCGTCGCGTTACGGCAGTGCGCTGGGGAATCGCCGGCAACATCGTCATCGCCTGGATCGTGACGCTGCCCTCGGCAGCAGCGATTTCGGCGCTGTTCTATCTGACGCTCAGCGTTTTCTCGGGCTGAGCGTATCGCCGCTCCGCGTTGGGGAGCGGTGCGGAAGAAGCGAACGATTGACGAACCGGTGCATTCGATTAAATGAAATCAGGCGTGCGTCTTTTTTGAACTGGCATTGGAAACCTATGAACGACAAAGTTTTTGACACTTTGACCGGAATGTACTTCACCGTCGACGATCCCGATGGAAGTTACGGCACCGGCCAGGTTGTCCGTCTCGCGGCCGAAGGGGTCTATTTCATACGCTTCGACGGCAACGAAGTGACGCTTCCGCTGGAGCTTGCATCGATCGGCGAGATGCTGGAGACCACCGACGAAGAGTTCAAGCTCTGGCGCTTCTTCGACACGATAGAAGAGCGGGACAAGTGGATCGAATGGCTTGACGCGCCCTCAAAGCCGCGGGTCATCTCGCTCGTGCGGCCGACAAAATAGGACCTGCCGACAAACGCCGTCTTGACGAGCCGGCCTGACTCCCTGAAAAGCAAAACCATGCGGGCGTGGCGAAACTGGTAGACGCAAGAGACTTAAAATCTCTCGGCCTTGGCTGTGCGGGTTCGATCCCCGCCGCCCGCACCATAGCCCGCGTCTCGCGGGGACCTGAATTCCCCGAAATCAGGATTTTTGACTAGGAAAAAAATCACACTCGCTAGCGGCTACTACCCGCAAGAGTTTCCCGTTTTAAGCGTCGCTTTCCCTTGCGCAAGCATGGAATCGCGGTATCGTTGCCATCGATCCACGGGAAGAGGTTCAAGGCCGTTCCAGGCCAATAGAATTTAGCTTGGAGGGGACATGGCTTGCGCAAACGGAATGGCTTGGTGTCCTGGGAGCGGTGGAGTTGGTCCGCATCGGTGCTTGAAGTGCCAGGCGGTGGTGAACAGCCGCACGCCCCCGCAACAGACCATAAAGCTGCCCATGGCATACGGCAACAGGCTTCATTACGGCGCAGGTGTCTGCCGAAACTGCAGGAACGTTCACGGGGTTGGCCAGCACCTCATCGAGAGCGGGGCCAGCAAAGCATACATAGAGATTTTCATCGCGAACCTGATGATAACCGCGAGTGCGGACTGGGCGACCAAAAACCGACGTTTCATGGTCGGCGTCCTGGTGCCGAAAGGACCATCGCATAAAGTTCTGATTGCATGCTCGAAAGATGGCAACAAAAACGGCTTCGAGGCTGCGGCAAGGCGCATGGGCAATACGATAATATGCCCTGACGTTCAGCGCCCGGTTGTGACCCGTGGTGGGAAAAGATTGTCGGAAGACATGGTAGCCAGTTGCAGGGATGGCAACGAGCCCCTTACCTGCGCAGCACCAAAGCTGATCGACTACGCCATTCGCCATGGATACCCAACCCCATTCGATATGACGGAAGTATTCATCGATCCTCGCAGTCACGCGGGGTTTTTCCAGCGCGATAGCAATACTGGCGTGCTCAGCCCGACGAAAGCCTTCTCCACGCACGGCGTGTCGATCGAATCATGCAAGACATGCGCGAATTTGGTTCCTACGATGATGTGCACTGCACCTTGATGTCGGCGGGACACGACACGCGGCCCAGTCCGCATGGCACCGCCATCGCAAAGGTGCTCTCCAGTGTGGAAGCATTTTAATTTGGATACTCAGAAAACCTCGGCGAATTGCGCATCTCGCACCATCCACCAGCCTTCCATCCCTCTTGGGGGTCTTAGTCCGCTTTTCTGGATTCTTGCAGGCCAGCGTAGGCGTCGGCTCCGCCCGCCACCTCTTCAGACCTGCGAACAACAAAAAGGGTGCGGCCCCTGACGGTGGCCGCACCCTCTTTTCAGTGACGTTTCAGGAGAACGTCAGGCCGAAAGCTTTCCGGCGATCTTGGCAACATGCGCGCCCTGGAAGCGGGCCGCTTCCAACTCGATTTCGGAAGGCTGGCGCGAGCCGTCGCCGTCGGTGATGGTGGAGGCGCCGTAGGGCGAACCGCCCTTGACGGCTTCGACACCCATCTGGCCCTGGAAGGCATAAGGCAGGCCGGCAACGACGAGGCCGTGATGGAGCAGCGTCGGGATGAAGCCGAGGATGGTCGATTCCTGCCCGCCATGCTGAGTGGCGGAGGACGTGAAGACCGAACCGACCTTGCCGACCAGCTTGCCGCCGGCCCACAGGCCGCCCGTCTGGTCCCAGAAATTGCGCATCTGCGAGGCGACCGTGCCGAAGCGCGTGCCGGCGCCGACGATGATCGCGTCGTAATCGGCAAGTTCGTTCACGGCAGCGATCTCGGCCTTCTGGTCGAGCTTGAAGTGCGAGGACTTTGCGACCTCTTCCGGCACCAGTTCCGGCACCCGCTTCACCGTTACCTCGGCACCGGCCGACTTCGCGCCTTCCGCCACGGCATAGGCCATGGCTTCGATGTGGCCATAGGCCGAGTAGTAAAGAACCAGAACTTTTGCCATCGTCGTCTCCTGAGTGTCGAAGGGACCTTTCCGCTTGATCGCGGCGTCGGCTTGGATGTAGCACTTTGAAGTGACGGCGACATGAGCCGCCCGGTCGACAGACTGTTCACCCGCCATTGACAATGCCGTGCCTTCGGTCGGCATTTCTGTCCGAACTTCAGAGAGCGCCCATGAGTTCCCGTCCTATCGCCACTGCCGCCATGCTCGCCATCGGCGACGAACTTCTGTCCGGGCGCACCAAGGACAAGAATATCGGCCAGCTCGCCGATATGCTGTTTCTCGCCGGCATAGACCTCAAGGAAGTGCGCATCGTCGGCGATGACGAAGAGGCGATCGTCGAGGCGCTGAATGCCTTGCGCGCACGCTATACCTACGTCTTCACCTCCGGCGGCATCGGCCCGACGCATGACGACATCACGGCGGATGCGATCTCCAAGGCGTTCGGCGTTCCCTGTCTCTACGATCCGCTCGCCATGCAATTGCTTGGCGCCATGTACGAAAAGCGTGGCGTGGAATTCAACGAGGCCCGCAAGCGCATGGCCCGCATGCCCGAGGGCGCCGTGCATATCGAGAACGCCGTTTCCACCGCGCCGGGTTTCAACATCGGCAATGTCTATGTCATGGCGGGCGTTCCGCAGGTTTTCACCGCAATGCTGGGCACCGTGGTTCCGGCCCTTGAAGGGGGCGTGCCGATGCTGTCGCGCTCCGTCGCCTCGCCCTTCGGTGAAGGCGATATCGGCAGCGCGCTGGCCGCAATCCAGAAGAACCACCCCGAGACCAGCATCGGCTCCTATCCGCGTTTTTCCGAAAACCGGTTCTCGACGGAGATCGTCATCCGCAGCCGCGAGGAAGCCCCGGCGGAAGCAGCCGAGCGCGATGTCATGGCGATGATCGCCGAAATTGCCGCAGCCAAGGCCGCCTCTTGATCCGGATCAAGGTTTTGGCGGCCCGCCGGGCTCATAGTCGCGGCAGCTGCACATTCCGTTGATCTTTCCGATTTGCAGAATGGTGCAGCAGAGCCATATTCTACAATGTGCTTTGCGCGCCGCCGTGACGCGCAGCACTGTGATGAGGACAGGAGGCCGAAATGACCTACAAGACCATCGTGGCAGTGTTGAGCGCCACTGAGGACGCCGGCAAGGTGACGGACCATGCGCTCGTGCTTGCCCGCAAGACGGGCGGCCATGTCATCGGCATTCACGCGGAATCGCCGGTCGTCGTCACGCTCATCGCGCCCATGGAATATCCCGACCCGAATGCCGTGATGGATCTGCAGGAGCGCGCCCAGCGCCAGTCGCGTGACGTTGAGCAGGCCTTCAAGACCCGCTGCGAGCGCGACGATATCTCCTATGAATGGCGCCTCTTTACCGGCACCGCCGGCTATGCCTCGGCGGGCATCATCGACAGTGCTCGTGGCGCCGATCTCGTGCTTGCCGGCCAGTTCGACCCATATCTCGACGGCCCGGCGCGGGAAGATATTGAAGACCTGCTCTACGAGAGCGGCCGCCCGGTCTTTCTCGTCTCCAACGCGCCGGCAGGCCCGGAGCCGATCGAGCGCGTGCTGCTGGCCTGGAACGGCTCGCGGGAATCGGCGCGCGCCGCCTTCGATGCCCTGCCCTTCCTGACCGCGGCCAAGGAAGTCGAGATTTTCACCGTCGACCCACCGGAAAATGCCATGCAGTCGCGCGACTTCTGCGGCGCGGAGCTTGCGGCCACCCTCGCCCGCCACGGCATCAAGACGACTGTCACCTCCGGCTCCTCGGATGGTCACTCGGTAGCCGACGCGCTGAACCGCCGCGCGACCGAAATCGACGCCGGCCTTATCGTCATGGGCGCCTACAGCCATTCGCGGCTGCGCCAGCGCCTCTTCGGCGGTGTTACGAGCGCCATGATGCGCGGCGCCCGCGTGCCGGTGCTGATGTCGCGCTAAGATCGACGGTTGCTGGCACGCTTGCCGTCAACCGATGGCCTTGATCATCGTGGTGGCGGATTGAAAGCCGAAGACCGGTTTGAGGATGCCGAGTGACACGGTCGACGTGGCTTCAAACCCGCGGCGTGCATAGAGGGCGCGCGCCCGCGGGTTTTCGTCAATCACGTCCAGGCGAACCTGTTTCAGCCCGCTTCCAACGGCATGCTGCTCGACGGCATCCAGCAGTGCAGAGCCGACGCCAAGGCCGCGGGCCTCCGCGCGGACGAAAATACCATCCATCAGCAGCGTGCCGGGCGTACATTGCCGCTCCAGAAGGCCGATCAAGAAACCGCGGGCGATGCCGCTCAACCAGCCATAGACACGCGCCATTTCTCGCAAGCCGCCACCGACAAAGGCGCCTTGAGGGGTCTTGAAGCCGACAACGCCAAGGAATCGGTTGTCGCGCGAGACCGCGCTGATGGCATGGCTCGGATTCAACGCCTGCTCGATAAATGCGACAGCCCTGTCTTGCGGACCGAGCGGATAGCGCAACTTGCGGGAAAACGCCTCCCAGTAACCCGCCGCGGCGATAGCACGGTGTTCGGGCCGCAGCCCCGGCTCAACCTCATAGTCCCGATCATCGATCTTCGCCATTGCCGTCTCCTGTCTCATTGGCGAGACATATGGGAGTGGTATGGCGGCCAAACAATTCCAAGTGCCAGTTCCCGCCGGACTTCGCTGTGGATCGCCCGCCTTGCGGGATCGAGCGGCGATTTCTTTGGGACGCAAACTGCATTACAGAGAGGAATCTTTCTTCCGCCTATCAGGAGCCTGTCATGTCGCTGCCCGACAAAGCCTTCCCCGTATCCTGGGACCAGTTCCACCGCGACGCGCGCGCGCTTGCCTGGCGGCTAGCGGATGGCGGGCGGGAATGGCGCGCCATCGTCTGTATCACCCGTGGCGGCCTAGTGCCGGCGGCTATCGTTTCGCGCGAACTCAACATCCGCGTCATCGAGACGGTCTGCGTCGCCTCCTACCACGACTATGTCTCGCAGGGTGAAATGCACGTGCTGAAGGGCATCTCGCCCGAACTGTCGAAAGAAGGCGGTGAAGGCATCCTCATCGTCGACGACCTGACGGACACCGGCAAGACGGCCGCCGAAGTACGCGCCATGCTGCCGAAGGCGCATTTCGCCGCCGTTTACGCCAAGCCGAAGGGCCGTCCGCTGGTCGACACCTTCGTCACCGAGGTCAGCCAGGACACCTGGATCTATTTCCCTTGGGACATGGGCTTTACCTACCAGGAGCCGATCGCCAAGGGCACGCAAGGCTGATCTTCTGCAAAGCGGATTGAAACAAGGTCAATGCAGTGCGGCAACGCGCTGATTTGCCGATTTTTTCACCCGGAGCCGGCGGATGTGCGAAACGCGCCCGCCGGCTTAATCTTTCTGCAATTCCTTGAAAAGATAGTCCTTACATTCACCGGCGAATAGCGGTGGAGGGAGGCCGGGTACGACATGCATTCTGAAAAGCCGGCATTTGCGGCCGCCCTCGTCGCTGCACTGCTTGTCTGGAGCCACGCGGAAGCACAGCAGGATATCCGCACCACGGCCGTCGCAGAATTCATTGACGACAATGTCCGTCCCTGGCTCGATGAACCGGCAATCCTCAATGCCATCATCGCGCAGAACGCAGCCCATGCGCACCTCAGCCAGGCCGCGGTCGACGACCTCGACGCCCGCTGGCGGTCAGAGCTGTCTCGCGCCGCACGGCCGATGATCGAGGCGCAGCTGTCCAACCCCCTGTCGCTCTATCTCAAGGGCCAGCAGCGCGCGGCTGGAGGACTGATCACCGAAATCTTCGTCATGGACAATCGCGGCCTCAATGTCGGCCAGAGCGACATCACCTCCGACTACTGGCAGGGCGACGAGGCGAAGTGGCAGGCGAGTTTTGGTGACGGGGCGCTTCATATCGAGGAGGCGGAGCGCGACGAGTCCACGCAGCTCATGCAGGCGCAGGCGAGCCTTCCGATCAGGGATCCGCGGACCGGCGTCGTCATCGGCACGATCACCTTTGGCGTCAATCTGGACGCGCTTTGACGTAGCGTCAGAGAATCACTTTATCCACGGATCACAAGTCGTCCCCGCTGGCTATTGCTTGATGTCGGGGTGCAAAAAAACTCCGTGTTTTCACCTGTGATTTTTTTCGTTTTTCCACAGTGGCGTGCCCCGCCATCTCACCTTTCGGCGCGAAGCCGCTGATTCTTCAGGCTTCCGGCGATGTCCCCATTTTCCACAGGCACCAGCCACAAGATATAGGGTTCAAACTTCGTTCACAAACCAGCCCTTGACGGGAATCGCCCTGATGAGGTTAATGAAATCCAAGTTGCGGCGGCGGCTGGACCGTATTGTTACGAGGTCGGTTCTCATCACGAAATCGCGTTGTCATGCGCATGTGACCGGGTGGATGATCCGCTCGCCACACGAGGGTATTTGCGCAAGATTTCTTGAAACGCCACCGCAATCATGGGGCTGGAAAAAAGAAGCTGTTGATACTATATTTAGTGTTTGCAGCTAAACTCAGCACAAGATACAGGATCCCGAGATTGATCGGGTTTCCCGCACGGACTGAAGATTTGAGCTGGCTGCAGGCTATTGCGGCTGGACGGGACTAATTGCGCCCTGTTTTCAAGGCAGGTTGCGGCAGCAGAGGACAACGGACAATGCGCATAGAACGTCGTTTCACCAAACCCGGCCAGTCGGCCTTTGCGGAAATCGAATTCCGCAAGGCCATCAGCGAAATCAAGAACCCGGACGGCTCGATCGTCTTCCGGCTCGCCGATATCGATGTGCCGGCGCAGTTTTCCCAGGTCGCCGCCGACATTCTTGCCCAGAAATACTTCCGCAAGGCCGGCGTGCCTGCGCGCCTGAAGAAGGTTGAGGAAAACGACGTTCCTTCCTTCCTGTGGCGTTCCGTTGCCGACACCGAAGCCCTGAAGACGCTCCCCGAGGGTGAGCGCTACGGCTCGGAAACCGACGCACGCCAGGTTTTTGACCGCCTTGCCGGCACCTGGACCTACTGGGGCTGGAAGGGCAAGTATTTCGCCTCCGAAGAAGACGCTGCCGCCTTCAAGGACGAGCTTGCCTATATGCTGGCCACCCAGCGCGTTGCCCCGAACTCGCCGCAGTGGTTCAACACCGGCCTGCACTGGGCCTATGGCATCGATGGCCCCGGCCAGGGCCACTTCTATGTCGACCCCTTCACCGGCAAGCTGACCAAGTCGAAATCCTCCTACGAGCACCCGCAGCCGCATGCCTGCTTCATCCAGTCGGTCGAGGACGATCTCGTCAACGAGAACGGCATCATGGACCTGTGGGTACGTGAAGCCCGCCTCTTCAAGTATGGCTCCGGCACCGGCTCCAACTTCTCCTATCTGCGCGGCGAAGGTGAAAAGCTTTCGGGCGGCGGCCGTTCCTCCGGCCTGATGAGCTTCCTGAAGATCGGTGACCGCGCCGCTGGCGCCATCAAGTCGGGCGGCACGACACGCCGTGCGGCCAAGATGGTCGTGGTCGACATCGACCACCCGGATATCGAGGCCTACATCAACTGGAAGGTCAAGGAAGAACAGAAGGTGGCGGCCCTCGTTACCGGCTCGAAGATCGTCGCCAATCACCTCAAGGCCATCATGAAGGCCTGCGTGAATTGCTCGGCCGACGGCGACAAGTGCTACGACCCGGCCGAAAACCCGGCGCTCAAGCGCGAAATCCGCGCTGCCAAGAAGAGCCAGGTTCCGGAAAACTACATCAAGCGCGTCATCCAGTTCGCCAAGCAGGGCTACAAGGACCTCGAGTTCAAGACCTACGACACGGACTGGGATTCGGAAGCCTACCTCACCGTCTCCGGCCAGAACTCCAACAACTCCGTCTCGCTGAAGGACGACTTCCTTCGCGCTGTGGAGAACGACGGCGACTGGAACCTGACCGCCCGCAAGGATGGCAAGGTCATGAAGACGCTGAAGGCCCGCGACCTGTGGGAGCAGATCTCCTACGCCGCCTGGGCATCGGCCGATCCGGGCCTACACTTCAACACGACGATGAACGACTGGCACACCTCGCCGGCCGCGGGCCCGATCCGCGCCTCGAACCCGTGCTCGGAATACATGTTCCTCGACGACACGGCCTGCAACCTCGCTTCGCTGAACCTGCTTCAGTTCAAGGATGCCGCCACCAAGAACATCAACATTGCCGACTACGAGCACGCCGTCCGCCTGTGGACCATCGTGCTCGAAGTCTCGGTCATGATGGCGCAGTTCCCGTCGCGCCAGATTGCCGAACGCTCCTATGAGTATCGCACGCTGGGCCTCGGCTACGCCAATATCGGCGGCCTGCTGATGTCGTCCGGCATTCCCTACGATTCGACGGAAGGCCGCGCCATTGCCGGCGCGCTGACCGCGATCATGACGGGCGTTTCCTATGCCACATCGGCCGAAATGGCCGGCGAACTCGGCACGTTCCCGGGCTTTGCACCGAACCGCGACAACATGCTGCGCGTCATGCGCAACCATCGTCGTGCAGCCTATGGCGAAACCACCGGCTACGAGCAGCTCTCGGTCAACCCGGTGGCGCTCATTCATGACGAGTGCCCGGACCAGACCCTGATCGTCCACGCCAAGGCCGCCTGGGACAAGGCTGTGGCGCTTGGCGAAAAGCATGGCTACCGCAACGCCCAGACGACCGTTATCGCGCCGACCGGCACGATCGGCCTCGTCATGGACTGCGACACGACCGGCATCGAGCCCGACTTCGCGCTGGTGAAGTTCAAGAAGCTCGCCGGCGGCGGTTACTTCAAGATCATCAACCGCGCCGTCCCTGAAGCGCTTCGCACGCTCGGCTATTCCGAAAGCCAGTTGGCCGAGATCGAGGCCTATGCGGTCGGCCACGGCAACTTCAACCAGGCACCGGCCGTCAATCCCGGTTCGCTGAAGGCGAAGGGCTTCACCGACGAGAAGATCGAGGCGGTCAGCGCCGGTCTCAAGGCTGCCTTCGACATCAAGTTCGCCTTCAACCAGTGGACGCTCGGCGCCGACTTCCTGAAGGACGTGCTGAAGGTTTCGGATGCACAGCTCTCCGACATGTCCTTCAACCTCCTGGAGCATATCGGCTTCTCGAAGAAAGACATCGAAGCCGCCAACATCCACGTCTGCGGTGCCATGACGCTGGAAGGCGCGCCCTTCCTCAAGGCCGAGCATCTGGCCGTCTTCGATTGCGCCAATCCGTGCGGCAAGATCGGCAAGCGTTACCTCTCGGTCGAAAGCCACATCCGCATGATGGCGGCCGCCCAGCCGTTCATCTCGGGCGCCATCTCCAAGACGATCAACATGCCGAACGAGGCGACCGTCGAGGACTGCAAGAACGCCTACATGCTCTCCTGGAAGCTCGCGCTGAAGGCCAATGCGCTTTACCGCGACGGCTCGAAGCTCTCCCAGCCGCTCAACGCCTCGCTGATCGAGGACGAGGACGACGAGGACGATGCAATCGAGGCGCTGGTCGCAGCCCCCGCTGCCGCCCAGGCCGTCACGGTCACGGAGAAGATCGTCGAGCGCATCATCGAACGGGTCTCGCGCGACCGTGAGAAACTGCCGAACCGCCGCCAGGGCTACACCCAGAAGGCCGTCGTTGGCGGGCACAAGGTCTATCTGCGCACCGGCGAATTCGGCGATGGCCGTATCGGCGAGATCTTCATCGACATGCACAAGGAAGGTGCTGCCTTCCGTGCGATGATGAACAACTTTGCCATCTCCATCTCGCTCGGCCTGCAGTACGGCGTGCCGCTCGAGGAATTTGTGGAGGCCTTCACCTTTACCAAGTTCGAGCCGGCCGGCATGGTGCAGGGCAACGACGCGATCAAGAACGCCACGTCGATCCTCGACTACGTCTTCCGCGAACTCGCCGTCTCCTATCTCGGCCGCCATGACCTCGCGCATGTCGACCAGTCGGACTTCTCCAACACCGCGCTTGGCAAGGGCATCCAGGAAGGCAAGACCAACCCGTTCTCGACCGGCTGGACACGTGGCCACAAGCCGACGCTCATCCAGGGCGGCCAGATGGGTGACCGTCCGCTCAGCGAGCCGAAGGGTGCCGCAACGGCAGCGCCCGCCAAGGCATCGTCGGGCAGCAACGTCACCTCCTTTGCCGGCAACGCTGCCCGCAAGCTGGAGCCGGCGACCGCCATCTCCACCCACGAAATCGTCGCCTTCAAGCGCGATTACGAGGAACGCGCCGCCGAGCTTGCCGAGGAAATCGCGGAAGAAGGCATCGCCGACGAGGCAGAACAGGGCGTCACCGCCCTCTTCTCCGACAAGGCCGCCGCCGAAGCCGCCAGCGCCAAGGCCGATGCCAAGAAGCTCGAAGCCGAACGCCGCATGCGCTCGATCGCCCAGGGCTACACCGGCAACATGTGCTCCGAGTGCCAGAACTTCACGATGGTGCGGAATGGCACCTGCGAGAAGTGCGACACCTGCGGCGCCACGAGCGGGTGCAGCTGAGTCTCACGACGCTGCTTGTACTGAAATGGATCCCGCCGATGTCCCAGACGTCGGCGGGATTTTCTTTTGACGAACCCTACGGGAAATCATGCAAGTGCAGGCGGTCGGCTGCGTTGGTTGCCTTACCCGCTCTTCCTAAAACGACAAAAAGAATGGATGCAGGATCCGACGCGCTGTCAGGTACCTGGTGTACGGAGCTTGGCGGCGGCACGGGCGATCGTGTCTGCGAGCTCGTTGCCTTCGATCCCATCGTGCCCACGGCACCATTCAATGCGAAGGCAGGGGTTAGCGCTGAGCTGGCGGTCGAGCTCCTGCCATAGGGCAACGTCCCGTATCGTCCGCTTCCTCTTCCGAAAATTCGGCTCGATCCGCCGCCAATCGTTATTTCGCCAGATCGGCCTGAAACGCCGACAGCCTTCTTCAGCCCGGCTGGAGTCGGTCCAGATCGTGGCGGGTGCGCCATGCCATTCCGTATTGATCCAGATCACAGCCTTCAGGATAGCTAACACTTCGAACGTGTTGTTCGAATCTCCTGGGGCAGAGCCGTGATCGCGCTGGATTTCACGCTTTGCCTGAAACGCAACGAACGCCCAGCCTCCAACCGATAGTCGAGGATTGAAAGAGCCATCGGCGAAGACGTCGATCAAATCGCGTTCCATGAAGGTACTCAGTCCGGCATGAGGGGACTGTGTATTTTAGAAGAAAAAGGCTCAGCTCAGCGTGGGTTCGCCCGCGTTGCTCCCGCCTCAAGCGTCCAACATCTCCCGCACCGCCTCTGCCAGCTGCTTCAGCGAGAACGGTTTCGGCAGGAAGCCGAATTTGGCGTCCGCCGGGAGATTGCGGGCGAAGGCGTCTTCGGCGTAGCCGGAGACGAAGATGAACTTCATGTCGGGATAGGTTTTGCGCAGCTCGCGCAAGAGCGTCGGGCCATCCATTTCGGGCATGACGACGTCGGAGACGACGATGTCGACGGCGCCGTTCAGGTCTTCCATGATCTCGAGCGCCTCGACGCCGGAGCCGGCCTCATGCACCGTGTAGCCACGGGTTTCCAGCATGCGCTTGCCGCCGCGGCGCACCGCCTCCTCGTCCTCGACGAGCAGTACGACGGCCGAGCCGCCGGTGAGGTCGCGCGGTTCCTTTTCCACGACCTGCGCGGCCGGCAGCTGCGCTACGCTGGTAGCGGCCGCGGCGTCCACCGGCACGACGTCTTCAATATGGCGCGGCATGAGAATGCGGAACGTCGTGCCCTTGCCAACTTCGGAATCGAGATAGATGTAGCCGCCGGTCTGCTTGACGATGCCGTAGACCATGGAGAGACCGAGGCCCGTGCCCTTGCCGACTTCCTTGGTCGTGAAGAACGGCTCGAAAATCTTGTCGATGATCTCCGGCGGAATACCGGTGCCCTGGTCGGCGACTTCGATTTCCACATAGTCGCCCGGCGGCAGGTCGCGCAGGTTGCGCGCGGCAGCTTCTTCCGCTTCGACATTGCGGGTGCGGAAGGTGATCGTGCCGCCGTCCGGCATGGCGTCGCGGGCATTGACGGCAAGGTTGATCAGCACCTGCTCGAACTGACCGAGATCGGTCTTCACCGGCCAGAGGTCCCGGCCGTAGGCGACCTCGATCTTGACGTTCGTGCCGGTCATGCGGTCGACGAGCATGCGCAGGTCGCCGATGACATCCGTCATGTTCAGCACCGTTGGGCGCATGGTCTGCTTGCGTGAAAAGGCGAGCAATTGACGCACCAGCACGGCGGCACGGTTGGCGTTGCGCTTGATCTCCATAAGATCGGCAAAACTTGCATCCGCAGGACGCGCCGACAGCAACAGATGGTCGGAGGACAGCAGGATCGCCGTCAGCACGTTGTTGAAGTCGTGCGCGATGCCGCCGGCGAGCGTGCCGACCGCGTTCATCTTCTGCGTCTGCGCCATCTGCGTCTCGAGCGCCCGCTGCTCGGTGATCTCGACGGCGTAGACGATGGCAGCCTCTTCCGGCGCTTCGTCGCTCTGGTCGATGACGGCGTTCACATAGAAGCGGAAATGCCGACCATCATCGGCCGGATGGAGTGAGTCGAGTGGCGGAATATCGCCCTGGCGGTCCTTGGCGGCATCGAGCGCGGATTGCAGGCGCAGGCGATCCGTATCGTGCACGATGGTTTCGAGCTTTGCGCCGCGGTCGATATCGTCGCGCGAGACGACCCCGGAAAACAGCTTCAGGAAGGGGGCGTTGGTGCGCAGGATGCGGCCGTTGCCATCGACGGAGGCGATCGCCATCGGCGTGTTGTTGAAGAAGCGCGTGAAGCGCATGGAGGCGATCGACGCGGACTGATCGCTGTCGCCACCCTCCTCACGCGCGAGAACGATGGTGCGGCTTTCGCCCGGCGCCCCGTCGCGCATGGACGTCACGCGATGCACGATGCGCACCGGCAGGCTCTGGCCGTTCGTCTTGCGCAGGTCGAGGTCCAGCGTCTCGGTGCGCTTCAGGCCCGGCTCGGCCTGGACGGACTGGATGAGCGAAAGCCCCTCGCCCGCCACGACATCGGCAATCGACAGCGATCCCGGCTGGAACTTGGCGAGATCGATGCCGAGCCATTCGGCAAGCGTGGCGTTGAGATAGACGATCTCGCCCTTGCGCCCGGCGGAGAAGAAGCCTGCCGGCGCGTGGTCGAGATAGTCGATCGCGTTCTGCAACTCTTTGAAGAAGCGCTCCTGGTCGTCCCGCTCGGAGGTGATGTTGGAAATTTGCCAGATATAGAGCGGCTGCTTGGCGTTCTCGTGGTTCGGCAGAATGCGCGCCTTGAGGCGATACCACTGGGCGCCCGAGCCGTTGGCACCGGACGCGTTGAGCGGCTTCTGGACCCGGAACTCCTCCGCGCCCTCCTTGCCCTCGTGCAAGCCGTTGGTCAGGCGGTAGACGGATTCGGTGGCGTCGCGGTTGCGCGAGAGCAGCGTCTCCAGCGTCTGCACTTCCGAACCGCCCTTTGCACCCGTCAGCGCGCCGTAGGCCGTGTTGGCATAAACGATGCGGCCCTTGCGGTCTGTGACGACGGTTCCGTCCGGATGGGAATCGAGGAACGAACTCGCGAGATCGTCTGAGCCCGCCGTCTGCGGCATGAATTCGACGAGGCCGATAAGCGCGGAAACGACGAAGAAGATGCCGGCCATGGCGAGCACGCCAAGTACGCCGAGCACGAGCTCGTTGTCGAGCTGGTTCTTGAAGACGATGAAGGCGCCGGCGGAGGCCGCGAGCACGACGGCAAGCAGCACGACGCGAAACGCGACCGCCGGCCGCACGCCACGCTCCACGATCGGCACATTGTCCTCGCCCGGTCGCTTCATCGTCGTCATCAATCCCTCATCTGCAACGGTCCGGCCTTGCGCTTCGCCCGCACCCGATGCCAGAATCATGTTTATCCGCCCGAGGGAAGCGCAGAAAGCCGTCGAGGGGAAGCAAGATCGCGAATTCACAGGGAATATTCCGCCTGAACCATCGCAATTTCCATAGGCTGCCATAGTTAGGCGACCATGACGGCGGCAATCGGTGCTGGACAAGCGCGGCAAAGCGCTTGTACCACCCCGTTAAAAGCCGTCAAATGCAGCCGGTTCGGCGAAAAGCCAATCTGCGGAAAAGGAGTGAGCGCGCCATGTTCCAGGAGATTCTCACAGAGAACGGCACGAAATTCGTCATCGCCGCGGTGGTGGTGCTACTCGGCCTCGTCTGCCTCGCACTGGTGCTCTGGATCATCCGCGGACGCCCGTCCTCGCCGTTCATCCGCGGCGGGAGAAACCGCACGCCGCGCCTTGCCGTGCTCGATGCCGCCGCGATCGACACACGCCGCCGGCTCGTGCTGGTACGCCGCGACGACGTGGAACACCTCCTCATGATCGGCGGCCCGACCGACATCGTCATCGAGACCCGCATCGCCATCCCGTCAGCAGACACTACCCAGCCCGTCGAGAAAGCACCCCAGAAGGTCGAGCGGGCCGAACCGACACCCGTGCAGCACGAAACGCCTGCCAAGGCGGCAGTCGAACCGATCGTCGCGGCACGCGCAGCGACGATTGCCGCGACCGCCACAGAACGCCGCCCGGCCGCCACACCGGAAGGGGTCTCCGCCATGGGCAAGGTGCTCTATGCCGGTGAAGACAGTGCCGCCGCCGCACGCGCCGTTCCGACACGCACCGCCACGCAGCCCGTGACGACAGGCCAGCAGCCCCAGACGAGCACCCAGCAACGCACGCCCGAACACCGTATCGAAGACGTTCTGGAGCAGAGCCGCCAGCGTGTGTTGACACCGCAACCGGCAGCGACGACGACACAGGCGGCGATCGGACAGACCGTGCAGCGTCCGGTGACGGCGCAGCCCCTCGCCAAACCGGCCGCTGCAATCGACAATCCGGCCCTTGTCAGCGAATTCGAAAAGATCCTCGAAGCGGAGATCACCGGCGGCGGCGCCACGGCGGCCACCCGCACGACCGCACAGGCGACCACCGCGCAGACGACAGCCAACCCCACCCAGACGGCCAACACGCTCGGGCAGGCACAGCCTGTCGCCAAGAGCCGTGAGGAAACCGAAGCGGAAATGGCCCGCCTGCTTGGCGAGATTGCAGCGAGCAGGAAAGCGTAGCGCCAAGCGCGACGCGAAGGCGTGGATTTGCCCTATCCGAAAGGTAGCGCAAAGCCCCGCACAAGACATAAAGAAGCCGCCAGAAACGATGTTTCCGGCGGCTTTAGCTTTTCAAGGTGTTACGTCACGCAATCCGCACCCGGCCGGCACCGGAAAATCCGATGCTCGAGATCGCTTGGTCTTCTGTCGGCCCTCTTCAAACCGGCAGAAAACGGCTACTCGTCGCGATACACCTTTTCCCGACGCTCGTGGCGCTCCTGCGCCTCGATCGAAAGCGTTGCGATCGGGCGGGCGTCGAGACGCTTGAGGCCGATCGGTTCACCTGTTTCCTCGCAGTAACCGTAGGTGCCTTCGTCGAGACGCTGCAACGCCGCATCGATCTTGGAGATCAGCTTGCGTTGGCGGTCGCGTGCCCGAAGTTCGATGGCACGGTCGGTTTCGGAGGAAGCCCGGTCCGCGAGGTCCGGATGGTTAGCGCTTTCTTCCGCCAGATGACCAAGGGTTTCGCGCGCTTCGCGCAGAATGTCGTTTTTCCAGGCGTTCAGCTTCGCTCGAAAGTAAGCCCGCTGGTTTGCACTCATGAATTCATCGCCCTCATCGAGGACGAAATTGCTAAGATCGATCTTCTCACTCAACGCGATTCTCCTGAAGAACATCTCAAGGCGCGCTGTATATCCCTACAGGTAAGCTGATTCAAGCCTGCTGAAACTTACCCACGGTTTTCGCGTCTGCCTCTATTTTGAACCTTGCCAGACTAATATTTCATCAAGATTACAACGGGATGGGGAAACTGGCCTGTCGGCGCGCCATCCCATGCGACCTGTCGCCGGGCGATATGGCGTGCCCGCGGTGCCGCTCTGCCCCAAATATAGGCACGAGATTCTCGACTGTTATGCACGCTAGAACGATTTTCTTTCGCAAAACTGTCCCATCGGCAGATTCAGACTTATTTTAGCAACTCGTGCTTCTCTTCCTGCAAGGCAGGAGCACGCATTGGATGTTCAGCAAGGCGAAGGCCATTCTCACGATCGAATCCGGCAATCCGGAGCTCGTCCAGGCGCAGCTTGTCGCCTTTACCAAGCAGGTGCCGCTGCTCTACTTCATGCTGGTGACGAATACGGTCGCCCTCACCGTCACGCATTTCAACGCCGCCCCCGCCTATCTCACGCTGTACATTCCTTCGGCGCTCTATGCCGTCAGCCTCACCCGGCTGGTCCATTGGTGGTTCAGCCGCGACCGGCGCTATACGCATGACGAGGCGGTCGGCCGGCTACGTTCGACCTACCGCCTAACCGCCCTTCTCGGCGCCGGCTTCTGCGCCTGGTCGCTCAGCCTGTTTTCCTATGGCGACGCCTACCAGCAGTCCCATGTCGCGTTCTACATCGCCAACACGGTGATCGGCTGCATCTTCTGCCTCATGCATCTGCGTGCCGCCGCCTTGATGCTGACGGCGATCGTGCTCGGGCCGTTCACCGTGTTCTTCGCCGCGTCCGGCAATCCGGTCTTTACGGCGCTGGCGCTCAATGTCGCGCTCGTGACCGTCGCCATGGTCTTCATCCTTCTCACCTACTACCGGGATTTCGGCGCCCTCATACAATCGCAGAAGGAACTGACCGTCCGCCAGGCCGAAACCCAGCGGCTCAGCGACGAGAACCACCGCCTCGCCAATCTCGACAGCCTGACCAACCTGCCGAACCGTCGCCAGTTCCGCGCCGAGCTGGAAAGGCACATCATCGAGGCTGAGAAGAACGGAACGGGCCTGGCCCTCGGCCTCATCGATCTCGATGGCTTCAAGCCCGTCAACGACACCTTCGGCCATGGCATTGGCGACAAGCTGCTCGTCGAGGTCGGCGAGCGGCTCTCCGCCTTTGCCGGCAGGGGCGCATTCCCGGCACGCCTCGGCGGCGACGAGTTCGGAATCATCTTCGAGGGCAAGCCCTGTCCGGACCGGCTGCGGCTGCTCGGTGAAGAAATCTGCACGGCGCTGCAGGAGCCCTACATCTTCAACGGGCAGACGCCACGCGTTTCCGGCTCGCTCGGCATCTCCATCCTTGGCGATGCCGGCACCACCGCCGACCGGTTGTTCGACCGGGCCGATTTCGCACTCTACCTTGCCAAGCAGAATTTCCGTGGCATCACGGTCGTCTTCTCCGCCGAACACGAGGCTGAGATCAACGAGCAGGGGCGCGTCCAGCAGGCATTGCTGGGTGCCGATTTCGACAGCGAAATGCATCTCGTCTTCCAGCCGATGGTCGATGCCGACACCAACGGTATCTTCGCCTATGAGGCGCTCGCCCGCTGGGAAAGCCCGACCCTTGGCCCGGTTCCGCCCGGCGTCTTCATCCGCGCCGCCGAACGCGCGGGCATCATCGGGCGGCTGACGGAAGTGGTAATGCGCAAGGCGCTGGAGGCGGCTCAGACCTGGCCGGCCCATATCCGTCTTTCCATCAATCTTTCGACCCGCGACGTCGTCTCCAACAAGACAGTCGATGCCCTTCTCGAGATCATCGCGGACAGTGGCGTCGATCCCAAGCGCCTCGATGTGGAGGTGACGGAAACGGCAGTCATGCGCAATTTCGCGCTTGCCGCAGACAATATCCGCCGTTTCGCAGACCACGGCATCGGCATTGCCCTCGACGATTTCGGCACGGGCCATTCCAGCCTCAGCTATGTGCACAAGCTGCCGCTCACCAAGATCAAGATCGACCGTGGCTTCATCGTCGACATCACCACGAACGAACTCAGCCGCAGCATCGTCAAGACGATCGTCGACCTCTCGCGCAACATCGGCTGCGTCTGCGTGGTCGAGGGCATGGAAACCCCAGAGCAGGTGGCGGCGCTGCGCGCGCTCGGTTGCCGCATGATGCAGGGCTACTACTTCGCACGGCCCCAGAAGCTTGAGGATACGCTCGCATATCAGGCGGTGTCCGACAGCATCGTGAACGCACCCATTCGCAAAACCGGTTGATCTTTCCGGCAAGGAAAGACATGACAGGGGACAGCGGCACAGATCCGCGACCGCAGGCGAATGGAGGACAGACTTGGCATCTCTCGGCACGCCGGCCTTCCGGCTTTATATCCTTCGCCACGCCCGCGCCGCCTGGGCCCAACCCGGCCAGTCTGACTTCGATCGTGCCCTTGATGATGATGGTTTTGCCGAAGCCGAGGTGATCGCCGAGGAGGCGGCCGACCAGGGCTACAAGCCGGCTCTCATCATTTCATCGACCGCCGTGCGGTGCCGGCAGACCGCCGAACCGTTCCACCGCACCGTCAGCGAAGAATTATCGATCGAATACGTCGATTCCCTCTATTCGGGCACCGTCGATACCTATGCCGAACTCGCCTTCGCGGACCGGCAGGAAACCTCCGTGATGGTCGTCGGCCACAACCCGATGATCGAGGAATTCTTTCACCGCCTCGTCGGCAAGGAAATCGCCGAAACGGCAGCACCTTTCGGCTTCCCGACGGCGGGTCTTGCCATTCTCGATTTCGACGAGCGTCCAACGCAAGAGAATTACGGCGGTGCCTGCCTTGCCGGCTTCATGGCGCCGCGCCCCGCCCATTGAGGAAACGGCGGCGCTCTTTTTTTGCCGGATTTCGTTTCCTATATCGTCATCGACGCTGGAAAGAGACCCTTGCCGCCTAGCCTGACCACCCTCACCGATGAAGCCCTGCTCGCGCTCGACGCGCTGACCGGCCGCGCCACCAATCTCGTCAATCCGTCGATCCGCCTCGGCGTGACGGGCCTGTCGCGCGCCGGCAAGACGGTTTTCATCTCCTCCCTCGTGCACAATCTGCTGAACGGCGGCCGCCTGCCGCTGTTCGAGGCCGGCCGCTCCGGCCGCGTATCGAAAATCCAACTGGAACCGCAACCGGACGATGCCGTGCCGCGCTTCCAGTACGAGGATCATATCCGCGCGCTCGTCGCCGACCGCGTCTGGCCGGATTCGACACGCGCCATCTCGCAACTGCGCATCACGCTCGACTACGAAAGCGCATCCGGCTGGGGCCGCCTGTTTTCGCCAGGGAAACTCGCAATCGACATCGTCGATTATCCCGGCGAGTGGTTGCTAGACCTGCCGCTGCTCGCACAGGATTTTCGCACCTTCAGCGCAAACACGGTGGCGCTCGCCCAATCGGGCATCCGCGCGGAACTCGCCCGGGAATGGATGGCATTGTCCAACACGGTCGATCCTGCCGCGACCGCGCAGGAGGCAACCGCCCGTTCGCTCGCAGACGCCTTCACCGCCTACCTGAGGGCCTGCAAGTCGGACGAACGTTCACTGTCCACCCTGCCGCCCGGCCGTTTCCTCATGCCTGGCGACCTCGAAGGCTCCCCTGCACTGACCTTCGCCCCGCTGCCGAACCTGCGCGACGGCCGGCCGGAAAAGGGTTCCCTGCATGCGATGATGGAGCGGCGCTACGAGGCCTACAACAGCCATGTAGTCCGCCCCTTCTTCCGCGAGCACTTTGCTCGCCTCGATCGGCAGATCGTGCTCATCGATGCGCTGCAGGCCATCAATCGCGGAGCTGAGGCGGTGCATGATCTCGAGCGTGCCCTCGGCGACGTGCTCGACTGCTTCCGCGCCGGCCAGAACAGTTTTCTCTCCTCCTTCGTGACACGCCGCATCGACCGCATCGTGATCGCCGCCACCAAGGCCGATCATCTGCACCATGAAAGCCATCCCCGGCTGGAAGCCGTCACCCGCCGGCTCGTGGAGCGCGCCATCGAGCGCATCGGCATGAGCGGCGCGGGCATCGAGGTGATGGCGCTCGCCTCCGTGCGCGCCACGCGCGAGGCGACCGTCAAGCATGACGGCGAGGACCTGCCGGTCATCGTCGGCGTGCCGATGGCGGGCGAGAAGATCAATGGCGAAATCTTTGACGGCGAGCGGAAAACAGCGATATTTCCCGGTGACTTGCCGGCGAATCCGGATTCACTTTTTCAAGCCCTTGAATCACAGTCCGAAGGTGAAGCACCCCATCTTCTGAACTTCGTGCGCTTCCGCCCACCGCATATCGAGGAGACCGGCGGCGGCCTGAAACTGTCGGTACCGCACATCCGTCTCGACCGCGCGCTGCAATACCTGATCGGAGACCGGCTCGCATGAACGACCGCCCGCGCAAGCCCGCCGCCTTCTCGCTTCCCGCAGATGCAACGGCAAAACAACCGGAGCGCACCACGCCACGCGCGCCCGCCGCCTTCGACGATGCGGTCACGCTGACGCTCGACGCCGAAGATCCCTTCATCGCAACGACGGCAGACCTGCCGGACTTCCTGCCGCCGGTCGCAACGCCTCGCCCGCTCCGCATCACGCTCGGCCGCATCGCCTTCGGCGCGCTCGGCCTGCTCCTGTCGCTCGCCATCGGCCTGTGGGTCGATGCTCTGATCCGCGACCTCTTCAACCGCAACGACTGGCTTGGCTACCTCGCGATCGCCGCCGCTGCGATCGCCGTGCTCGCGCTTCTCGGCATGGTCACGCGCGAATTGATCGGTCTGCGCCGGCTCGCCGCCGTTCAGGATATCAAGCACGACGTTGCCGAAGCTGCCTTGTCGCCGACACCGTCCGTCGGCCGGGCCATCGTCGCCCGCCTCGTGCATCTGCTCGCCGCTCGACCCCAGACGGCACGCGGACGGGCACGGCTCGCCGAGACCGAGGGCGAGATCATCGACGCCGCCCACCTTATCGATCTTGCCGAGCGCGAACTGATGACGCCGCTCGACCGCGAGGCGCGCGCCCTCATCCTCGGCGCCGCCAAACGCGTGTCCATCGTGACCGCAGTCAGCCCCCGCGCCTTGGTCGACCTCGGCTATGTCGTCTACGAAAGCAGCCGGCTGGTGCGCAGCATGGCGGAACTCTATGGCGGTCGGCCGGGCAAGATCGGCATGCTGCGCCTGATGCGGGACGTCATCGCCCATCTCGCCGTCACCGGTTCGATTGCCATGGGTGACAGTATCGTGCAGCAGGTGCTCGGCCACGGGCTTGCCTCAAAACTCTCCGCAAGGCTCGGCGAAGGCGTCATCAATGGGCTGATGACGGCACGAATCGGCATTGCCGCCATGGACCTTTGCCGCCCCATGCCCTTCCGCTCGCTGAAACGGCCCGGCATCGGCGATTTCATCGGCGACCTGACGCCCGGCGCCTCGGGACGTCGTCGCGACGAAGCGTGACCGACGAGCAACACCCCGGATTCCCGCACGGACAAACCTGTCAAATGATAGGGGGTGAGGCCGCTGGAAACCGTCCATTAACCATTTTCGCGCAAATCTCGTGACACTAAAGCAGGCCAAAAGGCCGTCGCCTATCAAGGATCGTTCATGTACCCGCGCACCTCTTTGATCGCCCGCGCCTCCGTAGCGGCCTTTCTCGCAGTCACCACTCTTGCATTGCCCGCGTCCGCCGGATCGCGTGACAAGGCGTTTTTCGAGCAAGTCACCGGCAACTGGCAGGGCAAGGGAGAAATCGTCGCCGGCAAGTACAAGGGGACCAAGTTCTCCTGCGACCTGACGGGCGATACCGCACCGGCAAAAAGCGCCGGCATCCAGCTCGACGGCTTCTGCCGCGTCGGCGTCTTCAAGCAGCCGATGTCGGCGCTGATCACCAAGGCGGGCAACAGCTATACCGGCAAGTTCCTGGATGGCGCCTCCGGCAAGGGCCTCGACATCACCTCCGGCCAGGTTAATGGCAACAAGGTCGTCGTCGGCATCAACCGCCAAAAGCTGAACGGCGCAATGATCGCCCGCCTCGAGAGCGACAACAAGCTGAACATCACCATTTCGGTGAAGGTCGAAAACCGGATGATCCCGGTCATCGGCGTGTCGCTCGACCGTAATCTCGACGACATCGCGGTCGGCTCGATCAAGTAGCCGTCTTCCACCATTCGGAGCCGGCGCTCGCCGGCTCGATACCCGCGACATCAGCATCCTTCAGCCAGGATTCCACCGTGCGCCCCTGCACCTCCAGTTCGGGCGCTACGTCGGCCAGCGGCATCAGCACGAAGCCGCGCCCCGTCATGCGCGGATGCGGCAGTTCCAGCCGCCCGCCGGCCTGCTCCACACCCTCATAGGTCAAAACATCGATATCGATGGTGCGCGGTCCCCAGCGCTCCTTGCGTTCACGCTTCATGTCGCGTTCAATGCCAAGGCAGGTATCCAGCAGCGGCTCAGGCTCAAGCGCCGTTTCGATCAACGCGCAGGCATTGAAGAACCAGTCCTGGTCCGTCTTGCCCCAGGGCGGCGTCCGGTAGAGCCGCGATACGGCAACGACACCGCAATCCGGCCGCGCATCTAGCGCCCGCAAAGCCTCGGCCATCGCACGGACGGGATCGCCGATATTGCCGCCAAGGCCGAGCGTGGCCCGGCGGAAGGGCTCAGACGACATGATCGACCGTTACCTGGACGTAGTCGAGCACGCCGGGTACCGGCGCGTTCGGCTTTCTCACCGTGATCCGCGCCCGAGCAATCTGCGGGAAGCGGGCACAGAGAACGGTGGCGATCTCCTGGGCAAGTGCCTCGATCAGATAGCGGCGCTGGCCGGTGACGATCTTTTCGATCTCCTGGAAAGCGACGCCGTAGTCGACGGTCGATTCGATCGCATCGTCCGAGAGCGGCTGCAACGGCCGCACGTCGAGTTCGGCATCGACGAAAAAGCGTTGCCCCAGAAACTCTTCCGCGTCGTGCAGGCCGTGGCGGGCGAAGAAGGCGCAGTTCTTGAGCGTGATCGTGTAGCTGGTGGTCATGGATTCATCCTGTCTGGCTGAGTGTCAGGCGCGTGTCTCGCGTGCCTTCACCTTGCGCTCCGCGGCGAGCATAGCATCCGCCATGGCAAGCGCATCCCTGTTGATTGCGACATCATGCACCCGGAATACCGCCGCGCCGGCGATGCGCAGAAGCGCCGTCGTGGCGGCCGTGCCGGCGTCCCGGTCCGCCGCCTCACGCCCGGTAACAGCGCCGACGAAGCGCTTGCGCGAGGTTCCGGCGAGAATGGGCCGTTCGAAACCGTAAAGCTCGCCGAAACGCGCCATCAGTTCGAGGTTTTCATCACTATCCTTGGCAAAGCCGAATCCCGGATCGAGCACGATCGCCTCACGGGCAACGTTCGCCTCACGGGCGATCTCGAGCGAGCGGCCAAGGAAGAGGTACTGGTCTTCCACCACATCCGGCCGTTTTTCCCGGTCACGCCCCGTGTGCATGATGCAAAGGCCAGCGCCTGTCTCGGCGGCGACGCGCGCGATATCCGGTTCACGCTGCAGGCCATGCACGTCATTGACGATATGGGCGCCGGCCGCGACCGCAAGCCGGGCGGTTTCGGCACGATAGGTGTCGACGGAGATGATGGCATCGGTCGTACCGGCAAGCGCCTCGATGACGGGGAGAATGCGGTCCTGCTCCTCGGCCGCCGTCACGGATGCGGCGCCCGGGCGGGTCGATTCCCCGCCGATATCGATGATCTCCGCGCCCTGTTCCAGACAGAGGATCGCCTGCGCCACCGCCGCATCGGCGCTGTCGAACCGGCCACCATCGGAAAAGGAATCAGGCGTCACATTGACGATCGCCATGAGAATGCCGCGCGGCCCGAGCTCCAGATGGCGGCCATGGGCAAGCGCCCAGCGGGAGGGATCGAACGGTGAAAACATGGCGGTTTCCCTCGACGGTTAAGAAGAGCGCCGGGCGTGTGAAAAACGCCGTAGCACCTTGAATCTGGTGAACAACCTTAGTTTTTAATCAACCGATCTGAAACTAGGGTTCTTCGCGGCGCCCGGAAAGGGTGTTGCGCTTGCGGAGCCTATGCCCCAAGCTTAAAGGAAGTTCAACCGGCCGTTTGGCTGGCACACCATCAGGGAAACCCGATGGCGAAAGGAATGCTGATCCGAATGAAGACCATCGCTCACCTGATGGCCCTTGCCGCCCTTGCCTGCCTCGCCGTTCAGCCGGCGCGCGCCGAGACGATCACCTCGAAAACCTTTGCCTATTTTTCCGTCGGTGGGCGCACGGCGGCCGAACTCGACGAAGAACTGTCCAAGCGCGGGCCGGTGATGAAGCACAGCGGTTCACGCCATCCCGGCGCGACGAAGATCAAGTGGGGCGGCTCGGTAACCTATGTGCGCCGCGGCGACCGTTGCGCCGTCGGTGAGGCGAAGGTGACGCTGTCCACGCAGATCATCCTTCCCCGCTGGAAGAACCGCAAACGCGCCACCGAATCGCTCGCCCTTATCTGGGACACGCTGGCAAGCGACATCAAGCGGCACGAGGAACGCCACGCCGAAATCGCCCGCAACCATGCCCGCACCCTCGAACGCACCTTGAAGACCTTGCGTCCGGAGGCCGACTGCGAACGCATGCAGGCCCGCGTCGACCGGGTGACGGCCGACGCCGTTTCCAAGCATGACGCCGACCAGGCACGCTTCGACCGCGTCGAATCCAAGAACTTCAACGACCGCATGATGCGCCTGCTGACGCACCGCCTGAAGAGCAAGCTCCAGTAACGGCCAAGCAGCCGTTCATGTATTTCTGGATGAGCGTGAGTGATTTCGGACCGGGGCAAGGCCCGGCCTGTTACCGATCCATAAAATAACTGGTTAGTTTTAGCGATAGCGCAATTCCGCAAATCACCGTATCTTCATGTCAACATTGAACGGGAAGAGGGTTTTTCCTTCCCGCAGTAGCATGAAACAGTTTGTAACAGGTTCTCCTGGCGCGTCCCATTGAAGCAGCAGGTGTCTCCTCCCTCTCCTGTTGCGATGCGCCCTACTGGCCTCGCTCGTCTTGATCGACCGGCGAGGCTCTTTTTTTGCCCCTTCTATTCTTTGTTGGAGCCCACGCCTTCGATTCTCTTCTTCAGGCGTGAAGACGAGGTCGTGTATTCCAGCGTCGTGCGCCCGCCCGGAAAGCAGATGCGCCGGACCGCCTGCGTCATCAGCGCCGCCTCGTGGAAGCCGGAAAGGATAAGTCGCAGTTTCCCCGGATACTGGCTGGCATCACCGATGGCAAAGACCCCCGGCTGCGATGTCTCGAAACGTTCCGGATCCACGACGAAGGCATCGCCCGAACGCTCCAGCGGCCAGGCCGGGGCCGGGCCAGCCTCAAGCGAGGGCTCGCCCGCGCCGGGCACAAACGTGCCGAGCCCGGTGGCGACGACCACGACACTCGCGCCAAGCGACGCGCCGTCTTTCAAAGCCACCTGAAAGCGCCCATCCGGCTGCTGCGCGAAACCGGTAACGGTCGATGCAAAACGAAACCGGGGCGAAAAAGGCGCGATCTGCTCAAGCAGACGATTGGTCAGCTCGAGCCCGTCGATCTTCAGGAAGCCCGGGACGTCATAGATCGGCTTGTCGGGATAAAGCACGGCGCATTGGCCGCCGGCGCGGTCGAGGCTGTCGACCAGCGCGCATGTCAGCCCGTACAGTCCGAGCTGAAAGACGGAAAAAAGCGCAACCGGTCCCGCGCCGACCAGAACCACATCGGTGTCAGTGGCGGGCTCCATTCAACGCTCCGAAAAAGGATGATGTCAGGCCTGGCGTTCCGGCACGTGAACCACGAGCCCGTCGAACGCATCCGACATCTTGATCTGACAGGAAAGCCGCGAGGTCGGGCGGACATCATAGGCGAAGTCCAGCATGTCCTCTTCCATCGCTTCCGGCGGGCCGACGATCGCGCTCCAGGCATCGTCCACATAGACGTGGCAGGTCGCGCAGGCGCAGGCGCCGCCGCATTCGGCTTCAATGCCGGGCACGGAGTTGCGCACGGCATTTTCCATGACCGTGGAGCCTTTGGCGACATCGAGTTCGTGGCGCGTGCCATCGAAGGCGACGATGGTGAGTTTGCTCATGATGGGTTCCGGATCCTCAAGGCTGCCCGGAGTGGGCGAATGGCTGACCGGCGGAGGGACGGTGCCGCACCGCCAGCTTTCTGGCGGACGTTTCCAACAAAACCCCTCCTCAGTCAACATCGCCCGGCCGGCCCGGCCTTCACTGGTCCGGACGCGGCATCGGCTTTCCCCGCCGCGCCAGTCGATCGGCGACCGGCCTGCGACGATCAGCGGCAGAGCTTGAGGATGAAGTTTTCCGCCTCGACGACGGCTGCGGTCACGCTTGCAAGGGCGATGGCATTGGCGGGATTTTCCTCCAGCGCCTCGGCTGCCTTGCTGACGGCCGTGGCGCCGACCGACTGGGCAGAGCCCTTCAGGCGGTGTGCGACGGCTGCACGGGCAGCGCCTTCGGAGCCGGCGATTTCCTTCATGCTCTCACGGGCCTGGCGCGCGAACATCTGCAGCACTTCCAGTTCCAGCACCTTGTCACCCATGGTCTGGCGGGCAAGGTGTATCAGATCGATCGGCCGTCCATTTGAGGGACACATGCCGCCTGCATTATCGGGCGCCTCGAATGCGATGTTGAGCGCTGCCATTTGCCAATATCCTTATCTACGCTACGTACGCTTGTTTCATTGTGATGCACGCAGATGCCGATGCGGTCCGGCGTTTTCGCCGCGTATCCGCAAGAACATGGGACAGCTATTCTGCGCCGCCGGCGCGCCTATCCGATTAAAAGACGGCGCAAAGTGGGCATGAATCGCAAACTATGGTTAACGGCTGAAAATTCGCCATTTTCCCAAGTTTTCCATTGCGATACAGATTCGCTGGAAATTAACTTCCTGTTAAGTTTCGGGCTAAGGGAGATGGCAATGAATTGTGTGATACAGGCTAATGTGTCACTACGATACGACCGGATATTCCCGGTGGATAAACCGTGGGCGGAGTACACCATTTCGTCCTTCGGGGTTATCGAGCGAATTTGAAATGAACGGGGGCCTGGACGCTGCTTGCCATGAGGGTATGCAGCAAGACCGGCCACCAACCGGACGGTTCGAATGCGCCTGAGCAGCGGCAGCGCGCACGAAGCCCGATCCTGGACATGGTAACGAGGCGTATCCGCATGGCGACGAACAAGTCTATCGAGTCGATCGACGAAAAGGCCTTCCAGGCCCTCGAAGAAGCACTGAAAATCGACTTTGACGATCTTACGCCCGAGACGCCCTCGAAGAAGGACGCTTCGGAGGCCCATGTGTCTGAATCCGCAAGCCGCATTTCGAACAAGACGCAGGAAAAGCCTGCAAGCCGCCCGGCAACAGGCGAAGCAGCGCGCAACCTGAGCCCCGAACCGGCCCCTAAGACGCCGGCCTTTACACCCGCCAACGACGGTTCCCGCAAGACGCCGGCCGCGATCCTGAAATCGCTCGACGTCCGTTCTGGCCGCGCGCCGATCCGCATGGCGGTCCTTGCCTCCGTCCTCTGGGTCATCGGCGGCCTCGGCGTCGCGAACCTGCTTTATGCACCGCAGATCTGGCAGATCCGTTCCATCGCCGATCTCGTGGCGCTTCCCGGCGCCATCGGCATGGTCGTGGCCATCGTCATGCCGATCATGCTGTTCTTCGCTTTCGCGATCATGATCGCCCGTGCCCATGAACTGCGCAACGCCGCCCGCTCCATGGCCGAGGTCGCCCTGCGCCTCTCCGAGCCGGAAACGGTCGCCTCCGACCGCATCATGTCCGTCGGCCAGGCCGTGCGCCGCGAAGTGTCGGCGATGAACGAAGGCATCGAGCGCACGATCGCCCGCGCGACCGAGCTCGAAACCCTGGTGCATTCCGAAGTCAACGCGCTCGAACGCAGCTATTCCGACAACGAAATGCGCGTGCGCACCCTCGTGCAGGAACTCGGCTCCGAGCGCGAGGCGATCATCAGCCACGCCGAGCGTGTCCGTTCCTCCATTTCCGGCGCACACGAACAGCTCAAGGACGAACTGGCGAGTGCTGGCGACAGCATCACGCAGCGCCTTGCGACCTCCGGCGAGGCTTTCGCCTCCATGCTCGACACCCGCGCGGCCATGCTGATGGAAAAATCCGACAGCGCCACGCAGACGATCGGCGCCATGCTGTCGGCCCGCACGGACAGCCTCCTGTCGACGCTCAGCTCGTCTGGCCTCGCACTCGCCAACGAGTTCGACACCCGCCTGGATCAGCTCACCCAGAACCTCGATTCGCGCGGTCGCGATCTGCTTCAGCAGTTCGAAACCCGCGCAAGCTCGCTTGATACCAACACGGAAAAGCTGAACGCAGCACTCAACGAGCGCGCCAAGCAGCTGAATGAGACGCTGATTGCCCGTACCCGCGAAATCAGCGAAAGCCTGTCCGTTGGCCAGCACGCCGTCACCAGCGGCCTCGATCACGTCATTCAGTCGATGAATGCCGCACTCGACGAAAAGGGCGCACAGTTCCGCCAGAGCCTCAAGAACGCGGCCGACGACACGGTCATGGATCTCGACCTGCGTACGGGCTTCTTCGACGAGCGCATGCAGACGACCGTCGGCCAGATCGCCGGCGCCTTCGACCAGCGCGTGGAGGAATTCACCCAGGCCTTCGACCAGCGCGCTGGTTCGCTCGATTCCAAGCTGATGGAAAGCCTCGCCCGCATCAACGAGACGGTCGCAAGCGGCCGCGACTCGATCGACGGCATTCTGACCTCCAGCATCGAGCGCCTTGACAACACGCTGACCGACCAGTCCTTCGCGCTCGCCACCAGCCTTGGAACCGGCCAGGAACTCTTCGAGAGCGCCGTAACCGGCCATGCGGATGCAATCAGCAATGCGGCGAGCAGCGCCCACGAGCGCATGACGTCCCTTCTTTCGGAAAAATCCTCGACGCTGCTCGGCGGTCTCGCCGACGTCCAGAACCGCATCGAAAGTGGTTTTGGCGTGCGCGCCGATGCGCTGGCCGAGAGCGTTTCGGGCAGCGAACGCCGCCTTACGGAAGCACTCGATTCCCGCGGCACGGCCATCGCCACCGACATCGAAGCCGCGCAGGCTCGCATGGAAGAGGCGCTCGGCGCCCGCAGCCAGGCATTGGTCGAAAGCATCGCCGGCAGCGAGCGTCGCCTGACGCAGGTGCTCGATTCCCGCGGTGCGACGATCGCCGACGATATCCAGGCCGCGCAGGCCCGCATGGAAGAGACACTCGGCGCGCGGGCCGACGAGATCACCTCGACGATTGCCGCCAGCCACAACCGCATCGACAGTGCGCTGTCCGAGCGCACCGCCGCCCTGTCGTCCATGCTGAACGAGACCGGCAGCCAGCTGGAGCACTCGGTCGGTTCGGCCGCGAACCGCGTCGAGACCGCGCTGACGGGTGCCGCCCGCCAGATCGACGAGGTCATCACCGGCCGCACGGCAAACCTCGCCTCGGTACTCTCCAACAGCGCCGGCTCCATGCTCTCGGCCATCGACACCGCCGCGAACCGCGTCGAAAACGTGCTCACCGAAGGCAGCCAGCAGCTTGGTGGCGTCCTGCACGGACAGGCCACGGAATTCGCCGATGCCTTCTCCGGCCGTGCCGCCGAGATCGCCGAAGCCCTGTCCGGCCGCGCCTCGGAGCTTGCCGGCTCGCTCGTCTCTACCCATGAGCAGATCCGCGCCACGCTCGACGACCGCATCAACGCCATCAACCTGGCGATCACCGACGGCCGCAACCAACTTACCGAAACGCTCAACGATCAGGCGACCAACATCGGCACCTCGATCGCCACCAGCGCCGGCATGCTGGAAATGACGCTGGAACAGCATGAGGAAACGTTGCGCCGCACAATCGACGGCAGCGCCGCCCTGCTCGACTACCGTGTGCGGGAAAGTGCGGGTGCCGTTGCCGAACGTCTCGGCGAGACTTCGTCCAAGATCGCTGAAGCCGCCAACGCCTTCGGCGCACGCATGGAACAGACGGTCGACAGCGTCGCGACCCGCTTCGACACGACCGGCAGCAAGCTCGAGGAAAATCTCGGCAAGCTGGAAGCCCGCATCGAACACAGCGTCGAGAACGTGTCGGGCATCGTCGACACCGCCGCCGCCCGTATCTCCGACACCCTGTCGGAACGGCTTGCCGACCTCGATCGCGTGGGCAGCGACGTGTCGCTGCGCGTCTCCGACGCCCTCTCCCGCCCGATCGCCGAAGTCGACCGTATCGGTGACGAGACGACGGCCCGTATCGCCGCCGCACTGTCCGGTCGTGTCGGCGACATCGAACGCGTCAGCGCCGATGCGGCCGAGCGTATCGAAGGCGCGCTTTCGGGGCGCATCACCGATATCGAGCGCGTCAGCACCAGCGCCGCAGATCGTATCGAAGGCGCCCTTTCCGGCCGCCTCGATGATATCGAACGCGTGACGGGCGAGGCCGCCCAGCGCATCGATGGCACACTCGCCGAACGCGCCACCCAGATCGAACGCATTGCCAGCGAAGCTGCCGAGCGCATCGACGGCACGCTTGCAAAGCGTGCAGGCCAGATCGCCCGCGTCACCGGCGAAGCAGCGGAACGTATCGACGGCACCCTCACAGAGCACGCGGGCCAGATCACCCGCATCTCCGGCGAGGCCGCGGAGCGCATCGGCGGCACCCTCACCGAGCATGCGGGCCAGTTCGCCCGCATCTCCGGCGAAGCCGCAGAACGCATCGACGGCACCCTCACAGAGCACGCGGCCCACATCACGCGCGTCTCCGGTGAAGCCGCAGAACGCATCGATGTCACCCTCGGGGAGCGCGCCAGCCAGATCGCCCGCATCTCCGGTGAAGCCGTGGAGCGCATTGGGAATACCCTTGCGGAGCGCACCGGTCAGATCACCCGTGTTACCGGCGAAGCCGCAGACCGCATCGGCGGCACCCTTGCAGAGGGCGCCGGGCAGATTGCCCGCGTCACCGGGGAAGCGACAGACCGCATCGACGGAACGCTTGTCAGCCGGACCGGCGATATCGAACGTATTTCCGGCGAAGCCGCCGATCGTATCGCCGCGACCATCGACGAGAAGACCGGCCGCATCGAGGAACGCCTCGGCACGATGGACCGGGCGCTCACCATCGGTCTCGACAGCGTCAACCGCACCATCGACGGCAAGGCAGCCGGGCTCGCCCAGACGCTACGCGACGCCGTTTCGCAAGCCGCCCAGGACATGGATGCCGAAGCGATCCGTTCGGCCCAGTCGCTCGCCAAAACCGGTGAGGAATTCGCACACCTCAGCACGTCGCTGCGCGGTGCCGTCTCCCGTGCTGCGCAGGACATGGGCGTGGAAGCCCAGCGCGTCGCGGAAAACATCGCCCGCACCGGCGAGGAATTCGCCGACAACCTGTCCGCCCGCAATGAAGCATTTACCCGCGCCGTCGAGGAAACCACCACCTCTGCCGTCGCCCGCTTCGAAGAAACAGAGGGCCGTCTCGCCAACCAGGCACAGTCGCTGCGAGCGGGCCTGGGTGACGTCGAAAAGGCGCTGGAAGCGCGTGGCGCCTCCATCCGCTCGACGCTCGACGATCGCACCCGCGAACTCAACTCGATGCTGGCCAGCCGCACGGAAGAACTGTCGCGCCTGATCAACGAGGAGGCCCGCCCGGTCATCGACGACTACGCTGCTGCCGGACGCGAAGCCGCGGAGCGCATCAGCGGCGTCGCGCGCGAAAGCGCCGATCGCCTGCGCAACGAGAATGCCGCGCTCATCAACGCAATCTCGGCCCGCACCTCCGATACGCTCGCTGCAATCTCGGCACGGACGGAAGAAGCTGCCGGCACGATGCGCGCGATCGAAGACGGCCTTCAGGCAAATGTCGAAAGCCTGATTTCCCGCCTGTCGGAAAGCAACGGCGCGATCTCCGGCCTGGTCGATGCCGCCAGCCAGACGCTCGGTGCCATCGACGGTCGCCTGACGAGCACGGCCGAGCGCTTCAATACCTCCGCCGAGCGCGCCTCCGACATGGTCTCCACCACCTCGCGCCTGCTGGAAGGAAAGGTCGATCGCCTCTCCGATATTTCGGCCGGCACGCTCTCGCAGATCGGCGGTATCGTCGGGCGCTTCGAGGATCACTCCAAGATCCTGGCCCAGGCCTCCGACCTGCTCGCCGCCGCCCAGTCGAACCTCGTCTCGACGCTGGAAGAGCGTCAGGATGCGCTGCGCTCGCTGTCCATTGGTCTGGTGCAGCGTTCGGAAGAGATCGAGAAGACGATGCAGTCGCTCGAAGGCATGGTCGAAGGCGCCTTCAGCCGCGCCGAAGAGCGCTCGAACCTGATCGCCGGCAACCTGCGCGGCGGTATCCAGAACTCGTTCGCTGAAGTCGGCCGCATCCTCGGCGACACCGAGAAGCGCGCCGAAGCCGCCGCGAACACACTGCGCGATTCGCTGGTCAAGGCGGGTGAGGAAGCGGGCCAGTCCGTCGAGGGCGCCTTCGTGCGCGCCGAGGAACGGACGAAGGAAGTGGCGAACCGCCTGCGCGGCAGCGTCGGCGCCTCGCTCTCCGACGTCGACCGCCTGCTCACCGAATCCGGCAAGAAGTCCGAAACCGCCACGGCCGTCATGCGCGATGCAATGCGCGAAGCGGTCGAGGAAGCTGTCGGCAAATTCTCCGGTGCGACCGAGGAAATCCGCCGTGCCGCCACCGAGATCCGCAAGGAACTCGACCAGACCCGTGGCGAACTGAAGCGCGGTGCGTTCGATCTGCCGGAAGAAGCCAAGGAAAACGCCGCCCAGATGCGCCGCGCCGTCAGCGAGCAGATCAAGGCCCTGCAGGATCTTTCCGACATCATCGGCAAGTCCTCCTCGGCGCTGGAAGTCTCCCGCCCGGCCGTGCAGGCAACCGTTGTTCAGCAGCCGGTGCAGCAGGCCCGTGTGGAGCCCGTCCGCGAAGAGGCGACGCCGCCGTTGCGCGGTAGCCTCGGCCTTGAGCGGGCCGCGACGGTCACCGTGCCGCAGCGCGCGCAGCCCCTGCCCGCCGAAGGCGACAGCAAGGCGGCCGGCGAAGGCGGCTGGATGCGCGATCTCCTGCGCGGCGCCGTCTCGCGAGAGGAAGCGCAGTTCGCCCAGCCGCGCGGCGAAGGCCAGGCAGCGCGCCCGGCCGACACCCGCAACCCGCGCCATGTCGTCGAATCGCTGAACTCGCTCTCGGTCGATATCGCCCGGGCCATCGATCACGACGCCTCGGTCGACCTGTGGCGGCGCTACCAGCGCGGTGAGCGCGACGTCTTCACACGCCGCCTCTACACGCTGAAGGGCCAGCAGACGTTTGACGAGATCAAGCGCAAGTATGAGCGCGAGCCGGAGTTCCGGACTGCCGTCGACCGCTACATCGCGGACTTCGAAAAGCTGCTCGCCGACGTCGCCCGCAACGACCGCGACAAGGCGATGACACAGACCTACCTCACCTCGGATACCGGCAAGGTCTACACCATGCTGGCGCATGCCGCGGGCCGCTTCAGCTAAGCGGACTGGAAAGCGAACCGAAAACGGCCGCCGACAAGGCGGCCGTTTTGTTTGGGGCCTGCACGCCGAGGAAACCGGGACGCAAAGAGAGCGGCAGACATCGTTACCGGGCCAATCCCGCCCGGCAGCGGCGCAGATTGTCCCACTTTCCTCTTTTCGACGTGCGAAACCTTATAATCCGCCCTCTTACCCTCTATATGCGGTTCGATATGCCGGAACAAGCATGGGAGAGAGTGACAAAAATGATTTTGATACAGGGATTTGGGCGCGGGCTGGCAATGCTGGCAATGGCGGTGATGGTGATGATGACGCTGGTGGACGTGGCAGAAGCCCGTCGCGCCGGCAGTGGTTTCGGCAGCCGGGGTACCCGCACCTTCTCCACGCCGTCGACCACGCGCGCCGCGCCGACCGATGCCCAGCCGATTGACCGCACGATGACCCGCCAGCAGTCGGCCCAGCCGTCCGCAGGCCGCAACACGACGGCCACCAATCCGCGCCCAGGCCTCTTCGGCGGCTTCGGCGGCAGGCTTCTTGGTGGCCTGATGCTCGGCGGCCTGGTCGGCATGCTGCTCGGCTCCGGACTTGGCGGCGGCATCGGCTTCCTCGGCCTGATCCTACAGGTCCTGCTGATCGCCGGTGCCTTCCTCTTGCTGCGCCGCATGTTCGCGCAGAGAAACGCACCTGCCTATGCAGGCGCCGGTGCCCAGCGCAACGCCCATCCGCAGAACGGTGGATCGGACTTCCAAATCCCGCGCATCGGCGGCGGTAGTCGTCAGGCAGCACCGCAGCCGAAGTCCGGTGACGAGATCGGCATCCAGCAAGGCGACCTCGAGCAGTTCGAAAGCATGCTCAAGGAAGTGCAGGCGGCCTATGCAACGGAAGATTTCCGCACGCTGCGCCAGATCACCACGCCGGAGGCCATGTCCTATCTCGCGGAAGAACTCAGCGACAACGCCACGCAGGGTCTGAGAAACGAAGTGCGCGACATCCACCTGGTGCAGGGCGACGTCGCCGAAGCCTGGCGCGAGGGTGCGGACGAATACGCCACCGTCGCCATGCGCTACGAAAGCATCGACGTGATGCGCGACCGCTCTACTGGCCAGGTCGTTTCCGGCGACCCGGACAATCTCACGGAAGCCGTCGAGATCTGGACCTTCGTGCGCCGCGATGGCGGCGAGTGGAAGGTTTCGGCCATCCAGGGCGTGCAGAACGCCTGATACGACAAGGCCGTGCGCTGCGACAGCAGCGCACGGCCCTAAAGCAATTCCAGCAAAAGCGCGTAGCGGTTTTGCGTCTGGAATTTCGCGCAAACATAAAAGTCAGAGCGTTTTCGCGCTTCGAAGGAAAGCGGAAATGCTCTAGAGCTTTGGTTGATCAGATCGAGCTCAGCGTCCAGCCGACGATATCGGCAGTGACCGCGGCAAAGGCCGCATCAAGCCCCTTCACAAAAGCCGTGCTGCCGGATCCATTCACCGGCACCATCGCGCGAAACACCTTCTGCGCCCGCACCGTGCCATTGCGATCATTGAGCAGCTTTGCGGAAATTTCCACCACGGCCGTATTCCCGCCGGAGGTCTGCACCTCGAATGAGCGGATGTCGGTGGCGATCTGGTAGTCGATCGCAAGCCCCTCGCCCGGCCGTCCCACGCCGCCAACCCGTCCGGTGTTCTCAAAGGCCTGAACCAGCTTGGCCTGTACCATCTTGCTCAGGCTGTCGCTCCATTGCGCCTGGGCGAGATACTGGATCTCTGAAGGCGACGGGCGGATAACGATCTGTTCGCTGTCGAGCGCCTTCAGTGCCGAGGGCTGCGGCACGAGAATCTGTCGGTTCTTGGCGGATGGCCCTTCGACGGATGCCACGGTGGACAGGCTGAACGTGTCATTCTTGGCCTGTGTGCTGCCGCACGCGGCAAGCGTTGCTGCCAGTACGGCGATGAACGCGGCGCGCGCCGCAGTCCCGTTCCGCAACAACTCCATACCCGATACCGTCATGTCGTCCTCAAACCCTTGTGCCCAGATGTGTAGCAGTGGCACGGCATGCTGTCACGGCTGCGGGCGCGGACAAAGTCACGTCCGACCTCCAGCCGTTAACCATTGTGGAGATAGGGCCACACTTCCCGGCTGGATCACCGCCGGGTGCGGCCGTCATACTGCTTGACCGTCTCGCCGCCGAACAGCAGGCGCTGCGGATTGCGCTCGAAACCGGAGATCGCACTGTCGAGATTCTGGATTGTCCGACGTGTATCGAGCACTAGCGCCTCGACATCCCGCAGGCCGGAGCCGGAGAATCGCTGGATCCCGTCGGCGATCGGTCCGATTCGGCCATTCAGCGTATCGGCGGCCTGCTTGATCGACTGCAGCGTTGCCTTGGCTTCGGCGAACAGTGATTCGGAATCACCCTCGCCCAGGAAGCCGTCGAGCTTTGCCAGCACGCCATCGACCCGCGAGGACGCGGCGTTCAGCTTGTTGCTCATCTGCTGCACGTCGGTGATGATCTGGTCGATATCCTCTTTGCGCTCGCCGATGCTGTTGGCAACGCCGGTGACGGAGGCGATCGCCTTGCGCGCATCCGCCGTCGCCACGGAAATGTTGTCGATCGCCCCACCGACCTTCTGCGTATCGACGACCGCGACAAGGCTATCGACCTTATCGAGCGTTGCCGTTGCCCGCTTGCCGAAGGTGTCGAAGGTCTCGGCCGTCTTGCGGAAGCCTTCGACGGTCGTCTTGATGTCGCCCGAGGCCGAGGCGATATCCTTGCTGACCTTGTCGACATTGCTGACGAAGTCCTCGACCTTCTTCGGGTCGACCGCCTTGATGAGATCGTCGACCGATGCAAGCACCGTGTCCAGGCGGCTGGACAGGTTCGTGAAGGTCTCCGACAGGCCGCCGACGCTTTGCAGGAATTCGTCGATTTTCTCGCCGTTGCGGGCAAGCGAGCCCGAAAACTGATCGGCATTGCGGATCGTGTTGGTGAGCGGGCCGCGTGCGTCCGCGACAAAGCCCTGGATGTCGGTGATCGCAGTGTCTGCCCGCTTCAAGATCTTGTCGGCGGTCGAAAGGATGTTCGTCACGCTGGACTGCTCAGCCTGAAGCACCGCCGGCGTTTCGGTATCGAAGGCCTGGCGAAGGATGTTCTGGTCGTTCGCGCTACCGCCGGAGAGCTCGATATAGGCAGCACCCGTCAGGCCCTGCACTTCGAGCACGGCCTTGGTGGACTGCTTGACCGGTGCGGAGGTCGAGACCTCCGTCATGGCGACGGAGAAAAGCGGATCCTTGGCATCGATGGCAAGGCTGCGCACGGAGCCGACGGGGATGCCGTTGAAGCGCACCGGCGAACCGACGGAAAGGCCGTTCGCCGAGCCGGGAATGCGGATGGCAAGCTGCGCCATCTCACCGCCGCGACCATATTGCGACATCCAATAGACGAAGCCGAAGGCGGCGGCCATGACCAGCACAGTAAAGAAACCGACGAGGGCGTAATTGGCTTTCGTTTCCATGCTTCAGGCTATCCCGCTCGCAATTCCATCCGCCGGGACCAAGAGGCCCGGATGCTCCTTACGTCTTCCGCACGATCGACCGTGCACGCTTGCCCCGGAAATAGGACTGCACCCACGGATCGTCAAAGGCCAGCATGTCCTCGATCGTGCCTTCAACCAGAACCTTCTTCTGCCCGAGGACGGCGATGCGGTCGCATACCGAAAACAGGCTGTCGAGGTCGTGAGTCACCATATACACGGTCAGTCCGAGGGTGTCGCGCAGTTTGGCGATCAGCTCATCGAATTCGGCTGCACCGATCGGGTCGAGGCCGGACGTCGGCTCATCGAGGAAAACCAGCGCCGGATCGAGCGCCAGCGCGCGCGCCAAGGCGGCTCGCTTGATCATGCCGCCGGAAAGCTCGGAAGGGAACTTGTCCGCCGCTTCGGGCGCAAGGCCGACCAGCTCGATCTTCAGGCGCGCCAGCTCGTCCATCATCGCCTGCGGCAGGTCGAGATATTCGCGCATCGGCACCTGGATGTTCTCCTTCACCGTCAGCGCGGAGAACAGCGCGCCGTGCTGGAAGAGCACGCCGAGCTTCATGTCAAGCGCCAGGCGCTCCGCCTCGCTCGCCTTGTCAAAATCCGTGTCGAAGATGCGGATCGCGCCGGATCGGCGCGACAGAAGCCGCAGCACCGTGCGCATCAGCACCGACTTGCCGGTGCCGGACGCACCGACGAAGCCGAGGATCTCGCCGCGGTAGATATCGAGGTTGAGCTTGTCGAGCACGATGTTGCTGCCGAAGCCGACGGTCAGATCCTTGACCGAAAGCACCACATTGTCCTGTTTTGCCGAAGTCGAATCCATGAGTATCCCTAGAAGTCGATTGCGGCGTAGAACATGGCGAAGAGGCCGTCGACGAGAATGACGACGAAGATCGACTTCACGACGGAGGCTGTGACATGGCGGCCAAGTGATTCGGCACTGCCGCCGACCTTCAGCCCCTCCACGGAGGCGACGATGCCGATGATCAGCGCCATGAACGGCGCCTTGATCATGCCCGAGACGATCGTCGAAAGGTCGATCGCCTCGCGAAGCCGCGACAGGAACGTGTCGAAGGTGATGCCGGAATAGGACCAGGCGACCGCGGCGGCACCGAACAGCGCCGCGAAATTGGCAATGATGGTGAGCAGCGGCAATGCCACGGTGAGTGCTACGAGGCGCGGAAACACCAGCACGCCGATCGGGCTCAATCCCATGACCTTCAGCGCGTCGATCTCTTCGCGCATCTTCATCGAGCCGATTTCGGCGGTGATCGCGCTGCCGGAGCGACCGGCGATCATGATGGCGGTCAGGAGTACGCCGATTTCACGGAGCTGGAGAATGCCGACGAGATCGACGACAAAAACTTCGGCGCCGAAGTAACGCAGCTGGAAGGCGCCCTGTTGCGCGATGATCGCGCCGATCAGGAAGGACATCAGGAGAATGATCGGCACGGCGCGCACGCCCATGCGGTCGATCTGGTGGACGATTGCCGCGGGTGACAGGCCACTCTGGCGCCCGAGCTTCAGCTGCGCACCGCGCACAGCCGAGCCGAGAATGAACATGGCGGCAACCGCATCATCCCAGACGTCCACCATGGCACGACCGATCGGCGCGAAAATGCGCTCGAAGCGCGAGGCGGGCGGCCCCTTCTCCTCACGCGGCTCGGCAAGCTTTTCGGGCAGCGCGGCGATCAGGTCGGCATAGTGCGCGCCTTGGCGGTCGCTAACGCTCACCTCGCTGCCACCGGCCTGCCGCTCGGTGATCGCCCGGCGCAACAGCCAGGCCCCGGCCGTGTCCATTTCGGCAACACCGCTGAGGTCGATTTCGAGGGAGGCGCCGTTTTTGCGGGCGACCTCGGCCAACCGTTTGCTGGCGGCGACCGCGGTCACGTTCACCCAATGGCCGGAGAGACGCCAGATCTCCCCGTCCTTGCCCGACAGGCTTTCGGTCACGATTTCGGCTGAGGGGCTGGCGGCGGTCAAATCTCTTGCATCTTCCCGTGCTTGGGACAACATGCGCCTGTCTTATCGGCTCGCCGGCCATCTGTCACCGAACGAACCGGTAAAAGCCCCGTCCCGCCTCGATTTTTTCAGGCCCGCCAGGATCGACATGATGCACCGAACCCTTCTTGCCACCCCCGAAAGCTTTCCGATTGCCGGGGCTTTCACCATTTCGCGCGGTGCCAAGACGACGGCCGAGGTGGTGACCTGCACGATCGGCGCTTCGGGGCTGACAGGACGCGGCGAATGCGTGCCCTACAGCCGCTACGGCGAATCGGTCGCCAGCGTGCTGGCTGCCATCGAGGAGATGCGTGGCGCCATCGAAGACGGCATCGGCCGCGAGGACCTTGCCAACCTGATGCCGGCGGGCGCAGCCCGCAATGCGCTCGATTGCGCGCTGTGGGATCTCGAAGCCAAGCTCTCCGGCGTGCCGACCTGGCAAGTCATCAACACGGCCGCCCCGCAAAAACTCGTCACTGCCTATACACTCTCGCTCGGCGAACCGGAGGCGATGCAGCGCCAGGCGGCGGACCATGCATGGCGGCCTCTGCTGAAGGTCAAGGTTGGCACCGCCGACGATGCCGAACGCATCCGTGCGGTCCGCGCCGGGGCGCCGGAAAGCGCCATCATCCTCGATGCCAACGAAGGCTGGACGCCGGAAAACCTCGCCTATCATTTCTCGATCTGCGCCGAGGCGCGCATTGCGCTGGTGGAGCAACCGCTTCCGGCCGATAATGATTCGGCGCTCCGCGACAATGCCCGCCCCATCCTCGTCTGCGCCGACGAGAGCGTGCACCGGGCGGCGGATGTGGCAAAGCTCGCCGACCGCTATGACGCGATCAACATCAAGCTCGACAAGGCTGGCGGGCTCACGGAAGCGCTGATGCTGCGCGAGATGGCCAAGGAACACGACCTGAAGATCATGGTGGGCTGCATGGTCGGCACCTCGCTCGGCATGGCGCCGGCCGTGCTGCTCGCACAGGGCGCCGATTTCGTCGATCTCGACGGACCGCTGCTGCTTGCCCGCGACCGGGAGCCGGGCCTTCAGTATGAGGGTTCTACAGTCTACCCGCCAGAAGCCGCCCTTTGGGGCTGAGCGCGGGGCGCGACGACCCGGCCGGCAATGATGGCGACGAGGCCGGCCGCGGCGACGAGCGACATCAGGTAAAAACCCTGAACGCCGTACCAGCTGAACGTATAGCCGGAGACGAACGTCGCAATCGCGGTGAACATGCCGGTGTAGAAGAAGTAGAGCCCCTGCGCGGCCGCCTCCTGCTCTTCTGCCACACGCTCCACGAGCCGGCTCTGCGCACTCATGTGGATGAGCGCGTAGGTGAAGGCGTGCAGGCATTGCAGCACAAAGTAGCCAGCGAAAGACATCTCCATCGGAAAGAGGATCCAGCGCGCGACGGCCACCCCGCCGCCGACGATCATCATCGACCACAGATTGAAGCGCTGCCTCAGCTGGACGGCAAACAGGAAGAAAACCACCTCCGCAAGCACGCCCGCACTCCACAGGATGCCGACATCCACGCCGCTGAAACCCATCTTCTGCCAGTAGATCGCCGAGAAGGCGAAAAGCATGGCGTGGCTGGCGTTGACGAGGGAGACACCGATCAGCATGAGCTGCACATCCCACTGGCGCAGCGTGCTTTTCGTCGGCATCGTCGCGATCGCCGATATCGGGGAAGGCCGGCGCGGCTTGCCGATCCGGGGCGCGATCATCGCGCCGAGCACCGTCAACACGAAGGCAGCCGCCATCGCCGGCAGCACCATGTCACCGCCATAGAGGCCGGCAAGCCAGCCGCCGGTCATCGTCGCCAGAATGAAAGCGAGCGAGCCCCAGAGGCGCATCCTGCCATAATCGAAATTCCAGCGGCGCACACCGGAAAGCATAATCGCCTCGGTGATCGGGACGTATGGTGAGTAGACCGCACCCTGTAGGGTATAAAGCAGCAGAACGGGCCAGAAAGACCCCGTCGCAAACAGTGCCACCGCCGTCAGCAGAGACAGCAACCCCGACCAGATGAGCACAATCGACCGCTCGCCGATCCGGTCAGCCACCACACCGGCAATGGGTGCGGTGAAGATGCGTACGAACATCGGCACGGCGAGCACGATACCGATCTGGAAATCGCTCATCTTCAGCGTTTCCAGCCAGACAGGAAAGAACGGCAGCGCAATGCCGTTGACCATCATCGGCGCACAGAAAACGAGGGCAATACGCGCGGCGAAGAACGGCGGCGCGCCGGTGGTCACGGAAAACCCGGAAGGGGCGGTCATTGGCGGGGAACCTGCGTTGGAACGCCCTCGGCTCTAGCACGCCGACGTACGTACGCCAATCCGCTATTTCTGCCCTTTGCCGACAATGCCCGATTTGTGAAAGCCGGCTATGCGGCTTCCGACTCGCGGGCCTCGATCGCCAGCATCTGGCGCGACACCGGAACCACCTCGGCAGGCGTCGTTGCGAGCTTCTGCCAGGTGATCAGCTCCATCTCGCCATCATGGTGCTCGGCAATCGCCGTGCAGCTCTCCACCCAGTCGCCGCTGTTGATGTAGCGGATGCCGTCGATCTCGGTGATGACGGCGTGGTGGATATGGCCGCAGATAACGCCATCGGCGTCGTTGCGCCGCGCCTCTTCGACGACGACCTTCTGGAACTCGCCGATGAAGTTCACGGCCGATTTCACCTGCTGCTTGGCCCAGGACGAGAAGGACCAGTATGGCAGGCCGAGCCGGCGGCGGATGGCGGCGAAGACGACGTTGATGGCGATGGCCGCATCATAGGCCCAGTCGCCGAGATAGGCGACGACGCGGGCATGGCGCACGACGACGTCGAATTCGTCGCCGTGCAGCACGAGGTAGCGCTTGCCGTCGGCCGCTTCATGGATGATGCGCTCGGCCACCTCGACGCCACCGAAATGGGTGCCCGGGAACTCGCGCAGGAATTCATCATGGTTGCCGGGGATGTAGATGATGCGCGTACCCTTGCGCGCCTTGCGCAGCAGCTTCTGCGTCACGTCGTTGAAGGCCTGCGGCCAATACCAGTTGCGCTTGAGGCGCCAGCCATCGACGATGTCGCCGACGAGCACGATCGTCTCCGCTTCATGATGCCGCAGGAAGTCGATCAGGAAGTCCGCCTTGGCTGCCTTCGATCCCAGATGCACGTCCGAGATGAACAGCGTACGGAAGTAGCGAATGTTCGGGTCAGCGGGGGTCACAGTCATGCGTGGTTCTCCGGGTGGCCGGCCGCCGCGATGATCGTCATAAAGGGCGGCTTTGATACAGTTGAAAACCAGAGTCCTGTTTCAGATTGATGACACACCTATGCCTTTTCGATCCGCAAATAGGCATTGCACCGGTCGATGAATGCGGCTTTATGGAAGGTTCCGAAAACTTCACGTCGCGGCGGTTTCGTGTCAGGAATGGCCGCAACGAAAACAGCATATGGCAGGGAGCATCATGAGCACGGGTGATAAATCGAGGACGCAGGACGGTCCGGTAAGCGGCGACATCGACCAACAGGCCCTCTTCTTCCACCGTTACCCCCGCCCCGGCAAGCTCGAGATCACCGCCACCAAGCCGCTCGGCAACCAGCGCGACCTGGCACTTGCCTATTCGCCCGGCGTCGCCGCACCGTGCCTCGCCATCCGCGACGATCCGAACACCGCCGCCGACTACACGGCGCGCGCCAACCTGGTCGCCGTCGTGTCGAACGGCACGGCCGTTCTCGGGCTCGGCAATATCGGACCGCTGGCCTCCAAGCCCGTCATGGAAGGTAAGGCCGTCCTTTTCAAGAAATTCGCCGGCATCGACGTCTTCGACATCGAAATCGACGCGCCGACCGTCGACGAGATGGTCAATGTCGTGTCCGCGCTGGAGCCGACCTTCGGCGGCATCAACCTGGAAGACATCAAGGCGCCGGAATGTTTCGAGGTGGAGCGTCAGCTGCGCGAGAAGATGGATATCCCCGTCTTCCACGACGACCAGCATGGCACGGCGATCATCGTCGCCGCCGCGGTGCTGAACGGCCTGGAACTGGCCGGAAAGTCGCTGCATGAAGCGAAGATCGTTACCTCCGGGGCCGGCGCCGCAGCACTTGCCTGCCTCAACCAGCTCGTGGTGCTCGGTGCCAAGGTCGAGAATATCTGGGTGCACGATCTCGAAGGCCTCGTCTACAAGGGCCGCGAAGTGCTGATGGACCAATGGAAGGACGTCTACGCGCAGGAAACGGACAAGCGCCAGCTTTCCGAGAGCATCGACGGTGCCGACGTCTTCCTCGGCCTTTCGGCCGCCGGTGTGCTGAAGCCGGAACTGCTCGCCCGCATGGCGGAACGGCCGCTGATCATGGCGCTCGCCAACCCGACGCCGGAAATCATGCCGGAAGAAGCGCGCGCCGCCCGCCCGGACGCCATGATCTGCACCGGTCGCTCGGACTTCCCCAACCAGGTCAACAACGTCCTCTGCTTCCCCTACATCTTCCGCGGCGCGCTCGATTGCGGCGCGCGCACGATCAACGAGGAAATGAAGATGGCGGCGGTGCGGGCGATCGCAGCGCTTGCCCGCGAGGAAGTGTCCGATGTTGCCGCGCGCGCCTATTCCGGTGACACGCCGAGTTTCGGCCCGAACTACCTGATCCCCTCGCCCTTCGACCAGCGCCTCATCCTGCGCATCGCACCGGCCGTCGCGCGTGCGGCGGCGGAAACCGGCGTTGCGACGCGTCCGATCACCGATTTCGACGCCTATCTCGACCAGTTGAACCGCTTCGTCTGGCGCTCGGGCTTCATCATGAAGCCGATCTTCGCCGCCGCGAAAAAGGCCGAAAAGAAGCGCGTGATCTTCGCCGAAGGCGAGGACGAGCGCGTGCTGCGCGCCGCCCAGGTGCTGCTGGAAGAGGATATCGCCAAGCCGATCCTCATCGGCCGCCCGCACATCATCGAAACGCGCCTGAAGCGGTATGGCCTGCGTGTGCGCCCGACGGTCGATTTCGAGGTGGTGAACCCGGAAGACGATCCGCGTTACCGTGACTATGTCGACGAGTACTTCCGCATCGTCGGCCGCAAAGGCGTGAACCCGGAAGCCGCCCGCACCATCGTGCGCACGAATCAGACGGTCATCGGCGCGCTTGCCGTCAAGCGCGGCGACGCCGATGCTCTGATCTGCGGCGTCGAAGGCCGCTATGCCCGGCATCTGCGCGATGTGCGCCAGATCATCGGCAAGCGGGACGGCGTGCTCGATTTCTCGGCGCTCAGCCTGCTCATCTCGCAGCGTGGTGCCACCTTCTTCACCGATACCTACGTCACCTGCGAGCCGACCGCCGAAGCAGTGGCCCAGATGACGGTGATGGCGGCACAGGAAATCCGCCGCTTCGGCATCACGCCGCGCGCCGCCCTCGTCTCGCACTCGAACTTCGGTTCGCGCGATTCCGAAAGCGCCTTCAAGATGCGCCACGCTATGGAGCTTGTGCGGGAGACGGACCCGGATCTCGAGGCCGACGGTGAAATGCACGGCGATGCGGCCATTTCCGAGGCCCTGCGCCAGCGCGTCATGCCGGATTCGACGCTGACGGGCGAAGCAAACCTGCTTGTCTTCCCAAATCTCGACGCCGCAAACATCACGCTCGGCGTGGTCAAGACGATGACGGACAGCCTGCATGTCGGCCCGATCCTGCTCGGCGCCGCCCTGCCCGCCCACATCCTGTCGCCGTCCGCTACTTCGCGCGGCGTCGTCAACATGGCCGCCCTTGCCGTGGTCGAAGCCTCCTATCCGGAAGGTTCGATCTGATTGGAAGGCTTGCCTTACGAAACGGCCGCCGCTTCGGCGGCCGTTTTCGTTTTTGGCGCCGGACGGGCGCCGTCATGTGCCTCCCACCAGTCGCCCAGCGCATCGATCAGCGGCATCACGGTAAGGCCGGCAGGCGTCAGGTCGTATTCGACACGCAGCGGATAACCGTCGAAGACCGTGCGTTCGACCAAACCGGCCTTTTCCAGCTTGCGCAGCTCCAACGTGAGGATGCGATGCGAAACGGTCGGATTGTCCCGTCGCAGATCACTGAAACGCTTGGTGCCATCCTTCAGATAGTAAATCAGCAGCGTCGGCCAGCGGCCGCCCAGCACCTGCATGACCTCCTCGATCGGGCAACGGGAAACGAGATCCTTCATGGCAGGCTCCGGCGTGGTGACAAAAATGTGCGTAATTTACATGGGGGCAGGCAAGGCTTAGGTCCAGTGTCGCTGCGCAGCGTGGTCAACAGAAATCACGGAGAACAACATTGGAACCGATCCTCATCTACGGCTTCCCCGCCGGAAGCTCCATGGGCCTCGTCGCAGCACTTGAATGGCTCGGCAAGCCCTACAGGCTCTGCCGCGTCGACATGCTGGGCGAAATGCGCGACCCCGCCTATGCCCGTCTCAACGCCCGGCACGAGACACCCGCCCTCGTCACCGATGACGGCCGCGTCATCACCGAAACCATGGCGATCGCCCACTGGCTCGCCGCGCGCGACACGGAACGGCGCATCAGCTTCACCCCCACCGCGCCTGAAGCCGATCGCATGATGCAACTGATGGCCTACCTCAACACCGGTTTCACCGGCGCCTTCAGCCCGCTCTGGTCGGCGCTGGAAATGGAGACGCCGGACCCGGTGCTGCAGCAGTCGCTGCGGGCGTATGGACGTGAAGCTGTCATCGAGCGACACGACAAACTGGAGGCCATGCTCGGCGACACACCCTACCTCGTGGGCGGGCATCCCACGCTGGCGGACGGCGTGCTCATCGGCGTTGCTCGCTGGCTCGATTATCACGAGGTGGCACCGGCAAGCCGCTGGCCGCGCATCGAAAAGGTTCGCCGCCTGTTGGAAACCGACGCCGCCGTGCGCTTCGCAACGGCACTGGAAAACGGCGAGACCCCGGTCGGATCAGGCGTCGTCAAGGGCCATATCCCGCTCGCCGAGGTGATCGAGCGTTTCGGCCGCAGTTGATCGCGGAAGGCCGGGCCAAAGCCCGGCCTTTCCCTCAAGTAGCCACGAGCTCCACCCGACGCGTGATGCCGATCGCCGCCAGAAACGGCTCATCGTGACTGACGACGAGGAGCGCGCCGTCATAGGCGCGCAGCCCCGCCTCCACCGCTTCGATCGAATCGATGTCCAGATGGTTCGTCGGCTCATCGAGGATCAGCAGCGCCGGCGGCGTGCCACCGCCAAGTACGCAGGCGAGGCCCGCGCGTAGTAACTGCCCGCCGCTGAGACTGCCGACAATCTGCAAGGCGGCATCGGCGCGGAACATGAAACGCGCCAGTGCCGCGCGGCAGGTATTTTCATCCGCGCCGGGATTGAGCTGGCGGAAATTGTCGCGGATCGACAGCGATGGATCGAGCAGGCTCACACTCTGATCAAGCATGGCGACGTCGGTAAAGCCCCGCACGCTCCCCTGCCACGGCTGTAACTGGTTGGTGACGAGGGCAAGCAGCGTCGTCTTGCCGGAACCGTTCGGCCCCGTCACCGCGATCCGCTCGGGCCCGGTCATCACCAGGGAAAGATCGCGAAGCACCGGCTGATCCGGCGCGTAACCGACCGTGACATTCTCGATCTTCAACACCGTCTTGCCAGTGGCCAGATGGGTCGATGGCACGGCAACGGTCAGCGGTTGGAGGATTTCGATGCGCTCGCGCGCCGCGGTGACCGCCTCGGTAGCCTGCCCCTGCCGGCTTTCGGCAAGGCGGGCATTGGAACCGCTCGTCAACTCGCTGCGCTCCTTCATGGCACCCAGCATGATGCGGGGAATATCGCCCCGCGCCTTCTTCCGGCGTCCGGCGCTGTCCTTGCGCGCCTTGCGCTCGGCGATGGCCTGCATGTTCCGCGCCACCTCCGCGGCCTGTTTTTCGGCATCCGCAAGGTCGCGGTGCGCGGCCGAAAGCTCCAGCGCCTTGCGGGCCCGATAGGCGCTCCAGTTGCCGCCATAGCGCGCAGCGCCTAGCGTTGTCAGTTCGACGATAGCGTCCATCGTTTCGAGCAGCTCCCTGTCGTGGCTGACGACGATCGCGCCTGCCCGCCAGCCCGCAAGCAGGTCGATGACCGCCCGGCGCCCTTCCCGGTCGAGATTGTTGGTCGGCTCGTCGAGTAGCAGGAAATCCGGTTCGCTAAAGATGAGGGCTGCAAGCGCCGCGCGTGTGCGCTGCCCGCCGGACAGCGCCGTCAACGGTGTGCCCGGCTCGGCAGACAGACCGACACGGGCAAGAGCTGCGGCAAGCCGCGTCTCCAGCGTCCAGTCCGCATCGGCAAGGGCATCGGCGTCCGCCTCACCGCGCACTGCAAGGTCAAGCAGATCGAGGGCCTCGACGATACCGAAGAGGCTTGCGACCGTCTCATCCGCCGCGACCTGCACGCTCTGACGCAGCAGGCCGAGCGTGCCGTCCACCGAGACGGTGCCGGCCTGCGGCGCAAGATCGCCGGTGACGAGCTTCAGCAATGTCGTCTTGCCGACGCCATTGCGGCCGACAAGGCCGGCGCGCTCGGCACCGAAGCTCAGGTCGAGATTGGAAAGGAGGGTGTGGCCGTCAGGCGTGGACCACGTGATTTTGGAAAGTGTGATGGAAACAGGCATGGTAACCCCCGAGAACAAAACGAAGTCGATTTGTGTTCGGGTTGAATTCCATGGTGCACCAGCCGGTCAGCATTGACGATGCCGGAGATTTAGGGCCGAACCGGCCGGCTTGCAAGCCCGAGGCCGGTTCGGCAGATCGAAAGAGTCAGGCCGCCGGCGGCTGATCCAGCCGCTTCGACCACTCGTCCGCCTTGCCATTGCCGGCGGGATGCCAGGGCGATCCCTTGAGGCCGAGCTTGCCGCGCAGGCCCATCGCCGAAATGATCAGCCGGTTCATGCCGGAGGCGATGAAGGGCAGAGACGCGAGGTGCAGGCCGGTGAACGGCAGGAAGGGATTGCGGCGCAGCGACCCATAGATCTCGATGCGCGTCGTCGTCTTGTAGCTCGGGCTGCGCGCGTGGAAACCGTGCGTGTCGGCGACGATCAGCGTATTGGCCTTGACTGTCATCCTGACCGGTTGGCCATAGCCGAGCGCACCCAGTTCATCAGGCATGATGCGCAGCGAGCCACGGGCGGAGTAGATGTTTTCGATGGCATCCGGATTCTCGCTGATGCGACGCTCCCAGGCGATGCGCTGCGGCGTCATCTCATGCGAGCCCGGCACATAAGCGAAGGGGCCGTCTTCCTCGTTGACGTCGCGCAGGAAGAGCCAGGCCTTGGCCGTCGGCTGGAACGTATCACTGTGCAGGGCGGTCTGCGGATCGGTCGAGCCCTTGGCGATGACCGACGGCAGGGCCATCACCACCTGCACGACGAGCAGCGGCTGGCCGGCATGGGACGACACGTAACGCAGCAGATTGGTGAGCCGCGGGTCGTTGCGCGCCGCCTTGAAGCCCGGCAGGCTTTCCAGGTCGCTGTCGTCGATGATCGCGCGGCGGGTGACTGTGGCGCCCTGCTTCATGTCGTAACGCTCGAAATCGCGCTCGGCGAGTTCACGCGTGACCGCGGCGAAATCTTCGGGGGACAGGAAGTTCTCGATCTTCACGAAGCCGTTCTCGGCATATTGCCGGCGGTACTCCGGCGCGACCGTGCTTTCCAGCTTGGTCCGGCGCCAAGCCGCCATGCGCATGGCGAGCGAGACGCGCTTTTCGTGCAGTCCCTTCCTGTTCAGCCATTTGCTGCCGATGATGGGGTTGTCGGCGAAGGATTTTGCGCCGGACGCGACCTGAAGCGCGTAGAGAGGACTGAGCAAGACTGAGGAAATCCGCATGTGCACCTGCCTGCAAGGGCCGGTCTCCCCTTGAGGGCGACTGCGCGAGAAGCGCGCATACCGGCTGTTGTATGTGCCGAGATTGCTACACCAAGCCCCGGGGGAGATCAATTACGCCCCTTCACCAAAAGGTGAGAATTCAAATCATGTTTCTCTTGCGCGTTAATCACAAATACGGGAGCGCGTTGCGCTTCCCCCCCGGTAGCCTATGATAAGGCCTGCATATGCGGCGGGATCGCCGCTCAAACGCACATTCATGGGATCGACGACTTGAAAAGACGCGCCAGTCTTCTTTTTGCCGTTGCTACCGGCCTGCCGCTGTTATTCTTCGGCGGCACGGCGGCCGCGAACGTGTGCGAGCGCATCCAGGCCGAGCTTGCCAACCTGCCACGGGTTCTAGTCGATACGTCGAGCGCCCGCAAATATGCCGGCGCCATCGCGCGCCAGAACATCCAGCTTCGCAAGGCCAAGGGCGACCAGCGCCGCCTCGGCTGTTCGGGCGGAAGCATAATCGTCGTCGGCGGGCCGAACGCTGAAGCGTGCGACACGCTGGAGTCGGTCATCGGCAAGATGGAGCGAAATCTCCAGATCCTCGACAGGAAGCGCCGCGAATTCGCCGGCGGCACCTCCACCGACGGCAAGCGCAGGCGCCTGCTCGCCTCCTTTGAGACGAACGGCTGCAATGACGAAGCGAAAGTGATGCCCGTCGCGGCGACCGAGACGCTGCGCACGCCCGATGAAACACACAGCCTACCGCTCGGCACCATGCCTGATGGTAGCGGACGGCTGGAACTGCGCTCGCTTGGCGGCAGCAACGGCCATGGCAACCTGCGCACCGTCTGCGTGCGCACCTGCGACGGCGGCTTTTTCCCGATCTCCTCAGGCGCCACGCCGCTCGATTTTCGGCGTGACCAGCAGGTCTGCAGCATGATGTGCCCGCAGACGGAAACCGAGCTCTTCTATCAGTCGATGACGAACGGGCAGGAAACCGACCAGATGACCTCGACGGTTAGTGGTCGCCCCTATTACGAGTTGCAGAACGCCTTCTCCTACCGCACGCGTGACCTTTCCAAGCCCGGCGCTTGCGGCTGCAATCTCTCGGCCTATTACCAGGAGATGATCAAGCGCGAGAAGGCGTTGAAGGGCGACCCTGCACAGGCAGCGACCGGCGACGACGGCGGCTCCATCACCAGGATCGATACTCTGCCGAAAAAGGCGGAAACAGCGGTCAAGACGCCGGTGACGATCGAGGAACGCGACTACGATCCGGCGACCAGCAAGGTGCGCACAGTCGGCCCGGTCTTCCTGCCGGCAAACCAATCCGCCATCGACCTCGGCCGTCCGGCCGATGCCGGCGTCAACTGACGCCGGTTTCCGGCCAGCGCTCCTCGAACACCAGTTCTTCCAGCGGCAGGCGCTGTCGCCAGCCCTTCACCGCCAGCTCCGGCTCGGCATAGAGCCGGTCGACGAAACCCACACACAGCCAGGCGACGATCTCGATATGCTCGGGTATGCCGAGGATGCCCCGGACGTCGCTGTCGTGAAAGATGCTGACCCAGCCGACGCCCACCCCCTCCGCCCGCGCCGCGAGCCAGAGGTTCTGCACGGCGCAGACCGTCGAATAGACATCCATGCGCGGATTGTGGGTGCGTCCCAGCACCACCGTTCCGCCGCGCATCGGATCACAGGTCACGCAGATCGAGAGCGGCGCCTTGAGAATGCCCTCGAGCTTCAGGGCGCGATACTGCCCCTGCCGCTCGCCTTCGAACATCGCCGCCGCCTCGGCATTGGCTTTTTCAAACGCGGCATGCACCCGCCGCCGCGTCGCCTCGCTGCGCACCATGAGAAAATTCCACGGCTGCATGAAGCCGACCGACGGCGCGCTGTGGGCGGCATGCAGCAGACGGCCGACGAGGTCGTCCGGCAATGGTTCGGGCAGAAACTGGTCGCGCACGTCACGGCGCGTTTCGATGGCACGATAGACGGCTTGCCTGTCCTCGCAAGAAAAGGCGCCCGCCCGGACCAGAGGGTCCCACGGTTCGGTTCGCATCGTTTTCTCCCCAACAATGCGCACAACCTGCCGCCGTCCACGCGGGTTCGGTCTATCTTGCCAGGCCGGTCTTCTGACTTCGGGTCACGCAGCAAGCACCTGCCTTCCCGGTTGAGCAACCAGTGGCAAAAGCCTGAATCGATTCAAGCTTTTACGGCGCGCGCTATCCCCGTCACAGCGTTGGGCACGTTCCGGACCTGGGCTTTTCAAGCCCGCACCGGATTCCCGATTCTCCCGCAAAAAGCGGGCACCTGACGGGGACGATATGCGCATGACCGGACGATGCGATCAAGCCCGCTTGCGCCGCGGGCCTGTCCATCTGCGGCTTACTAGGCGGCGCGGGCCTCGCCGGCCTCGGCAATCTCGGCCCTGTCCATGTCACCGGCATGGACGGCACGGTTGCGGCCGGCGTTCTTGGCCGCATAGAGCGCGGCGTCAGCCATGACCATGACGTCGTGCACCGTCTTGCCATGCTGCGGGAACTGGGCGATGCCGGCGCTACCGCCGATCAAGAGAAGCTGGCCGTCATAGGCGATCGGGATCTGCGCATCCAGAACGAGGCTGGCGGCAAGCTCCACCAGATGCTCTCGGCTATGTTCGCCGGTCAGCAGAACGCAAAACTCGTCGCCCCCCAGGCGGGCGACACAACCGCGCCGGCCGACACGCTCGGAGAAGCGCCTGGCGACGGCCTGAAGCACAGCATCCCCCGCAGCATGTCCATGCCGGTCGTTGACTGCCTTGAACTTGTCGAGATCGAGCGCGAGGATCGCGAAGGGCTTGTTCTCGCCCTTCTTGATGGCGCGCGACATTTCCTCGTCAAAACCGCTGCGGTTCTTGAGCCCGGTCAACGGATCGTGCCGTGCGAGGAAGGCATTCTTCGTCTCGCTGCGCTGGAGCGCGCGGACGAGTGCGGAAAAGCGCAGGGTGACGAACAGCATGACGCCGGCAAATACCAGCACGAACAACGCGATCTGCGGCAGCGCCGAGCGCCAGACGAAGGATCCCGGCATGTTGGGCCGCCAGGACGTGACCATCGGATTGTAGGTATCCCCGCCGACCGGCGTCATCAGCAACCCCGGCTCCTGTGTCACGATCGGCGTGAAGCCAAGATCGCGCACGCCGAGGCGCCGCTCGGTGTTTGCCAGCATCTTTTGCGAGACGGGTTTGACGGTGATCAGCAGCGTCGGCTCAAGCCGGTTCGCGGGGATGTAAAGTGTCTTGGGAATAACCGCCTGCACGACGACGATGCTCATCACCCGGTCGATCAAGCGCATGCCGGAAACGTGGATTTCGGGCAGTGCCGGCGTCAGCAGGTCCGGGTCTGCCTTCGCACCGGCCACCACCCAACCGCCGCGATCGGGCGACAGCGCCTCGCGATAGGCGCGCTCGGCCCTGCGGGTGAGATCGCTCACCCAGTGCAGCTTTTCGCGGGCCTTGCGTTCTGAAACCTTTTCACCGCGCTGTACGCCCAGCACCTTTTCACCATCCGGCGAGGTAAGGATCATCCAGGAGAAACCGAAATCGGACCACATCCAGTCCCGCATCTGGTCGCGCACGAAGGTGTCGTCCGGCATGCCGTCCGCCAGTTCGTTGAACGCCTTGTCCCAGAAGGAGAGCTGGCTCTGGTACTGCACGACCTGGTCGATCTGGTGGCTGAACTCGTTGCGCACAAGGGTGCGCTCGGTCTCGGCGACGAAACTGTCGGCCCGCTCGATTGCATAGTCCAGAACGAGATAGTTGGCGGCTCCAAACAGCAGGACGATCATCAAGGCCGCCGCCCGGATCGCCCAACCTACACCGCGTCGCCGCGTCGTGCGGCCCAGTTCAGCCTTGCCCGTCATTGTTTCCCTGCCTGTCCCCCACCCTTTCCGGGCATTGTTGGGAGGAGGCTAACTGACAGACGGCAAAATTCGCTTAAACGGGCTGGTGAGTGAAAACTTAACTCACGCTCACCGGAAATGGGGATCACCCAGCCGGCGCGTAGCGCACGAAGGCGAATTCTGTGCCATCCGGCGACCAGTTCGGCACATTCATCGTGCCCTGTCCGCCGAAAAGCTCTAACAGAATCCGCGCGTTGCCGCCGTCCATGTCCATGAGGCGCAGGCGCACATCGAGATCGCGGGGATGATCGAAAACGTCGCCCTCGTAGGAGAGCACGAGCAGGTGTTTTCCGTCCGGCGAAGGGTGCGGGAACCAGTCACCATAGGGGCTGTCGGTGATGCGCGTCGGCTCGCTGCCGTCGGCACGCACGCGCCAGATCTGCATGTGGCCGGTGCGGCTGGAATTGAAGTAGATCCACTCCCCATCGGCAGAATAATCCGGCCCGTCATTGCGCCCTTCGCCGAAGGTCACACGCCGCTCCTCGCCGCCTGCGACCGGGATGGTGTAAATGTCGAAGACATCGCCCCGGATGCCACAATAGGCGAATGTTTCGCCATCCGGCGACCAGCCATGCCAGTAGGACGGCAGGTTCGGCGTTACCAGCCGCGGCGTGCCGCCCTCGGTCGGCAGCACATAGATCGCCGACTTGCCGAACTCGACCTTGTCGCTGATCGCCAGCAACGTGCCATCGGGCGAAAGCCCGTGGTCATTGTTGCAAAGCGTCGCAAACCCCGTGTCGATCTGCACGGGTTCGCTGCCATCAAGCGAAAGGCGATAGAGCAGCCCGTCGCCGTTGATGACCAGAAAACGCCCATCCCGCGAAAAGTTCGGCGCCTCGACGAGCCGCTCCGTCTGCCACACGACGCGCGTTTCGCCAGTAACGATATTGTGGATCTCGACGGAACTGCGCATGGCTTTCTCCAGTCGTTATTGTCGCTCGTCGACCACCGGCAACAGCTTCCGGCAGATGGATTGCATGAGCACGAAATTGCTGTGCTCGCGCCAGGTCGAAACGAAACCCCAGGCCAACAGCAAAAGGATGCAGATGAAGGCCACGCCGGTGATGACAAGGCTGCCGGTCGCAAGGCCGTAGATGCCGAACACTGCCGGCGTCGCGAAATAGGCGATCTGCGCCGAAACATGCCGGCCGGCCGATACGTCGCTCAGTGACCACAACCGGATGAGCCTGATTTCCTCCGGTGTGAAATCCGGGCGGTTTTCGTCACCGCCCGGCTCGCTGGAGCGCGCCTCCACGCCCTACCCCCGGTCCCGGAACCGGTTGGTGATCGGGTAGCGGCGGTCTCGGCCGAAATTCTTCTTGGTGATTTTGACGCCCGGCGCCGATTGCCGGCGCTTGTATTCCGCGATGTAGAGCAGGTGCTCGATGCGATGCACGGTGGCCGCATCATGGCCACGCGCAACGATTTCCTCCGTGCTCATTTCCAACTCGACGAGGCACTCGAGGATATCGTCGAGCACCGGATAGGGCGGCAGCGAATCCTGGTCGGTCTGGTTGGGGCGCAATTCGGCAGACGGCGCCTTGTCGATGATGTTGTTCGGGATCACCTCGCCCGTCGGGCCGAGCGCGCCTGGCGGCACATGCCCGTTGCGCCAGCGCGACAGCGCGTAGACCTGCATCTTGTAGAGGTCCTTGATGGGATTGAAACCGCCGTTCATGTCGCCGTAAAGCGTGGCGTAGCCAACCGACATTTCCGACTTGTTGCCTGTCGTGACGACCATCGAGCCGAACTTGTTGGAGATCGCCATGAGGATCGTACCGCGCGTACGGCTCTGCAGGTTTTCCTCGGTAATGCCCTCTTCCGTGCCTTCGAAGGTTTCCGACAGTGCCGAGAGGAAGCCTGTCACCGGCGCCTCGATCGGCACGATGTCATAGCGGCAGCCGAGCAGCTTGGCACAGTCGGCTGCGTCCTTCAACGAATCCTTCGAGGTATAGCGGTAGGGGAGCATCACGCAGCGCACCCGCTCCTCGCCCAGCGCATCGACGGCGATCGCCGCGCAGATCGCCGAATCGATGCCGCCGGACAGGCCGAGCACGACATTCTTGAAGCCGTTCTTGTTGACGTAGTCACGGAAGCCGAGCAGGCAGGCGCGGTAATCCGCCTCCTCCTTCTCCGGAATGCGCGACATCGGCCCGCCGTCGCAGACCCAGCCCTCGCCATGCTTCTTCCAGGTGGTGAGCGCGATCGTCTCCTCGAACTGGCTCATCTGGAAGGCGAGCGTCTTGTCGGTGTTGAAGGCGAAGCTCGCGCCGTCGAAGACGAGTTCATCCTGGCCACCGAGCTGGTTGGCATAGAGCAGCGGCAGGCCGGTCTCGATGACCTGCTTCAGCGCCACCTGGTGGCGAATGTCGACCTTGCCGCGATAGTAGGGCGAACCGTTCGGCGAGAGCAAGATTTCCGCTCCGCTTTCCGCCAGCGTCTCACAGACGCCGAGTTCGCCCCAGATGTCTTCGCAGATCGGAATGCCGAGACGCACGCCGCGGAAATTCACCGGTCCGGGCATGGCGCCCTGGTCGAAAACGCGCTTTTCGTCGAACTCGCCGTAGTTCGGCAGGTCCACCTTGTCGCGCACGGCGATCACCTTGCCGCCATCGAGCACGGCAACGGCATTGTAGCGACCCGTCTCATCCTGCCGCGGGAAGCCGATGATGACGCCGGGGCCGCCCTCGGCCGTGTCGGCGGCGAGAGCGTCGATGGCGCGACGGCAGGTGTTCAGGAAGGCGGGCTTCAGCACCAGATCTTCCGGCGGATAGCCGGAAATAAAAAGCTCCGTCAGAAGGAGGAGGTCGGCACCTTGCCGGGCGGCATCCTCGCGGGCGGCGCGCGCCTTGGCAAGGTTTGCGGCAACATCGCCGACGGTCGGGTTCAATTGCGCGACGGCGATGCGCAGCGTTGCCTTTTCAGTCTGGGAAGTCATGTCTGCGGACCCGTTTCCTTCAGAACAGTTCCAGCAAAAACGTACAGCGCTTTTGCGTCCGGAACTGCAAAAAACATAGGGACAGAGCGTTTTCGCGTTTCAGGGAAAGCGGAAAATGCCCTGGTGTCCGATCCTGCTGCCGCGCGCGGCTATCGCTCTCTCGAACGGTCGAGAAGCTCTTTAGAACATCACAAGCGCTTTGGGAATGAACCGCGACGCCGTTTGCGCGCGCTTCAGCACAAAACCCTCGTTTTTCAGGCAGTTCCGTCGACCATTGCGGCGGTGCAACAGAGGGAACCAAAGCACGGGGAGAACGTTGCAGAAACCGTTCATCTCCTGTTCAAGATGACATCCGTATGACAAATACACGAAACTTTTATGAAATCTGGAGACGGCTTTGGCTCTGTTCACTCCCGCAGCCGTGGCGATCAATACCACAGAAGGCCTTGCCGTCGAGGCAGGCTTTTTCGCGCGCCACGCCAAGGCGCTCGCCGTGCTGCGTTCGCTGGCCGTTTCCGGGCTTCTTGCGCTCCTGACCGTCATCGTCATCGAGTTGATCACGCGCGGTTCGGTCGAGCAGACCTGGATCTATTTCACCAATCTCGAACAGCCCGCCTGGACCACCACGGGCGTGTTCTTCCTGCTCTATCTCGCCATCGACGCGCTGATTGGCCGGCAGCACAAGGCGGTGCTGCTGGTATCCCCGCTCGTCATGCTGATGGGCGTCATCTCGCAGCAGAAACAGGTTTTCCTCACCGACCCGCTCTATCCGACCGACCTGCTTTTCGGTCGCCAGATCATGGAGCTGATGCCGGTGCTCGTGCAGGACAGGCCGTGGACCGCTGCGGGCCTCGCGCTTGCCGTCGTCGCTGCGGTTGTCGGCCTCATCAGCCTTTGGGTCTTCGCCTGGCGCCGCTTCCGTCCGCTGACCAGGAAAGAGCGCCTGACGCGGCTTGCCATTGCGCTGCCGCTGCTCGCCGGCTTCGTCTCGATCATGGACTACAACGAATTCTCCTGGGTCCGTGACCGGCTCAAGGTGTTCCCGATCATGTGGGACCAGGCGGAAAACTATCGCCACAACGGCTTCATGATGGCCTTCGCCATCAACCTGCCGATGGCCAACGTGCAGGCACCCTCCGGTTACATGATCGACGCGATCGACAAGATTCCGTCAAAGCCCATGCCGGTCGGCACGACGCACCGTTCCAAGCCCGACGTCATCGTCGTCATGAGTGAATCGCTGTGGGACCCGACGCGCCTCGAGAACGTAAAACTCTCGGCCGATCCGATGCCGGTGATCCGCGAAAACCAGAGCGGCGGCGTCTTCTCGCCGGAATTTGGTGGCCTGACCGCCAATGTCGAGTTCGAGGCGCTGACCGGCTTTTCCAACGCCTTCCTGCCGACGGGCAGCATTCCCTACCAGCAATATGTGCGCAAGCCGATCCCGTCGCTCGCCACGTTCTTCCGCGCCGAAGGCTATACCGCGCGCGCCATCCATCCGTTCTCCGGCTGGTTCTGGAACCGTTCGAGCGTCTACAAGGCCTTCGGTTTCCAGACCTTCAAGGACGTCGACAAGATGCCGCCGCTGGCAAAACGCGGCAACTTCACCTCGGACGAGGCACTGACCAAGGAAATCATCCGCCAGGCCGACATGCAGGAGGATCCGTTCTTCTTCTTCACCGTCACGCTGCAGGGCCACGGCCCCTATGACGACGGCCGCTATGCGAAGACCGACATCGACGTCGAAAGCAAGCTGGATGCGCGCGATACCCGCATGCTCGCAAGCTACGCCCAGGGCGTGAAGGAAGCGGACGGCAGCCTGAAGATGCTGATGGACTGGGCGAAGGAGCGCGACCGCGAGACGATCATCGTCGTCTTCGGCGACCACCTGCCGCCGCTCAACACGGTCTACCAGAATTCCGGCTACATGCCGGGCATCACCGCCTCGCGCAAGGGCACGCCCGAGCAGATGCAGAAGGAGCACGAAACGCCCCTCGTCATCTGGTCGAACAAGACCGGCGTGGAAAAGGAAGTCGGTACGATCAGCCCGGCCTTCCTCTCCTACTTCATCCTCAAGGAAGCCGGCTTCGAGCATCCCTACTACACCGGCTTCCTCGGTGCGGTGCACGACAAGCTGCGCGTCATCGACCGCTACATGCTGATCGACGCCAAGGGCAAGGGCACCGCCGGCTGGGCGCGCAAGAAGACGATCGACCCCCTGGTGCGTGACTTCCGGTTCCTGCAGCACGACATCATGTTCGGCAAGCAGTATGGCTTGGAGCGTTTCTTCAACTCCCATGCGGAACTGATGGCGGCGGGCTTCTGACAAGCAGCCGAACCGCGCTAGGCTAGGGCTCCGATTCCTTTTTCCGGAGCCCCGGCCATGAGACCCTTCGACGACGCTGCCCAGATCCTCTTCGGCAAAGCCGCCGACGAACTCGACGAGACCGAACGCGAGGTCCTTCTCCACTCCCGAGAAGGGAGAATCCTGTCGGAAGACAGGAACGTTGCTTACGAATCGAAACAATCGGTCGGTGAACGCATCGCCGACGGCATTGCCCGCGTCGGTGGCTCCTGGGCCTTCATCATCGGCTTCCTTGTCTTTCTCGTGCTGTGGACGGTCGGCAACACGATCGTGTTCGCGCGCGAGGCCTTCGACCCCTACCCCTTCATCTTCCTCAATCTCGTGCTTTCCATGATCGCCGCCCTCCAGGCGCCGATCATCATGATGTCCCAGAACCGGCAGGCCGCCCGCGACCGCTTCGAGGCCTCCAAGGACTACGAGGTCAACCTGAAGGCGGAGATCGAGCTCATGGCGTTGCATCACAAGATCGACACGCATTTCCTCGACGAGATCGCCGCATTGAAGCTGGAAGTGCTCCGCCTGCATGACGCACTTCGCCAAAAGTGAGCAACGCGTCAATACAACCAGCGCTATATGCTACTTTAGGCTGAGCAATTTATAGAAGAAATTAAGATTCTGGGTGCACGATAAAAGTGCATCCGTATTTTGGATGCGGGAAAGCCTTGCCGTCAGACAATTCCAAGGAGGAGATGTCATGCACGTCCTGTCCCGCCTGTCGAAGGATCGCACCGGAACCTCGGCATTGGAATTCGCGATCATCGCGCCCCTGTTCTTCCTCGCGCTTTTCACGTTGATCGCTTACGGGGTCTATCTGAGCGTCACCCATTCGGTGCAGCAGATTGCCGCCGATGCAGCCCGCACGGCGGTCGCGGGTCTTAACTCGAATGAGCGCGTCACGCTCGTCAACCGCTACCTTACCTCTTCCCGCCTCGACTATTCCTTCATCAACCGCACGAAGATGAAGGTTCTGGTCACCGAGGATCCCAACAATCCGGACCAGTTCACCGTCACGATCTCCTATGATTCCAGTGATCTGCCGATCTGGAAGCTTTTCACCTTCGCATTGCCGCAGGAGAAGATCGAGCGTTATGCCACCGTGCGCGTGGGAGGGTACTGATCATGAAGCGTCCGCACGATCTTATCGCCAACCGCTCCGGCAATATCGGCACGCTCGCGGCCCTCAGCCTGCCATTGATCATTTTCTCGACGGCCCTTGGCGTCGACTACGGCTACCTCACGGTGCAGCAGCGCCAGTTGCAGGCGACGGCCGATCTCGCAGCCATTGCCGCCGCCGCCAATGTCGTCGAAGCGGAAAAATCCGCTGCCACCTATTTCGCCCTCAACAACCTGTCGGTGTCTGTCACCGGCAAGGACGGCCTCGTCATTCCACCCGCAACGTCGGTAACGACGAAGTCCACGCAGGCCGTCGCCAAGGTCGAACGCGGCCGCTACACGGCCGATCCCGATATCGCCCCTGAAGACCGTTTCAAGCTCGCCAGCACGGAAGCCGATGCCGCCCGCGTGGTCCTGACACGTCCCGGCGATCTCTTTCTCGCATCGATGTTCATGCCGAAATCGCCCGTGCTGACAGCGACCGGCTCCGCCTCGCGCACGAAAGTCGCTGCCTTCTCGGTCGGCACACGGCTCGCCAGCCTGAATGACGGCATTCTCAACGCACTGCTCGGGAAACTTCTCGGCACCAACCTGTCGCTCAAGGTGATGGACTACCGGGCGCTGGTCGATGCCGACATTTCCATCCAGCCGTTCCTGAAGGCCATTGCGACCGAACTCAACCTCACGGCTGCGACCTATGAAGACGTGCTGAACGCCGGCGTTACCATGCCGCAGCTTCTCGCCTCCATGCGCGCCGTGCATGGCCTCTCCGGGACCGTCAACTCCGCGCTGCGGGCCATCGAACAGGCGACTGCAGGCAGCAAAGTGAAGCTGCCGCTCTCGCGCATCCTCAATCTCGATCCGAAGAAGGGGCTTACGGTCGCTACCGGCGGCGATTGGGAAATGTCGATCAATGCCATGCAGATGATCTCGGCGGCCGCGGCACTCGCCAACGGCAAGAACCAGGTCGCCCTCAATGTCGGTGCGGCCATTCCGGGCCTTGCCACGGTGACCGTCAATCTCGCGATCGGTGAACCGCCGGTCGAAACGCCGGCCCATCGTCTTGGCGCGCCGGGCAGTGCCGTGCGCAGCGCCCAGACGCGGCTTGCCGTCGAAGTAAGTATCGACGGCCTCGCGGCCCTCGCCGGCCTGAGGATAAAACTGCCGCTCTATGTCGAGGTCGCCGCTTCCGAGGCGAAGCTTGCCGATATCCGCTGCCTCGGCGGCACGGCCGTCAATGCCAATGTCTCGGTCGATGCCGTTCCGGGTGTCGCGGAAATCGCGGTCGGCAAGGTCAATCCCGACGTGCTCTCCGACTTTTCCGATGAGGCCCGCGTGGAAAAAGCCCGCATCATCGATTCCGCGCTGCTGCGTGTCGATGCGATCGCCCATGTCGAGGCCAAGAACCTCAGCAAAACCCGCCTTGCCTTCACGCCAACGGAAATCGCAGCCCGCACGGTCAAAACCGTATCGACCCGCGATACGCTGACCTCGACCACCAAGACGCTGCTGGAGAATCTCGATGTCGACATCCAGCTTCTCTTCCTCACCCTCGGCACACCGAAGGTGATCACCGCAGCCCTTGCCTCGACGCTCGGCACGGTAACACCGGCCATCGACGAGCTGCTCTACAACCTGCTGCTGGTCGTCGGCGTCAGGATCGGCGAGGCCGATATTCGCGTCACGGGCGTGCGCTGCCAGCGCCCCGCCCTCGTGCAGTGACAAGATCGGTGCGCCTCATCTGTTCTGAGCGAACTGCGGCGCACCGTCCTCGATCTCGTAATAGTCGCCCTTGTCGGCGCAGAAGATGTGCACGCCGATCCTGAGCCCGGTCGGCTGGTCGAACGTGCCGGCCATGATCGACGTATGGTCCGAACCGTCGCCCTTCCAGAACAGCGCGGAGCCGCAGGTGCGGCAGAAGGCGCGACCTGCCGTGTCGCTTGCCCGGTACCAGGTGATGTTCTCCTCACCCTGCACGGTCAACCCCTCGTTCAGTACATTGGTCGCGGCATAGAAATGCCCGGTCTGCCGGCGGCACTGGCTGCAATGACAGGCCACCACCTCGCGCAATCGACCGAACGTACGAAACCGCACCGCACCGCACAGGCAATGCCCCGTATGTTCCTCGCTCATACTTCCTCCCCAAAGAAAAACCGGGCCAGCTTTGCCAGCTGGCCCGGTCCTGTCAAATTCACATTCCTGAATGCTTGCATCAGCCCCGCTAATTTACAGAGACGAAGCAAGAACAGAAAGAGATCAACCGTTCACAACCATCCGCTTTTCGTCCCGGCCACCCTTCATGCGCTCTGCAAGAAGGAAGGCGAGCTCCAGCGCCTGGTCGGCATTGAGGCGCGGATCGCAATGTGTGTGGTAGCGATCGGCAAGGTCGTCGCCCGACAATGCGCGCGCACCGCCGGTGCATTCCGTCACATCGTTACCGGTCATCTCGACATGGATGCCCCCCGGATGGGTGCCTTCCGAACGGTGGATCTGGAAGAAGCTTTCGACTTCCGACAGGATCCGCTCGAACGGACGGGTCTTGTAGTTGTTGAGCGTGATCGTGTTGCCATGCATCGGATCGCAGGACCAGACGACCTTCTTGCCTTCCCGTTCGACGGCACGGATGAGGCGCGGCAGGTTTTCCGCAACCTTGTCGTGGCCAAAGCGGCAGATCAGCGTCAGGCGACCGGCTTCGTTCTGCGGGTTCAAGAGATCGATCAGCTCGAGCAGGCCATCACCGGTCAGCGACGGGCCGCACTTGAGACCGAGCGGGTTCTTGATACCGCGGCAATATTCGATATGTGCATGGTCGGGCTGGCGTGTACGATCGCCGATCCAGATCATGTGGCCGGAGGTCGCGTACCAGTCGCCGGAGGTCGAATCGACGCGGGTCAGCGCCTGCTCGTAGCCGAGCAGCAGCGCCTCATGGCTCGTGAAGAAATCGGTCTCGCGCAGGTTCGGATGGTTTTCCGACGTGATGCCGATGGCCTTCATGAAGTCCATAGTCTCGGAAATCCGGTCGGCGAGCTTGCGGTAGCGCTCGGCCTGCGGCGAATCCTTGATGAAGCCGAGCATCCACTGGTGCACGTTGTCGAGATTGGCGTAGCCGCCCATCGCGAAGGCGCGCAACAGGTTCAGCGTCGCAGCCGACTGGCGGTAGGCCATCAATTGGCGTTCCGGGTTCGGAATGCGGGCCTCTTCGGTGAACTCGATGCCGTTGATGATATCGCCGCGGTAGGACGGCAGCGACACTTCACCCTGCTTCTCGATGTTCGAGGAGCGCGGCTTGGCGAACTGGCCGGCAATACGGCCAACCTTCACGACAGGCTGCTGGGCGCCAAAGGTCAGCACCACGGCCATCTGGAGGAAGGCGCGGAAGAAGTCGCGGATCGTATCGGCACCGTGCTCGGCGAAGCTCTCGGCGCAATCGCCGCCCTGCAGCAGGAAGCCCTTGCCCTCGGCCACGTTGGCGAGCGCCGACTTCAGTCGACGTGCTTCACCGGCGAAGACGAGCGGCGGAAACTTCGCGAGGCGCTCTTCGGTCGCCGCCAATGCGGCGAGATCCGGATAATCCGGAACCTGCTGGATGGGCTTCTGCCGCCAGCTGGTCGGGGTCCAATTCTGTGCCATGATACTCACCTGTCCTGAGACGGCCGCGAAACCTGCGGACGCCCCTCCTTTTGAAGATGCGGGCTTATAAACCGTTAGATGGTTCTTGCATAGCCGAACTTCCAGCGGCAGCGACGCATTTGCAGCGCTAGCGCCCACGCGTCTGACAGACTGTAGAGCATGCCCCAGTCGGCGGTTCTGGCCTAGAAGCGGCGCGGGGCCGTCCGCTGTGCGCAACTCCAATCGGCAACCCTCTGGCGGGGCCGCGCTGCCGGCCTTTTTGTGCGTCGGTTCAAAAACCACGCGACGAGTTTGCTGGCCCATTCCAGGCCGCGCCATTCGTCTCGCTCCAACGGGTCGGACAGTGGCCACACTCCAGGCCGGCCACCCGACCGTTCCATCTTGTCGATAGTAATCATCCATTCCGGGCTCATCACAGAACTCCTTGTTTCCGGTGTCCGGCATGAGGTAGCGCGTGCACTCATTCGATCGTAGAGGCGCAAATGAAACGCCCATTTCACAGTTGAATGATGCCGGCAGTCCGGTTTTGCATTATGAAAAGGGGATTGAACGAGGAATTCGTGATGCCGGAAGTCGACTGGAGCGATCTGCAGCTTTTCTTCCATGTGGCCTCGGAGGGAGGGCTCGCCGGCGCTTCGTCCATCACCGGCATCAGCGCGCCGACGATCGGTCGCCGCATGCTGGCACTGGAGCGCAGCATGGGCAGGACGCTCTTCCTCCGCAGCCAGCAGGGCTATCGGCTCGCCGCCGACGGCATGGTACTGTACGAGCACGTACAGACCATCCGGCGCACCACGGCCGATATCACGAGGTGGCACGGCGATGCCTTCACATTGCCGATCGTCTCGATTGCCGGCGATATCTGGACGACCGGTTTCATTGCGGAAAACACAGGCGATCTGCGGAGCCCGACCGACGGTTTTCGGCTATGCTGCAAGCAGCTCCAGCCCGGCGAGGACCTGACCTACCGCCACGGCATGATCGCCCTGTTCCACAGCGCGCCGAAGACCGGCAACGTCGCGGTTCGCAAGTCGGTGGATGTAGCCTATGCGATCTATCGCGCGGCGGATCTCGCCTTCGAGGGGGATCTGCCCTGGGTGTCGATCGGCACGGAGGTCGCCATGTCTGACGCCGAAAAATGGGTGTTCCGCAACCATGAACAGCACATCCACACCTGGACGAACGCGCCCGACGTTCTGGCGCGACTGATCGCCGGCGGCGCAGGGCGCGGCGTCCTGCCGACCTTTGTCGGCGATGCGATACCGGGGCTGATGCGCGAAGGTGAGCCCATTCCGGGCCTTACCCATTCGCTGTGGATCGCAGCCAATGATGACGATCGTCACCGCCCGGAAATGCGGGTGGTGATCGACCGTCTTTCGGCGCTCTTCAAGCGAAGCGAAGACCGCTTCGCCGGACGTCTGCCGACGAAAAGCCGGCCGACCGTCAGATCCGCTGCCCGTTCCTGACGCGGTAGCTCGGCTGGTACATGGTCACCAGCTCTTCCGACGCTGTCGGATGCACCGCCATGGTACGGTCGAAATCGTCCTTGGTGACGCCGGCCTTCAGCGAAATGCCAAGAAGCTGTGCCATCTCGCCCGCCTCGTGGCCAAGAATATGCGCGCCGAGCACCTTGCGGTCGGCAGCGTTGACGACGAGTTTCATGATCGTCTTTTCCTGCCGGCCGGACAGCGTCGCCTTCATCGGACGGAATTCGGCGCGGTAGACTTCGAGATCGTCGAAAGCCTTGGCGGCCTCCTCCTCGCTCATGCCCACCGTACCGATCTCCGGCTGCGAAAAGACGGCCGTGGCGATCAGGTCATGGTCCGGCGAGACCGCATTGCCGCGGAATTCCGTCTCGATGAAGCACATGGCCTCGTGGATTGCGACAGGCGTGAGCTGCACGCGATCCGTCACGTCGCCGAGTGCGAAAATGCCGGGCACATTGGTGCGGGAATAGTCATCGACGATGATCGCGCCCCTCGCATCCACAGCGACGCCCGCCGTTTCCAATCCGAGGCTGCCCGTATTCGGTACGCGGCCGAGCGCCAGCATCACCTGGTCGACGGTGAGCGTCTCGCCCGCCTTGGTCGTCACTATGCGGCGCCCGCCCTCACCTTCGGCAACATTGGTAATGATGTCCTCGCAGATCACGCGGATGCCCTTGGCGATCATCGCGGCCTGTAGCCCCTGGCGCATGTCCTGGTCGAAGCGGGACAAGATCTGCTTGCCACGATAGATCAGCGTCGTCTCGACACCGAGCCCGTGGAAAATGTTGGCGAACTCGACGGCGATGTAGCCGCCGCCGGTAATCACGATGGATTTCGGCAGGTCCGGCAGGTCGAACGCCTCATTCGAGCTGATGCAAAGCTCATGGCCGGGAAGGTCGACATGCGGTGTCGGGTGGCCGCCGACGGCAATCAGGATGCGCTCGGCGGTCACCAGTTCATCGGTCACGGTAAGGCGGATCGTGTTCGGGCCGACCAGCACGGCGCGCGTTGCCAGGATCGTGGCCGCCGAGTTCTCCAGCCCCTTGCGGTAGAGACCCTCCAGTCGGGTGATCTCCTTCTCCTTCGCCGCGACGAGCGTCGGCCAGTCGAACCGCGTTTCGCCGACTTGCCAGCCGAAGCCGGCGGCGTCCTCGAAATGCTCGTGAAACTGCGAGGCATAGACATAGAGCTTCTTCGGGACGCAGCCGCGGATGACGCAGGTGCCGCCAAAACGAAACTCTTCCGCGATCGCCACTTTCTTGCCCATGCTGGCGGCAAGGCGCGCACTGCGCACGCCGCCGGAGCCCCCACCGATGACGAAGAGGTCGTAGTCGAATGTCGGCATGGTGATCTCCTGCGGGCAAGCCTGGCCGGACGGCCGTCTGACGGGTGTCCGGCAGGCGAATCCGCCACCGGGTGCAACACATATAGGAACAGCGCGGGCAAAAGGAAAAGGCCGCTTTGCCACCCGTGCTGGAGCGCTCCCCCGCCGCCTTCGACGGATTTACGACGGTCCTCCCAAATTTGGTAAGCTGGAAGCGACAAACGCCATTTACCGAAGCGGATATCAACCCTATGAATCCGCTGCCCGATTGTGGGCTAAATGGATGATCGATATGCACAAATTGAATTTCTTCACAGCCAGCGTCGCGGCACTCGCTCTGCTTGCAGGCCCGGCTTTGGCGGAAGACCTCGTCTTCCAGCTCAAGAACGGCACCGGCTCGGTGCTGACGCGTTTCTACACCTCGCCGGTCGGCGTGGACCAATGGGAAGACGATGTTTTCGGTGAGCAAGTCCTGAACCCGAACGAGACGATCGAAATCACCATCGGCGATGGCCGCGACGTCTGCAACTATGACATGCGCTTCGAGTTTTCCGAGGAATCCGACCTCGACACGACCACCGACACGCAGAATCTCTGCGAACTCGGCACCTACACCATTCACGAATAAGCTGGAGGTGGCTGCTTCCCGGGGGTGGCGGCCTGTCGGCGCTTCGAGGAAAGCTGTCGGAATAGAAAAAGGGCGGCTCGCGCCGCCCTTTTTGGAGATGATTACTGCTGCGGTTGCACCGTGCCATTTTCCAGCGTGACTGCTGGTGCGGCGTCGAAGATCGGATCGAGCTTCTTGCCGCTTTCCGTTTTCAGGTCGCGGTCTACGCCGACGGCCCAGATTTGCGCGGCCTTCGCGACTTCCCGCATCGCGATCGGTCCATCTGAAAGCAGCTTCTTGCCGACCGGAGAATTATAGAAATCCGCAATGGACTTCAGCTCTTCCTGCGTGAAGGTCTTTGCGTAGATCGTCGCGGCTTCGCGCTCCAGGTCAGCGCGACGCGGGGCGAGTGCGAGCGCCTGCTCGTCAACGACCTTGTTGATATCCGCTTCGTGGTTCGGCGACGACTGTATGAGTACGCCCTTGGTGCGAACGGCGAGGCTCGGAAGAATATTGTCGAAGTTGGCCGTCGCACCGATTGCATCGATAGCCGCACGCGCGGCCTTGATCTGATCTTCCGTCACATCCTGCGCCTTGACGGCACCGGCAAGGCTTGCCGAAAGGATGAGGCTCACCGCGAGGGTCCGGCCGAAACCAGCGAATTTGATCATGTCGGTCTGTGCTCCTGTCTATTCTTGCGCCGTCAGCGTGCGCGCACCCGCGGGTCCCGCAATGATGGCAAGCGACGCCATGTTGATGAAGAGGCCGTGTTCGACGACGCCCGGTATGTCATTGAGGCTGCTTGCGAGCGCATCTGCATCAGGAATGCGGCCAAAAGATGCGTCGAGAATGTAGTGTCCACCATCCGTCATGAAGGTGCCGTCGCCAGACGCGCGCAGCGCAATGCTGCCGGAAAGTCCAAGGCGGGCGGCCGTCTTTTCGATGGCGATGCGCGTCGAGACGAGGCCGAACGGATTGACCTCGATGGGCAGCTTGAAGGCGCCGAGCGTCTCGACGACCTTGCTTTCATCGGCGATGACGATCATCCGCTCGGAGGCGGCAGCGACAATCTTTTCGCGCAGCAATGCGCCACCGCCGCCCTTGATGAGCCGTAGCCGGCTATCGACTTCGTCCGCACCGTCGATGGTGAGGTCGAGTTCCGGCAGTTCGTCGAGGGACTTCAGCGGCACGCCGAGTTCGACGCAAAGCCGTGCCGTCCGCTCGGACGTGGGCACGCCTTCGACCCTGAGGCCGCCAGCCACCTTCTCTGCCAGAAGCCGCACGAATTCTTCCGCGGTCGATCCTGTGCCGATACCGAGGCGCATTCCGTCTTCAACATGGGCGAGCGCGACCGCAGCGGCCTTGATCTTCATTTCCCGGGCGTCCATGCCCCAAATCTCCGTAAACAATTATCAGCCGGCGCGCTCCAGGCGGCCGGAATTCCGGTGAGACACTTACACGCCCTGAATGGCAAACGAAAGCCAAAATCGCCGCAGGCCTGCGGCCGATAAGGCGATTGCAAATACCCGCGCCATCGCATACCGGAAAGACCGTCCCTCCCCACCTCCCGCAAGGTTTTCCCATGTCCGCTTCTCTCGTTGTCTTCGATCTCGACGGTACACTCATCGACACGGCGCACGACCTCGTCGCAAGCCTCAACCACACGATCGGTCTCGAAGGCCTTGATCCCGTCGGTTATGGCGACCTGACCTATCTCGTCGGCCATGGCGGCCAGGTGATGATCAAACGCGCCTTCTCGCTGCGCGGGCGCGAGATTTCCGAGGAAGAACTGCAGCGCATGCTCGGCATCTTCGTCGAGCACTATGCCGATGCCATGCCGGGCGTCTCCGTCCCCTATCCCGGCCTCATCGAGGCGATGGATCGTCTTTCCGGCGCCGGCCATCGGCTTGCGGTCTGCACCAACAAGATGGAGGGTCTCGCGCGTCGCCTGGTCGACGGCCTCGGCCTCACCGCACGGTTTGCAGCGATTACCGGGGGCGACACCTTCGCGGTGCGCAAGCCGGACGCCGAACACCTGCTCGGCACCATCCACCTCGCGGAAGCCGATCCTCTGCGCACAGTCATGATCGGTGACAGCCTCAACGACATTCTCGTCGCGCGCAACGCCGGCGTGCCGTCCATCGGCGTTCCCTTCGGTTACTCCGATGTGCCGGTGGCCGAGCTTGAACCGACGCATGTCATCACCCATTTCGACGAACTGACGCCCGATCTCGTCGAGCGCCTGCTCGCCCGCTAATATCGTTTGGAGTGCCCGTGGACTGGACTGAAACGCTTCTGGACGTCCGGTCCGGCTGGGCGCCTGCTCACGAGGGCGAATCCGGCGACCGCGTCTTGCGCAGTGCCGATGGACGCCGCTACGCGAAGCTGGCGAGAAAACACCGTGCGGTGGAACTCGCCGGCGAGCGCGAGCGCCTCCTCTGGCTGGCGGGCAAAGGCATCGCCTGCCCGGAACTGCTCGGCTGGCAGGAGAATGAGCATGGCGCCTGCCTTGTGATGAGCGCCGTGTCCGGCATACCGGCGGTCTTGCTTTCCGGCGGCGACCTGCTCACGGCCTGGCCCTCCATGGCCGAACATCTCGCTGCCCTGCACGCCCTTCCCGCGGACGATTGCCCCTTCGAGAAAAGCCTTTCAACGATGTTCGCCCGCGCCGCCGATGTCGTGGCGCGCGATGCCGTCAATCCGGATTTCCTGCCGGATGAAGACCGCAACCGACCGGTGCCGGAACTGTTGGCACGGGTTGAAGCCGAGCTTCCGCTCAGGCTGGCACAGGAAGAGCAGGATCGTGCCCTCTGCCACGGCGATCCGTGCATGCCGAATTTCATGGTCGATCCACGAACGCTTCGCTGCACGGGCCTGATCGACCTCGGTCGCCTCGGCACGGCCGATCCCTATTCCGACCTGACCCTGATGCTTGCCAATGCGGGGGAAAACTGGACGACCGACGCGGAGGCAGAAAAAGCCTTCGACATCCTCTTCTCCACCCTAAAAAACAAGGCGCCCGACAGGGGGCGCCTCGCCTTTTATCTGAGACTGGATCCGTTGACCTGGGGCTGAGCGATCAGCCCTGGATCTCGCGTGCCTTCTGCGTCGCGGCAAAGGCCTTGCGCACATAGTCGTCACGACCATAGACGTCGTCGAAATATTCGACCTTGCCGTCCTTGTTCGGCCAGGCGGTGAAATAGGCGACGTAGATCGGGATATCCGCCTTGACGCTGAGCGCCTTGTTGCGGCCGGCCGCGATCTCCTTGCCCACCTCTTCCTCGCTCACACCCAGCACAGCGGCTGCCATCTTGCGCGGCTCGACAAGGCGCACGCAGCCGTGACTGAGCGCTCGCATGTCCTTCTTGAAGAAGCTCTTCGACGGCGTGTCATGCATGTAGATGGCATGGCTGTTCGGGAAGAGGATCTTCAACTCGCCCAGCGCATTGTCGCCGCTTGGCGGCTGGCGCACGGAAACGCCCGCCGTCGAACCGTACCAGTTGACCGAGGACGACGGGACGGCGCGGCCACCCACGGCCACCTCGTAACCCATGCGGTCGAGATAGGACGGGTCATTCCGGAGCTTCGGCAGCATCTCGTTGACGATGATCGACTGCGGCACGCCCCAGTACGGATTGACCTCGACGGTCTGCACCTGATCCTGGAAGAAATAGGTCTGGTTCGCCTTGGAACCGACGACCGTGCGCATCGAGAATTTTTCTGCGCCGCCCTCGTAATAATACACCTGGAAGGCGGGCTGGTTGATGAAGACGTGGCGGGCGCCGAGATCGACCGGCAGCCAGCGCGTCTGCTCCAGCGCCACTTCGAGCTTGCCGACCTTGTCGGCCACGGAATCGCCGCCTGTCATCTTGCGGATCGAGGCCTTGCCGACGACGCCGTCCGGCTTCAGGCCGTTTTCCTTCTGGAAGGCTTCGACAAGAGTGACCAGTTCGGGCGTGTAGTCCGGCGTGCCGGAATAGGTAGCGATCGTCACGGAATGATCGGTCTTCAGCGCGTCCGAGCCGTGCTTGACGATCCCCTTGATGATGTTGGCAAGCTCCGGGTTGCTCTGGCCGGGTTTCAAGAGTGTGCCTTCGGCGATGACAACACGGTCCTCGCCTTCGGTCTCGGCGCGGAGCTTGGCAAGTTCTGCCTTCAGCATCTGGAAATCAGCGTTCGCGGGCGAACGGCTCTCTAGGTAGCCTTTGACATTGCTGCTCATCGCCACGTTCTTCAACGCTGCGACGAGATTGACGTCCTTGCGCTTGAAATCGTGATAGCCGGAAATGCGGTTCGGATCGATGCGGCCGCGCACGGCGTCCTGCACGTAGGTCGCAACGGCCGAGGACAGGGCGATCTCGAAGGTGGCAAGCTCGCTGTAGCGCGCATTCATGTCGGCGCTGTCGAAGCTGTCCGACGGGATTTTCACTGCGTAATCCCAGGGAGCAAGACCGACGGATGCCGCATCCGCCAGCACGGCGATGACCGCCTTTGCCTTGTCGTTGATGCCCGTGCCGTCGATCCAGACGAATTTCTTCTGCGAGCCGTAGAAGGTCTCGACCGCCTTGGCCGCATCCGGCGTCGTGCGCACGTTCACCGTGGAGAAGGCGGCACGGATGCCTGCATCGCCCGCAGGCAGAACCTCTGCGGAAATCGAGCTGGTAACGACCGGATCAGCCAGCCTGTCGACGGCGACGCGCGTCAGGGCGTCAGCCTTGTAGGTGTAGTAGCGCGGACCGGTGACGCGCGGCAGAGGCTTTGCCTCCCGCTTCACCTCGGCGCCAGGCAGCGCGGCGCCGGTGGATACGCCGGGAAGCTCCTCGTATTTCGGTTCTTTCTTCTTGCCGCCGCGGATGATGTCCATCAGCGTCAGGGCGTTTGCGGGTGCGGCATTGAGCGTGACGGCGGCACAGGAGAGTGCCAGCGCAGCGGCCAGCACGGCAGTCTTTGTAAGCTTCATCTGTAATCCATTCCCCGAATGAACCGCACGTCGCGGTCTCTCTGGCGGCGCCCGAACCAGCAGGCCGGTAAGTTATAGGAAAGGATGGTGAATGAAAAGGAAACGCCCCCTCCCGCCAGCCCCGCCAAACCTCACAAATCCGTTAGTCCACACCCGGCAAGCGAGACGGATTAGCCCACGTAAAAATTTGAATTGGCGGCGAAATTTCTCAAAATTCTCGCAAAACAGCTCTCCGGCAATAAAAAAGCACAAAAAAACGAATGCGCGCTTGTGTTGGAAAAAGCACAGCAGGAAAGACGCCTCCCGCCCCTCCCTGCCACCCGTCGTGGCCTAATCGATTTTAACCGAAAGTCTTGTCCCTGCGGGCATTCCGCCCCTTGCAACCCGGTCGCAGATGGGCCAGAGAATTGCGCGATTTCGCGCCAGCGCGGGCCTCCCTGGATAGCCCGCGCTCGCCCGGCCTGCCGCGCCCCATGCGGCGGCATCGCCGGCGGCAGGACGGAACGCATGGGCTTTAAGCGGGAAGCACAATGACATCGACGCGCACGGAAACGGATACATTCGGCCCCATCGAAGTGGACAACAGCCGCTATTGGGGCGCGCAGGCCCAGCGCTCGCTCGGCAATTTCAAGATCGGCTGGGAAAAGCAGCCGCTTTCGGTCGTGCGTGCGCTCGGCATCGTCAAGCAGGCCGCCGCCCGCGCCAATGCGGAACTCGGCCGTCTCGACCCGGCGTTGGCCAAGGCCATCACCGAAGCCGCGCAGGAAGTCATTGACGGCAAGCTCAACGACCATTTCCCGCTCGTCGTCTGGCAGACCGGCTCGGGCACCCAGTCGAACATGAACGCCAACGAGGTTATCTCCAACCGGGCGATCGAAATGCTCGGCGGCGTCATGGGTTCCAAGAAGCCGGTGCATCCGAACGACCACGTCAACATGAGCCAGTCGTCGAACGACACCTATCCGACGGCCATGCACATCGCCTGCGCCGAGCGCATCGTGCACGACCTGCTGCCGGCACTGAAGCACCTGCATGCCGCACTCGAGGCCAAGGTGAAGGCCTTCGATCACATCATCAAGATCGGCCGCACGCACACGCAGGATGCAACGCCCCTCACCCTCGGCCAGGAATTCTCGGGTTATGCCGCGCAGATCGCCTCGGCGATCAAGCGCATCGAACTGACGCTGCCGGGCCTGTGCGAACTCGCCCAGGGCGGCACCGCCGTCGGCACCGGCCTCAATGCCCCGGTCGGCTTTGCCGAAAAGGTCGCCGACCATATCGCAAAAATCACCGGCATCGACTTCAAGACCGCACCGAACAAGTTCGAGGCGCTTGCCGCCCACGACTCGATGGTCTTCTCGCATGGCGCCATCAACGCCGCCGCGGCAGCGCTCTTCAAGATCGCCAACGACATCCGCTTCCTCGGCTCCGGTCCGCGCTCGGGCCTCGGCGAACTGGCGTTGCCGGAAAACGAGCCGGGCTCGTCGATCATGCCGGGCAAGGTCAACCCGACCCAGTGCGAGGCCCTCACCCAGGTCTGCGCCCAGGTCTTCGGCAACCATGCCTCGCTCACCTTCGCCGGCAGCCAGGGCCATTTCGAACTCAACGTCTTCAACCCGCTGATGGCCTACAATTTCCTGCAGTCCGTCCAGCTCCTCTCGGATGCCGCGATTTCGTTCACCGACAATTGCGTCGTCGGCATCGAGGCGCGTGAGGACAACATCAAGGCGGCGCTCGACCGTTCGCTGATGCTCGTCACGGCACTCGCGCCGAAGATCGGCTACGACAACGCCGCCAAGATCGCCAAGACCGCGCACAAAAACGGCACGACGCTGCGCGAAGAGGCCGTCGGCGGTGGCTATGTCACCAACGAAGAATTCGACGCGGTTGTACGCCCTGAAAAAATGATTATGCCGGGTTGAGGTAGAATTTTCGAATATTCCAGCCGAGAAGGCCCCAGATCATTGGATTTGCGGCCTTTTTTGATTCCTGGCTGCCGCTACGGAACGCACAACTGTTAATCATTCCCAAAGCATTTTCGCTTTATTTTGCGGGTCGGGAGCCAACATGATGAAATCAGGAGCAGCCGAAATGAACACGGCCGTTGCGCAGAAGGTCCAGGTGCCGGATATCGCCGCGCAGGTGACCTATGCCATGCGCGTAATGGGTATTTCTCCAATTCCGCGGAACTACGAGCTGTTCTATGAGGCCTATATCGGCTCGAACCCCAAGCTGACCCGCGAACTTGCAGCCCTTGGCAGCAAGGCCTCGCAGGAAGAGCTTGACGAGATCGGTACGCAATATTTCGGCCATCACCACGGCGCGACCGCCATCGACTGCGTACACTCGAAGATCGTCGGTGAGCTGGAAGGCCTGCTTCGCCTGCTCAAGCAGGAACAGACCTCGCTCGAAAGCTACAACCGGCTGCTCGACGAAACCTATGGCCGCATCACCGGCAAGAACGCCGCCAGCGTCGACATCATCAAGAACGTCATCGGCGTGCTGACGCAGGCGACCGGCGACACCATCAGCCAAGGCAAGGAGATGGTGGAGAACGTTGCGCAGAAGTCGATCGAGATGGACAACGTGCGCAAGGAACTCGACGAGTACAAGCGCATCGCCAACACGGATTCACTGACGCAGCTCTCCAACCGCCGCGCCTTCGACGACAGGCTTTCCGCCATCTACAATTCGTCGATGTCGCACAACGTCACCGCGCTGATCCTTGCCGACATCGACCATTTCAAGAAGATCAACGACACCTACGGCCATCCGGTCGGCGACAAGATCCTCGCCTCGGTCGGTAGCCTCATCCGCGCCAATGTGCGCAAGGACATTCTCGTTGCCCGCACCGGCGGCGAGGAATTCGCGATGATCGTCGAGGGCAACACCGAGGAAGAGGCGATGGCGATCGCCGAGCGCATCCGCATCGCGCTTGAGCACACGCCGTTCAAGAACTCCAAGACCGGCGTCAACTATGGCCCGATCACCATTTCGCTCGGCTTCTGCATGGCGTCTTGGGCGGAAGGTCCGGGCGAGCTCTACTCGAAAGCCGACATCGCGCTCTATTGCGCCAAGAACGGTGGTCGCAATCGCACCATGGCGTTTGAGGACGGCATGAAGAAGGATTTTGCCAAGAGCTGGCTGATCTATCGCAAGTAAGCGGCAGCCCGCTTTTGCAGACGCGGCGCCTTCGGGCGCCGTTTTCGTTTGCGGCGGAACCGTGACGGCCGTCGTGCGTTATGAGGCACGGGAGGAACGTGCCATGCAAACCGGATTTCTTGAAATGACGATGATCGCCGCCCTGATGCTGAGCAGCCTGGTCTGGATTCAGCCCTTCTGACGATCGTCAGACACCCGGCGGCCCCTGTTCCCGCCGGAACATCCCGCCAGACGGCGATGTCCTAGAAAGTCCCCATCAGAGAACACCGAGCCGGGCATGAATGCACCGGCCGCTCCAGACAGGGACCAGGACAATGAAAAAGCTCGCTATCGCCCTCCTCGCAGGTCTTCTTTCCACCGCAGGCAGCGCCTTTGCCGCCGACAACGCCATCGACCCGATCGAGGTCGCTTCGCTCTCGTCTTCCGCACAGAAGACAGGTTGGCTGCAGGTGCTCTCCGGCGGCAAGCCGGTCGCATCGGAAAAGAAGATCGCCGCCGTTTCCCGCGCGCCGATCGCCCGTGAACTCGTCGCCTTCGACGAGAAGGTCGCGCCGGGCACGATCATCGTCGACAATTCCGAACGCCGCCTCTACCACGTGCTCGGCGACGGCATCGCCATGAAATACGCCGTCAGCGTCGGCCGTGACGGCTTCATCTGGACGGGTTCGGAAAAGGTCACGCGCAAGACCGAGTGGCCGACCTGGACACCGCCGGAAGACATGCGCGCTCGCGAAGCCAAGAAGGGCAAAATCCTGCCGGTCTCGATGAAGGGCGGCCTCGACAACCCGCTCGGCTCGCGCGCCATCTATCTCGGCTCGACCATCTACCGCATCCACGGCACCAACCAGCCGTCCTCGCTCGGCAAGGCGCAATCGTCCGGCTGCATCCGCATGGCGAATGAAGACGTGGAGCACCTCTATACCCAGGTCACGAAGGGCGCGACGGTGATCGTTCGCGACTAACCCGCAATCAGCGGCAGGCGGAAGCGCCTGCCGCTTTCGCTATGGCGATCAGTTCGGGCCGGTACTCGAAATGCATCGTATCGTAGTGGTACCAGCGCCCGCCCCAGACGAAGCCGTGTTTCTCGAAGATCGCGATGATCTCCAGCGGGTACTTGTTGGCGTATTTCGGCACCTTGCCCGGCTTGCCGCCGGACCAGACCCAGTAATCCGCAAACTTCGTGTTGAGATCGAGAGCCGCGCCAAAACTGTGCACCGACATGTTCTGCGCGCCGGACACCTTGCGCCAGTTGAATGTCCCGGCCGAGGGCGTCAGGTAACGCTTCAGCTCCGGCTTTGCCGCAAGCTCGTCGCGCACCTTCTCGAGCGCCGCAGCAGCCCCTTGCCGCTTCGTCACGCGCAGCGTTTCGCCGAACCATTTGACCGGAACGAGGTCGGCCTGAACGGCCTTCGCCGATTGGCCATAAAGACGCATCATCAAAGGATCGCTGCGGATGCGACCGGGGTCGAAATCGACCTCCGGCTTGGTCTCGCAAGCGCCCAGCGGATAGATCTGCCGAAGGCTGTCGTCGACATCCCCGTTGGCGAGTGCCGTCTGGTGGTCCTTCGTCCGGCCGTCATCGATGTCGAGCGGCGGACCGCCGTCCTTGAAGACAAGCCTGTTGCCTTCGATGCCGGCGAGGCTTTCCGGATAAGCCTCGACCAGCAGCTTGAGACGGCTCGCAGAGTCAGGCTCTGCCGCACCGACAGCGGAGACGGCCAGGAGGCAAGCGGCAATCGCTACGAGCAAACCGTTAATCGACTGAGATACTGATATAGTCGCCTCCCGCGCCACGCCAGATTTCGACGTGGATGCGCACGTCGCCGTCCAGCAGGCGGCGCGCGGCCGCGCCCTCGATGCGACCGCTGCGAAGCATGCGTTCGGCAAGCTCCCGGTTGCGTGCCGAAGCGAAGAAACCGTCGATGTCATCGCCGGGCTGGCGCACACCGAAGCGGTGGACATTGGCGCGATCCTGCCGGATCACCTGCCAGGGCTGCGTCAGACGCTCGTTGCTGGAATTGTAGAGGTCGTCCTGGCCGATATAGGCGCTATAGCTCTCGATCAGCTCGTCCGCCCTGGCAACGCCGCCCGAAACAGCAAGCACCGCGGCAACAGCCGCCGCAAAAAGTCCTGTCCGCATTCCTTACTCCGCTCTCAGCTTTCGCCGTTTACAATCAATGACAAGACGGGCCGAGGCGGCGGAATATTCAGATCCGCCTACCACATGCTCTTGGCAGCACGCCCCGGCCATTCCCGATCATAGGCAACACCGTCAAACCCCTTCTTGGCAGACGCGAGCATCTGCCCGACGGTCGGCAGGCAGGCGGTATCGCGAAACTTCTCCGGGTTCCAGAGGTCGGCGCGCAGCACCGCACGGGCGCATTGCGAATAGACCTCCTCGATCGTGATCACCACGACGGAGCGCGGGTGCCGGCCGTCCATCTCGAAGCGCTCGGTGATGGCCTCGTCGATACGCACCACGGCGCGGCCGTTGAGGCGCATGGTGGTGTTCGAGCCTGGAATGAGGAACATCAGGGCGACGCGTGGGTCGCGCACGATGTTGGAGAGGGAATCAATGCGGTTGTTGCCGCGCCAGTCGGGCAGCATCAGCGTGCGCTCGTCCTCGATGTGAATGACGGAGCCGGCATCACCGCGCGGTGAGCAGTCGAGCCCCTCCGGTCCCACGGTGGCGAGCGCCATGAAGGGCGAGGCCTCGATCATCGCGCGGTATTCCGGTAGCAGGAAATTCGTCACCTTGACGAGCGAGGCTTCGCCCGGTTCGCCGTAAAGCGCGTTCAACTGGTCGACCGAGGTGACGATGGTCATGCATTTCTCCTGTGCTCTGCTCCTTGCGGCGCATCGCACCCTCGCATGACAGGTTCATGACGAAAAGCCCGTCAGGCGGCGATGCGCCGCCCGTCCTCCGAAAAGAAATCGACAATGCGGTCGATCACCGGCTCAGCGGAAACGATGCGGCGGTGGCCAAAACCGTTTGCCCATTCCAGCGTGACATTCGACCCGGCGGCGGCGTAGCGCCGCGCATGCATGGCCGGCACCTCCTTGTCGTCCTCCGCATGGATGACCAGCATCGGCGTGTTGAGGCGCCCTGCCCCGTTTGCCGCATCGAAGGCCGAAAGCGGTGCGCCGGCGATACGCTCGACGTGATCTTCCAGCGCGACCTGGGCCTTGGCGCCGAGTTTCAGGTAGCGGCCGAGATCCTTGAACAGCCACGACATTTCGCTCGGCGAGCCGATCGTCACCAACCGGCGCGGCCGGTGCGCGGGCACGTACGGTACGAGGCCACTGGCGGCACAGGCCAGCGACGCGCCGCCGAAGGAATGGCCGCAGAAATAGTCGAAGCCACCGAAGCGCTGCCAGGCTGCGTCGATCGCCCGAACCGCCATCGGCAGTGTCAGCGTGCGCCCCCGAGACGCGCCGTGGCCCGGCAAATCGAGTGCCACGACTTCATGCCCCGCCGCAACAAGGCCTTCCGTCAACGCGGAAAGATAGGCCGCCTGCGAGCCCCAGCCATGCACGACAAGGACCCGCCCCGCAAAAGCCTCGCAAGGGCGAGCCGCGAAACGATGGGCAACGGCCGTGCCGCCGGCAAAGGAGAGTTCGACGCGCTGCGCCTGCCGCATCCACCCTTCGGAGCGGGCGAACAGTTCCCTCTCCTTGGCGGTGCGCGACCTGCGGCCGGGCGTCGTCGCAAAGAGACGGAAAGCGGCGCGGCCGGCCGCCGCGGGAGAGACGGCAGCGACGCTCGAAAGCGCGAGCCGGATGACCTTCAAGCCAAAGGATGCCATAGTGGGAATCCATCAAAAATGTTCAATGCTGAACAATAAAGTACAACGATGAACAAAAAGCAAGCCTTTCCCTGGGATCATCCGCGCTTTCGCAGCTGGATCGGCGTGGCGCGCGCCTGCCAGCTCATGCAGCAGACGATGACCAAGGCGATCGCAGATCTCGACATCAAGACGCCGCATCTCGACATCCTGATCAACCTCTATCGGTTCGACGGCATTTCCCAGCAGGAGCTTGCCAGAAAACTGCTCGTCGGCCGCTCGAACATGAGCATGTTGCTGCCGCAGCTCGAAAAGCGCGGGCTAATCGAACGCAAGCCTGATGCGAAAGACAAGCGCGTGCTGCGCCTCTCCCCTGACTGAGACCGGCCGCGACCTCACCGAGGATGCGATGACCATTCAGACCGGCATGATCGATCGTATCCTCTCCCAGACCCCGGCCGATCGATGCCTCCAGGTCGCCGAGGCCATGGAGGACCTGATCCATATTCTCCAGACGATGGAGACGGATAGCGAACCGGACGACCTCTAGACCTGGGCGAGATCGTCCGCCCGCGTCGACTTCAGCGACAGGAACTCCCATAGCGCAACGCCGAAGAGCACGGCGGCGGCGGCCATGAAGAGCTGGTAGGGTTCGACGACGGGCACAACTATGGAGAGGCAGAGCAGCACAGCAATGCCGACGAGGTGCGAAAGGGGCGAGCGCCCGCGGATCGCCGCCTTGAACCAGATGTTGCCGGCAAGGAAAACGACCGGTCCACCGATGATGGCGCTTGCCGTCTTGAAATCGACAGGACCATGCGGATGCGCCAGCGCGAACTCCTCCGCCACCGCCGACAAAACGATCCCGGCAACGATGGGGATATGGGCATAGGTGAAGGCCATGCGCGCGATACGGCCCGGGGTTGCCGAATGTTGGATCAGATGCGCCGCCTCGCCATGGCCGAAACGGAAGTAGATCCACCACATCGTCGCGGTCGACAGGAAAGCCACCGCAAGCAGGATGATCGTAAAACCGTCGAGCAGTTCCATGCCGGCGACGGTGCGCCCGGTCACCAGAATGGTTTCGCCAAGGCAGATGATGACGAAGAGCGCGCAGCGTTCCGCCATATGTTCGCCCGAGACCTCCCAGTCGCTCACTGTCGAGCGCCCGAGGCCTGGGACGACGAAGCCGAGCGCTGGCGAAAGATAATCGATGCCGAGCGCGATGAGCCATAGCACCAGCCGCGCCTCGTGCTCGACGAAAGCGCCGGCAAGCCAGAAAACCGCGGAAAACAGCGTCCATACGGTGATACGGGTGAAGTTGAAGCTGTTTTCCGGCCAGTCGCGCCGCATCACATAGGCGGTGAATGCCGAGCGGCCGACCTGCATGGCAACGAAGGTCAGCGCGAAAAGAAGACCGCCCTCGCCGAAGGCCGTCGGAATGGCGATCGACAGCATCAGGCCGAAGAACATCAGCACGAAGAGCAGGATGCGCACCGGCGCCTTGTCGGGATCGAGCCAGTTGGTCGCCCAGGTCGTGTAGATCCAGACCCACCAGACCGCCAGCATCAGCACCGCCGCCTCGACAAGGCCGGTCGGCGAATAATGCGCCGCCAGCGAATGCGAAAGCTGGATGATCGTCAGCACGAAGACGAGGTCGAAGAAGAGTTCGGCAAAAGCCACCTTGCCTTCCTTCGCCGTGCCGCGGGCGCGCAGGCAGGCGGATTCGGCAAAGCGTTCGTCGTTCGTCGCCGTCATCGCGGCTCCTTTCGCGTTAAGCCAAGGGCGTTCAAACCGCCGGTCGAATCATTCCAGAGCACTGCGACCGCGGCACGTAGGCATGAGAAGAACACGACCGTGTCATAGCTGGAAGTCGGTTTATTAGAAATGACGCATGCCGAACGATGTGGCTACAGCAAGTGTGTCGCGTCAGCTGGCCTCTTCCTGCGTGAGGCGTTGCCGTTCTTCCGCTTCCGCCCGCTCCCGGGCCGTGCGGGCTGCGACGAGATCGGCCGGCTGGGCATTGCCGCGGATAAGCTGGCGGCCGGCATAGATGCCGCCGATCGTCTCGAGCTCCAGCCGTTCGCGGTCGACATCGCGGAATTCCTCCACCACTTCGGCGGCAAGATCCTCGTCCTCTCCCAACGCTTTCAGCGTTTCGCGGCTGAACACCATTGCTGATTCAAAGGTTTCGCGAATCTGGAAATCGACGCCGGCATGCACGAGGTCGATGGCATGGCCACGGTCATAGGCGCGGGCAAGCAAGGGAACGAGCGGGAACTCATCCTTCACCACCTCCGCGATCTTCACCGCAGCCGCCTTGTCGTCGAGGCAGATCAGGATCGCCTTGGCGGTCGCCGCACCTGCGGCATGCAGGATGTCGATGCGCGAGCCGTCGCCGTAATAGACCTTGAAGCCGAAATCCGCAGCGTCGCGCACGAATTCCGCATCCTTGTCGATCAGCGACAGCGTATAGCCCCGTGCCCAGCAGCGGCTGGCTGACGATCTGGCCGAAACGGCCGAAGCCGATCATCAGCACCGTGCCCTCGACATTTTCCGGCAGCGTCAGTCCCTCGGTCGATGGCTGCTGCTTTGGCACGACGCGGTCATGGAGGATGACCATCAGCGGCGTCAGGACCATCGAGATGATGATCGTCGCCGTCAGGATGGCGTTTTCCTCGCCGTTGAGAATGTCGGCGGCTACCGCTGCCGCATAGAGCACGAAGGCGAATTCGCCGCCCTGTGCCATCAGCACGGCGCGCTCCAAGCTTTCCGCATGGCAGGTGCCGAGCAGGCGGGCAACGACATAGATGAGCAGCGTCTTGGCAACCATGTAGCCGATGACGCTCGCCACCACGAGCTGCCAGTTGGCGGCAATGACCGTCAGGTCGATTGCCATACCGACGCCGAGGAAGAACAGACCGAGCAGGATGCCGCGAAACGGTTCGATATCCGCCTCCAGCTGGTGGCGGAAGGACGATTCGGACAGCAGCACGCCGGCGAGGAAGGCGCCCATGGCCATCGACAGGCCCGAGACCTGCATGGCGAGCGCCGAGCCGAGCACGACGAGCAGCGCCGCCGCCGTCATCACTTCGCGCGCGCCGGAGGCGGCAAGGATGCGGAAGAGCGGGTTGAGCAGGTAGCGCCCCGCCAGCACCAGCGCCACGATCGCCCCTATGGCGATGCCGATCGAAAGCCATCGGTCGGACGCATCCGTCGCCGCCGCGCCCGTGCCGAGCAATGCCACGATGGCAAGCAGCGGCACGATGGCAAGGTCCTCGAAGAGCAGGATCGCCACGATGCGCTGGCCCTTCAGCGTGGACATCGTGCCCTTCTCCTGCAGCATCTGCATGACGATGGCGGTGGAGGTCAGTACGAAGCCGGTGCCGGCAACGAAGGACGGGATGAGCGGAAACCCGAAGGAAAGGCCAATGCCGGTCAACGCCGCCATGGCCCCCATGACCTGGATCGCCCCGAGCCCGAAAATATCCTTGCGCATGCCCCAGAGCCGCGACGGCTGCATTTCAAGGCCGATGATGAACAGGAACATCACCACGCCAAGCTCGGCAACATGGATGATCGCCTGTGAATCGGCAAAGAAACCGAGCCCGAAGGGACCGATCGCAAGCCCGGCCGCGAGATAGCCGAGTACGGAACCCAGCCCGATCTTCTTGAAAATCGGCACCGCAGCGACACCCGCCGCCAGCAGCACGACAACCTGCGTCAGATCGTTTGCATTCGCTTCTGCTGCCAAAGGACATCTCCCGTTCGGTTCTGGGTGGACGCTACCTCGGCAGGCAGGCCAATCTTTTATCGCGGCTTTTCTGACATATCGCGGCTCATGCCCTTCTCCGCAAGCTCGCGCTCGTAGTCTGCGAAGAGGTCAGCGCCCTTTTCCCCGAGTTCCCGGAGATAGGACCATGTGAAGATGCCGGTATCATGAAAATCATCGAAGCCGATGCGCACGGCGTAATTGCCCGTCGGTATCATGGAGATGATCGCGACATTGCGCTTGCCCGGCACGGTCAGCTTCTGTCCCGGCCCGTGGCCCTGCACTTCCGCCGACGGCGACAGCACACGCAGCATTTCGGCAGAAAGGTCGAAGCTCGCGCGGTCGTTGAAGGTCACGACGAGGCGCTGGCGATCCTTCGAGACACGCAGTTCGGTCGGCCAGAGATCGCTCATGGCATGCCCTTTCCCATAAGAATTCGTGAAGGACTATGCCGCAAGCCGGGGATGTGCAAGGCTGAAAATGCTGTCATAATCGCCGCATCGACTTGAAGTTTCGCCCCACGCGCACGACATGTCGGTAAGGAGGACGTGGTTTGAACTCGTATGCTGGCCCCTGGAACGGCGCGAACGCCATCGCGCAATCCGACGCACCGATGATCGATCCCTTCGGGCGGGCGATCACCTATCTGCGCGTGTCGGTCACGGACCGCTGCGATTTCCGCTGCACTTATTGCATGGCGGAAAACATGACCTTCCTGCCGAAGAAGGATTTGCTGACGCTCGAGGAGCTCAACCGGCTCTGTTCCACCTTCATCGCCAAGGGCGTGCGCAAGCTGAGGCTGACCGGCGGCGAGCCGCTGGTCCGCAAGAACATCATGTATCTGGTGCGCGAACTCGGCCGCCATGTGCATGACGGCCAACTCGACGAGTTGACGCTGACGACGAACGGCTCCCAGCTTGCAAAACATGCAGCCGAACTTGCCGATTGCGGCGTGCGCCGCATCAACGTCTCGCTTGACACGCTCGATCCGCAAAAATTCAAGTCGATCACCCGCTGGGGCGAGCTTTCCAAGGTCATGGAAGGTATCGACGCCGCGCAGGCGGCCGGCCTGAAGATCAAGATCAACGCGGTCGCCCTCAAGGGCTTCAATGACGGCGAAATCCCGGACCTGATGCGCTGGGCACATGGCCGCGGCATGGACCTCACCCTTATCGAAACCATGCCGATGGGCGAGATCGAGGAAGACCGCACCGACCGCTACATGCCGCTGTCGGAAATGCGCGACCGCCTCGCCGAAGAATTCACCCTCACCGAAAACGCCTACCGCACCGGCGGCCCGGCTCGGTACGTCACGGTCGAAGAGACCGGCGGCCGCCTCGGCCTCATCACGCCGATGACGCATAATTTCTGCGAAAGCTGCAACCGCGTCCGCCTCACCTGCACCGGCACACTCTATATGTGCCTTGGCCAGAACGATGCGGCGGACCTCCGCCTGCCCCTGCGCGCCGCCGAGGACGATGCCCTGCTCTCTCAGGCGATCGACGAAGCGATCGGCCGCAAGCCGAAGGGCCACGATTTCATCATCGACCGCCGCAACCGCCCGGCCGTCGCCCGCCATATGAGCGTCACCGGCGGCTGACCCGCCAAAAACCGAGGTTCGGGTGAAGTTCTTTCTCGCGGCGCTGCTTTGCGCCATCCTCCCCGCCGTCACGATGGCCGCCGAACGTCCCCAAGGCATCGCCGCGGCCGAAGCCGTTGCCAAGGCCGCCTTCGGCACGGACTGCGACATGAACGGCATGCCGGAAGTGCCGATGGCCGAGCCCGATGGAGAAGGATACGGCCATTCGGTCTACAGCTTCTCCTACAAGCCCGACTACGACCCCAATGGCCCCGACGTTCAGGTCGAGGTCTACCAGCTCTTCTGCGGCTCCGGCGCCTACAACATCCGCCACGCCTTCGTGCTGAAGAAGAGCGACGACGAGTCCCTGAAACTTGCAACCTTTGCCACGCCCGATCTCGACTACAGCTACGCCGACGAGGAGATGAGCAAGCTGAAGGCCGATCCGAAGGTGCGCGGCTTTCGTGCCACCGGCCTGCTGGTGAACGCTACCTTCGACCTGGAAAAACGCACGATCACCAGCCACGCCGCCTGGCGCGGCATCGGCGATGCCTGGGACAGCGGCGAATGGGTGTTCCGTAATGGCGACTTCATCCTGACCCGCTTCGAGGTCGACCCGACCTACGGTGACCCGGATCCGGCGGCGGAAAGCTACGTCGTCTACGAGGTCGCAAAATAGCGGTGCCTGCGGGACGACGGAAGAGCGGCAGCGAACAAGAAAAAAGGCCGGGTAAAAACCCGGCCTTTTTGATGTCAGAGGAGTTTTCCGACCTACGCTGCGTAGTGCTGACCGTAGGAGCCGCCCTGCCGCATATCGAGATCGCGGGTCTTGAAGTGGTCGATCTTCTGGTTGAGGCTTTGCACCCGACGGCGCAAGCCGTGGATTTCGGCGGTGTTCTCCTCCACCATCGCGGCATTCTGCTGGGTGATAAGTTCGACCTGATGCACCGCCCGGTTCACCTCGTTGATGCCTTCATACTGGGCGGCGGCAGCGGCCTCGATCTTGCCGACCAGACCATGGATCGACGAAATGTGCTCGTTGATCACCGAAAGCGCCTCGCCGGTCTCGGTGACGAGCGCGACGCCGTTGCGTACCTGCGTCGAGCTGGCGGAGATAAGGCCCTTGATCTCACGGGCGGCACCCGCGCAGCGCTGGGCAAGCTCGCGGACTTCCTGCGCGACAACCGCAAAACCGCGACCCGCCTCACCAGCGCGCGCTGCCTCGACACCGGCATTCAGTGCCAGCAGGTTCGTCTGAAAGGCGATCTCGTCGATGACGCCGATGATCGTGCTGATCTTTTCCGACGAGCGGTTGATCTCGCCCATGGCGTCGACCGCCTTCGCCACGACCTCGCCGGAGCGCTTGGCATAGCTGTGCGTCTCGTCGACCGAAACCGCCGTCTTCTGGGCACTTTCGGCCGTCGAGCGCACGATGTCGGTCAGCTGGCGGAGCGCTCGCGAGCTTTCCTCCAGCGCCGCCGCCTGCTGCTCCGTGCGACGGGCAAGATCGTCTGCCGATGCGGCCAGATTGTCCGTGCCACCGTTGATCTCCATCGTCGTGGCGCGGACGTCCGAAAGGGTCAGGCGCAACGCTTCCACGGCATTGTTGTAGGTGCGGGCCATGGCGACATATTCGGCAGCGAGAGCCTCCGTCATGCTTTCTTCGAGATTGCCGGCCGCAAGCTGGCCGAGCACGTCGGAGAGCGCAGTGAGCGCCTCGGTCTGTTCCGCCTCGATGCGGGCGCGCTCGCTGGCGCGGCGGGCCTGCTCTTCGGCCGTCAATTGGCGCTGGGCCTCTGCCTCGTGCTCCAGCCGCACGTTTTCGCGCGCCGCGTCACGGAAGACGGCAACTGAGCGCACCATGTCGCCGATTTCGTCTCCGCGGTTGCGGCCGTCTATGCTGATGTCGAGATCGCCGCTGGCAAGCCGCGACATAGCCTCGGTCACGCGCTTCAGCGGACCGCGCAGCGTCTCGACCAGCATCAGGCCACCGATGATGGCAAGCAGCGTGCCGGCAACCATGGCGATGAGCGAGACGTTTGCCGACCGCTGACTATCCGCCTTGCCGGCCTCCTGTGCGGTGGAGACGAACTGTTCGAGAGTGGTGCTGGCATCCGCGACCGAGGCATAGGCGGCAGAGCGCGCGGCCTGCCATTTCTCCCCGACGGTGATGAGGTCCTGCGTGCCCTTCTCGATGCTGGCAAGCGATGGCGCCAGCTTTTGCGAAAGGTCGCGCAGCGCCGCATTCTTCGTACCAAGCTTGGCAAGTTCGGCAGCACTGGTCGCAACGGCCTTCACGTCGGCGAGCACCGCATCGCGGCTCCCCTGGTCGAGCTTACGGTGCAGTTCGCTGATATGCAGGCGGGTTTCATCGATGCCCTTGAACGTATCGCCCATCAGGGTGATCAGCGTCTTCAGGAGGCCGATCTCCGCATCCATGCCGACAAACCGCTTGGCGGCGGTATCGGAGTTCTTGCCCGCTTCCTTCAGGAAGTCGGCATCGAATTTCGTGAGCTTGGAGAGCACCGACATGAATTTCGTCTTCTTGCTCTCCGCGTCGTCGGTGCCGGCAAGAATCTCCTTGATCTTGGCGACTTCCACCTCGAACGGCTTGATCTGCCCCAGGGCCTTCGTCGAGGCGATCGCCTTGGATTCATCGAGTTGCTTCAGAAGCTGCGGCAGATAGGTTTCGGCCGCCTTCACCTTGTCCTCCGGCTTCATCGCCAGCGCGACGGGCTTGCGGAACTTGCCGATGCGTTCAGCAAGCCCCTGATAGGCGGCGGCATCAAAAAGCAATGCCTTGGCAAAGGCTTCCTTCTCGCCCGATTCACTGCGGATGACGCCGATCTGCTTTTCGGCAAACGCGCCGTCCTTGGCCATTGCCGCCAGCGCGCCCTCAAGCGCTGCCGTCACGGCATTGCGTTCCTGGTCGATCGCCCACAGCGTTTCGGCCTGGCTGCGCATCGTACCGGCAAGTGCCACGACCGAGGCAATCTTGGCCTTTTCGGCGGCATCCGGCAGCAGCGCATCAAGATCCTGGATCCCCGCCTCCTGCTCGTCGATCCGGGCGCCCAGCGCATCGCGGGTGTCCTGGCCCGGCCGGTCGGCAAAATCCTGCAATCCGGTGCGCAGGTTCTGGAAGTGCGACAGGCTGTTGATCGTCTCGCGGGTGACCGTCATGTGACCGTTCAGCGTACTCGCGGTGAAATAGCCGACGAGGCCGATGCCCGCGATCAGCGCGACGAGAGGGATGACGAACAGCAGCACCTTGGTGACGATGCGGCGCTGCTGGAGCAGGCGGTCAATGAAGGACATGGGTTCCCCGACGTTTTTTTAACGACCAAGATCCCTGCGGGTGTTCCTCAAAGCCGAAGCGGCCGCTGAAGCTCGTCGTTGCGAGCGCGGCCGGCCAGATGGCATGTCGGGGCTTCGGCCGATCCCACACCGGGCGGCCTGCCCTCACCCGTCGCATCATGCGATCGTTCATTGGGATGCCGCAACGATAGGTGGGGAAACTTAAGGAAGTCCTTCGGGAAAACGGCAGAAACTCAGCGTGTTGCGCCCAGCTGGCAGGGCTTCATGCCCAATATTCGCCCATCCGCTGCTTCCTTCGGCACAGACCCTGTTTGTTCCGATGGCATACGGCACACAATCAGCCTATGAGAGTGCATACAGGCTTGGAATCATCCGCATGAATCTCACCGGAAACGCCAGGGGCGCTCTGTTCATGGCCATCGCCATGGCGGGCTTCACCTGCAACGATGCCCTCGTCAAATCCGTCACCGCGACGATGAATACCGGCCAGATCCTCTTCGTGCGCGGTCTGATGACGACGGTGCTTGTCGTCGTCATCGCCCATTGGATGGGCGCGCTCCGCTCCTGGCGGGTGATCCTGCAACCTGCCGTCATGCTGCGGCTTGTGGCCGAAATCTTCGCGTCGATCGCCTATGTGTCCGCGCTGGGGGCCATGCCGCTCGCGAACACCGCGGCGATCCTCCAGGCGCTGCCGCTCGCCGTCACGCTGGGTGCCGCGCTGTTTCTCGGCGAAAAGGTCGGCTGGCGGCGCTGGCTGGCCATCACCGCTGGCTTCGCCGGCGTGCTCATCGTCATTCGCCCGGGTCCGGAGGGATTTTCGCTGGCGGCTGCGTATGTGATCGCGTCCGTTGTCGGCGCGGCGGCGCGGGATCTTGCGACGCGGCAGATCAACAGCGACGTGCCCTCGCTTTTCGTCAGCGCCGTCACGTCTGCCACCATCACGCTCACAGGCGCCGCTCTGATCGAGCCGATGGGCGGCTGGCAGCCGATGTCCGCGGAAACATTCGGCCGGCTCGCCGTAGCGAGTGCACTGCTTCTCATCGGCTATCAGGGTATCGTCAGCGCCATGCGCTCCGGCGAGATCTCCTTCATCGCCCCCTTCCGCTATACGAGCCTCCTCTGGGCGATCGCCATCGGGTTCCTGTTCTTCGGCGAGTTGCCGGACCTCTGGATGACGGTCGGCGTCGCCATCATCGTTGCCTCGGGCCTCTACACCTTCTACCGCGAAAACCGCCGCAGCGCGGCGGCCGTCGCCCAGGAGTCCAAGCCGGAATCGCCCTGACGTCGGAAAGGGTTGCGACCGGCGCCTTCACCGACTAGACCGGATGGCGAGGGATACCGGCAATAGGAATGAGATGGTACTGGCGCATGCGATACCGGGCGTGATCCTAGCCGGAGGCCTTTCCTCCCGCATGGGACAGGACAAATCGCGCATCCGCCTCGGCGGCACCGCACTCATCGATCGCGCCGCCCGGCGGCTGCGCCCGCAGGTCTCCACCGTCGCCGTCAATGCCAATGGCCCCGTGCTCTTCGAGCGTGGCCAGGAACTTCCGGTCTTTGCCGACCTCGATGCGGCCCGCGCCGGGCCACTTGGCGGCGTGCTGGCCGCGCTTGACTACGCGCGCCGCGATCATCCGGATGCCAGCCACGTCGTAACCGTTCCAACGGACAGTCCCTTCTTCCCGACCGACCTCGTCGCCCGGTTTTCCCGCGTCATCGACGCGCCGGACCGCATCGCCGTTGCGCGCTCGGCAAGCGGCCTTCACCCCGTCTTCGCCCTTTGGCCGGTGGCGCTTGCCGCCGATCTTGCCGACTGGCTCGCAAGCGGCGGCGCCCTGCGCGTGCGCAGCTATCTCGAGCGCCACCAGGCGCGCGAAGTCACGTTCCCGCTGATCGAGACGGCGCGTGGCGATTTCGATCCCTTCTTCAACATCAACACGCCGGGCGATCTCGACGAAGCGGAAAACTGGCTTTGGATAATGGAACGATGACGCGACCGAAAATTTTTGGCATTGCCGGATGGAAGAATTCTGGCAAGACCGGCCTCGCCGTCCGCCTGGTGACGGAACTGGTCGCGCGCGGCTACCGCGTCTCCACGATCAAGCACGCCCATCACGACTTCGACATCGACAAGGTCGGCGCCGACAGCTACCGCCATCGCCAGGCCGGCGCCTATGAGGTGACCATCGTCTCCGGGACCCGCTATGCCATCATGCACGAATTGCGTGGTGCTGCCGAACCCTCCTTCGAGGAAATCCTCGCCCGCCTCGCCCCTTGCGATCTCGTGCTGATCGAAGGCTACAAGCGCGAACCGATCCCGAAGATCGAGGCTCGGCGCCTCGAAGCCGCCAACCGCACGCCCCTTGCCCCCGAAGATCCGCATATCGCCGCCATCGCCGCGGATCACCCGGTGACGGACACGACGCTCCCCGTCTTCGATCTCGACGATACAAAAACCATCGCCGACTTCGTCGTCGCGGTCACCGGCCTGGGGGAAGGCTGAGCGCACGGCAGGCCCACGTTTTTCCACCGCATGACGGCATTGCCAAATACCAAAAGGCCGCGGGGTTTCTCCCGCGGCCTCGTTTGTTCGATACGTCGTTCCTTACTCGGCCATTGCGACCGGCTTTACCAGCGGGGTCACGCGGCGGATCGTGACGCGGCGGTTGAGCTGTTCCGCACTCTCCGTCTCGATCTTCAGGTAGCGCTCGCCATAACCCTGCGTCGCGAGGTTTTCCGGCGCGATGTCGTAGACGTCCGTCAGAACGTTGGCGACAGCCTCGGCGCGCTCGTCGGAGAGCACGAGGTTCGATTCGTCCGAGCCGACGGCGTCCGTATGCCCCTCGATAAGGAAGGTTTCGCCTGGATCCTTGTCGAGGATCTCGTTGATCGCATCCGCCACCTTGCGCAGCGACGACGCCTGGTTCATCGAAATCTCGGAAGAACCGGTCGCGAACGTGATCGTATCGAGGTCGATGCGACGCACCTTGTCGCGGATACGCGCGGAATACTTGACTTCATCCAGCGTGTAGACCCTTTCAACGGGCTCCACCGGCGGCCGGTCGAGGAACTCGCGATAGTCGTGACGATCCTCGGCGGACGTGTCGATGATATAGTCGTCGACGGGAATGGTCAGGCGCATCGGCGGAAGGCGCTCGCCGGGATCGACGAAGGTCGGCCGACTGTCGCGATCGATTTCCGGCGCATAGAACATCACATATTCACGGCCGGCACTGTTGATGCGCGAGCGCTGGATGACCTCACCGTAGCGGTTGCGGATCGTAACGACCCGGTCGCCGTTCGGCCGTATGATGACTTCGCGAACGCGGCCGTTCGGCAGGTCCTCGAAATAGGTTTCCGCCGCACGGCGTGACAGACGACCGCCATCGTCCGAACGCACGATGACACGGTCGCCGAAGTTGATCACGAAGCGGTCTTCCACTTCGCGCTCGACGCGCCAGCCATCACGATCGGCATAACGCGGACGACGGTCACGGCGTTCGCCCCGCTCGCGCTCGGCCGGTTCGTACTCGACGCGATCGCGGTCCTTCCAGCCGATCTGGGCGTCCCGGTCGGATTCAGGAACACGGACATCGGCATTGCGCCGTTCTTCCGCACGCTTGCGGCGACGTTCCTCACGCGACGAGTCCCGGCGATTATCCGATTCTTTGTCGCTGTCGAGCACAGCCGCACCATCGATGAACGGTAGTTCGATCGTGTCCGTCGTCTTGGAGGGATCCCTGGCAATCCGTTCACGGCCTTCGTCGCGCTTGCGACGGCGCTCTTCGCGAACCTTCTCCCGGGCTTCCTGCTGTTGCTCGTCGACCTCGGCCTCACGCTGCTTCTGGCGACGCTCTTCACGCGCCTTCAGCCGCTCTTCCTGCTGCTGTTGTTCACCTTCAGCCTCGCGCTGCTTCTGGCGACGTTCTTCGCGCGCCTTCAGCCGCTCGTCCTGCTGCTGCTGTTCGCCTTCCGCCTCGCGCTGCTTCTGGCGGCGCTCTTCGCGCGCCTTCTGGCGATCCTGCTGCTGTTGCTGCTCGCCCTCAGCTTCACGCTGCTTCTGGCGGCGTTCTTCACGCGCCTTCAGCCGCTCTTCCTGCTGCTGCTGTTCACCTTCAGCTTCGCGCTGCTTCTGCCGACGCTCCTCGCGCGCCTTCTGCCGCTCTTCTTGCTGCTGCTGTTCGCCTTCCGCCTCGCGCTGCTTCTGGCGGCGCTCTTCGCGCGCCTTCTGGCGATCCTGCTGCTGTTGCTGCTCGCCCTCAGCTTCACGCTGCTTCTGGCGGCGTTCTTCGCGCGCCTTCAGCCGCTCTTCCTGCTGCTGCTGTTCACCTTCAGCTTCGCGCTGCTTCTGGCGACGCTCTTCACGGGCTTTCTGACGATCGCCCTGCTGTTGCTGCTCGCCCTCAGCCTCACGCTGCTTTTGGCGGCGCTCTTCGCGCGCCTTCTGACGATCCTGTTGTTGCCCCTCGTCGCCCTGTTGCTCCTCACGGGCCTGCTTGCGTTCGCGCCGCTGACGGCGCAGTTCTTCCTCGGAAAGATCGCCTTCGCTTTGAACGGTAATGACGTGCGGCACGCCCTCGGAGACGAATGCGGGGCGCATCACCGCCGCCTCCACCGGTTGCCAAACCAGCGACGCGAGCGGCAAAGCCACCGTTGCCAGAAGTGTTGTTCTCTTGCCCATTGGCGTTTCCTCGTTGCCAGTTATGCCGGCGTTGAATCAAGTTTTGCAGGCGAATTTGTGTTGTTGCTACGCTAATCCATCGCAGATGAATCCGCGCTGAACAGGACATGGCCGCCGGTCACGCCGACGGCCATGGTGAAACGCACGAAGACGCGATCAGTTCGCTTTCGCCATAGGACGCACCAGCGTCGTGACGCGACGAATGGTGACGCGGCGGTTCTGCTGTTCGGCCACGTCGGTGCGTACTTTCAGGAAGCGCTCGCCGTATCCCTGCGTCTGGAGGTTTTCCGGCGGGACGCCGTAAACCTCGGTCAGCAGGCTCGCAACCGATTCGGCGCGCTCGTCGGACAGCACGAGGTTCGGCTTGTCTGCGCCGACCGCGTCGGTATGGCCCTCGATGAGGAAAGTCTCACCCGGATCCTTGTCGAGCACCTTCTGCATCGCCTCCGCCACGCTGCGTAGCGTGCGCGCCTGCGACATCGGCACTTCGGCGCTGCCCGTCGCGAATGTAATCGTATCGAGGTCGATGCGGCGCACCTTGTCGCGCAGACGGGCCGAGTGTTTCACCTCATCGATCGAATAGACCCGCTCCACGCGCTCGACAGGCGGCTCGGAGAGGAACTCGTAGAAATCGCGGTCCGGCTCGCTCGACGTGTCGATAATATAGTCGCTGACCGGAATGCGCAGACGCATCGGCGGCAGTTCGTATCCGACATCGACCAGACCAGGACGCGGCGCATCGCCTTCAAGTTCCGGTGCATAGACGAGGATGTACTCCCTGCCGTCCCGGCCGACCCGCGAGCGCTGGATGATATCGCCGTAGCGATTGTAGATCGTTACGATGCGTACGCCGCCGGGACGCGTGATCGTCTCGCGGACGCGGCCCCGGGCGAGGTTGTCGTAGAAAACCTCTTCCGAATCGCGGCGCAGACGCGGCCGGTCGTCGCCGCGCACGATCAACTGGTCGCCGACCTCCAGCACCGTGCGGTTTTCAATCCGCTCGATCACATTGACCTCGGTGACGCTGTTATCGATCGTCGTGTTGTCGACCGTCGTGTTGTTGACGGTATTGTTGTTGACGATCGTATTGTTGATCACCGTGTTGTTGATGATGTTCGTCGTCTCGGGCATGGCGAAGTCCGGTGCCTTCTCGACCCGCTCGCCGTCCTCGTTGATGGCCGCCTCGATCTTGCCGGGAACGGCCTCGCGGACCTCCTCGGAGATTTCGGCCTGGGCGGAATCATCCGATTCCGGCACCGGCACTGCCTCGTCCTGTGCACGCAATTCCTCGCGCTGCTTGCGACGGTCCTCGCGACCCTTCCGGCCACCGGCCTTGTCGGCGTCCTTGTCGCTGTCGAGCACCGCGGCACCGTTTTCGACCGGCAGAACGACCGTCTCGTCCGTCTTCGACGGGTCTTCGGCGATTTCCTGCTTCTGTTCTTCCGTCAGCGTCTCCACGACCGGCTCTTCGACAGGCGTTTCGCCGGTCTCGGCGGTCGCAGGCTGATCCGTACCGGTTTCGGCCGGCGTTTCCTCAACGGCAACGGCTGGCTTCTCACGCTCTTCGGCCGCGGGTTGTTCGCCGGTCGTGGTTTCCTCGGTAATGCCGTCCTGTTGCTGCACAGGCTGCTCGGCCTGCTGTTCCTCGGCCGGCTTCTGTTCTCCGGCAGCATTCTGTTCGTCAGCTTGACGCTGCTGCTCTTCACCGGCCGCACGCTGGGCTTCTTCTTCCGCAGCCTTCTGTTCGGCCGCGGCTTTCTCAGCGTCTTCAGCGGCCTTCTGTTCCTCAGCCTGGCGCTGCTGCTCTTCTCCAGCAGCACGTTGGGCTTCCTCTTCGGCAGCCTTCTGTTCGGCCGCGGCTTTCTCAGCGTCTTCAGCGGCCTTCTGTTCGTCAGCCTGGCGCTGCTGCTCTTCACCGGCAGCACGTTGGGCTTCCTCTTCGGCAGCCTTCTGTTCGGCCGCGGCTTTCTCAGCGTCTTCAGCGGCCTTCTGTTCGTCAGCCTGACGCTGCTGCTCTTCACCGGCAGCACGCTGGGCTTCCTCTTCCGCAGCCTTCTGTTCGGCCGCGGCGTTTTCAGCGTCCTCGGCGGCCTTCTGTTCGTCGGCCTGACGCTGCTGCTCTTCACCAGCAGCACGCTGGGCTTCCTCTTCGGCAGCCTTCTGTTCGGCAGCGGCGTTTTCAGCGTCCTCGGCGGCCTTCTGTTCGTCGGCCTGACGCTGCTGCTCTTCTTCGGCGGCGCGCTGGGCATCATCCTGCTGTTGTTGCTGCTGTTGCAGAAGCAGGTCTTCCTCGCTCGGCTGCCCTTCGCCGGTATTTTCCTGCGCAACCTCGAACGGTTTCATCAGCGCGTCTGCGAGCGTCGGCGTCGCGATCAGCACCGTCGACAGAACCGGCAGCGCAACGGTTGCAAAAAGTTTGGAGCGGAAAGTCATCGTTTAATCCTCACGGTGTCCCGTCTTTTCATTTGCGGCCCACACGGCTCTTCCGGCCGGTGCGCGAACCCTTCACAATCCACTCAAGGCCTAGCCAGGAGTATATTAACCTCACCTGAATGACCTTGGATGAGGCACCAGATAGGCCTCTCCCTCAGCCCGGCCAGAGGCGGGGCATGAAATTGTCGGGGAAACCGGGCGGAAAAGCGGCGCGAAACCAGTTGATTTTTTGGCAAAAAACGGTCGATTATCCGGCCCAAGCGGGCAGGCCTGCCCGCTTCACATCAAGGCCCGGACAATAAGAAAAACCGGAGAGCCTTTAACAGAGAGGATCACAATGCGTATTTCCAAACGTTTCACGCTCGCAGCTTCGGCTGCGGTCATCGCCCTCTTCGCATCGTCCGCGATGGCTGAAGGCGAGAAGATCGTGATCGGCACGGAAGGCGCCTACCCGCCCTTCAACAACCTCGAATCCGACGGCACGCTGACCGGCTTCGACGTCGACATCGCCAAGGCGCTCTGCGAGGAAATGAAGGCCGAGTGCACTTTCGTCACGCAGGACTGGGACGGCATCATCCCGGCGCTCATCGCCAAGAAGTTCGACGCGATCGTCGCCTCCATGTCGATCACCGCTGAGCGCAAGGAGAAGGTCGACTTCTCCAAGAAGTACTACAACACGCCGCCGGCCATCATCGTGCCGAAGGATTCCGAGATCAAGGAAGCAACACCTGAAGCGCTGGCCGGCAAGGCACTCGGCGCGCAGGGCTCGACGACGCATTCCAACTATGCCCAAGCGCATATGAAGGACGCCGACATCAAGATGTATCCGACGGCTGACGAGTACAAGCTCGACATCGCCAACGGCCGCATCGATGCCGCCATCGACGACGTGGTGGTGCTGTCCGAATGGCTGAAGACCGAAGCCGGCGCCTGCTGCAAGCTGCTCGGCACGCTGCCGATCGACCCGGTCATCAACGGCGAAGGCGCCGGCATCGCGGTCCGCAAGGGCGAAACGGCGCTCGCCGACAAGCTCACCGCGGCGATCGCGGCCATCCGCGCCAGCGGCAAGTACCAGGAAATCAACGCCAAGTACTTCCCGTTCGACGTCTATGGCGACTGATACGCGGCCACATCTGTGTCATGCGGGTTTTTTCTGACCCCATCACCAGAATGCACGGGCGGGAGGGCTTGCTCTCCCGCTCCTTTTGTTTGAGAACTTGCACATAAGAAAAGACAGGCGCAGGAAGCGCTTGAACAACAAGCGCAAAGCGCATCGGGGGTTCTTCTGGCATGAGCGGGTTCTTCACCGCCATCGTCGAGGCGGTAACCGCATTTATCGGGATCATCGATCCCTTTTGCGGGCCGGTCGGCATCTTCAATCTTTTCCTGGGCAAGACGCTCCTGGCGTGTGGTGCTGCCGGCTGGGGCGACGAGATCGCCTTCGGGTTCCTGGTGACGGCAAGCCTCGCCATCGCGACCCTGCCCGTCGGCCTGCTGATGGGCTTCTTCATTGCGCTGGCAAAGCAGTCGGAAGAAAAGTCGCTCAGACTTTCGGCCAATATCTACACAACGCTCTTCCGCGGCCTGCCGGAACTGCTGACGCTGTTCATCGTCTATTACGGCCTGCAGATCCTCGTGCAAAACCTCGTCGCCGCGATGGGATATGATGGCACGATCGAGATCAATGCCTTCTTCGCCGGCATGTTCGCGCTCGGCCTTGTCTTCTCGGCCTATTGTTCGGAAGTGCTGCTCTCCGCCTTCAAGGCCATTCCACGTGGCCAGTATGAGGCAGGTTACGCGCTCGGTCTCCACGAGGGCCGCACCATGCAGCTCATCGTGTTGCCGCAGCTGATCCGCGTCGCCCTGCCCGGCCTCGGAAACCTGTGGATGGCACTCCTGAAGGACACTGCCCTCGTCTCCGTCATCGGCCTGCCGGACATTCTGCGCCAGACGGGCATCGCGGCACGCGTCACCAAGGAAGCCTTCCAGTTCTACACCGTCGCCTGCGCGCTCTTCCTCATCCTTGCTTTCCTTTCGTCGCTGGTCTTCTCCAGCATCGAGAGCTGGGCCAAGCGCTCGGAGGTCGCGCGATGAGCTACGTCACCACCCTCATCCCGCCGCAAGCCGCGCCGCCGGCTCCGCCGAAGCCCTTCACCGCCAGCCGCTTCTTCGGCAACATCTTTATGGGTGTGTGGCTGGCGCTTGCCATCGGCATCTTCCTGATGATCACCGGCGGTTGGGATCCGGAAAAATTCGCGAAATACGGGCCGAACTACCTGTCCGGCCTCGGCGTCACGCTGCTTCTGGTGGGGCTCTCGGTTGCGCTCGGCGGCCTTATCTCGCTGCCGCTCGCCTTCGCGCGCATGTCGAAGAACCCGGTCCTCTCCTGGTTTTCCTACGGCTATGTCTATTTCTTCCGCGGCACGCCGCTGCTGATGCAGTTGTTCCTCATCTATTACGGCCTCGGCAGTTTCTCCGCCGAGCTCAAGGCCTGGGGCCTGTGGTGGTTTTTCCGCGATGCGTGGAACTGCGCGCTTTTGACCTTCACGCTCAACACTGCCGCCTATCAGGCCGAGATCCTGCGCGGCGCTATCGAGAGCGTGGGGCGCGGTCAGCATGAGGGCGCAGCCGCCCTCGGCCTGCCGAAAAAGGTCGCCTTCTTCAAGGTCATCCTGCCACAGGCGCTGATTGTGGCGTTGCGCCCCTACGGCAACGAGATCATCCTGATGATCAAGGGATCCGCCATCGTTGCCATCGTCACGGTCCTCGACCTGATGGGCGAAACCCGCCTCGCCTTCTCGCGCACCTTCGACCCGCAAGCCTATCTGTGGGCCGCGCTGATGTATCTCCTCATGGTGGAGCTGCTGCGCAATCTCTGGGCCTGGCTGGAAACCCGCCTGACCCGCCACTTGAAGCGCTGAGACCCCTGGCAGCACTCATCGATGGGTGCTGCCAAATACCTGATTTAAAAGAAATATTCTCGTTGCGGATCAGAAATTAACATTTCGGTAACCCTGCGAGCGCTCAATTATAGGGACCATCATTCACCACGCAATGAGGTCGCTATGACAAATGACATGGCAATGCAGCTCAAGGGCTACGGCGTGACCACGGCCCAGATCCTCTATCGCATGCCGGATCACCAGCAGTTCCTGCAAGCCTATATCTGGCAGCACTACGATCTCGCCCCCGACTTCCCGGAAATGAAGAGTTTTCTGAAATTCTGGCAGGAGAAGCTGGATGGCCCGATCCACTCGGTGCGCTACGTCCACCGCCGGCTGATCTCGGCGACGGAATGGCGCGCACTCAAGGGTGAGTTCATCCTCAACTGACGGGTAGTGCAATGACTAGACGTGAACCGAGCCGTGCGCCAATTCCGTGTCGGACATGTCCACCTTGAGAGAAAAGTAGGCGATCGCGGCATAGAAAATCGCCAGGAAGCAGAGCACGAAACCGCCGGGGATAGGCCCGAGCGCCGCTTTGGCCACCACATGCTCGAAAGCAAGCGCGATGTCCTTGCTCGACCCCGTCTGGCTCTGCATCGTCGAGGACGAGATTTTCAACGCCCAGGCCAGAAGCAGGATGAGATACATCCAGCAATAGTTCCGCCGCAGCCGCCGACAGGCCGCATCGCGGTAACTGATCAGGAATTCCGGCTTGCGCAGGCTTTTGGCGATCGGCGCCGCCCAATCGAGGGCAAGCTGCCCGCGCGGGTTGAGGATTTCGGCAAAATAGAACCGCTCGAGCTGCCGCACCCGCGCCCGGTAGACATCGAAGAAACGATAGCGCCGCGCCTCGATCATCAGCAGCAGCGTCACCAGCAGCATGGCGAAAAGCAGCACGCCGTGATGCGAGGTCGGCGTCGAGAGCGAGACGGACAGCAGTGCCGCCACCACGGTAATCGCCCAGTTCGACGTCTGGTCGATCCGGTTGCGCCAGCCGGCCATTCGCCCGAGCTCGCCGCGATAGTAGTGCACCATCGTATTGATCGTCTCCATCGACGTCACCGGCAAGGCGGGACTGCCGGTCGGCTTGACTTCAGCCGAATGCGACAAGGGGGACATATCGCCAGGCATGTCATTCCTCCGAAAGGTCTTTTTGGTCTTGGAAAGATCATGCGCCTCTTTCGGCGATTGATAAACGGCTATTTGCGGCCTATGAGACGCCCCCATGACCAAGATCGACGAAGATGCGCTCGCGGAAGCCTATAACCGCGCCCTTTCGCTGGAAAAATCCGGCGATTTCGATGCTGCCGCCAAGGCCTATGCCGAAGTGCTGGCGCTCGATCCCGAAGACCACGGCGGTGCCGCTGTGCGCCTCGCCTCGATGGGCCGCGGCGAGACGCCGGAAAAGGCGCCTGACGCCTATGTCACCACCCTCTTCGACCAGCACGCCGAAGTTTTTGACAACGTGCTCGTCGAGCAGCTCGGCTATTGCGTGCCGCTGCTCGTGCGCCAGCGGTTCCAGGCGCTTGATATGAGTCCGTTCAAGCGCGTGCTCGATCTCGGCTGCGGCACCGGGCTGACCGGTGGCGCGCTGCGCGACATGGCCGAAGACATCACCGGCGTCGACCTCTCGGAAAACATGGTCGAAATCGCCCACGAGAAGGATCTCTACGAAACCCTCTACGTCGCCGAAGCCGTCGACTTCCTTGACGACAACGACGACGAGCCCTTCGACCTGATTACCGCGACGGACGTGCTCCCCTATCTCGGCGCACTCGAGCCGCTGTTCTTCGGCGCTGCGGAAAATCTCGTGGCCGGCGGCCACTTCATCTTTTCGTCCGAAACCCTGCCGGAAGAAACCTTCGCCGGTCGGCCCTTCATGGTCGGCCCGCACCAGCGCTTTGCCCATGCCGCGGACTACGTCCGCCAGCGTCTCGATGAAACCGGCTTCGACATCGTCGAGATCACCGATATCACCGTGCGCATGGAAGAAGGCGAGCCGATCGCCGGCCATCTGGTGCTGGCGAAACATCGCGGCTGACGGGCAGCTTTAGCTCGCTCAGGCAAAACTCTTTTTGCGGGGGGCAACGGCCTGCGTGTCGGTGACGGCAGGCAGGCTCTGGAGCACGCGCTTGGCCGGCAGGATGGCAATCGCCTCGGTGCCTTCGCGCAGCTTGGATTTCAGGATGAATTCGCCATTGTGCTTGGCAAGGATGGCCTGAACGATCGGCAGGCCGAGGCCGGTGCCCTGCTCGGCGCTCTTGATGGCGATGGAACCCTGGCCGAAGGCGGAGAGCACGATCGGGATTTCCTCTTCGGGAATACCCGGGCCGTTATCCTTGATCGAGACATACTGGCCACCGCCGGCTGTCCACCCGGCCTTGACGATGACTTCGCCGCCCTGCGGCGTGAACTTCACCGCGTTCGACAGCAGGTTCAGGATGACCTGGCGCAGCGCCTTTTCATCCGCCCAGACCGCCGGCATGCCGCCCTCGACCTGTTCGGCAATGGTGATGTTCTTGGCGCGCGCGCGCAACTGCACCATGCCGATGCAGTCTTCCGCGATATCGACCAGATGCACGGAATCCTCGGAGAGATCGTATTTGCCCGCTTCGATGCGCGAGAGGTCGAGAATCTCGTTGATGAGGTTCAGCAGGTGCTGCCCGGAGCGATGGATGTCGGACGTGTATTCCTTGTAGACGGGGTTGTTGAGCGGCCCCAGCACCTCCGTCGACATCACCTCGGAAAAGCCGAGAATGGCGTTCAGCGGCGTGCGCAGTTCATGCGACATCGAGGCCAGGAAACGGGATTTGGCGAGGTTTGCCTCTTCCGCCCGGCGGCGCGCTTCGTCCGACATGGATTTTGCCACTTCCAGTTCAGCGATCAGGTCATCCTTTTCCGACTGGGAGGAGAGCAACTGAGCACTGGTGTGGCGCAGACGGTGCGTCATGAACACCAGGAAAACCATGGCTGCCGCGATGATCGCCGCCGTGCCGATGGTTGCCGAATCCGGACGCAGGGTCGCCGAAATACCGAGGGCAACGACTGTCGGCGTAAAGGCGTAGAGAACCGCATGACGTAGCATGAGCGTGCTCATGGCCGTCACCGCGAGTGCGACGAGCAGTGCCGATCCCTTGTAGAAATCGAACGTCACGCCGCTGCACTGACCGCAGGTCTGCAAGGCGAAGGCCGCCCAGGCAAGTCCCATGAAAACCTGTGCGATGAGGAATCGGCGTTGCCAGCGTCGGACGGTGTCGGCGGTGATTTCCCGCCCACGCGCGCGACGCGCGACGATCATGCCCAGCGCATGCATGCTCAAGGCCAGAACCGCCCAGGCAATGAGGCCGATTTCCCCGGTCAGATAAATCCCGCCGGCCGCAATCAGCACGATGACCATCGGCACGGCGAGAGCGCTCTGCACGGTCGAAGCGATGTGGAGCTGCAGCATTTCGCGCTCGAAGCCCGGCGAGAGGCCCGTCGCCGTCTGCAACCGTTCACGAGTCGTGCGGACGGCCCGCGAAACAGCCTTGTTTCGGTGGCTGCGCGACTTGTCGACGATAATCTTGTCGGTCGATGTGCTGACGCCGGTACTCATCACAAATGCAACTGTTGCGGACAGCGTTGAATTCTAGGGTGGAATCCTTAAGAAGATGCTGCCGCGCATAAACCATTTGCGAACCATTCCGGCATTTTCCGTAACGTGAATTCAAACGCGTTCCGGCATATGACCGAACATCAAGACTCTAGCTTAAGGAACGGGTTGCATGGGGCTTTCCAGGCGGGCGCGCGATCTCGGCGTTGCGGTGGCGATCCTCGCGCTGACGGCGCTGGTCGTGGCGCGAATCAGCGGCGAAAGCGGCGAGACGATCACCGGCACGGCACGGGCAGCGGACGGCGACACGCTGACGCTCGACGGTCACCGCATTCGTCTTGTCGGCATGGATACGCCGGAGATGATGCAGATCTGCAAGCGCGACGGCGAGGACTGGCGCTGCGGCGTGGCCGCCCGGTCCCGACTTGCCGAGTTCTTGCGGGCCGGGGCCGTCACCTGCCAGACCCAGGGGACCGACAAATATGATCGGTGGCTGGCGCGCTGCGAAACCGCCGATGGCGACCTCGGCGGACGCATGGTGCGGGAAGGCCTCGCGGTCGCCTATGGCGGCTATGAAGACGAGGAGCAGTTCGCCAAGGCCGAGCGCAAGGGGCTGTGGGGAACCGAGTTCGACATGCCGCAGCAATGGCGCCGGATGAATGGCCGGCCGCAGGAAGAGGCGCACGGCGCGGAACCCGGCGTGCTCGGCGGCATTCTGGCAACTTTCGGCCTGAACTGAACGGACGGCGCGATGGATGACAAAAGACCTGCCGGCGACCTGGCTGCGCTTCGCGCGGCGATCGCGGCCTGTCGGGTCTGTCGCGACGCTCCTGCAAAGGCGGATAATCCCCTGCCGCACGAGCCGCGCCCTGTCGCCGTCATTTCCGAGAACGCGCGCATTCTCATCGCCGGGCAGGCGCCCGGGCTGCGCGTGCATGAAAGCGGCCTGCCGTTCAACGATGCGTCCGGCGACCGGTTGCGGAACTGGCTCGGCGTGACGCGCGATGCGTTCTACGATCCCGCAAAATTCGCGATCGTGCCGATGGGGTTCTGCTTTCCCGGCTACGATGCCCATGGCAGCGACCTGCCGCCGCGGCGGGAATGCGCGCCGCTCTGGCGCGCCGGCGTGATTGCCGCCATGCCGCAGGTCGAACTCGTGCTGGCGATCGGGCAATATGCGCAGGCCTGGCATCTCGGCGCGGCAAAGGCTTCGAGCATGACGGAGACGGTCCGCGATTGGCGCCGGCATCTGGGCCGCAATGAAAGACCTGCCGTGTTGCCGCTGCCCCATCCGAGCTGGCGCAATACCGGCTGGCTGAAGCGCAATCCCTGGTTCGAGGCAGATGTTCTGCCGGAATTGCGAAAGCGGGTGAAAACCCTTACGGATTAAAATGTCATTCTTTCAATTTACCGATATACCGGTGTATGAGGGAATTAAATTTCGTAGGGGAATACAATGGATCGTCTGGACCGAAAAATTCTGCGCCTCTTGCAGGAAGATTCCACGCTTGCAGTGGCCGACCTCGCCAAGAAAGTCGGGCTCTCCACCACGCCTTGCTGGCGGCGCATCCAGAAGATGGAAGAAGACGGTGTGATCCGCAAGCGCGTTGCGCTGCTCGATCCCGTCAAGATCAACACCAAGGTCACCGTCTTCGTCTCGATCCGCACCAATTCGCATTCCACGGAATGGCTGAAGCGTTTCTCCGAGGTGATCGTCGAGTTCCCGGAAGTCGTCGAGTTCTACCGCATGAGCGGTGACGTGGATTATCTCCTGCGCGTCGTCGTACCGGACATCGCCGCCTACGATGCCTTCTACAAGCGCATGATCGCCCGCATCGAGATTCGCGACGTCTCCTCCGCCTTCGCGATGGAGCAGATCAAGTACACAACCGAGCTTCCGCTCGACTACATGGCCGTGGACAACCAGAAGAGCGGCGAGGATTGATCAGCGGCTGATCCGGGCGAGCGTGTTTTCAGCGGTCAGTTCACGCACGCAATCCTTGCCGTTCCAGCGTTCCGTGCGGTCAGCACTTGCCGCGAGTGTTTGCGCGAGCGCAAGCGCTGGCCCATGGCAGGCATGGCTTCGTTTGCCGATGCTGCGCAACGCCCAGTTGACCGCCTTCTTCACGAAATTGCGCGGGTCGGCTGCGTGGTTTTCGATGAGGGCGAGCCAGGCGATGATCGTCCCGTCCGGCTCCCGCTTCAGATGAACCGCCGCGCCGGCAATCATTGCAAAGGCGGCGCGGCGCACGAATTCCCGCTCCTCGGCGGCAAATTCCTCGATAAGCGCAAGAAGCCCGGCCTCGACAAACAGATCGGCCGCGGCATCGACGATTTCCCAGGATACGAAATCGCCGGCAAGGCGGTGCGCCTCCGCCGCCGTCAGCCTCTTCGGCTCCATCGTGAAGAGCGCGAGTAGACGGGCTTCCCGGATACCGCTGTCCCAAAGGGCAAAGGCGCGGGCGTGGTCCTTTCCGGCCACCCGCGCGATTTTTCTCAAAACAGGATTGGAAATGCCGAGCGCCGCATCAGTAACGATGCCGTAGCGGGCAATGCCCGCAAGGCTCTCCTCGGACCGCAGCGAATGAAGGTGCTCCAACAGATCAGCGGCCGAGGCGGTTTTACCGATCATTTTTTCTCGAGCCGGGCAAGCAGCGCGGACGTATCCCACCGGTTGCCGCCCATCTCCTGCACGTCACCGTAGAACTGGTCGATGAGGGCTGTGACGGGGAGCTTGGCACCGTTGCGGCGGGCTTCCGACAGGACGATATCGAGGTCCTTGCGCATCCAGTCGACGGCGAAGCCGAAATCGTATTTGCCGGCGATCATCGTCTTGTGGCGATTGTCCATCTGCCAGGAGCCAGCAGCACCCTTCGAGATGACCTCGATGACCGCCTCCATGTCGAGCCCGGCCTTGGTGCCGAAATGAATGGCTTCCGCCAGGCCCTGCACGACGCCGGCCACGCAGATCTGGTTGACCATCTTGGCCAGTTGGCCCGCACCGGTCGATCCCATCAGGCCGACCATCCTTGCATAGGCCTCCATGACCGGTTTCGCCTTCTCGAAGCTCACCGCATCGCCGCCGCACATGATGGTGAGCACGCCATTCTCGGCGCCCGCCTGGCCGCCGGAAACGGGCGCGTCGATGAAGCCAAAACCCTTGTTTCTGGCGGCAATGTCGAGTTCACGGGCGACCTCGGCCGAGGCCGTGGTGTGGTCGACGAGGATCGCGCCTGGCTTCATACCGTCGAGCACGCCGTCCGCGGCGATCGTGACGGAGCGCAGGTCATCATCGTTGCCGACGCAGGTGAAGACGAGATCGACGTCCTTTACCGCTTCGGCGGGCGTGCGAAACGCCGTTCCGCCGAATTCGGCAGCCCATTTTTCCGCCTTGGCGAAGGTGCGGTTGTACACCGACACCTCGTGGCCGCCCTTGACCTTCAGGTGGCCTGCCATGGGATAGCCCATGACGCCGAGACCGATGAATGCAACCTTTGCCATGCCGTAACCTCCTGCAATCTTTGGCAGGAGGTTTAGCGGATGATCGGTTTTGGTGAAAGTGTTTCTCGCTCAGGGGATAGAAAGGCGGAGAGATCCGTCACGCACGGCTGCAGCGACAGGACCCGACCGCATCAAACAAACTGCGAAATCACCACGTAACCGGCATAGACGGCATTCGAGATGATCAGGCAGAACACAGCGAACGAGCCGAGATCCTTCGAGTGCTTGCCCATTTCGGAGATTTCCGGCGAGACCCGGTCGACGATCTCCTCGATCGCCGTATTGAGCGCCTCGAAGGCGACCATCAGCAGAAACAGGATCGCCATCGCCACATACTGGAAGAAGGACGCGCCGACGACGGTGAACAACACCATCGCGACGCCGAAGGCGATCAGCTCATGCCGGAAGGCCGATTCGCCGAGCAGCCGGCGCGCGCCGGCAGCCGAATAGGTGGCCGCCGCAATCAGGTGGCTGAAGCCTGTCTTTTTCTCGATTGGTGCCTGACCCATTCCAAAATCCTGATTCTGCCGCGCCCATAAAGCATGCCCGCATGACGGGAATGCCTTGGGTCTCAATTCACACCATTTGGGGCTTTTTGCCGACCGCCGAGTTAGGTGCGGTTGCTGACACCCGCCTGAACGAAGGTCGCCATGCCGGAATGGCAAGCCGCGGCCGCCTTGACGATGCCGGCGGCCAGTGCTGCGCCTGTGCCCTCGCCAAGCCGCATGCCGAGTGCCAGAAGCGGGGTCTTGCCGAGCTTCTCGATCGCCTTCATATGCGCCGGCTCCGCGGAGACGTGCCCGATGAGGCAATGGTCGAGTGCCGCCGGATTGGCGGCGCGCAGCACCGCGCCGGCGACCGTTGCGACATAGCCATCGAGAATGACCGGAATCTTCTGCATGCGTGCGGCGAGGATCGCGCCGGCCATCGCGGCGACCTCACGGCCACCAAGGCGGCGCAGCACTTCGAGCGGATCGGACAGATGCGCGCGGTGCAGATCGACTGCCTTCTTCACGGCCGCGATCTTGCGTTGCAGGACCTCCCCTTCCGAGCCTGTGCCCGGACCGACCCACTCTTCCGCCGTGCCGCCATAGAGCGCGAGGTTGATCGCGGCTGCGATCGTCGTGTTGCCGATGCCCATCTCACCGACGCACAGCAGGTCCGTGCCGCCGGCGACGGCCTCCATGCCAAACGCCATGGTGGCCGCGCAGTCGCGCTCGGAAAGGGCTGCTTCCTCCGTAATGTCGGCAGTTGGATAGTCGAGCGCGAGGTCGAAGACCTTGAGGCCGAGATCATGCGTCACGCAGATCTGGTTGATCGCCGCGCCGCCGGCAGCGAAATTCTCAACCATCTGGGCGGTGACCGAGGACGGATAAGGCGTGATCCCCTGCTTGGTGACGCCGTGGTTACCGGCGAAGATGGCGACGAGCGGACGGGTCACGGCCGGCGGACGACCGGTCCAGGCGGCGAGCCAGAAGGCGATTTCCTCCAGTCGGCCGAGCGCGCCCGGCGGCTTGGTTAGCTGCGCATCGCGTTCGCGCGCAGCCACGAGTGCTGCCGAATCCGGGCCGGGCAGGTTGCGCAGCAATTCACGAAAATCATCGAACGGCAGGCCGCTGGCACTCATCTTGGGGAATTCCTTGCTTGGGGCTTTCAAAGGCGGGTGTTTGGTGTCTCCTAATAGAGGCAGGGCGCGAATCCGACAACCGCATTTGCGGTGGCCTTCATCGCCTTTTGCGCCTTAACAGCAGGGGCTCCTTAAAGTGACCATCCAAGACTATATCGACGACGCCGCCCGCTCGGTCGCCTTCCTGTCGCGCGTGCCGGTGCCGCAGCGACACTTCATCGGCCATGACGGGCGGCTTTCGCGCGCCGTCCGCGCCTTTCCGGTCGCCGGCGTACTGATCGTGCTTCCGGCCGCAGCCCTCGCCGCAATCCTTTCCGCACTCGGCGCCCCACCGCTTCTCAACGCCTTCGCCACGCTCGCCCTGCAGGTGCTGGTCACCGGCGCGCTGCACGAGGACGGCCTTTCCGACAGCGCAGACGGCATCGGCGGTGGAAAGGACCGGGAAAGCGCGCTCGCCATCATGAAGGACAGCCGGATCGGCTCCTACGGTGCCGTGGCGCTCATCCTGTCCTTCGGGCTGCGCGCTGCGGCGATCGCAGCGCTCGCCACCGTCCTCGCGCCCTCCGGCCTCGGCATGGTCCTGCTTGCCGCCGCCGCCGCCAGCCGCACGGCCATGGTCTGGCACTGGTCGCTGCTGCCGCCGGCCCGCCGCGACGGTGTCGCTGCATCGGTCGGCGAGCCGGACAGCGGCGCCACCATCTTCGCGCTGGTGAGCGGCGTGCTCATCACCACGGTGCTGCTCCTGCCGCACGGCACCGTGCTTTCCCTTGTCCTGCTGTTTGCGGCGGCCGCCCTCTCCGTCCTCGCCTTCAATCGCATCGCGATGCGCAAGATCGGCGGGCATACCGGCGACACGATCGGCGCAACGCAGCAGCTCTCGGAAATGTCAGTGCTGTTCGCCCTTGCCTTGGCGCTCTGAGCTGCCGATATAGGGGAAAAGTCCGCTGGAGCCGCGATGGAATCGCCCTGCATTCTCGTCTGTTCGATCGATATGGTGACCGGCTACTGTTTCGGCTGCGGTCGCACCCGCGACGAAATCGGCGCATGGACGCTCTACACGTCCGAGCAGCGCCGCGCGATCATGGCCGATCTGCCGGCTCGCCTTGACACCGTTGAACGCAAGCCGCGGCGCGAAACCCGCCGCACGCGCATGGCACGGGAGCGCGGCGAAGCATGAGGCTCTACATTCTTCTCGGCATCCTCGCCGTCGGCCTTGCCTTGCTGATCGTGAACCATGACGGCGGGCGCACGATGGGCATGGACAACAACGACTTTGGTCGCCTCGTCACGCTCTCGGCCATCGCCACGATGATGGCAGCCGGTGTGCTCGCCGGCCGCCGGCAGTTCGGCGAGAGCGTGCGCCAGGCCGGCATCTGGCTGCTACTCATCCTCGTGCTGGTCACCGGCTATCTCTATCGTTTCGACCTGCAGGATTTCGGCAATCGCCTGACCGCCGGCCTCATTCCCGGCCGTGCCGTCGTGACGACCAGCGCCAGCGGCGAACAGATCCTGGTGATCAACAAGGGTATCTCCGGTCATTTCGAGGCCGATGTAACGATCGACGGCACGCCATTGCGCATGCTGGTCGATACCGGCGCGAGCTCCGTCGTGCTCTCCTACGAAGACGCCATGCGTCTCGGTATCAACCCGGACAACCTGGTCTTCTCCATCGACGTCTCCACCGCCAACGGCCGTGCACGCGCAGCCCCCGTAACGCTCAGGGAAGTCGTGATCGGTCCCATCCTGCGCGGCGCCATCCGCGGCATGGTCACTGAAGAGGGACGCCTCGACCAGAGCCTGCTCGGCATGAGTTTCCTGGAAACGCTCGGCTCGATCGAGATCACGCGGGATGAGTTGCGGCTGAGGGATTGATCCTCCCTACTCCGCCGCCTCGCCCTTGATCACTTCCACGGCCGCGGCAAGCTCGTAGGAATAGCCCTCCAGCATGGCATAGGCCTGCTCGATGACCGCGATCTGGCCCTCCGCATTGCGGATCGCCTCTGCAATCGACTGCGAACGGGCGCGCAGCATGGACCCCAGAAAGTCCGTGCCGGCCTTGCGACCCAGGCGGTCGATATGCTGGCGCACGCGGTTGCGGTGGCGTTCCAGTTCGAGGATGTGGAAACGGCTCTTGACGATGTCGTCGGAAAGTTTTCGCCGCATCGCCGCCAGCGGATCGAAGCTGCCAGGCTCGCGCTCGTCGAGAATGACATCGTTGACGAGCGGCTCCAAAAGCATCAGGCCCTTGAGGTCGCGCGGATCGGCAAGCTGCGGATCGAAGCCGGTATCGTCAAAGACCTTGCGGCGAATGGGGTCGCGCAGAAGATCGTAGCAGGTCTGAAGGCGGGCGAACTGGTCCGCATCGCCGCCCGAATCGGGGTGCATGCCCTTCGCGGCCTTGCGATAGGCAGCCTTCACCGCGTTGTCGTCGGCATCGCGCTCTATTCCAAGCATGGCGTAGGGATCGATCACGCGGCCACCTGTCCGTCTTTGTCTTCTTTACGCAATTCTCGGCAAGCAAAACCGCTGCGCACTGTTGTCGGTATTGCCATGTCGCGTTCACACCTAGTCCCGTGGCGCCCTGCCATCAAGGGCGAAGCAGGCGAAGTTTCCAACTCCGAGAGGACGAAATTGTGGTCGCCGCACGGCGATGCACAGAAACCGTTATTCCGCCGCCGCGCCCGCTTGCGCCCGGACGGAAAGTACCGCCGCAAAGGCCGCCTCGATCACCTCCGGCCCTGCGCCAGGCTTCGTCGCATCCGTCGACAGAATCTGGCGGTAGCGCCGCACGCCCGGAAAGCCCTGGAACAGACCGACCATGTGACGCGTCACATGCGCCACCCGTCCGCCGCGTGCCACAACGCCGGCGGCATACTCCATCATCGCATCCCGAACGGTTTCCCAGTAGTCCACGGAAAGGTCCTGCGGGGGAACAGCCGTCCCGGAAGAAAGCCAGGCCTCCTGCGAAAGCGGATGCGGAAAACAATCGTCCACGCCGGTCAGGACACCGCTATCCTGATAGGCCGCCCGCCCGAGCATGGCGCCATCGAGACCATCGATTTCCTCCACGGCCTGACTCAATGTGTGAAGCCCGCCGTTCAGACCGATGAAAAGATTCGGGTTTTCCGCCTTCAGTCGGCGCACCAGCCCGTAGTCGAGCGGCGGGATATCGCGGTTTTCCTTCGGTGACAGGCCTTGCAGCCAGGCCTTGCGCGCATGCACCCAGACAGCATCCGTACCGGCAGCCTTAATGCGCGCGACGAGATCACGCAGCGCCACCTCGGGATCCTGGTCATCGACGCCGATACGGCACTTGACGGTCACGGGAATGGCAACAGCCGCCTTCATCGCCGCCACGCAATCCGCCACAAGCTGCGGCTCGCGCATCAGGCAGGCGCCAAAGGTACCGGATTGCACGCGGTCCGACGGACAGCCGACATTGAGGTTGATTTCGGCATAGCCGAACCCCTCGCCGATCCGCGCCGCCTCCGCGAGCTTCTGTGGATCATTGCCGCCAAGCTGAAGCGCCACAGGGTGCTCAACGGCATCGAAGCCGAGCAGCCGCTCCCGGTTGCCGCGCAGGATGGCATCGGCAACGATCATTTCCGTAAAGAGCAGCGCGTTCTTCGTCATCTGCCGCGCGAACACGCGGTAGTGTCGATCCGACCAGTCGATCATCGGGGCGGTAGCGAAAATCTTCGCTCCAGTGCGCACGGACTGCTGGTAGAATGTGCCTGTATTCGTCATGATCGGCCTCATACTCCATGCACGGCAGAAAAACCACCCTGCCGCCTTTTCCCGACCCGGCAGGCGGATGCTAGAGTGGCGTCGAGGAATCAAACCGCCGGAGGACCCCATGCCGCTCTATTCCCTTGACGACCGGACGCCCACGCTGCCCGCGGCAGATCGCTACTGGGTGGCACCGGATGCCAACGTCATCGGCAAGGTGATCCTCGGCGAGGATGTCGGCATCTGGTTCGGCGCGACGCTGCGCGGCGACAACGAACCGATCATCATCGGCGCGCGCACGAATATCCAGGAAGGTGTCGTCGTGCACACGGACCCTGCAAAGCCGGTCGTCATCGGTGAAGATTGCACGATCGGCCACGGCGCCATCATCCATGGCTGCACCATCGGCAACAACTCCCTGATCGGCATGGGCGCAACCGTGCTGAATGGCGCGGTGATCGGCAACAACTGCCTCGTCGGCGCCAATGCGCTGGTGACGGAAGGCAAGGTCTTTCCGGACAATTCGCTGATCGTCGGCTCCCCGGCCAAGGTGGCCCGCACGCTGGACGCCGCCACCATCGAAGGCCTGAAACGTTCCGCCGACAGCTATGTCCGCAACTGGCAGCGCTTCCGGAAGGGGCTGAAGCTGATCGGCTGACGCCGATCGCGACGCAATTTTACCTATGCACAGCCCGCGCAGGTGCCGCGGATCTCGATCGTCGTCTTGCCGGTCTTGAAATTGCGGTCCTTGGCAAAGCCTTTCAGGCGGTCCTCGATCATGTGATCGTGGAACTCCGTCACCTGACCGCAGGTCTCGCAGATCGTGAAGGCCGTGAGGCCATGGGCGTGACAGCCCTCATCCGGATGCGCGCAGGCGACGAAGGCATTGATGCTTTCGAGCCGGTGCACGAGGCCGAATTCCAGCAGCTTGTCGAGCGCCCGATAGACCTGCAAAGGCGCGCGAAAACCGTCGTCGCGCAGCTTGTCGAGAATGGAATAGGCGCTGAGCGGGCTGCCGGAATGCGTCAGCACGTCGAAGACGAGGCCCTGGTTGCGCGTCAATGATTGCGTGGTCATGCCTGACCTCCCTGGCTTGCCGCCGAATGATCCACTCCGCCCGTTCTCTGTTTCGTCAGCAGGCTCAGAACGAACAGGCCAAGCGCTGCGACGACGATCGAGGGACCGGACGGGGTGTCGAATTTCAAGGAACCGAAGAGCCCGCCGACGACGGCCAGCGCGCCTATGACCGAGGCGAGCACCGCCATGATTTCCGGGCTGGTGGAAAAGCGCCGCGCTGTCGCGGCCGGGATGATCAGCAGAGATGTGATCAACAGGATGCCGACGATCTTCATGGCGATGGCAATGACCAGCGCCATCAGCAGCATGAAGGCAAGCCGCGCCCTTTCCGGCTGCAGGCCCTCGGCCTCCGCCAGTTCCGGGTTGACGGTCGAGGCGATGAGCGGGCGCCACATCCAGACGATGGCGAAGGTGACGAGAGTGCCGCCACCCCAGACGAGATCGACATCGGCACGCGAGACCGCGAGAATATCGCCGAACAGGAAGCCGACCAGGTCGATGCGCACCCAGGTCATGAACGACACCATGACGAGGCCGATCGCCAGTGTGGCATGCGAGAGAATGCCGAGCAGCGCGTCGGTGGACAGCGTGCCGCGCTTCTGCAGAAGCAGGAGCAGCATGGAAATGGCCGCAGCGACGATGAACACGCTGATCAGCAGATTGAAATCCATCAGCAGCGACAACGCGACGCCAAGCAGCGCGGAATGGGCCATCGTATCGCCGAAATAGGCCATGCGCCGCCACACGACGAAGCAGCCGAGCGGTCCGGCGGTGATGGCGAGCCCCACGCCGGCGACGAGCGCGCGCATGAAGAAATCGTCAAGCATCGCGCCGCGCCCCTCTGCTGCCGGTCGGCGCCGGGCTGTGATCATGGCCGCAGCCGCAGTTCGGCCCGTGGGTGTGCACGATACGCATCGGTCCGGCCTTTCCGCCGGTCGGCAGGATTTCGACGTGATGGCCGTCATCCGGCCGGCAGTCGTCGGTGATCGAGCCGTCGGAATGCTGCACACGGCCATCCGGCAGGTGCGTGTGGTCGTGATTGTGGTTGTAGAAAGCGAGCGTCTGGCCAGCCCGTGCGCCAAAAAGCTTGAGATATTCCGGGCTCTGGCTGACGATTTCCGGCGTGCCGCGGCAACAGACATGGCCGTTGAGGCAGATCACTGTATCCGTCTCGGCCATCACGACATGCAGGTCGTGCGAGATCAGCAGGATGCCGCAGCCCGTCGTGTTGCGGATGGTCTTAATGAGATCGTAGAGCGCGATCTCGCCGGAAAAATCGACGCCCTGCACCGGCTCGTCGAGCACCAGCAGGTCGGGCTTGCGGGCAACCGCGCGAGCGAGAAGCGCGCGCTGGAATTCACCGCCGGAAAGATGCTGCACCTCGGCACGCGCGAGATGGCGGATGCCCGTCGCCTCCAATGCAGCGTCGATCTCCGCACCCTTGAGCGGCGAGGTCAGCGTCATTAGTCGGTCGACGGTGAGCGGCATGGTCCAGTCGACGGCGAGTTTCTGCGGCACATAGCCGACCTTCAGGCCGGCCTTGCGCTCCACCCTGCCCTCATCCGCTTTCAGCACGCCGATCGCCGCCTTTGCGGTCGTCGACTTGCCTGAGCCGTTCGGGCCGATCAGCGTGACGATCTCGCCGGGAGCGATCGAAAAATCCACGCCACGCACGAGCCAGCGGCCCTGGCGGCGCACGCCGACACCCGCAAGCGAGACGAGCGGCTGAATGGTCTTGGTCGGGGTTTGCAGCATCATTTTTCCAAAAAGCCTGTTGCCATCGGATATGGCACACGTTATAGCATAACGCAATTGATGTAATAACATTACGCTCACATTCAAGGCGGAGTTTTTGATGCACAAGGCTGTACGCGCCCTTCTCCTCTCCACCGCCCTCCTTGCCGCCGGCGCCTCTGCCGCGCGGGCCGAAACCCCGAATGTGGTGGTATCGATCAAGCCGATCCACTCGCTCGTGTCGGCGATCATGCAGGGTGTCGGCGAACCCGGCCTGATCGTCGAAGGTGCCGCCTCGCCGCACACCTATTCCCTCAAGCCGTCGAATGCCGCAGCCCTGCAGGATGCCGACGTCGTCTTCTGGGTCGGCCACGGGCTGGAAGCGTTCCTGGAGAAGCCGCTGGAATCGTTGGGCGGCAAGGCAACCGTCGTCGAACTCGAAGACGCACCCGGCCTCGAAAAGCTGCAGTTCCGCGAAGGTGGCCCGTTCGAGGCACATAGCCACGAGGGCGAAGACGCCCACGAAGGCCACTCCCACGGCGAGGACGGTCACGATCACGCCAAGGAAGCCGAGGAAGGCCACGAACATGCTGGCGAAGCCGGCCATGAGGGCCACGAGCACGGCGAATTTGACATGCATCTCTGGCTGAGCCCGGACAATGCGCGCGCCATCGCCGCGGAGGCCGCGAAGGTGCTCTCGGAAAAGGATCCGGCCAATGCGGAAACCTACAACAAGAACCTCGCCGCACTGAACGACAAGATTACCATTCTCGACAAGGAAGTCGCCGGCACCATCGCACCGGTGAAGGAAAAGCCCTTCATCGTCTTCCACGACGCCTACCAGTATTTTGAACATCACTACGGCGTGCATGCTGCCGGTTCCATCACCGTCAGCCCGGAGACCCTGCCCGGTGCCGAGCGCCTGACGCAAATCCGCGACAAGGTGAAGACGCTGGGCGCAACCTGCGTCTTCGCCGAACCGCAGTTCGAACCAAAGCTGGTGAATGTGGTGATCGAAGGCACTGCGGCCAAATCCGGTACGCTCGACCCGGAAGCCGCCACGCTGGAGCCCGGCCCGGACCTCTACTTCACCCTGATGAAGAGCATTGCCACGTCGCTGCGCGATTGCCTTGGCCAGCCAAGCTGAGCCGCGACGACGTCTCGGCCTGAGGCCGGACGACATCGCAAAGAACGAGGCGGGATCATCCCGCCTTTTTCGGCGCAACAAATGTAATAGTATAACATTAAAAGGCACTTCGCATGGACAACCGCCTCCCCGTCACCGTGCTTTCCGGATTCCTCGGCGCCGGCAAGACGACGCTGCTCAATCACGTCTTGAACAACCGCAGCGGCCTGCGCGTCGCCGTCATCGTCAACGACATGAGCGAGGTCAACATTGATGCCGCCCTCATTCGCGATGGCGGCGCGGACCTGTCGCGCACGGACGAACAGCTCGTCGAGATGACGAACGGCTGCATCTGTTGCACGCTGCGCGACGACCTGCTCGCCGAAGTGCGCCGCCTCGCGGAGATGGACCGTTTCGACTATCTGCTGATCGAATCGAGTGGCATTTCGGAACCGCTTCCTGTCGCCACGACCTTCGACTTCCGCGACGAGACCGGCTGGAGCCTGTCGGACGTTGCCCGGCTCGACACGATGGTGACGGTGGTGGACGCCGCCAATCTCCTGAAAGACTATAGCTCCCAGGATTTTCTGGCCGAGCGCGGCACGACGGCCGGTGAAGGCGATACGCGCACGCTGGTGGAATTGCTGGTCGAGCAGATCGAGTTCGCCGACGTGGTCGTGCTGAACAAGACGGGCGTGACGCCGCTCGAAAACCTCATCGCCGCCCGCCAGATCGTCGGCGGCCTCAATGCCTCGGCGCAGATCATCGAGACCGACTTCGGCCGCGTCGCACTCACCGACATCCTCGGCACCGGCCGTTTCGATTTCGAGAAGGCGAGCGAACACCCGCTGTGGTTCAAGGAGCTTTACGGTTTCAAGGACCATGTGCCGGAGACTGAGGAATACGGCATTCGCTCCTTCGTGTACCGGGCGCAAAAGCCCTTCCACCCCGCCCGCCTCAAGGCCTTCTTCGATGAGAGCTGGCCGGGTGTCATCCGCGCCAAGGGCTTTTTCTGGTTGGCCACTCGCCCCCACCATGTCGGCGAGATGAGCCAGGCGGGCGCCCTTGTCAGGAGCGGCCGGCTTGGCCTCTGGTGGGCCTCCGTGCCACGCCAGCACTGGCCGCAGGACAAGGCGGCGCTCGACGCCATCGCCCGCTATTCCGATCCCGTCTGGGGTGACCGGCGGCAGGAACTCGTCTTCATCGGAGCGGACCCTATGGATGAAGCCGATATCCGCCGCCGGCTCGACGCCTGTCTGGTCGATGCCGACGCCTTCGAGCCGACGCGCTGGGCAAACCTGCCGGACCCCTTCCCGCTGTGGATCCGCGAGGCAAGCTGATCAGGACAGCGTTTTGTAGCTGAGCCGCTCGAAATCCGCGGGCATCGCCCGCCCGGTGATATCGAAGGCGAACAGACCGATGAAGGCGCCGGTGAAGGAGCCATGCTCCCCTCTCCCGCCCTCATCGGAAACGACACCGGCATCAAGCACCGGGCCGATCGCCGCCCACGCCTCCGCTCCAGCCGGACGCCAGAAGAACTGGAGGTCGTTGCCGCGCACCTCCGCCGCCAGTTCCAGAGCGCCGTCGCCAACCGCCACGCCGCTGCCGGCTGGAAAGGTCAGGCTGCCACCCGGGTAGTCGCCGGGGCAGGACAGGATCGTCAGCACGCGGCCGTGCGTCTCGTGCGTCGTCAGGCCGAGGGCGTGGAACTTGTAGCGGTTGTAGTAGTGCGTCAGCCCGGCGACCTGCTGGTAGACCTCCGGCATCGCCTCGATCACCGTTTCGGCGCGGAAATCGTGATGCTCCTGGCGGCGCGCCACCAGCGCCTGTTCGAACCAACTGCCGATGCTTTCGCGCCCGAAGAGCCGCAGATAACCGGGCCGGGCGGAGAGCGAGAAGATCCGCTCCGGCTCCGGCGTGCGCAACCACTGGAAATCCGCTGGCAAGTCCCGCTCCGAAAAATCATAGGAAACGCTGTCCGGCTTCACGATGGCCACAGCGCCGTGCGGCGCCGGCACCTCGATTTCCGGCACCGGCGAACCGTGTTCCAGATAGAGCCAGCCATCGTCGCGCCACACGCATTTCTGCAGCGCCGTCTCGCGGCCGAGCGTGCAGCGGCGCTGCGGCGGCAGCGGACGGCCGCAGAGATGTGTATGATAGGCCTCCCCGTCCGGCGTCTCGACATACTGCCCGTGCCCTGCCCGCTGGAGCGGCGCCTGCGAATGGTCCTTGGCCGTGATGAGATGGACGTCTGGGTGCATTTCGTACGGCCCGTCGATCGTCTTCGAGCGCGCCATTGTCACGACGTGATCGTACCCCGTGCCGCCTTCCGCCGTCGTCAGATAGTACCAGCCATCGCGGCGGAAGAGGTGCGGCCCCTCCACCAGCCCCTGCCGGCTACCGGCAAAGATATTCTTCACCGGGCCGACAAGACGCCTCGTGGTCGGGTCCCATTCCTGAAGCAGGATGCCGTCAAACGCGTCGTGCGCCGCGCCGCTGTGATTTTCCGGCCGGTGGTTCCATTGCATGTTGAGAAACCACTTTCGCCCATCCTCGTCATGGAACAGTGACGGGTCGAAACCGGAGGAGTTGACGTAAACCGGATCGGACCATTCACCACCCGCTTCGGAGGCCGTGACGATGTAATTGTGCGCATCCTTGAAGTTGCCATCGAAGCGCTTGACGTCGGTAAAAACGAGCCAGAACAGCCCGTCGGCATAGGAAAGGCATGGCGCCCAGACGCCGCAGCTATCGGGATTGCCGCGCATATCGAGCTGGCTTTTGCGCTCCAGCGGCCGCTTGACCAGCGTCCAGTTCACCAGATCGCGGGAATGATGGATCTGCACGCCCGGATACCATTCGAAGGTCGAGGTCGCGATGTAATAGTCCCCCCCCACACGACAGATCGAGGGGTCCGGGTTGAAGCCCGGCAAGATCGGGTTGCGGATCATTGTTTCCTCCCAAATGATGCACGTACGTCAGATTGCAATTGAAAAAGGGCCGCCCGGTTTTGCCGGGCGGCCCGAAAATATCAGTCGATCTCGGCGGAGCTCTTCCAGAGATTGACGTCCGCACCGTTCGAAAGGGTCTCGATCTCGGCCAGTTCGGCGGCTGAGAAGTCGAGATTGCCCAGCGCCTTGACGCAATCGACGATCTGCGACGAACGGCTGGCGCCGATCAGCGCCGAGGTGATGCGCCCGCCGCGCAGCACCCAGGCGATCGCCATCTGCGCCAGCGTCTGGCCGCGCGTCTCGGCGATCTCGTTGAGCTTGCGGATATTGTCGAGGATTTCAGGGCGGAGGGATTCCGACTTCAGGAAGTGGTTCAGCGCCGCGCGGCTGTCGCTCGGTATGCCGCCAAGATATTTCGCCGTCAGCAGGCCCTGCGCCAATGGCGTGAAGACGATGGAGCCGATGCCGAGGTCCTCGAGCGTATCGACGAGACCATCCTCTTCGATCCAGCGGTTGAGCATGGAATAGCTCGGCTGGTGGATGATGCAGGGCGTGCCGAGGTCCTTCAGGATCGCGGCGGCCTCGCGGGTGCGCTGCGAATTGTAGGAGGAGATGCCGACATAGAGCGCGCGGCCGGAGCGCACGATATGGTCGAGCGCGCCGCAGGTTTCCTCCAGCGGCGTCTCCGGGTCGAAGCGGTGCGAATAGAAGATGTCGACATAGTCGAGACCCATGCGCTTCAGGCTCTGGTCGCACGAGGCGATGAGGTACTTGCGGCTGCCCCACTCACCATAGGGACCCGGCCACATGTCGTAACCGGCCTTGGAGGAGATGATCAGCTCGTCGCGCAGATGTGCAAAATCGGTACGGAGGATCTCGCCGAAGGCGGTTTCCGCCGAGCCAGCCGGCGGGCCATAGTTGTTGGCGAGGTCGAAATGCGTGATGCCGAGGTCGAAGGCGGTGCGGCACATGTCGACCTTGCGGTCATGCGGTGTGTCATCGCCGAAATTGTGCCACAGCCCGAGCGAGATCGCCGGCAGCTTCAGGCCGGAGCGTCCCACGCGGTTGTAGATCATCGTGTCGTAGCGGTTTTCCGCCGGCTGCCAGGCCATGGTCAAATTCCTTTGCTTGAATCGAGGACTGTTTCGTACAGCCCTCTCGCGCCAGCCGGCAAGGGACATCCGTCCTTTGCCGGCGGCTTGTTCGCAATTTCGCAAAGCGGCACGCTTAGCGCAGCAGCGCCCGCGCCTCCTCGATGCCGAGCGCTTCGGGCTGGGTGCAGGTCGTCACGATGTCAATCGCCCGCCCCTCTTCCGCCGAGCGCAGAATTGCCGTCAGGACGTCGATCGTATGCAGCGAACGATCGAGCGAGCAGCGATAGTCGCGACCGGTCGCCACGGCATCCATCATGTCGGCGAGGCCGATGCCGCGGTAGTTGGCCTGCGTGCCCCAGTCGAATTCGTAGTTTTTGGCGGTCAGCGGGTGATCCCAGACTTCCACTTCCCTGGGCTCGCGGTCGTTGCCGGCGACTTCAACCTTGCCCCCGAAGAAATTCGGATCCGGCACGAAGACCGCGCCATCGGTGCCGTAGAGTTCCATGTTCTGGTGGCGGTGTGCCCAGACATCCCAGCTTGCCATCAGCGCAATCTGCGCGCCGCTCTCGAATTCGAGGATCGCATGGATGTTCGTCGCCACGATCACCGGCACCTTTTCGCCAAGACGCGGACCATTGCCGATGATGCGCTCCTCGCGCGCCCTGTTGGCGAGTGCGACGACGCGCTTCACGGGACCAACGAGGTTGACGAGGTTGTTGACGTAATAGGGGCCGAGATCGAGGATCGGCCCGCCGCCCGGAGCGAAGAAGAAATCCGGGTTCGGGTGCCAGCTTTCCATGCCGGGGCTCAGCACATGCGCCGTGCCCGACATGATCTTGCCGACCTGTCCGCTATCGATAATGTGGCGGGCGAACTGGTGCGAGCCACCGAGGTAAGTGTCCGGCGCCGAACCGACCTTGAGGCCCTTGGCGTCGGCGATACGGCGCAGATCCTCGCCCTGTTCGATCGAGAGAACGAAGGGTTTTTCCGAATAGACGTGTTTGCCCGCCTCCAGCGCCGCCTTCGAGACGGGATAATGCGCCTCCGGTACCGTCAGGTTGACGATGACGTCGACCGCAGGGTTGGCGAGCAGCGCGTCGATCTCCTGCGCCTCAACGCCAAACTCTTCCGAACGCGCCTTGGAGGCCGCGGGGTTGATATCGGCGCAGGCGACAAGCTTCAGGTTCCTGAACATCGGGATCAGCTTGAAATAAGCGCCCGAAATGTTGCCGCAGCCGATGATGCCGACTCCGTATTCCTTGCTCATGATGATCAGTCCTCAGAATGCCTTGATGGTTTTAATCGAGCGGGTGGCAAGACGGGTAATGTCCTTGGGATTGTCATGCTCGACGATGAAGTGTTTGACCGGCGTGCCGGCGAGCGCCTTGGCGAGATCGCCCCAGGCGACGGTGCCGTGGCCGACATCCGCCCAGCCGTCCTCGTCGGCATTTTCGCCCTTCGGCGCGATGTCCTTGACGTGCACGGCGGTGATGCGGTTGCCGTATTTCTGGATCCAGGCGAAGGGATCGGCCCCGCCACGGATGATCCAGGCGATATCCGCTTCCCAGGCGAGATCCGGCCCGCCGGCAAAGATGTGATCCTGCGGCACGGAACCGTCCTCGAGCGTGAAGAACTCGAAATCATGGTTGTGCCATCCAAAGGTAAGGCCTGCCTTGCGGAGTGGCTCGCCGGCCTTCTGCAGGCGTTCACCGAAGACATGCCAGCCCGCGGCATCCGTCGGGCGGTGCTCCGGCAACAGATAAGGGCAGTAAACCGCCTCGATGCCGAGCGTGCGGCAAATCTCGAGCACGCGCTCCGGCTCCGCCTCCAGCATGTCGAGGCCGAAATGGGCGGTCGGCATGGTGAGGCCGTTGCGATCGAGATCGGCCTTCACCTGCTGAATGGCGGCATCGTCGAGCGCGGCGTAGAGCGCGCCGTAACCTTCAACCTGCTTGTAGCCGGCATCAGCGAGGATGCGGAAGATTTCGGCGAAGGGCTGGAAGTTGCGGGCGCTGTAGAGCTGGAAGCTGACGGTCTGCATGGAAGTCTCCTCGTATCAGTCTTGGGAAGTCTGGCAGGAATGAAGATCGAGCCAATGAAATTGGGGTACCGCGCCGCTTTCGGCAGGCGTGAAGATCACGGTCTTTCGCTCTCCGACGGTAAGGTCGAAGGCATTGTCGGTCCAGCGGCCGGCGACATCGGCCTCCAGCATGACATGCAGCGCAAGGCTGCTTGCCGCGGCGGTGACAGCGAAACGACCATCCTCGCGCGGTGCAACGTCGAGTGTCAGGCCGGACGCTTCGAGGTCGAGTGCCTTGTAGGTGCCGGAGACATGATGCCCCTCGCCCGTCATGCCGTTCGAGGCCTCGAAGGACCAGAAGAGCAGCGTGTCTTCCGGCAGCTCAGCGGCAAAGACGGAGAACAGCATTTCGGCCTTGTCCGGCCCGCACCACCCTTCCGCGCTGCGATAGGGTCGGCGCTCGCCGGCGAGCGAGACGAGCCAGGTTTCGAGCTTTACCGTCACGGCTTCGGCCGTGTCGTTGACGACGGCGAAGCCGATGGTCTCGCCGTCCTTCGACGGGATCGCTGCGACGGCCACGGGCTGGAAAAAGCGGCGCACCATGTAGTGCATGGCCTTCCAGCTGCCGCCGTAGTCGAGGCTTGACCAGGAGGCGACCGGCCAGGTGTCGTTGAGCTGCCAGTAGAGCGTGCCCATGCAATGGGGCTTCAGCGAGCGCCAGTATTCGACGGCGGTGCGGATAGCGAGGCCCTGCTGGATCTGGCTGAGATAGACGAAGCTCGCGAAATCCTTCGGGAAGCGGAAATAGCGGAACATCGTGCCCGCGATCCGCTCGTTGCCACCGGCATTCTTCTGGTGGCTCTCCATCACGGGCGACGCGATGTTCATGTCCTTCAGGCCCGCAAAGGTCTTCATGACCGGCATGGACGTGTAGGACTGGAAGCCGAATTCCGAGCAGAAGCGCGGACGCACGGTACGGTAGTTGTCGAAGGACTTGTTCTCGTGCCAGACGGACCAGTAATGCATGTCACCGGAGCCGTCGGCATGCCACGCATCGCCGAAGTCGAGATGGCCGGAGGCCGGGCTCGACGGCCACCAGATCGCGCCGGGTGCCGCCCTCTTCATCGCCACTTCGATTGTGCGGTTGAGGCGGTCGTAGGAGACAAGGTAGCGGTCACGGTTTTCGCGGCTCGCCTCGAACCACGTCAAAGCGCCGACAAGCTCGTTGTCGCCGCACCACAGAACGATGCAGGGATGCGAGGCGAGACGCTTGACCTGGTAATCCACCTCGGCGGCGACATTATCGAGGAAATCGACGGTCGAGGGGTAAAGGTTGCAGGCGAACATGAAGTCCTGCCAGACCATCAGGCCGAGTTCGTCGCAGAGATCGTAGAACCAGTCCGGCTCGTAGAAACCACCGCCCCAGACGCGGAGCATGTTCATGTTGGCGTCGGCAGCCGATTGCAGCAGGTCGCGCACGCCGGCGGGATTGATGCGGGACGGCAATGCGTCGGCGGGGATCCAGTTGGCGCCGCGGCAGAAGATTTCCCGGCCGTTGACCTTCAGCGCGAAACGGCTTCCAGCCTCGTCCTTGTCCGTCACCAGCTCGACTTGCCGGAGCCCGATGCGACGCACGACGGTCTCGGTCGGTGTCTCCACGCGCACGACATAGATCGCCTGCTCGCCATGCCCCGCCGGCCACCACAACGCCGGCTTCTCGATGCGGAACATGTGCGTCAGCTGGGTCTCGCCGGCACTGACGCCGGTATTGAGCCGCACCCGCTCTTCGCCAAGCGCGAAATGCACCGGCAGGATGCCCGGCCCCGTGGCATGGAAGGTGACAGTGACGTAGAGATCGACCGCGCCACCGGCGTGGTGGAATTGCCGCGTCGTCACATGCTCGATGCGGGCGGCCTCAAGCTTGCGCAGCACGATCTCGCCGTAGATGCCCAGCGGCGCGATGGCAATGTTCCAGTCCCAGCCGAAATGGCATTGCGGCTTGCGCAGCATGTTGCCGTTCGGGATCGGCGAATTGCCCGTGGACCAGGGAATGAAGAACGGCTGGTCCGCCTGGCGCGCGGCACCGGCAGCGATACTCGAGTGGATCAGCACCCTCAGCGTGTTCTCACCAGCCTTCAGAGCATCTGTGACATCGGGTCGATAGCGGCGGAAGCAATTGTCCGTGTCGAGCACAAGCACGCCGTTGACATAGACGGAGGCGACGGTGTCGACGCTGCCGATATCGAGATACCAGTCGCCCTCCAGCATTTCTGGCGTCACCGTGAAGGTGCGCTCGATCGTCCAGTCCTTCTCGGCGACCCATTGCACATTCCGCTCATTGCGGCCGGTATAGGGATCAGGGATGAGGCCGGCGGCAAGCAACGCGCTGTGCACGTCGCCGGGAACACGCATGGGAGCGGTCTTTTCCGCGTCGGTGCTTGTGACGATCCAGATGCCCGAAAGGTCGATGGCGGTGATGTCTGATGTTTTGATCATAGTGTTATCTCTGAACTTCGCGCTTGGAGCATTTGCCCCTCACCCTGGCCCTCTCCCCGCAAGCAGGGAGAGAGAATAGCGATGTCTCGGCCGAACAGCCGTCCTTCCGCCTGCGAGGAGACGGTGTTAACGGACAGAGGAGGCCCTCTAGATCCGCTCCTCCGTCCCCGCATCGAACAGCGAGGCGAGCCCCATGTCGAAGGAAAGCCGCACCGCCGTGCCCGGCGCGAAACGCCGCGCGCCCGCGACGCGAACGGACATGGTATGGCCGGCGTGTTTCAACCAAAGCAGATTGTCGGCCCCCATCGGTTCCTCGATGTCGACCGTCGCCTGATGGATCTCGGACCCGGTACCATCCTCGTTGACTTTCACATGCTCAGGCCGAACACCCAGCACGACCTTGCGGCCGGCCTGGAGCGGTTCGCTAGCGTTGTAGCCGTCGAGCGAAAAATCCACGCCGTTCGTATGGAAGACTGGTCTGCCGTCCCTCTCCACGATTTCGCCGCGCAAAAAAGTCATCGACGGCGAGCCGATGAAGCCGGCGACGAACATGTTGCGTGGCGCGTTGTAGATCGTGTTCGGATCGGCAAGCTGCTGGATGACGCCGCTCTTCATGATGGCGATGCGGTCGGCGAGCGTCAGCGCCTCGATCTGGTCGTGGGTGACGTAGATCATCGTGTTCTTCAGCGACTGGTGCAGCCGCTTGATTTCCACACGCAACTCCGAACGCAGCTTTGCGTCGAGGTTGGAGAGCGGCTCGTCGAACAGGAAGACATCGACGTCGCGCACGAGCGCCCGGCCGATCGCCACCCGCTGGCGCTGGCCGCCGGAAAGTTCCGACGGCTTACGCTTCAGAAGCGGGCCGATCTGCAGAATTTCGGCGGCACGAGCGATACGCTTCTCGATCTCCGGCTTCGGCATCTTGGCGACCTGCAGGCCAAAGGAGAGGTTCTTCTCCACCGTCATCTGCGGATAGAGCGCGTAGGACTGGAACACCATGCCGATGCCGCGGTCCTTGGGCTCTTCCCAAGTGACGTTCTTGTCCTTGATGAAGATCTGACCGCCGGTCGGCTCCAAGAGGCCGGCGATGCAGTTGAGCAGCGTCGACTTCCCGCAGCCGGACGAGCCGAGCAGCACGAGGAACTCGCCATTGCCAATATCGAGATTGAGGTTTTCCAGCACGTTGACCGCGCCGAAACTCAAAGACAGGTCCTTGATGGATACGGAATTCTGCATGGCTTAACCCTTGACTGCGCCGGCGGCGATGCCGCGGACGAACAGTCGTCCCGACACGAAATAGACGATGAGCGGAACCGCACCGGTGAGCAGGGTCGCGGCCATGTTGACGTTGTATTCCTTCACCCCCTGGACGGAGTTGACGATGTTGTTGAGCTGCACCGTCATCGGGTAATATTCCGGCCGCGTGAACACGACGCCGAACAGGAAGTCGTTCCAGATGCCGGTGATCTGCAGGATCATCGCGACGACGAAGATCGGCAGCGACATGGGCAGCATGATGCGGAAATAGATCTGCCAGAAGCCGGCGCCATCGATGCGCGCCGCTTTGAACAGCTCTTCCGGCAGCGACGAGAAGTAGTTGCGGAAGAGCAGCGTCAGGATCGGCATGCCGAAGATCGTGTGCACGATGACGAGGCCGGTCAGCGTGCCGTAGATACCCATTTCGCGCAGCACGATGACGATCGGGTAGATCATCACCTGATAGGGAATGAAGGCGCCGATGATGAGGATGGTGAAGAACAGGTCTGCACCCTTGAACTTCCAGTTGGCCAGCGCATAGCCGTTGACCGAGGCGACGAGGATCGAGATCAACGTCGAGGGAACGGTGATGCGCACAGAATTCCAGAAGCCGCGCGAAAGACCATCGCAGTTCAGGCCCGTGCAGGCCTGCGCCCAGGCTTTCACCCACGGCTCGAAGGTCACTTCCAGCGGCGGCGAAAAAATGTTGCCGAGGCGGATTTCCGGCATGCCCTTCATGGACGTGACGACCATCACGTAGAGCGGCAGCAGGTAATAGAGCGCCGCCACGGTAAGCGTACCGTAAAGCATGATGTTGCGGCCGGAGAGCGCACGGCGGGGTTTTGCGCCGCGCGGTTCGACACCGGCTTTGGTGGCTGCGGCAAGTGCGGGGCCGGCCTTGAGAGTAATGCTGTCAGACACGCTTGCGCCCTCCAAACTCGAGATAGGCCCATGGCACGATGATGATAGCGACGGTGACGAGCATCATGGTGGAGGCGGCAAAGCCCTGCCCCAGGTTCTGCGCCTGGAACATGTAGTCGTAGACGTATTTTGCCGGCACCTCGGACGCGATGCCCGGTCCGCCGCTGGTCTGCGCCACCACGAGGTCGTAGACCTTGACGATGCCGCTCGCGATGATGACGAGCGTCGTGATGAAGACCGGACGCATCATGGGGATGACGATGAAGAGATAGGTCTTCCACATCGGGATGCCGTCGACGCGCGACGCCTTCCAGATGTCCTCATCGATGCCGCGCAGACCCGCCAGCAGCAGGCACATGACAAGACCCGTGCCCTGCCAGAGCCCGGCGATCAGCACGCCGTAGATGACGATGTCGGCATTGTAGAGCGGATCGAAGGTGAAACTCGTCCAGCCGAGTGAGCGCACCACCGACTGGACGCCGAATTCCGGATTGAGAATCCATTGCCAGACGAGGCCGGTAACGATGAACGACAGGGCGAAAGGATAGAGAAAGATCGTGCGAAAGGTATTCTCGAAACGAATCTTCTGGTCCATCAGCGCGGCCAGCAGGAAACCGACCACCAGGCTGAAGACGAGCGTGAAGACGCCGTAGATCGCAAGGTTCTGGATCGACATGATCCAGCGCGGCGCGTCCCAGAGGCGCTCGTACTGATCGAAGCCGACGAAGTTCGCCCGCGGCAGCAGTTTCGAGTTGGTGAACGAATAGACGACCGTCCAGACCGTGCCGCCGAGAAAGATGACGACGGCGGTGAGCATCATGGGAATGGAGGCAATCTTGGAACTGAGATTGCGCAGCAATTTACTGGGGCGACCGGTGTGTGCCTGGCCCGTCATGGGTCACTCCTCCTTGGTCTTGATCAGCGATGGGGCGACGCCTACGTGAAGCAGTCGCCGGAACCGGCCGACGGCAGGACGCCGCCGGCCGCGATCTCATATCGCTGGTCAGTCCGCCGAGGCGATGATGTCGGCAAAACGCTTCTGGGCGTCCTCCGCCGTCATCGATGCGTTGGCAAAGAATTCGGAGAATAGATCCTCCTTCTGCTTCTGGCTGTCGGCAGAAAGCAGTTGGTCCGTCCATTCGACCACGTTCCCCTTGGCGAGGATGTCGAGACCCTTTTTCATGCAGTCGTTGGCGGCGGCGAGATCGACATCACCACGCACCGGCAGCGAGCCCTTCTTCAGGTTGAAAGCGACCTGCGCTGCCGGACTTACCAGCGTAGAGGCGAGCACTTCCTGCGCCTTCGACTTCTCCTCGTCTTGAAGCATCGGGAAATAGAAGGCGTCTCCACCCGTCGCAATCATGTCGGTCACGCCAAGGCCCGGAAGGCAGGTATAATCCTTGCCCGCAACCTTGCCGGCGAGCGCGAATTCACCCTGTGCCCAGTCGCCCATGATCTGGCCACCGGCCTTGCCCGTGATGACCATGTTGGTCGCCTGATTCCAATCCTGCACGTTCGTGCCCTTGGACATGCGCCGGGCATCCTCGGCAGCCTTGAATATCTTGGCGATATCAGGACCGGCAGCCACGTCGGCGTCCTTGTCCTTGTAGACCTTGTAGAAGGTGTCCTTCCCGCCGATTGCCAGCAACAGCACGTCGAAGGCACCGGATGCCTGCCACGGCTGACCGCCGACGGCGAGCGGAACGATGCCGACTTTTTCGAGTGCCGGAGCTGCGGCGACGAATTCGTCCCAGTTCTTCGGAACGGCGACGCCGGCCTTTTCAAAAGCTTCGTTGGAGAGCCACAACCACTGCCAGGAATGGATATTGACCGGCGCGCAATAGATCTTGCCGTCGATCGTGCAGCCGTCGAGCAGGCTTGCCGGCTTGATGATGTCCTTCCAGTTTTCGCGCGTCGCGACATCCGTCAGGTCGCGCATCAGCCCGGCCTCGACCAGTTCCTCGGCCTGGCGGCCGTGGTTGAACTGCGTGGCGGCCATCGGATCACCGCCGGTGATGCGGCTGACCATGATCGGCCGCGCCGTGCCGCCAGAGCCGGCGATGGCGCCATCAACCCACTTGTTGCCCGTCGCGTCGAAAGCCTTTGCCAGTTCAGCGACCGCCGCGGCCTCCCCGCCGGACGTCCACCAATGGGTTACTTCCAGATCGGTCGCATTGGCTGCGGCGAACGGCAGAACCACTGTCGCTGCCAAGATAGCAGCCATAGAGCGAATTTTCATGAGTTTCCTCCCTCACTGAAACGTTGCAGTAAAAAGCTAACCCAATCGATTTAATCGCGCAACAGGCTCGGCGCACAAATATCGGCTTCCGACCCAAGAACGCGTTGCCGACTACCGGGAAGGGCCACATCTCGCACGGTGTAGCGTAGCGCGACATAGCAGACAACATATTATTTTCATTTACTATTTCACGAAATCATCAGCCCAAGCTGCGAGTGAAACTTCGCAAGCGCATAATTTATGACTTTGCGGTGCAATGCCGGATTTCTCGCGCCAGAGAACAAAAATCCTCTTGTTTTCCTCTCGACAAAGAAGCTGCATCGTTACAGATTTATAGGAATTTCGACGGGGAGTAGCGGCCGAGGTTAAAAAATGCATAACCGGGCGCTAATACGGAGAGGTGGCAGGCAGGGGATGAGCAAGAAGACAAGCGAGGGCCAGACAGCGACGCTTTCGCCAAACAGCGAACGGCCGACGCTGAAGACGATCGCCTTCATGACCGGCCTTGGCATTACCACGGTGTCACGCGCGCTGAAGGATGCGCCTGACATCAGCAGCGAGACGAAGGAGCGCGTGCGCCTCGTCGCCCGCCAGATCGGCTACCAGCCCAACCGTGCCGGCGTGCGCCTGCGCACCGGCAAGACGAACGTCATTTGCCTGATCCTCAGCCTCGAGGAAGAGATCATGGGCCTGACGAGCCCGATGGTCGTCGGCATATCCGAAATTCTTGCCTCGACGCAGTATCACCTGGTGGTGACGCCCTACCGCACGCAGGGCAACGCGCTCGACCCCGTGCGCTACGTCCTGGAAACCGGGGCAGCCGATGGCGTGATCATTTCACGCACGGAGCCCAAGGACCCGCGTGTCGCGCTGATGATGGAGCGCAATTTCCCCTTCTCCACCCACGGGCGGACGGAAATGGGGCTCACCCACCCCTACCACGATTTCGACAACGAACGATTCGCCTATGAGGGTGTCCGCAAGCTCGTCGAGCGCGGCCGCAAGCGTATAGCACTGCTCCAGCCGCCGCCTTACCTGACCTTCCACCTGCATATGCAGGCCGGTTTCGAAAAAGGTATCCGCGATTTTGGCGCAACGGCGGTGCCGTTCAGCCAGGTCAACCTTGATTCCAGCCTCGTCGATATCCGCAGAGCCGGGGAAGCCATGCTCACGGCCGCCGATGCGCCGGACGGCATTGTCTGCGGCAGCGGTTCCGGTGCCGTTGCGCTGATTGCCGCCCTTGAAGCGGCCGGCCGCAAGCTCGGGCAGGATATCGACCTGGCCTCCAAGGAATCGCACATGCTCCTGCAGTGGCTTCGCCCGGAAGTCGTGATCATGCGGGAAGACATTCGCCTTGCCGGCCGGGAACTTGCGAAAGCCGTGATCGCTCGCATCGAGGGAAAGCCGGCGGAAGAACTTCAAACGCTGAGCTACCCGATTCCGACGGACGAGAGCTGACGCATCCGGCGTGGCGATTTGTAGCTGTTGCAGGCTGCCCATTTTTACGGCATCGCAGTGCGATCGCGTGAATCAGACGGTTCGCGACGAGCAAGCGAAATGCGACGGAGCGGCAAGCAATGGGACACGAAAAGCAGAGATTGAACTATGTGCTGTTCCTCGTCGCCGGGGCAGGCTTCGTGAATGTCGCGAGGGCGATGACGCTGTCGTTCCTCGCCATCAAGCTGCAGCAATCATTTGGGCTCGGCCCAGCCATGATCGGCGTCCTCTTGGGGATCGGCCCTCTGGTGGGGGCGGTCGCGGCGCCGTTCGCGGGCTCCCTGTCCGACAAGGTCGGGCGCAAGACGGTCCTCACGCTCACCCTCCTCTCCATGGCGATCGCCATGGCCGGGATGGGGATTGCCGAAACGGTTCTCGCCTTCTGCCTTGCCCAGATCGTCGCGGCCGTCGCCATCGCGATCAACGAGCCGATTTCGCGCGCCCTTATGAGCGATGTCTGCCCCGAGCCGATGCGCCTCAAATATTTCTCCTGGCGCTATACGGCGATCAATTTCGGCTTTGCCGTCGGTCCGCTGATCGGCATCGCCGCGGGTGCTGCATCCACCATGCTTTTTGTCATCGCGGGCATCGTCTATGCGCTGTTTGCGCTTGCCCTGCATCTGCTGAAAGTCCCGGCGTATCAGGATAGTGGGGAGACCGCCGCCGCGCCCAAAATCTCGATACTTCAGAGCATCAAGACCGCGATCCGGGACCCACGCCTGGCCTTCTTCGTCGGTGGCGGCACCTTGCTGGTCGCCGTCTATGGCCAATGGTCGGCAACACTCGCTCCCTATCTCGCCGGCAACATCTCCGGTGGCGTGGAAATCTTCGCTTACATCGTCTCCATCAATGGTGCCGTCGTCCTGCTGGGGAACCCGTTTGCCCGCCGCTTCATCGAGCGCGCCGGCGCCCTCAACGCACTGGTGATCGGCTGCCTGCTGTTTCTGGCGGGCGAACTTGGTTTCCTGGCGTCCACGGGCTTCTGGAGCCTCGCGATCTCGATGGTGATTTTCACGATCGGGGAAATCCTCGTCGTACCGTCGGAATACATGCTGGTCGATGGCATTGCGAACGACCGCAACCGGGGCAGTTATTTCGGCGCCCACTCCTTCTCGACCGTCGGCAACTTCGTCGGCCCAACCCTCGGCGGCCTCATGCTGGGTGCATTCGGCGGCCCCGGCATGTTCCTGCTCTTTGCCGCCTTTGCCGTCGGCAGCGCAATCCTTTTTGCCATCGGCACGAGAATGCCGCCACCAAGGGCATCGGTCGAACTTACCCCGGCTGCCGCATCGGAAGGTGTGGCCGGCCCTCATCTTCGTGGCCTCTACGCCTAACGTCGCTGCAAACGCCCATAAGCAAAAGGCCCGGTCTCTCGACCGGGCCTTTGTTATTCTCAGCCGTTAAGGCCGGAGCCCCATGGGCCATGGTGGCTGTCGGCACCGTCGACGCGGTCAAAGCCATGCGCACCGAAGAAGTCGCGCTGCGCCTGGATGACGTTTGCCGTGCCGCGCGCGCGACGGTAGCTGTCGAAGTAGCCGAGCGCCGAGGCGAGTGCCGGAACCGGCAGGCCATGAAGCGCTGCTGCGGAGACGACACGACGCAGGGCGCCATCGGTGTCCTTCACCATCGTCGCGAAGGCCGGGGTGACGATAAGGTTTGCCGCATCCGGTGCCTTGGTAAACGCGCTGGTGATCTCGTCGAGGAACTGCGAGCGGATGATGCAGCCGGCGCGCCAGATCTTGGCGATCGTCGGCATCGGCAGGTTCCAGTTGTACTCCTTCGAGGCGGCCGACATCACCGCAAACCCCTGTGCATAGGCACCGATCTTGCCGGCGAGCAGCGCGCTTTCGAGGTCCTTGATGAAGGCAGCCTTGTCGGACACCTGGAGAGCCGGAACATCCGGCAGGCCGAGGATCTTTTCAGCGGCTTCACGCTCGGTCTTGAACGAAGAGATGGAACGGGCGGCAACGGCGGCTTCGATGCCGGTCGCGGGCACGCCCATGTTCTGCGCCTCGATAGCTGACCATTTGCCCGTGCCCTTCTGGCCGGCCTTGTCGAGGATCATGTCGACCATCGGGCCACCACCGATCGGATCCTTCGCGGCGAGCACCGTTGCCGAAATCTCGATCAGGTAGGATTCGAGGCGGCCCTTGTTCCACTCGGCGAAGACGTCGGCAATCTCGGAGGCGCTCATCTTCAGGCCATCGCGCAGGATGCCGTAAATTTCGGCAATCATCTGCATGTCGGCATATTCGATGCCGTTGTGGATGGTCTTGACGAAGTGACCGGCACCGTTTTCGCCGAGCCACGCGACACACGGGTCGTCATTGTACTTGGCGGCAATCGAGGTCAGCACGGTCTCGACGCGCTTCCAGGAATCTTCCTTGCCACCGACCATGATGGACGGGCCGTGACGCGCGCCCTCTTCACCGCCGGAAACGCCCATGCCGATGAAGGTCAGGCCGGAATCCTTCAGCGCATCGAAGCGACGCATCGTATCGCGGAAGTTCGCGTTACCGGCATCGATCATGATGTCGTTTTTCTCGAGATACGGACGCAGCAATTCCATCTGCTGGTCGACCGCAGCCCCTGCCTGGATCATTATAATGATCGGGCGCGGCGGGCGGATGGCCGCGACAAACTCCTCGATGGTATCGCAGGGCACGATCTGGCCCTGGAGCGCACCGGCCTCCTCGTAGAATTCCTTCGTGCGCGCCACCGTGCGGTTGAAGACCGCGATCTTGTTGCCCTTCTCGGCGATGTTGAGCGCGAGATTCGACCCCATAACACCGAGACCGATAAGCCCGATTTCCGCCTGTGCCACGTTCATACCTCCGTAGGATGGCGCGGCGTGGGATTTGTCCGGACTTATGCCGGAAACGCCGCGCAAAAAGAGAGTTTGGAGCCTCGGCTCCAGCCGTGGTGTTTTGGCATTCAAATCGATTTACGACAAGCAATTGTTTGGACAAAAGGCCATTTTAGAACCAATCGAACCTACCGCCCGGGCTTGTCCTCGCCGTCGTCAAGTATGCGCCAGGCGGCCCCCTCGACATCGTCATACTGGCCGCTCTTCAGCGACCAGAGGAAGGCGACGAGCCCCAGCCCGCCGAGGAAGAGCGCGATGGGAATGAGGAAAATCAGCGTGTTCATGCAGCTTGCACCACAGATGCTGCCGGGCGGGCTTCGTCCGTCGCACGAGCAGCGAAGGCCGGCAATTTTCCGCGCAGGCGAAGCGAGTTCACCACCACGATGATCGATGACGTGGACATGGCAATGGCGGCGATCAGCGGCGTCGCGTGGCCAAGAATTGCAACAGGCACGGCGATGACGTTGTAGCCGACGGCGAGCGCGAAATTCTGCCGGATCAGCCGGTCGGCACGCCGCGCGGTCTCGAAAGCGAAGGGTATGGCTTCGAGGCTTTCATGCAGGAAGACGAAATCCGCCGCCTGCCGGCCGACATCCGCCGCCGTCGCCGGAGCGATCGAGACGTGAGCTGCCGCAAGCGCCGGCGCATCGTTGATGCCGTCGCCGACCATCAGCACACGGCGCCCGGCCGCGGCACGCTCGGCAACCTCCTCCGTCTTTTCGCGCGGCGACAGGGCAGCGCGCCAATGGCCGATACCAAGCATGCCGGCAACGCGCGAAACGGCTGGTGCGCGGTCGCCGGAGAGGATCGCCATCTCGACCCGCTCGCGCTTGAGAGCCGTTATGGCCTCCGCCGCGCCGGTGCGCACCGCATCTTCGAAACGGAAGGTTTCCAGCACCGTGCCGTCACGCGACAGCACCACCTCGGAAAGCCCATGCGCCTCCTCACCCAACATGGCCTTGCCGCAGGCGAAGGTACGGCTGCCAAGACGAAGCACGCCTTGCGAGGTCACGGCTTCCAGACCGCCGCCGGCAATCTCGCTTACCGCTTCGATGACCGGCATGGGGCCGGCATTGGCTGCCGCCAGCGCCAGCGAGAGTGGATGTCGCGAATGGGAAGCCAGCGCCGCCGCGAGGGCAAGATGGGACCGGTTCGCCGTCTCCCGGTCGACAAGGCGCGGCTTGCCGAGCGTCAGCGTACCGGTCTTATCGAAGACGGCGGTGTCGATTTCGGCAAGGCGCTCCATGGCGGACCCGTCCTTGACCATGACCCCGCCGGCAAAAAGCCGGCCCGCCGCCACGACCTGAACGACCGGCACCGCAAGGCCGAGCGCGCAGGGGCAGGTGATGATCAGGACCGCGATGGCGACGAGCATGGCATGCTTCCAGTCACCATCGTAAAAACCCCAGCCGAGAAAGGAGACGAGCGCCAGGAGATGCACGGCCGGCGAATAGATCTGCGCGGCGCGGTCGGCAATGCGGCGATAGCGCGCCCGGCCGCCTTCGGCCGCTTCCATGAGGCCAATGACTTCCGAAAGAAACGAGTTGCGCGCAGTCGCGACGGCCTCCACCAGCAGCGAACCGGTGAGGTTCATCGCCCCGGCTTCCAGCTGCGTGCCCGGCGTGGCGGCCAGCGGATCGCTCTCGCCATTGACGATCGAGCGATCGACATCGCTGGCACCCGACAGCACGCGGCAATCGACGGGGATGCGTTCGCCGGCAGAAATGGAGAGGTGTTCGCCGACCGCGATCTCCTCCACCGGGCGGTAGTCGCGTGTACCGTCCGGCCGCACCACCATGGCGCCACGCGGCGAAAGGCGTGCAAGACCGGTTATGGCCGAGCGTGCGCGGTCGCGCATGACATGATCCAGCGTGCGCCCGATGAGCAGGAAGAACAGCAGGCTCACCGTCGCATCGAACCACACATGTTCGGCACTGTGCACGGTTTCCCAGAGCGAAACCGTGTAGGACAGCGTGATAGCGAGCGCGATCGGCACGTCCATGTTGGTGCGACCGTGGCGCAATGCATTCCAGGCCGACTGGTAGAAAAAGCGGCCGGCATAGATCAGCGTCGGGCCGGCGATGAAGGCGGAGATCCAGTGGAACAGGTCACGCGTCGCGGCCTCGGCCCCCGACCACACCGAAACCGAGAGCAGCATGATGTTCGTTGCGGCAAAGCCCGCGACGGCGACGGCGCGGATCAACTGGTTGCGCAGCGCGTCATCGCCCTCCGCTGCGAACGAAAAGAGATGCATGTCGTAGCCGGTAGCGCGGATGGCGGCCGCAAAGACCTGCGGATCGGTGCGCTGACCGTCCATATCCTCCATCCAGACCACCGAGACCCGACGGGTGGACAGATTGACGCGCGCACGAACCACTGCCGGCAAGGCGTTCAGTGCAGCCTCGATGGTGGTGATGCAGGTGCCGCAATGCACGCCCGGCACGCTCAGCTCGCTCTGTCGCAGCCCCTCGCCCACCGGACGGCTGGCAAGCAGCAACTCTTCCGACGACGGCAAGGCGTGCGATAGACGCGCCACCTCGGCGGCGCCTTCCGTGCCGGGTGCGCAGCAGCTCATTTTGCCCCTCCCGCGACAATGGTCCGGAGGGTCTGGTGGAACACCTTTGCACCGTCCTGTTTCGTGCTGATATCAACGATCCACTGGCCGACGGGAACGTCGCGTTCCGCAACGAACAGCCCCGGCCCGTCCGGCTCCAGCGCAAGCGTGAAATCTTCGCGCTCATCGACAGGACGCTTGAAGGTGGCGGCAACCTCATTGGCGACAACCGGCCCACCTTTGGCGTCGACGACACGATAGGCGATGCGCCCGTTCTCGATCACGAGACTGCCCTCGATGCCGCTCGCGGCATGCGCCTTGGCCTCGGCCACCTTGCCGTTGAACTGCTGGCTGGCGACATAGGTGTTCTGCACGACAAGGCCGCTCCAGCTGTTGGAGGCGTTCCAGGCCATGATCATGTTGACGGTGATGATGGTGCCGAAAAACAGCACCATGATGCCGAGCATGTGCCAGCCGGTGAAGACGAAACCCTGCTCCTTGTTCTGCATAGCCATCACTTTGCTCCCGGCGTGTTGAAGTTGGCGGAGTAGACGTCGCGCTCGTGGCCCTGGCGGTCTTCGGCGATGATCTGGAAGCCTTCGGTCGCTTCCGTGAGGCGATCCTTCGGCAAGGTGACGAAGACGCGCAGCGCCGTCACCTTGTCCGGGTCGACCGGCACATCGACGCTGCGGCCGACCGAGCCGGCATGGCCGGCGATCTTCATGGTGGCGCCCGGCATACCCTCGATCGACACCGTGATGACGCGCGGTTCCGGGATCATGTTGAGCAGCTTTACGGCATAGCCATTGCGGATCGACCCGTCGGATTCGACGACGAACTGGGGGTTACGGTCGTGGATGACGTTCATGTCCAGCCGGTCGCGCGACAGGAGTGCATAAAGCAGCACCAGCCCGGCCAGCGACCAGATACCGAAATAGAGCAGCGTGCGCGGGCGAAAAATGATGCGCCAGTTGAAGTGACGGACCTTCTCGTCGAAGCGGCCATCGGCATCGCGCACGCGCTTGGGATCGACCGGCACGGCGCCGCCTGCCGTGGCGAGCGCCATGTTGGCCGCATAGTCCGACAGGGTGGCATAGGCGATGAGGCCCCGCTCCTTGCCGATCTTGTCCATCACGTTGTCGCAGGCATCGATGCACAGCGCGCAGGTGATGCACTCCATTTGCTGGCCATCGCGGATATCGATGCCCATGGGACAGACGACGACGCAGGCGTTGCAATCGACGCAGTCGCCAACGCTCTCGCCGGCAGCGGCCACCTTCTTGGCATGGCGGCTGCGCGGTTCGCCTCGCCAATCGTTGTAGGTGACGACTAGCGAGCTTTCATCGAGCATCGCCGCCTGGATGCGCGGCCACGGGCACATATAGGTGCAGACCTGCTCGCGCATCAGCCCGCCGAAGATGTAGGTCGTCGTCGTCAGGATCGCGACGGTGATGTAGGCGACGGGCGGGGCCTGCAAGGTCGCGAAATTGACGAGCAGCGTCGGCGCATCGGCGAAATAGAAGATCCACGCACCGCCGGTCGCAACAGCGATCACCAGCCAGACAGCATGTTTGCTGACACGCTTCCAGACCTTGTTAAGCGTCCACGGACCGGTGTCGAGCTTGATGCGCGCATTGCGATCGCCCTCGATTGCCCGTTCCACGACGAGGAAGAGATCGACCCAGACGGTCTGCGGACAGGCATAGCCGCACCAGGCTCGACCGACCGCGGAAGTGACGAGAAACAGCCCGAAACCCGCCATGACGAGCAGGCCCGCGACGAAGAAGAATTCCTGCGGCCAGATCTCGATGAAGAAGAAGTAGAAGCGACGGCCGGCGAGATCGACGAGAACCGCCTGGTCCGGCGCATGCGGCCCACGGTCCCAGCGGATCCACGGCGTCAGGTAGTAGATGCCGAGCGTCACCAGCATGACCAGCCACTTGAACTGGCGGAAACGCCCCTCCGCGCGCTTTGGAAAGATCTTCTTGCGCTTTTCGTAAAGCGGTTTGCGAACCTTCGCCGAATTGACCGGCTCCGCTTCGTGTCGCTCGATGGAATTGTAGATCGTGGTGGTATTCTGTTGCATGGGACTCGGCCGCACCTGTCGTTGTGCCACCACAATGACGACAACAAGCCCCACCATCGTTGATCTACGTCAAGTTTCAGGCATAGGCGGACGTGGCGGGTTGCCGCATCAGGGTCCCACGCAAGTCAACTTCGCACGCGCCGTGCGGTAAAATGTTCACTTTTCGTTCGACATTTACCCACCATTTCCTCTATTCTCAGGAAAGAGGAGACAGCGATGACCACCGTTCCCGCCCGCATCATCCACCGATCCATCGCGCGCGACTGGCGCGCGGTTTATGCCTTTGCCGCCCAGCCGGAAAACATGCCGCTCTGGGCCTCCGGCCTGGCGGCGGGCCTGACACGCGACGGCGAGGACTGGATCGCCGATGGCGGGCCGATCGGCGCTGTGCGCGTGCGCTTTGCGCCGCCGAACGCGTTCGGTGTCATCGACCATAGGGTGACGCTGCCGAACGGCGTCGTCGTCGACAATGCGCTGCGCGTTGTGCCGAATGGCGATGGCGCGGAAGTGATGTTCACGCTGCTGCGCCAACCGGGTATGGACGATACAGCCTTCGAGTCGGATGCGGCGCACATCGCCCGCGACCTCGAGACACTGAAAAGATTGATGGAAGACAAGGAGAACCCGCGATGAGTGGCAAGGGTGCCGATCGCAAGATCGACTATATCGAATTCAACGTTACCGACATCGCCCGGAGCAAGGCCTTCTACGGCGGCGCCTTCGGCTGGACGTTCACGGACTTCGGCCCGGAATATTGCGAGTTTCAGGACGGCCGCCTCACCGGCGGCTTCACGACGCTCACACCGGTCTCCGCCAAGGGCGGACCGCTCGTTATCCTCTTTGCCGACGATCTCGAAGACGCGGTCGGCCGGGTGGAAAGGGCCGGCGGAACGATCTTGAAACCCATCTTCGCCTTCCCCGGCGGCCGGCGTTTCCAGTTCGCGGACCCCGACGGCTACGAGCTCGCGGTCTGGTCCGACCGGTAATCGGCCTTTCGCAGCGTCAATGTGAGTGCCCTGGCGACTTTTAGCGAAGGAATTCAGGCTTTTTCAATCAGACGCTCCTAGGCAGGGCCTGCGATCAAACGAACGCGGGCCTGTTTATGTACAAAATCCTCGGCAAGACACTGTTGGTCGCCGTGCTCTCCACGCTGGCATCCCTTCTCATCAGCTTCGCCTTCGTGCCGCTGATGGGCGGCGAGGTTGCAGGCGCGGGTCTCGTCATGACGATCGTCTGTCCCATCGTCATCTCCATCCCCGCCTCGTTCGTGCATTTCTATCTGGCCGAGAAGCTGCGCTCGGCCAATACCGCGCTCGCTGCGGCAAAGGACGAGCTTTCGGTCGCCTATGCCCGCCTCCAGCACCAGGCGCAGCGCGATGCACTCACCGGCCTCCTCAACCGCGCGACCTTCATGGCCGAGTTGGCGGCCCGGAGCGACGCGGGCATACATGGCGGCCTGCTGTTCCTCGATCTCGATCATTTCAAGTCGGTCAACGACCGCTTTGGTCATGCGACAGGCGATGAAGCACTCGCGCGCGTCGGTGGCCTGCTTTCCGAACTCGCACTGGAGGGCGATCTCGTTGGCCGGCTGGGCGGCGAGGAGTTTGCGATCTTCCTGCATGCAGCCTCGACCGAGCGCATGCTCGACCACGCCCAGACCATACGTGAGGCCGTGGAGGCGATCGACCTCATCGCGCCCTCCGGCCAGCGTATCCCGCTCGGCATCAGCATCGGCGCCTTCCACTGCGCGCCGCGCTTCGACCCGGCGGAAGCACTTGCGGCCTCCGATCGCAATCTCTACCGGGCAAAATCGGCGGGCCGCAACACCGTTGTGGCATGAAAAAGGCCGCGGAAACCGCGGCCTTCTTGCTTGAAAGTGTCTAGTGCTTACTCGCCGCCGCCCAGCGAATGGACGAAGACGGCGAGTTGCTTGACCGCCGGATCACCTAGACGCGGCAGCCAGGCCGGCATAACACCATGCTTCGGCGACTTGATCTGCGCGGCGATGGCAGCCTCCCCCTCGCCCTTCAGCCAGATCGCATCGGCAAGGTTCGGGGCGCCCATCTCGTGGTTGCCCCTGGCGTCCTCGCCGTGGCAGGCGGCGCAGTTGTCGGCAAAGATCTGCCTGCCGGGTTCGACCATGCCGGCATCCGCAGGCGTGCCCGTCAGGTTGACGACGAAGGCCGCGACCTGCTTGATTTCCTCGGGCTGGAGAATGTCGCCATAGGCGGGCATCTCGGAGACGCGGGTCTCGTCGTCACCCGGATGACGGATGCCATGGGCGATCGTCTGGTAGATGTCGTCCACCGTGCCGCCCCAGACCCAGTCGTCGTCGTTGAGGTTCGGGAAACCGACGAAGCCCGCAGCACCCGAGCCGTGGCACTGCGCACAGTTGACCTTGAAGGCCGAGGCGCCGCCGGCGATCGCGAATTGCGAAAGCTGCGGATCGGCGATGATCTCCTGCAGGGAGGACTTGGCGATGCGATCGACCATGCCGGCCTGCGCTTGCTTGGCGCTGGCAAGCTCGGTTGCGATGTTGGCGCGGCTCGACCAGCCGAGCATGCCGGTCGTCGCATCGGAGATCAGCGGCCAGGCCGGAAACGCGATGGTGTAACCGATCGCCCAGAGGATGGTGGCATAGAACGTCCAGACCCACCAGCGCGGCATCGGGTTGTTGAGTTCCCGGATACCGTCCCATTCGTGGCCGGTGGTTTCGACGCCCGAGATTTCGTCAATATGTTTCTCGGCCATGATCAGTCCTCCTTGAGAGGGATTTCAGCAGCCCGTTCGGCGGCCTTGCGGGCGCCGGGGCGGAAGACGAAGGCGACGACGGCCAGGAAGAACAGCGTCATGGCGAGAAGCGCCCAGCTGTCGGCGAAGTGGCGCATGGCGGTATAGGTTTCCATGGGGCCCTCCTCAGCGGTAACCGGCGGCGTCGTCATAGGTGGAGAAATCCACCAGCGTGCCGAGCATCTGCAGATAGGCGACAAGCGCATCCATTTCGGTGAGCTTTGCCGGGTCGCCGTCGAAATCGCCGAGCTTGGCCTTCGGGTAGCGGGCCTCGATGCCAGACGTGTCGGCATTCGGATCGGCCTGCGCCTTCATGTCGGCTGCGGCGTTTTCCAGCATCTCGTCCGTATAGGGCACGCCGACGGCGCGGTTGGCCGACAGGTGCATCGAGATGGCCTTCACATCGACCGGCGTCTCCTTGAGGAAGGCGTAGCTCGGCATCACCGATTCCGGCACGACCGAGCGCGGCTCGATCAGGTGCTGGACGTGCCACTCGTTCGAGTAGCGGTCGCCGACGCGGGCGAGATCCGGCCCCGTGCGCTTCGAGCCCCACTGGAACGGATGGTCGTACATCGACTCCGCCGCCAGTGAGTAGTGCCCGTAGCGCTCCACCTCGTCGCGGAAGGGCCGGATCATCTGGCTATGACAGGTGTAGCAGCCCTCGCGGACGTAGATGTCGCGACCGGCAAGCTCCAGCGGCGAGTAAGGCCGCATGCCCTCCACCTTCTCGATGGTGTTTTCGAGATAGAACAGCGGGGCGATCTCGACGATGCCGCCGATGGAGACCACGAGCAGCGAGCCAACGAGGAGAAGCGTCGCGTTGCGTTCAAGGATGGCGTGTTTATCAAGAATGGACATCGCGTCCCCTCCTATTCGGCCGGCTGGAGCGCGGGCGTGGCACCCGGGATCGGGGCCTCGTCACGCTGGTAGCCGAGGATTGTCATGGTCACGTTGTAGGCCATGATGAGCGCGCCCAGCAGGAACAGCCCACCGCCGACGGCACGCAGCACGTAGTAGGGGAACATGGCGGCGATCGTTTCGGCGAACGAGTAGACCAGGAAGCCCTGCTCGTCGTATTCGCGCCACATCAGGCCCTGCTGGATGCCGGCAACCCACATGACGGCCGCGTAGACGACGATACCGAGGGTGGCGAGCCAGAAGTGCCAGTTGACCATGCGGATCGAGTAGAGCCGCTCACGCTTCCACAGTTTTGGCACGAGGAAATAGATCGCGCCGAAGGTGATGAGGCCGTTCCAGCCGAGCGCACCCGAATGTACGTGACCGATCGTCCAGTCCGTGTAGTGGCTGAGCGAGTTGACCGACTTGATCGACATCATCGGCCCTTCGAAGGTCGCCATGCCGTAGAAGGCGATGGCCATGACCATCATGCGCACGATCGGGTCGGTACGGATCTTGTCCCAGGCGCCCTGAAGCGTCATCAGGCCGTTGATCATGCCGCCCCACGAGGGCATCCAGAGCATGATCGAGAAGACCATGCCGAGCGTCTGCGCCCAGTCCGGCAGCGCCGTATAGTGCAGATGGTGCGGGCCGGCCCAGATGTACATGAAGATCAGGGCCCAGAAATGGATGATCGACAGGCGGTAGGAATAGACCGGACGGTTCACGTGCTTGGGGACGAAATAGTACATCATGCCGAGGAAGCCGGCCGTCAGGAAGAATCCAACCGCATTGTGGCCGTACCACCACTGGGTCAGCGCATCCTGCACGCCCGAGAAGGCAGAGTAGCTCTTCACGCCAAGGAACGAGACCGGGACGGCCAGGTTGTTGACGATGTGCAGCATCGCGACCGTGACGATGAAGGCGAGAAAGAACCAGTTGGCCACATAGATGTGGGGTTCCTTGCGGGTCATGATCGTGCCGAGGAACACGATCAGATAGGCGACCCAGACGATGGTCAGCCAGATGTCGACATACCATTCCGGCTCGGCATATTCCCTGCCCTGCGTGATGCCGAGCAGATAGCCGGTGGCGGCCATGATGATGAAGAGCTGATAGCCCCAGAACACGAACCAGCCGAGATTGCCGCCGAAAAGGCGGGCGCGCGAGGTGCGCTGCACGACATAGAACGAAGTCGCGATCAACGCGTTGCCGCAGAAGGCGAAGATGACGGCCGAGGTGTGCAGCGGGCGCACGCGGCCGAAATTGAACCACGGCTCGATATTGAGATCGGGGAAGGCAAGCTGCGCAGCGACGACGACGCCGACCAGGAAGCCGATGACACCCCAGAACACCGTCGCGATGACGCCGTAGCGGATCACCTCGTCGAAATAGCCGTCGTCATCCTGGGACGACTTGGCGGCGGTGGCCGGCGCAAAGGAGATGCGCCGGATCATGAAGAGCGTGCTGGCAAGCAGCACGAAGAAGAGGACCCACATATGGGCCTCGAAGAGCCTGTCGTGGGCGAATGCCGCACCGAGCAGCGCGATAAACGCGCCGACGGCCAGGACGATCGTTTCCGTTACATATTTCATCGTTGGCATCCCCCAACTGGTCAATTTCTCGCTCAGGCCGGCTCCCTCACGGAATCGGCCTTTGCGCTCGATTGAGGCTTCGCAGATGCGCACGGAAGCATCCTTGACATGGATCAAGGCAGGGAACGGAAGCGGACGGCATCAAAGGGACAGGTTGACGCAGCCGCGCGTCGTGACACCCGCGGCCCCTCCAAACGAGGAAGCATGACATGACAGACTATGCAGATATCGCCCGGTTGCTCTCGGATCGTCCGACGGATGCCGTTTCGCTCGACTGGCTGAAAAAAGCCCACGACACGCAGTTGACGCTCTGCACGGCGCTGGAGGAAATCGCCGACAGCCTGCCGGCGAGCGTCAATCGCCAAAAATGCATCTACGCGGCCAAATCCCTGATTCCGCTGGTCAATGGCGTGCATCGCTATGAGGAGGAAGCCCTGTTCCCGCTGCTGGAGAGCAAGGGCGCCGGCGATCCGGAACTCACGGTGTCCATCGCCCGGCTGAAATTCGAGCATGTCGAGGACGAATGCTTCGCGGAGGAGCTGACCGACACGCTGACGCGCCTCGGCAGTGGCGACGATACCGTAAACGCAGAAGCCGCGGGCTACATGCTCCGCGGCTTCTTCGAATCGATCCGGCGTCATATTGCCTTCGAACAGCAGTTCATGCTGCGCGGCGGCCTTGCCGCATGAGACGGATCAGGCCGCCATCGGGTCGCGCACTTCCTGCAGCTCCTGGAGCACGAGGATAGCGCCGAGCGCATTTCCCGCTGCCGACATGCAAGGCGTCATGCGGCAGCGGATCATCGCATTGCCAAGACGCGAGGACAGATAGTCGTATTCGACCACCTCCCCCGCAAAGCAGCGGTCAAGGTGCCGCTTCACCCGGCTCTCGAAACGCTGCACACCGATGAACTCCACGACATGCCGCCCCACGAGATCGATGGGTTTCTCGCTGAAGCGCTCGGCATTGAGCGGGTTGGAATAGATATAGCGATAGTCCGTCGCAATGACGGAAACCCGGTCCGGCAAACTCTCGAGGATCGCCTCGTTGAGCAACCCGTCCTCCACCACGCGCGGCACCGCCATCGGCCGTGAAGCCTCCGGCAGCTTCAACCCGAACGGTGTTGCAGCGTCCTCGGTGCCAAAATAGCGATCCAGCAAAATCTTGAAACTATGCGCCTGCCGGAGCACGCAGGCCCTGTCTTCAGATTCTTCCCGGAGAAGGTCCACCACGAATTGGAATTGGGACCGCAGTTCGGAAGCGTCGTTGGCTTCCCTGTTCAACACAGCCGCCAAGGCGGGCTCGATTTCCCTGTCCAGCATGGAAACGAGACGTTCATTCCCCGTCTTCACTGCGTGCTGGAGTTGCGAATACTTAAACCAGAACAACTCTACAAGAGCTTTCAATTCATGCTCCCTGAATTGCTGAAATCTACAGCAATTGCATCACTACATTATTTAAACTGTCCGGAAGTGATATGCAGCTTTGATCGTTACCTCCCCAAATATGCTATCCAAAGCGCTTACATTAGCAAAATGGTAACAGCGAACGGGAGGATGTCAAACCCGAATTAGCCAAAAGTCGCATAATTCGGAAAACTGAACGTATTCAAAATTAGAATGAAAAGAAAAAAATAGTAAGCACTCAAGTAATAAGGCCGCGCTTGATATTCCACCGATCATGGTACCAAAGCCATTGGCCGGGATATTCCCGCACCCACTGCTCCACCTTGTCGTTGAGCATCTGGGCGGTCGCATCGACATCGACGGCGCCATTCTCCTTGCGGGGAACCTGCATTGCCGGCTCCAGCTCCAGCCGATAGCGATTGCCCGGCAGGCGGATGCAGCGAGCCGGATAGACCTCGCAGTCGAACTGGCGGACGAGCTTGGCAAGCAGCGGATTGGTCTGCACGTCGCGGCCGAAGAATTTCGTGTGCAGTCCCCTGTTGAATTTTTGGTCGACCAGCACGCCGACCGGACCGCCACCCTCCAGCTTGCGGGCAAGCGTGAAGGAGGAGCCGGCATGCGACGGCACGAGGTTGCCCATGCGGGCGCGGCGGAATTCGAACACCTTGTCGGCAACATAGGGGTTGTTCGGCGGCCGGAAGAGCACCGTCACGTCAAGCCCGAAGGACGCGCCGGCCACCGGCAGCAGCTCGAAATTGCCGGTATGCGCCGTGAAGACGATGAAGGGACGCGGATTGTCGCGCAGGTCGAGGAACAGCGGGATGCCCGACACCTCGATCCGGCCGGGCGCTGAACGCTCAGGATCGAAATCGAACAACCGGTCGAGAAAGACATATTCGGCGGCAAGCCGGCCCATATTGCCCCAAGCATCGAGGGCAATCGCCTCGATCTCCGCCTCGGGCTTTTCCGGGAAAGCGTTGCGCAAATTTGTCAGCGTCAGCTTGTGCCGGCTCGTCCTGGGGCCGATCCAGCGCGCCACGCGGTCGGCAAAATGGATTGCCCGGTCGGCCGGCAGCAGCTTCAGGAGATTGAGCAGGCCGAAGGCGAACTGCGCCACCAGCCATTGCTGTGTGTTCCGGAGCGCCAGGACAAGGCGTGTGACGATCATCTTCACGCGTGTCAGTCCAGCCTGAGGACGATCTTGCCGAAGATCTGGCGCGATTCCATGCGCTCTAGCGCCGTTGCGATACCGTCGAAGGTGACTTCCGTATCGATGACCGGCTGGACGACGCCGCGCGCCATCTTCTGCATGGCATTCGCCATGTTTTCCATGCGGCAGCCAAACGACCCGAGCAGCTTCAGCTGCTGCTGGAAGAGCATCATCAGGTTCAGGTCGGTCGAGACACCGGATGTCGAGCCGCAGGTGACGAGACGGCCGCCGCGCTTCATGCACAGCATCGAGCCCGCCCATGTATCCTTGCCGACATGTTCGAAGACGACGTCGACGCCTTTCTTCTTGGTCAGCTTGCGCACCACGCCCTCGAAGCGGTCTTCACGATAGTTGATGACGTGATCGGCACCGAGCGCCTTGGCCTTCTCGATCTTGTCGTTCGAGCCGACGGTGGTGATGACGGTGCAGCCGGTCTTCTTGGCAAGCTGGATGGCCGCGGAACCAATGCCGGAACCGCCGGCATGAACGAGGATCGTCTCGCCTGGCTCGAGCTTGGCATTGTCGAACAGCATGTGCTCGACCGTGCCGAAGGTGACGGGCGCGAGCGCGGCGGCAACCGCATCGATACCGGGCGGTGCGGGCACGAGTAGGCGGGCAGGAAGGTTAACCTTCTCCTGCGCGAAACCGTCGAGATGGAAGCCGTACACGCCGCCGACATGTTCGCAGAGATTGTCGCGGCCTTCACGGCAGGGCTTGCAGAGGCCGCAGGTGCGCGCGCCGTAGATGGAGACGAGCTGTCCGGGCAGAACATTGGAAACGCCCGGGCCGAGCGTCTCGACAACGCCGGCCGCTTCCGCGCCGATGACGAGCGGCATCTTGCGCTTGGCGAACGCCATGCCGCGCCAGCCCCAGACGTCGATATGGTTGAGGGCGACGGCCTTCACGCGCAACGTAACCTCGCCCGGGCCGGGAGCGTCCGGTTCCGGGATGTCGGTCAGTTCGAGCTTGCGGTCGTCGAGAAGCTGAAGGGCGCGCATGGTCTTGTTCCTATCAGGCCGGTTCGGCCGTCATGACGAGGCTGGCGTTCTGGCCGCCGAAGCCGAAGGAGTTCGAAAGCACGGCAGTCACCTGCTTGTCGCGCTTCACGTTCGGCACGACGTCGAGCACGATTGCCGGGTCGGGATTCTGGTAATTGATGGTCGGCGGCAGGGTGCCGGTCAGCATGGTCTGGATCGAGAACACCGCCTCGACCGCACCGGCGGCCGTCAGCGTGTGGCCGATCATCGACTTGTTCGACGACACCGGGATGCCCGCCAGCTTTTCGCCGAAGACGGTCGACATGGAGAGATACTCCATCTTGTCGTTTTCCGGCGTCGAGGTGCCATGGGCGTTGATATAGCCAATGCCGCTCTCGTCGATGCCGGCATCTTCCAGCGCGGCGCGGATCGTTGCGATGGCCGGGGCACCATCCGGCGAAGACCGCGTGCGGTGGAAATGGTCCGCCTTCTCGCCGCAGCCCTTGAGGATACCAAGCACCTTTGCACCGCGAGCGATGGCCGACTCCAGCGATTCCAGCACGAGCGTCGCAGCGCCTTCGGCGATGACAAAACCGTCGCGGTCCTTGCTGAACGGTTTTGATGCCTTGGTCGGCGGATCGTTCTGCGTCGAGAGCGCTGAGAGCAGCGCGAAGCGGATGAGGGCTTCGGCCGTCACCGAGCCATCGGTACCAACAGTGAGCGCCCGGTCGGTGCGACCCTGACGGATCGCCTCGACACCGAGCTGGATCGCCGTGGCACCCGAAGCGCAGGCAGTCGACAGCGTTACCGGCAGACCGCGCGTTCCGTAGCGGTCGGCAAGACGCTCGGAGATCGCGCCGAACGCCCAGGCCTCATGCAGCGCCGGCTCGGGCTTGCCCCGCAGCACGGCAAGGAAACGGTCATAGGCATCGCCCGGACGCTGCGATGGTGGCGCGCGATCGGCGAGTGCGAAACGGTCGCGCCAGTCGGGCTCGATCGGCGGAGCAGCGAGGAAGAGCGGTCCGCCGAACTCGCCGGAAAGGCCGGCCTGCGCCAAGGCCTCATCCGTCGTCTCGCGCGCATAGGCGTAGGAGCGTTCAACCGGGTTTTCGACCGGCAGGTCGATGAAGTCGACCGTGCCGGAAATACGGGTGTTCAGGCCATCGACCGGAAAGCGGGTAATATCATGAATGCCGGACACGCCGCCGGTGAGCGCGGTCCAGTTGTCCTTGAGCCCCTGCCCCAGCGAGGTGATGACGCCCATGCCGGTGACGGCGACGATCGGGCGACCGAGATGATCCCTGTAGGCGGCGTTCGTCATGGCCGGAACCTCACTTCTCTGCCGAAAGGATTGCGACGCCTTCGCCGCGCGAATGGCCAACCGTCGTCACGACGGCCGTCGCGGCAGGCGCGTTCATAGCTGTTTCCACCGCCGTGTCGAACGGGGCGACAGTAACGCCGCCGCCGAGCGTCAGCGCGGCAAGCGCCAGGCCGAGCGGGAACTGCGCCTCGAGCGACTGGCCGATCACGGCACTGTAGCCGCGCACAGCACTGCCGGAAAAACGCGTGTCGAGCCAGCTCTTCTCGCGTGCCGTCGCATCATGCGCACCGGATGCGCCGGAAAAGACCACGGTCTCGCCACCTGTGGAGGCGCCTTCAGCCAGGCGCTCAAGCCGGGCTTCCAGACGGCCTTCGTCGCGCGAACCACGGTCACCGCCGATGGCATCGATCGTCGCATAGATGCGCGCGCCACGGGCTTCCGCATGCGCACGGGATTCGAGGATGAGGAACGCGGCAGCCGAACCGGTGATGATACCGCCACCGGCATTTTCGTCACGCGACCACAGCGGCGTCCAGCCGCCGGTCGCATGCGCACCGATGGCCTCATAAAGCAGGATGACGTCCTGCCGCTCCGCAACCAGCGCACTGCCAACCAGCGTGTGCGTCGACTGGCCGGCGCGAATGCGGTGGAACGCTGTTTCGACGGCGCTGATACCGGCGGCTTCCTCACCCATGAAGGTGCGGGAGGAACCCGTGACCTTGTGCACGATGGAGATATTGCCGGCGAGCAGGTTGGAAAGCTGGGCAAGGAAGAGTGTCGGGCGGAGCTCCGTCGTCAGCTTTTCGTTCAAAAGCTGCTCGCGGTCGTTGCGCTTCAGGCCCTCGTCGACGATCAGCGAATCCACCGCGATGTCGCGCTCGCCGCCGCCGGCAGCCACGATCATGTCCATCGTGCCGCAGGCTTCCGCATTGTCTTTCAGTCCGGCGTCATCCAGCGCGAGACCGGCGGTGAAAACGCCGAGGCGCTGCCAGTTTTCCATCTGGCGCTGGTCGCCGCGCTTGGCGATCTGCTGGTTCCAATCGATTTCCGGCATCGGATGGACCGGATAGGGCGCAAAGCGCTCCGTCTCGATCTTCAGCTCCGGCGCCGTCGCACCGCCGAGGATTTCCACATGGGTCTGAGCCCCGACACCGTGACAGGTGACGATGCCGACGCCGGTGATGACCACATCGTTGTTCGCCTTGGCCATGCTCATTTCCCTTCCGCAGACGCCGCGAGCGCCTCGAACAAACCCACCTCTTCCGCACGCTTGCGCACGATATCCGCGAGCGGCACTTCGGCAAACGGCATGGTGCGCAGCTTGAGCTGCGCATCGCAAACCTTCTTGCCGGCGGATGAGATCTTCGCCTTGGTTACGGCATAACCCGACCCGTCATGCTCCAGCATCGCCTCGATGTCGAGCACCGCATCGGGCTCGACGAAGGTGCGCATCTTGGCGCCATCGACGGTCATCAGGAACGGCATGGCCGCAAAATCGGACGCTGCCAGCACGAGAAAGCCGGACGCCTGCGCCATGGTCTCGATCAACAGCACACCCGGAACGAGCGGCATGCCGGGGAAATGGCCCTCGAAAACCGGGCTCTTTGACGGCACGACCGAGCGGGCCTTCAGCACGCGACGCGCACCGTCGACGGCCTCGACCCGGTCAATCATCTGAAAATATTCTAACAACATCGTTTTTGCCTCCGGCGGGTTCCGGAAATCGAAAGGCCTGCCGAAGACGGCAGGCCGCAAGCCAAAGGCGCCGGGAACCCGGCGCAAAGCTGCAAAACGCAGCCGGTCGCCGTGGCCTCAGGCCTTGGCAGCCCGCAATTCGTCGATCTTGGCGCAGAGGTTCTTCAGGACGAAATACTCTTCCGTCGCGACCTTGCCCTCGTTGACGTCCTGCGTCCACTTTTCCAGCGGGATCTTGATGCCGAATTCCTTGTCGATCGCAAAGACGATGTCGAGGAAGTCCAGGCTGTCGATCCCGAGATCGTCGATGGTGTGGCTGTCCGGCGTGATCGTCTCGCGATCGATTTCGCTCGTCTCAGCAATGATGTCGGCAACCTTGTCGAATGTAGCAGTCACGCCCATACCTCATGAATCTATAGTTGGGCGATCCTATATGGAAATCGAACGCAATTGCCAATGGGCTTGATGAGGGCCCTGCATAGCCGGCAAAGCTGTGTTGCGCAAACGACATGCCCAAAATGGCCCGTCATACCGCGATGGAATGGCGGCCGCGACCGCTTGCAAGATGCGCGTCGAAGACGGCGGCAACCGTGCGGGCGAAGGGCCGACCTGTAACCGTCAGCACGAAACGATCCCCTTCGATGCGGCAAAGGCCATCCTTGTCCGAGGCTACAAACCGGAGGGCCTCCGAACGGATGGTGCCCGCCAGATCCGGATACCGCGCGGCAAGGTCGACGAAGGAAAAGCCGAAATCGCACATGACCCGCTCGATGCCCCAGGCGCGGGCGCGGTCCTCCGCCGTAAAGGAATAGCCGCGCACCACCGCAAGGCCGCCCTCACCCACCCGCCGCAGATAATCGCCCGTCGCAGGCATGTTCTGGATGTAGCCCTGCGGCAGCTGGCCGATGGACGATGCCCCGAGCCCGATCAGCGCATCCGCCTCATCGTCCGTATAACCCTGGAAATTGCGGCGTAGCGTGCCGTTCCGGGCCGCGATGGCCAGCCGGTCGGCCGGCAGGGCGAAATGATCGATGCCGATCGCCTCGTAGCCGGCAGCGACCAGCATTTCGGCCGCCATCTGCATCTGGCCGAAGCGCGCGACGACGCCGGGCAAAGCCGCTTCGTCGATCATCGTCTGGTGCTTCTTCATCCACGGCACATGGGCGTAGCCGAAAAGCGCGATGCGATCCGGTGCAAGCGAGATGACGGCGCGGACGGTCTCGGCAAGCGTTTCGATCGTCTGGTGCGGCAGGCCATAGAGGATGTCGCAGTTGACGGAACGCACGCCCCTTGCCCGAGCCGCTTCCACCACGCCGCGGGTCTGCTCGAATGTCTGGATGCGGTTGATGGCCTTCTGCACCGCTGGATCAAAATCCTGGATGCCGAGGCTGGCGCGCGTCATGCCGATCTCGGCAAGAGCATCGTGCCTGGCCTCGTCGAGGTCGTTGGGGTCCATCTCGACGGAGATTTCAGCATCGTCGGAGAAGGAAAAATTTTCGGCAAGACAGGCTTTCAGGGCGACCATGTCGTCAGGCCGCAGCAGGGTCGGCGAACCGCCTCCGAAATGCAGGGCCGTCACCGGCACGTCCCGAGACACACGACCGCCGATGGTGGCGATCTCCGTATGGACGCCCTTCAGATAGGCTTCGACAGGCTCGTAGCGCAGCGTGTGCTTCGTATGGCAGGCACAGAACCAGCAGAGCCGGTCGCAATAGGGAATATGCGCGTAGAGCGAGAGGCGATTTTTCGCATCCAGCGTGCCTAGCCAGCGCGCATAGACATCCGCATCGATGCTTTCGTTGAAATGCGGCGCTGTCGGATAGCTCGTATAGCGCGGCACCGGCGCCGAAAGGCGTTCCACGAGGGCGTCTTGCATGGTCAATCTCCTTGCTCGCGAAGGAAATAAACCGGAAAGAGCCGCCGCCATTTGATTTTGATCAAGTGAAAGCCGGAAGGACTGGGCTAGGATTTGACAATAGTCAGGAAGCGCTATTTTGCCGCTGGGCGGCACGCTTTATGTTCGGGTCTGTGTGCGGTAGCACGGCTGCGTTGTGCCGCTCGACCGCCGGGCGAAAGGAAAAGCCGAAATGGAAGTTCGCCGCCGAGATATCCATAATTCCGATATCCCCATTGTGTGCCGCGCCTGCGAGGCACGCCACGGCGGCGTCTGCGGCACGCTCACCCCTGAACAGCTGACCGAACTCAACAAGCACTCCACCCGCCATCGCCTCGACACCGGCGCCGAAGTGATCGGCCAGGGCGAGACCATCGTGAACTATTCCAACATCATGCGTGGCGTGGTGAAGCTGACCAAGGTGATGGCCGATGGCCGCCAGCAGATCGTCGGCCTGCAGTTCGCGCCCGATTTCCTCGGCCGCCCCTTCCTGGAGGAAAGTGCGATCACCGCGGAGGCTGCGACCGAAAGCGAAGTCTGCAACTTCCCGCGCCCCGTGCTCGACCGGCTGATGAAGAAGACGCCGGAGCTGGAGCACAAGCTGCACCGGCAGGCCTTGAAGGAACTGGACGAGGCGCGCGACTGGATGCTGACGCTCGGCCGCAAGACGGCGCAGGAAAAGGTCGCAAGCTTCCTCTACCTCATCGCCACCCATATCGATCCCGAAAGCGTCGATATGTCGACCTTCGACCTGCCGCTGTCTCGCGCCGACATCGCCGACTTCCTCGGGCTGACCATCGAGACGGTGAGCCGGCAGTTCACCAAGCTGCGCAAGGAAAACGTCATCCGCATCGAAAACAACCGGCACGTGATCGTTCCCGACATGGACCGCCTGATGCGCTACGCCAGCGCCGACTGAGCTCAACCGTTAGCGCGTGATCACGATGCGGGTTTTGGACAGCCCGTTGCTCTTTGCCATCTGGAAGAATGTCGCCGCATTGTTCGGGTGCAGGCGCACGCAGCCATGCGAGGCAGGGCGTCCGAGACGCTTCGTCTCGTAAGTCGCATGCACCGCATAGCCACCCTTGAAGAACACGGCATAGGGCATCGGCGCGTTGTTGTACTTGCGCGAACGATGGTTTCGCGAGGTCCACTTCGCCGACCAGGCGCCCGTCGGCGTGCCAAAGCCCTTGCGGCCGGTCGACACCCGCCAGCGATATTTTACGACACCGTTCTGAGTAACGACCATGGTCTGCGAAGCAAGGCTGACCTGGGCGACAAGATTGGCAGAAAGAGCAGTTTGGGTTTGAAACAGTACAAGACAGAATGCGACAGCAATCGCAGACAAGGTACGCATGACTTCCCCTCTACACGATTTGGGCACGGCTTCAACGCCATGTCTCACAGCGAGACAGAATATAGACGTTTCAGCCTTCCGCAATATTGACAGGGGTAACGAAAAGAAAACGAAGTTAAGGCGTAAAATTTTACGGAATGCAGGTCGCTGCGCTCAAAACAAAATAACAAGAAAGAGTGCAAGCGCGACGGCCCCGGCAAGTGCAGCGCAGGCCAGGGAAAAAATCCGCAAGGAAAGATCAATATCCGCAACCGTCGCCACCGTGCGGCCACTGGCATTCATCATCGGCTCGTCAACGCGCGCGCCGCCATAGATGCGCGGTCCGGCGAGGCCAATGCCAAGCGCACCCGCCATTGACGCTTCCGGCCAACCAGAGTTGGGGGAACGGTGCAGTCCGGCGTCCCGCAGTGCCGTCCCGATTGCCGCGCGCGCGGCGCGCCTGCCCTTCGCCAAGAAGGCCCCGGCGGCGATGAAAAAGATCGAGAGCCGCGCAGCCGGCCAGTTGGCGAGGTCGTCCAGCCGGGCGGAGGCCCAGCCGAAGTCGAGATATTTCGCATTCTTGTGGCCGATCATCGAATCGGCCGTGTTCAGCATCTTGTAGGCGAACAGGCCCGGCAGGCCGAGAAGCGCGTACCACAGGGCTGGTGCTACGACGCCGTCGGAAAAATTCTCCGCCAGGCTCTCGATGCCGGCGCGGCAAACCGCTGGCTCGTCGAGCGTTGCCGGATCGCGCCCGACAATCATCGACACCGCGTGCCGACCACCGTCGAGGCCGCCGCGCTTGAGACCGGTCGAAACGGCGCGGACATGATCGTGCAGGCTTTTCTGGGCAAGAAAGATCGCAACGACGACGATCTCGATGGCGACACCAAAAATGCCAAGCGGTGCCAGCAGCCGATGCATCAGGAAACCAAGGAAAAAGCTGGCGGCAAGCAGGGCGGCGATGCCGGCCGCGCCATTGAAACGCTTCGTCTCGGCGGAAAGGCGCTTGCCGTTGAAAAGCTTGTCCATCACGCCGATCGCACGACCGAAGAGCACGACCGGGTGCGGCACGCGGCGCCAGATCCGGTCCGGATCGCCGACGAGGCGGTCCAGCACGAGCGCGAGGAACAGGATGAGCAGGGTCTCCGTCATCGTTCAGCCGACCACATCTGCCAGCGCCGCGGCAAGGCGGACATCCGCCGCGCCGTCCGGTGTCAAGCCGAAGCGAAGCCAGCGCGGATTGTAGTCGAACGGACGAACAAGGATATGATGCCGGCAAAGCCCCTCGTGAAGCGCTCCGGCATCCGCATGGTTGACCAGGGAAAAGAGCCCCGTGCCGCCGGCGATATCGAGGCCGGCGCGAGTTAGCGTTGCGTCAAGTGCGGCCTTGCGCGCATCGATGCTGCGGTGGATGGCGGATGTGTCGGAGACCATGAGTTTTGTCGCGATCGTCAGGGCCGGCCCCGACACGGCCCAGGGCCCGAGCCCATCCTCGATGCGGTCGAGGACCGATGTCTCGCCGATGACGAAACCGAGACGCAGGCCCGCCAGGCCGAAGAATTTGCCGAAGGAGCGGAAGACGAGCAGACCGGGCGCGCCGTCGCCCGCCAACGGTGCAATACAGGTCTCTGGCCCCATGTCCCCGAAGGCCTCATCGACGACGAGCAGCCCGCCCGTACGGGCGATACGGGCATGAAGATCAAGCAGGACCGCACGGGAAAACAGGCGGCCGTCCGGATTGTTCGGGTTGACGACGACAACGAGGCCATGCGCGTCGGAAACGGCATCGAGGCCGGCGATACGGTCCACTGGCAGGCCGGCATTTTCCAGGACACGCGCATATTCGCCATAGGTCGGCGAGAGCACGGCGGCCCGGCGCCTGGCCGCGACGAATCGTGGAAGCAACTGGATGACGGACTGCGTGCCGGGCACGGGCAATGGCAGTGCGTTCGACGTGGCATAGTATCGCGCAGCAGCAGTGCGCGCCGCATCCTGCCGTTGCCGGTCCGGCAGGCGGTGCCAGGCCGCAATGTCCACATCCGGCAGGACAGCGGGGATGGGGTTGATTCCAGTCGATAGGTCGAGCCAGTCTTCCGGCCGGCCACCGAAGCGCGCGGCCGCCGCGGCAATGCCGCCGCCATGAATGATGCGCGGCGCGGTCATACGGCCTCCGGCGCCAGATCGACGAGATGCATATAGGAACCGCTCACATTGCCCCGACGCAGACCGGCCTGGCCGAGATCGTCGCCCATCGCATCCGTAACGGCAAAAAGGCGGTCCGCCTCACCTTCCTGCTGCACGGTCGAATAGTGGAATTCATGGGCGGTCATCACTGCGTCGAAGCCCGACCCCGCAAGCGGCGTAACACGGCGATAGCCGAGATGGCGTCGGCGTTCGGCAAAGCTGGTGACGAGCGGCAGCAGGCCCAGCATGCCGTGGCGTGAGCCATCCGCCGCAACCAGTGCTTCCCCCAGAGTCATGTAGCCCCCGCATTCACCATAGATGCGTGCCCCCCGGCGCGCCGCATCCTGCATGCCTAGGCGGAAACGCCCGGCATTGGCAAGGGTCGCGGCATGGAGTTCGGGATAACCGCCGGGCAGATAGATGGCGTCGGCATCGGCGGCCGGCGCCTCATCCGTCAACGGCGAGAAGAACGAAAGGCTCGCCCCCGCCTGCCGCCAACCCAACATGAGGTGCTCATAGGTGAAGGCGAAGGCGGGGTCGCGGGCAATGGCAATGCGCTGACCGAAGGGCGGCAAGTGCGAGACGGACAGTGTTGATGGCCGGGCGGCCCGCGTCGCCGCGAGCGCGACGAGACGGTCGAGGTCGCAGCACCGTGAGACGACCTCCGCCGCATGGGCGATGAAGGTTTCCAGCGTGCCGTGTTCGCCCGCCTGCACGAGACCGAGATGGCGTTCCGGCAAAGCGAGTGCCGAGTCACGTTCAAGCACGCCGAAGATATCGACGCCGCTCGCCTCGAGAGCACCGCGCAGCATCGCTTCATGCCGGGCACTGCCGACCTTGTTGAGAATGACGCCCGCTACGTGGATGTCGCTGCGAAAACCCTGGTAGCCCTTCACCATGGCGGCAACGGACTGCGACATGCGGCTGCAATCGGCGACGAGCACGACGGGCAGGTCGAGCGTCGCCGCCAGGTCGGCCGGCGCGCCCGTGCCGTCGGCGGCGCCATCGAAGAGGCCCATCATCGCCTCGACGAGCAGGAAATCGCCCTCGCCGGACTGAAGGGCGGCATTGGCGCGAATGAGGTCGGGGCGCATGGCCCAGGGGTCGTAGTTAAGGCAGGGTTTTCGGCTGGCGGCGGCGTGGAAGGCCGGGTCGATGTAGTCCGGCCCCGCCTTGCCGGAAACGAGGCGCACGCCGGCATCGGCGAGCGCGCGCGCCAGACCGAGTGTCACCGTCGTCTTGCCGGATCCGGACGCGGGCGCAGCGATGAGCAAGCCGCTCATGCCGGATCCTTGAGCCCGCGGGAACCGAACGGATCGGGCGAAAGCTTGCGGCCCTGCGTCAACGCGCCGAGCCAATCGAGCGAGGCGCGCAGGCGCACGACTTCACCGACGACGACGATGGCGGGCGGCTCGATACCGGCGGCCTGGACATCGGCTTCGGCGCGGGCGAGCGTCGTTTCCAGCACCTGCTGTTCGACGGTCGCGGCATTGCAGACGAAGGCGACAGGTTCGTCCGGCGAGCGGCCGCCGGCGATGAGGTTGGCGGCGATCTGGCCGATATGTTTCATCGCCATATACATGACGATGACCGGCGATCCCTTGGCGATGCCATCCCAATTGATGCGGTCCGGCACGAGGCCGGAGGAGTCGTGGCCGGTGAGGAACGTCACCGCGTGATTGACCTCGCGATGCGTCACCGGAATGCCGGCATAGGCAAGCCCGCCGATACCCGCCGTGATGCCCGGCACGATGCGGAAGGGAATGCCGTGCTCTATCAGCGTCAGCGCCTCCTCGCCCCCCCGGCCGAAGACAAAGGGATCGCCGCCTTTCAGCCGCAGCACACGGTGGCCTGCGCGGGCGAGTTCGACGAGCCTGAGCGAAATATCCCGCTGCTTGTGCGAGGGCTTGCCACCGCGTTTTCCGGCAAACTCCAGTTGCGCTCCGGGATGCGCGAGCGAGAGGCAGTCGGCATTGACCAGCGCATCATGCACGATGACATTGGCCTGCTGGAGCGCATTGGCGGCGTGCAGGGTCAAAAGGCCCGGATCGCCCGGACCGGCACCAACGAGCCAGACGCTGCCCTTCTCCATCGTTGGGAGGGCTGAGAACAGGGCGTGCATCACGCAAACTCCCGGTTGGAATCAAAATGCGAGGGAGTGGATTCGGTCTCTGAAAAAGCCATCGCAACCCCTTGAAACGATTCGGCGACGGCAACAGTGGCATGAGCGGATTTCGTCTTCTCCACGACAAGTCGCCCATCCAGCCCTGCCTGCGCCAGCGCGGCAGCCTCGGCAACGCCGTGGCAACCCGTATGGGCGAAAACGAGATCGGAAGGATTGGCAAGGCGTGGCGTCTCGGCTTCAAGGCGCACCGCCGGAAAGGTCACGAGCGGCACGGAGAAATGCCGAGCGACCGCGAGCATGGCCGGTTCCTCCGCGCGCACGTCGAGCGTCGCGACGGCAGTGATCTGCTCCGGGCAAACACCGACGGATACGGCGAGATCGACGAGTTCGGCGGGCGGTGTCCCGCGTTCGCAGCCAAGGCCGAGGACGAGCGATCGTCGTCCAGTATCCGGTGGTGGGGCCTCAGGGCGCATGGCAGTCTCTCGCAAAATTCCACGCGAAAGGCCCGGCATCGCCGTCATCCGACAGTTCCGGATGACGGCCCCTCTGGGTCAGCCGCACCGGACACCGCTCGGCCCGCTTGCGGGCACCGTCGCCCCTCCTTAGTACCGGAGGGCGGCAAGCCGGTCAAACCGGTTTGCGGCACCGAGCACGCCGGATGCGGCATGCCTCAGGCCGAACGGAGATTGGCCAGCACGATCTCCCGCCAGATGCGTGTCGGCGACACCCAGGCATCGGGTGCATTGTAACTGCCGGAATAGATGACACAGGCAATCCCCAGGTCCGGCATCAGCCAGAGCCGCTGGCCGCCATTGCCGAAGCCGGCAACCCAAGGCTTCGGCGTGCCGAGGGCCGGCGCTTCGTCGAGAAACCAGAAATAGCCGTAGCTCAGCCCCTCGCCCGTCGTGACCAACGGCTTGAGCGACGTCTCGATCCAGCGCTGCGAAACGATAGGCCGGTCACCCGCGCGGCCGCCATACAGCAAGAGGTGGCCGATCCGCAGGAGATCCCGCGAACTGAGCCGGAGGCCGGACGCAGGTGAGGCAATTCCATCCCGACCACTCATCCACTCGAAATGCGTAATGCCGAGCGGCTCGAACAAGGCCTCACGCGCAAAGTCCTCGATGCGGCGGCCGGTGCCGCGCTCGATGATCGCGCCGACGAGCGCCGTCGCACCACCGGAATAGACCCAGCGGGTGCCGGGCGCGTGAACGACCTTCTGCTCCAGCACGAAACGATAGCGATCCGGCGCGTTCTCCATGGCGATCTCGCTGTTCAGCGGATCGGCATAGGAGCGGTACTCGTCCCATTCGAGGCCCAGCGTCATGGTCAGCGCATGGCCGATGGTCATGCCCGCCCGCGCCGGGTCGGCGAGAAGGTCTGGATATTCCGGAAACTGCGCCAGCAGCGGCGCCTCCGGCGGCGGGACGAGACCACGATCGAGCGCGATGCCGTAGAGCAGACTGACGACGCTTTTCGTCACGGAGCGCAGATCGTGCAGCGTGACGGCATCGAAGGAGACGGCGCCGAGTGGCATGCCCCAACTCTCATCGGGCGCGTCATGATAGTGCTCCAGCACCAGCTTTCCGTCGCGGCTGACAAGCACCGCATGCAGGTCGCGTAAGAGGCCCGCTTCGATGCCGGCAAGAAGCTTGCGCTTCATTCCAGGGTCAAAGCCCATATCCGCCGCCGATCGCTTTTCGTTATCCATCGCCGTCATCGCCCACCTCTTTCGCCGCCGTAGCCTACACGCCGTCTACCTTGCTGTTTGATCCGCGTTGCGCACATCACACAAGAGCTTTCCGCGCGAAGCCCTCGCGGGCTTTGCTTTTCACCCTGCAGTCTGACAGAAGGTCAGCCAAATCTCCTCACCGATCTCCGAGTCCCGCCTTGGCCGACATCGCCCTTCACGTTCTTTTCTTCCTGTTCCTTGCCGCCTTCCTTGCCGGCTTCATCGACTCCATCGCCGGCGGCGGCGGCATGATCACCATTCCGGCCATGCTGCTCGCAGGCATTCCGCCGCTGGAAACGCTAGGCACCAACAAACTGCAATCGTTGTTCGGTTCGGGTTCTGCGACACTCGCCTATGCTCGCGCCGGCCATGTCAAACTCAGCGAACAATTGCCCATGGCCGCAGTCGCGGCGTTCGGCTCGGTGTTCGGCGCCCTGCTGGCGACCGTGGTGCCTGGTGATGTGCTGAAGGGTGTGCTGCCCTTCCTGCTGGTGGCGATCGCCATCTATTTCGGGCTGAAGCCGAATATCGGCGACGTCGACAAACACCGCCGCATGAGCGTCTTCCTGTTTACCGTTACCATCGTGCCGCTGATCGGCTTTTATGACGGCGTGTTCGGGCCTGGCACCGGCTCCTTCTTCATGCTCGCCTTCGTGATGCTCGCCGGCTTCGGCATCCTGAAGGCGACGGCGCATACGAAGCTTCTGAACTTCGGCTCCAATCTTGGCGCCTTCGTCGTCTTCATTCTCTATGGCGTCGTGCTGTGGAAGGTTGGCCTCGTCATGGGGGCCGGTCAGTTCCTCGGCGCCCAGGCAGGCTCGCGTGTGGCGATGAAGAGCGGCGCAAAGATCATCAAGCCGCTCCTCGTCATTACCTCGGTGGCACTTGCCATCCGGCTGATGGCCGATCCGAGCCATCCGATCCGCGTCTGGCTCGGCTGGTAGGGTTCAGTATTCGACGCCCTGCTGCGCCTTGATGCCCGAGCGGAACGGGTGCTTCAGAAGCTCCATCTCGGTCGCAAGGTCGGCAATCTCGATCAGCTCTTCCTTGGCGTTGCGGCCCGTCAGCACGACATGGGTCATGTGCGGCTTCTCTGCCTGCAGGAACGCGATCACCTCGTTGACGTCGAGATAGTCATAGCGCAGCGCGATGTTGATCTCATCGAGCAGCACCATGGAGTTGCGCTCGTCGCGGATCAGTTCCTTCGCCTTCTCCCAGGCCTTTTCTGCCATCGCCACGTCACGGGCGCGGTCCTGCGTTTCCCAGGTAAAGCCTTCGCCGAGCGTGTAGAATTGGCAGATATCGGAGAAGTGGGCCTCGATCAGCTCGCGCTCACCCGTCACCATCGCGCCCTTGATGAACTGCACGACGGCGCACGGCTTCTTGTGCGCGATGTGACGGAAGATCATGCCGAAGCCGGCGGTCGACTTGCCCTTGCCCTTGCCGGTATGGACGATGACGAGGCCCTTCTCGTCCGTCTTCGTCGCCATGATCTTCTCACGCGCTTGCTTCTTCTTCGCCATCTTCTCCGAGTGGCGGGCAAGCTCGGCTTCGGTCATGCCGGCAGTTTCGTCGTGGTTCTCGGTCATGTCAGTCTTCCCTTCCGTCTCAGGACGCCTTACGGGCGCCTAGCATATCGAGTTCAAAGCGCGCCGAATTCGAGCGGGGCGTCCAGAGCTTCCGGTCGATCGCCTCGGCAAAGCGCGCCGCCATTTCGGCGAGTGCCGCCGGGTTCTTCTGCATCAGAAAATCGCGCACGCGTTCGTCCAGCACATAGGCCTGATAGGCGGCCTCGAAATGATGATCCTTCACGGCCCCGGTCGTCGCGGCGAAGGCGAACATGAAATCCACCGTCGCGGCGATCTCGAAGGCGCCCTTGTAGCCGTGGCGCATGACGCCGTCGATCCATTTCGGATTGACCACACGGGCACGCACGACGCGGCCGATCTCGTCTTCCAGCGTGCGCACCACCGGCTTTTCCGGGCGCGACAGGTCGTTGTGGTAGATGACGGGCTGCTGGCCGGAAAGATGCTCCACTGCCGCCGCCATGCCACCCTCGAATTGGTAATACTCGTCGCTGTCGAGCAGGTCGTGCTCGCGGCTGTCCTGGTTCTGGACCACGGCTTGCAGGCTCTTCATGCGTGCCTCAAGCCGCTCGAGCATCGGCACGCTGTCGCCATCGCCGTCATAGGCATGCGCACCCCAGGCAAGCCAGGCTTCGGCAAGGTCGCCGCGCTCGGTCCAGAGACCTTCGTCCATCATGGTTTGCAGACCAGCGCCGTAGCCACCGGATGTCGCGCCGAAGATGCGGAAACCAGCCTGCTTCATCGCGTCATCCTCGGATACGCCTTCGGCAGCCAGCGCCGCAGCCTCGACCCGCATACGGGCAGCGATCGGGTTGTCCGAATCGTCCTCCTCAAGCGCCCCGACGGCGCGCACGGCGCGGTCGAAGAGCGCAATCTGTTCCGGGAAGGCATCGCGGAAGAAGCCGGAGATGCGCAGCGTCACGTCGACACGCGGATGGCGAAGAACCGCCGGCGGAATGATCTCGAAGCCGGTGACACGGCGCGATGCCATGTCCCAGGTCGGCTTGACGCCGATCAGCGCCATCGCCTGCGCGATGTCGTCGCCACCGGTGCGCATGTTGGACGTGCCCCAGGCCGTAATGCCGAAGGATGTCGGCCATTCGCCGTGATCCTGCGCGTATCGGGTGACGAGCAGCTCGGCGGATTTTTTGCCCAGCTCCCAGGCCGCGGGCGTCGGCACGGCGCGGCTGTCGACGGAATAGAAGTTACGCCCCGTCGGCAGCACGTCCGGCCGCCCGCGCGTCGGTGCGCCGGAAGGGCCGGGCTCGATGAAACGCCCGTCGAGGCCACGCATCAGGGCTGCAATCTCAGCCGGTCCACAAGCGGCAATGGCGGGACGGATAGTGCTGTCGATCACGGCGAGCACCGTGTTTGTCGCATGCCAGTCGTCCGGACAAACAAGCGTACCATCCACCAATCGGGCTGCGAGAAGCTCGATGCGCTCCACCGTATCGCCATTGCTGCGCCAAGTGGCGTCGGTTTGGTGGGCAAGGATTTCCGGGCGCGGGCCCTTCCATGGATCAGAGGCGACACAATCGAGCGGGTCGAACGTCGTGCCGGCCAACGCATCCGCCGCAATCGCCCGCTGCAAGCTTGCCTCGCCGCCCTCGCCAAGGCCGCGCGGCACACGGGCGAGCGCGACCGTCAGATCGGTCAGCAGCCGTCCCTCTGGCGACACGCCGAAGACGTGCAGGCCGTCGCGGATCTGCTTTTCCTTGAGATCGCAGAGATAGGCGTCGAGCTTCTGCAGCGCCGCCTCCTCGCCATCGGACTTGGCAATGCCGGCATCGCGGTCGAGACCGATGTCGCGCACCAATTCGAGGATTTGTCTCGTGAGCAACTTGATGCGGCGCGGGTCGCCACCGGAGGCCTCGTAATATTCGTCAACCAGCGCTTCCAGGTCCTTCAGCGGCCCATAGGTATCGGCCCGCGTCAGCGGCGGCGTCAGGTGGTCGATGATGACGGCCGCGGAGCGGCGTTTCGCCTGCGTGCCTTCGCCCGGATCATTGACGATGAAGGGGTAGAGATGCGGCACGGGGCCGAGCACGGCTTCGGGATAACACGCTTCGGAAAGCGCCAGCGCCTTGCCCGGCAGCCATTCGAGATTGCCGTGTTTGCCCATGTGAACGATGGCATGGGCACCGTAATGCTGCCTCAGGAAGGCGTAGAAGGCGAGATAACCATGCGGCGGCACGAGATCCGGCGAATGGTAGGTGTCCTTCGGATCGATATTGTAGCCACGCGCCGGCTGGATGCCGACCAGCGTCTCGCCGAAACGGGCAAGCGGCAGGGCGAAGACATTGCCCGTGACGAAAGGATCCTCCTCCGGCGCACCCCAGCGGGCCGTCATCTCGGCCTGAATCGACTTGGGAAGCGCGGCGAAGAACGCTTTGTAATGATTCAGGGAAAGCGTTTCGCGGATTTCACGGCCGTCGTTTGCTGCATTGGTCGGCCCGGCCATCAGGTGGCCGATCAGCGTATCGCCATCGGCCGGCAGATCGGCCACCGCGTAACCTTCCGCCGCCATGGCGCGCAGCACTTCCATCGTGCCGGCCGGCGTATCGAGGCCCACGCCGTTGCCGAGACGACCGTCACGGTTCGGGTAGTTCGCCATGACGATCGCGATGCGGCGTTCGGCCGGCATCGCGCGCCGCAGCCGCGCCCAGCCAGCGGCAAGTTTTGCGACGAAGTGGATGCGGTCTTCGACCGGATCGAGGCTGACGATGTTCGTCTCGACGCGCTCGTCGTAGCGCGCCGCTGCCTTGAACGAAACGGCGCGCGAAAGCACTCGGCCATCCACCTCCGGCAGCGAAACGTTCATGCCGAGATCCCGCGCCGTCAGCCCCTGCCCCGATGCTTCCCAGGCCTCGCGCGACGATCCGGAGAAGATCGCTTGCAGGACAGGCGCGCCCGTCTCGTCAAGTACGGTGGGTTTCCGGCCTGCACCCGGCGCAGAGACCGCGAAGCTCGTGGCATTCAGTACGACCTCCGGCCGGATGTCGGCAAAGGCCGCACGCACCGTCTCCACGGAAACGGGCTCTTTCAGGCTGGAGACGAAGATCGGCAAAGCGCGAACGCCCTCGGCGGCAAGCGCCTCGATCAGCATTTCTACGGGGCGGGTTTCTCCGCTTTGGACATAGGCGCGGTAGAAGCTGATGGCTGCGGTCGGGGGTTCCAATCCCTCCGGCCTAAGCGCGCTCTTGGACGCCTCCCGCCATGTGGCGATATCGACGACACCCTGCCTCGGCCACCAGATTCCGGCCTTTTCCAGCGGCATTGCCGGTTCCGGCGTTTCACCACCGAAGACCAGTGCATCCGCATAGGCGAGGAAGCGCTCCGCGTTGTCGGCTCCGCCCTCGTTCAGATAGGTCCAGAGGCTCTGACGATCCCCGTTATCGATGCGATTGAAGGGAACCAGCCCCTCGTCCGGCCGATCGTCGCCGGGCAGCGCCACGAGCTTGATGCCATTGGCAACCGCCGTCGCCAGCAGCGCTTCCAGTACATAGCGGAAATAGCTGGCGCCGCCGAGGGCACGGATAACGATGAGCTTGGCGTGACGGGCCGTGCGCTCGATATAGGTATCGACCGACATGGGATGCGAGAGCGCCGCGAGGCTGGCAAGGCGCAACCGCGTCTCGGTACTACGCACCCGGTGGGCGGCGGCGATGGAGGCGAGTTCCGTGTCGGCGGCAGAGAGGAAAAGGATATCGCCCGGCGTCTGGCCAAGGTCGATGGCTTCCTTACCGTCGGCGATGGTGCCTTTCTGGGCTAGCAGGAGATGCATGCGGCGCCTCCTGTTTGGCGGTTTGCCTTACCAGTGGATCCTCGGGTCAAGCCCGAGGATGACGGAGTGTGTGGGGGTGCGGCGCCCAAAAGCAGCCGTCTACGCCGCTGGCCGCCAGCACGCTGAAAGCATTGAGAGTGTCGCCAGTATTGAGCGTGCCGCGCATCTTGGTAAGAACGTGCCCAATCGGGAAGCCACAAACGTTGCCTCGAAAGATTGCGCGCGCGATCAGCCGGCCCCCACCCCTCCCCACCGTCATCCTCGGGCTTGACCCGAGGATCCACCAGCACCGCACGCCGGGAATGGCCATGCCGTGCCTGAGAGGCGGAGGAGAGGAAGGGCCGCACGCTCATGCCGGAATCACACCGCCGCAGCGATGGCGGCGCGTACGGCTTGCTCGTCCATGTCGTGCAGGCCGATGACGACGAGGCGGGTGCCGCGGGTTTCGCTTGGGGTCCAGGCGCGCTCGAAATAGGTATCGATGCGGCTGCCGACGGCCTGGATGAGAAGGCGTAGCGGCTTGCCGGGCACGTCGGCAAAACCCTTGACGCGTAGCACGTCGTGTTCGCCGATCACGCCCTTGAGGCGCTCGGTGAAGGCGGCCGGATCTGCGATGGCGCCGAGTTCCACGACGAAACTATCGAATTCGTCGTGGTCGTGCTCCTCGCCGTTCTCATGTTCCAGTTCGTGGTGCGACTTGCGGTTGGCGATGTCGTCTTCCGTGCCGACGCCGAGGCCGAGCAGCACGGCGGCGGCGACTTCACCGTTCCTGGCTTCGATCATCGAGGGCTTGCGAACGGTACGGGACGCGACCTCGTCGCGCACGGCCTGAAGGCCGGCGGCATCGATCAGATCGGTCTTGTTGAGGATGATCAGGTCGGCAGCGGTGAGTTGGTCTTCGAACAGCTCTTCCAGAGGGCTTTCGTGGTCGAGATTGTCGTCCTCGACACGCAGCGCATCGACCTTGTCATGGTCATCGGCAAAGCGGCCCGCGGCGACCGCGGCGCTATCGACCACGGTGATGACGCCATCGACCGTCACCTGCGTCTTGATTTCCGGCCAGTTGAAGGCGGCGATAAGCGGCTGCGGCAAAGCAAGGCCAGACGTCTCGATGACGATGTGGTCCGGGCGGTTTTCGCGCTCCAGCAGCTTCGTCATGGTCGGGATGAAATCATCAGCGACGGTGCAGCAGATGCAGCCATTGGTGAGTTCGATGATGTCGTCCTCGGTGCAGGCTTCCGCGCCGCAGCCCTTCAGCACGTCACCATCGACGCCGAGATCACCGAATTCGTTGATGATGAGCGCGATGCGCTTGCCGCCGGCATTCTGCAGCAGGTTGCGGATCAACGTCGTCTTGCCGGCGCCGAGGAAGCCGGTGATGACGGTGGCGGGGATTTTCTGTTGCAGCATAGGCTCAACCCTTCATTTTCAGCGGCAGTCCGGCCGCAACGAAATAAACATTTGGCACGAGGGCGGCGACCTGCTGGTGCAGCCGCCCGGCATGGTCGCGGAAGTCGCGCGCCATGCGGTTTTCCGGCACGATGCCGAGACCGACCTCGTTCGACACGAAGACCAGTTGACCCGGCGCCGTCGCGATGACCTCGATGAGGCCGGTAAATTCGGTGGCGATGTCCCGTTCCTCCAGCATCAGGTTGGTGACCCAGAGCGTCAGGCAATCGATGAGCACTGCCCGGTCCTCACGCGCCACATCTTTTATGCGTTCGGCGAGTGCAAGCGGCTCTTCATAGGTTTCCCACCCCTTGCCGCGGTCTTCCCGGTGTCTGGCGATGCGCTCCCGCATCTCGTCATCCCAGGCACGGCCGGTGGCGATATAATGACGCGAAAGGCCGGTCTCTGCGACCAGCCTTTCGGCAAAAGCGGATTTTCCGGAACGCGCACCGCCCAGAACCAGGACGGCCCCGGGCGATTTTTGCGTCATATCAGGCAGCCTTGGCGACTTTCTCGTTGGCAAAGCCCAACGCGAGACCGAGCACGATCCAGAAGAACAGCGTCGTGGCAAGTGCCGCAACCGCGAACTCCGCACCGAGAACGGCCGGAACGTTGCTGGAAATGTCGCTCGGCTGCGGCGCGCCGTAAACCTGCGGCGCCGCAATCAACACGATGCCGGCGACCTTGGCCACGATACCCTGCTTCAGGAACAGGAGGTACAGTCCCCCGGCCGAGAGCAGGACGGTCGCAACCCACCAGATCTGGCGCTGGGTAAGATCAGCAGCCGGGAAACCCGGAAGTTCCGGCGGCAGGCCGATGGCTGGCAGCATATGCACGGCAAGCCAGCCGGAGGCACCCCAGAGCGCACCGTTCGCGACGGTGATCGGGTGTCCGGAAACCAGGCTGAAACCCGCCAGCAGAAGCGCAAAGCCGGTGCCGGTGACAAGGTTGGCCAAAAGCGTGCCGGAGAAACGGCTCATGCCGAACATGATGCCACCTTCCTCGTGCTCCTCGCCCTCATGGGCATAGGCGACGGAAACCGGCGACAGGTAAGACGCGACGTCCAGAATCACGGCGCCGAGCGAGGAATGCTCCTGCGTCGTGGCGGCGCCACCCGTGGTGGGCGTCGTGCCATCAGTTGCCGGTGCGGTTTCTTCGCCGCCGCCCTCGAATTCTTCTGCGTGAAGAATGAGCGGCACGACTCGTGCCTCCTGGGCGGCTGTCATCAGCACGCCAGAGAACAGCCCGGCCACCAGGGCGGCCAGGAGATAACGAACGATCATGTCAAAAACTCCTTAGTGGCAGGGAAAGCCGTAGGAGTGACGGGTGTCGTGCGCCGTATCGTGCAGCACGGCCGAATTTGCCAGGCCGGCGCTGAAAACGAGGAAGGCACCGAGCAGCAGCGCAAGCGCGCCGGCGACAAGGCGATCGTTTGCGGAAAGGGTAACAGTAGACGTAGCGGAAACAGCCATGACAACCTCCGTGCAGGCGTTGGGGAAGCCCCTCCCCAGGTCGAGCGATATGCCCTCATCGGCTGGCAGGTCTCCTGGCTCGTGGCGTCCGGCGTTTTCACGCCTGCGGACCGCTCTCACCTTCCCGGGTATCAGCATCGCGAAAGGTGGACGATTCGTAGAGAAAGAGGCGTCCGAGCCTTGGCTTATCGCAATGCCACCCAGTGGCTTTTCCGGCTGGTTTTCTCTGTGCAGCCCGGAGCACCATGCCCCATGACCCACACAAATCCTCCCCACCGGATGAACGTTCCTCGCCACTCTACAGTCGCGGGGTCGGCCGTGATTGCAGCGCCCTAATTGGGTCCGCCGCGTCACATTCCCATTTACTCCCCGATCCGTTTCCGGATCCGGGAACCATCCAATACTGCGGATGATTATGCTTCCCGTCCCGTGAAGTCAATCGACCGGCAGCGGCATCACCTGTGCTGAAACCGCCGTCCGGTCGTCGCAATCTCAATAGCCGGGGATGATCACCATGCCACCGCCGCCATTGTAGTAGCCGTCGTCACCGTTGTAGCGCTCGTAGTAGCCGTCAACGGGGCCTTCCAGCACGTCATAGTCCTGCTGGTACTGGCGTTGCTGGTACTGGCGCTGCTGATATTGACGCTGGCGATTCTGGCGAGCCTGAGCATACTGCGCGGCCTGCCGGAGTTCACGGAACTGCGCACGCGACAGGTAGCCGTCAGCGCGATAACCGGACGAGCCCTGCCATGACGCGATCGCCGAGCGGGTACGCGGTCCGAACACGCCATCCGCGCCATAGGTGTTGAAGCCCAGAACGCTCAGCCAGCGCTGCGCCTGCACACGGGTCGAGCGCTGCATATAGGCTTCGCGTGGGTCAATGACCGGTTCCTCGACGACCTTGCGCTCGGTTTCCGTGGTCGCCGTCTCCTGCTTCGGCTTGGTTTCCTGTGTTTGCTGGCGCGCGGCATCGGCAAGCGTCGAGAGCCGTTCGCGAGCATCCGCGAGGAATCGGCCATTCGGATAAGCCCTGAGATAGTCGCGGAAAGCATCTGCCGAACCGTCGAGCACGGCTTTGCGGAAGGTTTCCTCTTCGCGCTTCGCCGCATCGGCCTGTTCCACGGCAAGGCCCCGGTCCTTCGTCTCGGCACCCTGCGCTTCATTTTTGCGGGCCGCGGCTGCCGCGTTATCGGCTTCAGCTTGCTTCTTTGCAGTCGCCGCCTCTTCGGCGCGTTTTTCCGCCTCGTCGGCAAGGCGGGCCGCTTCCGTGGCCTTCGCCTCGGCGTCCGCCGCAGCCTTGGCGGCTTCGGCCTTCAGTTTCTCCACTTCGGCAGCTTTCTCTTCCGCAAGCTTGCGGGCAGCGGCGGCCTCTTCCTCGATCCGAGCCTTTTCGGCAGCGGCCGCCTTCTCAACCTCGACGCGCTTGACATCGGCGTCGCGACGGGCGGCGGCCTCTTCCTCGGCACGCGCCTTTTCCGCAGCGGCAGCCTCTTCGGCCTTCGCGCGCTCAGCCTCGGCCTTCACCCGGGCAGCCTCTTCCGTCTTGGCCTTGTCCGCCGCAGCCTCCGCCTCTGCCTTCAGGCGCTCGGCCTCGGCTGACTTTTCATCGGCGAGCTTGCGGGCGGCGGCTTCCCTCTCATCGGCTTCCGCCTTCAGGCGAGCGGCTTCCTCGACGCGCGCCTTTTCGGCGGCGGCAGCCTCCGCCCGTGCCTTCTCCTCCGCAGCCGCCTTTTCTTCAGCCGCCTTTTCTTCGGCAAGCTGACGGGCAGCCGCTTCTTCTTCCGCCTTCTTTGCCTCAGCCTCCGCCTGCAGGCGCGCGGCTTCCGCCTCGGCCTTTTCCGCCTCGGCAACCTTGCGCGCTTCCTCTTCAGCCTGCTTCGCCTCGGCTTCCGCCTTCAGGCGTGCCGCTTCCGCTTCGGCCTTTGCCTTTTCCGCCTCCGCGACCTTGCGGGCTTCCTCTGCAGCTTGTTTTGCCTCGGCTTCAGCCTTCAAGCGGGCGGCTTCCGCATCGGCTTTTGCCTTTTCCGCTTCTGCAACCTTGCGGGCTTCCTCTTCGGCCTGCTTTGCATCGGCTTCCGCCTTCAACCGGGCTGCCTCCGCATCGGCCTTGGCCTTTTCCGCTTCTGCGGCTTTCTGGGCGTCTTCCTCGGCCCTTTTGGCTTCGGCGGCCGCACGCTCGGCTTCCTCGGCCTTCGCTTGTTCGGCGGCGGCGGCCTCGTCCGCCTTGGCCTTTGCACCAGCCTGCTCAGAGCTTCCGGTCGTCGGCTTGGCCTTGGTGCTGGCCTGCAATTCAGCGATGCGCAGGCGCGCCATCGAGGCGAAGGTGCCGTTCGGATAGGTCTTCAGATAACCTTCGTACTGTGTGACGTCGCTGCCGGCGGAAACCTTCTGCCAGAGGGCGAACTCCTCCTCCCAGCGCTTTCCCGCACTCGTCGCTTCCTTGCCCGTCGTCTGGGCGAAGGCGGCGACCGGCAGGCCGCAAAGCGACAGCCCGACGAGGCTTGCAAGGCCGCATCTCACCAGAACGGATCGTGCGAGAGGTCCAGAACCCATATTTCTCACCCTTTCGGAGCGCGCGAAGGCTTAAAGCCCGATGACCGGGCGGATTTCCGTCACTCCTCGCACCGAATTCTGGCGCAACTTTGGTGCGGCAGGCCGGTGGCGAAGAACCCGATGGCTGTACGTTTCAGAAGGCCAGTTTAATCAGCGGCGCCCAAAAGGCCATCGAGCCAAACGGGGTCGAGAACCGCCTCCAGCTCCGCCGCCACACCATCCAGCGCCTCGTCGACGCTCTTTCGATAATCGAATCCGCCGCCTTCGATGCCGAAATCGGCAAGCAGTCCGGCCCGGTAGGCGTCGCTGGAGAGGAGGCCGTGCAGGTAGGTGCCCATCACCCGCCCATCGGCCGAAACGGCCCCATCGGCGCGCCCGTCGATACGGACCGAGGGATGCAGCGTATCCGGCCCCGTGGTCTTGCCGAGATGGATTTCATAGCCTTCCAGCGGCACGTCATATTGCAGTGAATGCGCCGTGCTGTTGCGCACGGTCTTCTCCGGCGCCATCTCCGTTTCGACCGCGAGCAGGCCAAGGCCTTCGACCTCCCCCTCGCTCCCCTCGATACCGAGCGGGTCCGTAACCCGTTGGCCCAGCATCTGGTAGCCGCCGCAAATGCCGATGACGCGGCCACCGCGGCGCATATGCAGGGCGAGATCCCTGTCCCAGCCCGCTGCTCGGAAATCGCGCAGGTCCGCGATGGTGGATTTCGAGCCAGGCAGGATAACAAGCCCGGCATCGGTCGGAATGCGCTCCCCGGGGCGCACGAAGACAAGATCCACCTGCGGCTCGGCCTTGAGCGGATCGAGATCATCGAAATTTGCAATGCGCGACAGGACCGGCACCGCCACTTTCAGCGCGCCCTCGCCCCCCTTGGCAAGCCGCTCCAGCACGACGGAATCTTCCGCCGGCAGGCGTGCTGCCTGTTTCAGCCAGGGAACGACGCCGAAGCACGGCCAGCCGGTAAAGCGGCCAATCTCCGTAATCCCGCTGTCGAACAACGTGACGTCGCCGCGAAACTTGTTGATGAGGTAGCCGGTGACCATGCGCCGGTCTTCATCCGGCAGGATGGCATGGGTGCCGACGAGCGAGGCAATCACGCCGCCGCGGTCGATGTCGCCAACGAGCACGACGGGCACGCCGGCGCGCGTCGCAAAACCCATATTGGCGATGTCCCCTGCCCGGAGATTGATTTCCGCCGGCGAGCCCGCGCCCTCGACGACGACGAGATCGGCACCCGCCGAGATCGTCTCGAAACTTTCCAGCACGGCGCCCATCAGCTTCGGTTTCAGTGCCTGGTAGTCCCGCCCCTTCGCCTGGCCGAACACCTTGCCCTGCACGATGATCTGGCTGCCGACGTCGGATTGCGGCTTCAGCAGCACCGGGTTCATGTGCACGGAGGACGGCACGCGGGCAGCGAGCGATTGCAGCCACTGCGCCCGGCCGATCTCGCCGCCATCGGCCGAAACGGCGGCGTTGTTCGACATGTTCTGCGGCTTGAAGGGACGCACCTTCAAGCCGCGATTTGCAGCGATGCGGCAGAGCCCTGCCACCAATACCGTTTTTCCGACATCAGAGCCGGTGCCCTGGAGCATGATCGTTCTTGTCATGCGCCCCAACTAGCATTCCCGCCTGCCGCCGAAAAGCCCTGATTTACCGCAATTCCGCCCCAATCTTACACCGCCGGCAGGTGCATTTTCGCAACAGCGCGCCATGCAATGCAAGCATGGCAGATTTGCTATTCATTTTGCGACATTTTGCGCCGTGAACGATCGTGACTTTTCCCTCGGGTACGCTTATATCCACGTCATCAAACAGCCGGGGCGTGTGGCTTCGGGTTTCAAGGACAAAGACAATGCTGTTCATCTTCAGCAAGCCGAACTTCGTACAGATCGCCTGGAACGGCGTCGCCCCGCAGAACCAGTCCCGCGTGCGCAACGTCGTCATGGACGCGCCGCTCGGCCCGCTGGGCTTCATCCGTACGCGCTCCGTCGGCTAACTTTCGAGCGCGACGTCAGGTCCGCTCGCATGCAACGTCGCCTCTCTCCGGGAGGCGGCGTTTTTTATTGCCATTTCCACGGCCCTGAAACGGCGAAAGCCGTGCATCCCTTTCGGTGATACACGGCTTGCCAAAATACGCATGGCGGCTTCCGACAAAAACGCATCGGGGCCCAGGCACTCCGGTACGCAATACCTTTCCGGAGCGGGCGGCGGTGTCCCCCGCCGTGAGGAAAGCAATAGCGGCACATCCTTACCGGACCGTTATTGAGACCTTAAGCAAAGGTGAATCGCGATTTTTTTTGAAAAATTGCGAATTATTTTTCAGAGGGCGAAAGCGGCGCATTCGGAACAGGATATGTCCGCATTCAACGACCATCCGTATCCCCCGGGAAACGGGGCCATGAACATTTGCCCCGATGCGAGCAAACGCCCAATTTTTCCACCGATAGGTTGTCGGATTTTCAGCATCCTGATCGTCCGGCGCGCCGCTTCCGGCGCAGGAATGCCGCTCAGGAGGTTGATTTCTCAATGAGAACCCGTAGGCTGCTTCCTGTGACGCACGAAGACACATCGCCGGTGACAGGGTTCCGCCGGCGGATCAGAAAAAAGGCTCGGCGTCGTTGCAGCAGGGGGTTGGCTCGCCTCACCTGGCATCGAACCTCCATGGCTGCCGTAAAACTTTCGGGCAGACGGGACACCGCAGTAACCTGCGCTGCCTTCCGGGTTGATCGCTGCATCTAAGACTGGGAGGTCTTAATCTATGAAGAAGCTCCTTGCTTCCACTATCCTCGCTGCCGGCCTCTATGGCTTTGCCGGTTCTGCCCAGGCGGCAGACTGCGGTGAAGTCTCGATCGCCGAAATGAACTGGGCCTCTGCCGGCGTTGCCGCGCATGTCGACAAGCTCATCCTCGAAAACGGCTATGGCTGCACCGTCACGCTGGTGACCGGTGATACGATGCCCACCTTCACCTCCATGAATGAAAAGGGCGAACCGGATGTCGCGCCCGAAATGTGGGTGAACGCCGTGCGCACGCCGCTTGACGCGGCCATTGCCGAAGGCCGCCTGATCCAGCTCGCTCCCCTCCTCTCGGAAGGTGGCGTCGAAGGCTGGTGGGTCCCGAAATTCTTCGCCGACGCGCATCCCGACATCAAGACGGTGCAGGACGCGCTGAAGCATCCGGACCTCTTCCCCGCACCGGAAGACGCCTCCAAGGGCGCTGTGCACAACTGCCCGTCGGGCTGGAACTGCCAGGTTTCGACCGCCAACCTCTATAAGGCGCTCAAGGCCGACGACATGAACTTCACGCTCGTCGACACGGGCTCGGCCGCGGGCCTCGATGGCTCGATCGCCAACGCCTTCGAGAAGAAGGCCGGCTGGCTCGGCTACTACTGGGCACCGACCGCCATTCTCGGCAAGTACGAGATGACGCGCCTGTCCTTCGGCGTCGAGCACAACAAGGCCGACTGGGACGCCTGCACCGCCGTGCCGGACTGCGCGGATCCGAAGGTCAACTCCTATCCGACCTCGGACGTCTTCACCGTCGTGACCAAGTCCTTCTCCGAAAAGGCCGGCGTTGCTATGGACTACATGAAGACCCGCCAGTGGGATAACGGCACGGTCGGCAAGGTTCTCGCCTGGATGACCGACAACCAGGGCACCAACGAAGACGCCGCAAAACACTTCCTCGAAAACTATCCGGACATGTGGACCAAGTGGGTCGCCCCGGATGTCGCGGAGAAGGTCAAGGCCGCTCTCTGACACACCGATCGCCGGCAGCCCTCCCCGGCTGCCGGCCTTTCTTTCGCGACCTGAACGAGGACGCTGGCTTTTTGCCTGACGCCCGCCCAAGAAACTGCAGAGGTCGCAAACAGCACAGTATCAAGCGGCAGTTCGTGCGAATACGAACTGCAAGCCGGGAACCAGAACAAGAATATCCCTGTGCGCGCCGTTCCGTTCGCAATTGCAAACTCATTTCATTGCGATGCGGAACAATAACTTCCGGTAGAAAGAGGGGAAAAGGATGGCAGGCATATGCGAATTGTTGCCAGGCTTTCTATGCAAGTTTCCGGCCTTCAGTGACGCCAGCGTCCGCGGCGCACGAAAAGTCATCGATGATGGTTTCAAGGGCCTCGTAAGAGAATATGTGAACATTATCGACGCAATGGTGCAGCCATTGCAGTGGTTTCTGAACTATCTTGAACGGCTGTTCGTCAGTTCACCCTGGCCGATCATCCTGATCATCATGGTGGCGATCGTCTATTACGGCAGCCGCAACATAAAGATCACCATCGGCACTGCGCTCTCCATGTTCGCCATCGGCCTTCTGGGCCTGTGGAACGATACGATGGTGACGCTGGCCATGGTGACGGTCTGTACGATGATCGCGATCATCGTCGGTATCCCTATCGGTATCGTGATGGCCCGCTCCGATCGCGTCCAGGGCATCATCAACCCGATTCTAGACGTGATGCAGACGATGCCGAGCTTCGTCTATCTCATCCCCGTCGTCATGATCTTCGGCATCGGCAAGGTGCCGGGGCTGATCGCGGTCGTCATCTATGCCGTACCGCCAATGATCCGCCTTACCAATCTCGGCATCCGGCTCGTCGACAAGGAGGTGCTGGAAGCCGCGGACGCCTTCGGCTCCTCCGGCTGGCAGAAGCTCAAGAACGTGCAGATGCCGCTGGCCTTGCCCACCATCATGGCCGGCATCAACCAGACCATCATGATGTCGCTCGCCATGGTCGTCGTCGCCTCGATGGTCGGCGTCGGTGGTCTTGGCAAGAACGTGCTGCAGGCCATCAACAACCAGTTCTTCACGGTCGGGTTCCTCAACGGGTTCGCGCTCGTGGCCATCGCCATCATTTTCGACCGTACAAGCCAGGCCTATGGCAGACGGCTGCAGAAGCATTCGGAGGTAATTCATGGTTAGTCATGCAATCGAGGTCCGCAATCTCTACAAGATCTTCGGACCCCGCGGCGGCGACTATGTCGATGCAGTCAAGAAGGGCCTCGGCAAGGCAGAGCTGAACGAGAAATACGGCCATGTTCTCGGCCTGCGCGACATCAACATCTCGATGCCGGCCGGCGGCATCATGGTGGTGATGGGCCTCTCCGGTTCCGGCAAATCGACGCTGATCCGCCATATCAACCGCCTGATCGACCCGACCGCCGGCGAAGTGCTCTATGACGGCGTCGACGTCTGCAAGATGAACGAGAACGACCTGCGGGAGTTCCGCCGCCACAAGACGGCGATGGTGTTTCAGAAATTCGCGCTGCTGCCGCACCGCACGGTTCTGGAAAACACCGTCTACGGTCTGGAAATCCAGGGCGTCGGCCAGGAAGACCGGGAAAAGCGCGCCAAGCAGTGGATCGCCCGCGTCGGCCTTTCCGGTTTCGAGAATCATTACCCGAACCAGCTTTCGGGCGGCATGCAGCAGCGTGTAGGCCTTGCCCGGGCGCTGACCAACGACGCCGACATCCTGCTGATGGACGAAGCCTATTCGGCGCTCGATCCGCTGATCCGTGTGGACATGCAGACCGTGCTTCTCGATCTCCAGAAGGAGCTCAAGAAGACCGTCGTCTTCATCACGCACGATCTCGACGAGGCACTGCGCCTCGGCGACAAGATCGCAATCCTGCGCGACGGCATGGTCGTGCAGCAGGGCACCGGCCAGGAAATCGTGCTGAACCCGGCGGACGAGTACATCACGGCCTTCGTCAAGGAAGTGAACCGCGGCCGCGTGGTCAATGTCGAGACGATCATGGCGCCGCTCTCCGGCAACCCGGAAGGCATGCCGATCGTCAAGGGCACCGTGCTGGAAGTGGCCGCGCGTGCCATGACCTCGGTGAACCAGACGCTCGCCCATGTCGTGGACGAGAGCGGCAAGCCGGTTGGCGCAATCAGCCTCAGCGCCATCATCTCCAGCATGGTGACGCCGACAAGCCATGAGGCAAAGGCTGCCTGATAGTCGCCCAGACCTTGGAACAAGGGCGCCCTCCCCGGGCGCCCTTTTGTTTTGCCGCCAAAGCAGCGTTGCAATCACATAAAGAAATCTTTATATGATGTGACAAACAGAAGGATACCTCCATGACCGCGACGAACCCGCTTGCCGAGCTGCTTGCCGAAAAGTCCTTCCTGCTTGCCGATGGCGCAACCGGGACTTCGCTCTTCGCCATGGGCCTGGAGGCTGGCGAGGCGCCGGAGCTGTGGAACGAAGCCAAGCCGGAAAACATCACCAAGCTGCACCAGGATTTCGTCGACGCCGGCGCGGATATCATCCTCACCAACACCTTCGGCGGCACCCGCCATCGCCTGAAGCTGCATCACGCCCAGGACCGCGTTCATGAGCTGAACAAGGTGGCAGCAGAAATCGCCCGCGCCGTCGCCGACAAGGCTGAACGCACGGTTATCGTCGCCGGCTCCGTCGGCCCGACGGGCGAGTTGCTCATTCCGCTCGGCGCGCTGACCTATGACGATGCCGTCGCCGCCTTCGCAGAGCAGATCGAGGGCCTCAAGGCCGGCGGCGCGGACGTCGCCTGGATCGAGACCATGTCGTCCGCGGAGGAAATCCGTGCGGCTGCGGAAGCCGCCACCAAGGTCGGCATGCCCTTCGTCTATACCGGCTCGTTCGATACCGCCGGCAAGACCATGATGGGCCTGCATCCCCGCGACATCTATGGCGTTGCCGGTGATATCGGCGCGGGTCCGCTCGCGGTGGGCGCCAACTGCGGCGTCGGTGCCTCCGACATCCTCTCTTCCCTGCTCGACATGACCGGCGCCGATCCGTCGGCGACCGTCGTCGTCAAGGGCAATTGCGGCATCCCGGAATTTCGCGGTTCGGAAATCTACTATTCCGGCACGCCGCCGCTGATGGCCGAATATGCCCGCCTTGCCCGCGACGCCGGCGCCCGCATCATCGGCGGTTGCTGCGGCACGTCCTGCGAGCACCTCGCCGCCATGCGCGTGGCCCTCGATGCGCATGAGCCGCGCGAACGCCCGGCCCTTGCCGAGATCATCGAAAAGATCGGCCCGCTGCGCAACAAGACCGCCGACGAAAGCGCTGCCCAACCGACCAGAGAGCGCAGCAGTCGCCGCCGCGGCTGAGCTCTCCCGAAAGATCATCCATCAGCCGCCCCGGCAAACGCCACGGGCGGCTTTTTCTTGCGAGTAGGCCTTGGCATTACCTGCAAGGTAATCGATCTGCCGCAACCGGCCACCTAGTCTGCCTGTCAACGAAACCCGTTCACAGGAGAAGCCCGATGACCACCTACGCCCTCACCCACCTTCGCAATGTCACGATGGGGCCGCAGATCGTCGCCTATCTGGAGGGGATCGACGCCACCATGGCGCCCTTCGGCGGCAAGTTCGTGATCCATGGCGATGGAAACAAGCGCGTGCTGGAAGGCAGCTTTGCCGGCGACGTGATCATGCTGTCCTTCCCGACCCGCAAGGCGGCCGAGGACTGGTACGCATCCGATGCCTACCGTGCGATCCTGCCGCTTCGCACCTTGAATTCCGACGGCGACATACTGCTGGTCGACGGTGTCGACGACGACCACAAAGCGACCGACATTCTGAAGAAGAATTAGGCCGAACAACGATGGAGACGAAGATGACGAACACGATGGAGATAGCCGGCACGAACGTTCTCGTGCTCGCCGTTGACGGACCGCCGATTGCAACAGAAGCGGACGGCAACGACGTCATCAGCGAAGCCTTCTCGACGGAGGCCCAGCTCATCGCCATCCCGGTGGAGCGCCTCGGGCCGGATTTCCTCCGGCTCGAAACGCGCCTCGCCGGGACCGTTTTTCAGAAATTCGTCAACTACCATCTGCGCTGCGCTATCGTCGGCGACATCGCCCCGCTGCTCGAAAACAGCAAGGCGCTCACCGATTTTGTGCGCGAGACGAACAAGGGCCGGTCGATCTGGTTCCTCGCGAGTCTTGATGACCTGCGGGCAAAACTCACCCGGATGAGCGCCTGACGAGACCGATCAGGTACCAGCCAGGAACTCCCGCCAGGCGTCCAGACCCGCATCGATGTTGCGCCGCCCGACGCCGACGCGAAAACGATCCATCGGCACCGGCAGGAGATCCGAAACGTAGAGGGTGGAGGGCAGCAGCAGCACGCCCTTCTCCTCGACGAGCCGGCGGCAATGGTCTTCCACGCCATCCTTGCCGAGATACCGGGGAAAGGCGACACAGCCGCCATCCGGTGCTGCCCAGTCGTAGAGATGCGGGAAATCGGCAAAGAAGGCCCCGATCTTGACCATGTTTTCCACGCAGAGCAAACGGTTGCGGGCAAAGATCGTCTCGCGCGCCTTGATCGCGATGTCCGCCAGCACCTCGGAAGGGCGTGCGTTGCAGATGGAGAGGTAGTGCTTCATCTTCTCCATGCGTTCGAGCAGCGCATGGTCACGGCTGGCGATCCAGCCGATGCGCAGGCCAGGCAGGCCATAGGCCTTGGACATCACGTTGAGAGAGATGCCTTTGTCAAACAGGTCGGCCGCCTGTGGCAGGCGTTTCTCGTCGTCGATCTCCAGCCCGCGATAGACCTCGTCGGAGAACAGGTGGATGCCACGTTCGGCGCAAAGATCGACGAGGCCGCGGAAAATCTCCTGGTCGGCGATGGCACCGGTCGGATTGTTCGGAAAATTGACGGCGATGAGCTTGGTTTCCGGCCGAAGGGCTGCCCGTACATCATCGAGATCGAGTTGCCAACGGTTCTCCGGGTGAAGCGCGATCCCCGTGACATTGCCGGTGATGGTGACCGGCATGGTCTCCATCGACTGATAGTTCGGCACGGTGACGATGGCATGGTCGCCCGGCCCGAGCAAAGCCAGCATGGCGCAATACAGCCCCTCCTCCGCGCCGGCAAAAGTCAGGACATCGGCGCCGGAGAGCGTGTCATAGGTCGAGGCGATGGTTTCGCGCAGTGCCGGCGCGCCCCAGGTCTCGGAATAACCGAGCGAGACGCGCTCCCACGTCTCGCGGTCCTCCGAGCCGGCCAGTGCCAGCAGATCGGACATCGTCATGGTCTCGGCGTCGCTCGCCGTCATGTGGTGGCGCGCCTTGAACTCCCAGCGCGAGAAATGGGTTTCGAGGCGGAAATCCGGCAGCGTGCTCACGATGGCCTGTCCTTCTGGTTCTGGCGCCGGGCATCGGCGAGATAGTTGTAGATCGAGGCGCGCGAGGCGCCGATAAGGGAAGCCAGGTGATCAACGGCGTTGCGCGTCTGGAAAAGGCCGCGTTCGTCGAGGGCGGCAACGAGCGCCACCCGGTCGCCCTTCCTGAGGGCCGTCAGCGCCAGGCCACGGGTGCGCAGCCAATCATGCAGCGCGGTGTTGATTTCCTCCCGCCAGTCACCGGCAAAAAGCGATGGCGGCCGTTGTGTCGCGACGCCCGTGAAGGCGGAAAGCAGCCTGGCCGCCGCCTCGAAATGCGAGACATCCATGTTGATACAGAGCAGGCCAAGCGCCTGGTCATGGTCGTCCTTCAGCACGGCGGTCACCGATTTCAGCCGCCGCCCGTCCTCGCCGGTCTTTTCATAGGGGCCGTAGATGCCTGCCTCCCCCGCCGCCTCCAGCGCGTTTTCGACAAGCGAGTCCATGCCCGCCTTGCGGCCGGAAAAGGCATTCCAGATGCCGGCAATCAGCCCCGTTTCGAGATCGTGCAGCACGACCTCGGCATGGGGATAGAACAGGGTGGAAATGGCCGCGGCCGTCGCGGCATGCTGGCGAAGCAGCAGATCGGCGTTTGATGAGTCGAACATGGCGGCACACAATCCAAAAATAGACTTTTTGTCAATATTGGATTTTCAGTCCAAACACGTCTCGCGGGCTTGCGAGGCGTTTTTCCGCGTCCTATCCAAAGGCAGGACGGTTCTCAGGGGGACGAACATGAGCGCGGATCTTGCAGCCTTTCCGGACCGGGACACCGTAGCCGACAAGCTCGCCGCGCTTGGCGAGGCCGAGCAGGCCTATCTCCGACTGCTGATGGAAAACGCCAAGCAGGACGAGAACCTGCTGGAAGGGCTCGACCTCTTTCTCAACCGTGCCGCTGCCGCGCGGTTCCTCAACTCGCTGAAGCTGGAAAAGCTCGGCGAATGGCTGGGCAACACGGCACCCGCGCGCTTGCAGATGCGGCTTGTCGAAACCGCCCGCTCCAGCCAGCATGCCGCCTTCGCCGCGTTCCGCGCCGGGCTGACGCGGTCCGGTGGCCTCGAACGGGCCTACCCGAAAGCCTGATCCGCCGCAGCCGCCAGCGGCCCGAAGGATTTGCGGATGAGGTCCGCCATCCCGTCGATCGCCGGCCCGCCACGCCGCGGATTGCGCTTCAGCACGACCCGCGAGGAATCGACCGTCGGAAAACCGTCCGCAAGGGTCAATTCCCGCGCGCCCGGCGGAATGTTGCTGCGGGCGAGCGGCGCAATGGAAAGCCCACTCGCAACCGCCGAACGCAGCCCGCTGCTCGTATCGCTGGTATAGGCGACGCGGTACGGGATCGCGTAGCGCTCCAGCGAGCGTTGCGCGAACTCCCGACACCAGACCGAGCGCCGATAGAAGGCGACGGGTACCGGACGCTCCAGATGCAGGTTGTGCGCATTGGAAGCCACCCAGACGGTTGGGTCGATCGCCAGAAGCTCGCCGGAAATCCCGCCGTCCCACTCGAAGATGACAGCAAGGTCGAGTTCGTCCGCGTCCAAGGCCTCCATCTGCTGGGCTGTATAACCGCAAAACACCGTCACCTCGGCGCCTGGATGGGTCTCCGCAAAGGCGGCAAGCGCATTGGGCAGGACCGTCTGGTTGTATTCCTCGGGAATGCCGACCCGCACCGGCCCGTCCAGCGGCAAGGTGCGCATCGCTGCCGTCGTCTCGTCGACCAGCCCGACGATGCGCTTGGCATAGGGCAGCAGCCGTCTGCCCTCCACGGTCAGCGCAACCCCACGCGGGCCACGCTCGAACAACAACACGCCGACCGATTCCTCGAGCTTGCGCACCTGCATGCTGACGGCAGACTGGGTGCGGCCGAGCCTGTCGGCCGCATGCGTGACATTGCCGGCGTCGGAGACGGTGACAAAAATCCTGAGCAGGTCGCTTTCGAGAGGGGGATACATGACGCCATCGCTTTTCCTGATACCTGCCATCATCGCTATTCGTTTGTGAAATGTCTACAGCTTTGCTTGGCTCTTGCGCAGCAAGGGAAGGCAAAGGCCATGGGAATTTTCGGAAAACTGCTGGAAATGGTGGAGCGCTACCGTCAGGCGCGGGCGGAACGGGAGGCGTTGCGGTTGCTTATCGCGCGCAAGGATGTTCGCTTGCTGCGCGATGCCGGACTGGGACTGCCCGAAGACGCCGAGCCCCGCTGCACGCCGCTGCCTCAAACAAAGGAGAGGCGCTGGACGGCGCCTCTCTTCCGGTTACCGCCACCGTCCCCCCGCAACCGGGGTGAAGGGGATACTACGCCGGCCTCCTCGAACAAGAAGCCACGCAAGCACGGAAAACATCTCGGCTTGTTGCCTTCTCCCCGCCTGCGGGGAGAAGGAGACCGGCAGGCCGGATGAGAGGCCGCGCGCCTTACTGCGCCTTCTCCCCGGAAAGACCGCCGGCAAGCTGGACGAGCTTTATGAATTCCGCCCGGTAGCCGAACGGATCATTGCCCTTGGCGGCTTCCGCGAGGCCGAGGATCGAGCCGTAGGCATAGTCCTGAAGGGCGGAGACACCCTTCAGCTTCTGCCCGAAGGCGGCAACCGCGACGGAGAAACGCACGTCCGCCGAGGCTGCATTCACATCGGCGACAGCATTGGCGTCCGTCACCGGCAGGGTGACAAGTTCGCTCGTGTCGCTATTCGGCTTCTTCCAGCGCATCTTCAGGAAGGCGAGTTCGGAACTGCCTGTGGCGGGAGTTGCCGCCGCCTGCTCCTTGCCGTAACGCAGGGGATCGTTCAGCACGGCCGGGCTGCCCTTCGGCGTCACCTCGTAGATCGCGGTGACACGGTGGCCGGAGCCGATGTCGCCGGCATCCACCTTGTCATTGTTGAAATCCTCGCGGTTGAGCACGCGGGTTTCGTAGCCGATCAGGCGATATTCGGCGATGCGCTCCGGATTGAACTCTATCTGGAACTTGACGTCCTTGGCGATAGGGAAGAGCGAGGATCCCGCCTCCTCCACCAGCGTCTTCTGCGCTTCGGCCAGCGTATCGATATAGGCGGCGGTGCCGTTGCCGTTCTGCGCCAGCGTCTGCATCATGCCGTCATTGTAGTTGCCGCGGCCGAAACCGAGAACGGAGAGGAAGATGCCGCTCTTGCGACGCTCCTCGATGACACGCTTCAGCTCCTCGTCGCTCGCCGGACCGACGTTGAAGTCACCATCCGTCGCTAGCATGACGCGGTTGACGCCATCCTTCTTGAACGCCTTCTGCGCCAGCCGGTAAGCCGTCTCGATGCCCTCGGCGCCGGCCGTCGAACCGCCCGGTTGGAGATTGTCGATGGCGGCGAGGATCGTATCGCGTTCCTTCGCCTGCGTCGGCTCCAGCACCACGCCGGCATTGCCGGCATAGGTGACGATCGATACCGTATCCGTATCCTTCAGCTTGCCGACAAGCAGGCGGAAGGCGCTTTTGAGCAGCGGCAGCTTGGCCGGCTCGTCCATCGAGCCGGAGACGTCGATGAGGAAGACGAGGTTGGCCGATGGTTGCTCGGTCGCCACGGTCTCGAAACCCTTGATGCCGATATGGAGCAGTTCCGTGTCCTTGTTCCACGGCGTCGGCATGACCGTGACGGTGGCATTGAACGGCTTCTCCGCCGTCTCCGGACCCTTCCAGTCATAGGGGAAATAGTTGACCAGCTCCTCGACACGCACGGCTTCGGCATCCGGCAGGCTACCGCCGAGCAGCGAACCGCGCGCATAAGAGTAGGACGCCGTGTCGACATCGGCGGAGAAGGTCGAGACCGGGTCGGTCGCGACACTCTTCACCGGGTTTGGATCGGCGGAGGCAAAGCGTTCGCGGTCCTCCTCTGGCGTGGGCATCGCAATTGCATCCGCCACGGCGGAGGGCTGCACGATCGATCGATTCAGCATGTCCATATTGGCAGCGCCACCGAGGGCCAGCGACTCCGGCACCCCCGCCGCCTCCTTCTCATCGTGCAGTTCGGCAACCGGTGCCGGCTCGGCTGCGAGCGTGTTCGTGGCCTGAGCCGTGTCGGCGGCCGTCGCGACGGCATCACTTTCTGCGGCGGTCTGCACCTCGCCCTGAACCTTCTTTGCCTCCTGCTTGCGAGCGCGCAGATCCTGATCAACCGGCTTCGCCGCAATCTCTGTTTCGGCGGTCAGCGGCACCGTGCCATTGCGCACCAGTTCATAGGTAAAGAGGCCAGCGACGGGCACGACGAGAAGCGTGGCAAGGGCCGAGCCGGCGAGAAGTTTGCGGTTCATGATGGGACTCCATATCCAGTTGAACATGGAGCTTCGACGCCCGCCGTCTGTCGATCCTTGGGGGGTGGTCGCATTTTTTTCCGCGTCGTCAAAAGCCAGCATGGCGGCAGCAAGCGCCTGGGCACGCGCGGAGGAATCCGCAGCGGGCGGGGTGCGGCGGGCGAGTTTATCGAGGTCGAGATCGGTCATCGTCTATCCTTCCGTCACGCGGCGGCATCGCGCAAAAGCACCTTCAGGCGCTTGCGGGCCTCGTGCACATGCCAGGAAATCGTCGTTTCGGCGCAGCCGAGCACGTCGGCCGCGGCCGCATGGTTCAAGCCTTCGCCGTAGATCAGCAGCACGGCGTCACGCTGCTTGTCGGGAAGCTGGCGCACGGCCTGCCACAGCTCCTCGCTGCCGTCCTCGCCGGGGCCGCCTTCCAGCACCGCCTGCTCGCGCAGATAAGCCGCATCGCGCCATTCGGCCCGGCGGCGTTTGCGCATCTGGTCACGCGCCGCGTTCAGCGTGACGGTATAGAGCCAGGTGCCGAAGCGGCTGGCCCCCTTGAAGCCGCGAATGGCGCCGGCGAGGCGTATGCACACCTCCTGCGCCACATCCTCGGCATCTTGCCGGTCGCCGCACCATCGCCAGGCGACGGCATGGATGAAATCATAGCGGCTTTCGATCAGCGCAGCGAAGGCCTGCCGATCTCCCAATGCCGCCTTTTCGACAAGTTCTGTTTCCACGGGTCCATCCCGATTGCAGTTCACTAACCTCTACGACGTCCGTCGGGCGGCAATCCTTGGGTGGCGGCGAGGTTTTTTTCTCAGCCGGGCAGATTTTTCACGACGGCGATGATCGTGCCCATCACCGCATCGCGATCGTGGCGCCGGGTTTCCGGGGAGTAGAGGCTGGAAATGCTGCCATCGAGAAACAGGGCATTTTTGCATTGCAGCCGGTCACGAAAGAGCGTCGCGAAATCGTGGAACCGCACCGGATCGTTCGAGATCACTAAGGCGACGCGGCCGTCCGGCAGGATGCCGACGCCGTTGCGGATCTGCAGGCTCGTGCCGTCGGCCAGGAATCTCGGATGGATCTCGCCTTCGACAACCAGCATCGGCCCGGATTGCGTCGCCTCGCGCGGCGAAAGCCCCGCTTTTGCGTAGGCCTCCGTCTCCATCACACCGGCCTTTCCCTCGCCCACCCAGAACACGCCGTTCGGTTTCAGGAAGAAATTGCCGAACGCATCACCCCGATTGAGCCCACCCGTTTCCCGGCCATGCTCCACCAGCAGCCCAACCGGCCCGTAGTCCGCATGATACATGCCAGCATTCATAGCAAAGCTCACGTGCTGCCGGTTCCGCAGGAGATGCGTGTTGAGCTGGTCATAGCTGGCGCCACCCACACCCAACGTCGCCGCACCGTAAAGGCGGATCGTCTCCGTGGCCGGATCGAAGGTACAGACGGTGTAGCGGCCGGAAAGATGTTCGATCGCAGCACATTTCGGCGGTTCGGCCATGGCAACGCTCCGCAAGGATAGGGTGGCAAATAGAAATATGAAAAACAGAAGGAAACGCATGCCCCTTGGCTCGACTGCCAATGCGGCGAATTTAGCGACGCCGCTCAACGAAGCGTCAAAGCGACAGCGCCGCCATGTGGAAACGAAGCTGGCTGTCATTGTAGCGGTAGGCAGCGCCGACCGGGCAGGCAGCGCGGGCGAGACAGCCGGAGCCCATGCAGCCCCCCTGTCCTTCCGGCGACCGCAAATGCCCGCGACAGGAGGATACGTCAAAAATGGCCGGACGCACCGCGCCAGCGGGACAGGTGGTGAGGCATGGCTTGTCTGGACAGTGGTCACAGGGATGCAGTGCCACTGCTGCTGGGGCGTCCTCGACGGGTTCGGCAAAACCGAGCGCGCCGCGATAGCCATGCCAGAGTCCGTAGACGGGGTGGATGAGGATGCCAAGCGGCGAGGCTTTCAGGCCTTCCGCACGCATCGCCCATTGCTGGAACGGTTGCCAGGGCGGATCGGAGGGGAACCAGGGTGTGGCGTTGACTGTGGCGGCAACGGTCCGGATGATTTCCTTCGACCACGTGTCGAGCGGGTCGCTGCCGCCGCGGTCCGGTCTCCCTTCCCGCCAGCGCGAAAAGGCGGGCCAGAGGGAACTGCCGATATTGCCTATGAGCACGACACTGGCGGCGGCGTTACCATTCGACAGGATCGGCGTGGCCTCCCCTTCGGAAAAATTGACGGTGCCGCGCAAAAAAAGACCGTGCGGCTCGAGAGCCGCACGGATGGTGTCGAGATCGGGGCGATGCGACCTCACTTGGTCACGTCCCCCTTGAGTTCATAGTGCGGGCGCCAGACTTCTTTCTGGATCATGTCGGCAACCCGCGTTGCTCCGCCTTGCTCCCTGGCGCGATCGGGACCCTTTCAGGTGAAGGCGTCGGGCATCGAGTCCTTGCGGCTCGCCACATAGGCAAGCAGCGCGTCGTCGATGGCCGGATCGAGATAAGGCGCCTCGTAGCTTTCCAGCCACGAACGGCAGAGCGCGTTGGCACGCTCCTCGATACGCTTCTGGCCTTCGATTTCCCACTGCTCGAACGAGTTGTTGTCGGCGAGCGGCGAGCGGTAGAAAGCGGTCTGGAAGTTGGCCTGCGTATGGGCACAGCCGAGATAGTGGCTGCCCGGGCCGACTTCGCGGATGGCATCGAGCGCCTGCGCGTTTTCGGAAAGGTCCACGCCCTCGGCCAGCTTCTGCATCATGCCGAGCTGATCCTGGTCGATCATGAACTTTTCGTAGGACGAGACGAGACCGCCTTCGAGCCAGCCGGCGGCGTGCAGCACGAAGTTCGTGCCGGCCAGCAGCGTCATGTTGATCGTGTTGGCCGATTCGTGCGCCGCCTGCGCATCCGGAACCTTGGAGCCGCAAAGCGAACCGCCGGTACGGAACGGAATGCCAAGACGGCGGGCAAGCTGGGCCGCACCATAGGACACGAGCGACGGCTCCGGCGAGCCGAAGGTCGGCGCACCCGACTGCATCGAGATCGACGCCGCGAAGGTGCCGAACAGCACCGGCGCCCCCTTGCGGATAAGCTGGGTAAAGGCGGCGCCAGCGAGAACCTCGGCAAGGATCTGCGTCAGCGTGCCGGCGACGGTGACCGGGCTCATGGCACCGGACAGGATGAACGGCGAGACGACGCAGGCCTGGTTATGGCGGGCATAGACCTTCAGCGCGCCCACCATGGTCTCGTCGAAAACCATCGGCGAGTTCGCGTTGATGAGGTTCAACGTCACGCAGTTGTTCTCGACGAACTCGTCGCCGAAGACGAGCTTTGCCATGGCGATCGTGTCTTCCGCGCGCTCAGGTGCCGTAACCGAGCCCATGAACGGCTTGTCGGAATATTTGATATGGCTGTAGACCATATCGAGGTGACGCTTGTTCACCGGCACGTCGACCGGCTCGCAGACCGTGCCGCCGGACGAGTGCATCGACGGCGCCATATAGGCGAGCTTCACGAAATTGCGGAAATCCTCGATCGTCGCATAACGACGGTTGCCTTCGAGGTCGCGAACGAATGGAGGGCCGTAGACCGGCGCGAAGACGGTGGCCTTGCCGCCGATCTGCACGCTGCGCTCGGGATTGCGCGCATGCCAGGTAAAGCTGGACGGCGCGGTCTTCAGGAGTTCGCGGCAGAGGCCCTTCGGGAAGTGCACGCGCTCGCCGCGCACATCGGCACCGGCTTCCTTCCAGAGCTGAAGCGCTTCCGGGTCTTCGCGGAATTCGATACCGATCTCTTCAAGAATAAGGTCGGCATTCGCCTCGATCAGTGCCAGACCTGCCTCGTCCAAGACCTCGTATTCCTTGATTTTGCGGGTGATGTACGGCAGCGACGGGCCTGGACCGCCGCCCGTGCGCGACGCACGCCGTGCAGCAGCACCACGACCTTCGCCGCGCGAGCGGCGACCGCCGCCTTCTGCCTGCCCGGCCGCCAGTTCAGATGTGTCGTCCATGTCATTTCCTCTCAAGCGCGCCACCCTGGCAGCCCTGTAACCGCTTCGATCCTAAACAATGCCGCAAAAGGGACATTCCTAAAAGCGCCACGGGCGTCCCTGATAACGAAAAGCAGCTCGGTGCGGAATGGCCAAAGGCCTGCCCGCTCAAAAACAGTCCTGAATAGAAGGCAACGTTCAGCCGGCGACCCGCAAGGTGCGCTGCTCGACCGGCACCGGCTTGCCAAGCAGAAACGGCAGCAGCACGAGCGGCTTCATCGGGCGGGCGAAATGATAGCCCTGCGCGAACGGAATGCCGAGGCTGCGAAGAGCGGTAAACTGCTCTGCCGTTTCCACCCCCTCCGCAACCACCTCCATGCCGAGATCCGTGGCCATACGACCGATGCCGCGAACGATGTCGACGCTGCGCGCCGAACTCGTAATGTTGTCGATCAACGATTTGTCGAGTTTGACGCGCCGGAACTCCAGGCCTGCCAGACGCCCGAGATTGGAATAGCCGCGCCCGAAATCATCGACGGCAAAATCGGTGCCGCTGTCTCGCAAATGTTCGATGTTGCGCAGAACCGTCTCGCTCTCATCCATCATCGCATCTTCGGTCAGTTCCAGGAGCAGGCCACCCCTGACAACAGCCTGCCGGCGCATGACCTCGACCACCGCGTCGGAAAACCGTTCGAGATTGAGCAGGCGCGGTGAAATGTTGACGGCTACCTGCAGATTGCGGCCACAGGCGGCGAGCGTGCTGCGGATATTGCAGGCGCGCTCGATGACGAACAATGTCAGCGGCAGGATTTCGCCCGCCTGTTCCGCTGCGGCGACGACGTCGTGGGGATCGATCAGGCCGAGGTCCGGATGCTCCCACCGAACGAGCGCTTCGAGGCTCGTGGGGCGTCCATCGGCCAGCGAAACGATCGGCTGGAATGCGACATCGATCTGCCCCGTCTCGATGGCCGACCGGATCTCCGCCTGAAGGGCCTGCTTACGGTGGCTCATGGCCATGATGTCGGGTGTGGTAAAACGGATGCAATTGCGCCCCGCCGCCTTGGCGACATAAAGCGCGGCATCCGCATCCTTCATCATCTGCTGGGGCGTGGCGCCGATACGCGCATCATCGATATGGGCAATGCCGAGACTGGCGGAAATACGCACGGGTTTGCCGTCGAAGAAACAGCCGGCGGAGATGCGCGCCACGGCTGCCTCCGCATAGTCGCGTGCCCGCTCCCGCGATCCGTCGAGCAGAATGGCGAACTCGTCGCCGCCGAGGCGAGATACGATATCCGCCTCCAGGCGCAAGCTATCAAGTATCTCCGCGACCGCCTTCAGCACATGGTCGCCAGCCGCATGGCCGAGCGTATCGTTGACGCCCTTGAAGCCGTCGAGATCGACGAGCACGACGGCAAAACTTTCCGTCATGGATTGCTCGGCAAGCGCTGCCTCAAAACGGCGGCGGTTTGCGATGCCGGTCAGGTGATCGGACGCCAGCAGGCGCCGCTTGTCTTCGAGCGCCACCTTCAGGCGGCGATTGAAACGCCGGGACAACGAGAGTTCCACCAGAACGTAGATCAGGACGAGACAGGAAAGGCCAACGAACTCGATCTGTATCGACCGCAGGTCGTCCAGGCTTTGCCGTTCCTTTTCCACCAGTTCCCGAAGCTGGTTGCGCCGCGCAGTATACGAACGGTCGCTATATTCCAGAAGCGGCGCCTGAAACTCCATGGCGAAATCGCCGACTTGCTTGAAGCTCGCCGGATCGCCGGCTTTCAGGGCAAGGACCGCCGCCTCCAACCTGGGAAGGTTGGCGAAAATGCGCGACACCACCGAGGTCTCGATCACCTCGCCACTGGCCAGCGCATCCGTGTAGCTCGCGGTTCGCAGCGTATCCATCCGCGACCAGAAGATATCGAGTGCGAACCGCACGTCCTCCCAGCTGACGGTGTTGTCGGCCTGGGCGAGGCGGTAGGCCTTGTTGACGAGGTCGTTGAACTCCATCTCCGACCGCGTCGCCTCTTCAAAGCGCGCCGAGTTGAAGAGGCGAAGATTGATCCCGTCCGCGACCTTCTTCACGCCGTCCTGCCCGACGACGAGCATCACGGCGAGGAGGCCGAGCATGGCCGGAAAGCGGATCCAGAGAAGGCTCGACGTGTTGAGCCGCGGAATTTTCATTTTACGACAAGGTCCTTGAGCTGCCAGATGCTGCGTGCCTCGTAGACCGGATCCTTCTGGAGCTCGGTATGTTCACCGGTCGGGTAGATGATCCAGGCGGGGCCCTTGCTGCGCACGGTGAGCCGCTCCCCGTCCATCTCGATCGCGGCGATCACGTCGAGCGTGGCGAAATCGGCCATCGGGATCTCGACTTCGTATTTGTCGAGCGCCACGGCGGCCGCGGTCGTGCCCTCAACGCCCGCCGCCTTCAAGACGTCCCGTATCAGCGGCCCGCGAACCTCATGCAACGCGTCGTCCATGCCGGGTGCCAGCGCCTTGTAGGTGACGGTGCCAAGTTTCTCGACCACCGCCTCGGTCACCTGAAAATCCCCTTTGGCGCTTCGAACGGTAAACAGGACATCATCCGCGTGGGCGAACGTCGCGCTCACGAGGAGTGTGGTAAAAACGAACAGGCGTTTCAGGATGGAGCGCATAGGATGATCCCTCGGTGTCATCCTATCAAGTGTTCATGAAGCCTTAAAAAGCGGTTATTACAATTGCTAGTGCGGCATAAGGCTGTGCGCGTCTCGGGTTGGTAGCCCTCAAATGACTGCCTGTCGGACTGACGAAAATGCGACATCGTCGCAATTCGCCCGGGCCCGCGTCGCAATCGAAAACGCTTTGCAATGCAATGACGCTAACTGTATTCAACGACAGAACCCCGAAAGCACGCGTGTCGCTTTCAATATGTGAGGATTGCCATGTCTGACGACGAAATCATTCTCGCCGATCTCTCCGACGAAGAACTTGTGCAGCAGATGCACGACGACCTCTACGACGGCTTGAAAGAGGAAATCGAAGAGGGCACCAACATCCTGCTCGAGCGCGGCTGGGCTCCCTACGACGTCCTGACTCAGGCACTCGTCGAAGGCATGCGCATCGTCGGCGTCGACTTCCGCGACGGCATCCTGTTCGTGCCGGAAGTTCTGCTGTCGGCGAACGCCATGAAGGCCGGCATGTTCATCCTGCGCCCGCTGCTCGCCGCCACCGGCGCGCCCAAGCAGGGTAAGATGGTCATCGGCACCGTCAAGGGCGACATCCACGACATCGGCAAGAACCTCGTCGGCATGATGATGGAAGGCGCCGGCTTCGACGTCATCGACCTCGGCATCAACAACCCGGTCGAAAACTACCTTGAAGCCATCGAGCGCGAACAGCCGGATATCCTCGGCATGTCCGCCCTCCTCACGACGACGATGCCCTACATGAAGGTCGTCATCGACACGATGAAAGAAAAGGGCCTGCGCGACGACTACGTCGTTCTCGTCGGAGGTGCGCCGCTGAACGAGGAGTTCGGCAAGGCCGTCGGGGCCGACGCCTACTGCCGCGACGCGGCCGTGGCGGTCGAAACGGCCAAGGAATTCATGAAGCGCAAGCACAACATGCTTGCCGGCTAGGCTTTGAAGTTCGGACGGCGCCGCCCTTGAAACGGCGCCGTTCGCTGACGACCTTTAGTTTGCGGCTCTTTCCACGCTTCGGCCGGCATCCTGCGTCGCATCCACGGCATTGGCCGTATCCCGTCCCATGCCGCGAATGGTGTTACCGCAGGCGCTGAGTGCGAGAAGCGCGGCGAGAACGATGCTGATACGGGTCATATTTGTCCCAGTCATGGTCGGGGTCCCTCTAGATGGATGTGGTTGACGCAGAACTTCACCTCGGAAGTCCGACGCAGAAACGCACGAACGCGGAAAAAGTTCGCGTGATCGCGTGCGGTGCGATTGCGCGCGAAATTTTGGCCATTCGCGACGCCAACGGGCTCGACCATATCGACCTTCTCTGTCTTCCCGCCATCTGGCATGCCCATCCGGAAAAGATCGCGCCCGGCGTCGAAAAGGCCGTGGAAGAGGCACGCGCCGAAGGCTTCGACCGCGTCTTCGTGGGATATGCCGATTGCGGCACCGGTGGCCTGCTCGACAAGGTTTGCGAACGGCTCGGCGTCGAGCGCATTGCCGGTCCGCACTGTTATTCCTTCTTTGCCGGCAACGAGGCCTTTGCGGCGACAGAAGACGATGTCACGGCATTCTTCCTCACCGATTTCCTCGCCCGCCAGTTCCGCGCCTTCGTCATCGAGCCGCTCGGCCTCGATCGTTATCCGCAACTGAAAGCCATGTATTTCGGCAACTACACCAAGGTCGTCTATCTCTCGCAGATCGAGGACCAGGCCTTGCAGCGGAAGGCAAAGGAGGCCGCGGACTATCTCGGGCTTGCCTATGAATACCGCTTCACCGGCTATGGCGACCTGACGGACGAACTGCTGCGCGCCCGCTAACCAATCCTTAGCCCTGCCGCGCAAAATCCCGCGCGGCAGTTACCGCTTCCTAAGCCCTCGCAACGATGATGCACGCCGAAAACAGGGCGAGGCAGGGCATGACGGAACGCGACACACGGACGGAAACGGTGGCGATGCTCATCCAGCCCGGCCCGAACCCGGAAATCGTCGTCACTGCCGTCAAGGCCGTCTTCCCGAACCTCATCGTCATCGAAGAGCAGCCGGAATCCAAAAAACTCTTCATCCAAAGACGCGCGAAAAAACTCGGCTGGATACAGGCCCTCGGTCAGCTCGCCACCATGGTGGTTTCAAAGTACGGCAAGCGCTTCACCAAGGCCCGCGCTGCGGAAATCCTTGAAGAATTCGGCGCAAGCACAGCAACGGACTCGAAAATCCGCCGCGTCGCCGTTCCCTCGGCCAACAGCCCGGAGTTTCTCAAGGCGCTCGACGACATCCGGCCGGCGGCGCTGCTGCTCGTCAGCACCCGCATGCTGAAGGCGCAGACGCTCGCCGCCATCCCCTGCCCGGTGCTCAATTTCCATGCCGGCATCAATCCGCAATATCGCGGCCTTCAGGGCGGCTACTGGTCGCGTATCCAATCCGACGAAGCGAATTTCGGTGCCACGGTGCACCTCGTCGATGCGGGCGTGGACACCGGCGGCGTGCTCTACCAGCAACGGATGAAACCTTCCAAACGCGACACGATGCACACCTATCCGGCTCTGCAGACGGCGGCCTCAACCGGCATCATTATCGATGCGCTGCAAGACGCCGTGACCGGCAACCTCAAGCCTTTGAAAATAGCCGCACCCTCGCGGCAATGGTATCATCCGCCGATCTGGACATGGCTCTGGAACGGCTTAACCCGCGGCATCTGGTAAAACCTCTGGACAGTCGAATCCCGCGTCGTTTTTGAGCATGGGGCAGTCGTGGCGAGTGAAGCCCGCGACGCGGCCAGACCGCATTGTCAGTGCTAGAGCAATTCCGGGAAAAGTATGCGACGGTTTCCGTCCGGAATCGCGAAAAAGAGGAAGAGCGCTTTCGCAATTCAGAGAAGCGCGGAAACGCTCTGGGAGAAATTTGGCATGGCAGACCGCATCATCGTCTACTGGCGCGACATCCCCGCCCAGGTCATCATCAAGAAGGGCCGCACGACGGCCAAGCGTGAACTGTCGCTGCGCTTCACAGAAGCGATCGATATGTGCGCCATGCGCACCGGTGCCGCCGAAACGGACGATTACCTCGCCGAATGGCGCAAGGCCGATCCGGTGCCGGTTTCCGACGACCTCGAAGCCGAAGCCGACAAGGCCGCCGCCGAGTTCGAGGAAGCCTACGACCGCGAGCGGCTCGTCAGCCTAGTCAAATCCGGAGGCCGCGAGAATGGCTGACCCGAAACCCGGCAATGCCGCGCCCGCCACGAAGGCCGCCACCGGCGCCTTCACGCCGGCCGGCGTGTCGCCGAGCCGCCGCGCGCGCCGCAAATACACGGTCCGGCTCTGGGCCGTGCGCAACTCCCGCTTCCTGGAATGGTTTTACCATCGCTTCGCCGACGTTTTCTTGCTGCTGCACCCGGTCTGGAAACTCTTCGGCTACCAGCGCGTTGAGCGTCCGATCACCTTCGTCGAAAAGCATGTGAAGGGTTTCCTCTTCGACTGTCGCATGTGCGGACAGTGCGCACTATCGTCGACGGGCATGTCCTGCCCGATGAACTGTCCCAAGCAGCTTCGCAATGGTCCCTGCGGCGGCGTTCGCGCCAATGGCAATTGCGAAGTGGAGCCGGATATGCCCTGTGTCTGGGTCCAGGCCTGGAAGGGCTCGCAGAACATGGCCAAGGGGGATGCCATCATGAACGTGCAGAAGCCGGTGAACCAGTCGCTGCGCGAGACCTCGTCCTGGCTGCGCGTGACGGCCGAAGCCGCCGCGGCCCGTGAAGCCGCAGCAGCAGCCGGAAAGGACGCCTGATCCATGGCGCATATCGACGAAAACCCGCTCGGCCCCCACCTGCCGCTCGATCCCCTGCCCGGCCACTCCTCGCTCGGCCGGCTGGAGCGCGTGCTGCGCCGTGGCGAGTTCGCGGTCACGACCGAACTCAACCCGCCGGACAGCGCCAATCCGGAAGACGTCTATGAGCGGGCCGCGATCTTCGACGGCTGGGTGGACGGCATCAACGCGGTCGATGCGTCGGGCGCCAATTGCCACATGTCCTCCGTCGGCATCTGCGCGCTGCTCACCCGCATGGGCTATGCACCGATCATGCAGATCGCCTGCCGCGACAAGAACCGCATCGCCATCCAGGGCGACGTTCTCGGCGGTGCCGCCATGGGCGTCACGAACATGATGTGCCTGACCGGTGACGGCGTGCAGGCTGGCGACCAGCCGGGCGCAAAACCCGTTTTCGACCTCGATTGCATGTCGCTTCTCGAAACCGTGCGCATCATGCGCGACAACGGAAAATTCCTGTCTGGCCGCAAGCTGACGACGCCGCCGAAGGTTTTCCTCGGTGCCGCGATCAATCCTTTCGCGCCACCCTACGATTTCCGCCCCTACCGCCTTGGCAAGAAGATCGAAGCCGGTGCTCAGTTTGTGCAGAGCCAGTATTGCTTCGACGTGCCGATGTTCCGGGAATACATGAAGAAGGTGCGCGATCTCGGCCTGCACGAAAAATGCTTCATCCTCGTCGGCGTCGGCCCCATGGCATCCGCCAAGACGGCCAAATGGATCCGCTCCAACGTACCGGGCATCCACATTCCCGATTCCGTCATCACCCGCCTTGAAGGCGCGCAGGACCAGAAGAAGGAAGGCAAGCAACTCTGCATCGACATCATCAACGAGGTGAAAGAGATCGAGGGTGTGTCCGGCATTCACGTCATGGCCTATCGGCAGGAAGAATATGTCGCAGAGATCGTGCATGATTCCGGCGTGCTGAAAGGCCGCCAGCCCTGGAAGCGCGAGGCCAATCCGGTCGACCAGCTTGTGGCCGAGCGCATCGAGAGAACCCGCGAAGGCGTCGAACAGAACCAGCAGCAGATGGCGGAAAAAGCCGCCCATCAACCCCATTGACCGCGTGCCGGCCACCGGCCGACCGTCGCTTGTAACACCGGAAATCGCGCGCTAGACGTGGTCGAGCGCCCCGCCCCAGAGGACACTACATGACACGCACCATCGTCGCCTCGGCCACCCGCGAAATCATCATCGGTTTCGACCAGCCCTTCTGCGTCATCGGCGAACGCATCAACCCGACCGGCCGCAAGAAGCTGGCCGCCGAGATGATCGAAGGCAACTTCGACACCGTCATCAAGGACGCGCTGGAACAGGTCGCCGCCGGTGCGACGATGCTTGATGTCAACGCGGGCGTCACGTCGGTCAACCCGAACGAAACCGAGCCGGGCCTGCTCGTCAAGACGATGGAAATCGTGCAGGGGCTCGTTGATGTACCGCTGTCGATCGACAGCTCCGTCACCGCCGCCATCGAGGCTGCGCTGAAGGTCGCCAAAGGCCGGCCGCTGGTCAACTCGGTGACCGGCGAGGAAGAAAAGCTCGAAGCCATCCTGCCGCTCTGCAAGAAATACGACGTTCCGGTCGTTGCGATCTCCAACGACGAGACCGGCATTTCGATGGATCCGGACGTGCGCTTTGCCGTCGCCAAGAAGATCGTCGAGCGCGCCATGGATTACGGCATCAAGCCGCACGACATCGTCGTCGACCCGCTGGTCATGCCGATCGGTGCGCTGGGTGATGCCGGCCGCCAGGTCTTTGCGCTGCTCTATCGCCTGCGCAACGAGCTGAAGGTCAACACGACTTGCGGCCTTTCCAACATCTCCTTCGGCCTGCCGCACCGTCACGGCATCAACGCCGGCTTCATTCCGATGGTCATCGGTGCGGGCATGACGTCGGCCATCATGAACCCCTGCCGTCCGCAGGAAATGGAAGCGGTGCGTGCCGCCAACGTGCTCAACGGCACCGACGCGAATTGCTCGACCTGGATCAAGACCTATCGTGACCACAAGCCGGCCGAAGGCGGCCATGTTGCAGTCGCTGCACCGTCCACGGGTGCAGCAGGCGGTGGTCGTCGCGGCGGCCGTGCAGGGCGCACGGGCTCCAGCGCGGCACCAGAATAAGATGGCGGGCGGGCGGCAGTTTCGTCGCGATGCCTTCAGCCTGTGGCTGGAGGCGCCGCTTGTCATCGCCATGCGTTGCCATGAGATGCAGATGGCGGCGCTGACCGGGTCGACCCAAAACACTGCCGAGATGACCAAAATGGTCACCGAAAAGATGGCTGCCGCGACGGAGAGTGTCGTGGCAGCCAATTTTGCTGTTGCAAAGGCCGTGATGACGGCGGCATCGCCGTCGGCAACGGCCCGCGCCGTGTCAGAAGCCGCCATCAAGCCCTATGGCAAGCGCGTGCGCCGGAACGTGCGGCGGCTCGCCGCCAAGAAGGGCTGACGGGCGGTTTCGCGCCCCACAGGAAAGTACGATCGATGCGCTACGAAGGTGAGAACGAGACCAACATGACCGAAGCTTCGGTAAAAGAACCACTGGTCCTCTTCATGCCATCGGGCAAGCGCGGCCGCTTCCCGGTCGGTACCCCCGTGCTCGACGCCGCGCGCAAGCTCGGCGTCTATGTCGAGAGCGTGTGTGGTGGACGCGCGACCTGCGGGCGCTGTCAGATCGAAGTGCAGGAAGGCAATTTCGCCAAGCACAAGATCGTCTCCTCACTTAACCACATCTCGGAAAAGGGTCCGAAGGAAGAACGCTACGAAAAGATCCGTGGCCTGCCGGATGGCCGCCGCCTCTCCTGTTCCGCCCTCATCCTCGGCGACCTCGTCGTGGATGTGCCGCAGGATACGGTCATCAACGCGCAGGTCGTGCGCAAGGCCGCGACGGACCGCGTCATCGAACGCAACGCCGCCGTCCAGCTCTGCTATGTCGAGGTGGACGAGCCCGACATGCACAAGCCGCTCGGCGATCTCGATCGCTTGAAGGTGATGCTTGAAAAGGACTGGGGCTGGAAGGACCTGCTGGTCGCGCCACACCTCATCCCGCAAGTGCAGTCTGTCCTGCGCAAGGGCAACTGGGGCGTCACCGCCGCCATTCACCGCGACATGGATAGCTCGCGCCCGTTCATCGTCGGCCTGTGGCCGGGCCTCAAGAACGAGGCCTACGGCGTTGCCTGCGACATCGGCTCGACGACGATCGCCATGCATCTCGTCTCGCTGCTGTCGGGTCGCATCGTCGCCTCCTCCGGCACGTCGAACCCGCAGATCCGCTTCGGCGAAGACCTGATGAGCCGCGTCTCCTACGTCATGATGAACCCGGATGGCCGGGAAGCCATGACCAAGGCGGTGCGCGAAGCCGTCAATAGCCTGATCGGCAAGGTCTGCGACGAAGGCCAGGTCGACCAGCACGACATTCTCGATATGGTGTTCGTCGCCAATCCGATCATGCATCACCTGTTCCTGGGCATCGACCCGACGGAACTCGGCCAGGCGCCCTTTGCACTCGCCGTCTCCGGCGCGCTGCAATATTGGGCGCATGAGCTGGACATCGACGTCAACCGCGGCGCGCGGCTCTATACGCTGCCCTGCATTGCCGGCCATGTCGGCGCGGATGCCGCGGGGGCAACGCTTGCCGAAGGCCCCTACAGGCAGGACCGCATGATGCTGCTGGTTGACGTCGGCACCAATGCGGAAATTGTGCTCGGCAACCGACAGCGCGTCGTTGCCGCCTCCTCACCGACCGGCCCCGCCTTCGAGGGCGCGGAAATCTCCTCCGGCCAGCGCGCCGCCCCGGGCGCCATCGAGCGTGTGCGCATCGACGCTGAAACGCTGGAGCCCAAATTCCGCGTCATCGGTGTGGAAAAATGGTCGGACGAAGAGGGTTTTGCCGAAGCTGCGGCAAGCGTCGGCGTGACCGGCATCTGCGGCTCGGCCATCATCGAGGTCGTCGCGGAAATGTACCTCTCGGGCATCATCTCCGAGGACGGCGTGGTCGATGGCGCGATGGCGGAGAAGAGCCCGCGTATCCTGCAGAACGGCCGTACCTTCTCCTACCTGCTGCACGATGGCGAACAGCGCATCACCGTGACGCAGAACGACATCCGCGCTATCCAGCTCGCCAAGTCCGCGCTCTATGCCGGCATCAAGCTGCTGATGGAAAAGCAGGGCGTCGACCATGTCGACACCATCCGCTTCGCCGGCGCCTTCGGCTCGTTCATCGATCCGAAATACGCCATGGTGCTCGGCCTCATCCCGGATTGCGACCTCAACGAGGTGAAGGCTGTCGGCAACGCGGCCGGCACGGGTGCGCTGATGGCGCTGCTCAACCGCGACCATCGCCGCGAGATCGAAAAGACGGTCAATCACATCGAGAAGATCGAGACCGCGCTGGAGCCGAATTTCCAGCAGCTCTTCGTCAATGCCATGGCGCTGCCGAACAAGGTGGACGCCTTCCCGGAACTCGCCAAGGTCGTGACCTTGCCGGAGCGCAAGGGGCCGTCCGACGATGGCGGCGGAGAAGGTGGCGGACGTCGCAGGCGCCGCAGCCGCGAGTAACACGGGTCGGAGCCGCGGCCCTGGCCGCGGTTACCTTACCCGTAAACCAACCCAGCGAATTCCGTTTTGTTTTCGGCGGTTTATCGGCATGGTAGGCGAATAGGGCGAGGCGCTCACGCGTTGACACGATATCGCTCGCCATCCCTCCAGCGCACGAAAGCCCGCTTCATGTCCGTTGCCCGCCTTGCCGCAGCCGGCCTCTTTCTCCTTGTCGCCAGCGGTACCGCGTGGGCGCAGGAAGACTATCCCTTTACGGGAGAATGGGAATGTGACGGCGCGCCCTTCGTCTTCACCTCCACGGTGTACAGCATCGGGGACGACAGTTATGACATCCAGGAGGCCCAGGAAGGCTCGGACGGCTCTTATTCGCTGTTCCTGTCGGACGAGGTCTACATCACCCTTTCGGAGATCACCTCGGACACGCTGGATTTTTCCTCGTCCGAGAGCAACCGGACCATGAACTGCCGCAGATATTGAAGCGCAAAAAACAACGAAAGACTTTTCCATGACGAAAGCCCGCCTGCTTGTCCTCGCCCTTTCCCTGGCCATCACCTCCCCCGCTCTCGCCGACACCTATGCGGCGATCAGCAACACGGCAATGTCGATCACCGGCGACATCGAGTTCGACGATTTCGGCATCACCTTCGAAAACGGCGAGCAGATCACCTTCGACGAGCTTCTCGGCGATACGTTCATGGTGGGTGGTGAAAGGGTGAATGGCTCGGTCTACAGCATTGCCGAGCCGAAAGATCCGGTTCTTCTCAACGGTAACCGGCTGTGCGGCCAGCCCGTGACCTACGTCGCCTCATGGGGTGACGCCGACACCACGACGGTCGCCGTATTCGCGACGGACGATGTGCCGAAAAGCGACGCGGAAATGTGCGCGTCCTACTCCTACGAATAATGCAGGAAGGCCTGGCTTACACCCGGCCTTCGATTTCAGCAGGCGACCTGCAGCATGTCCATCGGACGGCGCTCGATGCGGGCGAAGGCGGCGCGGATATAGTCCGCCACGGCCAGCGCCGGCGTATCGGCCTCCTCGTTGACAACGAGGCCGATGAGGTAATGGCCGAGGTCCGGCAATCCGTCCTTTTCACCGAGCGCCACCATGTCGTCACCGACGAGGAAGCGCGCGAGCGGCGCGACGGCAAGGTCGGCGCGGATCGCGGCGCGTTGGCCCATATGGTGAGCGCAGAAGTAAGCCACGCGGAAATCACGGCCGGAACGGCTCAATTGCTCGAGAGCCCGCGCCCGCCAGATGCAGCCCTCTTCCCAGACGGACACCGGAAGCGGGTTTTTCAGATGCGCATTGCCGCAGTTCTTGCCGGCCCAAACCAGCTGTTCCTTCAACAGGATTTCACCCGGAATCGGGATCGTGCCGTCGGTCGCATTGAAGATGGCAAGGTCGAGCCGGCGTTCTGCAACGGCGCGACGCAGGCTGCTGCTCGTCTCGATCGAGACATTGACCGCGATCGACGGATAGGTATCGGCAAACCGCCGCAACACTTCCGGCAGGATAAGCTCGCCGACGTCATCCGGCGCACCGAGCCGCACCACGCCATTCATTTCCGGCATCATGAAGCGTGACACCGCTTCGTTGCTCAGCGCAATCAAGCGGCGTGCATAGGAAAGCAGCACCTCGCCGTGATGGGTCAATACGACCGAGCGCGCATCGCGACGGAACAGCGAGCAACCGAGCAGCTCTTCCAGCTTCTTGATCTGCATGGAGACGGCGGACGGCGTTCGATGCACCGTCTCGGCGGCGGTGGTGAAATTACCGGTCTCTGCAATCGCCACGAAAGTTTTCAGGATATCGAGCTCCAGCAGGGGGAGCGTCTGGCGCATCAGCAGGTTCATGCTTGCCTCCATGGATCAGAATTTCTGAAGCATAATGTCACTTCATTTCGTTTGATTGAAAACCGAGATGGGCGGATAGTCAACCTATAGAAACAACGAAGGAAAGGAAAAACGCCATGAAAACGCAAAAAACGTACACAGACGGCGCCGATCTCGCTGTTCGTGCCCGCGGAAACGGATTCTACTACGCAATACGGCGCTTCGTGGGCGACGCCGTCGAGGCCCGCCGCAGACACAATGCGATCCGCCATACGGCTGAAGAACTGGCGCTGCTGCCTGACTATCTGAAGCAGGATATCAACTGGCCTGCCATCACAAACCATGAAGTACGCTGATCTATCCAATCAAATATATTCGTTTGATTGATGCATGAGGTTGCGGCATAGTCACCATCAAGGTCGCGACCTTTCGAAACCTCCCAAGCTCGAAAGGAACCCTGAAAATGGCAATAGCATTGGAACATCGTCCGGTACGGCGTGCATCGAGCACCCGCGATGCCGGCAGCCTGTCACATTTCCTGCGTGAAGTCGTTGAACGGATCGTATCCGCCTGGCAGCGCCGTCGCGTCGAGCGCGAGCAGGAAAGCATGCCCTACGATCTTCGCAAGGACATCGGTTACCGCTCGTGGGACAAGACCACACGATGATGGACGACTGTTGCGGCAATCCGCCGAAAGATGACGACGCCAAACACCGCCGGAGCTGACCTTCAAAAGTCTCTCCGGCGGTTTTGTTTTACGGGTGGACGATCGGCACGTTCGGTGCTGCGGTTTCCGGCAGCACGCCCGTCAGCCGCGGGTCGTCGAAGACTTCGATCTGGCGCTTTACCGGCGTGAAGCCCGAGCGGATATAGAAGCCTAAAGCCTGCGCCGAATCGAGCGTGCAGGTATGCACCCAGAAGCGCTGAATGGGCGCATGCCCCTGTCGTGACCAGGCCTGCGTGATCGCCCGGTTCATCAACCACCGCCCCGTACCATTGCCGATCGTTGCCGGCGTCAGGCCGAAGAAGGCGAGTTCGCAGGTCCCCTCCTCCCGGAAATCAAGTTCCAGCAGCCCCTCTGCCCGCCCATCCTTCATCACGGCATAAACCTCGACATCGGGGTGATGGAGGATCGCGGCGAGGTCCTCTCCAGCCATGGCAAGGCGCGAGGCCCAAAGCCATTCGGTACCGATGCGGCTGTAGAGGTCACGGTACCAGGCGACATCCGGCCGCTCGATACGCTCCAGGGTGATGCCGGGCTGCTCAGGATCGCTGCGCCCGGCCGGCGGCACCTGCATTTCGAGGCAGGTCACCACGGCGGCAAGCTTTCCCGCGGGCACGTCCGAATATCCGTCTGGCAGCATCTTTTCATCCTCTCAAACTCGCCCCGTATTTGGCCGGAGCGCTCCGCATTGTCAAACAGGGACGGGCCTGCGACGGCGGCCGGATTGGGCCTGTCGCAATCGGACAACGCATCCGGCGGGGTCGCAAATGTGCAAGTGCGAACAAAATGTCACAATTCCGCCCGAACGCCCTGACATTTCAGCGATACGCGACGCAGCGCAGTCGTAACCATCCTCTTCTGTGTCGCAAAAATGCTAGCACGGCCGCCGTTCTCCCTGCGACCATTGCGACATCGCGCCTCCAGCATGGACACTCCGATGAACAAGCAGAACGTCAAGAAGCGCTCCCTGGTTTTTTTCCTCGTGCCCAACTTCTCCATGCTGCCCTTCTCGGCGGCGATCGAGACCTTGCGCATCGCCAACCGCATGCTCGGCTATGAGGCCTATACCTGGCGCCTCTCGTCGACGGACGGCCAGCAGGTGCTCTCCTCCAGCGGCATAGGCATCGAAGTGAACTCGTCGCTTGCCGACGAGCGCAAGTATCTCGGCGGCGAGAACCGTCCCTCCATGGTGCTGGTCTGTTCCGGCATCTATGTCGAGGACTTCTCCAACAAGTCGGTCAATGCCTGGCTGCGCGAGGTCTACAATCGCGGCCTTGCGGTCGGCTCGCTCTGTACCGGCGCCCATGTGCTCGCCCAGGCGGGCCTGCTCGCGGGCAAGCGCTGCGCCATCCACTGGGAAAACCTGCCGGGCTTTGCCGAGGCCTTCCCGCAGGCCGACGTCTATGCCGACCTCTACGAAATCGACGGCAACATCTATACCTGTGCCGGTGGCACCGCCTCGCTCGACATGATGCTGAACCTGATCGACCAGGATTTTGGCGAGAATCTCGTCAACCGCGTCTGCGAGCAGGCGCTGACCGACCGCGTGCGCGGCCCGCATGACCGCCAGCGCCTGCCCTTGCGCGCCCGCCTTGGCGTGCAGAACGCCAAGGTGCTGTCGATCATCGAACTGATGGAGAAAAACCTCTCCGAGCCGCTTTCCCTGCTGGAGATCGCCGACGACGCCGACCTGTCGCGCCGCCAGATCGAGCGCCTGTTCCGCCAGGAAATGGGCCGCTCACCCGCACGCTACTACCTTGAAATCCGCCTCGACCGCGCGCGCCACCTGCTCGTGCAATCCTCCATGCCGGTGGTGGAAGTGGCCGTCGCCTGCGGCTTCGTCTCCGCCTCGCACTTCTCCAAGTGTTACCGCGAACTCTACAACCGCTCGCCCCAGCAGGAGCGCGCCGAGCGCAAGCTGACGCTTTCGGCCATCGCACGCTGATCGAAGAGTAAAGAAGACGAGAAATCCCCGTCCCCGTGATGGGGATGTTAGCTTGCGAGCGCGTTCATCAGGGAAAGCTCGGAGAAGACCCGGTTCCGGCCGGCATGCTTGGCCATGTAGAGGAACTGGTCCGCCGCGTTCAGGTAGTTGTCGAAGGTTTCACGACCGGAAATGGCTGCAAGACCCGCCGAAACCGTGATCGTCACGGCCTCGCCGTCCGCATCGATCGGCTGGGCCGCCAGTTCGAGACGCAGCCGCTCGCAATAGTCGAGCGCCTCTTCCAGCCCCAGGCCGCTGAAGATGATGCCGAACTCCTCGCCACCGAGGCGGGCAAGCAGGTGCCGGTCGTTGATCCGGTGTTTCAGCCGACGTGACACAGCCTTCAGCACGATGTCGCCGACCTCATGGCCGTAGGTGTCGTTGAGCCTTTTGAAATGATCGATATCGAGGATGGCAATCGATGCAAGCTCGCCGCGGCGAAGCGCCTGGTCGACAAGCCGCGGTCCAGTCTCGAAGAAGTAGCGGCGGTTATAGATATCGGTGAGATAGTCCCGCGCGGCAATGCGATGCAGCGACTGAACGCGCTTCTGGATTGCGGCAACGTGGAAGACGCGGCTGTTGAACTCTTCGACGAGGAAGGGTTTCTGGATATATTCATCGCCACCGGCCCGCAGGAAGCGCGCTGCAACCATGCGGTCTTCCGATTTGCACAGACCGACCACCCGGACGGCATCGTCGCCATGCCTCTGGCGGATCTCGCCAAGCAGGGTAAAGCCATCCATGTCGGCTAGGTCGAGGTCTGCGACCACCATGTCGATATCGCCGCGGGCATCGAGAACGTCGAGGGCGGCAGCGCCACTTTCGACGGCAATGATCTGAAAGCGCTGCTTGGCAATCAGGCTCACCTGCCGCTGCAGGCTCTCCGGATCCGAATCGACGACGAGGACCTGGGTCTTGCCGCTGGTCAGGATACGATCGACGGCGAGAACGAGTTGCTGGATCGCCGCCGGATTGTCCTTGACGACATAGTCGAGCACATTCTTGGCGAGGATCTGGTCACGGGTGGCATCGCTGAAGGAGCCGGTGAAGACCAGCGGCGCAATGCCCTTGGAAATCACGTAGTCCAGCGCCTCGCAATTCGGCGCGTCGGGCAGATTCAGGTCGAGAACGGCAAGCGCGAATTCAGGCGCCTCCCCCTGGAGCGTGCCCCGCAGTGCGGCCATGCTGGAGCAATGCGTGACGCTGAGGCCGAGCTCCTTCTCCAGCCGGTACTTGAGCGCCGTGGAGAACATGCGCGAATCTTCCACGAGCAACACCTGCTGCCCCGAATGGCGCAGAAATGCAGGTCCTCGCTGCGGATTTGAATCCACTCCCACGTCGTCCAGTACCTTAGATGAAGTTCCGTCTGGCAAGCATTACAAACCACTGGTTTTACCAAGTGGTTAATACGCGGACAAATATCTCACGCTACGTAAGGGACATATCCGGGTGAGTTGGAGAAGTCCCGGGAATTTCAGGCCGATAGCCGTTTCTGGGCCGTCTTGATCTGGGTCAGCGTGTCCAGATTCTGGTTCACGCGGCAGTAGAATTCCTCGTCGATGAACGGCCGCATGATGAAGTCGTTTCCGCCGGCCTTGAGGAAGCGCGCGGACAGCAGCCGGTCCGTGGAGGAGGACACGCCGATAATGCGCAACTGGTGCGATCCGATGGAGCCGCGGATGCGTCGCGTCAGCTCGAAGCCATCGATATCCGGCATGTTGTAGTCGGTGATCATCAGGCCGATATCTGGGTTGGCCTTCAGCAGCGCCAACGCGCTGGCGCCATTGTCGGCAATGCTGACGCGGAAATTGAAACGCTTGAGGCGTGTGGAAAGAAGTGCCCTCGCCGTCGCGCTGTCATCGACGATCAGCACGTGGTGCTGATGATTGGTCAGGAAGCGGCAGACCGACTCTGCCAGCATATCCACGGCAAAGATGTTATCTTTGAGGATGTAGTCGACGATTTCCTTCGAGAGCAACTGGTCGCGTGTCTTCTCCTGAAATGTGCCGGTAAAGACGATCGTCGGAATGCTGAGGTCGACCAGGTAGTTCAGGGCCTCGCCATTCTCGGCACCCGGAAGATTGATATTGGAGATCGCAAGTGTGACCTTGTCGGTGGACTTGTCATAGGCAAGTTCCAGATCCTCGAAGCTGCGGCAAATCTCGACATCGATGTCGAAAAGCTCCTTCAGGCGCTTTGAGATCATGGAGGTGAAGACGTTTGAGTCCTCGGCGACCAGAATACGGTGATGCGAAAGAGACGCGCCGGTATACTGCATTCCGGATATGCCGATAAACGCCATGATATGCCTTCGTAAATTAGATATTCCCCAGCCTATGGGTAGCCGGCAACCCTTTGCGAAAGCGTTAAATTTAGAGGGCATGAAAACGCGATAGGGCGGCGCGGCATCGCACGGCGCCCAACACGAAAAACGGCGCGGTTTTCTTCCGCGCCGTTGTACATGTCCTGGCGAAATTACTTGACGGAGGCGGAACCGCCCTGGATTTCGACCTCTTCGCCGCCATTCAGCGCGATACGGTCGCCGTTCGGCAGCGTCACAAAACAGCCGGAGGGGCAGATGGTCTCAGTGGCACCGGGTTCCAGCGCGACTTCCACGCGGCTGCCATCCTCGACGATGACGAGGACTTGCGTATCGCCATCCTTGTTGGTCACCGAGGCAGCAACGGCCGGAGCGGACAGAACGGCCGACACCACCAGCATCATGATCATTCGCTTCATTTTCGCCCGGCGCCAAGCGCCGCCCCTGTTCACAAGCCCGAAGGAACACTATCGCTCCTCGATCGGATTTGCATCACGTTTTATGCGGGGACGGCTGAATGCAGCGTGAATGCGGCGTTCATGTGCCGGAAATCAGGCGGTTGGCTCGGTGTCCGGCCCCTCGTTCGCCGTCTTGCGGCGCCGGCCGGTGGCGCGGGGGCGCAGCTTCTCCGTCGCCTGGTCGAGCAGGGCCGTGATTAGCTCCGCCCCCTCCGGAGAAATCTTGATCGGCACTTCGGGCGCCGCAGGCCCGCCAAGCGGAATTTCCTCCGTGCGGAACCGCTCCAGAATGGCCGACCTCAGCTCCGATTTCACACTGGTGCCGTTGAGGATATCCGCGAGGAAGGCACGGATCTCGAAGTCCAGCGTGCTCGACGAGAACGCCTGGAAGACCACCATGGGCTCCGGATTGCGCAGGAGACCCTGCTGTGCCCGTACGACCTCCGTCAGGATCTCCTGCACGCGGCGCGGATCGTTGCCGGCGTGAACGCTGAGCGCCACTTCGATACGGCCAAGCTTGTTGCGATGCGTCCAGTTGCCGACCTGACCGTTGATCAAAACGGAGTTCGGCACGATCACCGTCTGGCGCTGGAACGTTTCGATCTCCGTGGCGCGCACGGAGATGCGGCGCACAAAACCTTCCGTCGTGCCGGCCACCACCCAGTCGCCCACCTTGAACGGGCGTTCGGCGAGCAGGATGAGGCCGGAGACGAAGTTCGAAACGATGTTCTGGAGACCGAAACCGATACCGAGCGAGAGGGCACCGGCAACGACCGCCAGGCTGGAAAGGTTGATGCCGGCCGCCGAGAGGCCGATGAGGCCGGCAAGCGCCACACCCGCATAGCTGACCGCCGTGCGCACGGAATTGCGCACACCGACATCCACCTGGCTGCGGGCCAGCACATTGCCGTCCACCCACTTCTGAAACCAGCGTGTGACGACAAGGCCGACGACAAACAGCAGGATGCCGACCAGGATGCCGACCAGCGAAATGGTGATGCTGCCGATGCGGATTTCCGTGAAGAAGCGATAGGTCCAGGATTCGATGTCCGCGACCTGAAAGCCCCATTGCAGCAGGATCAGCGGAATGAACAGGACGAAGACCAGAAGATAGATGCTGAGCCCCGCCGCAAGCCCCACCTGATCGAGCGCGACCTGGCCGAGCCCGAAGCGCTCCTCGAGCCGCTTGCCCACCGCCGTCTCGGCAAAGGCGCTCGGAGCCGAAACCGCGCGCCCGGAAAGGAAGCCGATATACATTGTGACGATCACCGCACCCGTCACAATGATCTGCGTTGCGATAAACCGCGCCATGCCGACATAGCCGAGCAAGGGCGCGAAGATCAGGACGAGGCCCGTCAGGATCAAAAGCACGAAAATCGACCGCGGCCAGGGCCGGCCCTGCGAATCCGGCACCTCCCCCTTCGACAATACCGGCTTGATGAAGGCCGTGACGAGCAGCAGCGCGCCGATGATGAGCGAGGCGAAGAAGCTCTTCACGACGGTCAGGACCACAGGCGAGCCCAGGACTTCGCTGATCGTTCCCAGGAAATAATCGGCGCCGTTGACGATCGCCATGCTGCAGATCAGCAGCCACAGAAGCTGCGCTCCGCGATCGGAAACCCGGACCAGACGCCAATGCCCGTCCCGCGGCGAAAGTACCGCATTGGCAAGCTGCGCCATGAAATAGACCGCGACGATCACCCCGAGCCCGATGGAAATGATCGGCGCGATGTCGGTGCGCAATACCTTGAACGCATCCAGGAAGAAGTAACTGGCCCCGGCAAAGGCGGCCGCGGCCATGGTCGGCAGGACCGTCGACCAGAAGGCGACGGACAGGCGTGTGATGTAGTGCGGCTTATCTTGCCGCACGCCACGGGTGATGAGCGGGGCAAACAGGCGGTAACTGCCGGAGAGCAGGACGAGCGCCGCCAGCAGCGACAGCGCGACAGCACCAAAGAGCTGCATCCGCTTGAACTTCCAGACGAACTGCATCCACGCCGTCACGGTGCGGCCGAATGTCTGCGTTTCCTCGGCAATCGCACCGGAGGCCTCCGTGAACAGGTCGGCGTTCACGTCGGTGCGTTTGAGGATCGCCTCGCTGAACAGCTGCCGGCGCATTTCCGTAATGCGGTTGGAAAGCTTGGTAGCTTCGATCGAGAGATTTTCTGCCTCCCCCGTCAACGCATTGATCTCGTTGCGTTCGGCGGCAAGTTTCTTGCGCTCCGCGACGACGACGTCTGCTTCCGCCGGAGCGCCCTCGCCCGGCGGATCGCCGAGCTCGGCCTGGCGGGCCTTGATTGCCTCCAGCCGGGGGCGTGTCGCGATGGAGATTGACAGGATGGATCGGTTGAGGGCCTCCGCCTCGACCTTCAGTTCGACAAGGTGCGCATCGTCGTCCTTGTACCGCTCGACCTGGTCGCGGATGGTGTTGAGCTGTCCGCCCGCACGGTCGAGGTCGGTGCTCGCCTGCTCAAGCTGCGTCGCCGTCGCATCAGCGGCAGGCGCTGCTGCGGTCTGCGCGGCGACAGGTCCTGCGGCAAACGAAAGGATCAGCAGCAGGACGAAGAGAAGGCGGGACATTGGCAAAAGGCCATCCTCGTTGGACAGGAACAGACGACGCAGCGAAACCACGCGATTCCGCACCCTTCTAGCCATGATTGCGGCCATTTTAAACCATGCCGCCTGTGCGGCTAGAATCCAGCACCCGGTTTGGCAAGATAGGCCTCCTCCTCTGGCGTCGAAACACGGCCGAGGAAGGCGTTGCGATGCGGGAAGCGACCATATTCGGCGATCACCTCGTGGTGGCGGAGCGCATAGTCGAGATACATCTCGTCGCCATGCGCCTTGAAAAGCTCGACTGAGAGATCCTGGTCGGCGAGCACCTCCGAATGCTCGAACGGCATATAGAAGAAATGCCGGCGGTCATAGCCCACAAGCCTGTCCGCGCCCGCCTCCAGCGCCAGCCGCGCCTCGCGCCGGGCGATCCAGTCGGTTGCAAAGGCCATGGGCGATGCGCGGTACATGTTGCGAGGAAACTGGTCGAGCACGATAATGGCCGCCAGCCGCGCCTCGGGGCCTGCACGCCACGGCGCCGCCACGTCACGCGAAAGCGCCAGATGCGTTGCGGCAAATCGCTCGGTGACATGCGCATCAAGAGCCGGCGCCGATTGCCACCAATCCTTCGCCGTCAGCGTCTCGCACCAATAGGCAATCACCTCGTCCGGCGTTTCGACCGTGTTGTCGCTCATGTCGATCTCTCCATTCATTACACCGGGAATATGGCCGTGCGAAGGGGCATGGCAAGAGAAAAACGTTCATAGGCGCAGCTCTCATTTCCTCTGCCCGTTACTCCGCTGACCGCGCAAAACACCGAGTGTTGACGAAATTTTGGAGCGAATGGCCGCTGGCGAAACGCAGCTTCGTTTTCCTCACCATGATCGCGGCCCGTAGATTAGCGCTGTCGTCGGGGCGCCTCTCTTCGTGAGGCAATACGGTGGCACGACACAGCAACGCGCTATCATGTTTTTGGAGATCGAGATGACAGGTAACATCGAAACCGCCGCGACACGTACGGCCTTGAAAGCACTCGACACCACGCAAATAACGACGGCCTATCTCTCGCAAGCCGGCCGCGCGGGCATTTTCAACTTCCGCGCCGGGAACTATTCAGCACAGATCACCGCCGATACGGAAGAAGGACTTTACATCAAGGCGAACGCGGTCGCTGCGAGCGCAGGTGTCTGGGTCCGGTCCTTCGACGGGCTTCCAATGGTCAACTGGTGGGGTGCCCTTCCCTCCAATGGAGCCGCGGCGAATGATACGGCATTCAACGCCGCTATTTCCCTCATCCAGCAGCAGACGAACATCCAGCGCCGTGCTCTGGGGATTCCGCCCGGCCACTACATCGTCAGCGATCTGCGCGTTGAAAATACCGGTCTTCAGTTCACCCTGATCGGTTCAGGCCGGTTTGCAACCGCACTTTACCGCCCCGCAAGCGCCCCCGCCGCCCTGATCCGCGTGAAGGGGGAAGGCATTTCGTTTACCGACATGAGTATCCAGCAGGGATCCTTCACGTCGGCGGATGCCTCCATCGGCATCCTGGTCAAGAAGGACTATGGTCCCGTCAACCCGCCAACGGCTGACAGTGATTTTTCTCTTTCGCGCGTCAGAATCACAGGCTTCGCAACCGGCGTCGAACACTGGGGACGCGGCCTAAAGGCGGAAGATTGCGACTTCAACGCTTGCGGCTGGGGTGTCGTTCATGAGTGGCCAAGTGTCGGAGACTACATGCAGGACGACAGTCCGGTAAAACGAGACGAAACTGGTTTTCGCTATTTCCAATACGACAGCATCCGCGGTCACTCGAATCTATTCGGCCTATTTCGAAACGACGGGACCAATGCCGGCAAGATCAACGGCATCAATGCTTCCGGCATCGACATGGATATCGGCCGGTGTCTATGGCAGGGCGTCTTGCGCCAAGGTGTCATCAGCAACTTCACCGTCACGCAGACGCCGGTGCCAGCCTTCAGGCTGGCGGACGGATCGGAAAACTACATCATCGAAGGCGGCACGATTCAGGGCGACCCCATAGCGGAGCGCGTGCCAACCTATCTGATCGAACTGACAGGCAATCATGACAGCGGCGTGTTCAGGGATATCCTTGGCCGTTACTGCGAGAGCCACGGCATTTATCACGACGGCTCTGGTACAGCTACGGACATGGTTATCGACGGTCTGGATTTTTCTGAGGTTTGCAAGGAGGTTTCCGGCGCAAATCCGATCCGCTTCAACGGCGCCAATCACACCGGCTACATCGACAATGTAACCCTGGACACCGTTTCTCCCCTGACCGGGGTCATCCGCGGCACCTCGTCCTCAAACGCAATGAAGGTTGGCAGAGTAGCACATCTGCGTGCCCCTACCCCTCCTCTCGATCCGTCTTCGCTCGGCATTCGGATGGACAACGACACGTTCAGCAGCGCGCCCACAAACGGTAACTTCGCGACCTTCAAGGATCACGACAACGCGATACGCGGAACGATCGAAGCCTCCGGCGCAAGCAGCATCGGGATCTGGATGAACAGGGGTCTCGATGTCGCTATCCGCGTTGGGTCCGGAAATCCGGAGGGAACGCAAATGGCGGGTCGCGGATCACTTTACATCGACCTCGGAGCAGGCGTGAACCTCTACATGAAGAGCACGACGAGCGGCAATACGGGCTGGAAACTCTTCGCACGCGAAGCATGAAAACCGGCTTCGAAACAAGATGACTTTTGCAGCTGCAGCCAGCGTGTTGCGGCAATTGCCACGGTGAACCGGGCCGCGCAAGCGTAACCCGGTTCGCTGCTATGGCACCGACAGTGAAAGTCGCAAGAGGTCACTTCAAGGAGAAGAGAGTGACACCCGGCCAGCCGCTCTTTTGGGAGCGGCGCCTACCAAGCACTTGTTTAATCAGCGGAATAAGAAAGTTTTGGTGGGTGATCACGGGCTCGAACCGTGGACCCGCTGATTAAGAGTCAGCTGCTCTACCAACTGAGCTAATCACCCACACACAACCGTTTCAGCGGTCTGGAGGGGCGTATAAAGGCCTTCGCCAGGGTTGTCCATACCGCACCCGGAAAAAAGTGCGCCGGCGCGTGATTTTCTTTTGCAGCGCAAAACAAGTGTCACAAATCCAGCATTCCGGAGGCAATGCGCACGGCCTCGCCGCCGATGCGCGCGCTGGCGATCGCGCCCCCGGACACATCGAGATGCAGGTGAATATGAGACGGGCGGCCCATTTCGACACCCTGTTCAATGAGATACGGATGGTGGCCATCCACCAGCTTGTCGAAAAAATGGATGGCACCCGACAGGGCGGCGACCGCAGCCCCCGTCGCCGGGTCTTCGACTATGCCCATGTCGGGCGCGAACATGCGCGTGTGGAAACGGGCATTGTGGTTCACCCCGCCGCGACAATAGAGATAGGCAGAGGCAAGCCGCCCCTCGGCAAAGGGCGCACAGCGCTCCCAGAGTGTCGGATCGAACTCCACGGCGATTGCGGCCGCAAGGTCATGCACCGGGATCATCACAAAGGCGACGCCGGCGCTCCAGAGCGAAGGCACGTGGTTCTCGAAACCGATCTGGCCCGGTTTCAGGCTGAAGGCATCGGCGAGCGCCTGCCGGTCGAAGTTTGCATCGAGGCGGGCGGATTTGCGCGGCACGTCGAATTCGGCAAAGGCCGCGTTGCGGTCGCCGAGCCGGACGGCACAGCGCACCGGCCCGACATTCTCCTCGAGCACGCTCACCAGGTCGCGCGGCCCTGCCCTGTCGCTTTCGCCCGCTTCGGCGATGGCGATCGCCGCCCCCACCGTCGGGTGGCCGGCAAAGGGCAGTTCGCGGCCGGGCGTGAATATGCGCAGGCGTGCGCTGTGTGCCGGGTTTTCCGGCGTCTTCACGAAGACGGTTTCGGAGAGATTGAACTCGCCGGCAATGCGCTGCATCGCGCTATCGTCGAGATCGTCGGCATCGAAGACGACGGCCAGCGGATTGCCGGCAAGCCGCGTATCGGTGAAGACGTCATAGATGGCGTAGCGACGAGGCAAGGTATTCTCCGTGTTCAATTTTACCGCGATGCGTTCTCCTAAACGTGCCCGAGCCCTCCTCCGTGGGCAAGCGGAAATGACACGCTGAAAGGCTAGAGATCGAGCGTCATGACCACCGGGCAATGGTCGGACGCCTTCGGGCGGTCCCAGCCGACGCGCGGATAGCGCTCCACCTCCTGCCCCGGCGGAAAGATCGTGCGGAAGGGCTGGCCAGCGCGAATGATTTCAGGAACGTGCTGTGCATTGCGCTCGGCCAGCGACGGCGACAGCCAGATGTAATCGAGCTGGCACAGATGGCGCTCCTCCGGCCCGCGGCTGTGGTAGAGCGTCCAGCGATCCTCGACCGGTCGGCGCAGCACCGGATTGACCGCGAAACCATCGGCGCTGAAGACATCGAGCGCGCTGACCTCCTCATCCTTCGGGACGAAACGGTAACCGTTGCGCCGGTCTCCTTCAATCGCCAGCTTCGCCTTATAGTCGTTCATGTCGCCACAGATCGCGAAGGCCTTGTCCGCCGTCTTCCCGACGCCAAAGCGGTTTTCGATGATCCGCCGCACCGCCCGCGCTTCCGCCATGCGCACCGGCATAGTGGACTGGCGGCCATCCATGCCCTCCCGTCCCGGCCCCATCGATTTGAAATGCACGACATAGAGCGTCAGCGGGCGGCCGCCGATGCGCAGGTCCATTTCCAGGCAATCGCGTTTGAAAATCCTGTCGTCCGGCTTGAGCCCCTGCCCGAGGTCCGGCGTATGGAGATCGAAATCGCGATAGGTGACGGCGGCATGGCTGCGGATATCGACACATTCGATGCGCTGGCCGTCGCGTGTCTCCTCGCGCATCAGCACCGAAACGTCGATGCCGCGGCTGTCATTGCCCTCGATCAGGTACTTCTGGCGATAGCCGTTGCCGACCATGCGAAAGAGATAGCCGTATTCGAAGGCCTGCAACGCCGCCATGTTGTCGGTTTCCTGCAGGCAGAGAATATCGGCATCCGCATCGGCAATGGCGAGCGCCGAATGCTGGCGGGCATCGTCGGTATAGGCAATGGCACGCGCCTCCTCCAGCCGCTGGTATTCCGCCTCGTTGCGGATGTCGAACAGGCGCAGCACACGATCCTGGCGAACCTGGTTGCGGAAACCCGTGAAGTCGAAACGGGTCATGAGGTTTTCGATGTTGAATGTGGCGAGGCGTAGTGACATGAGGTCCTTCCGGGTATGCCGGCGAAGTGTAACCGGCTGCCCGGCAATGGAAAGCGCCTTTTCGCGGTGACGCACGCCCTGCCGGAATAAACCGGCTTGCAACGCCGTTACCCAGCACGGATGATGCGCATTCCGGTGGCAGACGGAGGGAACGCTCATGGGACGTCTATCCAGCACGATACGTGCCTTGCTGGCGGCCTGGCTGGGCCTCTTGCTGCTCGCCGGCGTGCCCGCCCGCGCAGCCGAGAACTATATCACTGCACCGGGTGAAGCCGCCCGGGCGGTCGAGCGCATCGTCGGGGAACTCGGCCGGGCGCCGGCAGTGCACACGATCCGAATCACCGACAAATCGGTTTCCGTGCTGCTCGGCGGGTCGCGGCCGGACGACGTGGAGGAATGGCAGGTCCGGCAGGCGTCGCGCCTCATCTTCTTCGAAACCGAAGTCGTGGCCGGCCCCGCCGCGCGCGCCGCACCGGGCATGGTGGACGATGTTGCCAGCGGCCTGTTCTCTCTCGACGCAATCCCCCTCGACAAGACCGATGATGTTGCAAGCCGCGCCGTGGCCTATGCCAAGCTGGAAGGCGGCGGAAGCGTCCAGTCGATCGAAATTGCGAGGCGCGTCAGCCTGCTGCCGACGCCGTCCTACGGCGATATCCGCTGGTCAATCTATGTCGCCTCGCCGCGGGAAAGTGCAACGGTCTATGCGGATGCTCAGGGCACGATCATCGGCGGCGACCTGTCCAATACCGCGCGCGCGCGGACCATGCATTTCATCAACGACGAGGATTGGCCCAAGGAGGCGGCAATCGAAAGCCTGACCGGCGTCATCAGCGGCAAGCCGATCATCCGGGACATCACGATCTACCCGAAATCCGTGCAGGTGAAGGCCGACCATCCGTCGCTCAAGGAGACCACAGTCGGCTATTCGTGGGATATATCCGGCGTGACGCGCTCGCCGATCGCCTCGCCGATGTTTCCAGGTACTGCAGCGGAACCGGCCTTTTCGCTTGCCGATGTCGATCTCTGGCAACTCGGGAAAATCCGGGATGCCGCGAAAAAGGCCTGGGGCAACGACAAGTCGACAATGAACTACATGATGCTTCGGCTTTTCTCCGGCGGTCCTGGCAAGCCTGAACTGCGCTGGACCGTTCACTTCACGGATTGGACGCAATCCGGGGAGATCGCGTTGTTTTCCAACAGCGGAACCATCGAGCTGACGACCGACGGTACGGTGCGCGCCGCCAACCTGCCTGCCGCACGCCAGCCGAAGCGCAACTGGCTCGATCCGAAGACGACGCACGACACCCTCGCCGTGATCAGCGAGCAGTTCGGCAAGAACGCGCGGTTCGCCGAACTTAGCATCAGTCATGATTCGATGCAGATCCTCGCCGAAGTGCCGGATGCACCGGGCAAGATGCGCAGCTATACAGCCAACGACCGTGGCATCACCGCCATGACGATGATGATGCCCTGGGATTCGGAGTTCCGCCCGGAGCGGCTCTACCGGATGGGCGATCTCGCCTTCTTCTCTGCGGAAAAACTCAACGAACTGACAGCGCGAACCTTCTCGCGGCTGCAGGTCGGTCCGGAGATGGCGTTGTCGCGCTACACCTTCTCGGTCGGCCAGTTGATGACCCCGGACGGCAGCTTCATGGTGCCCTCGCCGGATGGCAAGGTGACGCTGGAAATCCGCCTCGAAAGCCCGGACGGCTGGAAGGGCGGTCGCGTCACCTATTCCTCGACGGGCGAGGAAATCGACATCGTGATGCCGTAGGTTAAAGCGTGGTGAGCAACAGGCTGGTTTCGGATTTCGAGACGCCATCCATGGCGCGTACCCCGCGCAGCACCCGTTCGAACTCGACCAGGTTATCAGCCTGAATCTCGGCAATAAGGTCCCAGGCGCCGTTCGTCGTGTGCAGCGCGCGGATTTCGGGAATGCCGCGCAGGGCCTTTATGGCGGAGAGTGTCTTCTGGCCGGTGATCTCGATCAACATGACGGCGCGAACGGCATGCGGATCGTCGGCAGCCGTCACCCGCACGGTAAAGCCGGCGATGACGCCGTCGCGCGTCAGCCGCTCGATGCGGTTCTGCACCGTGCCGCGCGAGACGTTCAATTCGGCAGCCAGCGCAGAGAGCGAAGCACGGCCATCCTTACGAAGGAGGGCGAGGAGTTTTCGGTCGATCGTATCCATATCCACTACCAAAATGTCAGTTCGGGATGACGAAACGGCAATTCAGATAGCGATTTTCTCAAAATATTGCCATTTCGCTTGCCGTTCTCCTTGGCTAGCCTAGCAGCAATCTCGACGCAACTGCTTCCGACAGGCCGATCCCCATGACCGATGAAACCACGCTCCACACTGCAGCCTCACGCGCCAAAAACCTCTCGCTGCTGATGACCCGCTGGCCGAGCGTGACCGGTTCACCGGACGAAGCCAGCTTCTCCGAAAAGCTGCGGGCGCATCTCGCGGAAACACCCTATTTCCAGCGCCACCCCCAGCAGCTTTTTACCGTGGACAGCCACGGCGAGCCGATGACGCAGAACGTCGTGGCTCTGGTGCGCGGCAGCGGGCGGCGCACAGTGGTGCTGGCCGGCCATTTCGACACCGTCTCCATTGCCAATTACGGCACGCTTGCGCCGCTCGCCTGCGATCCGGAACCGTTGACGGAAGCCCTTATGAAGGAACTCCGCAGCCGCCCGCTGAACGGCGCGGAGACGAAGGCCCTCAAGGATTTCGAGAGTGGCGATTTCATCGCCGGGCGCGGTCTGCTCGACATGAAGAGCGGCCTTGCCGCCGGCATCGCGGTGCTGGAGCGTTTCGCCGGGCTGGAGACACCGGAGGGGAACATCCTGTTCGTCGCAACCCCTGACGAGGAAAACCGCTCGCGCGGCATGCGCAGCCTGCGCAATGCGCTGCCGGAGATCGCGCGTCGTTTCGATCTCGACATCGTCGCCGGCATCAATCTCGATGCGTCGAGCTGCGAGCGCGATGGCGAGGAAGGCCGCGCGGTCTATCTCGGCTCCATCGGCAAGTTCGCCCCCTTCGCCTTCGTCATCGGCCGCCCGACCCATGCCGGCTATCCGTTCAATGGCACGAGCGCCCACCGTATCAGCGCCGAGATCATCCGTGCCATGGACACCATGCCGGAACTCAGCGACGAGGCGTTCGGCGAGCGCTCTCCGCCGCCGGTGTGCCTGGAAGCCCGCGACATCCGCGATGGCTACGACGTAACGACGCCGGATCGCGTCTGGCTCTCCTTCAACTGGCTGACACACCGCCGCAGCGCCGCCGAGATTTTCAGTGACTTCCGCACGCTGGTGACCGGTGCGTTGAACACAGCACTCGAAACACAGGACGCGCATCAGGCGCGCTACCGGGGTCGCCCGGCAGGAAAGACGGAAGGCAGCGTGCTGACCTATGCCGAGCTTCTAGAGCGGTTGAAGACACGCGGTGGCGACGCGCTCGATCGTCTTTCGGCGCTCGACCGGTCCCTCTCCGGCGGCACCGATCCCTTGAAGGTGAGCCGCGAGATCGTCGCGGCCGCGGCGACCGAAGCAGGCATCGAAGGCCCGGCCGTCATCATCGGCTTCGGCAGCCTGCATTATCCGCTGGTGCATCTGGAACGCGCAGGCGACACGGGGCGCACCATGCGTGACCGGCTTCAGGCGGTCATGGAGAACGTCGCGACGCGGCATGGCACGTCGATCAAGTTCAAGCAGATTTTTGCCGGTATTTCCGACATGAGCTTCTTCGGCCACCGGCCGGACGCCGGCGAAATCGGCCTGCTCGCCACCAACACGCCGTCAGCGGCCTTCACCGACGATGCAAGGCAAGGATTGCTCTCCTTCCCGACGGTCAACATCGGCCCGTGGGGGCGTGACTATCACCAGAAATGGGAGCGCGTGCATGCGCCCTATACGTTTGAGGTTCTGCCGGATCTGGTGTTCGAAGCGGCACGCTCGTGTCTCGCTGACTAGGCGAATTGGCCCCTCATCCGGCTTCCGCCACCTTCTCCCACTTCGTTGGGCAGGCCACCTTCTCCCCGCTTGCGGGGAGAAGGTTAGAGGCTACCTACATCGCCGATCAGGCAGCGAGGCGCTCGTTGGAGAGCAGCCGGCCAAGGCGGGAGATACCCTCCTCGATCGTCGCGGCGTCGGCGCAGGAGAAGCTGAGGCGCAACGTGTTGGCGCCGCTGCCATCCGCGTGGAAGGCCTGGCCGGGCACGAAGGCGACCTTTTCCGTTTCGATGGAGCGGGCAAGCAGCGTCGCGCCGTCCATGCCGGCCGGCAGCGTGACCCAGACGAACATGCCGCCTTCCGGTTTGGTCCAGGTAACACCATCCGGCATGTACTTCTGGAGCGCCGCCAGCATGGCGTTGCGGCGGGCGCTGTAGGCGGCACGGATCTTTGCGACCTGTGCATCGAAGCCGCGTTCGGCAACGTGGGCGATGACCATCTGGTTGATGGTCGAGGAATGCAGGTCCGCCGCCTGCTTCATCAACACCAGCTTGCGGATGACGGGAGCTGCCGCGACGATGTAGCCAACGCGCAGCCCCGGCGCGAGCGTCTTGGAGAAGCTGCCGCAATAGATGGTGCGCGCCGCGTCGATATCACCCTTGCGGGCGATTTCCAGCGCCAGGATCGGCGGTACGGCTTCGCCGTCGTAGCGCAGGGACTGATAGGCGGCGTCCTCGATAACAGGGATGTCCAGTTCTTCCGCCAGGTCGAGCAGCTTTTCGCGCCCGGCGCGGTCGACCGTTTCGCCGGTCGGGTTGGCAAAATCGGCGGAAAGGTAGGCAAACTTGACACGGCCGCCGGCTTCCGTCGCCGTTGCGCGATAGGCATCCGGGGTGCGGTTGCCGGAAAGATTCAGCCGGTCGTAGGTCGGCTCATAGGCATTGAAGGCCTGGAGGGCGCCGAGATAGGTCGGCCAGGTGACGAGGGCCGTATCCTTCGGCGAGAGGAAGAGCTTGCCGAGATAGTCGAGGCCCTGCTGCGAGCCGGAGACGATGAAGACGTTATCGGCCGAACAGGCGATGTCGAGCTTGGCCATTTCGCCGGCGAGCCATTCGCGCAGCGGCTTGTAGCCCTCGCTGACGGAGTACTGCAGACCGGCGGCCGCGCCCTCGCCGGCGAGGATATCGGCATAGGCGGCGGCGAAGTCTTCTTTCGGAAACAGGGCCGGATCGGGAATGCCGCCTGCGAACGAGATGATGTCGGGCCGTTCCAGCAGTTTCAGCAATTCACGGATTTCAGACGCCTTCATCCGCGACGCGCGCGTCGCGAAGGCCTGTTCCCATTTGAACATCGGGGTTTCCTCGGGCTTGTTGTTTGGACGTACCTCATCACGGCGCTGTTTTTATGTCAATAATGCTGACCTAAATATTCGCACCAAGAGAAGTTGCGCACGACCCAAGATTTCGCGCGACTTTATTCTCGCCGGAGCGGGTGCACTCCGGCGGCCATTTCAGGCACCCGACACACTCAGGTGGTGCGGTCGCCGTAGAGGCTGAGCAGCACAAGCATGGCGATACTGCCCAGGATTAAGAGATCGAACCAGGCGAAGTATTGGACAATGGTGGTCATTGCACGATCCTCCCGACAACTGAACGAAACACTTGCGTATTCTGTTCCTGTTTGCCGCTTCAGGCAAGCGTATTACTTGCTGCACCGCAATGGCGCCGAAGGATGCACTGCATTATTTCAGGTTTTCTGAAATAAAAGGCCGGGCGAAAAACCGCCCGGCCGATTGCTCTGCACGGAATGCAGAAACGTCTAGTTGCCAGCCTTATCGACCGGCTTGTTCTTGCCGATCACCGTATTGCCGCAGGCATGCCAGCGGGTAACGGGGATCGGCTCGTCACTTAGTTGACGGCCTTGTCAACCAGCTTGTTCTTGCCGATCCACGGCATCATGCCACGCAGCTTCGCACCGACTTCTTCGATCTGGTGCGAGTCGTTGTTGCGGCGGATGCCCTTGAAGCGTGCGCCGCCGGCCTTCCATTCCTGCATCCACTCGGAGGTGAACTTGCCGGTCTGGATGTCAGCGAGGACGCGCTTCATTTCAGCCTTGGTCTCGGCAGTGATGATGCGCGGGCCGGTGACGTATTCGCCCCACTCGGCCGTGTTGGAGATCGAGTAGTTCATGTTGGCGATGCCGCCTTCATAGATCAGGTCGACGATCAGCTTTACTTCGTGCAGGCATTCGAAATACGCCATTTCCGGCGCGTAGCCGCCTTCGACCAGCGTTTCGAAGCCGGCGCGGATCAGTTCGACGAGACCGCCGCACAGAACGACCTGCTCGCCGAAGAGGTCGGTTTCGCACTCTTCCTTGAAGTTGGTCTCGATGATGCCCGAACGGCCGCCGCCAACGCCGCAGGCGTAGGAGAGCGCAAGGTCAAGCGCGTTGCCCGAAGCGTTCTGGTGAACGGCAACGAGGCAGGGAACGCCGCCGCCCTTCTGGTATTCGCCGCGAACCGTGTGGCCCGGGCCCTTCGGCGCGATCATGACGACATCGACCGAGGACTTCGGCTCGATGAGGCCGAAATGCACGTTGAGGCCGTGGGCAAACGCGATGGCAGCGCCGTCACGGATGTTGCCGGCGATTTCTGCCTTGTAGATGTCGGCCTGGAGTTCGTCCGGCGTCGCCATCATCAGGAGGTCGGCCCACTTGGCGGCTTCGGCAACCGTCATGACCTTGAAGCCATCGGCTTCGGCCTTCTTGATGGTCGGCGAACCGGCCTTGAGCGCGATCACGACGCCGTTGGCGCCGGAATCCTTGAGGTTGAGGGCGTGGGCACGGCCCTGCGAGCCATAGCCGACGATGGCGACATTCTTCGCCTTGATGAGGTTGAGATCGGCATCACGATCGTAATAGACGCGCATCGATGGTTCCTTCCCTTGCTGTCTGTTTAATCTGAACCGGCGGCTTGTCCCGCCGGCCTTACCCTTTCGCGCCGTGAAGCGTCAGGAAGGCATCCACTGCCTTCTCCGCGCGTGGCGAGAATTCCTTTTTCAGCGCTGCGGCATCTTCCCCAAGCAGCATCCGCAGATGCATGTCGGAAACGATCAGGCCGTAGAGCGTGCCGTATGCCTCGTCGGCACTGTCGAATGCAAGCAGCTTCGCCTTGCGACCGGCTTCCAGCAGCGCCGCAGCGCGCTTTCCGATCTGCCGGCGACCGCGCTCCTGCAACAGGCGGCCGAGGCCTGCGCCCTCGCGGCTCGCCTGGCCGATGGCGAGACGGTTCAGCGCCAGCGAGACGTCGCCGGACAGCACGTCGATCAGGTCGCGCGCAAACGCCAGAAGATGCTTGCGCAGCGTCTCCGCGGTCAGGGCGCCAGCGGCAACCTCGACCGTGCGGACCTTGCCGGCCTGAAAGGTGATCATCGCCGAGATCAACCCGTCGCGATCGCCGAACCACTTGTAGAGGCTTTCCTTCGAACAGTTCGCCGCACGCGCCACACCGGCGGTCGTCAGCGCCCGTTCGCCGCCCTCGACGAGCAGACCAAGCGCACGCTCCAGCACCGCGCCCTGACGTTCCGTCAGTCCGCTGGCTGCTGCGCCTGCCCTGCTCTGCTCCGCGATCTGCAAGATGCCCACCCATTAATCCGCGTACCGTACCGTACGGTTCGGCATTTTCTAGCGATGTCTGGCTTTCGGGTCAACACCCTTCTTGCAAAGCGGTGAAATCAGGTGATTTGCCCGGCCAAACCCGACGAATTGGCCTGCTGCGCCACACAATTATGACCGCAACGCACAACGCAGAAGAAATTTTCTTTCCGCTATCTCGCTGATTTGAAACAGAAGTCGCTTGAAACTGGCAAGTCCGCGCGGTCTCGACAAAATTTTTCGCTTCCCAAGACGTTTCCTGTTGTTAAGATTTGTGAGACCTGCGGTGCAGCAAGCCGCTCACATTGCGAGCGGCAGCCGGCATCGAGGCCTGAGTACAGGAGTACGAAAGAGAAACGCCCTTACGCCAAGGAGACAGAAAATGTTGAATTTCCTGCCAGACCTTCACGAAGGACATGCTCCCATCACTCTGCAGCAAGCGTTCGGTGATGCCCTGGAAGCTTTTGATGCCTGGGAAGACGAACGCGCCGAACCGATGGTGATCTACGAAGACACGATCGTTCCCATCGGCACCGTCTTTGAAAGCATGCGAGACTGCACCGATCTCCTGCCACGCACCATGGCGGATCTCGTTGCCGATGCGCTTGCCCGCAATCCGGCAGCCGCGGCCGCGCAAATCGCCACCTTCGGCGATGCTGCCCGCCTTGCCACCGCCCTTGTCGAACAGCGCCGCCTCTACGGTGAAACGGCCATCGCGACCTTCCTTGACCATCATCGCGTGGACAAACGTCGCCCCGCCTGACACTTTTCAATGAAAAGGCCCCGGTTTCCGGGGCCTTTTTGTGCCCTGTTTCTCCGGAGACAGCGGCTCGCCGACCGACATGAGACTGTTCTCCCGAGCGCGAAACAGACGCTCTGCAACTCAAGGAGAAGTCCATGCGCAAGTTTGTTCTCGTTTCCATCGCCCTCGCGACGGCCATCGGTTCCTTCGCCACCCCGTCGCTGGCCCAGAAATCAGGCCGCGGCGACAATGGTAACGACAGAAGCGACAGAGGCTCGAGCGGCCGCGGTGAGTATTACCGCACCGTCGAGCGTGAGCCGTTCACCCATGTCCGCAAGAAGCACCGGGTCATCCTTGCGAATAGCGGCGCCTATTGCTCGACGAACTGGGCCGTGCTCTTCGATCGGAGCGGCCACCGGACGAAAGTCCGCCATTGCGATGATCGCCTGCCGATCGACGTCAGATAGACTGTCCAGCATCGAGACAAGGCCCGGCCGCTTTGCCGGGCCTTTTACCATTGCGCGAGAATAAGCCATCTGCTTCAACCGTTCTTTGCTCGTAAATTTCCACATACTCTACGCGCTCCAGAACGGGACATCCGCCGCCATGCTTCGTCTCCTCGCAGCTCTCGTCGTTTCCGCCCTGCCCGCTCACGCCAGCGAAGAGCCGCCCTATGTCGGCACCTGGGATTGCGAGGTCTCCACCTTCACCTTCACCACGGACACCTACGATTCCGGTGAGGGACCGATGCCGATCCTCAAGAGCGAGAAGGATGGCGGCGCCTACATCCTGACCTTTGCCGACGACTACCGCATCGGCCTCGCCAACATTACCGACACGGACATGGACTGGGCTTCGGAAACAAGCGGCGACACATTCCACTGCAAGAAAACCGGCATGTGAGGGCAAAACCATGAAAAGACTGCTGATATGTGCCCTTCTCGCCCTCGCCGCCACGGGCGCCGACGCTGCCGAAACCCGTTGCGGCTGGCTGCAAAACCCGACGCCCGCCAACTGGTGGCTGGACGACAGCGAAGGCACCTGGACGATCATGACGCAGGGTGGCGGCAATGAGCCGGACGGCATCGAGAACATTCCCGACATCTCCGAAGGTGACTATGTGCGCACCAACGGCAACTACGGTTATGCCTGCGCCTGCATGAAGGTGGAGACCGATACCGACGAGGAACGCATCATCGCGATCCACTCATTCCGCCAGTTGCCGATCTCACAGTGCGAGAATGACTCGGCGCTTTCCGCACCGGAATAAAGACCATGAATCGTCGTATTGGGCCATCTTGACCGAAGATGACGAACCACTTATTTCTCCCGCATCGAGATTTGAACGTTGACTTCTGCATTTGCAGGCCCTGTGCCTGCAGTTACGAACCTACCCTTCAAATTCGACCTCCCATGGTTGCCGCTGTTGGCAGCCCAAGATTGATTTGACGGCTTAGGAAAGGTTTCGTCATGGCAACTGGTACCGTAAAATGGTTCAACACCACCAAGGGCTACGGCTTCATTCAGCAAGACAGCGGTGAGCCGGACGTATTCGTCCACATCTCCGCCGTTCAGCGCGCCGGCCTCGCTGGCCTGGACGAAGGCCAGAAGGTCAGCTTCGAGCTGATCCGCGACCGCAAGTCCGGCAAGATGTCGGCCGATCAGCTCGTCGCAGCCTGATCCGCCGCCTACGGCAAAAAACGAGAAAGGCCGGTTTCGATCGGCCTTTTTTGTGCCCGCTTTCGCGGGAATTCCTTTACTCGGCGTGCTCCACCGGCAGGCGAGACCCGCTTTTCAGTACCTCCATCGAGATGGACGCGGACACGTCGAAAAGCTCGACCTTGCGCACAATGCGCTTGTAGACCACGTCGTAGTGCTCGACCCGCGGCAGCACGATCTTCAGGATATAGTCGTAGTTTCCCGTCAGCCGGTGCGCCTCGACGACCTCGGGAATGTCTGCAATGGCGCGCGAAAACAGTTCGATCCAATCGTCGCTGTGATGCGCCGTCTTGATGAGCGCAAAAACCGTCGTCGGCACGCCCATCTTCCTGCTGTCGAGCAGCGCGACCTTTCCGGCGATATATCCGCTTTCCTCCAGCCTCTGGATGCGGCGCGCGCAGGCAGACAGCGACAGATTGACTTTGTCCGCCAGCGTGGCGACGGGCGCACCGGCATCCTCCTGGAGCAGCGCCAGCAATTTCCTGTCTCGTTCATCCAGCACGCCGAGATTCCCTTTCAATCCTCGCCCATGCGCAAGAAAAGCGCGCATAAACGCTGACAAGCAAGAAAAATCCTCCCGACATCGCAAAAATCCTCGAAACTTTGCGAACAATCACCGCCGTGTTCACGGCATTCTGGTTGTCATCGAAACAATCAACGGGGAAACGACCATGAAGACGATCGGCCTTATCGGCGGCATGAGCTTCGAAAGCACGGCGGTCTATTACCGCATGATCAACGAAGCGGTGCGCGCGCGGCTCGGCGGCCTTCATTCGGCGGAGATACTGGTGCATTCGGTCGATTTCCAGTCCATCGTCGACCTTCAGAAGGCCGGCCGCTGGGATGCCGCGGGCGAGCGCCTTGGCAACGTTGCCGCAGGCCTCGAAAAGAGCGGCGCTGAATGCGTGCTGATCTGCACCAACACCATGCACCTCGTTGCAGACGCCGTGCAGGCTGTCGTCAAGGCGCCGTTGCTCAACATCATCGACGAGACCGCACGCGAAATTTTCGCGGCTGGCAAACGCCGGCCCCTCCTCCTCGCCACGCGCTACACGATGGAGCACGGCTTCTACGCCGATCGCATGAAGACGGCCGGCCTCGACGTCATCGTACCGAATGAAGACGGCCGCACGCTGATCCACGACGTCATCTTCAACGAACTCTGCCAGGGCAAGGTGCTCGAGAGCTCCCGCGACCGCGTTCTCGCCCTTATCGAGGCTGCCCGCGCTGAAGGCGCCGACTGCGTCATCCTCGGCTGCACGGAAATCTGCCTGCTGCTCGATCCGGATGCACTGCCGCTGCCCGGCTTCGATTCGACGGCCATCCACGCCCAGGCCGCCGTCGATTTCGCCCTAGGGCCGATGGCTGTCAGCGAAGCTGCCTAAAAATAGTTGACTCAGTCCAATAAATTGCAATCATGGTGATCGAAGGAGATCACCATGATTGCAATGCCTCCCGGAAATGGTGGCGCGGACACGATTGAAACCATCCGCGCCTTCAACCGCTTCTACACCAATCGCATCGGCGTGCTCGACCGCGCCTATCTCGACACGCCCTACACGTTGACCGAAGCGCGCGTCATCTACGAACTGGCGGCCCGCGGCTCCACGTCCGCATCGCAACTCACAGAAGAACTGTCTCTCGACCCGGCCTATCTCAGCCGCATGTTGAAAGCCTTTGCCGGCAAGGGCATGGTCGATGCCCGAAAAGACCCGGCGGATGGGCGCGGACGGCTTCTCAGCCTCACGGAAAGCGGTCATGCGGTCGCCGCGGATCTTGCAATCCGCTCCCGGGAGAGCATTTCCACCCTCATTGCGCCGCTCGACGAAGCGGAACGCCTCGCCCTCGGCGCGTCTCTCTGCAAGGCCACGAGACTGCTCGGCGGCGGCGAGAACGGCGATCCGATCGTTCTTCGCGACCACCGCGCCGGCGACATGGGCCGGGTGATCGCCAGCCAGGCGAAAAGCTATGTCGAAACCTACGGCTGGAATACGGAATACGAGGCGCTCGTCGCCGAAATCTGTGCAAACTTCCTGCGCAATTTCGATCCCTCCCGCGAACGCTGCTGGATCGCCGAGCAGAACGGCGACCTCGTCGGCAGCATCTTTCTGGTGAAGGGCGGCAAGAGCACCGCGAAGCTGCGCCTGCTGCATGTCGATGCGGCCGCTCGGGGCCACGGTCTCGGCACGCGGCTGGTGACGGAGTGCATTCGCTTCGCGCAAGAGGCGGGCTACGGGCGGCTGGAACTCTGGACGAACGACATCCTGACAGCCGCGCGCCGCATCTACCAGTCCGCCGGCTTCAGGCTGGAGAAGGAAGAAGCGCATCACAGCTTCGGCCAGGATCTCGTCGGCCAGATCTGGGCGCTCGACCTCGACGGCTGGCAGGCGCCGGTCAGGCCTCTCGAAGCACAGTCTCCAGCCAGCGGCATTCCTGAAGCCCAGCCGGCGTGAAGGGATCGGCAAGCGTGCCGGAAACGATGGCGGCGAGGATCTGCGGGGCCGGTGGGATTTTCGCGACGGTCGCCACCAGCCGGTCGCGCAGCCAGGCGATCGCTCGGGAATCGGACTGGTAGAACGGTGTGAAGACATAGGACAGCAGCTGGAACAGCTGGACGTGACGGCGGCGGGCCGCGGCGTAGGCGGCAAGCGCCTCCTCCACGGTGGCCGCCGACGAAAGCGCATGCGCCAGCGTCGCCGCGTCGAGCAGCGCCATGTTCGCCCCCTGCCCAAGCTGCGGGCTGGTGGAATGGGCGCTGTCACCGATGAAGGCTATGCCGTCCGCATAGGGCGGCAAGGTGGTACGATGGGCATAGCGGGCGAGCGTCAACTGGTCCCAATCCGAAATCTGCGCGAGAAAAGGCGCCGTCTCCGGCCAATGGCTGGTGATGCCGGCCTTCCATTGCGCAAGCCCGGCGCGCTTCACGGCGTCGGCATCCGCCGTCTTGAGGCTCCAGAAGAAGGCGGCCTTGCGGCCCTCGCCCGGATGCGCCCGGCCAACCGGCAAGATGCCGATCATGACTTTCGCGGCATCATACCGCTGGGCGAGCGCCCGGTCGTCATGCGCAATGCCGTCGCAATCCAGCGTCGCCCAGAAGGCGCCCCAGGGCAGTTCCGTCACCTTCGGTGCGACGACGGAGGCCGCGACGAGCTGCGAGCGCGCGCCGGTCGCGTCGATCACAAGATCATAGTCGCCGACGATCTCGCCGTCCGGGTCGTGCAGTGCCGTGCGGGCCTGCCGGGTTTCGGCTTTTGCCAGCGTAATGCCGGTACGGATCGGCAATCCTTCCACCACCACGGCATCATGCAGCGTCGAAAACAGCGCCGCGCGATGCACCGCCAGCCCGTAACGGCCGCCGGCCAGCGCGTCGTAGCGCACATCGAGAACGGTGCGGCCACTGCGCGCGTCCGCACCATGCAGCCGGTCGATGCGGTTGCCGAGGGCGTGGATCGTCGGGGAAAGACCGAGCGCATCGAGCACCGTCAGCCCCGTCGGCTGCATCAGCAGGCCGGAGCCGACCGGCGATGGACAGTCGAAACGCTCAATGAGCTCCACCCGATGACCGGCGCGTGCAAGAAACAATGCTGCAGCAAGCCCCGCAGGCCCCGCGCCGGCAATGCCGATATCCAGTGGCTTCATGCCCTTCCCCGAAACGGCCAGGAGGCCGGATTGTCAGTGCGCTTCTGCGTCGTAGACCGACCGGGCAGCCCGGATCGCAGCGTGGTTTTCGGTAGACCAGTGCACCAGGGAGCGCAGGAGTGCAAGGAAGGATTGGCCAAGCGGCGTCAGCCGGTATTCCACGCTCGGCGGCTGGGTTGGATAGACGGTGCGCGTGATATAGCCATCGCGCTGCAGGTCGCGTAGGGTCTGTGTCAGCATGCGCTGCGAAATATCCGGGATGAAGCGGCGCAGCTGCGAGAAACGGCGCGGTCCGTCGGCAAGGCCGAGGATCATCAGCGAAGTCCACTTCCCGCCGACGCTGTTCAGCACGTCGCGCACGGGACAATCGTCCATCGACATGGCAACACCGTCGATCATCAACACCCGCTCGCCTTCGGCCCGTTCGACCATCTTGTTCATAGCCGGTTCCCTCCAGGTAACCACCGCAGAAAAAACTGCCTCCTTTACAGGCTCTACCAGATTACCAGATAAGAGCAAGTCTCGATAAGAGACCAACCAGCAGGATGGACGGCGCCTCCCCGCCACGCCTGCCCGAAAGGCCCCTCAGAACGGCCCCACACAAAGGTAAAGACATGACCGACACAGTTCTCGTTACCGGCGCCTCCGGCCAGCTTGGCCGCCTCGTCCTCGATACGCTTCTCGCCTCCGGCAAAGTTGCACCGGAAAACCTCATCGCCACCACGCGCGACACCACCAAGCTCGCCGACTATGCCGCCAAGGGCGTCTCCGTGCGCACCGCCGACTTCGACGACTCGGCCTCGCTCGATGCCGCCTTTGCCGGCGCCGGCAAGGTGCTGATCATCTCAACCGACGCACTCGACGCGCCCGGAAAACGCCTCGCCCAGCACAAGGCCGCCGTGGCCGCGGCGGAAAAAGCCAGCGCCAAGCACATCCTCTACACGTCCATGCCGCAGCCGGACGATTCGCGCGTCACCTTCGCGCCGGACCATCTCGGCACCGAGGAAGCCATCAAGGCGACCGGCATCCCCTATACGATCCTGCGCGATGGCTGGTATGCGGAAAACCTCTTCATGTCGCTGCCGCACGCGCTTGCAACCGGCTCATGGTACACCTCGACCGGCGAAGGCAAGATCGCCCATATCACGCGCGCCGACACCGCCGCCGCCCTCGCCGGCGCCGTCCTGAAGGCCGGCAATGAGAGCAGGACCTACACGCTGACCGGCACGAAGAGCCGCACGGCCGAAGAGATCGCCGCGATCGTTTCCGCCGCAACCGGCAAGCCGCTCGCCGTCGTCCATGTCACGGATGCCCAGTTGACCGAGGGCCTGAAGGCCGCCGGCCTGCCGGAAGGCTTCGTGCCGACCATCGTCTCCTTCGACGCCAACACACGGGACGGCAAGATCGCCATGGTCACCGGCGATGCCGAAACACTCTCCGGTCGCCCGCTGACGGCGTTCGAGGATTTCGTTGCCGCCAACAAGGCAGCCTTTCTGGGCTGAGGCAAAAGACGCGGCGCTCCGTTCGGGGCGCCGTGCCGTCAAACGTCCTGGCCGCAGGCGCGGCAGAAGCGGCGCACCGTCTCCGCCATGCCGTACTGCAGCGCATCCGACGTCAGACCATGGCCGATCGAGACTTCCGCAAGCCGCGGGATGCGCGCGACAAGCGCCGGCAGGTTGGCAACCGTCAGGTCATGGCCGGCATTAACGTCAAGGCCAAGATCGTGGGCAATGTCGGCTGTCTCGCCCAATAGATCGGCAAGGCGCGCTGCCTCGGCAGGATTGTCGTAGCAACCGCCGTAGGGACCGGTATAGAGTTCGATCCGGTCTGCGCCGATGTCCTTTGCGATGGCCAGCGCCTCGCGGTCCGGCTCACCATCGGCGAAGACCGAGACGCGCAGGCCGAGCTTCTTCAGCCGGCCGACGACGTTTCCGAGCAGGTTGTGGCTCTTGCGGAAATCCCAGCCATGATCGGAGGTCGCCTGCGCCGGATCGTCCGGCACGAGCGTCACCTGTTCGGGGCGATGCTCCTCGACGAGGCGCATGAAGCTTTCTTCCGGGAAACCTTCGATATTGAATTCGGTGCTGGAAAACTCCGTGTCGATCAGCATGCGGATCGGTGCCAGGTCGCTGAAACGCACATGTCGCTGGTCCGGCCGCGGATGCACGGTCAACCCGCTGGCACCGGCCTCGAGCGCGATCCGGCCAAGGTCGGTGACGCTTGGCCAGGGCAGGTCCCGGCGGTTGCGCAGCATGGCGATGGCGTTGAGATTGACCGACAGTTTCGCAGGCATGACGCAGCTCACTCCTTTTGCTATACACAGGTCTAGCCTGTTGTTTCCACAAGGGCAATCGCCGTGAGAGCCAGCTTCCCGATGCCTGCGCGCTATTTATCCGCCGAGCCCGCCCCGCCCCTTGCTCATGATCAAGAATCACCGGTAAACTCCCGTGAATTTTAGGGATGCTGCGCCGTGGCACCTCTTGCTGGAATGGAAGGAAATCAGGCAGCGACGATGGCCCCCTCTGTGGCAACACCATGAGCAGGACCGACAGGCCGGCGTGCGATCTCGTGCGGCGTGCCCTGCATGCCGTCGTCACCAGCGAGACCTTCGCCCGCTCCGAGCGCTTGCGATCATTCCTTTCCTATGTCGTCGAGTGTGAGCTTTCCGGCAAGGCGGCACATCTGAAGGGCTACAGCATCGGCATCGATGTCTTCGGCCGCCCGCCGGGGTTCGATGCCGGCAACGATCCGCTTGTCCGGGTGCAGGCCGGCAAGCTGAGAAAGCTGCTGGATCTATATTACGAGACGGAGGGCGCATCTGATCCTCTGCGCATCCGCGTTCCGCTGGGCAGCTATGTCCCGGAATACGCGTTCACCGCAGCCCAACCGGCAGCGACCGATGATGCGGGACCGCCTCCACGCCCCGAACAGGCTCGCGAAAAACCTGTACCGCGCCGGTCGTGGCTGCCTGCGCCGATCTCTTCGCCGCTCGCGCTCTTTTCATTGCTACCCTTGTTCTTCCTGGCGCCCTCGGTCTATCCGGAGACGACCAATGCGGCGATCGCCAAGGCGCAGCTTGTCCTATCGGTCCAGAACCGGTTCGCCGGCCAGACCCAAGCCCTGCCGAGCCTGTATATCCAGCAATGCTGGCCGGCCGGCGGTGAATGCAACGCCTTCGCTCGCGCCATCGCAAATTCCGCCGGCTATCACAGGACGGTGCATCTCACTGATTCCCGTAAGTCGAATGCGTTGCACGCGCTGTCCTATGCCATCCGCATCGAGAACCGCGCTGATGGGCGCGGCATCTACGCCCGGCTGATCCATGAACAGTCCGGCGCCACGATCTATGTACGGCACTTCTCCCGCGAACAGCTTCGCAGCGAGGCCGGCATTGCCTTTGAAGCCGTCAATTTTGCCGCCCGGACGCTTTCGGCGAGTGGCCCGCTCTATCGCCACGCAATGCAGATCGGCACGGCAAGCCGCATCATGCAATGTCTCACGCGCACCGAGCCGCACCCGGGCACACCCCGCGCCGGACAGCACGTGACTTGCGATGCGCATTCGCCTGCCGCGCTTGCAGAAGCGACCGCGCATGACGAGGCCGGCGCCGTGGTGACGCGCTAAACCCTACACGCCGCGCGGGCACAGAAAATACATCCCTAGATATAACGATAGGCACGCTCGCCCCTTCGGTTTACTTTATGAACCTGGGCGGATCGGTAGTGTGTGCCGCCTTGGTTCAAAATCCGGAACATTTTAATCAAGAATCGGATCGAGAATCGTCGCGCGATTGCATACAGTTCCTTCGGTCTGCACAGCCGATAGAACAGTGACAGGGCACTATCCACCGATTCGGATTCCCGCCTTCAGGGTGAAGCGGGTTTTGCATCGGTGACCGGGGATATTCACATGATCATTCTTCTTTTTGGCGGGCCGCTTTCATGATGACCAATGAGTCCAAGAAAGCGGACGGCCGGACCGGCGCACGCAAGACCATCCGTTTCCTGCCCGTGGCACCGCTGCCGGAAAACCTGCCGGAAGGGCGCCTTGCAATTGCGGACATGGCGAACGCCTTCGGCGTGACGCACCGCACCCTGCATTTCTACGAGGAAAAGGGCCTGCTGCGGGCAGCCCGCGTCGGCCCCATGCGCGTCTATGGGCCGGAAGAGATCCAGCAGATGGCGGTGGTCAACACCTGCCGCGAGACCGGCATGCCCGTTGCGGTGATCCAGGAACTGCTGGATCAGCTTTCCGCAGCCGACAGCCAGGATGAAGCCGACACCATCTTCCGCACCGCCATGACCGCACGCAAGCGGGAGCTGGCTGCCCAGCAGTCGACGATCCGCCGCCAGATGCAGCAGATCAACGAACTTTTGGATTTCAGCGCCGCCCACGAGATCGAAACGAACGACAACACGCCGCATTGCAGTTTCTCGCAGGTCGAGTTGCGCTGCCTCACATTGATGGCGGAAGGCTACCCGACAAGCCGCATCGCGCGCGCGCTCGAAGTCGAGCCCGGCGAAGTGCAGGTGATGGAAAAGACCATCATCTCCAAGTTCAACAGCAACAACCGTTTCCAGGCCGTCGCAAAGGCGGTCATGCTCGGGATCGTCGGTCATTAAGACCGGCGTATGCGGCCGGACATGATGACCGGCCCCTCAATCCGCTTCCTGATAAGCGGTCCGTCGTGCGGGTCCTGATTATCGTACGATGGTGAGCGTTTCCGCGGCGCGCGTAATGGCAGTGTAAAGCCAGCGTTCACGTGTGTCGCGGAAAGCAAAACTTTCATCGAACAGCACGACATTGTTCCACTGCGAACCCTGCGCCTTGTGCACGGTCAGCGCATAGCCGAAATCGAACTCGTCGTAGCGCTTGCGCGTCGACCACGGGATTTCCTCTTCGAGATTCTCGAAGGCGGCCTTGAGAAGTTTGATCTTGGCCGCACCGCGGTCCATGTCGTCGTCTTCCGGCCGGATCATCAGGTTGATGCCGGGCTTCACCGTTTCCTTGGACGAACTCATCACCTGCCAGAGCGAGCCGTTGAGCAGGCCCTTGGCCGGATCGTTGCGCAGGCACACCAGCTTGTCGCCGGATTGCGGATACTCGGTGGTAAACCCCTTCAGCTCGCGCAGGCGCTGGTTGTAGCGCCGACGCGTGCGATTGGTGCCGACCAGTACTTGGTCGGCCTCGAGCACAAGCGTCTGATCCACCTCGTTACGCCCGATGACACGCGCTGCACCGTAATCGCCGTAGCCGATATCCTTGCCTTCGCGCACCTGCATGGCGAGATGGATGATCGGATTGTCGCGCGCCTGCCGGTGAATGTCCGTCAGAAGGTAATCCGGGTCCTGGTTTGTAAAGTAACCGCCACCGGAAACCGGGGGAAGCTGACCGGGATCACCAAGCACGAGGATGGGCGTACCGAAACTCATCAGGTCCTTGCCAAGCGCCTCGTCCACCATCGAGCATTCGTCGACGACGACGAGTGCGGCCTTGGCGACCGGGCTCTGGCGATTGATGGAGAACATCGGCGAGATCGAGGTTTTCCCCGTCTCCTCGTCCGACACTTCCTCTTCGCCGCGCGGGCGGTAGATCAGCGAATGGATAGTTTTTGCGTTCGAGGCACCCTTCGAACGCAGCACCTGCGCCGCCTTGCCGGTGAAGGCCGCAAACAGGACGTCGCCATCGACATTCTCGGCGAAATGGCGCGCAAGCGTCGTCTTGCCGGTACCGGCATAACCGAACAGCCGGAACAACGGGTCCCGCCCGGCCTTCAGCCATTGGGCAACGGCTTTTAGCGCTTCATCCTGTTGGGGTGCGAATTCCATGACCGGACTTGGCAGGATTCGCACGGCAGAGGCAAGGGGCAGCGTGGAGAGTACACAGGCGGACACGACACCAGCCCTCCCCTGATTTGGCCCTGTTCCCCGATGGCCCGACGATGTATGCAGTGCACTACCGCCCGGAGCCCTGATTTGCCGCCCGCCTCTTCAAGCCCGAACGAGAACGCGCCAACCGGCGCCGGCAGATTGCCGGCCTGGCTGCAATGGTGCCTTGTCGGCTGTCTCTCCATCGCAACGACGGCGCCCCTCGAAGTCGCCGGCTTCCCCGCAGCGCTCCTGATGGGGCCGATGATCGCCGGCATTTTCGTGGCGCTCGGTGGCGGGACGATCCGCCTGCCGCGCATCTTCTTCTTCGGCGTGCAGGTCGTGCTCGCGCTGATGATCGCCACCATGATTTCCAAGGATTTTCTCGGCACCTTCGCCGAAAACTGGCTGCTGATGCTGTTCGTGGTGATCTCGGTGATCAGCGTCAGCACGCTCTCCGGCTGGATGATCGCGCGCACCGGCGTCCTGCCGGGCACAACGGCGATCTGGGGCTCTTCCGCCGGCGCAGCCTCAACGATGATGATCATGGCCGAAGCCTACGGCGCCGACGCCCGTCTCGTCGCCTTCATGCAATATCTGCGCGTCGTCTTCGTCGCGACCTGCGCTACCCTCGTCGCCCATTTCGGCGGCCATGACGGGGCGGCGGTGCCGCCGCATGCCTGGTTCGAGCCTGTGCCGATGCTGCCCCTCGTCGCCATGCTCGGTATTGGCATCCTCGCCGGCCTTCTTGGCCAGAAGCTGCGCGTGCCGGCCGGCGCCTTTCTGGTGCCCTTCGCGCTCGCCGCGGTGCTGAACTCGTCCGGCACGGTGACAATCGTGCTGCCGCAATGGTTGCTGGTCATCGCCTTCACCTTGCTCGGCTGGAATATCGGCCTCGGCTTCACGCGCGCCATCCTCATGCATGCCCGCCGTGCCCTGCTGCCGACGGTCGCCTCGATCATCGTGCTGATCGGATTCTCGGGCCTGCTCGCCGGGTTGCTGATCCTCGTCCTCGGCATCGATCCGCTGACCGCCTATCTCGCGACCAGCCCCGGCGGCCTTGATTCCATCGCCGTCATCGCCGCATCAAGCAATGTCGACGTCGCCTTCATCATGACGCTCCAGACGGCGCGGCTGATCCTCGTAACCATCCTCGGGCCATGGCTTGCCCGCTTCATGGCGGACCGCGCCTAGAGTTTGTCAGGGAAAAGTGGAACCCGACAATCGAGAATCAGTCTGACTCAGACTGATTCTAGCGCAACATCGGCCAAAGGCTGGCGACGAGCAGCAGGGCCATCGTGATGTTGAACCATTTCAGCCGCACCGGATCGGACAGCCACTGGCGCAAGGCCGAGCCGAAGCCGGCCCAAGTGGAGACGCTCGGGAAATTGACGATCGCGAAGGCACTGCCGACGATGAGCACGCTCATCGTATAGTTCGCCGAATTCGTATAGGTCGCCATGGCGGAGACGGCCATGACCCAGGCCTTCGGGTTGACCCATTGGAAGGCGGCAGCCGCCAGAAAACTCATCGGCTGCGCACCCGTCTTGCCCTCGCCGAGGGTGCGCGACGTGCCGATCTTCCAAGCGATCCACAGGAGATAGGCACCGCCTGCGAACTTCAGCACCGTATAGACCAGCGGTACGGCCTCCAGCAGCGCGCCGAGACCGAAACCGACGGCAAGCAGCAGCACGAGGAAGCCGACGCCGATGCCGCACATATGCGGGATCGTGCGCACGAAACCGAAATTCACGCCCGAGGCAAACAGCATCATGTTGTTCGGGCCCGGCGTGATGGACGTGGTGAAGGCGAAGACCAGCAGCGCCAGAAAGATTTCAATCTGCATGGTAGCTCTTGTTATCCGGATTGTTTTTTCCGATTGATAAGCCATCTCTTGGCAACGACCAGCCAATTCTTGTCATGCATGCAATTCCCATTGTGATGCATGACGGTTGAAAATGGAGTGCAGCATGAAAGCGGAACTACCGGCAGTCACCCTTCCCGGCGGGCGGCAGATACCGGCGCTGGGTCTCGGCACCTGGCACATGGGCGAAAGCGGCGCTTCGGCGGCCGACGAGGCCGCAAGCCTGCGCGCCGGGCTCGACCTCGGCATGACAGTAGTCGACACAGCGGAAATGTACGCTGACGGCGGCGCGGAGACCGTGGTAGGCGAAGCGATCAAGGGGCGCCGCGAAGGCGTGTTCCTCGTCAGCAAGGTCCTCCCCCACAATGCCAGCCGTACCGGGACGATCGCAGCCTGCGAGGCGAGCCTCAAGCGCCTCGGCACCGACCATATCGAACTCTACCTGTTGCATTGGCGCGGCCAGCATCCACTCGCCGAAACCGTCGAAGCATTCGAGACGCTGAAGGCGCAGGGCAAGATCGGCGCCTGGGGCGTTTCCAATTTCGATGGCAGCGACATGCTGGAATTGCTCGACGTGGCGGAGCCGGCGCGCCCCATCGCCAATCAGGTGCTCTACAACCTCGCCCGGCGCGGCATCGAATACGACCTGCTACGCTGGAGCCAGGTACAGGGCATTCCGATCATGGCCTATTCGCCACTCGACGAAGGGCGCCTCGTCGGGCATCCGACGCTGGAAGAAATCGGCCGCATCCATCATGCAAGCTCGGCCCAGGTCGCACTCGCCTACCTGCTGACGAAACCGGGCGTCATCGCCATCCCGAAATCCGGCTCGCCGGAGCGCGTGCGCGAAAATTACCGCGCCGCAGAAATCCGCCTGACATCCGAGGATATGAACCTGCTGGACGAAGCCTTCCCGCCGCCGACCCGCAAGCAACCTCTGGAAATGATCTGAAATGAAAATGGAGCCTTCCACACCGGCGGAAGGCTCCATCGAAAGCTTGGTTATTTCATCCCTCGAAGGGCTTACATGCCCTGCGGACCGCGGTTCATCGCGGCGATGCCCGTCCGGCACACTTCGGAGAGACCGAGCGGCTTCATGACGGCCACGAACTGGTCGACCTTGGACGACTTGCCGGTGATCTCGAAGATGAAGTGATCGACCGTCGCATCGACGACCTTGGCATGGAAAGCATCGGCAAGGCGCAGCGTTTCCGCGCGCATTTCGCCCGAGCCGGTAACCTTGACCAGTGCCACTTCGCGCTCGATCGGGCGCTCCTGTCCTAGGATCTTGGCGCGGACCGTCAGGTCGACGACCCGGTGCACGGGCACGATGCGCTCGAGCTGCGACTTGATCTGCTCGAGCACGCCCGGCGTGCCGCGCGTCACGATGGTGATGCGCGACAGGTGTGCCTCATGCTCGGTCTCGGAGACCGTGAGGCTCTCGATGTTGTAGCCGCGGCCGGAAAACAGGCCGATGACACGGGCGAGCACGCCCGGCTCGTTGTCCACGAGGATGGAGAGCGTGTGGCTCTCCGCGACCTGGGTTTCCTTGGCGATGAAATAGGCGGAGCCCGTAGGCTGTAGGTGTGCGTTCATTGTCGTTCTCTTTCCTCACGCAATCCCAACCGCAAAACCGCTCACGCACTTTTGCTGGAATTGCTCTCCTCTTCATCAAACGAGCTGGCGGCCCTTGGCGTCGATCGCATTGGCAACCGCTTCGTCCGTGGCCTCGTCGGGCAGCAGCATTTCGTTATGCGCCTTGCCGGACGGGATCATCGGGAAGCAGTTCGCCAGATTGGCCACGCGGCAGTCGAAGATGACCGGACGCTTGACGTCGATCATTTCCTGAATGGCAGCATCGAGATCACCCGGCTTGTCGCAGGCAATGCCGACGCCGCCATAGGCGTCCGCGAGCTTGACGAAGTCCGGCATTGCTTCCGTGTAGGAGTTCGACAGGCGGTTGCCATGCAGCAACTGCTGCCACTGGCGCACCATGCCCATGTACTGGTTGTTCAGGATGAAGATCTTGACCGGCAGATTATACTGAACCGCACAGCTCATCTCCTGGATGCACATCTGGATCGAGGCGTCGCCGGCAATGTCGATGACGAGGCTGTCGCGGTGCGCGACCTGCACGCCGATCGCCGCCGGGAAACCGTAACCCATCGTGCCGAGGCCGCCGGAGGTCATCCAGCGGTTCGGCTGCTCGAAACCGTAGAACTGTGCCGCCCACATCTGGTGCTGGCCGACTTCCGTCGTGATGTAGGTGTCACGGTCCTTGGTCAGCTCGTAGAGCCGCTGGATCGCGTATTGCGGCATGATCACGTCATTGCTCTGCTTGTAGGCAAAGGAATTGCGTGCGCGCCACTTGGTGATCGAGGTCCACCAGTCGGCCTGGACCGCCCTGTCATAATCCTTGCTGCCAGCGCGCCACAGGCGAACCATATCCTCGAGAACGTTGCCGACATCGCCCAGGATCGGAATATCGACGCGGACGTTCTTGTTGATCGAGGACGGATCGATATCGATATGGATCTTCTTCGAGTTCGGCGAAAACGCATTCAGGCGGCCGGTGATACGGTCGTCGAAACGCGCGCCGATGCAGACCATGACGTCGCAATCGTGCATCGCCATGTTCGCCTCGTAGGAACCGTGCATGCCGAGCATACCCAGCCAGTTCTTGCCGGAGTGCGGATAGGCACCGAGGCCCATCAGGGTGGAGGTGATCGGGAAACCGGTGATCTCGACCAGTTCGCGCAGCAGGCGCGAGGCTTCCGGGCCGGAATTGACGACGCCGCCACCGGAATAGATGATCGGACGGCGGGCCGTCTTCATCAGCTGAACGGCGGCTTCGATCTGCCGGGCATCGCCCTGCAGCTTCGGCTGGTAGCTCTTCTGGATAGGAGCGGCAGACGGCGGCGTATAGGTGCCGGTCGCAAACTGCACGTCCTTCGGAATATCGACGACGACCGGGCCTGGACGGCCGGACTGCGCGACGCGGAAGGCCTCATGGATGATGCGGGCGAGATCGTTGACGTCCTTGACCAGCCAGTTGTGCTTGGTGCAGGGGCGCGTAATGCCGACCGTGTCGCACTCCTGGAAGGCATCCGATCCGATGAGCGTGGTCGGAACCTGGCCGGTGAGGCAGACGAGTGGGATGGAATCCATCAGGGCGTCCTGCAAGGGCGTGACCGCATTGGTCGCCCCCGGACCCGACGTGACCAGCATGACGCCGACCTTGCCGGTGGAGCGGGCATACCCTTCGGCCATGTGGCCGGCGCCCTGCTCGTGACGCACGAGGATGTGCTCGATGTCGTCCTGCTGGAAGATCTCGTCATAGATCGGCAGGACGGCACCGCCCGGATAGCCGAAGATATGCTCTACGCCGTTGTCTCGCAGGGCCTGCAAGACAATTTCGGCGCCCGTCATCTGGTTTTCTGTTCCACTCATCGGATATTCCCGTCCGTCTCTTTAGTATTTCCGGTGTGATTATCGAATTTCTGGGCATAAAAAAAGGCCCCTTGGAGGAGCCTGCTTACCGCGCATGGGTGCTTTCGCCGGGTGGTTACACCACCCTGCCCATGCGCGTTCCCACCACAAGAATGTTTGCCGTCAGATTTTTCATGGGGCGAAGTGTTAGCCACAAAGTATATCCACGTCAACGCTTTTCCAGTCGTACCGAAACGGCACGAAATCCGGCGCATACGGCAAAACGCGATCCAGAAGCGCGCCAGCCCGAAACGTCTTATTAAGCGGCGGCGGCTAGAATTCTCCTTTGATGGCAAGGAGTGCCGTGTTTGCTGAACAGTGATTTTCAAAGTTCCATCGTGGCGGGCGAACAGGATCGCCGGGACGACGTTGCTCCGGGCAACCGTCTGATGGGACGAGTCGTCGCCTGCAACGGTTCGCACGCCACCATCAGCGCCGTCGCCGAAGGCGGTCAGACGGCAATGACGGAACTGTGGTCCGTCGGCCGGCTCATCTCGATTTCCGTCGGCCGCAACCGCATCGTCGCCCTCGTCTATTCCATGGCCACCGACCAGCAAAGCTGGGTGGAAAATCACGACACGGTCTTCCGCATCGAAGTCGAGCTTCTGGGCGAGGTTCATGTCAGCGCGGACGGACGCGAAGAATTCTCCGCCGGCATTACCGACTACCCCCATCTCGGCGCCATTGCGCACCGCATCCGCGCCTCGGACCTCGCCAAGGTCTACGATACCGGCAAGAGCGATGTCTGGGCCATCGGCAAGCTGACCCAGGATGAAAGCATCGATGCGACGATCCATGTGCCCTCCATGCTGGAGAAGCATTTCGCCATCGTCGGCACCACGGGCGTCGGTAAATCGACGTCGGTCACCCTGCTCCTGCACAAGGCCATCCAGTCCGATCCGCGCCTGCGCGTGCTGATCCTGGACCCGCACAACGAATTCGCCTCCGCCTTCGGCGACCTTTCGGTCATCATCGACACGGACACGCTCGACCTGCCCTTCTGGCTGTTCCGCCTCGAAGAGCTGGCCGAGGTGATCTTCCGCGGCCGCCCACCGATCCCGGAAGAAATGGATATTCTGCGCGACCTGATCCCTGAGGCCAAACGCGCCTTCCGCGGCGCCAGCGACAACGGCCTGATGCGCCGCACCAGCGAAAAGAGTTCGGTGACGGCCGACACGCCGGTGCCGTTCCGCGTCGCCGACCTGCTCGCCTTGATCGACGAACGCATCGGGCGCCTCGAAGGCCGGGCGGAGAAGCCGCACCTGCGCTCACTCAAGGTCAAGATCATGTCGGCGATCAACGACCCGCGCTACCACTTCATGTTCTCCTCGAACACCATTACCGACACGATCCTCGACACGATCGCGCGCATCTTCCGCATTCCGGGTGACGGCAAGCCGGTGACGACGTTCCAACTCGCCGGCATTCCTTCGGAAGTCGTCAATTCGGTCGCCTCCGTGCTCTGCCGCATGGCCTTCGAAATCGGGCTCTGGAGCAATGGCGCCGTTCACATGCTGGTCGTTTGCGAAGAAGCACACCGTTACGTGCCGGCCGATCCGAAACTCGGTTTTTTGCCGACACGCCAGGCAATTGCCCGCATCGCCAAGGAAGGCCGCAAGTACGGCGTTTCGCTCGGCATCATCACCCAGCGCCCCGGCGAACTCGACCCGACCATTCTCTCCCAGTGCTCGACAATCTTCGCGATGCGTCTTGCCAACGACCACGACCAGGAAATCATCCGCTCGGCGATCCCAAACTCGTCGTCCTCGACCACGAGCTTCATCTCGTCGATCGGCAATGGCGAGGCCATCGCATTCGGCGAGGCCGTTGCCGTGCCGATGCGCATGCGCTTCTCGCGCGTCGAGACGAACCGCCTGCCAAAGGCCAACGGCACAGGCGTGAAGATCAACGACGAGACGCCGCAAAACGTCGACCTGCGCTCCATCGTCTCGCGCATGCGCGCGATTTCCGGACCGGACATTTCCGGCTTCCAGAACGCCTACATCAGCGCCCAGGGCCAGAGCGGCTCATTGCCAACCGGCTACGAGGATGCGCCCTACGAGGACGAGGAAGACTATATCGATACGCTCCAGGCAGCGGCGGCGGCAGCAGCAATCCCGGCACCACAGCCGTCTGCACCGGAACCCTACCGGCCGGACATGCTGCCCGGTGCACAAGGTGCCTACGACCAGTCGCCTCAGGAACGCTTCGAGTCCATTCGCCGCGAATTGACATCCGAACCGCAACGGCCCGCTGCGGATCCTTACCGCCAGCCCGCAGATCCTTACCGTCAGCCGACGCGCCCTGCCCCCGCCTTCGGCGAGCAGCAGGAACCGCGGCGCGAAGGGTCGATACGCGACCAGCTCCTCAAGAAGCCGCTCAGCAGCCTCATCCGGCGCTAGACGCCAGAGGATCGACCCGCGTCCAGCTCTCGTCGAGCTGGTTGCGGAACCAGGTCATCTGGCGCTTGGCATATTGGCGGGTCGCGGCCGCGCTCCGCTCGATGACGGACGCCTCGCTCATCTCGCCTGCCAGCATCGCCGCTATCTGCGGCACGCCGATCGCCTTCATCACCGGCATGGCAGGGGAAAGATCGAGCGCGAGCAGCGCCTTCACCTCCTCTACCGCACCGGATTTCAGCATCGCGGCGAAACGTCGGTTGATGCGGGCAGCGAGCACCGCGCGGTCGGGCAGCACCACGATTTTTTGCGCCCGGGCGGGATCGATCACGGTTGGCCCGGTCGCCGTCTGGAACGCGGCAATCGACTGTCCCGTCGCCTCCAGCACTTCGAGCGCGCGGACGATGCGCTGGCCGTCACCCGGCTTCAGGCGATTGGCGATTTCGGGGTCACGCTCGGCAAGCTCCCGATGCAGGGCCTCGGCGCCCTCGGCGGCAAGCTTGGCGCGAACCCGCTCCCGAACCGCGTCGGGAATGGTCGGCATGTCCGATAGCCCGCCCGTCAGTGCGCGAAAATACAGGCCCGTGCCGCCGACGAAGACGGGAAGTTTGCCGCGCGCATGCAATTGCGCCACGATGCCGCTCGCTTCGCGCAGCCAATCGCCGGTGGAGTAAGCCGCCCCAGCCGGCACATGTCCATAGAGCAGGTGCTCGATACCGCCCATATCTGCAGGCTGCGGGCGGGCGGTGAGAACATTCAGCGTGTCGTAAACCTGCATGCTGTCGGCATTGACCACCACGCCATCGTGCTCAGCCGCCAGTCGCACGGCAAGCGCGGACTTGCCGCTCGCCGTCGGGCCCGTTATCAGGATCGCATCCTGCATTCGATCAAGGTTTCTCATCATGGCTTTCGTTGCCACGCTTGTCGCCAATCCGTCAAATCCTGTTCTGACGCCTGCCATTGCCGAAAAGGCTGCCGATCAGGTCAAGGCCTCCGGTCTCTACTGGCTCGCCGACGGTATCGCCTGTGACATTGCCCTGCGGGATGGCAGCGATATCCACGCGGCCCGCGATACGATCCTCGCTGCAATCGGCGGCCAGCCGATCGACGTCGCTGTCCAGGCGGCCGAGACGCGGCGCAAGAAGCTTCTGATCGCCGACATGGATTCGACGATGATCGGCCAGGAATGCATCGACGAGCTGGCGGCCGAGGTCGGCCTCAAGGACAAGGTCGCAACGATCACCGCCCGCGCCATGAACGGCGAGATCGCCTTCGAACCCGCCTTGCGCGAACGCGTCGCGCTGCTGAAGGGCCTGCCCGTCTCCGTCATCGACGAGGTCATCGAAAAGCGCATCACGCTGACGCCCGGCGGGCGTGAACTGATCGCGACCATGAAGGCCAAGGGCTACTACACCGCGCTCGTCTCCGGCGGCTTCACAGTATTTACCAGCCGCATCGCCGCCACCCTCGGCTTCGACGAGAACCGCGCCAACCTGCTGCTCGATGCCGACGGAAAACTGACCGGCGAAGTGGCCGAACCGATCCTCGGCAAGCAGGCGAAGGTCGATGCCCTCATCGAAATTGCCGAGCGCCTCGGCATCTCGCCGGAAGACGCCATGGCCGTCGGTGACGGCGCAAACGATCTCGGCATGCTGCACGTCTCCGGCGCCGGCGTCGCGCTGCATGCCAAGCCCGCCGTCGCCGCAGAAGCAAAGATCCGCATCGACCATGGCGACCTGACGGCGCTGCTCTACCTGCAGGGCTATCGCAAGTCCGATTTTGCGATCTCTTCCTGAGCGGTGATACAAAAAGGCCGCTGAAGCAACGCTCCAGCGGTCTGACTCAATCTCTCGACAGATACCAGCAAGCCCCTGACGGGACTCGCCTTTTTTGTCAGTCGATGCGCACGGTGATGTAGCGCAGCGCGCCGGTGCGGTTGGCGATCATCATGAGGACGTTGCGGCGGTCCTCCGTCTTCAGCTTGGTGATGCGGGTCTTGACCTCGTCTGCCGTCGTGACGGCTTCCTGGCCGATTTCGACGATCACGTCACCCGGTACGATGCCACGCTCAGCCGCTGCCGAATCCGGCGTGACCTCGGTGATGACCACACCCTTGACGCTTTCGTCGATCGAGAAGGTCTTGCGCGCGTCCTCGTCGAGGTCGCCGATACCCATGCCGAGAACGAGGTCGGCCTTCTCCGGCTCGGCCTGCGCGCCGGTGTCAGGCGCCGTGCCCTCTTCCTTCGTTCCCTCGTCCTGCGTCGCCGCGTCCTCGGCGTTCGCCTGCTCCTCGCCGTCCTCGAGCCGGCCGAGCGTAACCTTGACCGTCATCTCCTTGCCGTCGCGCAGCAGCACGACATCCACGGCCTTGCCGACCGGGCTTTCGGCAACGACACGCGGCAGGTCGCGCATTTCATCGACATCCTTGCCGTCGAATCGAATGATGACGTCGCCGGTCTCGATCGACCCGTTGTCCACCGGGCCGCCCTTTATGATGCCGGCGACAAGCGCCCCCTTGGCCTCCGTCATACCGAGGCTTTCGGAAATATCGTCGGTCACCGGCTGGATGCGCACGCCAAGCCAGCCGCGGCGCGTCTCGCCGAATTCGCGCAGCTGCGTGAAGATGTTCTGTGCCAGCTCCGTCGGAACGGAAAAGCCGATGCCGATCGAGCCGCCGGACGGCGAGATGATCGCCGTGTTGATACCGATGACCTCGCCCTTCATGTTGAATAGCGGGCCGCCGGAATTGCCGCGGTTGATGGCAGCGTCCGTCTGGATGAAGTTGTCGTAGGGGCCGGCATTGATGTTGCGGCCGCGCGCGGAAATGATGCCGACCGTCACCGAACCGCCGAGGCCGAACGGATTGCCGATCGCCATCACCCAGTCGCCGATGCGCATGGTGCGGGAATCACCGAACGGTACGGCCTTCAGCGGCGCCTTCGGTTCCACCTTGAGGAGGGCAAGGTCGGTCTTCGGGTCGGTGCCGACGAGCTTGGCCTTCAGCTTCGAGCCGTTGGCGAAATTCACCTCGATATCGTCCGCGCCCTCGATGACGTGGTTGTTCGTGGCGATGAAGCCGGACGGATCGATGACGAAGCCCGAGCCGAGCGAATTGACCGTCTGCCCCTGGTTCGAACCCTCGCCGCCATCGCCCTTGAAGAATTCGTCGAAGAAATCCTGGAAGGGCGAGCCTTCCGGCACCTGCGGAACGGGCGCCTTGTCGTCGCTCTTGACGTTCTGCGAGGTGGAGATGTTCACCACGGCATCGAGCAGGCCCTCGGCGAGATCGGCTACGGAATCAGGACCCGCCGGCTGCACCTGTGCGACCGCTGGCGCGGCAAACGGTCCCCCGGCGGTCAGCGAAAAACTCACCGCGAGCGCGAGTGCCGCATGGGCTGCGCTGGACCTCGTCTTCAAAGCCATGTTCGGCATCCTCTTTCGTCTGGAGTTCGTGACGAGTGTTTGCCCTGGATACGGCAAAAATCAGTCCGCCACGATGATTTGATCGGAAGTCTTGCCCGTCTTCGCCGCCGGTCGCAAGGCCGGCTTTCACGCGCTACGAATGAACCACACCATCAGCACGCCGAGGGCGACCGCAATCAGCCCCGAGACGCGCAGCTGGCTTTCCGGAATCTTCGGCAGCATTTCCGCCATGCGCTTCAAAACCGAAGGGGCCAGTGCGTACACCAGCCCCTCGATGATCATGAAGAACGCGATTCCCGTGAGGAAATCGGCCACGGCCTCAGTTTGCCGTCGATGGCGTCGTTGCCGTGCCGTTCGTCGTTCCCGTTGCTGCGTCCGAGGTTGCGGGCTTCGAGCCCGTCGCATCCTCGAAGTAGCGGAAGAACTCCGACTGCGGCGACAGCACCAGCGTGGTGTCGGACGAGGTCATCGAGTTCCGGTAGGCGCTCATCGACCGGTAGAAGTCGAAGAAGGCCGGATCCTGCGAGAAGGCCTCGCCGAACACGCGGTTACGCTCGCCTTCGCCCTCGCCTCGCAGGATTTCCGAATCACGCTGCGCGGCAGCCACGAACTCGACGACCTGACGGTCGGCGATGGCGCGGCGGCGCTGGCCCGCTTCATTACCGCGGGCGCGGATGAGTTCGGCTTCGGCAAGGCGTTCGGCCTTCATGCGCTCGAAGGTCTGTTGCGAGACTTCCTGCGTCAGATCCGTACGACGGATACGGACGTCGGAGATCGTCAGGCCGAGGTTCGATGCGTCATTCGCCAGTTCGCCGCGAACTTCACGCATCATCGAAGCGCGCTCTTCAGACAGAGCGGATTCGAAGCCGCGCAGACCGTAGACGCGACGAAGAGCAGCGTCGAGACGCGTGCTCAGACGCGCTTCGGCCGAAGCCCGATCGCCCGAAACGGTTTCGCGGAAGCGACGCGCGTCGGTGATCTTGTAGACCACGAACGCGTCGACCTCGTAGAACTTGCCGCCCGAGACCTGGACGCGGATGTTGTCGAGGTCGAAGCGCAGGGCCTGATCCTGGATGTACTGCACGCTGTCGGCATCCATGAAGCCGAAGGGCAGCTTGAAGTACAGGCCCGGCTCGGTCTTGACGTCCTGGATCTGGCCGAAGCGGATGACGATCGCCTGCTGGCGCTCGTTGACGACGAAGACCGAGGAATAGACGATGAAAAGGAGAACGCCGACGGCGATCAAAATGGCTGGTATACGGTTGCCCATTACTGAGTGCCTCCCGTGCTCTGCTGCTGCTGGGTCGTTGCACGGCCGAGCTCATTGAGCGGCAGGAAAGGAACGACGCCCTGTCCGCCCTGCTTCTCGTCGATGATGACCTTCTTCGAGTTCTTCATCACGTCTTCCATCGTTTCGAGGAAGAGACGCTTACGGGTGACGTCGGGCGCGACCTTGTACTGTTCGTAGATCGACAGGAAGCGTGCTGCTTCACCTTCTGCTTCCTTGACGACACGGTCCTTGTAGGCGGCTGCCTCTTCGCGAACCTGTGCGGCCTGACCGCGAGCGCCACCGAGCTTCTGGTTGGCGTACTGGTTGGCTTCCTCGAGGAAACGGTCTTCGTCCTGCTCAGCACGCTGCACTTCGTCGAACGCATCGGCCACTTCACGCGGCGGTGCTGCGTCTTCGATGGCGACGGTGTTGATGGAGATACCGGCGCCATAGGCGTCCATGGTCGCCTGGATCGTCGCCTTCACGCCTTCGGCGATCGCCTGACGGTTATCGCGGAAGATGTCCTGCGCCGGACGGCGGCCAACGACTTCGCGCATGGCGCTTTCGGAGACCTGCTGCAGCGTTTCGGCCGGGTATTCGAGGTTGAAGAGATAGGATTGCGGGTCGGTGACCGTGTAGAGCACCGAGAACTGCACGTTGACGATGTTCTGGTCGCCGGTCAGCATCAGGCTGGAATTGTCGGAAGAACCGGACGCAGCCGCGCGACGGCCGATATTCTGCTGCTGCTCGGTGATCTTGACGAGTTCGACGGTCTCGAACGGCCACATGTGGAAATGCAGGCCGGGCATGGAGACTTCCTGCTTCGGCTTGCCGAAGCGCAGTTCGACGCCGCGCTCGTCCGGCTGGACCGTGTAGATCGCGTTCATCAGCCAGAAGACGCCGACGAGCAGCAGCGCGATGACCACCACGCCGCCATTGATGCCACCGGGCATGACGTTCTTCAGCTGGTTCTGGCCGCGCCGGATGATTTCCTCAAGGTCGGGCGGGCCACCGTTGCCGCTACCACCGCCGCCACCGCGGGGACGGTTCGGTCCCTGGCCCCAGGGTCCTTGATTGTTTCCACCACCGCCGCCGCCGCCCCAAGGGCCGCCGCCGCCATTTTGATTGCTCCAGGGCATCAATACCTCTTTCTTTCAAATCCCCACGGAGCCTATCCACATTTCTTAGAAACGCGAACAAGCTCCAATTCGTTGTTTCCGCACAGGTCGCGGATTGTTTCGCCGCGCTACGCAAGGTGAACCCGTTATAGGTATCCCCCGGGCACCTTTCAACAAATCCGCGAGGCCTAGCGCCCTTGTGCGGCAAAATAGTTCGTGATCGACACGATTTATGGCTTACGCGGCCGTTTTCCGGCGCCAGGTGACGAAGCGCATGGCATGACTGTCCTTCTCGCCCTGGGGAATGGGCTCTTCCACGGCCTTCTCGAAAATGGCCGGATCGATCTCCGGAAACCGGGTATCGCCATCCACGTCGGCTTCGACATGCGTGACGTGCAGAACATCCGCCCCGTCGAAGACTTGCGCGTAGATCTGTCCACCACCGATGACGCAGATTTCATCGACACCAAGCTTCTCAGCCTCGCGCCGTGCTGCGGCAAGCCCCTCCTCCAAGGACGGCACAACGTCGGCGCCTGGCGCCAGGAATGTGGCATCCCGGGTAATGACGATATTCGGTCGCCCTGGCAGCGGCCTGCCGATCGAGGCCCATGTCTTGCGACCCATCAGAACCGGCTTGCCAAGCGTCAGCTGCTTGAAGCGCTTGAGATCCGACGGCAGGCGCCACGGCAGGTCGCCGTCACGACCGATGACGCCGTTCTTCGCCACGGCCACGACGAGGACGATCTTGGCTGCGCTCATGGTTCGGCTTTCCTGGATAATCAGACGGCGATCGGCGCCTTGATGGTTGAATCGGCTTCATAGCCGATCAGGGTGAAGTCCTCGAATTTGAAGGAGAAAAGATCCTTCACCTCCGGATTGAGCTTCATGAAGGGGAGCGGCTTCGGCCGGCGCGTCAACTGCGTGCGCGCCTGCTCGAAATGGTTGGCATAGATATGCGCGTCACCCAGCGTGTGCACGAAATCGCCGGGCTGGAGCCCGCTCACCTGTGCCACCATCATGGTCAGCAGCGCATAGGAGGCGATGTTGAAGGGCACGCCCAGAAAGATGTCGGCAGAACGCTGGTAGAGCTGGCAGGAAAGCTTGCCGTTCGCCACATAGAACTGGAACAGGCAGTGGCATGGCGGCAGTGCCATCTCGTCGACCAGTGCCGGGTTCCACGCCGATACGATATGACGGCGGGAGTTCGGATTGCGTTTGATGCTGTCGAGGACGGCGACGATCTGGTCGAGGTGCCGGCCGTCGTGGGTCGGCCAGGAGCGCCACTGGTAGCCGTAGACCGGGCCAAGCTCGCCCTCGGCATCGGCCCATTCGTCCCAGATGCTGACGCCGTTTTCGTGCAGATAGGCGATGTTCGTATCGCCCTTCAGGAACCACAAGAGTTCGTGGATGATCGAGCGCAGGTGCAGCTTCTTGGTGGTCAGCACCGGAAAACCTTCGGAAAGGTCGAAGCGCATCTGGTGGCCGAAGACGCCGCGCGTGCCCGTGCCCGTGCGATCACCGCGGTCGGTGCCGTTTTCCATCACATGGGCGAGAAGATCGAGATATTGCTGCATGGTCGCCGCCGATTCGTTGTCCAGCACAATATATAAGGGCGAGAGCGGCGGCGGCCAAAGCGTGAAATCGGGTTGTCCCGGATTTCCTCAGGCGAGCGCGCCCAGCTTTCCGAGTTCCTTGGCGGTGAGATAGTAGAAGGTGACGCGCGATTTCGTGCGATCGTCGGCCATCGCCTTGCAAACGGCTTCCACCGCGTTGTCGGCAGCATCGCCCGTAACGCCGAACTTCTTGGCGCACCATTTTTCCTTCACGCGGTTCAGTTCCTCGGGATCGGAGCAGGAGACGAGCGAAGAGTCGCGGTTGCGCAGCGCTATGCCGAGATGGCTCACGATCTTCTTGACGATGGCCTCGTCGGCACCGCCGTCATATTTGCGGACATCTGCGAGATAGTCGGTCATGCTGTCTCCTCTGCGATCACTCGGCTTCCGCCATCATGCCGGACCCGCCGCAGGCGCATGTTTTTCCCGCAAAGATGGCAAGTCAAGGGCGAATGAACACCAGCTGTGCGATGGTAACGCTTTGCGCCTCGCCAACAATCTCCCGCTGTAGTTTCAAGAGACTGGCATTTTTGCACTTTCTGAAGGAATGTCCGGTAGTGGTCTATCGATGCGGCTGGCCAACGCGCCAGACGACAACGGACGGTCATCGCGTGTGAAACAGGCTGAAGACTACTCGCACCGGTTCCGGCTTGCCTATGGCATGGCCGCTCTTGCTGTCGGCGCCCTGACAGCGGGCTGGGCTATTGTCTTTGCGTTCATGCAGGCCTGGTCGCTGGTGGTGATGGATGGTGCCGTGGTGACGGTGGCGTTCGTCAGCTTCTTGCTGGCGCGCCGCCATCAGTTTTCCGCAGCGCTGCTGTTTTCGCAGATTTCCTTTTTCGTCATAACCGTCGTCTTCTGCCTGCTGTTCGATGTCCCGAGTGAGGCGGCACCGCGCGTGTCGCACCTCTTCCTGCTCGTTCTGGCACTGCTCGGCTACATCAATTACCGGCGCGAGAGCTCTGCCTTGCAACTCGTCATCGTCGGCCTGTGCCTCGCCGCCTTCGTGGTCTTCGCCAGCACGAATGCCGCCCTGCCCTTCGCCGAGCCGATCGCCGATCACTTCCGGCTTTACGGCTCGTGGGTGAACACCATCATCGCCGTCGCCATGCTGTGCGGCGGTGTCTATGCGATGCAGCGGGAGTTCGCCCGGGACCTCGATCAGGTGCGGGAGATCAAGGCGGCGCTGACCAACCGCGAATTCGAGCTGTTCTACCAGCCGCAGGTCGACGAAACCGGCGGGTTGACCGGTGCGGAGGTGCTGCTGCGCTGGAAGCGGCCGGGTGGCGGTTACGTCTCACCCGCCGAATTCATCCCCATTGCAGAACAGGCCGGGCTGATGCCACGCATCGGCGACTGGGTGCTGACGCAAGCCTGCAAGACGCTCGCGGCCTGGCAACAGGAAGAGGCCACGCGCGGCCTGAAAATCGCGGTCAATGTCAGCGTCGACCAGTTCATGGAGGCGAATTTCGTCGATGCGGTGCTGAACCGCATCCGCACGCTCGAGCTTGATCCGACCCTGCTCAAGCTCGAACTCACCGAAAGCATGATGGCGACGGACGTCGCTACGATCGTCGAGAAGATGCGGGCGCTGCGTGCAGCCGGCATCACCATCTCGCTCGATGATTTCGGCACCGGCTACTCCTCGCTCAGCCACCTGCGCCAATTGCCGATCCACGAGATCAAGATCGACCGGTCCTTCGTGCAGGATGCCCCCGGCAACAAGCGCAACCGCCTTCTCCTGAAAAGTATCTTCGATATCGCCAACATGCTGGAACTCTCCGTGGTCGCGGAGGGCATCGAGACGAAGGAACAGCTCCTGCTGCTGAAATCCTTCGGCTGCACCGCGTTCCAGGGGTTCTATTTCGGCCGCCCCGTGCCTCTGGCCGAATTCCAGGGGCAATGGACGAGCGACATGCCGCCACCGCTTGCCGAAACCGCCTGAACCGAATTGCGAATTCCTTTCACAAAGTCCTTTTCTTGGGCGGCGGTAATGCCTATATGTAGGTTGCTGCCTCGGCAGCTATGGCAATAAATGAGCGGTGTAATAAACCCATTGGACCCGGGGGCGGTACCCGGCGCCTCCACCAAAAACCGGTCAGGTCAACCGACCGGCTTTTGATGGGGGCGAAATAGGATCGACAAGGGCGTAAAGATCGACTTTTTGCTCGGCATTGTACCGCCGTTATCGGGCTAAACTTGTAGTTGCAAACGACAACTATGCGGAAGCTCGTCTCGCTGCTTAATCGCGGTGTGACACTTCAAATCAAGTCCTAAGGGGTCGCACTCTTAGGCGGGGTTCGGAGGCACCTGGCAACAGAAGCCTTCACCTTCTCCAATCCCTTGAAATGGTCTATAGCTGTGCCAGATGACTCGTGTCGCAAGGCGTGGGACTGGAGCAATTCCGGCAAAAGTGCATGGCGATTTCGCCGCCGCAATTGCGTCGAAACAACGGATGGAGCATTTTGCGATTCGCAGAAATGCCCTAATGAAATGCCTGAATACAAAGGCAGGAAGAAAGACAGGAACGGATGGCGCAAGACCACATTCGATACGACATTCTCGCCCAGGACGCGCTGCGGAGCGTCATTCGCAAGGTCTTGTCCGAAGTCGCGGTCACGGGGCATCTCCCCGGCGAGCATCATTTTTTCATCACCTTCCTGACCAATGCCCCCGGCGTGCGCATCTCGCAGCACCTCAAGGCAAAATATGCCGAGCAGATGACCATCGTCGTCCAGCACCAGTTCTGGGACCTGAAGGTCACCGAAAGCCTGTTCGAAATCGGCCTGTCCTTCTCCGACACGCCGGAAAAGCTTGTTATTCCGTTCAATGCCATCCGCGGTTTCTATGACCCGTCGGTCAGCTTCGAACTGGAGTTCGACGTTCCAGCCGTAGAGGAAGAGGAAGAACATTCCGCCGAGATCACGGCCTATCCGGCCGCCGCGGAAAAGACCGAGGACGCCACCGAAGAGCCGACGCCCCCGACCGATGGCGACGACAACAACAAGGGCGGTTCGGTCGTCTCGCTCGATTCCTTCCGCAAGAAGAACTGAGCCTTGCGATGAGCGGCGACGTCGTCAATCTCCGCCAGTTCCGCAAGCAGAAGGCACGCTCCGAAAAAGAGACGCAGGCCGAGCAGAATCGCGTCGCTTTCGGCCGTACCAAGGCGGAGAAGACACTGACGCGCGCGCTGAATGAAAAGGCGCAAAAGACCCTCGATCAGGCCCGCCTGGAGCGGCCCAACGAGGATAAAGGCTGAACTTTCAAAGCCTTGTCGCAAAATTGTGATTCGATCTGCCAATCCCCTGAATCAGCGCGTAAAGATGGGCATGATCCGCAAATACTCCACCACGCTGCACGGCCATCGCACGAGCTTTTCGCTCGAACCCGCCTTCCATGACGAGCTGAAGGCCATCGCCGAGGAACGCGGCGTCCCGGTCGCAGCACTCATTCGCGAAATCGACGACGCACGCGGCGTCGACGGCAACCTTTCCTCGGCGCTCCGCCTCCATGTGCTGGACTGGCTGAAGCGACAGGCTGGCGACGCCGCGGCTTAATTGACGCCCGGCAGCGAGTCGAAGTTCAGGTTCTGGCCGCTATCGAGCGGTGATAACTCGCCGCCGCGCTCGACGCCGTCTTCAGGCGACACCGGCAGTCGGCGGCGTGTCGCCTCATCTTCCGCTCTTTTGGCCTCTTCGGCAGCACGCTGTTCGGCAAGGCGGCGTGCCTGCTCCTGTGCCTCCAGGAGAAGACGGGCGTCATCTGCCGCCTTGCGGCGGGTGCGTTCGGCCTCTTCCGCGGCCGCGCGGGTCGTGCGCTCCTCATCGGCCCGTTTACGCGCTTCGACGCGGCGGCGTTCTTCCTCTTCCGTCTGAAGACGCATGGCCTCGGCAAGTGCTGCACGCGCCTCCGTCCGCGAGCGGTAAAGGGCAGCTTCACGCCGCAACCGCTGCTTCTCGAGCACATTGGCCTGGAGCGTTTCCACGCGCCGGCGTTCCGTTTCGAAACGGCGAAGCGACAGGTAGTTGGCAAGCGGCTGGACATCGAGTTCGACACCCGGCGCTTCGATAAGGCCGCGATAGGAGAGCGCGACCTCGGGATCGGCGCCGGCAAGAGCCTCGTCGCCGGCCTTGTAGGTGACCGCCAGCTTTCCGACCATCGTATCATTGGCAAGATCGATATCCGCATCGCCGACAAGCGCTGCGCGGCTATCCTCTCCGGTTACGCTCTGGACGCGCAGCTTGCCGCCCGCAAGCGCAAAGGGAATGCGCACCGCGCCCAAAGCCGCCTCGCCCTTCAAAATCACATCGGATGCGAAAGCCGCCACGCGCTCCGCCGTGATATCGCCGTCGAGGCGATCCGCTTCCGCCAGGAGTGCGGGCAGCGCGCCGGTATCCAGCCCGTTCACAACAAGATCGGAGACCTGCACCTCGCCCGAACCGCTCGCACCTTCGACCATGGCGCGCACACTCTTGCCGGATGCGTCGACGGCAAGCGTCACATCTGCCTTGCCCGTGGCAACCGTGCCTTTCGGCCCGGCCCAGACGATTTTCGAAAGATCGGCACCGGAAAGCGTGGCGCGTGCCTCGAACAGCCCGTTTTCCTCCGCATTGGCGACCTTGATCCGGCCGGACAATTTTCCGCCCAGCCAGTCACCGGCCATGTCGGTCAGCGTCAGTTCACCGCCCTTCCAGATGAGATTACTCTTGAAACCTCCCACTGCGCCATAAAGGCCCGGCCAGAAGGATCCTGCCTCCAGGGCAATGGACATGTCCGCAGTATCCTGGAGCGGCTGCACAAGCGGTGCAGGATTCAAGCCGCCCTCGACCATATCCGTCACCGGACCTGCCACCGCTTCGGCGAGAAACGGAAAGTCGACCGTATCGAAGCGCAGCGTGCCCGTGCCTTTCAGCATCGCCGCGGTTCGGTCGAGTGTCAGCGCGCCCGAAAAGGCATTGCGGTCGGCCTCGCCGACAATATCGCTGATCGCGATGGCCTCGGCGCTGGTGGCCACGGCAGCCTGCAAGGTCAGCGGCAGGCCAGCCCCCACCTGCGGCAGGGCGATCGCGTTCATCATCAGGTAGGGTTCGATATCATCGCTCTTGGCGGAAAGAGCCAGCGAACCACTCAGGAAACTTTCCGCCGACAGGGCCGCCTTGCCCTTCGCCGAAATCGAAGTGTTGCCGGCATTGAAGGCGGCCGAAACATCAGCCGGCCCCGCTTCCGGTTGCGCGGCCCGGAATGTCACGCTGGCATCCGGATCGGCATCGAACGGCAGCGGATCGAGCCCGATTTGCCCGGCCAGCACGACGGACTGCGGATTGAAGATGCTGCCGTCCAGCTCGAAATTGCGGCCGCGCAGCAGATCGGCAAGCGTCGCAGCCGACAGTTTCAGTTCAACGCGGCCCTCGTTGACGGGGCCATTCACCGTGACGGTCGCCGGGCCTCCGTCTTCGCCGGAAACGGCGGCCCGGACCGTGAGATCGGCATTGTCGTAGTAGCCGGCATTGGCGACAAAGCGGCTGAGCACGGGATGTGCCGGGAGATGCCGCGACAGAAGGTCCGCGACCGGACGCATCACAGCCGCCTTCACCGTCATGTCGAGCCCGGCGCTTGGCGCGAGAAGCGTGCCCCCGAGCGTACCGCTTGCCGAAAGCTCCACTCCCTCCAGCGAGGCGACCATGAGCCGGTTCAGCGTCAGCAGGCCATCCTTGACGGTAAGGGCGGCATTGACGCCCGAGGCGGCCTCACCAAAGGCGTTGAAACGATCTGCCTTGATGTCGAGCGCGATCGAGTGCTCCAGCACTGTCGAAACGGATGCATCGCCCGCGACGAGGCCGACCAGGGCCTGAAGGGATTCCAGTTCGACTTCGTTGCCGTGCAGTTGGAGCGACAGGGTGGGCGACGCGTCCGCGCGGGATTCCCGTTCCAGTCGGCCCAGCAGCGAGGCCTCGCCAATCGCGATTTCGAGATTTTCAAACCGCTGCAACTCATCCGTCAGGTTCACCTGGGCGGAGAAACCGGCCGTCTTCAGCTTGCGAATTTCAGGATCGACGGAACCGGCAAGCCAGGTCGCAAGTCCCGATGGCTGATTGGAGGCAACCAGGAGATCGCCGACGAAGCCGCGGTTTTCCCGCAGCATCAGCCGCCCTTTTGCTTCAAGCGCGGTGCGCCCGGGCAGAAGCGCATCCGCCCGGTCGATTTTCCAGCCGTCGCCGTCCGGCTTCACGTCGAGACGCACTTCGCGCACCGTCGTATCGCCCACCACCACGGCGGGCAGGAAGAGGCTCGCGCGGCCCGGCACCTGCGGGATCGGGATATCGGCGGCAATGGCGAGCAGCGCCTGAAGCCGTTGGCGGACGGTGACCTGCGGATTGCGGCCAGTCTTGCCCGCCTCGCCGCTGTTGCCGATGCGGCTGACATCGATCTGCTGGCCATCGGCGATCAGCAGGAATTCCGGCGCGCGGCCGGTATCAAGGGTCGCCTCGCCGGTGACGACATAGGGGTCGTCCCGCGGCCCGGCTTCCAGACGGTATTCGGGGATGCGGATGCGTTCGTTGGAGAGCTCGAACTTGCCGGCGACGCGGATCGGCTCAGGCGCCCCCTCGCCCTTCGGCCGCGGCTTTTCCGACAGGGTGAAGGCGCCGTCATAGAGCGGGCGGAAATCGACAACCCTCAGCGCGCCGTCGAGATCGGCGGTGAAGGAAAGCCGGTCGGGCACCACGCGGGCGCGCATCGAGAGGGCACCGTTCTCCAGTTGCCCGCTCGAAAGCTGGAACGCGCCGCTCTCGCCATCGAGCGCCGCTCGGCCATCGATGCGCCACGGGCCGCCCAGCGACTTGGCCGAAATCTGCGCATCAAGCCCGGTGACATGGCGCGTGCGGCCGGTCTGTTCGTCGACGAACTCGATCTCGCCGCCGCTGATCTCGACATTTTCGAGGATGACGGTGCGGGCCGGAATATCGGATTTCCGACCACGCGCCCAGTCGAGCGTGCCGTCCTGGAAGAGTTTGATACGCGCCTTGGGGCCTTCGATGCGCATGTCGAAGATCAGTGCCTCGCCGGACAAAAACGGCGCCAGTTCCGCATCCATGGAAAAGCGCGCGATTTCGACCAGCGGCTTGCCCTCTTCCGGCGCGCCGACGCGCACGTCGTTGAGTGTCACCGAGGGAAACGGGATGAGCCGCGCATCGACGCTGCCGTGCACGGTGACGGGGCGTCCCATGATGCGGCTCGCCTCGCGCTCGAAATCCTGCCGAAAGCTGGTCCAGTCGACGAAAAGCGGTGCAAGCAGCGCCGCAAAGAGCGCCACGACCACCAAGCCGCCAACGAAGAGCATGATCCTAGAAAGCACGCAGCCTGCCTTGAATTCCGTTTCGTTCCGTCAGGATAACGCGAACGTCCGCTAGAGGGTCGAAAAAATCTTGCCCGGGTTCAGAATGTTGTCCGGATCGAGCGCCTGCTTGATCTGCTGCATGAGCAGAACCGAGCCGCCAAGCTCGCCCGGCAGGAAGGATTGTTTGCCCTGCCCTATACCATGTTCGCCGGTGCAGGTGCCGTCCATGGCAAGCGCACGGGCATTGAGCCGGCCGACAAAGGCCTCGACCTGGGCCACATGGGTGGGGTCCTTGTCATCGAAGACGAGGCTGACATGGAAGTTGCCGTCGCCCGCATGCCCGACGATCGGCGCCAGCAGGCCATGTTCCTCGATATCGGCCTCGGTTTGCGCCACGCAGTCGGCGAGCCTGGAGATCGGCACGCAGACATCGGTCGCGATGACGGAGTAACCCGGCCGAAGCGCCTTGGCCGCCCAATAGACATTGTGCCGCGCCTTCCAGAGCTTCGCGCGCTCCTCGGCATCCGAAGTCCACTGAAATTCGCCACCGCCGCATTCCCCGGCAATCGCGCCGAATTCCTCAGACTGCAGGCGAACACTGTCCTCATTGCCGTGGAATTCCACGAACAACGTCGGTTGCTCCGGCAGCGTGAGGCCCGAATAGGCGTTGCAGGCCTTGATCTGCAGGGTGTTGACCAGCTCGATCCGCGCGACGGGGATGCCGAGCTGGATCGTCATGATCACGGCATCGCAGGCGTCCTTCAAGGTCGGAAAGCCGCAAATGCCGCCAGCGATGACAGACGGAATGCCCTGGAGGCGTAGCGTGATAGAGGTCAAGACGCCGAGCGTGCCCTCGGCACCGACGAAGAGGCGTGTCAGGTCATACCCCGCCGACGACTTTCGCGCACGGCGGGCGGTGCGGATTTCCTCGCCGGTTGCCGTCACGGCGGTCACGGCCAGCACGTTGTCCTTCATCGTGCCGTAGCGAACGGCATTCGTGCCGGAGGCCCGTGTCGAGGTCATGCCGCCGAGCGAGGCATTGGCGCCCGGATCGATCGGGAAGAACAGGCCGGTATCGCGCAGATAGGTATTCAGCTCCTCGCGGGTGATGCCCGGCTCGACCGTGCAATCGAGATCCTCGGCGTTCACCTCCAGCACGCGCTTCATATTGCTGAAATCGATGGAGATTCCGCCGTGCGGCGCATTCACCTGCCCCTCCAGCGAGGAGCCGGTGCCGAAGGGTATGACCGGCACCTTTAGTTCCGCGCAGAGACTGACGATCGCCTTCACCTCTTCGGCAGTCTCGACGAACACGACACCATCGGGAAGCTGGGCGGGGATATAGGTCGTGGTGTGCGCATGCTGGGCGCGGATCGCTTCGCCGGTCTGGAAACGTTGGCCGAAACGCTCGGCAAGACGCGGCAATATCTCGGCAATGCCCTGCTCGTTGCGCGTGCCACTCCTGATATCCGCCAATGCCATCGTCATACCCTCACTGCCTGTGGGGTTTACTCAGCAAATTGGCGCCCGGCTGTCCAGCAGCAATATCCGATCCTCATCAGCATTTCCGGCCGCGACTGTCCGGCCGTCACTCCGCCGGTTGCGGCAGGGCGCCGTCGCCGCCCTTGGAAAGGGTCTCGGCGTGCTGCAACTCGGCGGCAAGGCGCCGTTCCTCGTCGGCGTGCGGGCTGGTAAAGCGGGCGATCACCAGATAGGCGACGGGTGTCAGGTAGAGCGTGACGACCGTCGCAAGGCCAAGGCCACCGACGAGCACCCAGCCGAGCGAGACACGCGCCTCCGCACCCGCGCCGCTTGCCAGCACCAGCGGCACGGCACCGACGACGGTGGCGATCATCGTCATCATGACCGGGCGCAGGCGGATGTTCGAGGCGTTTTCGATGGCACTGCGGATATCCTGTCCGCGGTCGCGCAGCTGGTTGGCAAATTCGACGATCAGGATGCCGTTCTTAGCCATGATGCCGACGAGCAGGACGAGCCCGATCTGGCTGTAGATGTTGAGCGTCGTGCCCGTCAGGATCATTGCGAAGACGGCGCAGGCAAGCCCGAGCGGCACCGTCACCATGATGATGATGGCGCTGACGAAGCTCTCGAACTGCGCGGCCAGCACGAGGAAGATGATGATGAGGGCGAAGCCGAAGGTGACGGCAAGGCCGCTCGAATTCTCCTGCAGCGTCGCCGCTTCCGCCATCGGCATCAGGCGCGAGCCTTCCGGCAGCAGCGGCTCGGCCATCTCCTGCACCATCGCAAGCGCATCGCCGAGTGCAAGGCCATCCTTGAGACCGGCCGAGAGCGAAACGGCGCGCAATTGCTGCTCGCGCGAAAGCTGCGGCGCGACGGCCTTCTCTTCCAGCGAGGCGATCGAGGACATCGGTACGATCTTGCCATCGCCGGTCTTCAGGAAGATGTTTTCGAGATCCATCGGATCGTTGATCGGCTGGGTCGTCGAGGAGAGTTTGACGGGATAGGCCTGCCCCTCGACATAGATATCGACGACGCTCGTGCCTTCCAGCATCGCCTGCAAGGCCGTGGACAGGCCGGTAATGTCGATGCCGAGGTCGGCGGCACGTTCGCGGTCGATCGTCACCGAGAGCTGTGCCTGGTTGGCCTCATAGTTCAGGCGCACGTTCTGGAAGCGACCGCTGTCCTCGATCTTGCGCACGAGTTCGGCCGCGGCGTTGCCGAGCTTGGTATAGTCGTTGCCGACGAGCGCGACCTGGAGGCCGTTGCCGGCGCCGCGGATGCCGAGACTGTTCGGCTGCATGGCGAAGGTGCGCACCGAAGGCACTGTCGCGACCGCCTGGTTGATATCCTGCACGATCTGCTGCTGCGCGCGCTCGCGCTCGCTCCAGGGTGCCAGCGTCAGCACCATGAAGCCGCTGTTCGAAGACCCACCCTGCCCGGAAATCGAGAAGATGTTGACGATCTCCCCGCTGTCGTAGAGCGGACGAAGCTTGTTCTCGATCAGCTTCATCTGGTCCTGTGCGTATTCGAGCGACACGCCCTGCGGCGCATTCACGCGCAGCATCACCATGGACCGGTCCTCGCTCGGCGTCAGCTCGGACTTGATGGTGAAGAAGGAGGTCGCGCCAGCCGCGGTGAAGAGCAGCGCCACGATGAAGACGATGAAGGGCGCACCGAGGCAAGCGCTCAGCGTCGAGCGATAGAAGCGCGAGGCCGCGCCGCCGATGCGGGCAAGCACGCCCGTGTGCTCGTGCGTCATGTCCTTCGTCAGCATGCGGGAGGCAAGCATCGGGCACAATGTCAGCGCCACGAACGAGGACAGCAGAATGGCGAAAGCCAGCACGAAGCCAAACTCGCGGAAGAGCCGTCCCGCCTGGCCCGGAAGGAAGGAGAGCGGAATAAAGACGGCTGCCAGTGTCGCCGTCGTCGCAATCACGGCAAAGAACACTTCCAGCGTGCCGAGGATCGCCGCCGCGCGCGGCTTCAACCCCTCCGCCCGCCGGCGCACGATGTTTTCCAGCACCACGATGGCGTCGTCCACCACAAGGCCGGTCGCCAGGACGATGGCCAGCAGCGTCAGGATGTTGACGGAGAAGCCGGCCATGTAGATCGCCGCGATCGTACCGATCAGCGCGATCGGCATGCTGATCGTCGGGATCAGCGTCGCCCGCCAGTCGAGCAGGAAGAGGTAGATGACGAGCGTCACGATCAGCACTGCGACGACCAGCGCGATCTCCACTTCGTGGATTGCGCCTTCGATGAAGACGGCGTCGTCGCTGGTGATCTTGATCTCGGTGCCTTCCGGCAGGATGGTGCCGAACTGCGCCACCATCTGCTTCACGCCGGTGGAAATATCCAGCGTATTCGATTGCGCCTGACGGATGATGCCGAGCCCGATGCCCTGTCGCCCATTGGAACGCAGCGCGGTCGAGCCCTCGTCCGGCCCCAGCGTCACCATCGCGATATCGCCGAGGCGCACCCGGTTCTTGATCATCAGGTTTTCGAAGTCGGCCGGCTTGGTGAGGTCTGCCGTCGCCCGCACAGTGATATCCTGGCTCTGGCTCTTCAGTGAGCCGGCGGGCACGTCGAAGGAGGCGGTCGCCAGCGCATTGCGCAGGTCCGCCACTGTAATGCCGCGCGCCGCCAACTTCGACTGGTCGACGTCGACGCGAAAAATCTTCTCCTGGTCGCCATAGACGACGACATCCGCGACACCCTCGACGGAGGCGAGCCTGTCGGTGATCTCGTTTTCGGCAAGCAGCGTCAGGTCTTCCAGCGACTGGGTATCGGAGGTCAGTGCGAGACGCATGATCGGCTGGCTGTCGGCATCCGCCTTGACGACGCGCGGCTCCTCGGCGCCGTCCGGAAGCTGGTTCGATACGCGGCCGAGCGCATCGCGCACGTCATTCGCCGCCTGGTTGACGTCAGTCGTATCGGAAAATTGCAGGGTAACGCGGCTGCGGCCGAAGGACGACTGCGAGGAAATGTCCTTGATGCCTTGCACGCGCGAGACGGCACCCTCGACAACGTCCGTCAACTCGCGATCGACCGTCTCGGGCGAGGCGCCCTCGAACTCGGTGGACACGCTGATCACCGGCTGATCGACGGAGGGAAGTTCGCGAATTTCCACGCCGTTGAAGGCGGCAAGGCCGGCGACGACGATCAACGTGTTCAGCACAAGCGCGAAAATCGGCCGACGGATGAAGAGTGCGGTAAACCCCGCCTTGCCGGACGTATCGAGCCCGTTCGCGTCCCCCGACATTACGAGCCCTCCGCCACGGAGGACGTTGCCTGGCGGTCCTGCTCGGCGGTGCGCACCGCGCCGCCGGGACGCAGCGTCTGCACGCCTTCGGTGACGACCTGATCACCCTCGGCAAGTGCTGCCTTCACCAAAACCTTGTCGGGATTGCGCTGGACGATATGGACCGGCACGCGCTCGACCTTCTCGCCGGCTACCCGCCATATGTAGGAACCATCCGAACTCCACTGCACTGAGAGCGGATCGACGCTCGGATAAAAATCGCCGGCGAAGAGCATGTTGACCTGGAAGGACATCCCGGCGCGCAGCACATCCTCGGGATTGTCGATGCGGGCGCGCACACGGAGGGTGCGGCTTTCCTGGTCGATGCGGTTGTCGATCGCCTGCACCTCGCCCGAGAAGGTTTCGCCCGGCCGAGCCACGGCCGTCGCGGTGATATCGCCGCCGACACGCACGCTCGTTGCAAAACGCTCCGGCACCCAGAAATCGACGAGGATTTCCGAACGGTCATCAATGACGGCAATCGGGCTCGACGTCGTAACATAATCGCCGGAATTGACCGAGATAATGCCGACCACGCCGCCATAGGGTGCAATGATATCGCGCCGGCGCAGCGTCAGTTCGGCATTCTGCAGCACAAGTTCAGCCGCCTTCAGCGCGGTTTCGGCATCCTGCAACTCCGCGACACTCATGGAGGACTTGAGGTTCTGGATACGCTTGAGCTTCTGGTCAGCGCTTTCACGCGCCACGCGCGCCTGGTCGGCGGCGATGCGCTGTTCGTCGCTGTCGAGACGAGCGATGACCTGCCCCTGCTCCACCCGGTCGCCGGATTTGACCAGCACGTCCGTCAGGTTACCGGTCGCATAGGGCGTCACGGTGACGGTGCGGATCGCCTCGCCGTTGCCGATGGCATTGAGCCGGTCATTGACCACGGCCATGGCGACAGGTTTCGTGGCAACGAGCACCGGCCCGCCGCCGAAGCCGCCGCGCCGGCCGCCCTGCTGTCCGCCGTCCGCCTGCCCCTCGCTCGCAGGAGCGATCGCGGCAACGAGCGTGCTCGGCAGGCCGGCGGCCTCGAGCATGTCGTTTGCCCCAGGCACGAAGCGGCCCCAGAGCAAAACCCCGGCCGAAATGACGCCAAGGCTTATGAGGAGCTGTTTCCAAACCCGCATGCAATCTCTCTCCGATGAAAGCGAACCGACACCTGTCGAGATGCGGCATAGAGCAAGTATCCTGCTTTGGAAATGAACCGGCAATGAAAGAATCGGATCATTACCGAAATGTAAGATTGGCGGGCCGCTCTGTTACCGAAATGTAAGAAAACGTGGAGAAATCTTCTCTTCCCGCTCCTTTGGCGAGCATGGTCGTGACTGGACCATCCTTGCGCTTGTGATACTTTTTCCACGGCCCGCGTGGCCAAGCCTATTTCAGTATTCTTTCATCAACGCATTGACCGACAGGGGGAAAATCCATGTGTGACGCCTGCGTCATCGAATCCGTCAAGAACCGCATGCTTTCGAGAAGAAGCTTCTTCCGCGCTGCCGCCGCGGGTGCTGCTACCGTTGCCGCTGCCAGTTCCGGTGCATTGAGCCCGGCTTTGGCTCAGGCACCGACGAATGCCACGGACCTCACCCATGAACTCTACGAAGAGTTTCCGACCTTTTTCGGACAGCAGCAGTTCTGGCGTGAGCAGAAGTTCAACTACAAGGAACACAAGTTCAATCTGTTCGAACTGCGCGTCAACGAGCACACCGGCACGCATCTCGATGCGCCGCTGCACTTTTCCGAAGACGGCAAGTCGGTCGCCGAAATCCCGGTCTCCGATCTCGTCGTGCCGCTCGCCGTCATCGACATCCGCGCGAAGGCCGATGCCAACCCGGATGCACAGTTGACGCCGGACGACATCAAGGCGTGGATCGCCACCAACGGCGACCTGCCGGAAAAGGCCTGCGTGGCGCTCCTCTCCGGCTGGGGCAAACATCTCGGCACGGACAAGTTCCGCAATGCCGACGCCGAGGGCAAGATGCACTTCCCCGGCTTCCATGTCGAAGCCGTGCAGTATCTGGCGGAAAATTCGAGCGCCGCCGGCATCGCCGTCGATACACTGTCGCTCGACTACGGCATCTCGCCGGACTTCGCCACGCACTATGCCTGGCTTGCCTCCGGCCATTGGGGACTTGAAGCTGCCGCCAATCTGGACCAGCTTCCGGCCAAGGGCGCGACACTCATCGTCGGCGCGCCGAAGGTGCGGGGCGGCACGGGTGGCCCGTCGCGCGTCATCGCGCTGGTCTAAACGACATCGGCCGGCGGATTTTCCGCCGGCCTTTCCTTCAGGAGAAACCATGAGCACCGTCAAGCCCGCCGAAGACCTCGAAGCCGATCCGCGCGTCAAGGCGGTGTTCGACGACATCCGCACCACCCGCAAGTCGGATTTCGTCAACAATATGTGGCGCTACCTCGCCTTTGATCCAGCCCTGCTGGAGCGCACCTGGGCCGAGGTGAAAGCCGTGATGGCGACGCCGTCCACGCTCGATCCGCTGGTCAAGGAAATGCTCTACATCGCCGTTTCGGTGACGAATGGCTGCAGCTATTGCGTTCACTCCCACACTGCCGCCGCCAAGGCGAAGGGCATGACGGATGCGCAATATGCCGAATTGCTCGCCATCGTCTCGCTCGCCGGCAAGACGAACCAGCTTGCGACGGCCCTTCAACTGCCCGTGGACAATGTCTTCGATGCCGACCGCGCAAAGGCCTGAACGGGCGTCGCTTTCCACATTCTTTCGGCTGTCGTTTCCCCGTAGGGAATAAAAGCAGAACAGAAAACTGGTCTTTCGAACCCGAATCACTACATTGAACCGCATGATCAGCGGTTACGACGACATTCCCTTCTTCGACGAAGACCCGCAACTCGCCAAGAAACCCGCAGCGCCGGCGAAACCGGCCGGCGGCGGCATTGCTGCGCGCGCCATGGCAGCACGGGATTCCGGTCGGGCGCCGGACTATCTTTCCGGCCTCAATCCCGAGCAGCGCGAGGCGGTGGAAACGGTCGACGGCCCCGTTCTGGTGCTCGCCGGCGCCGGCACGGGCAAGACGCGCGTGCTGACAACGCGCATCGCCCATATCCTTGCCACCGGCCGCGCCTTCCCCAGCCAGCTGCTTGCCGTGACCTTCACCAACAAGGCGGCGCGCGAGATGAAGGAACGCATCGGGCTTCTCGTCGGCGGCGCCGTCGAGGGCATGCCCTGGCTCGGTACCTTCCACTCCATCGGCGTCAAGCTCCTGCGCCGCCATGCCGAACTCGTCGGCCTGCGCTCGGACTTTTCGATCCTCGACACCGATGACGTGGTGCGCCTGATCAAGCAGATCCTCCAGGCCGAAGGCATCGACGACAAGCGCTGGCCGGCAAAGCAGTTCGCCGGCATGATCGACGGCTGGAAGAACAAGGGCCTCGACCCGGCGCAGATCCCGGAGGGTGACGCCCGTGCCTTCGCCAACGGCAAGGGCCGCGAACTCTACATTGCCTACCAGAACCGCCTGAAGACGCTGAACGCCTGCGACTTCGGCGACCTGCTGCTGCATCCGATCCGCATGTTCCGCGCCAATCCGGACGTGCTGGCCGAATATCACCAGAAATTCCGCTACATCCTCGTCGACGAATACCAGGACACCAACACCGCCCAGTACATGTGGCTGCGCCTCCTGGCGCAGCGCCCCAAGGGCACGCCGCAGAACGTCTGCTGCGTCGGCGACGACGACCAGTCGATCTATGGCTGGCGCGGGGCGGAAGTGGACAACATTCTGCGCTTCGAGAAGGATTTTCCCGGCGCGAAAGTCGTCAAGCTGGAGCGCAACTATCGCTCCACCGCCCACATTCTCGGCACCGCCGGCCACCTGATTGCGCACAACGAGGACCGTCTCGGCAAGACGCTCTTCACTGACCGCCACGATCCCGACGACGACAAGGTCGTCGTGCATGCCGCCTGGGATTCCGAAGAGGAAGCCCGTGCCGTCGGCGAGGAAATCGAGCAGTTGCAGCGCAAGCAGCACAAGCTCAACGACATGGCGATCCTCGTGCGCGCCTCCTTCCAGATGCGCGAATTCGAAGACCGTTTCGTCACGCTCGGCCTGAACTACCGCGTCATCGGCGGCCCGCGCTTCTATGAGCGGCTCGAAATCCGTGATGCCATGGCCTATCTCCGCCTCGTCAGCCAGCCAGCCGACGACCTGGCTTTCGAGCGCATCGTCAACACGCCGAAGCGCGGCCTCGGCGACACGACGATCCGCAACCTGCACGACTATGCCCGCGCCCGCGATATCCCGATGCTGGCCGCCGCCGCCGACATTATCGAGACTGACGAATTGAAGCCGAAGGCGCGCAAGGCGCTTTTCGACGTCGTCACCGATTTCCGCCGCTGGCAGTCGCTGCTGGAAACCATGCCGCATACCGAGCTTGCCGAGCAGGTTCTCGACGAGAGCGGCTACACCGCCATGTGGCAGGCGGACAAGTCTGCCGAAGCCCCGGGACGTCTTGAAAACCTGAAAGAGCTCATCCGCTCGATGGAGGCCTTCGAGTCGCTGCGCGGCTTCCTGGATCACGTGTCGCTTGTCATGGATGCCGAGCAGAACGCCGAACTCGATGCCGTCTCGATCATGACGCTGCACTCGGCCAAGGGTCTCGAATTCGAGACCGTCTTCCTGCCCGGCTGGGAGGAAGGCCTGTTCCCGCACCAGCGCGCGCTCGACGAGGGCGGACGCTCCGGCCTGGAGGAGGAACGCCGCCTCGCCTATGTCGGCATCACCCGCGCCAAACGGCGCTGCCACATCTGGTTCGTCTCGAACCGCCGCATCCACGGCCTCTGGCAATCGACCCTGCCGTCGCGTTTCCTCGACGAATTGCCGGAAGCGCATGTCGAAGTGGCCGAGGTCGAGCAATCCTATGGCGGTTACGGCCGTGGCGGCTACGGCCAGTCGCGCTTCGACAAGCAGGAGCCGTTCCAGAACAGCTATTCGACGCCCGGCTGGCGTCGTGCCCAGACGAACCGCACGGATGCGACCCGAGATAACTGGGGTTCCCGCTCCGGACATGCCGTGGAGCGCATCGGCTATGGTGAGTCCGGGCCGCGCTCGCGCACCATCGACGGCGAACTGGTGGCGAAGTCGACCACCACCGAACCGTCGAAATTTACCGTCGGCGACCGTGTTTTCCACACCAAGTTCGGCAATGGCAATGTGGCGGCGATCGAGGGCAACAAGCTGACGATCGATTTCGACCGCGCCGGCCAGAAGCGCGTGCTGGACGGCTTTGTCGAAAAGGTCTGACGGGACCGCCTGGCGGCCCCTTCATCGGAACATCAGGATGCCCTGCGCATGCCGCCGAGGCGGGCAGTGCGTTCTTCCGGTGTCCAGATTTCGCTTCCGTCGCGGCGAAGGGCACGGCGATTGAGCTGGAAGCGATTCACCAGCTCGCTCAGCGTTATCGCGCCTTCGGCAAGCGACTGGCTGGTGGAGGTGGTGTGCTCCACCATGGCGGCGTTTTCCTGAGTGATGCGGTCCACGTCGCTCACAGCCGCGCTGATTTCCTCCAGCCCGCTCGCCTGTTCGGCGGCAGAGGTCGCGATGGCATCGACATTGTGATCGATCTCTTCGACGAAGCTTCCGATTTCACGCAGCGCCCGGCCGGTCTCGCCGACAAGACGCACGCCATCCTGAACCTCAGCGCTGGAATTGGTGATCAGCGTCTTGATCTCGCGGGCCGCCTTGGCCGAGCGCTGGGCGAGTTCACGCACTTCCTGGGCCACGACGGCAAAGCCACGCCCCGCCTCACCTGCCCGCGCTGCCTCGACGCCGGCATTGAGTGCCAAGAGGTTGGTCTGGAAGGCGATTTCGTCGATGACGCCGATGATCTGGCTGATCTCGCTCGAGGCGGACTCGATCCGCTGCATGGCGCTGACCGTGTCGTTCACGACATTGGCAGAGGTGTTGGCGGAGGCACGGGCATCCTGCACGAGCTTGCGGGTTTCCCGTGTGCGATCGGTCGAGGAGCGCACGGCGACGGTCGCCTGCGTCAATGCTGCAGCCGTCTCTTCGAGGGCGACAGCCTGCCGGCGGGTACGCTCGGAAAGGTCCTCGGCAGCCTTGCGCATGTCCTGGCCACTGCGGTTTTGCATATGCGTCTGGTCCAGCACCTGCGAGAGGGTTTCCTGGAACGCGCTGATCGAGTTGTTGAAGTCGCGGCGCAGCGGCTCGAATTCGGGCACGAACTGGTTGTCGATCGTCATGCGGATATTGCATTCGGCAAGCCGCCCAAGGCCCGCACCGATCTCCTCGATTGCCCGCACCCGCTGCGTCATGTCGGTGGCGAACTTCACCACCTTGAACACCTTGCCGTCGGCATCGAAGATCGGGTTGTAGGAAGCATGGATGTGGACCTTGCCACCACCTTTGGCGATGCGGGTGAACTGGTCGGAAACAAAGTGGCCTTCGGCCAGCCTTTGCCAGAAATGTTTGTATTCCGCGCTCGCCACATAGTCCGGCGCGCAGAACAGCGAATGGTGGCGACCGACGATCTCGGACAGGTCGTAGCCGAGCGCCGACAGGAAGTTCTGGTTCGCCGTCAGGATATCGCCCTTCGGCGAGAATTCGATAACCGCCTGCGCGCGGCCAAGGGCCGTGAGCTTGCCCTCGTCCTCCAGCGCTTTCCGCTTCGCCGCGGTGATATCGGTCGCGAACTTCACCACCTTGTAGGGCTTCTTGCCGCGGAAGACCGGATTGTAGGATGCCTCGATCCAGATCTCGCGGCCGCCCTTGGCGATGCGCTTGTACTGGCGCCGGTCGAAATGCCCCTCGGCAAGGCGGCCCCAGAAGGCGGCATAGTCCGCCGATTTGGCCTCGGACGGTTCAACGAAGATGCGGTGATGCTGACCGACGATCTCCGAAAGCTGGTAGCCGACGGCTTGCAGGAAGTTCTCGTTGGCATGCAGGATTTTGCCCGTCAGGTCGAATTCGATGATCGCCTGAGAGCGTTTCATCGCAGCAAGCACGGCGCGGGCATCCATTCCAAAGTCGAAAGCGGTCACGTGTCATCCCCAGCAGGAAACAGTCACAGAGCCGGCCAATCCGGCAGTCCTATTAGAATTGGCTGAAAATTCTTAGCAATTGCTAAACCAAACTGGTGTTCGGCGTAACATTCAGAAAAAAATCATATGAATGCGCGCTGGAAAGAGCGCGCATAAAAAAACCGGCGCACACGGCGCCGGTCTCATCACAAATATCCGTAAATCTCAGGCGCCCGCCTTGCGGTAGAGCGCCGCGAGCCGTGTGCGCGACGACGGCAGTTCCGGTACCACGACCATCATGGTGATGTGGCCACGCTTGAAGGCATTGAGGAACGGCTCGTAGTTCTGGAAGGCGACGCAGCCGTGCGAGCCCTTCTGACCGCGCAGCAGGTTGGTGTGCGTCAGCAGTCCCGTGCGGTTCTTCGGGTCGCGGCCGTCGATCGATGTCATGCGGATCGCCTCGACGCCATGGAAGCGCCGCTCGCGCATCTTCAGGCGGTAGATGCCAGCCGGCGTCGGGCCGGTCATCTTGACGTGCTCGTAGTCCGGATTGTCACGCATCTTGCCGATGCCGGAATGGGCGCGCAGCTTCGTGCCGTCGGGCATGTAGACGGTCGCGTTGGAGACGTCATAGATCGCCACCCGGGTGCCCTTGCCCGGCCAGCCGGTTGCGCTGCCCTTGCTCTTGAAGAAATCGTTGAACAGCGAGCGCTCCGGCTTCGCGATGGCGACGTCTTCCTTGTCGTCCTGTTTTTCGCGCCGCGTGCGGGCGACCGGCTTTTCTTCCACCGGCTTGCGCTCGATGGTGACGGTCTCAAGCGCCGGCTTGGCTTCCGGCAACGGAATTTCGCTGAGGATGCTCTCCTCGTCGGTCTCCGGCTTCTGCATGACGAGGCCGAAGGGCTGGATATTCTTGCGGGCGGATTCGTCGGGAAGCAGCGCCGTCACCATGGTCGGCTGACCGGTGATCGCCTTTTCCTGCTCGACGGAGCGCTCGGCGCGCGCAACGGCCGCCTCGATGAGCGCCGCCTTGGCCTTCTCGCGTTTGACGGCTGAGGCCAACTGGATGGAAATGCGGCGCTGGTGCGCGACCTGGACCGCTTCGGCGGTCAGCTGCTTCTGGCGGCGTTCGCTTTCAGAAGGCTGCGAAAGCCGGGAGAACTTTGCGATCTTCACCGTGCGCTCGGCACGGTTCCTGTCGGTGACTACGGACTTGCCGTGAAGGGACGCGGCAATCGCCTTCTTGCCTTCCGAAAGCGAGGACACCGCATCCTGCATCGCGCCGAGCGTGGAGACGACGGCCCAGGCGGACCCGGCGATGACGCCGCAGGCAAGCAATGCGCTGAGAAGGATACCCCCGGAACGACCCCGACGGGATTTGGACGCGGAACGCGCGGACTCGTACACAGACGCCATGATACTCGTTACCCGAAACTCGTTACTCGACGCGGCCGCGGAAATGACGCTCCGAAAGCCGTTACGCTGGCGGCGAGCGGCGCGACCTGCGCCGGACCTCTGCCGAACGAGCAAAGAATGACGAAATATGGTAAGCAATTCCTAAACGGCGCCTCGTGTTTTTGAAGGAATCCGCCGGAAGGTCCTCAACATCCGGCAAGGCTGCCTGTCACGAGAATGCGGCAATGACGTGTCGGACCGCCCCGCCTCCCTAGAATTGGGGATGCTGGCCAAGCCAGTCGGTCGCCTTTTCGTAGCTTGCCGCCGCTGCAAGCACGTCACGGTCAGCCCGCGCCCGGCCGATGATCTGGATGCCTGCCGGCAGTCCATTCGCGCCGAAACCGGCCGGCATAGCGGCGACGGGAAGCCCCGCCAGCGTCGGGCCGATCACCACTTCCATCCAGCGGTGATAGGTATCCATCGCCCGCCCGTCGATGGCCTTCGGCCAGTCCAGCTCCGCGTCGAAGGGGAAGACCTGCGCCGACGGCAGGATGAGGAAATCGTAAGTCTCGAAGAGGCCGGCGACATGGCGATGCCAGTCGCTGCGTGCCAGCGAGGCGGCATAGACGTCGTTGGCGGACAGCTGCTGACCGTTCTCGACCTCCCAGATCATCTCCCGCTTCATGCGTGCGCGCCGCGCCGGATCGGCATAGTCCTCCGCCTGCCCGTTGGCGACGAGGAAATGGCGGAGCGTGCGCCAGGTCTGCCACAGCCGCGCCATGTCGAAGCCGGGCGCGACCTCCTCGACCGTGCAGCCAAGCCGGCGGAAGACGTCGAGCGAGGCGCGGCACAACTCCAGCACGCCAGGCTCGAAGGGCAGATAGCCGCCGAAATCGCCGAGCCAGCCGATACGGGCGCCGGAAAGGTCGCGATGCGCATTCAATGAAAGGCTTTCGTCGGTCAGCGACAACGGATCGCGCGGATCATGCCCCGCCTGCGTGGCGAACAGTGCCGCGACATCGGCGACGCTGCGCCCAATCGGGCCGTTCACCGCGAGTTGGCCGAGGAAAAGCTCGTTACCCAGCGATGGCACGCGGCCGAAGGACGGGCGGAAACCGACGACATTGTTGAAGCCGGCAGGATTGCGCAGCGACCCCATCATGTCGCTGCCATCGGCGACCGGCACCAGCCGTGCCGCAAGCGCTGCCGCTGCACCACCGGAGGAGCCGCCAGCGCTCTTGCCCGTATCGTAGGGATTGCGGGTAACGCCGAAGACCGGATTGTAGCTGTGCGAGCCGAGGCCCATTTCCGGCGCATTGGTCTTGCCGATGATGATGGCGCCCGCCGCGCGGATGCGCTCGACATGGATGTCGTCATAATCCGGCACGAAATCCGCATAATTCGCCGAGCCGAAGGAGCAAAGGATGCCCTTGGCCTCGGAGAGATCCTTCACCGCAAACGGCAGGCCGTGCAGCCAGCCGCGATACTCCCCCGCCGCCAGCGCCCCGTCGGCCGCCTCTGCCTCGGCCAGAAGGTCTTCGGCGGGGCGGAGGCTGACGATGGCGTTGATGCGCGGATTGATCGCCTCGATGCGGGAAAGGTAGGCCGCCATCACGCTGCGGCAATCGAGCCGGCGTTCGGCAATGGCGGCGGAAAGGGCAAGGGCGGAAAGGGCGGTAATGTCCTGCAAGGTCGGCTCCGGCATTGGTCTGACAGAAGAGCTAGCAGGCCCGACGGAGGAGCGCCAGCCCGCCTCAGAGCCCTTGGCGGAAGGCCAGCGCGAAAAGCCCGACCGCGGCGAGCGAACCAAGCGTGCGCACATGGTTCCACATCGTCCAGACATCGAGATAGCGCTGCCAGAGAGCCGCCTGTTCGGAGCTGCCGGCGGGGGCCGCGGCCAACGCATTGTTAAGCGGCACGTTGAAGACGATCGTAACGCCGATGACAGCAACGAGGAAGATGAGGCCGCCCGCCGCCGCCATCAGCCCGCCGGCCCCGCCCTGCATGAAACCGAGGACAGCCAGCACCAGCGACAGCAGCGCGCCGCCGAAGAAGGCCGAGAAGAACCAGGGGTTCTGGATGACGACATTGATGGCGTTCATCGCCGCAGCCCCTTCCGCCGGCGTCAGGCGCGCGAAGGCGGCCATGATGCAGACGGAGAAGATGAAGAACAGGCCGGCGTTCAGCGCCGTCGCAAGGATGGCGAGGAAGGTCAGGATGGGAAAGGCGCTTGCCATGATCAGGTCCTCCAGAAACCGGTTTCAGCCACGTCGCGGGCGAAATCCGCAAAATCGCGCGGCGGTCGGCCGAGCACGCGCTCGATGTCATGGGTAAGCGCCTCGTTACGGCCGTCGAGCACCGAGCCGAACAGATAGGTGACGAGCCAGATGACATCCTCCGGCATCTGAGCCTCGCGCAGCATGGCAGCATATGCGTCGATCGTGACTGGCGTATAGGTCACCGCGCGCCCGCCGGCCGCGGAAAATTCCGCCGTCGCCTCGCGGAAGGTCATCAGCCGCGGGCCGGTCAATTCATAGGTCTTGCCGGCATGCACCTCCTCCGTCAGCGCCGCCACCGCAACGTCGGCGATGTCGCGCGTATCGATGAAGGGTTCGCGTACCGTCGCCGAGGGCAGGACCAGTTCGCCGGCAAGGATCGGCTCGGCAAACAGGCCTTCGCTGAAATTCTGGAAGAACCAGCTGCCGCGCAGCACCGTCCAGGCGATGCCGGCCTCCTTCATCGCCTCCTCGCTGACTTCCGCGGCATCCTCGCCGCGTCCCGAAAGCAGCACGAGGCGCGTGACGCCCGCTTCCGCGGCCAGGCGAGAGAACCGGCGAATGTCGTCGTCCGAGCCAGGTACGGCGAGGTCCGGCTGATAGGCGATGTAGGCGGCCTCGACGCCCTCCAGTACCGCCGACCAGCCGGAGGCGTCGCGCCAATCGAACGGGATCGCCGCCGAACGCGACCCCATCCGCACCTCATGCCCCTTTTCGCGCAGCCGCTCGGCGATCGGCCGTCCCGTCTTGCCCTCGCCACCCAGAACCAGAATGCGTGTCATCCGTTCATCCTCCAAAATATGAGCAATACTCATGTTTGCAAAATGTGAGGAATCCTCGTATTTGTCAAGCGTGATTTGAATGGGCCGTGGAGAAAGCGATGAACGACACGCAGATGCGCCGCGCGCCGAGCCAGAAGCGCAGCCGCGAACGGGTGGACGCCATCCTTGCCAATGCGACGGGGATGATTGCCGAAACGGGCAGCGACGCGCTGCGCATGAGCGAGCTTGCCCAGCGCACGGGCATCTCGATCGGCTCGCTCTACCAGTATTTTCCGGACAAGAGCGCCGTGGTGCGAGCGCTGGCCGAGCGCTGCAACGAGGACAGCCGCGCCTGCATCGCCGAAGGTCTCGCCACCGTGACCAGCATGGACGATCTCGCCACCGCCTTCGGCGCGCTGATCGACACCTATTACGCGATCTTCCTTGGCGAACCCGTCATCCGCGACATCTGGTCCGCCGTGCAGGCGGACGGTGCGCTGCGCGTCATGGAGGTGGAGGAAAGCCGTCGCAACGGCACGCTGCTTGCCGAACGGTTGAAGGCACTGCAGCCGGCCGGCGATCCGCAGACGATCGACGCAACGGCCCTCCTCGTCATGCATCTCGGCGAAGCGACGATGCGCCTTGCCGTCTCGGTCGCGCGGCCGGAGGGTGATGCGCTGGTCGAAGCCTACAAGCACATGGCGATCCGGCAATTGACGACGCCGTAAGTCGCGCGCCCGGACGCTCGATACGTAGCTAGCCGGGCTTTCGCCCTTCCAGAACCTCCGCCGCTTCGAGCAGCGTGGCGAAGAGATAGGACATCTGGTCGCTGCGCGTTTCGCCATACCATATCTGCGGCACCATCACCCTGAACCGGGTTTCGAGCAGGTCGGCGAGCGCTTCGGTGTCGCCCATCCATTCCAGCGTGTCGGCATAGAGGTTCATCACGCTCGGCGCGGGAAAGCGGGCGAGCAAGTCCTCGAAGCCCCGTTTCACCAGATCGGGATCACACAGCGTATCGGCAAGTTCATGGTCGCCGACATCGGTGTTCGCCTGCTGGATCAGTGCATAGAAGCCGAGGCCGAAACGGTCCTTCGTCCGCTCCGCGGCACGCCGCGCAAAGTCTTCCAGATCCTGTGCGTCGCGGCCGAGCCAGCGCGGCATGATCATGCGGGCATGCGAGCGGCAAAGGTCTATGTTGTAGCGGTCGAGCAGCAAGGCCCGCTCGAAGCGCGCCTTGAATGTTTCGAAATCGCCCTCGTTGGCCGAGCGTCGATAGTCGCTGATCCGCCAGCTGAAATTCTCGGGATCGGCATGGCCGTCGAGCACGTCGTCGGCCTCCTTCAGCAATTCCTCATAGCCCTGCCACTGGTCGGCCCGCACATCGCGCCCCCAGCCGGTGCCGCGCCGCACGAAGGCGGTGACGCGCAGGGCATCGGCATAGGTGGCGGCGGAAAAGGCCGAGGGGCTGCGATGGAAGAAATCCCGGAACGGTTTCAGCATGTCTTCATGCTCCGGCGCAGCCGCCTCATCATCCGGCAGCGCCATGAAAGGCTCGAGGAACCAGTCCTTGACGAGCGAATAGAGTGGCTTGCCGTTGTCCGCGATGACGCCGCTTGCCCGCGCGGCCTCGAAAGCCTGGTGGTAGACCTCGAAATCACCCCTGTGCCAAGCCGCGCGCATGGCATCACGCTGTGGAATGAGGGCCGGCATTTCGTCATGCAGATCGATGAGGTAGAGGTCGTAGTCGCGGACCAATTGCTCTTCCGGGGAGAGTGGCGTTGCCGGTGCGGCGCCTGCGCCTGATATCCTGCTGCGAAACCTGGCAAAAATATCCTTGAAACCCATGTGATCCGTTCTCTGCTCCAAGCGGCAAGCCCTGTTCGGCACCCGCAGTCGCGGGTCATAAGGCAACGGATGCGACCCGCGCACTATTCGCCGGCCATCACCGATTTTTGAAGAGCACGTACCCTTTCCAACCGTCCATCGTGCACCATCTAATGAATGGGATATGCACGGATGGGTGATGGTCATGCTGACGACGCTTGCCTTGCTGATGAGCCTGACGGCTGGTGTCGAGATCGCCGCTACCTCCGCGGAGGAGGTGGATGTCGAACTGGTGCTGGCGGTTGATGTGTCCGGATCCATGGATCTGGAAGAAGCGCAGGTGCAGCGCGCCGGCTATGTGGATGCACTGCGGCACCCCGATTTCGTCAATGCTGTACGCGAGGGCCTGACCGGCCGTATCGCCATCAGCTATTTCGAATGGGCGGGCACGATCCAGGACAGTTCGCACCTGCCCTGGCAGATCATATCCAGCCCCGAGGAAGCCAATGCCTTCGCCGCACGGCTGGAGGCGCGCCCGATCGCCACGCGCCGCGGCACGTCGATCTCGGGGGCCATCGCCTATGGCGCAAAACTGTTCGATGCCAACAGCTATTCCGGCATGCGCCGCGTCATCGATGTTTCCGGCGATGGCCCCAACAATTTCGGCCCACCGGTGACACCGGCGCGGGATGCCGCGACCGCACTCGGCATCATCATCAACGGGCTTGCCATCATGATCCGGCCCTCGGCCGCCTATGGTTCGCTCGACGATTACTACTCCAACTGCGTTATCGGCGGTCCCGGCGCCTTCGTGCTGCCGGTGCAGGAGCCCGAGGACTTCGCCATCGCCATCCGCCGCAAGCTGATCCTGGAGGTCTCCGGCGTCGAACCGCCCGCCCGCGTCATCCGCACCGCCGGTACGGACGCCGATTGCATGATCGGCGAGAAACTGCGGCCGAGCAGTATGGACCGCTACTATCCTGAACTCGACCGATAAAGGCCTGTTCCACCCGAAACAGCGCCGCCCAGTCCCTTATGCGACAGTGAACCTACGGATGAAATGGTTCATCCCTTCACTGGAAGAGAGGAGACTGAAATGCGCAAATTCCTCATGTCCGCCGTTGTCGCGACCATCGCAGCGGTATCCTTCGCAGCCCCGTCGCAGGCCGGCGGCTTCTACTTCGGCTTCGGTGGCGACCACGGCTGGGGCGGTCATCACCGCGGTTATGTCACCCACTACTACGGCCACCACCGCCACTGCTTCTGGAAGAAGATCAAGCGCTATGACAGGTGGGGCAACCTCATCGTTAAGCGTTTGAAAATCTGCCGTTAAGATCAGGCGCCGCCGCGATTTTCCATCGGATATCCGCCCTGCCCCGGCCGCGCTGCGACCGGGGTTTTCCCATTATCGAAGCGGAGTGTTTTCTCAAGCTATTCCTTTTGCACGGAAATCGTGCTTATATTGAATGAACGTTCAGCAAAATAAGGGGAGCACCATGAACGAGATGATCCGCGATATCAGCGTTCCGAATGACTGGGACAGAAGCGGGCTTCCGGGTTGGTGTTATCATAGCCCTGCCCTGCTGGACCTCGAAAAGCAGCATGTCTTTCGCGAACACTGGCAGATCGCCTGCCATGTCTCCGATATTCCGGAGCCCGGCAATTACCTCACCATGGATGCCATCGGCGAACGCGCGCTCATCCTGCGCGGGCAGGACGGCGAGGTCCGCGCTTTCCATAACATCTGCCGCCACCGCGGCTCCCGCCTCGTCGCCGACGACAAGGGAACCTGCCGCAACGCGCTGGTCTGTCCCTTCCACGGCTGGGTCTACAATCTCGACGGCACGCTGCGCGGTGCCGCGCGCCCCAAAAGCTTCCCGCCGCTCGACAAGAACGAGTTCGCGCTGAAATCGCTCGAATGCGAGATCTGGCAGGGTTTTGTCTTCGTCCGCTTCGCGCCCGGCCCGCAGCCCTACGTCGCCGAGCTGATGAAACCGTTCGAGCAGGAGCTTTCCCACTACCGCTCTGAAGACATGGTGCCGGCTGGTGAAATCTGGACGCAGGAGACACCGGTCAACTGGAAGTCGGTGCGCGACGTCGACAACGAGGGCTATCACGTCGCCATGGCCCATCCGGCTTTGCAGGACCTCTACGGCTCCACCTACTATGACGAGCCTTTCATCAATGGTCTTTGCCGCTCTTTCGCGACCTACAATCCTCATGCCGGCCGCCGCTGGAGCGTGCGCAACTATGTGAAGATCTCGCAAGAGAATCCGCACCTGCCGGAACAGTTGCGCAAGGCCTGGATCTATTTCGGCCTCTTCCCGAACTGCGTCATCGCCGTCACGCCGGAGACCGTGCAATTCTATCAGGAATTTCCCGTCGCTGTCGGCAAGACGATGCTGCGCGGTGGCATCTACCGCCACCGGGAAGAGGATCGCGCACATCGCCTCGCCCGCTACCTCGCCTTCCGCATCGATCGCGACACGCAGGCCGAAGACGTACAGCTCACCGTCTGGTCGAACGAGGCCATGACATCAAACGCCTTTGCCGGCTTCTACCTCTCCGACCTCGAATACGGCGTGCGCACCCATCATGACCACCTGCGCAAGGTGCTGCCGGTGATGACCCTGAAGGACGCGCCGGAGGAAAAGGCGATGGCGGAAACCAATGCCGGCCTGAAAAGCCCGGACTAGGTTTTACGAAGGACGGGACTTCGGCAGGGGCACATCCTCAAGATGCTCGCTGGGCCAGGTGGCGATGGTGTGAACCTGCTCGGTTACCCGGTCCTTCAAATAGCTTTCCTGCCCCGGCAGACCCATCGGGTAAAGGGCATCGCGGCTCGCCTCATAGGCCGCACTCTTGTCGGTGCACAGACGAATGCGCATGTCTTCCGGCGCCACACCGGTTTGGTTCTGCAGGCCCTCGACAAGCCCTGCGCCTGCGGGCAGGCGGCCATCGAATGCCTGCGTCAGGTATTGCGCAGAGCGCTCGTTGCGCTCGCGTTCCGTCGTCGCACCCAGGATGACCACCATCATGCGCCGTCCGTTGCGTGTCGCCAGCCCGACAATGTTTCGCCCGGAGGCGCAGATGAAGCCCGTCTTCATGCCGATCGTGCCGTTGAACCGGGTCAGGAGCAGATTGTTGGACTTGATCTCCTTGCCATCGATCGTGACGGAAGAGGCCTGGAAAAAGCGCCTGTATCCGGGAAACACCCGGTCGACCTCCATGCCCAGGATCGCGAGATCCCGCGCGGTCGTATAGTTCGTCTTGTCGAACAGGCCGTTCGGATTGGAATAGTGGGTGCCGGTGAGGCCAAGACGCGCCGCCGTCCTGTTCATCCGCACAACGAAGGACGCCTCATTGGATGCCACGGCTTCGGCAAGGGCTACGGCGACGTCATTGGCCGATGCGGTAATCACGGCATAGAGCGCGTCTTCGAGCGTCATCGTCCGCCCGAAGGTCAGGCCCGACTCGAGAAATGCCTGCTTTGTGGCATTGCGGGTCATCACCACCGGCGTCGACATGGTCACTTCACCGGCTTTCAGCGCTTCGAACACGACGAGCGCCGTCATCAGCTTGGTCGTGGAGGCAGGATACCACGGCGCGCCGGCATCCTCCTGGTAGAGCACCTGGCGGCTGTCGGCATCGACGACGAGAACGGGCGTGGCCTTGGCCGGTGTGGCGGCGGCAAACGGCGCCCACGCAAAAAGCGATGCGATAAGGACCAGTCGCGCCCACGGCCGCCTTGCTGTTGTGTCGTTGCTCATGTGCCATTCTCCGAAGAAGGAGCCCTAATGCCATCATGCGCCGCATGAGCGCAAGCCTTTGCTGCGGCGCCCGAGCCGGCGGGTCGGCCGGTCTCCCTGTGGAAACGGCGCACAAAAAAGAGGCCCGCTTTCGCGGGCCTCAACCGTTTGGACCGGGGAATGGTCGCTCCAAACGTACTTTCTACAGAAGGGCTTAGCCCTTCCAGAGCCCCTCGCGGACAAGATCGTCCATGGTGAGCTCAATGCCCTTGCGCAGGATCGCCGTCATGTCGTCGATCTGCGAAAGCGAGATGGTGAGCGGCGGCGACATCACGCACATGTTAATGAGCGGACGCACCAGGAGGCCGAGTTCCTGGCAATGTTTGTCGATGCGTTTGCCGACTTCGAGGTCGAGTGTCAGCGGATTGTTGCTGGCGCGGTCGGCGACACATTCGACGCAGGCCATCAGCCCGAGACCCCGCACCTCGCCAACCAGCGGCAGGTCCTCCAGCGCCTTCAGGCTTTTCTGGAAGTGGTCCGACATCGCCAGCGTATGCTCCAAAAGCCCGCCCTCCAGAATATCGAGGTTCTTCAGCGCCACGGCGCAGCCGACCGGGTGGCTGGAGTAGGTGAGCCCGTGTGCGAACATCGCTTCGGAATGGTTCGACCGGCGCAGTTCCTCGAAAAGCCGTCCGGCGATCATCACGCCGCCGAGCGGGAAATAGCCCGACGTGACGCCCTTGGCGAAGGTGATCATGTCCGGCTCGATGTCGAAGACATCCTTCGAAGCAAAGACATGACCGAGCCGCCCGAAGGCCGTCACCACCTCGTCGGCGATGAACAGGATATCGTTTGCGCGGCAGAGCGCGTGCATGCGCTTCAGGTAACCGGGCGGCGGCACGATGACGCCGCCGGAAGCCATGACGGGCTCGGCGATGAAGGCGCCGATCCTGTCCGCGCCTCTCTCCTCTATGACCTGCCGGAATTCCTCGACGAGGAAATCGCAGAAAGCCTCGACGCTCATGCCTTCAGGCCGGCGGAAAGGGTTCGGGCAGGAAAGCTTCACGACGAGGTCGGACGCGCTGTCCATCCAGTCATGGTCGCGCGGCCGGCCGTTGAGCGAGGCCGAGAGAAAGGTCGAGCCGTGATAGCCGCCCTGTCGGGAAACGATCAGCTTCTTCTCCGGCCGGCCCTTTACATTGTTGGCGAACTGCATGAAGCGCAGCGCCGTCTCGACCGCCGAAGAGCCGCCCGTCGTGTAGAAGACATGGTCGACACCATCCGGCGCATGCTTCGCCAAGCGCGCCGACAGCACGGCAGAGGGCGTGTTCGTCGTATACCAGGGCGAATTGTAGGAAAGCTCCATGGCCTGCGACGCCATGACGTCGGCCAGCTCCTTGTTGCGGTGGCCGGCATTGACGCACCACATGCCGGCAGGACCATCGATCAGCTTGCGGCCGGCGGCATCTGTCACATAGATGCCCTCACCGGATTCGATGCGCCCGCGCGCCTCCGCGCCGATGGAGCCGGAGACCGGCCAGGGCTGCACCAGATGGCGCTCCGCAAGCCGGGTGAGATCGTCGACCGCCTCGTCAGCCTGCTCGTTCGCCGTCTTCAGAATTGCCGCCATATCCCTCTCCATCATGTGTTTGCGAAAAGATTCTGCGCACAACAATATGAAAGAATTTAAGTTTCCCAATCATATTGAATGTTCGTTCAATCAATATTGCAGAAACAGGGCTTGATTTCAACGGGGATTTGGGCGCATGTTTCGTTTCGGGAACACACCAAGCCGAAAAGGCAGGCGTACATGGAAACGGGAAAGCTCACGCTTTATGAGAGTTGTCGCGGCTGGAGTTCCGCACGATGACGGCGACGGCGTTCGAGAGGATCGACGACGCACCCTCCCCCTCCAGGCGCCGGGCCTGGATGCGGAGCGAAGAGGCCCGCGGCCTCGCCATGGTATCGCCGACCTTCCTCTACGCGCTGGCGCTGCTCTTTCTCCCGGTCCTCATCGTCATCGCCTACAGTTTCTGGACGCAAAACTATCTCGACATCGACCGCACCTTCACGCTGGAAAACTACCGGCAGGCGCTCACCGAGCCGATCTACCGCGACCTTTTCGTCCGCTCGCTCTGGATCTCATTGACCGTCAGCGTCGTGACCGTCGTCTTCTCCTATCCGGTCGCCTGGTTCATTTCCTTCCATGGCGGCGTGCACAAGAACCTCTGGCTCTTCCTCGTCACCGTGCCCTGCTGGACCAGCTATCTTCTGCGTGTCATGTCGTGGAAGATCATCCTGGGCTATGGCGGCGTCATGAACACCGGTCTCATCTCGATGGGCCTCATCGACAAGCCGGTGACCTCGCTGCTCTACAACTCCAATGCCGTCGTCATCACGCTGGTGCACAGCTGGGCCGCCTTCGCCATCCTACCGATCTATGTGTCGCTCCAGAAGGTGGACCGCACATTGATCGAAGCGGCGCGCGATCTTGGCGATAGCCGCATCCGCGCCTTCTTCCGCATCACGCTGCCGCTGTCGCTGCCGGGCGTCATCTCGGCCTTCCTGATCGTGATGATCCCGACGGTCGGCGACTACGTGACGCCGCGCCTCGTCGGCGACAAGGACGGCGTGATGATCGCCACCGCCATCCAGGCACAGTTCGGCAAGGGCGCGAACTGGCCGCTGGGCGCGGCCCTTTCGGTCACGACGATGATCCTCGTGTCGCTCGTGGCGGCCGCCGTGGTTCTCGCCCTGAAGTTCACCGTGCGGAGGATCAAATGAGCCTTCTCACGCAGCGCCTTCGCTTCATTCCCTGGCTGCCGGTCTATGTCGCGGTTTATTTCCTGTTCCTCTACCTACCCATTCTGCTGCTGCCGGTCTTCTCCTTCAACAATGCGGCCACCACCACCTTCCCGCTCGCCGGCTTCACGACCAAGTGGTACGGCTCGCTCGCCGGCAATTCGGTGATGATGGAGGCAGCCTGGAACAGCCTCGTCGTCGGCATCTCGGTCGCGCTGCTGTCGACCATCCTCGGCATCTGCGCCGCCCGCGCGATCACGCGCTACCGCTTTCGCGGCCAGCGCGCGGCGACAGGCCTCATCATGGCGCCGCTCTTCCTGCCGGAGATCATCGTCGCCGTCTCGCTTTTGATGATCGTGCTGGCAATGGGTGTCGAACTCTCGCTCTTCACCGTCATTCTCGGCCAGACGGTGTTCTGCGTGCCCTATGCCATGTCGGTGCTGGTCTCCGGCTTCGAGGGCTTCGACCGCAGCCTGGAGGAAGCCTCCTACGATCTCGGCGAAACCGCCATCGGCACCTTCCGGCGCGTGACGCTGCCGGTGGTGGCGCCCGCCATCGTCTCCAGCCTGCTCGTCACCTTCACCATTTCGCTCGACGAGTTCATCCTCGCCTTCTTCCTGTCCGGCACCGAGCCGACGTTGCCGGTCTACATCTGGGGCCAGTTGCGCTTCGCCGCCAAACTGCCCGGCGTGCTGGCGCTCGGCACCATCATGCTCGTTGCCTCCATCCTCATGCTGACCCTCGCCGAAATCCTGCGTCGCCGTGCTGAACGCCGCACGCAGATGGCGCTCATGCTGCCCTAGGAGCCATCCATGCCCGACCGCGCGATGATCCAGATCGAAAACGTGTCGAAGTTCTACGGCATCTACAAGGCGCTCGACGACGTGTCGCTGTCGATCGCAGAGGGCGAATTCTTCTCGCTGCTCGGCCCCTCCGGTTGCGGCAAGACCACGCTTCTGCGCTCCATCGCCGGCTTCGAAACGCCGACGGCCGGCGAGATCTATATCGACGGCGTGCCCTCTCTGGCCCTGCCGCCGAACAAGCGGCCGACCAACATGGTGTTCCAGAGCTACGCCATCTTCCCGCATCTCGACGTAGGGGAAAACGTCGCCTACGGCCTGAAACGGCTAAAACTTTCGCCGGAGGACGAGAAGAAGCGCGTCGGTGACGCGCTCGATATGGTGCGCCTGTCGGGTCTCGGCCAGCGCAAGGCGCACGAACTCTCCGGCGGCCAGCGCCAGCGCGTGGCCCTCGCCCGCGCCCTCGTCATGCGCCCGAAGGTGCTGCTGCTCGACGAACCCCTCTCCGCCCTCGACAAGAAGCTGCGCGAGGAAATGCAGGTGGAACTGCGCACCCTGCAAAAGGCGGTTGGCATCACCTTCATCCTCGTCACGCATGACCAGTACGAGGCCTTGGCGCTTTCCGACCGCATCGCCGTCATGTTCGGCGGCCGCATCGCCCAGATCGCCAGCCCCAAGGAAATCTACCAGCGCCCACGCACCCGCAAGGTCGCCGACTTTCTCGGCGGCATGAACTTTTTGAAGGCCAAAGTGCTCGGCGAGCAGGCCGATACCGTCTCCGTCGATGCCGCGCGCTTCGGTGCCGTCAATCTCGTCAAGCCGCAGGGCTTTGCCACCGCCAACGGCCATGTCACCGTCGGAATCCGCCCGGAGCGGCTGTGCTTGCTGTGGGACGACGATCGCGCGCCACACGAACTCACCGGTCGCATCGAGAACCGTGCCTATTTCGGCGAGGTCACCCACCTGACAGTCGGCATTGACGGGCTGGAACAGCCACTCTCCATGGTCGAGACGAACAATTTTGGCGCAGACGACCTGCCTGTCGGCGCAGAAATCCGCCTCGCCTATGATCCCGATGCCTTCGTGCTTCTGGCGGAGGACCCGCCGGTTTCGCGGGTGTAACGCCAGAGCCTACTTTTCGCGCACGAAAACGTCAGCCTCGACGGCTGCGGCGATGAAGGCGTTGCGCGCCTCGGAGGGCGGCTTCCTGCCCTCGAGCACGGCTGCGCAGGTCTTTCGTGCCGCCTTGAGTTGCCGTCCCTTCTGGAGAGGCCAGTCATTCACAAGCGCCCGCACCGCCTCCTGCGTGCTGACGATCGTTCTATACTGGCCAAGATGCGGCGTCTCGAAAGTGATCGGTTTGCTCCAGCGTTTCGGGTCCATGACGCAATACCTCACGCGATATTGAACCGGACTCAACGCAGAGCGCTCCCGGGTCGTTCCGGGAGCGGACGGGCGATCTATGGCAGGGGGCGCTTAAAAGCGCTTAAAAGTCCTCAATAGCCCGATTTGATCTTCTCGAACTCGGCGATCATCTTCTGCCGCAACTCCGTCGGGATCGGCGCCTGGAAGAGCGTGTTGGCGACGAATGAGTCGACATCCGCATAGCCCTTGGCGGCAAGGATCTTCGGGTCGACGACAGCCATGCCCTTGGCATTGGAATGGCCATACCCCCAGCTTTCGACCATATAGGCGGCGACGGCAGGGTCCGTGACGGCGTTCAGATAATCATAGGCAAGATCAGGGCTGCCTTCGGCACCCTTGAGCCGCGAGTAGCCGCAAACCCAGGTGGAAAGCCCCTCCTTCGTGTCCTTCTTGATGGCGACCGGCTGGCTTTCCGCCTGCAAAGTGGTCGCCGTCTCGTTCCAGGCCCAGGCGAGATCGACTTCGCCGCTGGCGAGCGCCTGGCTGAGATCCGTGTTGTCCGTCCAGTAGAGCCGTACGTTCTTGTGCACCTCGCGCAGAAACGCCGAGGCCTCCTGGAACTGCGCGTCCGTCATCGCCGTCAGGTCCTTGAGGCCGATGGCGAGGCCCGCCAGCGCATAGGCGTCGTCGACATTGTCACCGATCGACACGCGGTCCTTGAACTTCGGATCGGCAAAGGCTTTGAGCGAGGCGATTTCTTCCGGCTTCACCGTATCCGTGCGGTAGGTCAACACCGTGTTGCCCCACTCGAAGGGAAGGAACCACGCCGTGCCGTCTTCCGACGTCATCAGGTTCTTCATCGTCTTGAAATTCGGCAGCATGTCGTTCCACGACGTCAGCTTCGACGTATCCAGCGGCTCCAGCAACCCGGCCTCACGCCATTTCACGATGCTCTGCGCGCAGGGATGCGCGATATCCGCCTTGAAGCCCGACCGTAGTTTCTGGAACGCTTCTTCTTCATCGCCGAAGAACGAGAAATCCGGCGAACCGTTGTGTTTCTCCGTATATTTGGGATGAAAAGCGGGGTCCTCGTAGCCGGACCAGTCGAAGACGGTGAGCGTATCGGCGGCGAAGGCAGGGAGTGCGGTTCCGAGAGCGAGGAAGGCGGCCAATGCCGTCGTGGTGTACCGCTTGGCCGTGTTTGTTGTCGTCATGCCGTGCTCCTTCCCCGTTTTCGGGTTCCCTATTGTGGTTTTGGTCCTTGCAAAGTCAGATGGTTCGGGAAAACCGTGACGACGAAGGCGATTGCCGCCTCCAGCGCCTTCTCCCGCGTGGTGCCGTCGCCCATCATCAGGCGAAGCCACAGGCCCTCCAGCATGGCGCAGAGCGATAGCGCCATCGGCTCCGGTTCATAGGCATAGCCGCCCTCCACCTTCAGCTCGGCGCAGAGCGCGATCACGGTTTCCTGGTATTTGACGTCGCGCGCACCGCACAGCGCCTGGTAGGTCGGGCGCGACTTCGCCTCACCCCAGAAGGCGCACCAGGCGGCAAGTTTGCGCTTGGTGCAGATCTTGCGGTCGAAATCGGCATGCACGACGGCCCAGATGCGGCTCGCCACGCTTGGGCCGGCTTTTTCCAGCGCCGCATTCCAGTGGTCGCCATACTCTTCCGACATGAATTGCAGCGTGGCGACGAGCAGGTTTTCCTTGCTCTCGAAATGGAAATTGACGATGCCACGGGAAAGGCCAGCACCATCCGCCACATCTGCCAGCGTGGTATCGGAATAACCGCGCTTGGCGAGCGAATCGATTGTCGCCTCGATGAGCTGCTGCCGTCTCGTTTCCTTGGAGGCCTTGCGGCCCCGCTTCTCGCCATCACCCGAGCCCTGTTCAGCCCCGCCTGCCCGCATCTTCACCGTCACCTTGCCTTTGGGATTTTTCATGAGCACGGTCACGGGCGTTCTCCCGCGGCCGGCTTGTTTGCGCGCAGATGAGTGGGACAATGCTCCCCGCTGTCAAGAACCTTCTGCATGGCGGTCCAGGTGCGGATATTCTTCTCGACATAGGCCTCGCCGACAGCTGCGACAGCCTCGTCATAGAGCGGACCTTTCAGACGTGCCAACTCACCGCGCGCCACCTCGCGATACCAGCCGTTGCGGCTCTCGGCGGTGCAATCGACGAACCCCGCCGTCGCCATGGCCCTCAGATAATGGCGCGACGAGGCCATGCCGAAGCTCAGTCCCTCGGCGGCGATGTAGTCCTTCATGTCGGGGCTCGGCTCACCGTCATGGCCGATCAGCCAGTCGGATGCAGCGAAGACGCCGCCGGGTTTCAGGACGCGGAAGAGTTCGGCAAAGAGCGCCTGCTTGTCCGGCACATGGATCATCGCATCCTTGGAGAACACGGCATCGAATTCATCAACATCGAACGGCAGACTACCCGGCGAACTGGAAACGAAACGCACGATGGAGGAAAGCCCCTGCGTCACCGCCGCCGCCCTCGCCCGTTCGATGACAGGCTGCTCGACATCATAACCGACGATCTCCGCAGGCCCTTGAGTCCTGGCAATATGGAGGGTTATGCCGCCGGCGCCGCAGCCGAAATCGAGAACGCGTCGCCCCTTGAGATCGACACCCGCCAGCACGCGATCGACCTCTGCCGGCCCGCCGGGCGAAAGATAGCCCTCGCCCCACAACACGCCGAGGAAACGGATCGCCGCCTCGTCATATTCCGGCTCTGACGCCGTACCATCCCCGTCTGTTGCCACCATGGCAATCCCTGCTCCAGCGGCCACAGAACCGGCGCGCTTGTCCATAGGTCGAAATTCTAGCGCATAATCAGGCGATTGCAAGATACTTGCTGAATGATCATTCAGAATATCTGGACAACATTTTGCTTTTGATGCAGCTTTTAGAAACAAGGGAGACATCAAAAATGCAAAAGTACGATGCCCTGATCGTCGGTGGCGGCCACAACGGGCTGGTCACGGCGTGTTATTTGCAGCGCGCCGGCCTCAAGGTCGTGGTGGTGGAAAAGAACGGCTGGGTCGGGGGTGCCGCGACCAGCCGGGAGTTGACGCCCGGCTTCCTCTATTCCAACTGTTCCTATGTCTGCTCGCTGTTTAGGCCCGAGATCATGCGCGATCTCGAACTGCCAAAACACGGCCTCCAGGTCATCGCCTATGAGGGCGGCGCGGTCTTCACCCGCGATGGCGACTACCTCGCCTCCTACCGCGACCACGACAGCCACCGCCGCGAATTCGCCCGCTATTCGAAGCGCGACGCCGAGGCTTACGAGCGCTACGCCCGCGACGTGACGCGCCAGTGCCGCTTCATCCAGCCCCTCTTGATGCGCACCGCGCCGGATCCGTTCGGTTTTCGCCCGCGCGACATTTCGGAGTTCCTCTACCTCGCCAAGAAATTCGGCGAGTTCAGCCCGCACGAAATGGCCGAGACGCTGCGCTTCTGGACCATGTCGATTTCCGATTATCTCGACGAATATTTCGAGACGGACGTCATCAAGGCCTATCTCGCGCTCTCCGGCATCATCGGCACGGCGCTCGGCCCGATGTCGCCGGGCACGGCCTACGTCCTGCTCCATCACTACATGGGCGAAGTGGACGGCTCCGTCGGCGCCTGGGGCTATGCGCGCGGCGGCATGGGCGCGGTGACGCAGGCGCTCGCCCGCTCCTTCGAGGCCGTGGGTGGCACGATCCGTACCGATGCCGAAGTCTCGAAAATCCTCACCCGCGGCGGGCGCACCACCGGTGTCGTGCTGGCGAACGGAGACGAGATCCGCGCCGACCTCGTCGTCTCCAATGCCGACGTGAAGCGCACCTTCCTGAAACTCGTCGACGAGGACGCCCTGCCCGGCGAATTCGTCCACCGGGTCAAGCACTTCAAGATGCGCGGCTCGTCGGGCAAGGTGAACATCGCGCTCGACAGCCTGCCGGAATTTCCGGCCCTGCCGGCAGGCTCTTCCTGCATGCGCGGCGACATGCACTTCACCGATTCCATCGAGCGTATGGAGCGCGCCTATGACGACTGGAAGGACGGGCGATGGTCGGCCGATCCGTTCCTCGACATGGTGATCCCGACGACACTCGACCCGACCATGGCCTCGCCCGGCAAACATTTCATGAGCTGCTTCGTGCAGTACTGCCCGCCGAAAGTGGAGGGCCGCGACTGGACGGATGCCGACCGCGACGCCTTCGCCGAAACCGTCATCAGCCAGATCGCCGACTATTCGCCCGGCTTCCGCGACCGCATCGTGCATATGGAAGTGCGCACGCCACGCGAGATCGAAAATGAGGTGGGTCTCACCGAGGGCAACATCTTCCAGGGTGAGCTCACCTTCGACCAGCTTCTCTTCAACCGGCCGGTGCCGGGCTACGCCCAGTATCGCAGCCCCATCCACGGGCTCTACATGTGCGGCTCCTCTACCCATCCGGGCGGGGGCGTGATGGGCGCACCCGGCCGCAACGCCGCCGCCGAAATCCTGCGCGACCTGAAGCGCACCCCCGAACAGATGAGCAAAGCCCATGACGTCATTTGATGCGATCGTTATCGGCGCCGGCCACAACGGGCTCGCCGCCGCCACCCGCCTCGCCAAGGGCGGCCGCAAAGTGCTGGTGCTGGAAGCGGCGAATGCTCCGGGCGGCGCGACGCGCGGGCATGAATTTGCCCCCGGCTTCCGCTCCGCCGGCCTTGCGCATCTCGTCAACCGGCTCGATGCGGACGTCGCGCGTGATATTGGCCTCGACCTCACCGGCGACGGGACGCTGCTGCCCACGACCGTGCTCGATGGCTCCGGCAAGGCCATCACGCTGCATGGCGCCTACGGCGAGAGCATCGCCGGTGTCTCCGCCGAGGAGGAAGCAGCGTTCGCAGCCCTGCGCAAAAAACTCATCTTCCAGGCCGGCATCCTGAAGCGCTTCCTGCGCCGCCCGCCGCCGCAGATCGGCGCGATCTCGCTTGGCGATCTCTCCACCTTCGCCGCCGCCGGCTTCGGGCTGATCCGCAAGGGACGCAGTGAAGGCCGCGATTTCCTGCGCATGCTGCTGATGAACGTCGCCGACGTTTCGGACGAATATCTGAGCGACGACCGGTTGAAAGGGCTGCTCGCCTTCGATGCAACGCTTGGCATCCATCTCGGCCCCCGCTCACCGACCTCGCTCCTTGGCCTCTACTATCGCCTGACAGGTGACGTCGCCGGCGAGATCGGCGGCCAGTTCGTGCCATCAGGCGGCATGGCAAGCGTCGCGCCCGCCTTCGTGCACGCCGCGGAAAAAGCCGGCGTCACCGTCCGCTGCGGCACACCCGTCGGCCGCATCCTGGCCGATCGCGGCAGGACGAGCGGCGTCGTCACGCGTGACGGCACGGAGATCACCGCCCCGATCGTCGTCTCGGCGATCCATCCGCAGACGACCTTCCTCAACCTCGTCGACCCCGCGGAAAGCGGCACCGGCTTCGTGCGCTCGGTGAAGAACGTGCGCAGCTATGGCAATGTCGCCAAGCTCGACCTTGCACTCGATCGCATTCCGAACTTCGAGGGCCTGCCGGTGGATGCCCGCACCGGGCGCATCGTGCTGGTGCGGTCGATGGAACAGGTCGAGCGCGCCTTCAACCCCGCGAAATATGGCGAATTCTCTCCCGATCCGGTGATGGAATTGACGCTGCCGAGCCTTGTCGACCCGTCGCTTGCGCCCGCGGGCGGCTGCACGCTTTCCGCGCTCGTCCAATACGCCCCCTATCGCCTCAAGGCAGGATGGGAGGCCGGCAAGCCGGCATTCCTGAAGATCATCCTGGAAACCTTGGAGCGTCACGCCCCCGGCATCGGCAAATCCGTCGTTGCAGCCAACCTGATGACGCCCGTCGATATCGAGGCGGAGTACAATCTGCCCGGTGGCCATTGGCATCATGGCGAATTGCAGGCCGACCAGTTGCTGATCAACCGGCCGACAAGTGCCGCCTCCGGCTACACGACGCCAATCGAGGGCCTGTATCTCGCCAGCGCCGGCGCGCATCCGGGCGGCGGCATTTCCGGCCTGCCGGGCTGGAATGCGGCCCGCCACATCCTTTCGGGAGCGAAAGCATGAACGCCATGACGAAATCCGCCGCCGAACTGCGCCGCGCCGCCCGCGACCATATCCTCGCGCCTCGTCTTGAAACGCCGTTCCATGACCGACTGATGGCGCTGAGCGAGGTCAACGACTGGTACAATTGGGCCGGCTACAAGGCGCCGCATTCGCTGTTCGACAGCGAACTCGAATATTTCGCCATCCGCTCCACCGCCGCCCTCTTCGACATATCGCCGATGGTGAAATACCGCATCACCGGCCCGGATGCCGAACGCTACTTCAACCGCCTGACGCTGCGCGACGTGCGCAAACTCGGCGTCAACCGCGTGCAGTACACCGCCTGGTGCGACGACCATGGCCATGTTCTGGACGACGGCACGCTCTTCCGCCTTGGCGAGCAGGAATTCCGCCTGTGCTGCCAGGAGCGCCACCTCCCCTGGCTGCTCGACAGCGCCTTCGGCTTCACCGTCGATATCCGTGAGGAAACAGAGGAAATCGCAGGCCTCGCTTTGCAGGGTCCGACCAGTTACGCCGTACTGCGCGACGCTGGCTTTGCGGGCGCGGAAAGGCTGAAACCCTTCGATATCGCCACCTTCCCGCATGAGAATGGCGAGGTGACGATTTCCCGAACCGGCTTCACCGGTGACCTCGGTTACGAACTCTTCGTGCCGCGTGCCAAGGCGCTCTCGCTGTGGGATCGCTTGTGGGCCGCCGGGCAGGAGCACGCCATACGCGCCATCGGCTATGGCGCGCTCAACCAGACACGCATCGAAGCCGGCTTCATCGTCGCCAATGCGGATTTCGTTACCGCCGAAGGCTCGCTTCGCGCCCAACGCGTGCGCATGCCCGACGAAATCGGTCTCGACTGGCTGGTCAATCCGGACAAGCCGAACTTCAACGGGCGCCGGGCGATCCTCGATGCACGTCGGAATCAAACTCTTAAGCACATCCTCGTCGGCCTTGAAATCGAAGGAAATATTCCCGCCGAGCATGCCATCGTCTATCATCGAAAAAAGCACGAGGCGGGCCTCGTCACCGCCGCGATCTGGTCGCCGACGGCCAAGCGCAACATCGCCATCGCCAGCCTCGAACGACCCTACGGTTCAAAATTCACCGATGACCTCTGGGTCGAAATCTATGCAATGCGAGAGCTGAAGTATCAGAAGATGATGAAGCGCGCGAAGATCGTGCCACGGCCCTTCGTCAAGCTCGCGCGCCGCACGGTAACGCCGCCCGGCCTGACATAACATGGACGAGGAAACGCGCCGCAACTGGGAGATCATCACCACGCCACCCGGCACCGAATGGTCCGGGCGCGCGCGCTATGCGGCGGCGATGTATTTCTGCCAGCGCGGCGACATGGCGGCGGAGGTACTGGAAATCTACCGCATCTGTTCGAGGCTCGATGCGGAAGATCCGGTTTCGGTGCTGAGGCGGTGGAAGCTCGGCGAAGAGTGGATCGCGCGGCTGGAGGCTTTCCGCAAGGGATCAGGTTGACGCCGCGGGCGTGCCATAGGTGGCGAACAGGCGGTGAAGGGCGTCCTTGCCTTCGCTGGCGATGTCGAAGCGACGGCCGAAGAGCAGCCACTCCGAGCACAGGCCCTTGATCACCCAGCGCAACGTGGAGGCGGCCGAGCGCGGCGTCCAGGCTCCGCCAAGCTTGCCCTGCCCTTGCGCCTTCAAGAAGGCCGCTTCCAGCGCCTGCATGTGCTCGTCGTCGATGTCGTTCTGGCGTTCGGAGATGACGGCGAATTCGCCGGTATTGTCGCAGCGCAGCAGGATCGAGAGGATACGCTGGCGGTGCTCGTCCGTTGCGAGCATTTCGAGCCATTCCCGGCCCACCCGTTCGAGCACGCCGAAAACGTCGGCATTCTCGGCTTCCAGTTCGCGGGCTATCAGCTCTTCCTGCGGCATGGGAAGCGAATTGTAGAGTTCCAGCACGAGGTCCGCCCGGTTGGCGAAGTGCCAATAGATGGCGCCGCGGGTAACCCCCGCGGCGCGCGCCACATCCTCCATCGAGGCATGGGCGACACCCTTTTCGTAGAAGACCTTTTCTGCCGCCAGCAGGATCTGCTGGCGGGTTTCCTTGGCCTCTGCCTTCGTCCGGCGCATGGTGCCTACTCCGCCGGGCTGGTTGCCGCCGAAGTCGGCTCCTCCTTCTTTTTCCCGTAGCCGAACAGCTTCATCACGAAGACGAAGAAGACCGGAACGAAGAAGATCGCGAGCACGGTGGCGGTGATCATGCCGCCCATCACGCCGGTACCGATGGCGCGCTGGCTGCCCGAGCTTGCACCCGTCGCGATCGCGAGCGGCAGAACGCCAAGCGTGAAGGCAAGCGAGGTCATCAGGATCGGGCGGAAGCGCAGGTGGCAGGCCTCGATCGTCGCATCGATCAGCGACTTGCCGTCCTCCATCAGTTCCTTGGCGAACTCGATGATCAGGATCGCGTTCTTCGCCGACAGGCCGATGATCGCGATCAGGCCCACCTTGAAGTACACGTCGTTCGACATGTCGCGCATCGTCACCGCAAGCACGGCGCCGATGACACCGAGCGGCACCACGAGGATGACCGCGAACGGGATCGACCAGCTTTCATAGAGCGCTGCAAGGCACAGGAACACCAGGAGGATCGAGAGACCGACGAGGATCGGCGCCTGCGAACCGGACTGGATTTCCTGCAAGGACTGGCCCGTCCACTCGTAACCGAAGCCTGGCGGAAGCTGGGAGGCAAGCCGCTGCATCTCGGCAATCGCATCACCGGATGAGAAGCCCGGCTTCGTATCACCGCTGAAGCGAACGGACGGATAGCCGTTGTAGCCGACCGTCTGGGTCGGCGCCATCGTCCACTCCGCGGTCGCAAAGGCCGAGATCGGCACCATGCCACCGTTCGCATTGCGCACGTTGAGGTTCAGGAGATCGGCCACCTGCATGCGTTCGTTCTGGTCCGCCTGGACCGTCACGCGCTGCATGCGCCCGGCATTCGGGAAGTCGTTGACATAGGTCGAGCCGAGATTGGTCGAGATCGTCGAGTTGATGTCGGCGAAGGTCACGCCGAAGGTATTGGCCTTCTCGCGGTCGATGATGACATTGACCTGCGCCGCATCCGGCATGCCTTCAACGCGCACGCCCGCCACGACATTGCTCTGGGCCGCCAGGCCGAGAAGCTGGGCACTTGCAGCCGAGAGCGCCTGCTGGCCGAGGCCGGCACGATCCTGCAGACGGAACGAGAAACCGCCCGTCGTGCCGAGACCCTGGATCGGCGGCGGCGACAGCGCGAAGCTGATCGCATCCTTGATCTGGCTCATCGCCATGCTGGCGCGTCCGGCAATCGCCTGCGCCGAGTTTTCCGGCCCACGCTCGCTCCAGTCCTTCAAAGTCACGAAGGCAAGACCGGCGTTCTGACCCGAACCGAAGAACGAGAAGCCGTTGATGCCGACGATCGTCTCCACGGCCGGTTCCTGGCCGAAGATGTGCTCGACCTGCGACAGCACCTCGTCGGTGCGGTGTCCCGTCGCTTCGGAGGGAAGCTGCATCATGACGATGGCAAAGCCCTGGTCTTCGTCCGGCAGGAACGACGACGGCAGCTTCATGAACAGGTAGCCGAGGCCGGCGAGGATGGCGAGGTAGATCACCATGACCCGGCCGGTGCGCCGGATCAGCCAGCTGACGCTGCCGCTATACTTCCTCGATGTCTTGTCGAAGCCGCGGTTGAACCAGCCGAAGAAGCCACGCTTGACCTGGTGATGCCCCTTCGGAACCTGCTTCAGGAAGCTACCGGCAAGCGCCGGTGTCAGCGAGAGTGCAAGGAAGGCCGAGAACAGGATCGAGACGACCATGGTCAGCGAGAACTGCTGGTAGATGACGCCCACCGCACCCGGGAAGAAGCCCATCGGAATGAACACCGAGGCGAGCACCAGCGTGATGCCGATGACGGCGCCGGTGATCTGCTTCATCGCCTTGCGGGTCGCCTCCTTCGGCGGCAGGCCCTCTTCCGACATGATGCGCTCGACGTTCTCCACGACGATGATTGCATCGTCGACGAGAATGCCGATGGCGAGCACCATGGCGAACATGGTCAGAACGTTGATCGAGAATCCCATGGCGAGCATGACGGCACAGGTACCGAGCAGTGCGACCGGAACGACGAGCGTCGGGATGATCGTGTAGCGGATGTTCTGCAGGAACAGGAACATCACGAGGAACACGAGGCCGACGGCTTCGAGCAGCGTGTGCAGAACCTTCTCGATCGACACTTTCACGAAAGGCGAGGTGTCATAAGGCGTCGAGTATTCGATGCCCGGCGGGAAGAATTTTGACAGCTCTTCCATGCGAGCCTTGATCGCCTCGGACGTCGCCATGGCGTTGCCCGTCGGCGAAAGCTGCACGGCAACGGCTGCCGAAGGCTGGCCGTTGAGGCGCGTCGAGAACGAATAGCTCTCGCCGCCCACTTCGACCCGCGCGACGTCGCGCAGGCGCACGGCCGAACCGTCCGCATTGGCGCGAAGCACGATGGCGCCGAACTCTTCCGGCGTCGTCAGCTGGCCCTTGATGTTGACGGGAGCCGCAACCTGCTGGGTGATCGGGTTCGGCTGCGCGCCAATCGAACCTGCGGCGATCTGGGCGTTCTGTGCCCCGATAGCGGCATTGACGTCCGCGGCCGTCAGGTTGAGGCCGAGCATCTTGTCCGGATCGAGCCAGATGCGCATGGAACGCTGGGTGGCGAAGAGCTGCGCACGGCCGACGCCCGGCACGCGCTGGACTTCGCTGAGGATGTTGCGGTTGACGTAGTCACCGAGGCTGATGGCATCCATCGAACCGTCGGTGGAGGTCAGCGCGACGATCAGGAGGAAGCCGGAACCGGCCTCTTCGACCGTCACGCCCTGGCGACGAACCGCATCGGGAAGACGCGGTTCGACGCGGCTGACGCGGTTCTGCACGTCGACCGACGCCTGGCTCGGATCGGTGCCCGGCGCGAACGTAATGTTGATCTGCGCGGACCCTGCGGCATCGGAGGTCGACTCGAAATAGAGCATGCCCTCGACGCCGTTCAGCTCATCCTCGATGAGCTTGGTGACACTCTGGTAGGTATCCTGCGAGGATGCGCCGGAATAGGATGTCGACACCGTGATCTGTGGCGGCGCGACGTCCGGGTACTGCGCGATCGGTAGAAGCGGGATGGCGATGGCGCCGGCGATCATGATGAAGATCGCGACGACCCAGGCGAAAATCGGCCTGTCGATGAAAAAACTGGGCATCGTTCAGATCCTTACTTCGCCTGTTCGGTCTGTTCGGTCTTTGCAGCACCCTCGCCGCCTGCGGCCTTGTCAGCTTCGCCGGTCTTTGCAGCACCGTCGCCACCCGCAGCCTTGTCGGCCTCGCCGGTCTTGGCAGCACCTTCACCGCCTTCGGCCTTGCCAGCCTCGCCCTCGGCGGCTTTGGCCACTGCATTCGGGTCCCAGTCGGTCGGCACGACTTCACCGCCCGGCTGAACCTTCTGGAAGCCTTCGACGATGATCTTCTCACCGTCCTTCAGGCCGTCCGTGATGACCCAGCGCGTGCCGGCTGCGCGGCCGACGCGAACGTTGCGGGTGCCGGCCTTGTTGTCAGCGCTGACCACGTAGACGAGCGCGCCGCCGGCGCTGTCGCGCTGCACGGCCTGCTGCGGCACGAGCACTGCGTTGCGTTCGATGCCCTGCACGATCTGCACGCGCACATACATGCCCGGCAGAAGATCGCCGTCCGGGTTCGGGAATTCGCCGCGCAACGTCACCTGGCCGGTCGTCTCGTCGACGGCGGCTTCGGAGAACAGCAGCTTGCCCGAATGCGGATACTCGGAACCGTCATCGAGCATCAGCTTGACGTCGGCGGAATTGTTTTCGGCCATCAGATCGCCGTCCTCCAGCGCCTTGCGCAGGCGCATCAGGTCGGTCGCCGACTGGGTGAAGTCGGCATAAACCGGGTCGAGCTGCTGGATCGTCGCAAGGTTTTCCGTGCCGTTGGCCGAAACCAGCGCGCCCTCGGTAATGAGCGCGCGACCGATGCGGCCGCTGATCGGCGCCTTGACGTCGGTATAGGCGAGATTGAGCTTGGCCGTCGCGAGGCTGGCCTCTGCGATGGCGACATCGGCATCAGCCTGTGCGAGCTGAGCAACGGCGTCGTCATAAGCCTGCGCGGAGGCGACATTCGACTTGCGCAGCTGCTCCTGGCGATCGGCCGTGTTGCGCGCCTGGGCCTGGACGGCCTTGGCACGACGCAGCGTCGCCTCGGCGCTGTTGACCTGAACCTGGAACGAGGCCGGGTCGATGCGATAGAGCACGTCGCCTTCCTTGACCTGCGAGCCCTGCTCGAAGATGCGCTCGATGATGATACCGGTCGCCCGCGGACGGACCTCCGCGGTGCGGGTCGCAGCAATGCGGCCCGGCAGGTCGTTGGTGATCGGCACATCCTCGGCCTTCACGGTGGTGACAGACACTTGCGGCGGCGGAAAGGCAAAGCCCGCCTGGGGCGCCTGCTCGTCCTGGCAGCCGGCGAGAATCAAAAGGGCGCCAAAGGTCACAATCGAAATCGGTCTCGTGAAACGCATGGGTTCTTCCATAGGCAATGCCGGCTGGGATGGCGGCAGGGTGCAAAAAACGAGTCGATGCGGTGATCGCAAGACCACCGCATCGCAACATACAAACATCGCTGTATGTTAGTTTCTGACGTTTGACAACCGTAGACCACAGCGTGATTTGCTGCAATCCACTCCGATCACGGACTTGTTATGAGGGGCCTCAACGTATTGCCTGGCCATTCGCATCGAAGCGATGGGTCTGGCCGGCCGCCGGCGTGGCGAAGACGATGTCGTCCACCGCATAGTGATGCTCGCCGAACAGGCGGACCGTCACCAACCCTATCTTTTCCGATTCGAGATAGACGATGGTGTCAGCGCCAAGATGCTCGACATGCACCACCTTACCCTGCCACTCGCCACTCTCGCGCGACAACGTCAGGTGTTCCGGCCGCATCCCGATGGTCTTCGCATCCGTCACGCCGACCCGACCCGCGTCGATGAAGTTCATGCTTGGCGAACCGATGAATCCGGCGACGAACAGGTTGGCCGGACGGTTATAGAGTTCCATCGGCGAGCCGATCTGCTGGATGACGCCAGCATCCAGCACCACGATCTTGTCCGCCAGCGTCATCGCCTCGACCTGGTCGTGCGTGACGTAGATCATGGTGGCCTTCAACTCCCGATGCAGCCGGGCGATCTCAAGGCGGGTGTTGACGCGAAGCGCCGCATCGAGGTTCGACAGCGGCTCATCGAACAGGAAGAGTTTCGGTTCGCGCACGATGGCGCGGCCGATGGCGACGCGCTGGCGCTGGCCGCCGGACAGTTCCGCCGGGCGACGGGCCAGGTATTTTTCCAGCGACAGCATGGCCGAAGCCTTGTCGACGCGCTGCTCGATCTCCGCCTTCGGGGTGCCTGCCTGCTTGAGGCCGAGACCCATATTGTCCTTCACCGTCAGGTGCGGATAGAGCGCGTAGGACTGGAACACCATGGCGATACCGCGCTTGGCCGGCGGCACGGTCACGACTTCCGCGCCATCGATGGTGATCGAGCCGGATGTCGCATCCTCGAGGCCGGCGATGATGCGCAGCAGCGTTGACTTGCCGCAGCCCGAGGGGCCGACGAAGATGACGAATTCACCGTCCTTCACGTCGAGATCGATGCCCTTGATCACGTCGACGGTGCCGAAGGACTTGCGTATGGATTTAAGTTGAAGAGAGCCCACCTGATTTCCCCTTAAAGCTTGACCGTTTGACCGGTTCTGACACTTTCGTCGGCCGCCAGGCAGATCCTCAGCGACTGCACTGCATCGTCCATGTGCCGCGAGAGGTCGATGTCCTCACGGATGGCTTTCAGCACGAAGGCCTGCTCCCGGTCGCAGAGTTCCTGGTGGCCGGGTTCACCCGCCATTTTCAGGTCCTCGTCCGCTGACAGGAACTTGCCGTCCGGCCCCGTCGCCGCGTTGTGAACGCGGATAACCGCCGTCTTGGTATGCGTGTCGATGTCGTCTGACTTGGCATTCGGATCCATGACGATCGAAACCGAGCCGTTCGGCGACATGACATCCTTCACGAAAAAGGCCGTTTCGGAGATCATCGGGCCCCAGCCCGCCTCGTACCAGCCGAGCGAACCATCGTCGAACAGCACCTGGAGATGGCCGTAATTGTACATGTCCGGCGCAATCTCGTTGGAAAGCCGCAGGCCCATGCCACGCACCTCGACCGGCTTGGCGTCGGTGATCTGGCACATCACGTCGACATAGTGCACGCCGCAATCGACGATCGGCGGGGTGGTGTGCATCAGCGCCTTGTGGGTCGCCCAGGTCGGTCCGCTCGACTGCTGGTTCAGGTTCATGCGGAACACGTAGGGACCGCCGAGCTTGCGGGCCTCCTCGATGAGCCGCACCCAGGACGGATGATGGCGCAGGATGTAGCCGACGACGAGCTTGCGGCCGTTGGCTTTCGCGCAGGCCACGACCCGCTCGGCATCCGCCACGGTCGTCGCCAGCGGCTTTTCGAGGAAGACATGGGCGCCGGCTTCCATCGCCGTAATCGCGTATTCGGCATGGCTGTCCGAATAGGTGCTGATCGAGCAGAGTTCCGGCTTGAACTCGGTCAGGGCATCCAGGAACGACGGATGGATCTCGTAGCCTTCCAGGCCAGCCGGCACCGGAACCTTCGAACGGTTGACGAGCCCGACGATCTCGAAACCCGGATTTTCATGATAGGCGAGCGCGTGGCTGCGGCCCATATTGCCGAGGCCGGCGGACAGGACGCGGATTGGGGTATTGGCAGAACTCACTTGACTGCTCCCGAGGTAATGCCGCGGATCAGCTGCCGCGAGAAGATGAAATAGAGGATGAGCACGGGCAGGATCGCCAGCGAGAGCGCCGCGAGCACCGCATTCCAGTTGGTGACGAACTGGCCGATGAAGATCTGCGAGCCCAGCGTCACCGTCTTGGTCGCCTCACTCGGCGCCAGGATCAGCGGGAACCACAGGTCGTTCCAGATCGGGATCATCGTGAAGACCGCAACCGTCGCCATGGCCGGCCGCACCAGCGGCAGCACGAGGCGGAAGAAGATCGAATATTCCGAAAGCCCGTCGATGCGCCCGGCATTCTTGAGGTCGTCGGAGACGGTCCGCATGAATTCCGACAGGATGAAGACCGCGAGCGGAATGCCCTGCGCCGTATAGACCAGCACCAGTGCGGTCAGTGTGTTGACGAGACCCGTCGCCACCATTCCCTGCAGGATTGCCACCGTGCCGAGGCGGATCGGGATCATGATGCCGATGGCAAGGTAAAGCCCCATCAGCGTGTTGCCGCGGAAGCGGTATTCCGAGAGCGCGAAGGCAGCCATGGCACCGAACAGCAGCACCAGCGCGATGGAGACCACCGTCACGACAAAGCTGTTCTGGAAGTAGGTGGCGAAATCACCCTGCCCCAGCACCGTGTAGTAGCCGACGAGATCGAAGGTCTTCGGCGTCGGGATCTGCATCGGGTTGCGAAAAATCGCGTTGCGATCCTTCATCGAGTTGATGAGCGTCAGGAACACCGGGAAGATCGAAATCGCCGCGTAGCTGAGGAGCGCCAGGTGGACGAGCCCCGTGCGGGTCAGCGAAGTGCGTGCTTTAGACATGTCAGCCCCTCCCGATCAGAACTGGTAGCGGCGGATACGCCGCTGGATGACGAAGAGATACAGCGAGACGCCGGCGAGGATGATGAGGAACATGACCGTCGCGATCGTCGCGCCCATCGAGCGGTCACCCAACTGAAGCTGGAAACCGAAGAAGGTGCGGTAGAGCAGCGTACCGAGGATGTCCGTCGCCCCGTCCGGCCCGGCAAGCGCGCCCTGCACGGTGTAGACCAGGTCGAAGGCGTTGAAGTTGCCGACGAAGGTGAGGATCGAGATGATGCCGATGGCGGGCAGGATCAGCGGCAGCTTGATCTTCCAGAACTGGCTCCAGCCGGTGACACCGTCACATTCGGCCGCCTCGATCACCTCTTCCGGGATGTTGAGCAGCGCGGCATAGATCAGCATCATCGGGATGCCGACATATTGCCAGACGGAGATCAGCGAGACGGCGATCAGCGCCGAGTTCGGCTTGCCGAGCCACGGTGCGAAGAGCGACTTCAGGCCGACGAGGTCCATCAGGTAAGGCGAGACGCCCCAGATCGGCGAAAGGATGAGCTTCCAGATGAAGCCGACGATCACGAAGGACAGTAGCGTCGGCAGGAAGATCGCCGTGCGATAGGCGGCGGCAAAGCGCAGCTTCGGCAGCGACAGCATGGCGGCGAGCGCCACGCCCATCGGGTTCTGCACCAGCATGTGGATGATGAAGAAGATGACGTTGTTCTTCAGCGCATTCCAGAAGTCGTCCGCCCAGCGCTCGTCGCCAAACAGCACCTGGAAGTTGCTGAGCCCCACGAAGGTCGACTGGCCGTCGACCGTGTTGAACAGGGACAGGCGCAACGTCTCGATGAGCGGCAGGATCATGACCGCCGAGTAGACGATGAACGCCGGCAGCAGGAAAACACCGATATGCCAGCGCGTCGGGCGTTTGATCGGCCCTGTCGCTTCATGGGTGGAAGGTATGTCGCTCATGGCCCAGCCTGCCCCTCTGATGGTTGTTCGTTTAAATCCGCATACGCGAACGCCTTGCGCGGCGGCTTCACCGCACATGACAATTTCAGCATACACATTAGTAACGGGGTCGCGCCCCGAATTTGCCCTTCGGCACCCTCTGTCCACCGGGACAAGGAGGGATATGGCATGCGCCGGTCATTTCAAGCCGCGCCGCCTAAAGTCCCTCCCCCCGGAATGGTGCGGGGAGAGGACCGGAGCAGGGAAACCCTGCTCCTGAAGCAGAATTCAGCGACTGGAACCGGCGCTTACTTGGCCGGCTTGTACCAGCTGTCGAGACCCTTCTGGAGCTTCTCGGCAGCCACTTCCGGCGTATCGGTGCCGTTGATGACGTTGGCCGATTCGGTCCAGGTCTCGTTTTCAAGGTTCGGCGTGCCGCGCGACAGGATCTGGTAGGTCGAGCGGATCGTCGGCTTGCACTTTTCACGCCAGGAAACGAATTCCTGCGCCAGCGGATCGGCCATCTTCACCGCGGTCGAATTCAGGCTGAAGAAGCCCGGCAGCGAGTTGGCGTAGATGTCGGCAAATTCCGGCGAGGCAATGAAGGTCAGGAGCTTCTTTGCTGCTTCCGGATTGGCGCCCTTTGCGTTGAGGCCAACGCCGATATCGTTATGGTCCGAGATGTAGCAGGTGTCACCGGCATTCTTGACCGGCGGCGGAAAGGCACCCATCTTGAACTGCGCCTGCGTGTTGAACAGGCCGATTTCCCACGAGCCGGCCGGATAGATGGCAGCGCGGCCGAGCGTGAAGAGGTTCTGGCTGTCCGGATAGGTCTGGGCTTCGAAACCGTCGCCGAGATAGTCCTTCCACTTGGCGAGAACGCGGAACGGCTCGACCCAACCCTCGTCGGTCAGCTTCTGCTCGCCCTTGATCAGCGCCTTACGGCCTTCCTCACCCTTCCAGTAGGTCGGGCCGATGTTCTGGTAGGCCATGGTTGCGGCTTCCCAGAGATCCTTCGTGCCCATCGCCATCGGGATGAAGCTGCCTTCGGCCTTGATCTTGTCGAGGGCTGCGAAGAATTCGGCTTCCGTCGCCGGAACGGTGATGCCGAGCTGGTCGAAGGCATCCTTGTTGTAGATGAAGCCGTGGATAACCGAGGCCATCGGTACGCAGAACGCCGTCGCACCGTCGTCCGTCGTCCAGGCGGCCTTTGCCACGTCGGAGAAGTTCTCCATGCCCGGCAGATCGTTCAGGCTGGCAAGGTGACCCTTGTTGAAGAGTTCCAGCGACGCGTCGAACGGACGGCAGGTGATGAGATCGCCTGCGGAGCCGGCGTCGAGCTTGGCGTTCAGCGCCGCGTTGTATTCGGTCGGCGCGGTCGGCGCGAAGACGACCTTGATGCCGGGGTTCTTGGCTTCGAAGGCCGGGATGATCTTTTCCTGCCAGATGGCAAGATCGTCATTGCGCCAGCTTTCGACGGTCAGTGTGACGTCCTGTGCCTGGGCAAACCCGGCCGTGCCGAGGATGCTCGAAGCAAGGAGCAGGCCCTTGATTGCGTTGCGTGTCATGTCATTCTCCCCTTTTATGCGCCGCAGCGCGTTTTGAGACTTTTTATCCGAGAGCCTTGAGGGCGCGCCGGAGACTTTGCCCCGACCGGTCCAGCGCCGCCTGAGCGGCACCGGCATCCTCGGCTCCCGCAGCGAGCAGCACGGCCGCCTTGACCGACCCCTCGGAGCGCGCGAGAAGGCGCTCCGCCTCGTCGAGCCCGACACCGGAAATGTCGGAGACGATACGGCAGGCACGCCCCTTCAGTTTGATATTGTCGGCCTTGAGATTGACCATGTGGCCATCGTGCACATGGCCGAGATGGATGCCGACCAGCGTGGAAAACATGTTAAAGGCGATCTTCTGCGCCGTGCCCGCGCCCATGCGCGTCGAGCCGGAAATCACCTCCGGCGGCGTCTGCAACAGGATCGCGACGTCGGCACCGTCAAACAGCCGGGCACCGGGATTGTTGGCGAAGGAAACGACGTTTGCGCCCTTCTCCTTCGCGTAAGCCGCGATGGCGAGCGCATAGGGCGTGCTGCCGCTGGCGGAGACAGCAATCACGCAGTCGCCGGGGCCGATACCGGCCTGCGAGGCATCGGAAACCGCCAGGTCGCGGTCATCTTCATATCCGCCTGCAAGGTCTTCGAGGCTCGCGGCACCGCCGGCGAGCAAAATGACGATGCGATCTCGCGAAATGCCATAGGTACCGGGAAGCTCGAGCGCGTCGGCCATGGCCATCAGGCCGGAACTGCCGGCGCCCACATAGACAAGGCGGCCGCCGGAGAGCAACGCATCGGCGGCAAGACGGGCAGCAGCGGCAATATCGCCAAGCGCGCCGTCGACCACGGCGGCCGCGGCCTTCTGCCCATCCGCAAGCACTTTCAGTACATCCACGGGCTGACGTTCGTCGAGCCCGCTTGCCTGATCGTGCCTGCCTTCAGTCTTGCCTGCAGCCATCGTTGTGTCTCCTCTGCTCGAAATTAATGCCAAAAAAATACCAATTGTCCATAGGAAATTAATTTTTGAGACCACTTTTTTGCAGTTCAATATTTTTATATCGTAAAATCAATAATATAGAAGAAAGCTTATTTTCGATACCACCATACCCCTTGGTTAATGGTATTTTTTTGGTATCGTTGCTCATGGAGGTGCCCATGACGGATTACATTCTCGGTATCGACGGCGGAGGGACGAGTTGCCGTGCGGCGGTCGCAAGACCGGACGGCACGATCCTCGGGCGCGGCAAGAGCGGCGCGGCCAACATCCTGACCGACCCCAACAATGCGATCATTTCCATCACGGAAGCCGCCAAGGCCGCCTATCGCGACGCCGGGTTCGATGAGGCCAGCGTCAATGGCGCCTCGGCGTTTCTCGGTCTTGCCGGCACCAATGTCGGCGACCTCACACGCTATGTGCACGACCGCCTGCCCTTCCGTCACACCGACATCGATTCTGATGGCCTGATCGCCCTGCAGGGCGCGATCGGCGACGAGGACGGCGCTGTGGCGATCCTCGGCACCGGCTCCATCTACATGGGCCGCAAGAACGGCACCGTGCGCTATATCGGCGGCTGGGGCTTTACCGTCGGCGATCTCGGCGGCGGCGCGCGCATCGGCCACGCCCTCTTGCAGGAAGCCCTGCTCGCCCATGACGGCGTGCACGCACGCTCTCCGGTCACCGAGGCCGTGCTGGAAGAGTTCAAACACGATCCGCGCGGCATCGTCGAATTCGCACGCCTCTCGAAGCCCGGCGATTTCGGCCGGTTCGCGCCCCTCGTCTTCGATCATGCGCGCCAGGGCGACCCACAGGCCATCGCCATCGCAAAGGCGGGGGCAACGGCGGTCAACGAATCCCTCGATGCCATCATGGCGCAAGCCGGCGCACCGCGCCTCTGCCTGCTGGGCGGGCTGGCGCCGCTCTATCCGAACTGGCTGTCCGAGCACCATCGCGCCATTCTGGTTGAAGCCCAGGCCGACGCCCTGACCGGCGCCGTGGCGCTCGCCGCCAACCGCCGCAGGGAACGAACGGGAGCCGCCGCATGACCACGCCGCTCACCACGATCCTTTCGCCCGAAAGCCTGCAATCCGGCGTGCCCGGCCCGCTTTACGTCAAATTGCGCCAGACGCTGGAAGAAGCGATCACCTCCGGCAAGCTCAATTACGGCGATGCCCTGCCGGCCGAGCGCGATCTCGCCGACCACGCCCATGTCAGCCGCGTCACCGTGCGCAAGGCGGTTGATGATCTTGTCAAGGACGGCCTGCTGGTGCGCCGCCATGGCTCCGGGACCTTCGTCGCAAAGCCTGTCTCCAAGGTGCAGCAATCGCTCTCGCGCCTCACCTCGTTTACCGAGGACATGGCGCGGCGCGGGCTCACCACCCGCGCCGAATGGCTCGACCGCGGCCTGTTCCACCCCTCGCCGGACGAGATGATGATGCTCGGCCTGCCGCCGGATGGGCTCGTCGCCCGGCTCGGCCGCCTGCGCGTTGCCGACGACATGCCGCTCGCCATCGAGCGCGCCTGCATTTCCTCCGAGTTCCTGCCGGATCCGATGCAGGTGCAGGGATCGCTCTATGCGGCGCTGGAAAAACATGGCTGCCGGCCGGTGCGCGCCGTGCAGCGCATCTCCGCCTACAACATGAAGGATCCGGACGCCGCCATGCTCGGCGTTCCCGCCGGCTCCGCCGGGCTCTCCATCGAGCGGGTATCCTATCTCCGTACCGGCCGGGTGGTGGAATTCACCCGCTCCATCTATCGCGGCGACGCCTACGATTTCGTCGCCGAACTCACGCTCTCCGAGACGTGAGCGCCAACCGCAAAGGGACTTCCATGCAGACCAACATGCGCAAAGAAATCAAAGAGATCCCCGAAGCGGCTGCCCGGCTGCTGAGCGGCTCGGCAAGCGCCATTGCGGCCGCCGGCAAGGCGCTGCGCGAACGGGATCCGCAATTCTTCGTCACGGTCGCGCGCGGCTCCTCGGATCATGCCGCACTCTTCCTGAAATACGCCATCGAACTGACCGCCGGCCGGCCGGTCGCCTCGCTCGGCCCGTCGCTCGCCTCGATCTACGGCGCCAAACTAAAGCTCGGCGGCGGCGCTGCCATCGCCATCTCCCAGTCGGGAAAAAGCCCTGATATCGTTGCCATGGCGGACGGTGCGACGAAGGGCGGCGCGGTCTCGATTGCGCTCACCAACACCTTGCCCTCGCCACTTTCGGAGGCCTGCTCGCATTCGCTCGACCTGTCCGCCGGTCCCGAACTCAGCGTCGCCGCAACAAAATCCTACGTGAACTCCATCGTCGCCGGCCTCGCCGTGCTGGCAGAATGGACGGGCGACGACGCGCTCGACCGCGCGGTGAAAAACCTGCCGGAACAGTTCGCCAAGGCCGTCGCCCTCGACTGGTCCGAGCTTGCCGGCGATCTCAAGGACGCCCAGTCGCTTTACGTGCTCGGCCGCGGCCCCGGCCTTGCCATCGCCAGCGAAGCCGCGCTGAAGTTCAAGGAAACCTCCGGCATGCATGCCGAGGCCTATTCCTCGGCGGAAGTGCTGCACGGCCCGGTCGCCCTCGTCGGCCCATCCTTCCCGGTTATAGCGCTTGCCGCCCGGGATGCTGCGGAAGCTTCCGTCACCGGCATGGCAGATAGCCTGGCCGAGCGCGGCGCCTATGCCTGCGTCACCGGCGCCGGCGCGAAAAGCGCGCGAAAACTGCCCTTCGTCGCCACCGGCCATCCGATCACCGATGCGCTCGCCCTCATCGTGCCCTTCTACGGCTTCGTCGAAGCCTGGTCGCGCGGCAAGGGCCTCGACCCCGACAAGCCGGTCAACCTCAAGAAAGTGACGGAAACCCGATGACAGCGCTCACCGCCATTACCGGCGCCCGCATTTTCGACGGCGATCTCTGGCACGAGAACAGCGCGCTGCTGATCGATGACGGCAAGGTCGCCGCCATCGTACCGCGCCGTGGCGCACCGGCCGATGCCCGGGCCGTGCCGATGGACGGCCTGTCGCTGGTCCCCGGCTTCGTCGATTTGCAGGTCAATGGCGGTGGCGGCGTGCTGCTCAACGAGCAGCCCGACCTCGAAGGCATCCGCACCATCTGCGCGGCCCACGCCCGCTTCGGCACGACCGGGCTGCTGCCGACGCTGATCACCGACAACCGTGCTGTGACGACGCAAACCATCACCGCCGGCCTCGCCGCACAAAAGGCGGCGGTTCCGGGTTTTCTCGGCCTCCACCTCGAAGGCCCGCATCTCTCCGTCGCGCGCAAGGGCGCACACGACCCGGCGCTCATCCGCCCGATGGAGGACGCCGACCTCTCCCGCACCATCGACGCCCGCAAGGGCCTCGACGCCCTGCTGATGACGCTCGCGCCGGAAAACGCCACCAACACGCAGATCGCAGCGCTCCATGCGGCAGGCGTCACCGTCAGCCTCGGCCATTCCGATTGCGGCTATGACATCGCGGCCGCCGCAGTCGAGGCAGGCGCGCGCATGATGACCCACTTGTTCAATGCCATGAGCCCGCTCGGCCACCGGGAGCCCGGCATGGTCGGCGCGGCACTCGATCTCGGCCATCTCAATGCCGGCCTCATCGCCGACGGTTTCCATGTCCACCCGGCCTCTATTGCCGCAGCCCTACGGGCCAAGCGTGGCCCCGGCCGCATCTTCCTCGTCACCGATGCCATGTCGACCATCGGAACGGACATGACGAGCTTCTTCCTCAACGGCCGCGAGATTTTCCGCGAGGGCGGCCGCCTGACGCTCGCCGATGGCACGCTCGCCGGCGCCGATATCGATATGGCCTCCTGCATCCGCTACATGCGCGATCATGTCGGTCTCGACCTGGAAGAAGCGCTGCGCATGGCGTCGCTCTACCCGGCCGAAGCGATCGGCATGACGGGCCGCAAGGGGCGCCTGACCCACGGCCACGATGCCGACTTCGCCGTCATCGACGACGACGTCAACGTCCTCTCCACCTGGATCGGCGGCACGCCGGTCTTCGCCGCCTGACGAGGACGCCACGGTCCTTGCAGGCCGCGGCGGAATCGGCTCTACCGGCCGGGCAAGGATAGGAGCGACACATGCAATTGATCTTCGACGGCCACAACGACGTTCTCCTGCGCCTGTTGGAAAACGCGCGAAAGGGCGCCGATCCGGTCGCCGAATTCGTGGACGGCACCGACAAGGGCCATATCGACGCCCCGCGCGCCAAAAAAGGTGGCCTCGCCGGTGGTTTCTGCGCCATGTTCATCCCGCCGAACGAGGACTACCCCGCTCGTGAGGTTGACGAGAACGGCCATTACAATATCCCCATGGTCGGCCCGCTGGAACAGCCCGCAGCCCTCAACACCGCCATCGAAATGGCCGCCATCGCCTTTCGCCTGGAACGCGTCGGGGCACTTGCCATCTGCCGCTCCACTGCGGACATCCGCTCCGCCATGGCGGCCGGCCGCTTCGCCGCCGTGCTGCATATCGAAGGCTGCGAGCCGATTGCCGAAGACCTTTCCACGCTGGAGGCGTTTTACGCAGCCGGCCTGCGATCGCTCGGCCCGGTCTGGAGCCGCCACAATCGCTTCGGCCACGGCGTGCCCTTTGCCTATCCCTCCTCGCCCGACACCGGCCCCGGCCTCACCGATGCCGGCGTCGAACTGGTCAAGGCCTGTGATCGCCTCGGCATCATGATCGACCTTGCCCACATCACCGAGCAGGGCTTCTGGGACGTCGCAAAAACCAGCACCCAGCCGCTCGTCGCCACCCATTCCAACGTCCATGCCCTGACGCCGATCTCGCGCAACCTCACCGACCGCCAACTCGACGCGATCCGCGAGCGCAAGGGCATTGCCGGCCTCAACTACGCCACCACCATGCTGCGCGCGGACGGGCTCGAAAACGCCGACACGCCGCTGTCCGACATGGTGCGCCACGTCGACCACATGGTCGAACGCATGGGCATCGATTGCGTGGCGCTCGGCTCGGATTTCGACGGTGCAACGATCCCTGCCGCCATCGGTGATGCCGCCGGCAGCCAGGCGCTGGTCGAAGCACTGCGTTCTGCCGGCTATGGCGAAGAGGATCTTGCAAAGCTCTGCCGCGAAAACTGGCTGCGGCTCCTGAAAACCGTCTGGCGCGAAGCCTGACCAAACTGCGGAAGCGACCATGACCAAGCCCCTCATCGAACTCTGCGTCGAAGGCATCGACGGTTTCCTCGCCGCCCAGGAGGCGGGTGCCGACCGCGTGGAACTGTGCGCGAGCCTCGTGGAGGGCGGCCTGACGCCGAGCCTCGCAACCATCCGCGCCGCGGTAAAGGCGGCAAAGATCCCTGTCCATGTCATCATCCGCCCGCGCGGCGGCGACTTCCTCTATTCGGACACCGAGTTCGAAACCATGGTCGAGGACATCAAGGCGCTGCGCGACGAGGGTGTTTCGGGCGTCGTCATCGGCTGCCTGACGCCGGATGGCAGGATCGACGAGCTGCGCACGAAAGCACTGGTCGAGGCCGCGGGGCCGATGTCTGTCACCTGCCACCGGGCCTTCGACATGACGGCGGACGCCCGCGAGGCGCTGGAAGCGCTGATCCGTTGCGGCATCGACCGCGTGCTCACCTCCGGCCAGCGCGACACCGCTGTCGAAGGCGTCGCAATCCTGAAGGCAGCCGTGGAACAGGCCGACGGCCGCATCGTCATCATGGGCTGCGGCGCGCTCGATGCGGGCAACATCCAGACAGTCCGCGACGAGACTGGCCTCACCGAAATGCACTTCGCGGCACTTACGACCGTTCCAAGCGGCATGGCCTTCCGCAACCCGCATGTCGGCATGGGCGGCAGCGAGAAGGACCGGGAATACGAACTGACCCTGACCGACAAGGACGCCGTGCGCGCAACCATCACCGCCGCAAAATCCTGACGGACGTCTTGCAAGCTGCCGGCGGTCCCTTACGTGTAAGCGAAACAAGGAGTTCCGCCATGCCGCTCAAGCCATCCGTTCTCCGCCTGCGCACGCTCGTCGCCGCCGGCCTTCTGGCGCTCGCCGCCCTGCCGGCCGCCGCCGAAACCGTTGGCAAGGTCGGCGTCGACTGGATCGGCAACGATATCTATATCGACGCGGTGACCGATCCGGAGGTCTCCGGCGTCACCTGCCACGTTACCTATTTCGACCGCAGCGTCATCGATCGCCTGAAGAAGGGCAACTGGTTCGAGGATCCGTCGAACAATGCCATCTCCTGCCAGCAGACCGGACCGATCACCATCGGCGACATCGAACTCGACCGCGAAGGCGAGGAAGTCTTCAAGTCCGGCCTGTCGCTGATCTGGAAGTCGCTGATCGTCACGCGCGTCTACGACAAGAAGAATGACACGCTGATCTATCTCGCCCACTCGCGCGAATTGACGGAGGGGTCCGCAAAAATGTCGATCTCCACCGTACCGCTCTACGGCGAAACCGTCACCTGGACCAACGGCAAGCCATAAAAAATGCCCCGGCACCTGAAGGTCCGGGGCATCTTTTTGCGGTGAATGGCGGCTTACTTAACGTAGACAATCTTGCCGCCCGTTGCAGATGTCTTGATTTCGACGACGTTCTGAAGCTGGACGTCCTTGGATGCCAGCGTCTCAAGCAGGGCCGGGTCTGACTGCAATTCAGTCTGGACCTTCTCCATCTGCGAAGGATCGTTTGCCTTCAGCTTCAGGCGCTCGGCCTCGGCGGTCTCCGTTTTGTCATCCTCCAGGGTGGAAATCTGGACGATGCTCACATCGGCGGCGGCAATTGCGCCGGTCGCCAGACCATCCGAGGTCATGGGCGCTGTGGCGTCCTGAGCATAGGCGATGCCCGCAACCGGCGACACGGCAAGAAGCGAAGCAAGAGCGATAGTAACAGTCTTCTTCATAACGTTTCTCCAATGTTTCTCTTACGGGAAGCATGGGTAAAACGGTAACGTCTTCGGTTGGTTCCGAATAAAATGGCACGTTGGCGCGCGCCGCAGATGCTTGATATACGATAGTGCCCTGAAAAAGAGCTTTAGACAGCCGAAAGCACCCGGCCGAAAATCGGCCAGGTGCTCAAACCCGAATTCCGTCCCTGCCCGCGAATTAGGCGGCCTGGGCGAGTTCGTCGGCGATGACGGTGTCGAGGTTGAGGAAGCAGACCATCGACTTTTCCAGCGCCACGATGCCGCGGCAGAAGGCGCGCTGGGCTTCCGGAATGATTTCCGGCGCCGGCTGCAGGGCCTCGCTCTTGATGGTCATCATGTCGGAAACCTGCTCGACCAGCAGACCGACCAGCTTGCCGGCAATGTCCGTGACGATGATGGCGGAGCGCTCGGACGGCTCCGTCATCTTCATGCCGAGGCGGCAGGCCATGTCGATGACCGGGATCACCGCGCCGCGCAGGTTGATGAGACCGAGAACGTAGGGCGGCGTATGCGGCATCGGCGTCACCGGCGCCCAGCCGCGGATTTCGCGGATGGCCATGATGTCGATGCAGAATTCCTGCTCCGCGAGGTGAAAGGAAACGATTTCGAGATAGGCGCCGGACTGCTTAATGGCGTTGGACATGTCAGAATTCTTCCCAGTTTTCTGCGACGGTAAGGGAGTTCCCCTTCACCGCGGCATTGCTTTTGAAGGCCCCGGCAACCTTGGAGACAAGGTTTCTTGCCGGAGACGGGGCGGGACGGGAGGCGGCGGAGGCCGCCCTCGGGCTACCGACGGAGGCGCGCACGCCCTCGTGGATCTGGAACTGGCCGACGAGACGGGTAAGGTTTTCCGCGTCCTGGGCCAGCGTATGGCTTACGGCATTCGACTGCTCGACCATCGCGGCATTCTGCTGCGTGACATGGTCCATCTGGTTGACGGCGACGTTGATTTCCTGGAGGCCGCTCGCCTGTTCGCGGGCAGCGGTAACGATGGAAGCCATGTGCTCGTGGATACGCACCACATCGCCGCCGATGCGGCCGAGCGACTGGCCGGTCGCCTGCACAAGGCGCGAGCCGGTCTTCACCTCTTCCGAAGAGCGGGTGATGAGGCCCTTGATATCCTTGGCGGCGCCGGCGGCGCGCTGGGCAAGCTCGCGAACCTCCTGGGCCACGACGGCAAAGCCCTTGCCGGCCTCCCCTGCCCGTGCCGCTTCGACACCGGCATTGAGCGCAAGCAGGTTGGTCTGGAAGGCGATTTCATCGATGACGTTGATGATTTTGCCGATTTCGCTGGAGGCACCTTCGATGCGCTCCATCGCCGACATGGCGTCGCTGACGATGCGTTCGGATTCCACCGCACTTGCCTTGGTGGAATCGATCATCTGGCCGGCCTCTTCGGCGCGGGCGGTCGCCGTGCGCACGGTCGTCATGATCTCTTCGAGTGCGGCGGAGGTCTCTTCGAGCGAGGCCGCCTGCTGCTCCGTGCGTTTTGCCAGATCGTCTGCCGCCGCCCGCATCTGGCCGCTGTTCGACTGGATGGAACCCGTATTGTCCTTCACATCGGCCATGACGTTGCGCAGGCGTTCGACGGTGTTGTTGAAGTCGATGCGCAGTTGTTCGAGGTCGGTGCGGAACGGATCGAGCAGCGCGACCGTCAGGTCGCCTTCGGACAGACGGTTGAGGCCACGACCGAGCGCTTCGACGGCCACGCGCACCTGCCGCTCGTCCTCGTGGGCCGCGGTCTCGCGACCATGCCGTTCGGTTTCGATGCGGGTGCGGCTGTCTTCGTTCGCCTGTTCCAGGGCGCGCTTTTCGACGGCGGCTTCGCGGAAGGCTTCTGCGGACCGGGCCATCTCGCCGATCTCGTCGCCCCGTTCAGTCGCGGCGACTGGCGTATTCACGTCGCCGGAAAGGATGCGCTTCATGCTATCGCGAACCGCGTAGATACCATCGCGCAGTTTCTTGCCATGATAGACGATCAGGCCAAGCAGCATGATCATGCCGAGAAGGCCGATACCGATCTGGTATTGCAGGGACTGTGCGGACGCGAGCTGCGCATCGTTGACGCGCGCTTCGAGCAGTCCGGAGCCTTCTCCGGCGAGCGTTGCCAGTGTTGCCGTCATACGTTCGCCGCCACCGTCGATGGCGTCGTCAAGTGCTGCGAAGGCCTCGAACGGCGCACCATCCTCGATCATCTTCTTGAGATCGACGGAAATCGCCTTCTCGACCTGCTGCAGATCCGCCTCGAACGAATCGAGCATGGTCGGCTTGCCAAGTTCGACGGCCAGCGCCTTGGCTGGGCCTGCGCCTTCCTTCAGCGTCTTCAGGGAGCCTTCGATGATCTTCAGCCGCTCCGGCTGGATGGCCTTTTCCTCGCGGTCGATGATGCTGTCCATCGCGACCAGGACGAGATCGACATTCGCCAACCGCATCGCCTGAACGACATTGACCTTGGTCTGGATGCCGACGGCGGCCTCGGAGGCGCCGCGGATCGTGGCGCCGCCGTGCCAGCCGGCCGTGAGCATCGTGCCGAAGCCGAGGAAGGCGGCAGCGCCGAGAGTTGCGAGACGGGAACTGACGGAAAGGGTCCGACCCTTTGCTGAATTTTCGTGAGACATGATGCGGTTCGCCCGATCGAGCCCGGCCCTCGCCGCGGCATCCCTTCTGGATCCTGGGTGAAATACGCTTCTCGCCGTCTCCCCCGGTCGGCGGACATCATGTCCGGTGAGCCGATTCCGGCCCTTTTGCGTGTTCGAACCGTGACAAAGAGAGATTAAACAAAACCTAAAGATATCCCGACCAACCGCGCATTTTAGCAAAATTTGATGAATTCCGCGCCGCCGGAATACCTGACGTTGCAGGAGGCAGCCCCCGTTCCAAAACCAGCCGTTTCATGTTATGCTCAGTGTATGGACAAACGCCGCCGATATACGACCCTGCTCGCCGCGCTGATTGCGCTCGGCCTCGGCGTTCTCGCCGCCCGAGCCGCCTTTGCCGGCTGGCTTGAGCACGGTCCGGCGATCTTTCTGAGCCTTGCCGAGTCCGGCATGTCCTGGTGCTTCTGATCACAATCCCGCGAGCCGACCAGCTTGCCTGCCGTTGCGGCAATTGGCGCGTTTGCGCGACCCGGCACGAAGGACTATGAAACCGGCAAGCGGCGACAGCCGCACCGTGCTCTCGAAGGACTGCCATGAAGACCCTGCGCCTCGTACTCTGGATCGCCGTCGCCCTCGTTGCGGCCCTGCTCGGCTGGCTGACCCTGGAAATGACAAGGAACAAGGACCAGGTCGCCGGCGGCCCGTTCGGCGTGCCCTTCGAACTCGTCGCACAGGATGGAAAGCCGATCACCGAGAAGGCGTTTACCGGCAAGCCGACCGCCCTGTTCTTCGGCTTCACCCATTGCCCGGAAGTCTGCCCGACGACGCTGTTCGAACTCGACGGCTGGCTCGCCAAGGTCGATCCTGACGGCTCCAAGCTCCAGGCCTATTTCGTCACCGTCGATCCGGAACGCGACACGCCGGAACTCATTGGCCAATATGTCGGCAACGTGTCGAAGCGCATCACCGGTATTTCCGGCGCACCGGACAAGGTGCTGGAAATGGCAAAGGGGTTTCGCGTGTATTACCGCAAGGTGCCGCTCGACGAGAAGAAGCCCGACGGCGACTATACGATGGATCACTCGGCCTCGGTCTTCCTGCTCGACGCCGGCGGGCGCTTCATCGGCACGATCGCCTATGGCGAGAACGCCGAGGTTGCCGAAGAGAAGCTTGCCAACCTGATCAAGAGATAAGCGCCAAGGCAGATAAGCATGAAGGCGGGCAATCCGCCTTTGCCCTCGGCTTTCGGACATGCTAGGCGGACCTGAAACAACAGGGACCCGAGCCGTGGCCGAAATCCGCCTCTATATCTCCACGACCGAGAAGCGCTCCGAGATCGCGCTTTCGCTGATGAGCGACGCCTTCGAAGAAGAAGGCTACGCTATCGCGACGATGGAGGTCGATGAGAAAAACGATATCTGGGAAGCCTCCGTCTACATGTTCAAAGAAGACGAGGCGGAGATCCATGACCGCTTCGCCGCCCTGCTCGCCGCGGATTTTCCCGATGCGGCGATCGAGCGCGAGGTACTGCCGGATATCGACTGGATCGCCAAGTCGCTGGAGGGCCTGAAGCCCGTGCGTGCCGGCCGCTTCATCGTGCATGGCTCGCATGATCGCGGCACCGCCCGCCCCGGTGAAATCGCCATCGAGATCGAAGCCGGGCAGGCTTTCGGCACCGGTCATCACGGTACGACGGCGGGCTGCCTTGAGGTGATCTTCAGCGTGATGCGGTCACGCAGAGTCAAGCGCGTGCTTGACCTTGGGACAGGCAGCGGCGTGCTGGCGATCGCCGCGCGCAAGCTCGCACCCGCCCGCGTTCTCGCCACGGATATCGACCCGATCGCCACCCGCGTCGCGCGCGAAAACGTGCGCCTCAACGGCATTGCCTCCGGCGTCACGCTGGAAACCGCACCCGGCTTCCATTCCACCGCCTTCCGCCGTCACGGCCCCTTCGATCTCATCATCGCCAACATCCTCGCCCGCCCGCTGATGCGCATGGCGCCGCAGCTTGCCGCCCAGCTCGCACCGGGTGGCGATGTCATCCTGTCGGGCATCCTCGCCTCGCAACGCTGGAAGGTGCTGGCCGCCTATAACGGCGCGGGCCTGCGCCATGTGCACACCATCTGGCGCAACGGCTGGGTGACGATCCACCTCGACAACAGACGATAGGCCGATGATGGCAGCGGGATGGTCACATTCCGCTGTCAGGTGCCGGAAAAGCGGGCAAAATAAAAGGCGGTGCCAGAGGCACCGCCTAGGGGTCGGCAAGCCGACCTGCCCGCGAGCTTGAGGAGGAGGAGCGCTCAAGCGGGCCTATGTGTTCCGAGCGCCTTCCCGGAGGAGGGAGGAGGAGTGACCGGCAAGACGCCTGATCGGAACACCTAGCTGTTTGCGATTCGAAGGACTGGAGGAACGTTCACTTCATTTCGCTTGAAGCGCGTTTTACGTTCGCTTCGTTGGCGCCGCTTATAATCGATTCGGAAATTCGAGAAAGCCGTCTTGGCACATGGGTGCCATGCGCAAAGTGCATAAGTCCAATTCCAGACCTCTTTGAACCCTCCCGAGGCGACTTGGCCATGGCTGCGATCATCATCCCTCTCCTCGCTCTGGCTGTCATCCTCTTCGTGCTCTGGACGGCCATTCGTGCCACGATGGCTTCGGGCAAGCCGCCGCTTCACAGCGATAACACGACACAGTCGGAGGAGGAACGTCATCGCATCGCCGTTTCGCTGCGCGACCGGCTGAGCCGCGAACCGCTTGGCGGGCCGCTTGCCGAACACGTCTGGCGCAAGCTGCTTGATGAAACGCCCGGCAACGGCGTGATCTACGACCATCACCGGGATTTCTGCGGCCACGGCCTCATCCGCACGCAGGACGGCGTCATGCTTGCGGACGTGCAGGACGGCGGCCTGTATTTCGGAGCGCCCATCGCCGTATGGACCACAGAGCCGGATTTCGTCACCTTCCTCGCCCGCCAGTCGGATTTTTCGATGAGCGGCTGGGATAGGGCAGAGCCGGCATTCTTCACCGAGGATGACTGGTATCGCAACAATCAACGCCTCACCCGCGCGGTGCTGGAACGCTACCTCTCCCGCCTTTGACGCGGGGGTCCGATGGGCTAAGTTACCATCGCGATTCATTACATCATCGAAAGCCTTCCCATGTTCCAGAGTTTCGACGTCAAATCCACGCCCCAGTTCGGCCGCGAGCGCGCAGACGCGCTGCGTGCCGCCTTCGATGTTCTCGGCATTGACGGCTTTCTCGTGCCCCGTGCCGACGAATACCAGGGCGAATATGTGCCGGCGTCCGCCGAGCGCCTGTCGTGGCTGACCGGCTTCACGGGCTCGGCGGGCGTGGCGCTCGTCATGCGCAATCAGGCGGTGGTTTTCGTCGATGGTCGCTATGTGACGCAATTGGTCGAGCAGGTGGACGGCAGCGTCTTTACCAGCGGCGACCTTGTCGGCGAGCCGCCGCATCTCTGGCTGCAGAACCACGCCCCGAAGGGCTTCAGGCTCGGCATCGACCCGTGGCTGCACACAGGTGCCGAAGTTCGACGGCTGGAGAAGGCGCTGTCGGGCGTTGGAGGCGCGCTCGTCCTGCTGCCCCACAATCCGCTCGATCGCATCTGGACCGACCGTCCGGCTGAGCCGCTCGGCCGCGTCGTCATCCAGGCCATCGACCAGGCCGGGGAACTCGCCAGGGACAAGCTGGCGAAGATGGCTGAAGCGACGGCTGTCGCTGGCGCCGATGTCCTCGCCGTCACCGACCCCTCTTCGATCGCCTGGATCTTCAACATCCGCGGCAGCGACGTGCCCCACACGCCGCATCCGCTGGCCCGCGCCATCATCCCGGCAGATGGCCGCCCGCTCCTCTTCCTCGACAAGCGCAAGACCGGCATCGAACAGGAAGCCTACCTCACCCAGCTTGCCGACCTCGTTCCGCCGTCGCAGTTCGACGAGCGCGTCGCCACGCTGGCGGCCGCGGGCAAACGCATCCTTATCGACCCCGACCAGGCCCCCTTCGCACTCGCCGAGATCGTGCGCGCGAAGGGCGGCACGCTGGTGGAAGCCATCGATCCGGCCCGCTTGCCCCGCGCCTGCAAGAACGCCGTGGAGCTTCAGGGCTCGGCCCGTGCCCATCTCCAGGACGGCGCGGCGATGGTCGAGTTCCTGGCGTGGCTCGACAGCACGACACCCGGTTCGCAGACCGAGATAGCCGTCACGAGGAAGCTGGAGGAGGTTCGCCGCAGCGTCGGTGAGCGCCAGCAGAACCCGCTGAAGGACGTCTCCTTCGACAGTATCGCCGGCGCCGGCGCGCATGCCGCCATCATGCACTACCGCGTGACGACCGATAGCGATGCGACCATCGAGCCCGGCACGATGTTCCTCATCGATTCCGGCGCGCAATATATCAACGGCACGACGGACATTACCCGGACCGTCGCCATCGGCGCGGTGCCGGAGGAGCAGAAGCGCTTCTTCACGCTGGTACTCAAGGGCATGATCGCCATCAGCACGGCGCGCTTCCCCAAGGGCACGCGCGGCTGCGATCTCGATCCGCTCGCCCGCATCGCGCTCTGGAAGGCAGGGGCCGACTACGCCCACGGCACGGGCCACGGCGTCGGCTCCTATCTGTCCGTGCATGAGGGCCCGCAACGCATTTCGCGGCTTTCGACGCAGGAGCTGCTCGAAGGCATGATCCTCTCGAACGAACCGGGCTATTATCGTCCGGGCGCATTCGGCATCCGCATCGAGAACCTGATCCACGTCCTGCCGGCCGCGCCGGTGGAGGGTGGCGACATCGATATGGCGAGCTTCGAAACGCTGACTTTCTGCCCGATCGATCGCCGCCTCATTCTGACGGCACTGCTGACGGACGAGGAACTTGCCTGGCTCAACGCCTATCACGCGCAAACGTGTGAAAAGCTCCTGCCGCTGCTGTCGGATGACGCAACGAAAACCTGGCTCGAAAAGGCGACGGCTGCAATCAGCCGATGACGTGACGCAGGACCATGACGACGATCCAGCCGACGCCCAGCATCGGCAGGAGCGAAAGGCGCAGGCCGACGAGGAAGGCAATCGCCATCGTCAGGCTCACGTCGAGTCCACCCGTTACGGCAGCCGGCGCCACCAGCGTGGTGAGCACGGCGGCCGGAACGGCGTTCAGCGCCGCTTCCGCCCGTGGCGGAATGCGCTTCATGCGCGTGATGAAGACATAGCCGCCCACGCGGGTCAGGTATGTCGCGATGGCTCCGGCCGCGATGATCAGGAGCGTCTGCATGTGGAACATGTCTTCCATTTTCACGCCTCCCCTTCTGCCGTCTTGCCGACCGGTGTTTCAGTCTCCTTGCCGTCGAGCGGCATGAGAGCGGCCACGAGGACTCCAGCGAGCGCGCCCAGGCTGACATGCCAGGGCGAGCCGACGAAATGCATGGCAAGGATAGAGCCCGCCGCCGACGCGATCACCACGGGCAGCCAGTTCGCCCGGCTGCGGAAGCCGAGCACGAGACCCATGAAGTAGATCGGCAGCAGCACGTCAATGCCGATCGCCTTCGGGTCGCCGATAAGGTTGCCGAGGAAGCCGCCGACGATCGTCAGGCACAGCCACGGCACATAGACGCTGAGGCCGAGCACCATGGACCAGACATAGCTGACGCGGATGCCCGCATCGGCGCGGCGCTCGGTTTCGGCGAATTGCGGATCGGTGAGCAGGAAGAGCGAGGTCGCCTTCTGCCAGAAGGTCAGGTGGCGGATATGAGCGGCAATGGCCGCCGAATAGAGCACATGCCGGAAATTGACCGCGAAGATCGACAGCACCACCAGCCACGGTGCGACATTGTGGTTGAAGAGTTCGACACCGACGAGCTGGCTCGCGCCGGCATAGAGTGTGGCGCTCATCAGCGCCGCTTCGGCGATGCTCAGCCCGTTGTCGACAGCGACCGCGCCGAACAGCACGGCAAACGGCGCCGCTGCGATCGCGACGGCAATGCCACGCCGGAAGGCGTCGCGGATTTCATCTTTGGTGGCGGGGGTCATGGGTCTGCTCTGTGTTGCAACGGCGCAGCCATAGAGCAGCAACGGTCCACCGGCAAACCAATATGGCTGATGGACCGTTCAGTATCATTGATCGATCAGCGCCGGTCGTCGCCTGGCGCTGATCGATAATCAGCCTTTCTTGAGCTGGAACGTGTGCTCCGGTGCCGGGAAGGTACGCGCCTTCACCTCTTCGGCATAGGTCGCGAAGGCTTCGCTCATCACGGGTGCCAGATTGGCGAAATGCTTGACGAAACGCGGCTTGAAATCCGTGAAGATGCCGAGCACGTCGTCCACCACGAGCACCTGACCGTCACAGGCCGGCGATGCGCCGATGCCGATGGTCGGTGCCTTGACCTTGCCGGTGATCTCGCGCGCCAAAGGCTCGACCGTGCCCTCGATGACGATGGCGAAGGCGCCGGCATCGTCGATGGCGGCAGCATCGCGGCGGATCTTTTCGACTTCCTTGTCATTGCGGCCGAGCGAGCGATAACCGCCGGTCGTGTTGATGAGCTGCGGCATGAGGCCGACATGGCCCAGAACCGGAATGCCGCGCTGGGTCAGGAAATCGACCGTCTCGGCCATTTCCGCCCCGCCTTCCAGCTTGATGGCAGAACAGCCGGTTTCCTTCAGCACGCGGGCGGCCGTGGTGAAGGCCTGTTCCTTCGATGTCTGGTAGGAGCCGAACGGAAGGTCGACGACGACGCAGGCGTTGGACGAGCCGCGCATGACGGCCTGGCCATGCGCGATCATCATCTCGATCGTCACGCCGACGGTGGAATCGAGGCCGTAGAGCACCATGCCGAGGCTGTCGCCGACCAGCATGAAATCGACATGCGGGTCCATGAGCTTGGCAACCGGCGTCGTATAGGCGGTGAGGCTGACAATGGGGCGTTCACCCTTGAGGGCCTTGATGTCGGACGGCGCCAGACGGCGTTTCGCAGTGTGTACGCTCATGTCACGCTACCTTTGCAGTTTTCACGTTTTTTGGGTCGATGACCCGGTTATCGAGGAGTTTCGTGCCCCCAAAGCGCACGAAAAGCAACAAAAGAACCGGCTTTTCGCCGATCGTGTCGATTTCGGCCAGTGTTTCCGGATCGCGGATAGCAACCACTTCCGGCCTGGCCAGCGGCTCGGAGCGGATGAAGGCGGTTACCCCCTCCTCCACTGCCTTCGTGGTGGTTTCGCCCGCAGCAATCAGCCGTTCGGCCTCGTCCAGCGCACGCGGCACGATGGCCGCGGCGGCCCGCTCTTGGGCCGAGAGATAGACATTGCGCGAGGAACAGGCGAGCCCGTCCGCCTCGCGCACCGTCGGTACGCCGATCACCTCGACGGGCTGGGCGAGGTCTGCGACCATGCGGCGGATGATGGTGAGTTGCTGGAAATCCTTCTCGCCGAAATAGGCGCGGTCCGGCCCGGCAATGTTGAAAAGCTTGGTGACGACCGTCGCGACGCCCGCAAAATGGCCGGGGCGCACGGAACCTTCCAGCTCGGCGCCAAGCGTCGGCACGTCCACCACGGTTTCCATCGGCCGCGGATACATGTCCGCAACGCCGGGGGCGAAGAGATAGTGCACGCCTTCCGCTTCCAGCATCGCCTGGTCGCGGGCGAGATCGCGCGGATACCGCGCAAGGTCCTCGTTCTGGCCGAACTGCAGCGGATTGACGAAAATGGTGGCGACGACGATGTCGTTGTCGGCACGCGCGCGGCGGGCAAGCTCCATATGGCCGACATGAAGATAGCCCATGGTGGGCACAAGGCCGATCGTGCGGCCGTCGAGGCGGTGCGGCGCCAACGCCGCGCGCAAATCCGCGATGGTGGTGAAAGTCTGCATCGACGGCTCCTCCTTGCTCTCGCCCTCTCCCGCTGGCGATGCCACCCACGCGGTCTCTGCGGACTGCTTCAAGGGGCGCCGTTTTCTATCTTGTGCAGCGCAAAAAGACAATCGGCAAACGGTTTTGTCACCTATCACCCAAGCCGCTGGGCAGCTTTGCGTTTTGCACACTGTACATTTCACCCAATCCCGAGTAGAGAGCGCGTCAGCACACCCGATACGAACGGGCGCAGAGTGCGGCGCCAGATCGCCGCGGAACCCGAATTCCGAAAGACCCCATATGACGAGTTTTGCAGGCCTCGCTCCGGCGATGGCAAAGGCGTTGGACAAACGCGGCTATACCACTTTGACGCCGGTGCAGATCGCCGTCTCCGATCCGAAGATCGGGAATACCGATGCGCTGGTGTCCGCCCAGACCGGTTCCGGCAAGACCGTCGCCTTCGGCCTCGCCATTGCCCCGACGCTGCTTGAGGGCGAGGAGCGCTTCGATCGCGCCGCAAGCCCGCTTGCCCTCGTCATCGCCCCGACCCGCGAACTTGCCATGCAGGTCAAGCGCGAGCTGGAATGGCTCTATGAAATGACCGGCGCCATCATCGCCTCCTGCGTCGGCGGCATGGACGTGCGCAACGAGCGGCGTGCGCTGGAACGCGGCACCCACATCATCGTCGGCACGCCGGGTCGTCTTCGCGACCATATTACCCGGGGCAACCTCGATCTCAGCGCCATTCGCGCCGTGGTGCTCGACGAGGCCGACGAGATGCTTGACCTCGGCTTCCGCGAAGACCTTGAATTCATCCTCGAAGCAGCGCCCGAAGATCGCCGCACGCTGATGTTCTCGGCCACCGTGCCGAAGGAAATTGCAGCACTCGCGAAAAACTACCAGCGCGACGCCATGCGCATCTCGACGGCCGCCGAGCGCGAACAGCATGTCGACATCGAGTACCGCGCCCTGCTCGCCGCCCCGGCGGACAGAGAAAACGCGATCATCAACGTGCTGCGTTTCTACGATGCGCAGAACGCCATCGTCTTCTGCTCCACCCGTGCGGCCGTGAACCACCTGACGGCCCGCTTCAACAATCGCGGCTTCTCGGTCGTCGCTCTTTCCGGCGAACTCAGCCAGAACGAGCGCACCCACGCGCTCCAGGCGATGCGCGATGGCCGCGCCCGCGTCTGCATCGCGACCGACGTCGCCGCCCGCGGCATCGACCTGCCGAACCTGGAACTCGTGGTCCACGCAGACCTGCCGACCAATCCGGATACGCTGCTGCACCGCTCCGGCCGTACGGGCCGCGCCGGCCGCAAGGGCGTCAGCGCGCTCATCGTGCCGCTCAGCGCCCGCCGCAAGGCAGAACGCCTGCTCCAGATGGCAAACCTCAAGGCAGACTGGGCAAAGCCGCCGTCAGCCGAGGACATCCTGCGCCGCGACGACGAGCGCCTGCTGGCCGACCCGATGCTGACGGATACGATCAGCGAAGACGAGATCGAAACCATCGACGCCCTCGTCGCGCGCTTCGATGCCAAGCAGCTCGCCGCCGCCGTCGCCCGCTTCTTCAAGGCAGGCCGTTCGGCCCCGGAAGACCTGATCGAAGTCTCGCTTGAACAGCGCAAGCCGCGCGAGCGCGGCAACGACTTCATTCCGACGGAAACCAAACGCCCACGTGATTCTTTCGGCTCCAGCGTCTGGGTCTCCGTTTCGGTCGGCCGCAAGCAGCGCGCCGAACCGCGCTGGCTGATCCCGATGCTTTGCCGCAACGGCAACATCACCAAGAACGAGATCGGCGCAATCAAGATGCAGCCGGAGGAGACCTATGTCGAGATCTCCGCCGATGCCGCCGATGGCTTCCTCGGCGCCCTCGGCCCGGCCAGCATGCTGGAGCGCGGCATCCGCGTGACCAGGCTGGAAGGCCAGCCCGACCTCGCGCCACAGCCCTATAGCCGCACGCCCGGCGAGAAGACGCAGCGTTATGACAAGCCGGTCCGCAGCGAAGAGCGCCGCGCCGACTGGAAGCCCAAGGGCGAATTCGAGAAGAAGGGCGGCTTCGACAAGAAGCCCCGCTTCGAGAAGAAGCGCGACGGCGACAAGCCGGACGGTGCAGCGGCAGCAAAGCCGCACTGGAAGGACCGCGACGACAGCGCCAAGAAGCCCGCAAAGCCCTTTGCCGGCGCAAAGCCCTTCAAGGGCAAGCCGGGGGAAAAATTCGCCAAGCCGGAAGGCGGCCCGAAAAAGCCGAAGACCAAGAAGCCGGACCGCTTCTGACAACATCCGTGGCGCGGAACTTTAATCTCCGCGCCACGTTACCCTCGCGCTTCTGCGGGGGATTTCATGGCACGAGATGCGGCGCGCGCCATCGGCGACAGATCGGGCGACGGCAAGGACGAATTCAATCGCTTCGTGACCGGCCTCGGCCGGGGTGTTGCCGGCGCGCTCTTTCTGGCGCTGCCCATGCTGATGACCATGGAAATGTGGTATCTCGGCTTTTACATGGCGCGCGAACGCCTGCTGTTTCTGCTCCTCCTCAATATCCCCCTGCTTATCCTGCTTGCCCATCGCATCGGCTTCGAGGAAACGTTTACCTGGCGCGAAGCGGTCCGCGACGCGATCATCGCCTATGGCATCGGCATCGTTACCAGCCTCGTGGTTCTGACAGCGCTCGGCCTCCTGCGCGGCGGCATGCCGGCGAGCGAACTCGTCGGCAAGGTCGCGCTGCAATCGGTGCCTGCCAGCATCGGCGCCATGCTGGGCCGCAGCCAGCTCGGCCATGACGACGGAGATCGAGACGACGCAAGGGAGACGCGCTATCACGGCGAACTGCTGATGATGGCCGCAGGCGCGCTCTTCCTGTCACTCAACATCGCCCCGACCGACGAGATGATGGTGCTCGCCTACAAGATGACGATCTGGCATGCGCTTGTCGTCGCCCTACTATCGATGGCCCTCATGCACGGCTTCGTCTATGCGGTTTCCTTCATCGGCGGGCATGAGCTGTCGCCGGAAACGCCCTGGTGGCACGCCTTCGTGCGCTTCACGCTGCCGGGCTACGTCATCGCGCTGTCGATCAGCATTTTCACGCTCTGGATTTTTGAGCGCCTCGGCGGCAGTTCCGCCGTCGAGATCATGCTGTCCGTCATCGTGCTCGGCTTTCCCGCCGCCCTCGGCGCGGCTGCCGCGCGACTGATCCTGTGAGGCGACCATGACAAAATCCGAACAGGGCCGCCATCGCGAACGCCACGATCCGCACTGGATCGAATGGCTGACGGGCATCGTCTCCGCCCTCCTCGTCGCCGGCCTACTCGGCTGGATCGGCTGGGAAGCCTTTACGCGCGAGGCAACGCCGCCGGACCTCACCATCGCCGTGCTGACGACGGAGAAGACCGGCGCCGGCTATCGCGTCGCCTTCGACATCCGCAACGCTGCGACAACCACCGCCGCATCCGTCACCGTCATCGGGCGGTTGATGGACGGCGACCGGGTGGTCGAGGAAAACCACGTCGTCTTCGACTATGTGGCAGCCGAATCCAAAGCGACCGGCGCCATTCTCTTCCGCAACGCGCCGATGGGCCGCACCGTCGATATCCGCGCTGCGGGCTATACCGATCCTTAGAAACGACGGTGAGTTGTGGAAGATGCTCCGGAAAGCGGAACCAATTACGCTGGCGTGGATTGAGCAAAGGTCAAATGCCTGTGTCCAGCGGTGAGGAGGACATGGCTGATCCCGCAAGGTTAGTACCATGGAAATGCCTGTTCTCATCCTGTTGACCACCCAGATCCTCTTGCCGGCCTTCTTCCTGGTCTGGCTCTGGCTCCCACGCCCGGCCGACAGGCTGGGCTGGACGATGCGGGTGTTCTACGGCGCCTGTTACCTCGCCTTCGTCTCCGTTATCGGCCGCTGGGATTTTCTGAGTTCGACGCTGGCGATCGCGCTGCCGGTCGCCTTCATCGCCTGCGCTGCCCTCTCCTTCCTGCGCGTCCACAATCGTCCATGGAATACGTCCACCTCGCTGTTCCGCACGCATGGTTTCACCGCGGCGATGGCGGTCTTCTTTCTGGCGCTGACCGCGCGGGCGCTTTCGGGCTACGGTTATCAGGAAACAGCGGTAAACCTTGCCTTCCCCTTCGGCCCGGGCACCTACTATATCGGCCAGGGCGGCAGCACGACGTCGATCAACCATCATCACACGGACCAGAGCCAGCGCTTCGCGCTCGATATCGTCGCGCTCAATGCGTTCGGCGCCCGGGCCAGCGGCCTCATGCCAAAGAATCTCGCAGACTATGTCGTCTATGATCGGGAGGTGAAAAGCCCGTGCACCGGCGTCGCCATCTCGACCCATGACGGCGTTGAAAACAACCGCATCTCGCAGACGAATACAGAGGAACCGGCGGGCAATTACATCATCCTCGCCTGCGGCACGGCGCGCATCATGCTCGCGCATTTCGAGAAGGGCTCTATCGCCGTTACCGGTGGCGAGATCGTCACGCAGGGGCAATCCCTGGGCCGCGTCGGCAATTCGGGCAACTCCTCCGAACCGCATCTGCACATGCATGCCTATGTCGGAGGGACGATCGACTACAATGCCGGTGAGGGTGTCCCCATGACCTTCGACGACCGCTTCCTCGTGCGCGGTTCCACCGTCACGATCCCTTGATGAGCTCGAACCAGCCGTCCTCGTCGATCACCTCGACATTGAACTCTTTTGCCTTGTCGAGCTTGGAACCCGCGCCCGGCCCCGCCACCACAAGGTCGGTCTTCTTCGAAACAGAACCCGCCACCTTGGCGCCCAACCGCTCCGCCATGGCCTTCGCCTCGTCGCGCGTCATCTTTTCCAGCGAACCGGTGAACACCACCGTCTTGCCGACGACCGGGCTCGAGGTCACGACAACGGCCTCCGCGGCCTCAGGCGTGACTTCCTCAAGCAGCCGAGCCATCACATCGAGATTGCGCGGTTCCTTGTAGAACTCCACCATGGCACGGGCGACGACCTCGCCGATACCGTCGATGCTGTTGAGTTCGTTCCACGCTTCGCCCGTCAGCGGCGCCGAAGCCTTCATCGCCTCCTCGAAAGCGGCGTAAGTCCCATAGGCGCGCGCCAGAAGCTTGGCGTTCGTCTCACCGACATGGCGGATGCCGAGCGCGTAAATGAAACGGTTGAGCGCAATCGAGCGGCGGGCGTCGATGGCATCATAGAGTTTCCGCACGCTGACCTTGCCGAAGCCGTCGATGTTTTCGAGCTTGGTCAGAGAATCGGCCTGCCGCTTCTCCAGCGTGAAAATGTCCGGCGCGGTGCGCACCGCAAGCGACGGGTCCTTCGCCTCGAAGAAGAAATCGATCTGCTTGGCGCCCAGTCCCTCGATGTCGAAGGCGTTGCGCGAGACGAAGTGCTTCAGATGCTCCACGGCCTGCGCCCGGCAGACGAAACCGCCGGTGCAGCGGGTGACGGAATCAAGCCGGCCCGTCTTCTCGTTGCGCTCGCGCACGGCGTGGCTGCCGCAGACCGGGCAGGTTTTCGGGAACTGGTAGCGCTCGGTCTCCGCTGGTCGCTTTTCCATCACCACGTCCAGCACCTGTGGGATCACATCGCCCGCGCGCTGCACGATGATGGTATCGCCGATGCGTATGTCATGGTCTTCCGCGCGAATGCGCTCGCCGCTGTTGCCGATACCTTCGATATAGTCGGCATTGTGCAGGGTCGCGTTGGTGACGACCACGCCGCCGACCGTAACCGGCGTGAGGCGCGCGACAGGCGTCAGCGCGCCGGTGCGGCCGACCTGGATGTCGATCTTTTCGACCGTGGTGAAAGCCTGTTCGGCCGGAAACTTATGCGCAGTCGCCCAGCGTGGCGAGCGGGAGCGGAAGCCGAGGCGCTCCTGAAGCGCCAGTTCATCGACCTTGTAGACGACACCGTCGATATCATAGTCGAGGTCCGGACGGGCGAGGCCGATCTCGCGGTAATGCGCGATGATGTCATCGACGCGCGACAGCCGCTGCGTCATCGGATTGACGGGAAAACCCCAGGATTTCAGCACCTCGATCATACCGAACTGCGTGTTCGCCGGCATCTCGGACATTTCGCCCCAGGCATAGGCGAAGAAGCGCAGCTTGCGGCTGGCCGTCACCGTGGCGTCGAGCTGACGCAGCGAGCCGGCGGCCGTGTTGCGCGGATTGACGTAGGTCTGCTTGCCCTCCGCCGCCATTTTCTCGTTGAGCGCCAGAAAGTCGCTCTTGGCCATGTAGACTTCGCCGCGCACCTCGACGACGGCAGGCGCGCCGGCCGGCAGGCGGTTCGGGATTTCGCTGATCGTCTGGACATTGGCCGTGACATTCTCGCCCGTCGTGCCGTCGCCGCGCGTTGCGGCACTGACCAGCCGCCCGTTTTCATAGCGGATCGACATGGAAAGGCCGTCGATCTTCGGCTCGGCGGTGAAGGCGATCGATTCGTCCGGCAGGCGGCCGAGAAAGCGGTAGACCGAATTGACGAAATCCCGCACGTCCTCGTCGGAGAACGTGTTGTCGAGCGACAGCATCGGGCGGGAGTGGGTGATCGGCGCGAAGGTCGGCAGCGGCGCGGAGCCGACACGCCGCGAGGGACTGTCGTCGCGCACGAGGGCAGGAAAGCGCGCCTCGATGTCTTCGTTGCGCCGTTTCAGCGCATCGTAATCGGCATCCGAAATCTCCGGCGCATCCTGCCCGTGATAAAGCTCGTCATTGCGCGCGATCTCCGCCGCCAGAAAGGCCAGCTCCGCTGCGGCTTCGTCTTCGGTCAGGTTTTCGACAGGGGTTTTCGCGTTCGCCATGACGTGCTCCGGATTCGCATCAGGTTTTAGAGCAAAGCTGGCGAAAGAAAAGATGCGAGCGCCGTACGGTGCTTACAGACCACCGGAAAGCAGCCGCGCCGCCGCCGCCCTTGCCTCGTCCGTCACCGACGCGCCGGCGAGCATGCGGGCGATCTCTTCCGTGCGTGCACCGTCGTCCATGCGGGCGACACGGGTGGCAACTGTCTCGCTGCCTTCGACCGGCCCCTTGGAGATCAGGAGATGGGTTGCGGCGCGTGCTGCAACCTGCGGCGCGTGGGTAACGGAGAGCACCTGCACGGTGGAGGACAGGCGCTTCAGCCGCTGGCCGATGGCATCGGCCACCGCGCCACCGACGCCGGTGTCGATTTCGTCGAACACGAGGGTCGGGGCCGAACCACGATCGGCAAGCGCAACCTTCAGCGCCAGCAGGAAGCGCGACAGTTCCCCGCCCGAGGCAACCTTCATGATCGGACCGGGCCGTGTGCCGGGGTTGGTCTGGACATGGAATTCGACGGTGTCGATCCCCTCCTCCGCGCCGCCATTCGGATCGGTGGTGATCTGGACGGTAAAGCGGGCACGCTCCAGCTTCAGCGCCGGCAGTTCCGCCATCACCGCTGCGGCGAGCGCATCGGCGGCATGGTGGCGCTTTTCCGAAAGCGATCGCGCAGCAATCTCGAAGGCGAGGCGCGCTTCGCTCAGCCGGGCCTGCAGCTGCACCAACCTTTCCTCGCCGGCATCGAGATCGGCAAGATCGGTGATCATCTTGGCGGCAAGCGCCGGCAGGCCGGTGACGGGAACGGAATATTTGCGGGCGGCGGCGCGAAGCGCAAAGAGACGCTCTTCCGTGCGTTCCAGCTCCTTGGGGTCGTATTCCATCTTGCGCAGCGCGGTCTCGACGGCCATCTGGGCGTTGGAAAGCTGGTTCAGCGCCTCGTCGAGCAACTCGACCGTTTCCTCCAGAAGGCCCGGGGCCTCATGGCTCTTGCGCTCCAGGCGGCGGACCAGCGCGGCGATCAGCGGCACGGGCGAGGCATGGCCGTTCAGGAACTCACTCGCCTCGTTGATGTCTCCGGCAATGCGCTCGGCCTTCATCATGCGGGCGCGGATTTCCGCCAGAGCATCCTCCTCGCCGTCCTGCGGCGAGAGCACCTCTAGTTCCTCGACCGAGGAGCGCAGGTAATCGGCCTCACGGGCTGCGGCTTCCACCTTGTCCCGGTGGCGGCGCAGCGTGCGGTCGGCATCCTTCCACTGATGATAGAGCGTGCCGACGTCCCCCGCCGCCTCGCCGAGACCGCCGAAAGCATCGAGCAGCAGGCGGTGCGCATCGGTATCGACGAGCGCGCGGTCGTCATGCTGGCCGTGGATTTCGACGAGAAACTGCCCGGCCTGCCGCATCAGTTGCACGGATACCGGCTGGTCGTTGACGAAGGCCTTGGTTCGGCCGTCCGCGGATTGCTGGCGGCGGAAAATCAGATCACCGTCGTCGTCAATGCCATTGTCGCGCAAAAGCGCGCGGGCGGCATGGCTCATCGGCACATCGAAAACGGCCGTCACCTGGCCACGCTCTATGCCGTGGCGCACGAGAGACCCGTCGCCGCGCCCGCCGAGTGCGAGCGAAAGACTGTCGAGAAGGATGGATTTGCCAGCGCCGGTCTCACCCGTCAGCACGGAGAGACCCGGCTCGAAAGCAAGATCAAGCCGTTCGATCAGGACGATATCGCGGATCGATAGCTGCGCCAGCATGGCCCTGTCATATCTCTTGCGTCAGGCGCCGAGCAGGCTCTTGCCGGCACGCGAAATCCAGGAACCCGAATTTTCGCGCGGCTCGAGACCCTTCGACTGAAGGAGCTTGTAGCTGTCGGCATACCACTGGCTGTCGGGATAGTTATGGCCGAGCACCGCGGCAGCCGTCTGCGCCTCGCTGTCGACGCCCATGGCGTAATAGGTTTCGACGAGGCGTGCCAGCGCTTCCTCGATCTGGTTGGTCATCGGGTACTTTTCGACGACGACGCGGAAGCGGCTCGCTGCCGCGATATATTCCTTGCGTTCCAGATAGTAGCGGCCGACCTGCATTTCCTTGCCGGCGAGCTGGTCGCGGGCAAAACGGATCTTGGTCTGCGCATCCTCGACATATTCCGATTCGGGATACTTTTCGACGACGGCCTGCATGGCCTCCAGCGTCTGCTGCGACGTGCGCTGATCCTGCGTCACGCTCGGGATCTGCTTCCAGTAGGCAAGGCCGATAATATACTGCGCATAGGCCGCATCCGAGGAACCCGGATAGAGATTGAGATAGCGCTTGCCGGCCGTGATGGCCTCTTCGTTGCGGCCCTGGCGGTAATTCGTGAAGGCCGACATGACGAGTGCCTTGCGCGCCTCTTCCGAGAACGGATGCTGGCGATCCACGGCCTCGAACTTGCGGCTGGCTTCGGTCACCTTGCCGGAATTGAGGTTGGCAAGACCCTGATTGTAAAGCACATCGGCGGATTCAGTCTCGCCGGCCAATTTCGAAATATCGATGTCCGGATCCGACTGGCACGCGGAAAGAACGACAGACGACGCCGTAGCGAAAAGCGTAAGATAGACAATGCGCGCCGTCTTCTTCACACCAACAGACCCTGCAACAACCATGTGATAATCCCAGTTCAACGGCGCCCCATGCGGACGGGCCGCACACGCGCCCCGCGTTTTATCTCCAAATGTGTGAAGACCGCAACGCCATGCCGGCGCATTAACGCATTTTTATGGCGGAGGTGCCTGGAAAGAAGCAGGAGAAACCACCCTACAGCGCCGCGCGTCATTTATGACGCGGCGCTGTAGCACTTTGAATATCTTCAAAGAGACCAGGGCGCGAATTCCGGCGCGTTGACGGCGATCAGTTCCCGCTGTCCGACGCGCGAGCGCGGTGCGGCGGCTTCGACGACTTCATAGGCCGTGCGATCGCTGAGCAGCGCCTTCAGCGCATAGGCGTTCATCTTGTGGCCACCGCGATAGGAACGGTAGCAGCCGATGAACTGCGCGCCGGCGAGCGCCAGGTCACCCACGGCATCCAGCGTCTTGTGACGGGCGAACTCGTCCTTGGCGTAACGCAGGCCTTCGACATTGATCACGGTGTTGTCATCGGAAATGACGACCGAGTTCTCCAGCGACGAGCCGAGCGCAAGGCCCGCAGCCCAGAGCCGCTCGACATCCCGCATGAAGCCGAAGGTGCGGGCGCGCGAAATTTCGCTGCGGAAGGTGGCGGGCGACAAATCACCCTTCCACGACTGCCGGCCGATCAGCGGGCAGTCGAAATCGATCTCGACTTCGAAACGCGTGCCGTCATAGGGCGAAAACTCCGCCCAGGAGGCACCGGCTTCAACGCGAACCGGCTTGATGATTCGAATGTAACGACGCTTCACGGCGAGGGGCACAAGGCCCACCTCGTCGATGGCATCGATGAAGGGAGCAGCACTTCCGTCCATGATCGGCATTTCGGCGCCGTGCACTTCGATCAGCACGTTGTCGAGGCCGAGCGCATAAAGCGCGGCCATCACATGCTCGATCGTGGCGATCGACGTTGTCGTGGAGAAGCCGAGCACGGTGCAGAGGTCCGTATTGCCGACCTGCGAAGAGACCGCGCGGTATTCGCTGACGGTGCCATCGTCGTGCAGGCGCTGGAAGACGATGCCGCTGTCGGCCTCGGCCGGATTGAAGGTGATCGACACAGCCGCGCCGGAATGGACGCCCGTCCCGGCAATCGTCACCGGGCTGGAAATCGTCGTCTGGAAACCGAGCGTACCCATCGTCATTTGCTTTCGCCTTGTCTTACTGTCGGCTCATTCATTGCCGACATTCATAGTTCATGGCTCAACGGAGCCCTTGGCCGGACGCGCTGCGTCCGCCGACAAAGTTCGCCCAAACGTCTGTGTGATTTGATGCTCCGGCGATGCCGGCGACCCGAATCCTGACTGGCTCCTGTGCCTAGCCTGAATGTAGTAGGTCCCTCAGTGTCATACAAATCACTGTTTCTTTCGCTTTGTAACGCTTCAATGAGCGACTAACCCATTGAACAAAATGCGAAATAGAAAATGCCCGGACCGAGGTCCGGGCATCCCGTTACAAAGCCGTTTGGCCTGGCGTCAGTTGGACTGGCGACGCAGGAAGGCCGGGATCTCCAGCTGGTCGTCCTCACCGAGCGAACGCGGCTGCGGGTTGGCGCGGCCGTGATCGTCAAGCTGGCCGCGACGCGGTGCGTAGAGGCTGGCTTCCTGCGACAGCGGGCGGCGCTGCTGCTGGGCGGCGGGTGCCGCTTCCTGAGCGACCGGAGCTTCCTCATGGCGGCCGAGCGACGAGGTCAGGCGCTTCAGAAGGCCCATCGGACCACGCTCTTCCTGGTGTGCGACCGGCTGCGGAGCCGAACGGTGGTCGATTTCTGCCTTCACGACCGGGGGAAAGTCCTCGATCTTCGGCATGCGCATGGTCTGCGGTTCCTGGCGGATGATCGGAGCGGCGGGCTCGACGCGCTGCTGCATGACCGGAGCCGGCTGAGGCTGCTGCTGCACCGGAGCCTGACGCTGGACCACCGGCGTTTCAGCCGGAGCCGAGAACAGGCGGTTCTGCAGGCGGGCTTCTTCCTGAACCTGCGCAACCGGCTGTACCGGGAGCGGGCGGCTTGCCGGAATGGCCAGCTCACGCTCAAGGCTTTCTTCCGAGGCGCGGATCGCTTCTGCAATCGGGTCGAAGGCCGGCTGCTGAACGATCGGCTGCTGGAGGACGGGCTGCTGCTGCAGGACCGGCTGCGGAGCAGGCGCGATGGTCTGGGTCGGAACGGCGGCGGACGGACGAACTACTGGCTTGCTCTGGCTGCGAAAGTCAGCATTACGTGCAGCCACCTCCGAGGCCGCGCGGTCGATGCCGGTTGCAACAACGGAGACGCGGATCAAGCCTTCAAGCTCTTCGTCGAAGGTTGCGCCGAGAATGATGTTTGCGTCCGGATCGACTTCCTCGCGGATACGGGTTGCGGCTTCGTCCACTTCGAAGAGCGTGAGGTCACGGCCACCGGTGATCGAGATTAGCAGGCCCTGTGCACCCTTCATCGAGGTTTCGTCGAGCAGCGGGTTGGCGATCGCCGCTTCTGCGGCGGCCATTGCGCGGCCTTCGCCCGAAGCTTCGCCCGTGCCCATCATGGCGCGGCCCATCTCGCGCATCACCGAGCGAACGTCGGCGAAGTCGAGGTTGATGAGGCCTTCCTTGACCATCAGGTCGGTGATGCAGGCAACACCCGAGTAGAGCACCTGGTCGGCCATCGCGAAGGCGTCGGCGAAGGTGGTCTTATCGTTGGCGATGCGGAAGAGGTTCTGGTTCGGGATGACGATCAGCGTGTCGACCGACTTCTGCAGCTCCAGGATACCCTCTTCAGCAAGCCGCATGCGGCGACCGCCTTCGAAGTGGAACGGCTTGGTGACGACGCCGACGGTCAGGATGCCCTTGTTGCGGGCTGCCTGTGCGACGACTGGAGCAGCGCCCGTACCCGTGCCGCCGCCCATGCCGGCGGTGACGAAGCACATATGCGTGCCGTTCAAGTGATCGATGATCTCGTCGATGCACTCTTCAGCGGCTGCACGCCCGACTTCCGGCTGCGAACCGGCGCCAAGACCTTCGGTGACCGCGACACCCATCTGGATGATCCGCGTTGCCTTGGTCATGGAAAGCGCCTGGGCATCGGTGTTGGCGACGACGAAATCAACGCCTTCGAGGCCGGCGGTGATCATGTTGTTGACAGCATTGCCGCCGCCGCCACCGACACCGAAGACGGTGATGCGGGGCTTCAGCTCAGTGATGTCCGGCTTCTGCAGCTTGATAGTCATTCCAGTGTTCCTTTCGTTTCCGGCCGCTTCGCCCAGCCGGTCTATTCACAAAACTCAGATGTCGGTCTCTCCCGGCGGCTGGCCGCCGGGAAACCCGTCAGAAACTTTCCTTCAGCCACAGGCCCATACGGGCTATGCGGCCGCTGCCACCTGTCAGCTGCGAGAGCATGCCGCCCTGCGCAGCGTGTTCTTCCAATTCCGCGACCTGCGGATAGATCATCAGGCCGACTGCCGTCGAAAAGGCCGGGCCCTTCGCCGCCGTCGGCAGGCCGGATACGCCAAGCGGGCGGCCGATGCGGACGTTGCGGGCGAGGATGCGGCGGGCGACTTCCGGCAGGCCGGTCAGCTGGCTGCCGCCGCCTGTCAGAACGATCCGCTTGCCTACGATCGGCGAGAAGCCGGAGCGCTGGATGCGGTCGCGAATGAGTTCGAGCGTCTCTTCGATGCGGCACCGCACGATGCGCGACAGCAGCGCGCGCGGCACATGGGTCGGCTGGTCGCGGTCGTCCTCGCCGATCGGCGGGACGGTGACGATATCGCGCTCGTCGACGGCGTTCGGCAGCGCAGAACCGTGCACGACCTTCAGGCGTTCGGCATCCTCGATGCGGGTCGAAAGACCACGCGCGAGGTCGGTGGTGACGTGGTGGCCGCCAAGCGAGATCGCATCGGAATGCACCAGCTTGCCTTCCGCAAAGACCGATATCGTCGTCGTGCCACCGCCCATGTCGATGCAGGCGCAGCCGAGTTCGACTTCATCGTCGACAAGCGCCGACAGGCCGCTGGCATAAGGCGTCGCGACCATGCCCTCGACGGAGAGATGCGCGCGGTTGATGCAGAGTTCGAGGTTCTTCAGCGCCGCGCGTTCGGCGGTCAGCACATGCATGTCGACGCCGAGCACGTCCCCGAACATCGAGAGCGGATCGCGGATGCCGCGCTCACCATCCAGCGAGAAGCCGGTCGGCAGCGAATGGAGGATGGCACGGTCCTGACGCAGCGACTGCTGTCCTGCGACGGCGAGCACCTTGCGCAGATCGTTGGCATCGACTTCCTGGCCACCGAGATCGATGGTGGCAGTGTAGACGTCGCTCTGCAGGCGGCCTGCGGAAACGTTGACTATGAGGCTTTCAATGGTGAGGCCGGCCATGCGCTCGGCGGCATCGACGGCGAGGCGCACGACGCTCTCGACGGCATCGAGATCGGTGATGACGCCGTTCTTCACGCCGCGCGACTTCTGGTGGCCGATGCCGATGACGTCGACATTGTGCGTGCGGCCCGGCAGGAGTTCACTCTCGGCACGCGGCGTCAGCCGGCCGATCATGCAGACGACCTTGGTCGAGCCGATGTCGAGGACCGAAACGACGTGAGCCCGCTTGGAGGAAAGCGGCTTCAGACGCGGCAGGCCGAAATGGGACGAACCAAAAATACTCATGTGCGCTTCGCTGCCTTCTTGAGGTCCTTTGCCCTTTGCTCGACCGCCGCATTGCGGCGTTCCAGCGCGCCTTCCGTCAGGCGGACCGTGGTGCGATCCTCCAGGCGGAGATCGACAGCGGCGACATCCCGTTCCAGAAGCCCCTGCTCCGCCTCCAGCGTCGCCAGCACGTCCATGGCGCGCGGCACATTCAGCTCCGGCAGCTTCACGACGATGCCGTTGTCGAGGCGCAGATCCCAGCGCCGTCCGGCAACCCGGATATAGGCCTTCACCCGCGACTTGATTTCCGGCCAGTTGTCGAACTCGTCGGCAAAACCGGCGGCGGCAGTCTCGGCATCGCGGCCGACGAAAAGCGGCAGCTTGGAGAATTTGTTGTCACGCAGCGGCGCGATGACGCTGCCGTTCTTCTCGATCAGCGACAGGTCGGTGCCATGCTGCCAGATGGCGAAGGCCTCACGCTCCTTCAGCGCGATCTCGATCGTGCCCGGATAGATCTTGCGAACGGAGACGTCCTCCACCCAGGGAAGATCCGAAAGCTTCTGGCGCGCTTCCTTGACATCGAGGGCGACCAGCGAGGTCGTGCCGTCAAGGCCGAGGCGCTCGAGTATATCGATTTCGGAGGTTTCGCGGTTGCCGGAGACTTTTACGTCCTCGATGGCAAAGCCGATGGCCGTCGTCGACGCCTGTGCAAAATCCTGCGAATGGCCGCCGAGCGACATGCCATAGAGGCCCGTCGCACCGAGAAACAGGACAGTCGCAACGCTGCCCGAATGGCGCGCGATATGAACGCGGCCGGCCGCAAGGCTGACCAGGAAACGGACGATCCGACGCAACGGGCGCGGCAGCACGCGGCCAGCTTCCGTGTCCGGAAGCCCGACGGGGCGCAGCCTGCTCTTCTTGGCGCTCAACGCAAACACGACGCGTCCTCCACCATCCACCTCAAGAATTCACCAAACGAATGGCCGGCATGGACGGCCATTTCGGGCACCAGAGAGGTAGGGGTCATGCCGGGCTGGGTGTTGACCTCCAGCCATACAAGCTCGCCAGTCTCGGAGAAACGATCGTCGTAGCGGAAGTCGGAACGGCTGACGCCACGGCACCCGATCGCTTGATGCGCCTTGAGGGAGAGTGTTTGTATTTTTTGGTAAATATTTGGTGAAATTTGCGCCGGAATGACGTGTTTCGAGCCGCCTTTCACATATTTGGAATCATAGTCATAGAAGGCGTGTCCTTGCGGCACCACTTCCGTGACACCCAGCGCCACATCGCCCATGACGCCGCAGGTGAGTTCCCGACCATAGATGTAACGCTCGACCATGACGCTGTCGCCGTAGCGCCACTCCGACGAGGTGATGATCTGCGGCGGATGCGACTGCTCTTCCTTGACCATGACGACGCCGAACGAGGAGCCCTCGCGCACCGGCTTCACCACATAGGGCGGCTTCATCGGATGGGCCGAAGTGAAATCGAATCGGTTCATCAGCCGCTGTTCGGCAACCGGAATGCCAGCAGCCTTCGCGATGATCTTCGCCTGCGCCTTGTCCATGGCAAGCGCCGAGGCCAGCACGCCGGAATGGGTATAGGGGATTTCGAGAAATTCGAGGATGCCCTGGATCGTGCCGTCTTCACCGAAGGGGCCATGCAGGGCATTGAAGGCAACGTCCGGCTTCAGTTCGGCAAGCACGCTGGCAATGTCATGGCCGACATCGACACGCGTAACCTGATAGCCCTCGGCCTCAAGCGCGTCGGCGCAGGCATTCCCCGACGAAAGGCTCACCGGCCGTTCCGACGAAAAACCACCCATCAGCATCGCGACATGCTTTACGCTCATAGAACCCCCAACTGTATTCCGCACATTGCCCCTCGTCGCTTGCGCGGACCTGATTTGCTCTGCCGGCCCGACTCGACGAGCGAGATGGGACCACTAGAGCGCCATTAAGGTTAACGAAGCGTTTACTTTCGTTAACCTGACCCGGCTCAGGACAAATTTTCCTGTGCCGAATCAAAACTACACTTCGATTCCTCTTCTGGAATCAGAGAGTTGCAGCTGGCGCAAGAGCAACGGGGAAATTCAGCGACTTCGAATGCGCAATCCCGACAGCAACACCGGGACGCAGCGTTCGTAAACGGCGGGCCTTGCAGCAAGCACGAAAAGTACGATTTTCCGACCATTTGCGTACTTTAGTTGTTTCATTGACCGATAGGTTGACGTATCAGACGCCCGCTGCCTCCCAAGACGGCTTAAGAAAACCAGAAAGGCACCCCCATGAGTGAAACGCTCGCTTCCGGGTCGCCGACCGCACCGCATGCCAACCGCGCCGGGCTCAACTCCCCGGCACGCGTTCTCTTTGCAAGCCTGGTCGGTACGACCATCGAATTCTTCGATTTCTACGTTTATGCGACAGCCGCCGTGCTCGTCTTCCCGACGCTGTTCTTCCCGAACAGCGATCCGACGACGGCACTCCTCGCGTCCTTCGCGACCTTCTCCATCGCCTTCTTCGCGCGTCCGCTCGGCGCCATCGTGTTCGGTCACTATGGCGACCGCGTGGGCCGCAAGACGACACTCGTCGCGGCACTCCTGACCATGGGCGTCTCGACCGTGATCATCGGCCTCCTGCCCTCCTATGAAACGATTGGCGTGCTCGCGCCGCTGCTGCTGGCGCTTTGCCGCTTCGGCCAGGGTTTCGGCCTTGGTGGCGAATGGGGCGGCGCGGTTCTGCTCGCCACGGAAAATGCCCCGCCCGGCAAGCGCAGCTGGTACGGCATGTTCCCGCAGCTCGGCGCACCGGTCGGCCTCTTCCTGTCTTCCGGCGTGTTCTGGCTGCTGCTGCATGTCATGCCGCAGGAATCGCTGCTGGCCTGGGGCTGGCGCGTACCGTTCGTCGCATCGATCATCCTGATCGCCGTCGGCCTCTGGGTTCGCCTGTCGATCACCGAAACGCCGGCGTTCCAGAAGGCCATCGAGAAGCAGGAACGGGTCGAAGTGCCCGTCGTCGAACTCTTCCGCAATCACAAGCGCAGCCTCGTGCTCGGCACGTTCGTGGCGCTCGCGACTTTCGTGCTGTTCTATATCGGTTCGGCCTACCTGCTGTCCTACAACATCAAGGTTCTCGGCATCCCGTTCGTCGAGGCGCTTGAAGTCCAGCTCCTGGGTTCCGTGCTGTTCGGTATCTTCATCCCGATCGCCGGCAAGCTCGCCGAAAAATTTGGCCGCCGCGAAGTGCTCATCGCCACCACGGTGCTGATCGGCATCTTCTCGTTCTTCCTGCCGGCGCTGATGACCAGCGGCGAAACGGCCATCTTCGTCTTCGTCATCCTCGCGATGGCGCTGATGGGCATGACCTACGGCCTGATCGGTACGGCGCTCGCCGCCCCCTTCCCCACCAAAGTGCGTTACACCGGCTCGTCGATCACCTTCAACTTCGCCGGCATCTTCGGTGCGTCGCTTGCGCCTTACATTGCAACATGGCTGCAGGCGAACTACGGCATGACCTTCGTCGGCTACTACCTCGGCATTGCCGCCGTGATCACGCTGGTCTGCATCCTGCTTTCGGGCAAGGACGAGGTCTGAACCGTCAAAGGCGCGAATCAAAAGCCCGCCGTGTTGCCACGGCGGGTTTTTTTATGCGCAGAGATCAATCGTCTTCGCCGACGACCTTCCAGATCACAGCGCCGATGACGGCGCCGACGATCGGAGCAACCCAGAACAGCCACAGCTGCGAGAGCGCTGCCGTATCCGCAAAGAACGCCACACCGGTCGAACGGGCCGGGTTCACCGAGGTGTTGGTGACCGGGATGGACACAAGGTGGATCAGCGTCAGGCCGAGACCGATGGCGATCGGCGCGAAGCCGACCGGAGCGCGGCCGTGGGTGGAACCGAGGATAATGATGAGGAAGAACGCCGTCAGCACCACTTCGGCGACGAGCGCCGCCGTCAGCGAATAGCCGCCCGGTGACAAGTCACCGTAGCCGTTCGAAGCGAAGCCACCCGCCTGAAAACCAGCCTTGCCGGAGGCAATCAGGTACAGCACGGCAGCCGCCACAATCGCGCCGACGACCTGCGTCACGATGTAGGGCACGAGGCTCGATGCCGGGAACTTCCCGGCGACCGTCAGGCCCACGGAAACGGCCGGATTGAAATGACCGCCGGAAATGCCGCCGACCGTATAGGCCATGGTGAGCACGGTCAGGCCGAAGGCAAAGGAGACCCCGAGAAAACCGATCCCGAGTTCCGGGAAGCCGGCGGCGAGAACGGCACTGCCGCAACCACCGAAGACGAGCCAGAACGTACCGAGAAATTCGGCAGAAAGCTTTTTGAACATGAATGCCCCCTGATCAAAAACCCCGCTGGAGCGAGGCTGAGTCGCGCAACTATCGCGCGATCGAACATAGCATGCTCTAAATTTCCTTGAATGGAGGCTGAACGAAATTTCAAATATGCGAAATCCCTAACAAAAAGGTAGATTTCCTTTCGCGGCGGCCGCCTCTTTGCGCCTCCGGTCAATCGTTTTCGCCGACCACCTTCCAGATCAGTGCGCCGATGACGGCGCCGAGAATCGGCGCCAGCCAGAACAGCCAGAGCTGCGACAGCGCCGCCGTATCGGCGAAGAATGCGACACCCGTCGAGCGGGCCGGGTTCAACGACGTGTTCGTGATGGGGATCGAAACGAGGATGATCACCGTCAGGCTGAGGCCGATGACAACAGGCGCAAAGTCCGTAGGAGCGCGACGATGGGTCGAGCCGAGAATGATGAAGAGGAAAAGCGTCATCAACACCACTTCGGCGACAAACCCCGCCGTCAGCGAATAGCCGCCCGGAGACAGGTCGCCGTAGCCGTTCGAGGCGAAGCCGCCTGCCTGGAAACCCGCCGTGCCGGACGCAACGAGATAGAGCATGGCGCCCGCCGCAGTCGCGCCCGCAACCTGCGCCACCACATAGGGCAGGATGCTGGAGGCAGGAAACTTTCCGGCAACCGCCAGGCCAACGGAAACAGCCGGGTTCATATGCCCGCCGGAAATGCCGCCGATTGCATAGATCATGGCCATCAGCGCGAGGCCGGCGGCCAAGGACACGCCCACAAGGCCGATGCCGGCCTCCGGGAGGGCAGCGGCCAGCACGCCGCTGCCACAGCCGCAAAAGACGAGCCAGAACGTGCCGATAAACTCGGCGGAGAGTTTTTTGAACATGAATACCCCATCCACCCCGCGCCGCAGGGTTTCGTCGCGCAGCGATGGCGCGATCTCACACAGTTTTTGAGAAACTTGCCTGATGGGGGAGAGGGAGTGGCGCGACGTCCGGAGACGCCCGCGAACTCCCCAGCAAGAAGACGATGATCAGGCCGTTGCGCGGCCCAGAAATTCCTTAACCTGGTAGCCCGGCATGAAAGTGCCGAGGCGCTTGATTTCCCATTGCAGCACGATGCCGGAATGCTCCAGCACGCGGCTGCGTACCGTCTCACCGAGATATTCGAGCTCGTAGCCCGTTGCCTGCCCGGTGTTGATCATGAAGTTGCAATGCATCGGCGACATCTGCGCGCCACCGATCATCATACCGCGGCAGCCGGCCTCGTCGATCAGCTTCCAGGCGGAATGACCTTCCGGATTCTTGAAGGTCGAGCCGCCGGTCTTCTCGCGGATCGGCTGGACGGTTTCGCGATGCTGACGCACCGCATCCATCTTGGCGCGGATCTCGGTCTTGTCGCCGGCCTCGCCCTGGAAGACGGCATGGGTGAAGATGAGGTCCTTGGCGGCCGTGGATTGGCGGTAGCTATAGCCCATGTCCGCATTGGAGAGCACAAGCTGGTTGCCCTTGCGGTCGACGGCATGCACCTCGACGACAAGATCCTTCGTCTCGCCGCCGTTGGCGCCGGCATTCATGCGCAATGCGCCGCCGATTGCGCCGGGAATGCCGTAGTAGAACTCGAAGCCGGCAATGCCGTGATCGAGCGCCATGGCGGCGATGTTCTTGTCCGGGCAGATGCCGCCGGCCTTGATGCGGTTTTCGCCGACGAGCTCGACATCGCCGAACCCCTTGGCCGACAGGCGAATCACGATGCCTGGAATGCCACCATCACGCACCAGCAGGTTCGAGCCGACGCCGATGACCGTGAGCGGAACGTCTTCCGGAACGATTTTAAGGAATGTGGCGAGGTCATCGACGTCATGCGGATGGAACATCAGCTCGGCAAGGCCACCGGCCCGGAACCACGTAACGCGGTCCATCGGCGCATCAGGCGTCAGGCGCCCGCGGACCTGCTTGATCCCCTCACCCAACGACGCCAGAAGTTTCTCACCATCGACCTGCTTCATGCTACCTGCCCCGAAATGCCCGCCAGTTCCTTCGGCAGCGTCTGCGCCCAATACGTGATACTGCCAGCCCCCAAGAGAACCACAAAGTCACCAGGCTTTGCAATGCCGGCGACGATCCCAGCCAATGCTTCTGGCGCGGGCAGCAAACGCGCGTCGCGGTGGCCGCCGGATTTGATTCGCGAAACCAGCTCTTCCGCCGTCACGCCGTCGATCGGATCTTCACCCGCCGCATAGATCGGCGCAATCAGGATCGTGTCTGCATCGTTGAAGCAGCCGGCGAATTCCTCGAACAGGCTCGCCACGCGGCTGTATCGGTGCGGCTGGTGGACGGCGATGATTCGGCCAGAGCACGCTTCACGCGCCGCGCGCAGCACGGCCTTGATCTCGACCGGATGGTGGCCGTAGTCGTCATAGACGCTGACGCCATTCCAGGTGCCGGTGAGCGTGAAGCGGCGCTTGACACCGCCAAAGCCCGCCAAACCCTTGGCAATCGCCTCCGGCGACATGCCGAGGCGCTGCGCGACGGCGATGGCCGCGGTGGCATTGGACACGTTGTGGCGGCCCGGCATCGGCAGGCGCAGGTCCTTCATCGAGATCACCTGGCCGGTGCGGCGGCGGCGGATCTCCACATCGAAGATCGAGGTCGCCCCATCCATGCGGATATTGCCGAAGCGCACGTCGGCCTGCGGGTTCTCGCCATAGGTAATGACCTTGCGGTCCTCGATGCGACTGACCATCGCCTGCACTTCCGGATGGTCGAGGCACATCACGCCGAAACCGTAGAACGGCACGTTCTCGACGAACTGGCGAAAGGCCGCGCGCACGGCGTCGAAATTACCGTAATGGTCGAGATGCTCGGGGTCGATATTGGTGACCACGGCGATATCGGCAGGCAGCTTCAGGAAGGTGCCGTCCGATTCGTCGGCCTCCACCACCATCCACTCGCCCTCGCCCATGCGGGCATTGGTGCCGTAGGCGTTGATGATGCCGCCATTGATGACGGTTGGGTCGAGGCCGCCGGCTTCGAGCAGCGTCGCGACCATCGAGGTCGTCGTCGTCTTGCCATGCGTGCCGCCGATGGCGATGGCATTGCGGAAGCGCATCAGTTCGGCCAGCATTTCGGCCCGGCGCACGACCGGCAGCAGCTTTTCACGCGCCGCGATGAGCTCCGGGTTGTTCTTCTTGATGGCCGTCGAGACGACGACGACTTCCGCCTCGCCCAGGTTTTCTGCCATGTGACCGACGAAAACCTCGATGCCCTTCTCGCGCAGGCGCTGCACATTGGCGCTGTCTGCCTGATCGGAGCCCTGAACCTTGTGGCCAAGATTGTGCAGCACCTCGGCAATGCCGCTCATGCCGATACCACCAATGCCGATGAAATGAACGAGCCCTATGCTCTGCGGCATCTTCATGGTCGTTCTCCCTTGAATTGTGCGATCGTCTTTCCGCCCGCAATAGCCTCAACCATCAAGGCGAGCAAGCGCGCGGCATCCGGTTTTCCCGCCTTTCTGGCATTCGCGGCCATGGTCGCCATGCCCGCCGGATCGTGCATCGCCTTGGAAACGATCTTCGCCAGACGCTCCGTCGAAAGCTCCGCCTGCGGGATTACCTTCGCCCCGCCGCCGGAAGCCAGTGCCGCAGCATTCGCCGCCTGGTCATGATCCAGAGCATAGGGATAGGGCACGAGAATGGCCGGGCGGCCGATCACCGAGACTTCGGAAACAGTCGAGGCACCAGAACGGCTGATGATGAGATGCGCGTGGCCGATTCGGGACGCCATGTCGGTGAAGAAGGGCGAAACGTCGGCAGGAATGCCGAGATCGGCATAGGTGCGAACGACCTCGTCGTTATCTTCCGGCCGCGCCTGCTGGGTGATCTTCAGCCGTGCACGGTCCGCGGGTTCCATCGCGGCGATCGCCGAGGGAATGGCCTTGGAGAAGAACTGGGCGCCCTGGCTGCCGCCGAAGACGACGAGGCGGAATTCGCCATCCGTCGAGGCCTCATAGGCAATATTGGCAGCCTCAAGCACGGCCGGGCGCACCGGGTTGCCCGTGGTCACGGTCTTTGCCGCATATTGCCCGCCGGTTTCCGGCAGGAAGCCGCCGGCAATCGCCTTGACGCGATTGGCGAGCGCCTTGTTGGCACGGCCCATCACGGCGTTCTGCTCGTGGATCATCGAGGGGATGCCCATGCCCGTCGCGGCGAGAAGCGGCGGCACGGTGGGATAACCGCCAAAGCCGACGACGACCTTCGGCTTCAGCCGCGCCATCAGCTTGCGGGCGGCACGAATGCCTTTCCACAGCGTGAAAAGCGACCGCGCGACGCTGACCGGGTTCTTCGAGCCGATCGTCGCGGAGGGAACCACATGGATTTCGTCGGCGGGGAATTTTCCGGCAAAACGCTCGGCGCGGCTGTCGGTGACGAGATGCACGGACCAGCCGCCGGCCTTCAGCTCATGCGCCAACGCCTCTGCGGGAAAGAGATGGCCGCCGGTACCACCGGCGGCGAGAAGAACGATGCCTTTGTCCATTCGGACTCCTTATTCGGCTGGCGCGACGATACCACCGCGGAAGAGACTGCGCTCCGAGGCGCGCTTTTCCGGGCGATGGCGTGTCAGCGCCAGGATGAAGCCGGCCGTGACGCAGATCGCGATCATCGACGAACCGCCATAGGAAATCAGCGGCAACGTCATGCCCTTGGCCGGCAGCAGTTCGAGGTTGACGCCGATATTGATCATCGACTGCGTGCCGAGCTGCAGCACGAGACCCGCAACGGCAAAGCGCGTGAAATCATTGCGCTCCTTGAAGGCATGGTTGAGGCCGCGCATCACCACGAAGGCGAAGATCATGACGATAACCATGCAGAAGAGGATGCCGAACTCTTCCGCCGCGACGGAGAAGATGAAGTCGGTATGGCTGTCCGGGATGATGCGCTTGACCGTGCCCTCGCCCGGCCCTTGGCCGAACCAGTCGCCGCGGATGATGGCCTCGCGCGCCGTATCCATCTGGAACGTGTCGCCCTCGCCGGTCATGAACTTGTCGATACGACCCGCCACGTGCGGCAGGAACGTATAGGCCGTCAACAGGCCGCCGACGGCAGCGCCGCCGAGCACGATGATCCAGAGCCAGGGCATGCCGGCCATGAAGAACATGCCGCCCCATACGGCCGCCGTGAGGATCGTCTGGCCAAGGTCGGGCTGCGCCACAAGCAGGGCCGCGACGATGCCGAACAGGATGATGGCGAAGAGATTGCCGGGGATTTCCGGCTGGCGGGCATGCTCGGCAAACAGCCAGGCGCAGATGACGACGAACGCCGGCTTCATGAACTCGGAGGGCTGGATGGAGAAGCTGCCGATCGAAATCCAGCGCCGCGAACCCTTGACCTCGACACCGAAGAACAGCGCCAGCACCATGGCCGCAAGCGAAATCACCAGCAGGATCATCGCCGCACGGCGCACCTGCCGCGGCGACATGAAGGAAATGCCGAACATGATGGCGATGGCCGGCAGCAGGAACACCGCATGGCGCTTCACGAAGTGGAAGCTATCGAGGCCGAGGCGCTCGGCCACCGGCGGGCTTGCCGCAAAGGACAACATGAAGCCCAACCCCATCAGCAGGATGAAGGCTGCGAGGAAGAACCGGTCTATCGTCCAGAACCAGTCCGCCAATGCACCACGTTCGGCACGACTAACCATGTCTCTTTCCTCTGTTTCCTTGCAATTCCGGGCGCAAACCGCCGCATGCGTGAGCCGGAACCGCGCTCGTCTAAACCTCGACCAGCATGGACATGCCGGGCAGTGCCGCGACATGTTTCACGAAGGCGTCGCCTCTGACTTCAAAGTTCTTGTACTGGTCGAAGCTTGCGCAAGCCGGGGACAGGAGAACGGCGACGGGGCCGGTTCCATCCTTCTCGGCATCTCCCGCCGCGTCCTGAACAGCTCGCTCCAGCGTGCCCGACATCTCGAAGGGCACCGTCTCGCCGAGCGTCGCCGCAAAGTCGGGCGCTGCCTGGCCGATAAGGTAGGCCTTGGCGATCTTCGGGAAGAACTCGCCGAGCGTCGAGATGCCGCCCTCCTTCGGAACGCCGCCGGCGATCCAGTAGATACGCTCGAAGCTGGAGAGCGCAGGCGCTGCGGCATCCGCATTCGTCGCCTTGGAATCGTTGACGAAGAGCGCATCGCCCTTGCGGCCGACCGGCTGCATGCGATGCTTCAGGCCGGGGAACGAGGCAAGGCCGGCGCGGATGTCCGTCTCGTTGACGCCAACCGCGAGGCAGGCGCCGACGGCTGCGGCCGCATTCTGCGCATTGTGGCTGCCGCGCAATGTCTGGATCGACGAGAGGTCGGCGATTTCGCGCGTCGCACCCGCCTGCGCCAGGATGAGGCGGGCACCCTCGGCATAGATGCCATCGGCCAGCGCGGTGCGCTTTGAGATGCGCACAACCTTCGTGCCCGCCCGCTCGACGCGATCGGCAATCCGCTCGCAAAAGGTGTCATCGACGCCAACAATGGCTGTACGGCTCGCAGCGACCAGCCGTTCCTTGACCTCGGCATAGTGCTCCATGGAGCCGTGGCGATCGAGATGGTCGGGCGTCAAGTTCAAGAGGATGCCGGCCGATGGGTTCAGCGTCGGTGCCAGATCGATCTGGTAGGACGAGCACTCGACCACATAGAAGCGGCCGGCCTTCGGCGGATCGAGCGTCAGCACGGCCGTGCCGATATTGCCGCCAAGCTGCGTATCGCGCCCACTCGCCTTGAGGATATGGGCGATCAGCGCCGTGGTGGTCGACTTGCCGTTCGTGCCGGTAATGGCGATGAACGGGCAATTCGGAGCATGTGCGCGACGCTCGCGCGCAAAAAGCTCGACATCACCGATCACTTCGACCCCGGCGGCGCGCGCGAGATCGGCGCTCCAATGCGGCTTCGGATGGGTGAGCGGCACGCCCGGTGACAACACCAGCGCATCGATGCCCGTCCAGTCGAGATTACGCAGGTCGCCGGTCTTCACACCGGCAGCAGCGGCATTCTCGACGCTCGCCGCACTATCGTCCCAGGCGGTGACATCTGCCCCGCCGGCGGCAAGCGCCAGCGCCGTCGCAAGGCCTGATCCGCCAAGCCCGAAGAGCGCGACGGTCTTTCCCTTGAGCGAAGTGACGGGGATCATCGAGGCCTCACCGCAGCTTGAGCGTGGAGAGACCGACCAGCGCCAGCACGACGGCGATGATCCAGAAGCGCACGACGACCTGGCTTTCCGTCCAGCCCTTCTTTTCGAAATGGTGGTGGATCGGCGCCATCAGGAAGACGCGCTTGCCCGTGAGCTTGAACGAGCCGACCTGGATGATGACCGACAGCGTCTCGATCACGAAGAGACCGCCGATGATCGCCATGACGATCTCATGCTTGGTGGCAACCGCGACCGTGCCGATCAGGCCGCCAAGCGCCAGCGAGCCTGTGTCGCCCATGAAGATGGCGGCGGGCGGCGCGTTGAACCACAGGAAGCCGAGGCCAGCGCCGATGACCGCGCCAAGCACGACGGCAAGCTCACCCGTGCCGGGCACGAAATGGATCTGCAGGTAGTTCGAGAAGACCGCGTTGCCGGCGAGGTAGGCGATCACGCCGAAGGAGGCGGCGGAAATCATCACCGGAACGGTGGCGAGGCCGTCGAGACCATCCGTCAGGTTCACCGCGTTTCCGGCTGCGACAATGACGAAGCCACCGAAAAACACGAAGAAGAAGCCGAGATTGAGCAACAGGTCCTTGGCAAACGGAAAGGCGATCGAGGAGCCAAAAGTCGAGCCGTGGGGTCCGGCCGAAAGCGAGGCGCGCATCATGAAGTAGGTTGCAGCGCCCGCGATGAGGAATTCGAGGGCGAGACGCGCCTTGCCGGAAAAGCCCTTGTCCGTCTGCTTCGTCACCTTGAGGTAGTCGTCGTAGAAGCCGATCGCACCGAAGCCGAGCGTCACGAGCAGGGTCGCGACGACATAGACGTTGGAGAGGTCCGCCCAGAGCAGCGCGCTGCCGACGATGCCGGCCAGGATCATCAGGCCACCCATGGTGGGTGTGCCGGCCTTCTTGAAATGGGTCTGCGGACCATCGGCGCGGATCGGCTGGCCCTTGCCCTGACGGATGCGCAGCGAGGCGATGATCATCGGGCCGAACAGGAAGACGATCGTTGCCGAGGTGAACAGCGCAGCGCCGGTCCGGAAGGTAATGTAACGAAACAGGTTGAACACCTGAACGGTGTCAGCCAGCTCGACGAGCCAAAGCAGCATTGTCACCCTTTCCCCAAAAGGTTCCCCAGGTCACCGCGGCGTGACAGGCCGGCGGACAGAGAAGAAAATTCCATAAAAGAGAAGGTCCGGCGGACGTCTGCCCGGCCGAACCCCTCTCAACTCTCGCGTTCCCTCTCGGAGAACGCCGGATATTTGTCAAGCAGGGCCGCCACGATGCGGCTGAATCCCGTGCCTTTCGACGATTTCACGACCAGAACGTCGCCCGCGCGCACCGCGGCAAGCGCAAAAGCGGCAAGCGCGTCCGCCGTGTCGCGGTATTCCCTCTCCACCCCTTCCGGCAGCGCATCCCTCAGCGCCGCCATGTCGGGACCACCGAGCCAGACGTCGCCGATGCCCGCTTCGATCAACGGTTCGGCAAGGTCGGCGTGAACGGCTGGCGAATGTTCGCCCATTTCCAGCATGTCGCCGAGCACGGCGATGCGCCGGCCACCGTCCTGCGGTTCGGCATCGCGCAGAAGCGCGATCGCGGCCCGCATCGAGGCGGGATTGGCATTGTAACTCTCATCGATCAGCGTGAACCAGCCGCCGTCCTTGGCAAGCCTGTAGCGCCGGCCACGGCCCTTTTCCGCCTGCATGGTGGCAAGCCCGGCCATGGCCTTTTCGATGTCGCCACCAGCAAGGTGTACGGCGCCGAGGACGGCAACGGCATTTTCGGCAATGTGCCGGCCAGGTGCGCCCATCGGCACTTCCAGCGTCTGCCCACCGACTGCCGCCCTGAGCAGCCTGCCCTCATTGCTCGCGATGAAATCGAGTAGCCGGAATTCAGCGCTCGGATCAGCACCGAAGCTATGGACATGCGACACGCCGGCCACATGCGCCGCTTTCTCCAGGAAAGCGAACTGTTCGTTGTCGCGGTTGAGAAGCGCATGGCCACCCGGCACGACACCCTCGAAAATCTCCGCCTTGGCCGCGGCGATTTCTTCTAGGTCGCGGAAATTGCCGAGATGGGCAGCGGCAATCGTAGTGACGATCGCCACATGCGGGCGCACCATGGCGACCAGCGGGCGGATCTCGTTGGCATGGTTCATGCCGATTTCGAAGATGCCGTAGTCGGTCGTTTCCGGCATGCGGGCGAGTGTCAGCGGCACGCCCCAATGGTTGTTGAACGAGGCGACCGAGGCGTGCACGCTGCCGGAGGGCGCGAGTGCCTGGCGCAGCATCTCCTTCGTCGTCGTCTTGCCGACGGAACCGGTGACGGCGATGATTCGCGCTGCCGTGCGGTCACGCGCAGCACATCCGAGATTGACGAGCGCCTCCAGCACATCCGGCACCACGATCATCGACGTCACGAGACGGCCGAGCGCCGGCAGCTTGCCTTCGCTGACGACAAGCAGTGCTGCGCCATTGGCGACGGCAAAGCTTGCGAAATCATGGCCGTCGACGCGGTCGCCCTTGATGGCGAAGAAGGCTTCACCCGGCGCAATCGCGCGGCTGTCGATGGAAATCCCGGTCACGCCCTGCGGCAGGTTACCGATGGGCCGGCCATGCAGGGCCGCTACGAGATCACCGCTGGTCCAGAGCCATTTCACTGGTCGAGTTCCTCCAGTGCCTTGCGCAGTTCCGCATGGTCGGAAAACGGCAGCGTCACAGTGCCGACAGTCTGCCCCTCTTCGTGCCCCTTGCCCGCGACGATCAACGTATCCCCGGACTGCAACATGCCCACGGCGCTGCGGATTGCCTCCGCACGATCGCCGATTTCGGTCGCCCCGTTGGCGGCAATCATAATCTCAGAGCGGATGACTTCGGGAACTTCGGAGCGCGGATTGTCGTCGGTAACGATGACGACGTCGGCCAATCGCGTGGCGATCTCGCCCATGATCGGCCGCTTGCCCTTGTCGCGGTCGCCACCGCAGCCGAAAACCACGATGACACGGCCGGTCGTGAAGGGACGCACCGAGGTCAGCACGTTTTCCAGCGCATCCGGCTTGTGGGCGTAATCGACATAGGCGAGCGCGCCATTCTTGGCATGGCCAACCAGTTCGAGCCGGCCGGAAGCACCGATAAGCTTTTCAAGCGCCGCCATGGCGACGGCAGCGGGAACGCCGGTCGACATTGCAAGACCCGCCGCGACCAGCGCATTCGCCACCTGGAAATCGCCGGCGAGCGGAATGTGCACTTCATAGATGTCGTCGCCGACATGGACTTCGGCGGTCTGCTTGTGGCGGAAATGCTCGACGCGTTTCAGCGCGAGATAGTCGCCCTTGCGCCCAACCGTGCGCACGTCGAGCCCGGCCTTGCGCGCGGCTTCGATCGCCACGCCGGACCATTCGTCGTCAGCATAGATGACGGCGGGTGCCCCCTTCGGCAGCAGCCTGTCGAACAGCCGCATCTTGGAGGCCATGTAGTGCTCGACCGTCGGATGATAATCCATGTGGTCGCGGCCAAGATTGGTGAAGGCAGCGGCGGCAAGCTTCACGCCATCAAGGCGAGACTGGTCGAGGCCATGGCTGGACGCTTCCATCGCGGCATGGGTAACGCCGGCATCGGCAAGTTCAGCCAGCAGTTCATGCAGCGAGACCGGATCGGGTGTCGTCAACGAACCGTAGTCGTTGCGGCCGGGAGCCACGACACCGGTGGTGCCGATCATCGCGGCCGCATGACCGGCATGCGCCCAGATCTGACGGGTGAAGGAGGCGACGGAGGTCTTTCCGGCGGTTCCGGTGACGGCCACCATGGTTTCCGGTTGGCGGCCGTAGAAATGGGCAGCGGCAAGCGCCAGGAAGCGGCGCGGTTCGGCAACGGCAATGACCGGAACGGCGGCCTCGACAGAGGCACCCTCGGCAACGACGACGGCCGCGGCGCCCCGGGAAACGGCATCGGCAACGAAGGCGCTGCCATCGGCCTTGGTGCCAGAGAGAGCAACGAAGAGGTCGCCCGGCTTCACCTTCCGGCTGTCACTCGCAATGCCGCTTACGTCTATCGTGGCTGCGGCGTTCGAGGGGTCGATTTCGGGTCCGGTGAGGTCGCTGATCTTCATTTTCGCTCTGCTGCTTTCTGTTGGCAGCCGGTTCGTTTCCGAATCGGCGTCCCGTCTTCTCCATTCAATAAGACACAAGCAAGGCGGACCCGTCCTCACCAAATTTCGGCTTTACACCAAGAAGGGATGCCGAACGGCGGATGATCTCGCCGACCATCGGCGCGGCGTTGAGGCCGGCGGTGCGGCCACCACCCTCGCCCGTCTGCGGCGCATCGATGAAGGTGAGAACCACATATTTCGGATCATCGATCGGGAAAGCGGACAGGAAGGCGTTGAAATTCTGTGTGTTGGAATAGCGGCCGCCGACGACCTTGTTGGCCGTGCCCGTCTTGCCGCCGACATTGAAGCCCGGAACCAGCGCGCGCCGGCCGGAGCCGTCGTTTGCGTTGAGCTTGAAGAGGTAGCGCATCTTGTCCACGGTGTCGGGATTGACCACGACCTTGGCGATCTCGTTCGCCTCTTCGGCCGTGCGCGGCAGGAAGGTCGGGTTGATGAGCCGGCCGCCGTTCATGAGGGCCGCCGCCGCCACTGCCGTCTGCAACGGCGTCGTGGAAACACCGTGGCCGAAGGAAATGGTGATCGAGTTGATCTTCTTCCATTCGCGCGGCTGCGACGGCGTCTTCACTTCCGGGAGTTCCGTCTCAAGCCGGGTCAGCAGGCCCATGCGGGTGAGGAATTCCTTGTGGCCGGCAATGCCGATGACGTCGGCCATCTTGGCCGTGCCGATGTTCGACGAATACTGGAAGATTTCGGGCACGGTCAGCACGCGGTGCTTGCCGTGAAAGTCCTTGATGGTGAAGCCGCCGATGCGGATGGGTGCGCGGGCGTCAAAACTGTCGGTGATCTTCACCTTGCCCGAATCGAGCGCCATCGCGGTGGTGAAGGTCTTGAAGGTTGAGCCCATCTCAAACGTGCCGTTCGACATGCGGTTCATCCAGCCATCCTTGGCGCCGGCGGCCGGGTTGTTCGGGTCGTAATCCGGCACGGAGGCCATGGCGAGAATCTCGCCGGTATTGACGTCCATCACGACGGCACCGGCGGCGAGCGCCTTGTACTTCTCCATGCCCGTCGCCACGACGTCACGCACGATCGCCTGCACGCGCAGATCGATGGAAAGCCGCACCGGCTCCATCTTGGCATCGCTCGTCATGCCGATCGCGGCAAGGTCGGCGAGACCCTGGCTGTCGATATAGCGCTCCATGCCGGCAATGCCGCGGTTGTCGATGTTGACGTGGCCGACGACGTGAGACGCGGTGACACCGCCCGGATAGAAGCGGCGCTTCTCCGGCCGGAAGCCGACGCCGGGAATGCCAAGCGCCAGGATACGGCTCTGCTGCTTGGGCGTCAGCTGGCGCTTCAGCCACTGGAAACGGGATTTCGAGGTCAGCTTGCGGTAGATGCCGCGCCGGTCGAGGTCCGGCATCACGGTCGCGAGCATTTCGACGGCCTCGTCAGCATCGACGATCTTGTGCGGCTCGGCATAGAGCGAAACGGTACGGATGTCGGTCGCGAGGATTTCACCGTTGCGGTCGATGATGTCGGGGCGGGATGCCATCAGGTGATCGGCAGGGCCGATCGAGGAAACGGTTTCCGGCGAGGCCATGCCGTATTGCACGAGGCGGCCGCCGATGACCGCATAGACCATGCCGAAGCAGCAGATGATGACGGCAACGCGGCTGCGGGCCTGCGAGCCCGAGCGCTTGCGCGTGCCTTCGAAGACCTGCCCGTTGGCGCCGGTCCGGTTGTTGTTGCCGCCGGCGCTGAAATGCGCCTTGCTTTTGAGGTCCATGATGCGGGAGAGAAACGACATCAGTTTGCCACCGATCCGGTTTGGATTGCGTCCGTGCCCGAGGCCTTCTTCTTGTTCTTGGCGACCTTCTCGTCCTTCTTGCCGTCCTTTTCGGGCTCCAGCGCCGGCAGTTCGGCCATCGGCATCGGCAGTTCGTTCGGCTGCGCCAGCTGGGTCGATTCGGTCGGCACGAGCTTCAGGTCGGCTTCGAAGGTCTTGACGAGACGGTTCAGGCGGTTCGGCTGGGTGAGAAGCGCCCAGTCGGCCTTGAGCAGATCGATCGTGTCTTCCTCGAGCTTGATCTCGGAATCGAGCTTGCGCACCACCTCAAGCTTGTTCTCGGCCTGATGCTTGATCGAATAGGTAACGGTGGCTGCTGCGGTCATGACGGCGATCATCACGACATCAAGGGTACGGAACATCACTCAGCTTCCCATCTTCTCAAGGGCGGCAAGGTTGGGCAGGTTGAAAATGGACAGATCATCCGTCCCGGCAGGGGCGCTGGTGCGCTCGCCTGCCCTCAGCTTCGCGGATCGGGCACGCGGATTGACCGCACTCTCCTCGTCGCTGGCCGCCACCATAGGGCGCCCGACTGGTGCGAAGGTTGCGGCCTTATCGTGCACTTCCGGCAGATGGCGCGATCCGGCGGCCTTTCCGGAGCGATCCTGGAAGAATTTCTTGACGATGCGATCTTCCAGCGAATGGAAGCTGACAATGACCAGACGACCGCCCGGCTTCAGCGCGCGCTCGGCGGCAAACAACGCCTCGGCGAGTTCGCCCAGCTCATCGTTGACAAAAACGCGCAGCGCCTGGAAGACGCGGGTCGCCGGGTGGATCTTGTCCTTGGCCTTGCGCGGCGTCGTCAGCTCGATGAGGTTTGCAAGCTGGCGCGTCGTGGTGAAGAATTCCTTCTCGCGCGCCTTCTCGATGGCGCGGGCGATGCGGCCGGCCTGCTTCTCTTCGCCGAGAAAGCCGAAGATGCGGATGAGGTCGGAGACTTTTGCGCGGTTGACCACGTCGGCTGCCGAAACGCCGGACGCGGACATGCGCATGTCGAGCGGGCCGTTCTTCTGGAACGAAAAACCGCGCTCGGCCTCGTCGATCTGCATGGAGGAAACGCCGATATCGAGCACGACGCCATCGAGCCCGCCCGCGGGTGCATGCTCGGCAAGTTCGGAAAAGCGGGAATGGATGAGCGTCAGACGCCCGCCGGATGATTCGACCAGTTCCTGACCGCCGGCAATGGCGTTCGGATCACGGTCGAGCCCGATGACGTTTGCGCCTTCGGCGAGGATGGCGGATGTGTAGCCGCCTGCCCCGAAGGTACCGTCAAGAATGACCTGGCCGGGTTTCGGCGCGAGCGCCGCGATGACCTCGGAGAGAAGAACCGGAATGTGACGGACCGGTCCGCCATCGGCATCAGAAAACCCTCCGCCAAGATCCGCCGTCATTCCGATTCTCCGTCTTACCCCGAGCCCAGACCTCGCAACCTGAACTCTTCCCGGGCCGCCGCCTGCGTGGCTTCGAATGCCTGCGGTGCCCAGAGCTGAAAATGATCCGCCCGACCGACAAAGGTCACGTCCGTGGTGATGCCCGTATAGTCCCGGATAAAATCCGTGACCGGCAGGCGCCCTTCCGAATCGAGCTTCATGAAGACGCCGCCCCCGTGAATGAGGAGCGACATCCGATTGGCTTTCGGCGAAAACGCATCCTCGCTGGCGATCTGGCGCTCGAAACGATCGAGCAAATCCAGCCCACCGACGCTGATCGCCGGAAACATGAAATCCTGGAAGCAGTACAGCTCCCGGATGTCGCGTTGCGACAGGACGGATCGAAAAGCCGAAGGAACGGAAACCCTTCCCTTGGCATCGATCCTGTTCGTCGCATTCGACAGGAACCGGTTCATGACACGATACAGCCGTTTCCCCTACCCCGACGCTGTGCATCCGTCCGGGCAAATCCAACACAACACCACGCGCACGAACCAGCCTTGACGCAGCGCGTTCGCGCCACACCGTCCCCAGCCGGTTTGCCTCAAAGCTTTGCGATGATCGGACGCTCATGCGTCCTCGTGCAGTGTGATTTTGGGATACCATGGGACCATATGGGCGTCAATGGGAAGAGACCTCATCCCCCGTGTTCAGACCGTCAAACGTTTATAAGGCGTTAAGTTTAACAAAAGGTTAGGAAAGGCCTGCCAACGCCTTGTATTTGCAAGATGTGAAACACCACTCGCGTGCGTTTCAGCACACAGCAAGGCATGCGCGAACCCCAAGGAATTCAGCGCATTAGAGCGTCGTAAAAAATCGTCTTCCGGAGAAAGATTTTTGCCAGTTGGCCTGTAAGCCGGGTTCTGTATGGCCCCGGTTTGCACCGGAACGTGGCAGCCATTCATCTGGGACCGGACTTGCGCCCGGCCTCTTGCAACCCACCCGGATGACCGGCCCGGAAACGGGCTGAAACGCTTGCGCGTTTCGCGTCATCCCTATTCGGTTTTGCTCCCGGTGGGGTTTGCCTTGCCAGCCCTGTTGCCAGGACCGCGGTGGGCTCTTACCCCACCCTTTCACCCTTACCTTCCAAGGAAGGCGGTTTGCTTTCTGTGGCACTTTCCCTAGGGTCGCCCCCGCCGGACGTTATCCGGCACCGTGTTTCCGTGGAGCCCGGACTTTCCTCACCTTGCGGTCTTTCGACCCTTGCAAAGCGCGGCTGCCCGGCCAACTGGCAGGCGCTGACTAGCTGATACCGACGGGAAAGACCAGAGACAAACGTGGCTTAGCGGAAATGAACCGCAAAATCCGTTGCGTAGTCCGGTTCGTCGAGCCGGCCGCGAATCACCAGGTCGGCGCCGATGCGACCGATCTCGTCCGAACTCTTCGCCGCCGCCCCGTTGCCGCCCGTCAGCAGCGCCACGCGGTCACTCTCGACGAAGCCGGCATAGGGATAGCCGTGCGGCGTATAGGTCGTAATGCAGGGAATGGAGATCAGCCGCACCGGGTCGAGGTCCGGGATGGCGCGCGCAAGCAAATGCTTGAGATGCACGATCGCCTCCGGACGGCCTTCGCCACGGAACCAGTCGCGGACAGCCTGCTCGTCCTCGATCTCGACTTCGGTCGGGTCACCGCCGATCTTGAGATAGGTCTGGCCGTCCGGGTAGACGATGGGCGGCAGGAAATAGAAATGGTCGGCAGGATCGGTGCTCTCGTCGATCCACGACGGCATATCGCGATAGGCCTCCGCCTGCGCCGGCGTCAGCTGCGCCAGCACGACGGTGCGCGCCTTCACAACGAGGGCCGGCACCTTCGGCAGCAGCCCCGGCGCCCGCGAAAAACCGCCGGTCGCAACGAGTACGCGCCCGGCGGTGACAGTAGCTCCCGATTTCAGGGACACGGACCCGCGACCGCCGGCGTCGGTGACCGAAACCGCATCGTCGAGGATGGAAACGCCGCCGGCCTTTTCCATGCAGACAACCTGCGCCGAAACGAGCTTGCGCGGATCGACATAACCCGCATTCGTCGCCTCGAAGACACCCGCCGAGGTTTCAGGCAGGTCGAACCACGGAAAGCGGCTTCTCAGAGCAGCGCGATCGAACAAGGGCGCATCCAGCGCATAGCGCCTGGCGACGGATTCGACATTGTTGAGAAAATCGCCGCCCGCCGCACCCGTGATCAAGCAACCGGTCTCGCCGTAGAAGGTGATGCCGCTTTCCGCTTCGATGTCTCGGTAGCGGGCGATCGAGCGGTTGGCGAGCAACGCCCAGTCCGGGTTCTGGTCAATGGTTCGGGTGATGCGGCCGCTGTCGTAGTGGCTGGAGAAGACGCCGTCGTGGTTCTTCCAGTCGGCGGGCTCTCCCCGTCCAACGAGCGCCACGGAGGCGCCCGTTTTTGTGAGGTGGCGCGCCGCTGCCGCCCCCATCATGCCCCTGCCTACAACGACGAAATCGAAATGCCGATCCATGCTTCACCCTCACGTTTCAGGGATGGCATAGCAATTCCAGGAAAAGTGTGAAGCGGTTTTCCGTCTGGAATTGCCTAAAATCAGACAGGGATGGCCGCGGGCCGGTTCCAGCCCGCGAAAAATCGCCCATCGGCATGATCAGTCGATGATGCTCTGGATCTTGCCGCAATAGCGCTTCGAAACAGGGTTCATGCGCTTGGCGCCATGGCCGGCATTGTACTTCAGGATGGTGCCGCAGGTCGTGCCGCCGCTCAGGTCATGCGCCACGGCGAGGTACTTCATGCCGAACTTGATGTTGGTTTCCGGATCGTAGAGCCCCTTGGCGCCGCCACGGTAACCCATCATGCGCGCCGTCGCCGGCTTGATCTGCATGAGGCCGATCTCGCCGGCACTGCCACGGGCACGCGGATTGAAATTGCTCTCGACGCGAACGACGGCATGCGCCAGATTGCTCGGAACACCGTAAGCCTTCGCATAGGATTGGATGAGGCTGGAATAACCCGCGGCCTTCACGCCCGTCGCCAGCGGATTCTCCGCCTTGGGGTAACCGGTCGTGCTCTTGAAGGTCTTCAGCTTGCCGACGACGACGCCGTCCTTGTTGATCCCAGCCTTACGCTTGTTGCGCTTGCTGGAAACCTTGCGGGGTTTTTCCTTCGCAGCGACGTCCTTCTTGGCGGAGGTCTCGAACAGATATCGTTTCTTGGCCGGGCCGTTCTTGGCTTCGGCATGCGCCATGCTGGCGGAAAATACGGACACACAAAGGCAGGCCGCGCTGATGGCAGCAAGAAGTCTTCTCATCTAGTTCCAGTCTCCAAAAAGCGCAAAGGCAGGGCCCTGGGCCGCAGCAGCTACAGCTGCGCACCCTGCGCTGACGTCTCGATCCATGTTGAGTGCGATCAGGCCCTGACCGCATGTTGCGCTGCAACGAACGCAGTCGGAAAAGACATGGCCAATCGGGTCAGGATGTGGCGAAACGGTAAACTTCTGTTACAGACTGTAATATTATAATATTCGGATAGCCTGTCAGGCGGCCAGCCGCGGCAGCGCGGAAAGCAGGCGGTGCAGCGTGTCGATGGTCGAAAAATCGGCTATCCCATCGACCCGTTCCGGCCGGAAATGACGCTGGAAAGCAGCAACGTCGCCTTCCGTTTTTTCCGAGTAATATCCATTGATTTCCGTACCATAGCCGTAGAGCGACAGCATGGTCTGGAGCGCCTCCACCGGCTGGCCGGTGTCGCCTTGCTGGAAGAACCGCCCACCGGCAATCGGTGATGGCTCCACCCAGTGCCCGACACCCGCCGCGTGCAGGCGGTTCCACGGGAATTTTTCACCCGGATCGACCTTGCGAATCGGGGCCACATCCGAGTGAGCAAGCACCCGTTCAGGGGTGATTTTCCACCTTCGGCCACAATCGAGACACAATTCGACGACCGCGTTCACCTGCGCTTCAGGGAAATCCGGCAGCCCGCCGGGATGGCCGGCATTGGCAATCTCGACACCGATCGAGGCCGAGTTGATGTCGGCCTCACCCTTCCACAGGCTTTTCCCGGCATGCCAGGCACGATCCGCCTCGCGCACGAGTTGCTCGACGCGTCCGTCCTCGTGCACGAAGTAATGACACGAGACCTGGCTTTCGGGCGCACGAAGCCATTTCAGCGCGCCGTCCGCCGTTTCCATGCCGGTATAATGCAGGAGGATGATGTCTGGTTCCCGGCCGCCAGCGCGTTCGCCAAAGTTCGGCGACGGCGCGGCGGTCGCACCGAGATAATCACATGTGAATGCGCTCATGCAGCGCAGCGTTCCTTCTCGATCGCCTCATAGGCAGCGTTGAGCGCGGCCATGCGGTCGTTCGCAATCTGACGGAACTCGGCCGGCACGCCACGCGCCACCAGCCTATCAGGATGGTTCTCCGAGGCAAGCACGCGATACCGCTTGCGGATCTCGGTGAAATCGTCGCTCGGCTTCACACCGAGCACCTTGTAGGGGTCGCGCCCACTGACATGGACGTGACGCGCGATGATCTGTTCGAAGCGCTCCTCGACCATGCCAAAGATTTCCGCGACGCGGCCCAGGAAGGCCATTTCCTTGTCGTGGATCAGCCCATCCGCCTTGGCGATATGGAACAGGCCGTCGACGATATCCTCAAGGATCGGGCAGTTCTTCTCGCAGGACACGCAGAGCGCCATCATCTTCTCGGCATAGGCCTCGTAGCCGGCAACGTCCTGCCGCGCGAGGTTATAGAGCCGCGCGACATTGGCCGCCTGGTTGTCCGGGTACTTGAAGATGTCCTTGAAGGCATCGACCTCGGCGGTCGTGACGATGCCGTCGGCCTTCGCCATCTTGGCGGAAAGCGCGATCATCGCGACGGAAAACGCCACCTGCTTGCGGGTTTCCGGATCGCCTTCAAACAATGTGCGCACCGCCTCGACCACGCCGGACAGCACATTGCTGGCGGCATCGGAGACCATGCCGACGAGACGATCCCACACGGCACTGATGAAGCAACTGGGCGAATTCTGGAACATAAGGTGATTTTGATCAGACAATTGCAGGGAAAGCAAGGCATGAAGCCGCCATTTCGCCCCGAATGACAAAATTTTGATGGCCCTCATGAAGTGGCGCCATCGAAATATATTGCGACCAAATTTTCGCCTGCCGGGCATAGCAGACAATCCGTCATGGAATGCGGATAAGTTCGCCGCGCCGTTCCCCTTCCGGGGAATTTGCGCTACGAGCAACTCCAGCAAAAGTGCGAAGCGGTCTGGCGTCCGGAGTTGCTAAAACAAAGACCAGAACGCCCGCTATAGAGACTGTGGAAACCGAGGAGGAATTATGGCCAAGCAGAAAGTCGCAATGCTGACCGCCGGCGGGCTCGCGCCCTGTCTGTCGTCCGCTGTCGGGGGCCTCATCGAGCGCTACAGCGACATCGCACCGGATATCGAGCTCGTCGCCTATCGCTCCGGCTATCAGGGCCTGCTCCTTGCCGATCGCATCGAAATCACCAAGGACATGCGCGAGAAGGCGCCCCTCCTCCATCGTTATGGCGGCTCGCCGATCGGCAACAGCCGCGTCAAGCTGACCAACGCGGCCGATTGCGTGAAGCGCGGCCTCGTCAAGGAAGGTGAAAATCCGCTGCGCGTCGCGGCCGAACGTCTTGCCAAGGACGGCATCACCATCCTGCACACGATCGGCGGCGACGACACCAACACCACGGCAGCAGATCTTGCCGCCTATCTGGGTGCGAACGGCTACAACCTGACCGTCGTCGGCCTGCCGAAGACCGTCGATAACGACGTCGTGCCGATCCGCCAGTCGCTCGGCGCCTGGACGGCTGCAGAAGTCGGCGCCGGCTTCTTCGACCATGTCAGCAACGAGCAGAGTGCCGCGCCGAAAACCCTCGTCGTGCACGAAGTGATGGGCCGCCACTGCGGCTGGCTCACCGCCGCCACGGCGCGCGCCTATATTCAGAAGACCAACGGCAACGACTATGTCGACGGCTTCATGATGAACAAGCAGCTGAAGAACATCGACGGCCTCTACCTGCCGGAGCTGGACTTCAACCTGGAGACCGAGGCCGAGCGGCTGAAGGCGATCATGGACCGCGCCGGCTTCGTGACGCTCTTCGTCTCGGAAGGCGCCTGCCTCGACGCCATCGTCGCGGACCGGGAAGCGGCCGGCGAAACCGTCAAGCGCGACGCCTTCGGCCATGTGAAGATTGACACGATCAATGTCGGCAACTGGTTCACCAAGCAGTTCGCCGCCCTCCTCGGCGCCGAACGCTCCATGGTGCAGAAGTCGGGCTACTACGCCCGCTCCGCCCCCGCCAACCGCGACGACCTGCGCCTTATCCAGAGCATGACCGACCTTGCCGTAGAAAGCGCGCTGAACAAGGTGTCCGGCGTCACCGGCCATGACGAGGGCCAGGGCGGCAAGCTGCGCACCATCGAGTTCCCGCGCATCAAGGGCGGCAAGCACTTCGACACCTCGGCCAAATGGTTCGGCGACGTGATGGACGTCATCGGCCAGAAGTGGAAGCCCGCGGCCTGACGCGTACCGCGGTTTTGCGCGACACGCGCGAACATCGGGCTTGACGCGCAAAATTCGTGATGGCTTGCTCCCCGGATTGCACTCGATCCGGGGAGTTTTTCATGTCCTTCGAACACTGGCTTGCCTTCGCCGCCGCATCCGCCGTGATGCTGGCCATTCCAGGCCCGACGATCCTCCTCGTAATCTCCTATGCGCTCGGCCATGGCCGCCGCACGGCCGGCGCCACCGTCGCCGGCGTGGCACTCGGCGATTTCACAGCGATGACGGCTTCCATGCTGGGCCTTGGCGCCCTGCTCGCCACATCCGCGGCGATCTTCACCGTCCTCAAGTGGGTGGGCGCTGCCTATCTCATCTGGCTCGGCATCAAGCTGTGGCGCGCACCGGTGTCGGCTGGCGTAGAAGGCGAGGCTCCGGCAGAGGAAAAACCCTTCCGCATCTTCGCCCACACCTATGTGGTAACGGCGCTGAACCCGAAGAGCATCGTCTTCTTCGTCGCCTTCCTGCCGCAGTTCCTCGACCTGTCGCAGCCGATGCTGCCACAGATGGTGATCTTCGAAATCACCTTCCTCGTGCTCGCGACGCTGAACGCCTTTTCCTACGCCCTGCTTGCCTCGGCCGCGCGCAAGACGATCCGCAAACCGTCCGTCCAGAAGGCCGTCAACCGCACCGGCGGCACACTGCTGATCGGCGCCGGATTGCTGACGGCGGGGCTCAAACGGGCGACGGCGTGACGCACCGCGAAGCCTACGGGTTGCCGCGTCCCGTCTGATCGGTTAATGACGGGACACGGCCACGGCCGGTTGATTTGCAAAACGCCCGGGCGTCAGACGCCCCCGCACCCCGGCAAACCGAGAACGACGACCATGGCTGACACTTCCGCTCCCCGTCCGGCACGCATCGCAGCGCTTGCCTGCGCAGGCCTTCTTGCAACGCTTGCAGGCTGCGCCAGCGTCGCCGACGATGCGACGACGGCGAAGACCGTGACGCCCACTTCGGCGACGACGGACATTGCCGCAGCGGATGGCACGACCACGGAAGTCGCCTACGCCGCCATGCCTGCGGCCAAGCCCGGCACGGAGAACACGCCGGAAGCATTGCCGACACCGATCGTTGCTGCAGGTGAGATTGCCGGCGCCGCCGTTCCGGTCTCGGCCCTCGCCGAGGCGAAGCCGGTCACCGGCGCTGCCGCCGCCACCGCTGCCCTTGCCGGAAATACGGTCGAGACGGCCAGCGCGACAACCGGCATGCAGCAGGGTTATGACACCGTCATCGGCGTCTCGGTGATGGAACCGGGCTTCGACAGCGGCGAACCGGAAGGCCTCGAACAGCTCGTCGCCAGCCGCAAGATCGTGCCGATGGCAAAACCCGCCCTGATCAGCAATGCAGTCTTTACCACCGAAACACGCCTGATGGTTCCGCAGGTCGAGCAGCCGTTCAAGAAATCCGGCACGCCGATCGACGCGTTGATCACCAAATATGCAGCTCTCTACGGCATCCCGGAATCGCTTTTGCACCGTGTCGTGAAGCGTGAAAGCACGTACAATCCCAGGGCTTTCAATCGCGGCCACTATGGCCTGATGCAGATCAAGTATTCCACAGCCAAGAGCATGGGCTTCGAAGGCCCGGCCGAAGGCCTGTTCGACGCCGAGACGAACATCAAATATGCCGGCAAGTACCTACGCGGTGCCTGGATGGTTGCCGATGACAAGAACGACGGCGCCGTGCGCCTCTATGCCGCCGGCTATTACTATCACGCCAAGCGCAAGGGCCTGCTCGACGAGACCGGCCTGAGATAAGCCGGCCTCCGGGTCAGCGCGCCGGCTTCAGCCAGAACGACATCGGTTTTTCCGTCTCGTCCGTCTCGCCAATATCCTGCCAGGCAAGCATCGTTCGCAAATCGGTGCGATGCGCGTAACCGCGTCTCCCCCAGAATTCATCAAGCGGCACATAGTCCGCCGGGCGGAGCGGATGATCCTTCGGCCGTTCTACGGCGCAGAATGCGCACCAGTCGAAACGCCCGAGGCGACGCGCATAGCTCTCCCGCTCCTCGAAGAAGCGCACACCGAGCCCCCTGCCCCGATAGCTGGAAAGCAGCACGGACTCGCCGAAATAGAAGACCGTCTCCGGTGCGATGCCGGCCTTAACGAACGGCGCCCTGAAAACATCCGAGGCATCCGTCATCGGCACGCCCGTCGAGGCGCCGACGATCCGCTCGCCATCGAGCGCCAGCACGAAAAGGCTTTCCGGCGATTGCGCATAGGTCGCAAGATAGGAGGCCTCATAATCCTCGCTCCCCTCGTAGAGATAGGGAAAGGCGCGAAAGACCTCGGTGCGCAGGCGCGCAAGATCCGCGATATGGGGCGTCACGGCGTCGCCGTGGACAATCTTGACCTGCATGATCCTTGAATGTTCCCAAAGGTTTGAGCAATGTTATAAGGCGATCGGGTTCGCCCGTTCGACAACAGTTGAGGGATGGCATGCCAGCAAAAGAGACGATCCGCGCCTATTACGATGCTTTCAACAGGCAGGACATGGAAACCTTCTTCGATCTCCTGCATGACGATGTCGTGCACGACATCAACCAGGGCGGCCGGCAGGTCGGCAAGGCCGCGTTCCGCGATTTCATGGCGCACATGAACCGCAGCTACCGCGAGACGCTGACGGACATCGTCATCATGTCAAGCGAGGATGGCCGGCGCGGTGCTGCGGAATTCGTCGTCAACGGCCAGTATCTCGCCACCGACGAGGGCCTGCCGGAGGCGAACGGCCAGACCTATGTGCTGCCGGCCGGCGCCTTCTTCGAGATTCGCGACGGCAAGGTCGCGCGCATTTCCAACACCTACAACCTCAACGACTGGATCGCTCAGGTCGGCGCCTGACCGGCCTGAAGGTCGTCCGCATCCAAAAGATCGAGGATGCGCTTGATCAGCAATTGGGGCTGATAGCCGAGTTTCGACGGCGTCAGCCCCAATCGGATAAACGCAAGCTTGCGCGAGGGAACAATCGCCGCAAACTGGCCGTCGTGCCCGCGCAGCCAGAACGTATCGGCCGGCAGGCCATGCTCCGCATCGGTTTTCCGCCCTGGCCCCCGGAGCCAGGTTTGCATGTGGCTGTAGGTGCCGTTCGAGGCTTTCGTCGGCGTCGCCATGGCAGAAACGAAACCGTCGGGCAGCAGCCGGTTTCCCTTCCAGACACCGTCGTTCAACAGCAGAAGCGAGAAACGCGCCCAGTCGCGCGCCGTCGCATAGAGATAGGACGAGCCGACGAAGATGCCGGTCTCATCCACTTCCATCACAGCGCTCGCCATGCCGAGCGGCATGAAGAGCGCGCGCGCCGGGAAGGACAGCGCCTGGCTTCGCCCACTAAGCGCGCCCATCCAGATCCGCGACAGCAGCACGGCGGTGCCACTCGAATAATTGAAGCTCTCGCCGCGATTGGCCTCGAGCGGTAGCGACAGCACGAAGCGCGACATGTCCGGCTCAAGGAAGAGCATGCGCGTGACATCCGTCACCTCGCCGTAATTCTCGTTGAAGACCAGCCCGCTTTCCATGGCGAGCAGGTCGCCGAGCGTTATCTCAGCCCGCGCATCACGACGCCATTCGGGGAAAAGTCCCTTCATGTCGGGCGAGAGCGCGCCCGCCTGCATCAGGCGTCCGATCAGCGCCGCGTTGACCGACTTGGTCATCGACCAGCCGAGCAGCGGGGTCGTTGCGGAAAATCCCTCGCCGTATGCTTCGGCAACAATGCGGCCGTCATGCACCACCACGATTGCCCGCATGCCGGGGCCGGTCAGTGCGCTATCGGCCAAGAGCGCGGAGAACCGCTCATCCGCCGCCACGGCCTCGCCATCAGGCCAGGTGACAGCAGGGTCCCCCGACGGGATTTTGGGAATCGCCACATCCGAAACGGCCTGCCGCGCGGCCTGGAAATCGCCATCCGGCGCACCGGAGCAGCCAAAGCCCTCATGCCAGACGGCATAGCCGGGCGCGAAGAGGCCGAGCAAACGAACCGTCACTGTCTTTTCGGAGAGATCGACGTCCTGCCGCATCAGTTTCAGCAGCGGATGGCCGGGGGCCTGGACGTCTTCGGCAAGCACCTGCTGTGCATCGCGGCCGGAGACGAAGACATTCGAGCAGACGATCTTGGCGGCGTAACCGGATCCGACGCTCAGCAGCGCAGGCGGCGATACGATGAGCCAGCTTGCCCCCACGATGAGGACAGCGACAAGGACGGAAAGCGTCCAGGCGGCCAGCTTGTAGAATCGTCTCATCGTGGCCTCTCCTTCCACCCGGGAAGACAATCAGGATTTGACTGTCATGGAAAGGTTTTTCGCGCGTGTGACAGGTTTCAGGCCGACATCCGGTTTTCCGCCGGAGCAAGAAAGCGCCCGACCTCCGACGCGGCCACCGGTGCGGAAATCAAATAGCCCTGCGCCTCGGAGGCGCCGCGCTGGCGAATGAATTCGAGCTGGCTCTCGCATTCTATGCCCTCGACGGTCGTCGTCACCTGGAATGTCTGGCCAAGCTTGAGGATGATGTCGACGAGATCCGCGTCCCGCTGGCTCTCCATCATCGCCCTTGCAAAGGAGCGGTCGATCTTCAGCTGGTCGATCGGAAAGGCCCTGAGATTGTTGATCGAGGAAAAGCCGATGCCGAAATCATCGAGTGCGACGCGCACGCCGTGGCTGCGCAGGTCGCTGAGGCTTTCGCGGATCACCGTCTCATCGACGGAGAAGACGGATTCCGTCACTTCGATCGTCAAGCGCCCTGGCGCCAGCCCCGCTTCGGCAAGGCACTGCTTCACATAGTCGACGAAGTCGCGGTCCTTGAACTGATCACCAACCACGTTGACGGCGACACCGGCCGGCCCGGGCCATTTTGCTGCCTCGAGGCAGGCCGCGCGCACCACCCATTTGCCGAGCGGCAGGATAAGGCCGGTCTTTTCCGCGGCCGGAATGAAGAGGTCCGGCATGATCCGTCCCCTCTCCGGATGCCGCCAGCGCAGCAGCGCCTCGAACGAGCGCACAATGCGGCTCTCGACACCGACGATCGGCTGGTATTCGAGGAAAAATTCATCCGCCGCGATTGCCCGCGCAAGGTCATGTTCGATCACGGCCCGTTCCTGCACGTCCGCAGCAAGCGCCGCATCGAAGAAGCGGAAGCCGCTGCCCGGCGTCTCCTTCGCCGCGTAGAGCGCGACGTCGGCGCGCTTCAGAAGCTCGGACATCGAGATATCGTCCGCCTCCATGAAGGTCACGCCGATGCTGCAGCCGCTGGCAATGCGGGTCCGCTTCAAGTCGAACGGGTCTTCGAAGAGACCGCAGACCGTGCGGCAGACGTCCTCGACCTTGCCGGCAGAGGGGCGTCCGCAAATCGTGACGACGAACTCGTCGCCGCCGAGCCGGTAGACACGAGCCGTTGCCGCAAGACCGCGGCGCAGGCGCTCGCCGATCGCCGTCAGCAATTCGTCGCCCGCATCGTGGCCAAGGCTGTCGTTGACGAACTTGAAGCGATCGAGATCGAGCAGCAGCAAAGCCGGACGATTGTCGTCGTCCCGCGCCTCTACGACCGCCTGAATATCCCGTTCCAGGCAGAAACGGTTTGCAAGCCCGGTCAGCCGATCATGATAGGCGTCGTGGGTCAGTTGCTGCTCGGTCTGCCGGCGCTGGTTGAGCTCCTCGAGCAATTGCGCCTTCGAGCGCCCGATCTGGTAGAAGCCGACGCCGAAGAAGACCGGCATGAGCGCCAGGGCCGTCGCGGTGGGGGCGGAAAAGCCGAAGAGACTCGCTTGCGCATTGTCGCGCAAAAGCTGGTCGGCGGCGATGCAGATGGTCGGCAGGAAAGCTCCGAAAATCGATCCCGTCAGCGCATAACGCTGCTCGGTCTTCGGCAACAAGGTCTTCAACATCATGTAACCCTAAACCGTTGTTATCATGACAACAGGGCGCAGCGGCCGGGTATCGGCCTGTCGATGTTCTAGAGGACAAAGAATGACAGAGTGTTAAGGGAGCGTTCGCGCCCGCCCCCCAGAATCAACGGGATTTATTGTTCCCGGAACCATGGCCCGTTTCACGCGTTGAGGCGGTTGTTGTCATTCGTGCGTGGGGCTTCGCGCGTCTATCGAGTGGGAAGGACCATCAGATGAAATCCATGATTTTCGGTGCCGCAGGCATTCTCGTCACCGCCGGGACGCTTCCGGCTTTTGCAGCCGACATGACCATCTCCGAACCGCCTGTGGAAACACCGATCGTCGAAACGGCGGCCGGCGTCTACGACTGGGGCGGCTTCTATGTCGGCGTGAACACCGGCTACGCCTGGACCAATGCGAGTTCCGACGGCCCGGCCCCCGCGATCGACCAGGGTCTCGACGGCTTCGCGCTTGGCGCCTTCGCCGGTTACAATATCTACAACAATGGTTGGGTCTACGGTGTCGAAGCCGACATCAAGCACGACTTCAACAATGACCGCTTTACCTCCGGCGGTACGAGCTACGAGGCGGAGACGAACTGGGGCGGCTCGGTCCGCGCCCGTCTCGGGTATGCTTTCGACCGCACGCTGATCTATGCGACGGGCGGTTGGGCCTTTACGCGGGCCGAACTCGAAAACGAAGACACCGGTGTGCGGGAGAAGGATACCGCGCATGGCTGGACGATCGGCGCCGGCGTCGAGCAGGCCATCACCGACACCGTGGCCGGCCGTCTTGAGTATCGCTACACGGACTATCGCAACTCCGACATCTTCAACGCTGCCGGCCGCGATGGCGATCTTGATTCGCATTCGATCATGCTCGGCGTCAGCATGAAGTTCTGATGCTGAAGCCGGGCGGTTCACCCGCCCGGCTTAACCGGCCGCTAACCATAATTTTACGCAAATATGCGAGAGGTCGAGACCCTGTCTCGTGCGCTCCCCTTTACGGCCCGCCTCGTTCAAGGCAGGATTAGGAAACGCGCGAACAACGGGACCCCCATGCGTCGGCTCATTCTGGCTCTCCTGCCCCTCGCCCTTCTCGCCACGTCCTGTTCCACCACCGACTACGACCTCGTATCCACCGCGTCGGTTCCGCCGCGTTTCGAGGACAAGGATCCGCAGGATTTCGGGGCCCGCACGCCGCATCGCCACCAGGTGCACGGCATCGACGTGTCGAAGTGGAATGGCGATATCGACTGGCCGGCCGTCAAGAACGGCGGCGTCTCCTTCGCCTTCCTGAAGGCGACCGAAGGCACCGACCGGCTGGACAGCCGCTTTGCCGAATACTGGCGCGGTGCGCGCGCGGCCGATGTCGCCCATGCGCCCTATCACTTCTATTATTTCTGCTCGACGGCGGATGCACAGGCGGACTGGTTCATCGCCAATGTGCCGAAGGAGGCAGTCCAGCTGCCACCAGTGCTGGATGCCGAATGGAACGCCGCCTCGCCGACCTGCAAGCTCCGCCCGCCGGCGGACGAGGTGCGCGTAGCACTCCAGCGCTTCATGGACCGCCTCGAAAAACACTACGGCAAGCGGCCCATCATCTACACGACGGTCGACTTCCACCGCGAAAACCTCGTCGGGCATTTCGAGGGCTACCATTTCTGGCTGCGCTCGGTAGCGAACCACCCGGAAAACATCTATTCGGCCCGCAAGTGGGCCTTCTGGCAATATACCTCTACCGGCGTGGTGCCGGGCATTTCGACGGACACCGACATCAATGTCTTTGCCGGCTCGGCGAAGAACTGGAAGACGTGGGTCGCCTCGGTTTCCCGCTGACCAAAACAACATTTGCGTGACAAAGGGCGACAGCACGCCGCGGTTGCCTTTTTCTTCTTGCTTCGGTCACATTCATCTGAGACAGCCGGGTCAATCAGAGCGTGTCGCGCAAACGTGTGCAGCAGTTTTGCGATGACGGCATGCTGAAGTCAAAGACAGCAGGGCAACGGGCCCAAGGAGCATTCAAGATGCGGCAGAACCTGAAGACGACACTTGCGGCAGGCCTTGCGGCCTTTCTGCTAGCTGGCAGCGCGCATGCCCAGACGGCGACAGCAACGGCAGCCGCCTGCGGCGGCGATTTCAACGCCTTCCTGCAGGGCGTGAAGGCCGAAGCGTTGACGCGCGGGGTTTCTGCCGATGTCGCCGACCGGGCGCTCGCCGGTGCCGCCATCGACCAGAAGGTCCTGTCGCGGGACCGTGCCCAGGGCGTCTTCCGCCAGACCTTTCTTGAATTCTCCAAGCGCACGGTCAGCCAGTCGCGCCTCGACATCGGCCGCAAGAAGCTGAACGATCTCTCCTCGGTCTTCGCCCGTGCCGAGCAGGAATTCGGCGTCCCCGGCCCAATTATCGCCGCCTTCTGGGCCATGGAAACCGATTTCGGCGCGGTGCAGGGTGATTTCAACACCCGCAACGCACTGGTGACGCTCTCGCACGACTGCCGTCGTCCCGAACTCTTCCGCCCGCAGTTGATCGCCGCCGTCGAAATGGTCGGCCATGGCGACCTCGATCCGAACGGCACGACGGGCGCTTGGGCGGGCGAAGTCGGCCAGGTGCAGATGCTGCCGAAGGATATCATCGAATTCGGCGTGGACGGCGACGGCGACGGCCATATCGACGTGAAGAAAAGCGCACCCGACGCGATCCTGACCGCCGCGAAGTTCATCCAGCATCTTGGCTTCACCAAGGGCCAGCCGTGGATCCAGGAAGTCTCGGTGCCGGACGTCCTCCCGTTTGAAAAGACAGGCCTCCAGCCCGGCATGAAGGCCGCCGACTGGTTCGCGCTTGGCGTCAAGCCCCGCGACGGCGACACGTCCTTCGGCAATCTCGAAGCCTCGCTGGTGATCCCGCAGGGCCGCAAGGGTCCCGCTTTCATCACCTATCCGAACTTCAACATCTATCTCGAATGGAACCAGTCCTTCATCTACACGACGTCGGCCGCCTATTTCGCGACCCGTCTCGCCGGCGCCCCGCCCTATGAGCGCGGCGTACCGGAGGAAGGTCTTTCGGAAGAAAGCATGAAGCAGCTGCAGACCAAGCTGCAGGGTCTGGGCCATGACGTCGGCAAGGTCGACGGCATTCTGGGGTCCGGCACGCGCGCCGCGATCCAGAAGGAACAGCTCCGACTTGGCCTTCCGGCGGACGGCTGGGCGACGCAGGCGCTGCTTTCCTCCCTCTGACGGAAATCGGGTGGCTGGACGCCTCCGGGGTGCTATAGGCACAAAGAGACCCAGAGCGGCATGCCCAGGTCAGGACCGGGATGCCGCTCTATCTTTTTCCCCTGCCGCATTTCTGGCGCAGGAGGCCTTGGGAGGACAGGATGGAGCAGACCGTATCGGCACCAGCACGCATGAGCGCACAGACCTGGGGTCTGCTTGCGCTGCTCGGCATGATCTGGGGCGGTTCCTTCTTCTTCGCGCGCGTCGCCGTCGCCCATGTGCCGCCGGCAACGCTTGTGCTGCTGCGCGTCGGCATCGCCGCGCTGGCCCTGCACATCTATATCGCCGGCCGTTTCGACATCTACCCGACGCTGCGCGCCCGATGGCGTGAATTCCTGCTGCTCGGTCTCGTCAACAACGCCGTGCCGCATATGCTGATCTTCCTTGGCCAGACGCAGATCGGCGCCGGCCTTGCTTCCATCCTCAACGCGACCACGCCGATCTTCACCGTGCTCATCGCCAACCGGATGACCGCCGACGAAAAACTCTCGTCCAAGAAAATCGCAGGCTGCCTCATCGGCCTCGCCGGCACCGCCGTGCTGATCGGCCCGCGCGCACTGGCGCCCTTTACCGGCGACAGCGGCCCGCCGCTCTGGGCTGTCCTCCTGCCGGTGCTTGCGGCCGTCTCCTACGGTTTTGCCGCGACTTACGGCAAACGCTTCCGCGGCGTTGCCCCACCGGCTATCGCCGCCGGCCAGCTCACCGCCTCGACGCTGCTGATGCTGCCCGTCTCCTTCGCGCTCGATGCGCCCTGGCAGCTTCCCCTGCCCCCGCTGAGCGCGATCCTCGCCGTGCTCGCGCTGGCGCTCCTCTCGACGGCGTACGGCTATATCCTCTTCTTCCGAATCATGGCAGCGGCCGGCGCAACCAACACATCGCTCGTCACCCTTCTCGTGCCGCCGAGCGCGATTCTCGCCGGCATGCTCTTCCTCGGAGAACAGCTGACACCGCTCGGCATGCTCGGCATGGCGCTCGTTTTGCTGGGCCTCGTGGTGCTCGACGGCCGGGTTTTCGCCCGTTTCCAGGCCTCCTGAAGAAAATCAGGAACAAAATGCCTTCCCGGTCGTTTCAAGACGATACGCCGGATTGCGGCGCCGACATTTCGCCACACTGGTAAATGCACACTGTCGGCATTCGTCATTTGGTAGGGATTGTGAATTTTTTGTGGCATGCATAATAGCGTAGGAAATTCAGTAGATTAGCACTGTGAATAACCATCCGGCGAAGACCGGATGTTGCAATGCAGCAACAAAATACCTTTCCAACCCGCTTTTTTCGGTCGTAATATCCGACCGTCAACGCAAGGAGGTAAGCCGATGGGACTCACACATTCCTTGAATGTTCTGATGATCAGTGCAGCATTCCTCTTCGTCGCAACGATGATCTTCATCTAAGGCGACCAAAGCGAAGCAGAGAGAGGCCAGGGACAAGATCAAGAAACCCTGCCGAAGCTCATTATAGAAATGCATGGCCCCGGAGACGGCGCCATGCATTTTTCGTTTCCAGCTGAAAGAATGCGAGATCAGGCGGCGGCGCCCGTCGCACGCTGACGGTCGATCCGCGCAAAACCGACACCATCGCAGACCGCCGAAACCATGGTCGCCCGGTTCATCGTGTAGAAGTGGAACTCGCTGATGCCACGGGCGATGAGGTCGCTGACCTGGCGGATGGCCAGCTCGACCGCCACGGCCGTCCGCTCCTGCGGCCGGTCATCGACCGGGCCGAGGCGATCGGCCAGCCAGCCGGGCACGGAGGCGCCACAGAGGCCGGCGAATTTCTGGACCTGCGCGAGATTGTGCACCGGAAGGATGCCCGGCACGACCGGAATGGTGATGCCCGCCTTGCGCACGCGCTCGAGATAACGCTCGAAATCGTCGTTCTCGAAGAAGAACTGCGTCAGCGCGCGCGTCGCGCCCGCATCCACCTTGCGCTTCAACATGTCGATATCGGCGGCGACATCCGCGCTCTGCGGATGTTTTTCCGGATAGGCCGAGACGGAGATCTCGAAATCGGCAAGACCATGCAGGCCGGCGGTAAGCTCGGCCGCATTGGCATAGCCGTCAGGATGCGGCTGATAGGCCGCACCGACACCGCCCGGCGGATCGCCACGCAGCGCCACGAAATGCTTGACCCCGACGGCCTGGAACTCGGCGACGACGGCATGAACCTCTTCCTTGGTCGCGCCGACACAGGTGAGATGCGAGGCGGCCGGCAGGCCCATGGTCAGAAGCTGGCGCACGGTCGCCAGCGTCGGCGCCTTGGTGGAGCCGCCAGCACCGTAGGTGACCGACATGAAACCCGGCGCATACGCAGAAAGCGCTACCGCCGTCTCCCAGAGCTGGCCTTCGGCCTCCGCCGATTTCGGCGGGAAGAATTCGAAAGACAGGCGGATGTCCTTGCGGCTCAAGCTTGCGGTCGCCGGGTTCATGTCAACTCCTCCTGCGGATTGCGATAGGGTCGGCCGCCTGTTCGCGCTGGTCGCGGGCAAGCCAGATGGTGACGGTCAGCGCATCGGCGGTCGATGGCGCGGGTTTCAGGTCGACGACCTCTTCAACGGCCAGCCCCGCCTTCTCCAGCCATTCGGAGAGGGTCTGGTGCGAGAAGCCGAGACGGATATGGGCGTGCTCGTCGCGCAGGTGCTCCAGGGCATGAGGCGCAAGGTCGATGATGGCGAGCCGGCCGCCAGGCGCCAGCATGCGGGCCGCCTCGCCGACCGCCGCTTCCGGCTCCTCGAGGAAGTGCAGCACCTGGTGGATCGTCACCACGTCGAATTCGTCACGCTCCAGCGGCAGGTTGAAGATGTCGCCGTGGCGGATCGAGGCCTTGGTGATACCGGCCCGGTCGAGATTGGCGCGGGCGACCGCCAGCATGTCGCGGCTGGCATCGACGCCAACGCCGCGCCGGTAAAGCCCCTCGAACAGCTGGAGGATGCGCCCGGTGCCGGTGCCGAGATCCAGGAAGGCATCGACCGGCGCGGTGCCGATCATCGCGGCGAGCTTCGCCTCGACCTCTGCCTCGCTGACATGGAGGCGTCGCATCGCGTCCCAATCGGCCGCGTTGCGACTGAAATAGGCCTGCGCCTTGTCGGAACGGATTTTCTTGAGCGCCCGCAGCCGCTCGTCGTCGCGGGCAAAAACCGCATCAGCCGGATCGGCAGCATCGAGAAGCCGGCGGACAAGGCTCACGGCCGGGCCGCCTTGGCTTAGCCGGAAGAACGCCCAGGCACCCTCCTGGTAACGATCGACGAGGGCTGCTTCCGCAAGCAGCTTCAGATGGCGGGAGATGCGCGGCTGCGACTGGCCGAGGATATCGGTGAGGTCCGTCACGGTCAGGTCGCCGTGGAACAGGAGCGCGAGCAGGCGAAGGCGCGTCGGCTCGCCCGCCGCCTTCAGGATCTCCACGATATCATCCAGTCCGAGTTTCTGCGTGTCGCCCATGACCAATCCAATCAAGACATAAAGATATGTTTATGTGATTACCCTTTGTCGCGCAAGGGCAAATCCGTGTCGCCGATCTTCCCATTAACAGCCCCAAAGAAAAACCCCGGCAAGCCGGGGTTTTTCAGATGATGCGAATGAGCGGTCGGATATTTCCGCGGCCTCAAATGCCTATCGCGTCAGGCGCTTGTAGGACTGGCTGCCGGGGTTGAGGGCATCGGGGCCGAGACGACGGATCTTGTCCTCCTCGTAGTCCTCGAAGTTGCCTTCGAACCATTCGACATGGCCATCGCCTTCAAAGGCCAGGATATGCGTCGCCAGGCGGTCGAGGAACATGCGATCGTGGCTGATGATGATGGCGCAGCCGGCAAAGTTCTCGAGCGCGCTTTCAAGCGCACCCAGCGTTTCCGTGTCAAGGTCGTTGGTCGGTTCGTCGAGCAGCAGCACATTGCCGCCGGCCTTCAGCATCTTGGCAAGGTGAACGCGGTTGCGTTGGCCACCGGAGAGGTTGCCGACCTTCTGCTGCTGGTCGCCGCCCTTGAAATTGAAGGCGCCGCAATAGGCTCTGGAGTTCATGTCGAACTTGCCGAGCTTGATGACTTCGGCACCGCCGGAGATTTCCTCCCAGACGGTCTTGCTGCCGTCGAGCGCATCGCGGCTCTGGTCGACATAACCGAGGTGAACGGTGTCGCCGATGCGGATCGAACCGGCATCGGGCTTTTCCTGACCGGTGATCATCTTGAACAGCGTCGATTTGCCGGCGCCGTTCGGGCCGATGATGCCGACAATGCCACCCGGCGGCAGCTTGATCGACAGGTCGTTGATCAGCGTGCGGCCGTCAAAGCCCTTCGTGACGCCTTCCAGCTCGATGACCACGTTGCCGAGGCGTTCTGAAACCGGGATGATGATCTGCGCGTCGCCGGGCCGGATGTTTTCGGCCGCGTCGACCAGCTGCTCGTAGGCCTTGATACGCGCCTTGGACTTCGCCTGCCGCGCCTTCGGGCTGGACGCGATCCATTCCTGTTCGCGCGACAGCGCCTTCTGGCGGCCGGCTTCTTCGCGGCTTTCCTGCTTCATGCGCTTGGCCTTGGCCTGCAGGTAAGCGGAGTAATTGCCTTCGTAGGGAATGCCGCGGCCGCGGTCGAGCTCGAGAATCCAGCCGGTCACGTTGTCGAGGAAGTAGCGATCGTGGGTGATCATCATCACGGCGCCCGGATAGTCGCGCAGGTGCTTTTCCAGCCAGGCGATAGTCTCGGCGTCGAGATGGTTGGTCGGTTCGTCGAGCAAAAGCAGGTCCGGCTGCGACAGCAGCAGGCGGCAGAGCGCGATGCGGCGGCGTTCGCCTCCCGACAGCAGCGTGACGTCGGACTCCTTCGGCGGGCAGCGCAATGCCTCCATCGCCATCTCGACCTGCTGCTCCAGATCCCAGAGGTTCTGGCTGTCGATGATGTCCTGGAGCTTGGCGCCTTCATCCGCCGTCTCGTCGGAATAGTTCATCATCAGTTCGTTGTAGCGATCGATGATGGCGGTCTTGTCGGCGACGCCGACCATGACGTTCTCGAAGGCGTTCTTGGTCGGATCGAGGTGCGGTTCCTGCTCCAGGTAGCCGACGGTCGCGCCTTCGGCGAGCCAGGCTTCACCGGTATATTCCTTGTCCTGACCGGCGATGATGCGCAGCACGGTCGACTTACCGGCGCCGTTCGGGCCGAGGATACCGATCTTGGCGTCAGGATAGAAAGACAGGTTGACGTTTTCGAGGATTTTCTTGGCGCCGTAGGACTTGTTGAGCCCCGACATGTGATAGATGAACTGACGTGCCATTAAGCGTGCTCCGCATGGAAATTTGCCCGCTATGTAGGCGAATTCTGCCGCCGCGGCAATCACGGAAAGCCGCAGTTGAACAAGGGGACGCAAGGCCGCCGGAATCTTTCCGTCTTCCGGCCTTTCCCTATTGCAAGGCAGCGTCATCGATGCGGAAGAGCTGAAAGCCGGATTCGTGCGGCGGTTTCATGCGCACGAGGCCCGGCCAGTCCCTTCCCGCCGACAAGGCGGCGTAAAGCGGCGCGCGCTTCGGGTCGGCCTCCACTGGAGACCGGCACACCGCGACATAGTCGAAGGGTGCCAGCGCAGCCCGGCGGATGGCGGGATCGCTGGACAGAAATGCCTCGTACATGCGCTTCATGCCGGGCGACGCCCGATGGAACGGCAGCGCCGAGACCGAAAATCCATCCGGCGCGGTGAACAGGATCGACATGCCGACGCCGCTCGGCGCAGCGATCCGCCCCGGCGTGGCCGTAGCAAGTACGGAGAAATCCTGCCCTGTGCATTGATCGCTCGCCATGAAATCGACGGCATCGGCCTCTGGTTGGAAAGGCGGCACGAGAAAGAACAACCCGGCCAAAATCGTCCAGCAAAGGGCTATGGCCCCAATCATCGCGCGACGGCCGTAGTTCCGGTCGGTACTATCAGTCGCCCAGCCAACCAAAACCGGCAGGAAGAGCGGCACCAGCGTAATGGGAAAGCGGATATAGCGCGTTTGCACGACGGTCAGGGCGAGAGCGAGGACGGCCAGGCCATAGACAATCAGCCACGGCGCAAAGGCGGAACGGGCCTGCCGCACCGCCAGAGGCGCTACGGCCAGCAACACGGCCGCCAGTAAGGCAAACAGCACGATCAGGCTATATCTTTCACCTACATAGAAATACAGGATGCTGTGCTCCTGCCATATCCTGTCAAACCAGTAGGCCTGCGACAGCGGGTCGATCACGGTATAGGGGCCGGCAAGGCAGGCCGGGAAGTTGAAGCCGATGACCCCGGAGAGAGCGACCGCCGGCACGGCCAAGGCAGCGAGGCGCACGACGGCATTGCCGCGCACCATAAGAATGCACAGCCCGAGAATAGTGGAGAACCCGAGCATCAGAACAATATAGGGTGCAGAAAAGGCATCGCATTGCACCGAGAGGACGCCGGGAATGCCGAGAAACGCGACGGCACCGAATATCGTCGCGGCAAACATGCCGAGCGACGCCGCCCACAACACCTCGCGGGCACCGCGAACATCAAGGACAAAGGCACCGACAAGCGCAGCATAGGCAAAGGCAACAAACGGCAGGCCCTCGAGACCGACGATGAGAGACGCGGCACTTGCAAGGCCGATCAGCATTCCGCCCACCCGATCCCACCGGCAGACACCGAGAGCGATCGCAAGCAGCGCGAGGATCTGCACATTGTGGTGATCAATGCGCCCAGGTACGAATTCCAGAACCGCGATCGCCATGAACATGGTCATCAGGGCGAGCGCGATCATCCGCGTGCGCTGGGGCAGCGCTGTTGCACCAAACAACCGCGTCGCAAGCGACGTCACGAGCAGGCTGAAAATCGCCAGCATGACCAGCGGCCAGATCCAGAACGCCGCCTGCAGCGCCTGGCCCGCCGGCATTACAAGCGACAGCCCCTTGGCGATCGCGACATAGGGAAGATCGACGAGACGCGACCAGGGGGAAAGATAGGGTTCCGGCATCGCGATGAAAGGCAGCGTCGGATCGTACCAACTCCCTTTTTCCGACAGCAGGAACCGGATCTGCAATTCGCGAAGCCGGTCATCGACATCGACATTGAAGAGGCTGCCGTCCGCAAAATCCATGAGCACGATCAGAAGGCTGGTAGCAAAGACGACACCGAAGGATCGCATCGCGGAGGCGGCATCCAGCGTGCCGGCCCCAATTTCCGCTTCGGAAACACTCTCCGCCATCGCCTTGCCCCGCATCTCTTGCGATCCGGACGATAGGGTGGGTCCGCTTAAAATTGCGTTGCCAGCTCCGCGTCCTCCCGCCGTTGCCTGATGCAACGACGCCTTCGCAGAGACCCAGACCCGGGCAAGGCTAGCCGGCCTGCCCCATGCCCAGGTCCCCCTCGGTGCAGCGCGACTTCGTTGGCGATGAACCATCGATCAAGTTCTCAAGCTTACCCTCGCCCGCTGCAAGGCCGATCGTCAGGCCGACAATGAGGGTCTTGTCGCCAGCCTTGCGGCAGCTGAGCCGCACCCGTTCGCCGGCGCCTCGGCCAAAGGCCTGGTCGAAAGCGGCGCGGACGTCCGTAAGCGACAGGGTTCCGCCGGCCTTTTGCGTAAACAGCGCCCGCACCGGAGAGGCATTCAGTTGATCCATGAGGTCCAGCGAACGGCTGTAATACACCTCTGCCGAGGCGGCGACGCAGCTGCCGCTCCTCAGCCATTGCTGACGGTCGAGGCCAAGGCGTGCGGCAGGCATGGCCGCGAGCAGGCGCTCTTTGGTGCCTGACGCGAGCACGATCTCCGGCAGATCCGTCCATTTGCCCTTTCGCGCCTTTTGCTTGAGGTCGGCTTCGATACCGCAATAGCTCTTGCGCACCTGGAAGCGGCTGAGCAGCGAAAGCTGCCGGGCAGCCGGCGAGGTCGCCGAAAAATCCGCACAGCCGCGGCTCTTCGGTCGCGCCGCGCAATAGCCGGGCAGCCAACTGACGGCGAGGACTTCCCGTTGGCCGCCACCAGCGGGCGCAGACTGGGCGACGGCAAGGCCAACTCCTCCGACGAGGCAGGAGAGACACATGACGCAAAGGAACAAAACGGTGTTGAAAGTCAGTGCAGCATTCGTCTTCATGACCAGCCTCCGCACGAGAACAAAACAAGATCATATGCAACCAAAAATCAGGAAAATGCAACCAGGAATCTGAAAAATCGCGAAAAACGGGAGGCGCACAAAAAATACACGTCGCATCCCATTGTCTTTGCACGGCAAATCGCGTTGACCTTTTGGAAACGGGAGGAACAGCCGTGTTTTCAGAGGCCGAAACGCTCAAAAGCCCGAGCGGGGCGACGCTTGCGCTGCGACACGAAGCCGCCCGCGGCGAGGCACGCGGCATCCTCCTCATCAGCCATGGCCTTGCCGAGCACAGCGCACGGTACGCCCGTTTTGCCGCGCAAATGGCATCGCAAGGTTTTCACGTCTATGCGCATGACCATCGCGGCCATGGCTTCACCACAGCGCCGGATGCACCCCTCGGGCAGTTTGCCCCACGCGACGGCGTGAGCCGTGTCCTCGCCGACATGCGCACGGTGCGCGACCATGCGGTCAGCCGGCATTCGGGTCTGCCCGTCGTGCTCTTCGGCCATTCTATGGGCGGGTTGTTTGCCCTCGCCTTCGCCGAGGCCCATCCGAGCGCTATCGACGGGCTCGCCGTCTGGAACTCGAACCTGGAACCGGGACTGGCGGGACGCCTCGCGCAAACCGTGCTGGCGGCGGAGCGCATGCTGAAAGGCTCGGACGTTCCCAGCGGCGTGCTACCGCGCCTTACCTTCGATACCTGGGGCAAATCCATCACCGGGCGACGCACGACGTTCGATTGGCTGTCGCACGACCCCGCCGAAGTCGATGCCTATATTGCCGATCCGCTCTGCGGCTTCGACGTCAATGTCTCGATGTGGATCGATATCTTCGCCGTCACCTTCTACGATGCCTCCGCCGCCGGGCTCGCCCGTCTCCCCAAGCGACTGCCGATCCACCTCGTCGGCGGCGCCGAGGATCCCGCGACCGATCTCGGGCGCGCAACCCTGGCTTTTGCGGAGCGGCTGAAAAAATCGCGGCTTGAGGACGTAACCACGATCGTCTATCCCGGCATGCGCCACGAAACGCTGAACGAAAGCCCGGTGTTGCGCGACCCCGCCATCGAAGCCTTTGCCGGCTGGTGCCGGCGCGTCGCAGGCGAAAGACCCCGAACCCCGGAACACGCATGACCATGTCCGCCATCACGCCGCTGCGCCACGAGGTCAGTCTCGGGCTTTTCCTCATGGTGCTTTCGGTGCTGATCTCGCCGATCATCGACATTTTTGCCAAGCTCGCGGTCACCACGGTGCCCGCGACCGAAATCACCTTCGTGCGCCTGCTCTTCCAGATGACGGTGCTTGTACCGATCTGTCTGATGCGTGGCACGCTTTTCGACGTGACCTGGAAGAAGATGGGCCTGCACGCCACCCGCGGCCTGCTGATGGCCATCACCATGATCACCTTCGTGACGCCGCTCGCGGTAATGGAAGTGGCCGATGCCATCGCCATCTTCTTCGTCGAGCCGATCATCCTGACGATCCTCGGCTCGATCTTTTTGAAAGAAACCATCGGCTGGCGGCGCTATACGGCCTGCGGTGTCGGCTTCTTCGGCTCCTTGCTCGTCATCCAGCCAAGCCTGCAGGAAGTCGGCCTGATCGCACTGCTGCCGGTCGTTTCGGCCTTCTCGCTTGCGCTCTTCTTCATGCTGACGCGGCTCGTCGCGCAGAAGGAGGACCCCTGGTCGATGCAATTCTATGCGGGCCTGTGGGGTGGGCTGTTCTCGGGCGCGCTGCTCCTCGTCGGCAGCAGTGCCGGCATTTCTTTCCTGACCCCCGTCATGCCGGACATGACGAATATGCTCTACATTGCAGCTGCCGCCGTCGCCGCCACCATAGCCGGCGTGCTCGGCGTCTATGCCTATCGCGCAGCACCCGCCTCCACGCTGGCCCCGCTGCAATATCTTGAGATCGTTTCGGCCACCATTCTCGGCTGGTGGGTGTTCGGCCACCTGCCGGATGCAGTGAAGTGGCTTGGCATCGCGATCATCATCGCCTCCGGCCTCTACGTCATCTGGCGCGAGCGGCAGCTGAACAAGACAGCGACGACACCACCCGTCTCCATGCCGATCTGAAGAAAGCAGGCATCATGTCAGTCTCAGCCGTCATGATGTCCTTCTCCCCTCCCGCTATCGTGCCCGCCGGCTTTTTGTTATCCAGAGTGAAAATGGGCGAAAAGCCCGGCGGCGTGCCCGGCACCCGTCGAGGAGGGAGTGCACGATGGAGAAAACGAACCTGCCGCTTGCCGGTATCCGGGTCATCGAACTGGCGCGGGTTCTCGCCGGTCCCTGGGCCGGCCAGATGCTGGCCGATCTGGGCGCGGACGTCATCAAGATCGAAAACCCTGATGGCGGCGACGATACACGCGCCTGGGGGCCACCCTTCGTGATGGGCAAGGACGGTGCAAACCTGTCTGCCGCCTACTACCACTCCACCAACCGCGGCAAGCGCTCCATCGCCGTCGACCTCAAGACGGAGGAAGGCCGAGATACCGTCCACCGGCTGATTGCCACCGCCGATGTGGTCATCGAGAATTTCAAGGTCGGCGGCCTCGTGAAATACGGGCTCGACTACCAGAGCCTCGCCCAAAAGCACCCCAAACTCATCTATTGCTCGATCACCGGCTTCGGCCAGGACGGTCCCTACGCGGCCCGCGCCGGCTACGACTATATCGTGCAGGGCATGTCCGGCTTCATGTCCGTGACGGGCGCCCCGGACGGCGAGCCGATGAAGGCGGGTGTCGCCATCGCCGATATCTTTACCGGCATCTATGCCGTCACCGCCATTCAGGCTGCCCTCATCCATGTCATGAAGACCGGCGAAGGCCAGCATGTCGACATGGCGCTGCTCGATGTGCAGTCGGCCGTCATGGCGAACCAGAACATGAATTTTCTCGCCTCCGGCAAGGCGCCGAACCGGCTCGGCAACGCGCATCCGAACATCTCGCCCTACGAGGTCGTGCCGACATCCGACGGGCACATCATCCTTGCGGTCGGCAATGACGGACAGTTCCGCAAGCTCTGCGGCATCCTGAAGCTCGATGGTGTCGGCGAGGACGAGCGCTTCGCCACGAACCGCGCCCGTGTCGCCAACCGCGACGAGGTTCGCCGCCTGGTCACCGGTGCGACGGCCGGCATCACCAAGGCCGACCTGCTCGACGCCTGCGAGCGCGAGGGCGTGCCGGCCGGGCCGATCAATTCCATTGCCGAAACCTTCGACGACCCGCAGGTGAAGGCGCGCGGGCTTCGCGTCGACCTGCCGGATGCCGACGGCAACCTTATCCCGGGCGTGCGCACACCCATCGTGTTTTCCGGCACGCCGCTCGCCTACGACCGGCCGAGCCCGCGGCTTGGCGAGCATACCGATGCCGTTATGGCGGAACTCAGCATTCTCGAAGCAGGAAAGAACAGCGCATGAAGACCGGTGGCCAGTTGATCGTCGACGCCCTCGTAGCCAACGGCGTCAAGCGTGTTGCCTGCGTGCCGGGCGAAAGCTATCTCGCGGTGCTCGATGCGCTGCATGATACGGATGTCGACGTGCTCGTCTGCCGCCAGGAAGGCGGGGCGGCGATGATGGCGGATTGCTGGGGCCGGCTTACCGGCGAACCCGGCATCTGCATGGTCACGCGTGGCCCCGGTGCCACCAACGCATCAGCCGGCCTGCACATCGCGCGGCAGGATTCCATTCCGATGATCCTGTTCATCGGGCAGGTGCAGCGCGATGCGCGCGAGCGCGAGGCCTTCCAGGAGGTCGAATACCGCCGCGCCTTCACCGAGGTCGCCAAATGGGTGGCCGAGATCGACGATGCGCGCCGCATTCCGGAATTCATCACCCGCGCCTTCGCCGTCGCCACCTCCGGCCGGCCCGGCCCTGTCGTGCTGGCGCTGCCGGAAGACATGCTGACGGATACGGTCGAGACGGTCGCCGCGAAGGCCTACATGCCGGTCGAGGCCCATCCGGGCCGCAAGCAGATGGAAGAACTCGCAGGCCTGCTCGAAGCGGCCGAACGCCCCCTCGTCATCCTCGGCGGCACCCGCTGGTCGCAGACGAGCGTTGCGGCCTTCACGGCCTTTGCCGAACGCTGGTCGTTGCCGGTCGCCTGTTCGTTCCGCCGGCAGATGCTGTTCGATCACCAGCACCCCAACTACGCAGGCGATTCCGGCATCGGCATCAACCCGGCACTGGGCAAGGAAATCCGCGAGGCGGACCTCGTGGTCCTGCTCGGTGGTCGCTACTCCGAAATGCCGTCCTCGACCTACAGCCTGCTCAAGGTTCCCTACCCGCAGCAGAAGCTGGTGCATGTCTATCCCGATCCGTCGGAACTCGGCCGTGTCTACCGCCCGGATCTGGCGATCTGCGCCGCGCCGGACGATTTCGTCGCTGCACTGGAAACCCTGACGCCGAAGGCCGCACCACGCTGGGCCGCCCGCACCGCCGCCATGCATGACAGCTATCTCAAATGGTCGACCCCGCCGATGACTGGCCCCGGCGACGTGCAGATGGGGCCGATCATGGCCTGGCTGGAGGAAAACACAGCGGAGGACACGATCTTCACCAACGGCGCCGGCAACTATGCCACCTGGGTGCACCGTTTCCACCGCTTCCGCCGCTTCGCCACGCAGGCCGCCCCGACCTCCGGTTCGATGGGCTATGGCCTGCCTGCCGCGGTCGCCGCCAAGCAGCTTCACCCCGACCGCGAAGTCATCTGCTTTGCCGGTGACGGCTGCTTCATGATGCACGGGCAGGAATTCGCGACTGCCGTGCGCTACAAGCTTCCGATCATCACCGTCGTCGTCAACAACGGCATCTACGGCACGATCCGCATGCACCAGGAGCGGGACTATCCGGGCCGGGTCAGCGCCACGGACCTCACCAATCCGGACTTTGCAGCACTCGCCATCGCTTACGGCGGCCACGGCGAGACGGTGGAGAAGACGGAAGATTTCGCCGCCGCATTCCTGCGTGCCCGCGCCAGCGGCAAGCCGGCGATCATCGAGGTGAAACTCGATCCGGAAGCCATCACGCCGACGCGCACGCTTTCGGATATTCGCAGCGGAAAATAGCTTTGTGCGGGGGTGTGAATGCCCCTCATCCCGCTGCCGCGACCTTCTCCCCGCAAGCGGGGAGAAGGGAGATGAGGCACTGTCCCATTCTTTTTCGCAGGATGATATTTTCAGGAAACCGGTTCGGCACAATCCTTCGCCCCGCTTGCGGGGAGAAGGTGCCGGCAGGCGGATGAGGGGCTAATGCCCTCCGTCCCCTCAGCCGCGAAGACGCTGGCTCTGCTCGTAGGTCTTCGTCGAACGCATGCCGGAGCGACAATATCCGAGCATCGGGCGCGGCAAGTCGTCAAGCGCATCGACCATGCCGTTCACCGCTTCCACCGTGACACCCATCGGTCCAACGGGCACATGGGCCGTCTCGATGCCGAGTTCCTTGGCACGGGCGGCGATCGCTGCAAACTCCGGCTGGCCCGCTTCCTCGTGGTCCGGGCGGTGGCAGACGATGGATTTGAAGCCCATAGCCGCAACGGCGCCGAGATCCTCGACGGTGATCTGGCCGGAGACGGAATATTCGTCGTTGATCTCACGGATATCCATGGATGGGTCCTTTCCGAAATAGGGGCGCTCACCGTTTAAGCGCGCACTGCCAGAGCGTCAATCGTGCGAAATCTAGCGAACCTCGAAGGCAAGGCCGTAGCTGGCACTTTCTCCCGGGGTGAAATCCGGCGCGTCGCCGACCGCAATCAACTCGGCGCGCGGCGCAAAGCGGTGCGAGACTGGCTCGATACCCAGCACGGCCGAACCCGGCGACTGGTTTCGCCAGACTTGAAGATAGGGCAGGCTATCGGTGCGGAAGCGGATATGGACACTGCGCCCATCAAGTGCGGCGATCGGCCCGACAGTGATTTCCGCCCAGCCATGCTCCGCTGTCTCGGCCGCCGGTACGCAGAAAATCTGCGTAGCACCATCGCCGAACCGCCACCGCAGGCTACCGCCGGGCAGCATGGCCCCGGTCAGCCGGGTGTTTTCGTCGAAAAGGCCGGTGCCGAAATTGATATGGTACATGGCAAACCGCGGCCAGGGCGTATCGCCAACATTACTGATGACGTCGTCGAGGGTGATATGGCCGACGCGGCGGTCTGCACGCCAGCGACGGGCAAGCGCGGCGGACCCGCCCTGCGCCAGCGAAACGGCGACGCGCGCCTCGCAGATCACCTCGCCCTCGTCCTCCTCGATCAGGATGTCCTGCGCAGGGCTCGACGACAGCGAGCCATGCAGCGGGTAACGCCGCCCGTCGGAAGCCCCCTCGATCGGCACCGGATGGCGGATGTGATCCGGCCCGCAGGTGAACAGGAAACCCGGCAGCGCCTTGTCGATGCGCGGATCGCCATCCGTGGGAACGGCGGAGCCCGGCGAAAGATCGACGCCATGGAAGACCGCACTACCTACATCGAGCACCGATTGCGGCGTCAGGTCGAGGCGAAACGATTGTTCGGGCGTGTCGGCGGTCAAGGCGAAGGGCATCCGCGGCTCCGGTGGAAAGCGATGAAAGGAACCCATGCTAGTGGCAAGGCGTTCGCAAGACCATGGGGTGCAGCATCTCGGTCCCGATCTTTCCACGGAACCATCGCGGCCGATCACAAGTTTTTGCAGTATGTGTTGACGTAACGTTCACCATCGATTCAGTTTTTCCATATTAAGGTCCGAATTGAAGTGTTCCGTCCGCACGATACGTGCAAGCTGGCAGGTCAAGAGCCGTGAATTCTATTATTAAAACAAGCATTTCGCTCCTCGCAGCGGCATCCATCCTGGGAATCGCCGTCACGCCTGCCGTTGCCCAGCAGCGCTATTCCTCACCCGACACGGTGCTGATCACGCCGAATGGCGATATTCTGGACTACGTTCCCGACGACCGCATGCGTGTGATGCGCGACAATCGCGGCCGCACGGTCTATGTCGACGACTGGGGCAATGTGGTTGCGACCGTCATGCCCGCCGACCGCTATTTCGCCCGCGGTGGCGACGACTATCGCCCGCGCCGGGACCGTTACCGCGAGGTGCGCGGCTATCCGGAAACCAGCCCGGACTATTTCCCGCCAGCGCCAGAATCCGACTATGGCGATGAGCTGACGACCAGTTCCGTGCCGGAAATGCGCGAGGCCCTGCCGGGCGATATCGAGCGCCAGACGCTGCCGGATGCCGATTTCGGCGGTTCGCAGCCTCTGCCGGATTTCAACGGAAACGACGACAACGCCGCGCTCCCCGAAAACGGCGTCGATCCCAACGCCGAATTCGTACCCGGCCCGAAATTCGTGCCGGCAACGGCGCTCGGCAAGCTGTCTTCCGCGGAGATTACAGCGCTTCAGGTCTTTCTCGACCGCGAAGGCTATTCGCCGGGCGTGATCGACGGCAAGAAGGGTTCCAACGTCACCAAGGCGATCGAGGCCTGGCAGAACGGCACCGGCGAAACGCTCGACCCAAACAACGCCGATGACATCCTGGAGCGCCTGCGCCTCTCCGGCGGCATGGCCTTCACCACCTACGAGATCACCGCTGTCGACGCGGCCGGCCCCTACGTCGCCTCCATTCCGAACGATTATGCGGAGAAGGCGGCGCTGCCGCACCTCTCCTACACCTCGACGATCGAGATGCTGGCCGAAAAGTTCCACATGGACGAGGCCTATCTGAAGGATATCAACCCGGGTGTCGACTTCACGATCCCGGGCACGATCATCAAGGTCGTCGATACGGGTGAAAAGAAGACGGGCAAGGTGGCAAAGATCCTCGCCGACAAGGGCCGCAAGCAGGTGCTCGCCTATGACGAGAACGGCACGCTGATTGCCGCCTACCCGGCCAGCATCGGCTCCGCCGACACGCCATCGCCATCGGGTCTGGTGACCGTCGAGCGTATCGCGCTCAATCCCGGCTACACCTACAACCCGAAGATCAACTTCCAGCAGGGCGCCAACAACAAGGTGCTGACCCTGCAGCCCGGCCCGAACGGCCCGGTCGGCACCGTCTGGATCGCGCTTTCCAAGCCGACCTACGGCATCCACGGCACGCCGGAACCGTCGAAGATCGGCAAGACCCAGAGCCATGGCTGTATCCGCCTGACCAACTGGGATGCGACCGAGCTCGCCAAGATGACGAGCGCCGGCGTGACGGTCGAGTTCGTCGACTGACGAACATCGAAGACAAACAAGCAAAGCCGGTCTTTCAGGGCCGGCTTTTTGTTTTCCGGTGGAAAATCCGGTTCCGCCATGATGCGAACCGGAAAACGCCTGTTTTTGCGGCGAAGCAGCCGAGCGGTCGCCCAACGCGGCGACCATCTCGCTTCCAACCGTCAATCCGGTATCCCATGCTGCAAAAATTCCGCACCACCCTCCTTTGCCTCACCCTTGCCGGAGCGATGCCGCAGGCCGCCTCCGCCGCCGATCTCATGACCTTCTGGGATACACCGCAAAGGGGCGGCAACAGCTTCAATGCCGCCGAGCCGGACAAGGCCTATTTCGAGGCGCTCGCCGCAACCGGCGCGACCTGGGTCCGCCTCACCTTCAGCAAATGGAAAGGCGAAGGCCGGGACTTCCTGCTGGGTGATGCCGACCATTACAAGGGATTGCCGCCGAAGGACCTCGCCAAGCTGCGGAACGCGCTCGATGCGGCGCACGCCGCCGGGCTCAAGGTCGTGATAACGCCGCTCAGCCTGCCGGGCGCGCGCTGGAAACAGCAGAACGGCGAAAAGTTCGACGATCGGCTCTGGTCGGATCCAGCCTTTGCCGATCAGGCCGTGAAATTCTGGAGCGATCTCGCCACTGCGCTGAAGGACCACCCAGCCGTCGCTGGCTACAATCTCATTAACGAGCCGGCACCGGAAAAGACCACAGGGCTTGCCGAAAACGGCGCGATGGCCGACATCCGGGCCTGGCAGGAAAAGCATGCCGGCGGCACGCGCGACCTGCCAAAACTCTACACGCGCATCATCGAGGCGATCCGCGTCGCCGATCCGGTGACGCCGGTGATGGTGGATAGCGGTTACTACGCCAATCCGCGCGCACTCGCCGCCTGGCCGAAGCGGCTCGCTGATGACAAGGTGCTCTATGCCTTCCACATGTACGAGCCCTATGACGCGACGAGCGCGCCGAACATGAAGCGCGAGACGCCGCTTCGGTATCCCGGCGTGCAAACGGACTATGCAGGAAGCACGATGACGTGGGATCGCAAGGCTGTTGCGGACCACATCAACACGGCCTTCGATTGGGCGAAGACGCAAGGCCTGCCGCCGACCCGCGTGGTCGCCGCCGAGTTCGGCTGCATGCGGCTGTGGGCCGATTGCGGCACCTATCTCACTGATGTCATGGATGCTGTCGAGGCAAAGCGCGGCCACTGGGCCTTCTACTCCTTCCGCGAGGACGAGTGGGAAGGCATGGACTACGAGCTACCGGAAAAGGTGAAACCGGGGCAGTTCTACTGGCTCTCGGGACAAGGTAAGGCTGGAGACCTGCCCCGCGATGGCAATCTCATGGAGATCCTGAAGGCGAAAATGCAGAAGTGAGAAAAGGCCGGGCAACGCAAACGTCGCCCGGCCTGCTTTTTTTCAATCCGTCAAAACGCTCAGGCAGCGCGGCGATAGCCTGAACCGTGTGCCGGCTGCGCGGTACCGCCGGTGCGGAACGCGCTGAGCTGGGCGGCAATGGAGGCGGCCTCCTGCGTCAGCGCCTGGCTCGCGGCATTGGCCTGTTCGACCATCGCCGCATTCTGCTGGGTGATCTGGTCCATGGCGTTGACCGCCTGGTTGACCGCCTGAAGACCCGTTGCCTGCTCCGCGGTGCTGGAGCGGATGGTGTTGAAGACAGCGCTCACATCCACGACCTGAGACACGATCTGGCGCAGCGACTGCGCGACCTCGTTGACCGAGCGCACACCGTCCTCGACCTGACCATGCGACTTGGCGATCAGGTCCTGGATGTCCTTGGCGGCATCGGCACAGCGCTGGGCGAGTGCGCGCACCTCCGACGCCACGACCGCGAAGCCACGTCCCGCCTCGCCTGCCCGTGCCGCCTCGATGCCGGCATTGAGCGCCAGAAGATTTGTCTGGAAGGCAATCTCGTCGATCACCTCTACGATGTTGGCGATCGCCGACGACGAGGCCTGGATCTCGCCCATGGCGACAATTGCGTGTTCCACGACTTCGCCGCCGCGCTGCGCATTGTCGCGCGCCGCCATGACGAGCGCATTCGCCTCGTTGGCGCTCTGCGCCGTCTGGCGCACTGTAGTGGTCACCTCTTCGACGGCGGCCGCGGTTTCCTCGAGATTGGCCGCCTGCCGCTCCGTGCGCTTGGCGAGATCGTCAGAGGCCGCCGCAATCTCCTGGGCACTCAGATGGATGGAGCCCGCCCCCACACCGATGCTGCCGATGGCCTGCGAGAGCGTGGAAATGGCATGATTGAAATCTTCGCGCAGCGTCTCATAGGCTTCCGGCAGCGGCCCGGTGATGCGCGCGGTGAGGTCGCCATCCGAAATCCGCTTCAGCGCCGCACCGAAACTGTCGCCGACGATCTTGCGCTCCTCGGCAACGACCTGCGCCTGCACTGCCTGCTGCTTGGTGACGTCGGATGTGTCCATATAGACGGAGATGGAGAGGTCCATGTCGAGGAACATGGCCTTGAGCAGGCTGGAAAATTTCGCCGCAAACTCCTCCGGCGTGATTTCCTGGCGGCTGAAAAACCCCTGTTTCGGCCAAAGTGATTTCACCGCTTCCGCCAGAAGATGCTCGACGATCAGCGCGTAGCCGCCGATATACCAGCGCGGCTCCAGGCCGATGCGCGCATGCACATGGCCGATCGTCTGAACCTTCGCGGCATAGTCATGCGTGAAATCGCCGGCAGCGATGTTTGCCCAGTGACCGAGCTGCGCAGTCTTTGCGCGATTGATGTGCGCATCACTGGAGAAGAGGTGGTTGACCTCCGGGCTCTTGCGCACGACGGCATAGAACTTGTCGAGCGCCGGACCGAGCTCCTTCTCGATGAAGGGCTTCAGGCTGCGCAACCGCTTCAGCGCCGGCTCGTCGAGGCCGAGATAATCCAGACGGCGCGCGATATCGTGGTTCTGGCTGGCAGTCTGCGGGGCTGACTTCATTCTGATTGGGTATCCTGGCAACACGAGAAACTGGGGAAAGCGACAACGCTCTATCGGGACGGCAATGCCAAATGGCACGCTCGCGCCCGCGACCCCTCATGGATCACGCCGAAGACACAGAGCCTTCAAGAATAGCTTTCAGACGCAATATCACTAGGTTAGGCATGGTAAATTGTTCATTACCAAGCCATGCGCCTATTGGGGACAACGGCTGCGCATTTGGTCGCAGCCGTTTTTGCCGTTCGTCAAATCTGTTCGCTCAGGCCGCGCGCGGGATCGTGCGGAAGAAGCCGCGTGCCGGGGAAACCCGCTTGCGCGTCGGCATGAGGCGCATCACTTCCTCGGCAAAAAGCCGCGCGTTTTCGCGGGCCTTGTCGAGGTTGCTCACCCTAGCCGGGTCCATCGAATACAACGTGCCGCCGCAGTCGAAAATATCACGGAAGGCGGTGCGCTCGCCGATCGGTGTGTCCAGCACGGCAACGTCGCGCGATGCGAGCAAGACCTTGATGGCCGTCATGGCACGCGTCGTCACCATCGAATTCATGCGGGTGAGCACGACCGAGTGGTTGATGCGGATGCCCGCCTTCTCGTCGAGCTGCTTCAGCAGTTCAAGGATCTGTGCGGCACCGCGTGCGTCCATCGCACAGCCCTGCACGGGAATCATCACATGGTCCGAAAGGCCGATGGCGGTGGCGACCAGTGCATCGCGGGCACCGGCCAGATCGATGATGAAATAGTCGGTCGTGTCGCGGTTCTCGCGGATATGGCACTGGATGGAGGCCATCGAGACTTCCGAGATGACGGCAATATTGTGCTGGCGGCCGGAAATCTCGTGCCAATGGCTAATCCAGCGCTGCGGGTCCGCGTCGAGAATGGTGACGCGGTGACCCTGGCTTGCAAGCTCGGTGGCTAGGATGAGGGCCGCGGTGGTCTTGCCCGCGCCGCCCTTGGCATTGGCAAATGTGATGACTGGCATGTCTTTCCCCGTGAATTCTACGAGCTTGCTCATCGCTCTCGTCAGGCGACCCTGTGCAAATGGCGCCCGCTTACTCAAACCTTTCAAAACATGGTTAACGAAATGGAAATTTCCGTATCGCGAAGATTAATGAGACGACGAACAGCGTTTGCCAGCTGCAGGAAAAAAGCCCGGGAAACCAGCATTCTCCGGGCGCGTGTCAATTGTTAACGGTAAGAATTCAGGGGCCGGCCGGCACGCTCACCGGCGGTGAAGAAGACAGGCCAGTGCGCGCAGGAGCGGCAACGGCGGTCTTCGCCCACGTCTTGCCGCCCTCCCCGACGCCGACAAGCCGCAGCACGTCATCGGCAAGGACCTGCATATTGAGGATCGCCTTGTCGAGATTGCTCACCCGGCCACCGTTCATCGAGTAGAGCGTGCCGCCCGTCTCGAACATGTCGCGAAAGGCGCTGCGCTCGATGACAGGCGTACCGACGACAGGAATCCGTGCCGCATCGAGCACGGTCTTCACATTGCGCAAGGCATGGGTGGTAACGAGCGGATTGACACGGGAGAGCACGACCGCCCGCTTGATCGGCAGATGCGCATTGGCGCTGACGAGATCGACCAGTTCCAGCACATGCGCCGCACCACGACTATCCATCGCGCAACCCTGGACGGGTACCAGCACGAGATCGGAAAGCCCGGCGGCAAACGCGACCAAGGCATCGCGGGCGCCCGACAGGTCGATGATGACGTGGTCGTGGCTGCCGCGCAGGGCCTTGAGATTGCCGGCGAAATTGGAGACCGCAATATTGTCCAGTAGCGTCAGCCCCTCGCCGAGCCTTGCGGCGCGCACCCAGCTTGCCGCCAGTTTCAGCTCGTCGCAATCGAGAAGAGCGGTGCGCGCACCACGCTGCACGAGTTCGGTGGCAAGTAAAACCGCCGCCGTCGTCTTGCCCGAACCGCCCTTGGCGTTCGCTACCGATATGACTGCCATAACGCTAACACCGCACCACACCGCCAGGCTGCACCAGGGAGCGGCGCAAATCATGACAGTTGCATGACATTCTGATGACAAACATCATGCGGCGCAATTCGTAATAATTGTAATAAAAAAATCGGGGTGGCGATCGCCTGACCGCCACCCCAATCGTCAAAGCGAAACTCAGATGCACTCGACGAAGAGACGCTTGGCCGCGTCGAGCGTCAATTCCACCGGATTGCCGCCGGCCGTTGGGTCGACGATCGCCATTTCGGACATTTCGTCGATCCGGTCGGTGCCGACGCCCAGCGCCGACAGTTTGTCCGGCACGCCGAGCTCTTCGCGCAGGCGAAGTACGTAGTCGAAGAAGCCGTCAAAGCCGCCGGCAATGCCGAGATAGGCCGCAGCGCTGACGATCTTCGCCTCGATGGCCGGGCGGTTGAAGGTCAGCACCGGCGGCATCACGACGGCATTCGTCATGCCGTGGTGCGTGTTGTAGATCGCGCCAACCGGGTGCGACAGCGAATGGATGGCACCAAGCCCCTTCTGGAAGGCGACGGCGCCCATGGCGGCGGCCGACATCATATGGGCGCGGGCTTCGATATCGGTCCCGTCCTTGTAAGCGCGCGGCAAAAATTCCTTGACGAGGCGCATGCCTTCGAGCGCGATGCCTTGGCTCATCGGGTGGTAGAACGGTGAGCAATAGGCTTCGAGGCAATGGGCAAACGCGTCCATGCCGGTGCCAGCCGTGATGACCTTCGGCATGCCGACCGTCAGTTCCGGGTCGCATATCGTCACCGAAGGCAGGAACTTCGGATGGAAGATCACCTTCTTGGTGTGCGTCTCGGAATTGGTGATGACCGAGGCGCGGCCGACTTCCGAACCAGTGCCGGCCGTGGTCGGCACGGCGATGATCGGCGCGATGCCATCGGAATTGGCGCGCGTCCACCAGTCACCGACATCCTCGAAATCCCAGACCGGGCGGGTCTGGCCGGCCATGAAGGCAATCGCCTTGCCGAGATCAAGGCCGGAGCCACCCCCGAAGGCGACGACGCCGTCATGGCCACCATCCTTGTAGGCCTTGACGCCGGCTTCAAGGTTCTTGTCGTTCGGGTTCGGATCGACCTCGGCGAACATCGCGCGGCCAAGACCGGCGGCAGCGAGGATATCGAGCGCGCCCTGCGTGATCGGCATCGTCGAAAGGCCGCGGTCGGTGACGAGCAGCGGCTTCTTCATGCCGACCGCCTTGCAATGGTCAGCGAGTTCCTTGATGCGGCCCGCCCCGAACTTGATCGCGGTCGGGTAGCTCCAGTTGGCGGTGATGGTCATGCTCTTCAAGCTTTCCTGAAATGGTAGGATTTCGGTCGGGTAAGGTTGTGGAAGCCGATGACGGAGAGCGAGCCGCCACGGCCCGTTTCCTTCACGCCGGTCCAGCAAAGCGCCGGGTCGAGGTAATCAGCACGGTTCTGGAACACCGTACCGGTCTCCAGATCGCGGGCGATCGTCGCGGCGCGGTCGCTGTCCTTCGTCCAGAGCGAAACGGTGAGGCCGTATTTGCAGTCGTTCATCAGCGCGAGCGCTTCCGCGTCGTTCTTCACCTTCATGATGCCGACGGCCGGGCCGAAGGTCTCTTCCGTCATGAACTCCATCGAATGATCGACATCGACGAGAACCTGCGGGGCGACATAAGCGCCGCCGTCATCGGCCGGAAACAGTTTCGGGTCGACGAGCGCCTTGGCGCCCTTCGAGACGGCATCGGCGATCTGCGACCGCACGGTCGCGGCAAAGCGCTTGTGCGCCATCGGACCGAGGGTGGTGTCCGGATCGAGCGGATTGCCGAGCTTGTAGTTCGATACCCAGGCGACGGACTTTTCGACGAAGGCGTCATAGAGCTTCTCGTTGACGTAGACGCGCTCGATGCCGCAGCAGCACTGGCCGGAATTGTAGGTGGCGCCGTCCATCAGCGTGTCGACGGCGGCGTCGAGGTCGGCATCTTCCATGACGTAACCCGGATCCTTGCCGCCGAGTTCGAGGCCAACCGGCGTGAAGGTGCCGGCGGCGGCGCGTTCGATCGACCGACCGCCTTCGACGGAGCCGGTAAAGTTGACGAAGTCGAAGCTGTTGCCGGCGATCAGCGCGGAGGTCGTGTCATGGTCGAGGAAGACGTTCTGGAAGACGTCTTCCGGCACGCCGGCTTCGGCAAAGGCGCGCACGAGGCGTTCGCCGACGAGCAGCGTTTGGGCGGCATGCTTGATGATGACGACATTGCCGGCCATCAGCGCGGGAGCGATCGTGTTGATCGCCGTCATGTAGGGATAGTTCCACGGCGCGATGACGAAAACGACGCCATGCGGCTCGCGCTCGATGCGGCGCTCGAAGCGCGCGCTGTTTTCGATGACAATCGGCGCCAGCGAGGAGCCGGCAATCTCCGCGACATAGTTGGAGCGCTCGTTGAAACCCTTGAACTCGCCGCCGTAGCGGACCGGACGGCCCATCTGCCAGGCGATTTCCGGCACGATCTCGTCGGCCATCTCGTTGACGCGGGCGACACTCTTCAGCACCAGTTGGATACGGTCTTCAAGCGGGCGCTTCGCCCAGCTTTTCTGTGCCTTCTTGGCGCGGGCAACGACCGCTTGCGCGGCCGCCAGCGGCATCGCCTCGCGCTCGGCATAAACCGAGCCATCCACGGGGGATATGCATTTGATCACAGTCATGATCGACTTCCTGTTTCAGATTATGAACTTTAGCGCCGGACAATAGCCGATCCAGCCACGCGGCAAATATCCCTGAAGGATTACGCCGGGGCCGGTTCGACCTTGACTGGCCGCAGCCTTACGCTCTCTCGAAGCCGCGCGCCACCTCCCAGTCGGTGATGCGGCGATCGTACTCTTCCTGCTCCCATTCGGCAGCACGGACATAGTGATCGATGACGTCATCACCGAAGGCTTCGCGCAGCATCTTGGAACCGGTCAGTGCAGCGGTCGCACCGCGCAGCGTCTTCGGAATCTCGCGGGCGTCCTTGCCACCATAGGCGTCACCGACGAAGGGTGCTTCGAGCTCCAGCTTCTCCTCGATGCCGGCAATGCCGGCCGCGAGCAGCGCCGCCATGGCGAGATAGGGGTTGAGGTCGGAGCCGCCGACGCGGCATTCGATACGAATGCCCTTGGTGCCCTCGCCGCACAGGCGGTAGCCGGCCGTGCGGTTGTCCTTGCTCCAGATCGCCTTGGTCGGCGCAAAGGTGCCGGCAACGAAGCGCTTGTAGGAGTTGATATAGGGCGCGAGGAAATAGGTGATCTCGCTGGCATGCGCGAGCAGGCCGGCCACGTAATTGTGCATCAACTCCGACATGCCGTACTTGGCGTCCTTGTCGAAGAACTTTGCCTCCTTGCCGTCCAGACTCCACAGCGACTGGTGGATGTGCGAGGAGGAGCCGGCGGCGGTGTAGTTCCACTTGGCAAGGAAGGTCACGGACTTGCCGCGCTGCCAGGCGATTTCCTTGGTGGCGTTCTTGATGATCGAATGCCGGTCAGCCATCGTGACGGCCTCGGCATAGCGCACGTTGATTTCCTCCTGGCCGGGCGACGCCTCGCCCTTGGAGTTTTCCACCGGAATGCCGGCACCCTGCAGGCCCTTGCGCAGCGCGCGCATGACGTCTTCTTCCTTAGTGGTCTGGAAGATGTGGTAGTCCTCGTTGTAGCCGGACGCGGTGCGCAGATCGCGGTAGCCGCTTTCGCGGGCATCATCGAAGGTCTGGTCGAAGAGGAAGAATTCGAGTTCGCTCGCCATGAAGGCCTTGAGGCCCAGGGCCTCCAGCCGCTTCACCTGCTTCTTGAGGATGGCGCGCGGCGAATGCGGCACTTCCGCGTGAGTATGGTGGTCGAGCACGTCGCACAGCACCAGCGCCGTGCCTTCCAGCCAGGGCAGCTTGCGCAGCGTGGCAAGGTCGGGCTTCATCGTATAATCGCCGTAACCGGCGGCCCAGCTCGTCGACTTGTAGCCGGAGACGGTCTCCATCTCCATGTCGGTGGCGAGCAGGTAGTTGCAGCTATGCGTTTCCTCGTAGGCGCTCTCGACAAAATATTCTGCCTGGAAACGCTTGCCCATGAGGCGGCCCTGCATGTCGACGAGGCAGGCGAGAACGGTGTCGATGCGGCCCTCGGCAACATCCTTCTTCAGATCATCGAATGTGTAGGTCATGCTCATGGTTCTTGGTCCCAGAAATGGTGCCCGGCAATCGCCGCGCGTCGGTCGGAAATGAAAACGGGGGCCGCATGCACGGCCCCCGCGCTAAAAATGGTCAGACCTGGCCGACAGCCTTTTCGGCGGCAGCGATCTCGGCCTGGCGGCGGGCGACTTCGTCACCGATCGGCGGGCCCTTGAAGCGGCGGTTTTCAAGGCCGAACCAGATGATCGCGGTCAGGACGAGGAAGCCGACGGTGATGTAGAGCGCCCAATCGTTCGGCGGCTGGATGCCGAGCACGAAGATCAGCACCATGGCGATGATCGACAGGATGGCAAACAGCTTGAAGACGCCTTCGCCGAGGTTCCACGGACCCATCTTGTCCCACTTCGATGTGCCCCAGGCGAAGAGGCCGAGTGCAATCGGGATCGCGAAGGAGAAGAACAAGAAGATGACCGTGCACGATACGACGACCGTATAGACCGGCGTCTCGCCGATGGAGACGAGCGACGAACCCCAGACGAACAGCACCGACAGGATGGAACCGGTCCAGATGGCGGCAACCGGCGTACGGTAGTTCGGGCTTACCTTGGACAGGCCACGCGAGAACGGCAGACCGCCGTCACGCGAGAAGGCGAAGATCATGCGCGAAACGGACGTGACCGTTGCAAGGCCGCACAGCCACTGGGCAATCAGGATGAAGAAGTAGAGAACATCCTTCACCACCGGATGAACCTGCGTGTCCATCGTCCAGAAGAAAACGTTCCAGCCCTGCGCTGCCGCAGCCGCCATGCCTTCGGTGGTGGTGCCGTCGGCATTGGTGACCGACGACGGGATCATCAGAACGAAGGAGCACAGCATGATATAGCCGAAAAGGGCAGACCACAGCACGGAGGAGACCATGCCGCGCGGCACGGACGTCGCCGCCTTGACGGTTTCTTCCGAGGTGTGCGCCGAGGCGTCGTAGCCGGTGATCGTATAGATCGGCAGCAGCAGACCCAACAGGAACACCCAGGTGCCGGAATTTTCCGGCCAGACGTTGCCGCCGGCCGCACCGGAATAGTTCGAGAAGGTGAAGAGGCGGCCGATATCGTAGCTGTCGGCTGCAATGAGGCACACGATGGCGAGCAGGATCGACGTTGCGAAGATCAGGTAGCCGGAGAAGTCCGTCAGCTTGGCCGTGAGGCCGATGCCCATGTGGTTCACGAGCGCCTGTGCGCCGGTGATGACCGCCAGGAAGATGATGCGGGTCGTGGTCGTGTCTTCCAGGCCGAAATACGGTGTGCCGAACGAACCCATGAAGAAATAGTAGGTGCCGACATTGATGGCGCCGAGCACGGTAACGAGGCCGAGCAGGTTGAACCAGGCGGTCAGCCAGCCGGTAAAGCGGTTACCCAGGATCGAGCCCCAGTGGTAGAGGCCGCCGGCCGTCGGATAGGCCGAGCTGATCTGTGCCATGGCGACGGCAAAGACGAGCGAAATGAAGCAGCCGAGCGGCCAGCCGATGCCGATCGCAGCGCCCCCCGCGCCGGATGTCGCCTGCGCCAGCGAATTGATGCCGCCGGAAAGAATGCAAATGATCGAAAAGGACACGGCAAAGTTCGAGAACTGGCTCATCCGCCGCTCGAGTTCCTGCGCATAGCCCATGGAATGCAGGACCTGCATATCCTCATGTTTATCGTTATCCGAATAACCTGACATGTTTTTCCCCTGTATCGACTGGTCCCTGGCGGAATTGCCGAGGTCCGCCTGTGTCTGAGGCCCACGAAATGCGTGGGATATGCGCCGCGGACATGCCGCTCCCCGGGTCTTTTTCTTTGTTATGCGGCGGGAAGGCTCTCGATGAGCAATCCCGTCAGATAGTCGGCCACGACCCTCTGGTCGACTTCATCTCGAATGAGGTCGTTGCGGACCTCGATCATCACGTTCAGCAGGCCGTTGGAAAGGCCGTGCTCCTTCAGCGTATGCGTCACGCCGTCTTCCGGTCCATAGGGCTCGTTGCGACGGGTATCGTAGAGACCACCGGTGCCGACCGCGGCCAGCATCGCATCGGCGAGGCGCGTATCCGCATCATGCAGGACGCCGATCTCGACAGCCCGCGGCTTGCCGAAATAGACCGGCGTAAAACTGTGCATGGTCACGATGACCGGCGCCCTGCCCTCCGCGATCCGGTCCTTCACCAGCCGGGACAGTTTTTCGCGGAACGGCAGGTAGAGCGCTTCCGTGCGGGCGTCGCGCGCCGCCTGGTCGAGGCCGATATTACCGGAAACATCAAAGACCTCGCTCTTTTCCGGCATGGCGGCCGGTGATTCCGGCGGGCGGTTGCAATCATAGACGAGGCGGGAAAAACGCTGGAAAATCAGTGTGGCATCAAGGCTCTTCGCCATCAAGCGCGACACGGCGAGCGCGCCCGGATCCCAGGCGATGTGGCTCGCCAGCGCTTCCTCGGACAGGCCGAGCGTGCCGAGCGATTTGGGCAGAAGACGCGATGCGTGCTCGCAGACAAGAATGACCCGGCCCCGTGCAGACGCGTTTTCAAGGGCGACAGGGTCGCCCTCCTCTCCAGTCAGAATTCCCATGAGCCTGATCCCCTCGACCGGCTTTTGTCATTACTGAAAAGAATTCTTCACAGTTCGGCCGCTGTCAACGGGGGAATGAAAAAATCTCTTCAAAAAAACATTTGACTCGAATTGTGACAGCGCGTTTTATTTCGAAAACCCCGGCGAAGACCGGGTGCAGGGGAACAATTTGACTCTCAACCAAGCATCCATGACGGTGTCGGATGTGATCAATGCCCATTTCGACTCGCTCACGCGCGCCGAAAGGCAGCTGGCCACGTCACTGCTCGACAACTACCCCGTCTCCGGCCTCGGCAGCATCACGACTGTCGCGGAGAACGCCGGCGTGTCCACGCCGACCGTCGCGCGCATGGTGCAGAAACTCGGCTTTCGCGGCTTTCCGGATTTCCAGGCCCGCCTGCACCATGAGCTGGAAGCCACCCTTTCGAACCCGATCACCAAACACGACCGCTGGGCGGCCAAGGCGCCGGGCACGCATATCCTGAACCGCTTCGCCGACGCGATCATGACCAATCTGCGCCAGACGCTCTCGCAGATGGAAACCGCCGAATTCGACAGCGCCGCCACCCTGCTGGCCGATCGCCAGCGCAGCATCTACATCATCGGCGGCCGTATCACGAAGGCGCTTGCCGACTATCTCTTCACGCATCTCCAGGTCATCCGCCCGAACGTCACGCAGATCGCCTCCAATCCCAGCTCCTGGCCGCATTATGTGCTGAACATGAAGGCCGGCGACGTGCTGGTGATCTTCGATATCCGCCGGTACGAGCAGGAAATGGAGACGCTCGGCCGGGTGGCGCGCGAGCGCGGCGTGGAAATCGTGCTCTTCACCGACCAATGGGCCTCGCCCGTCGCCAAGGTGGCTGCGAAGGTTTTCCGGGTCCATATCGAGGCGCCGTCGGCATGGGATTCGTCCGTCGTGACGCTGTTCATCGTCGAAGCGCTGATCGAAGCGGTGCAGAGTTCGGGCTGGGAAGAAACCAGCGGCCGAATGAAGACGCTGGAGAGCCTCTTCGAGGCCAGCCGGCTTTTCCGCAAGCCTCGGCCGGAGGCGCCCGGCAAATCCTGACAGGCATACGAAAAAACCGAAACAAAACTGTCACATAACCTTCATCTGCCACCAGTATCAGCTTCGCCGAAGTTGACTGACACACCAAAGGAGAACACCCGTGATGTCACAAACGAAACGTCTGCTTTCGCTCTCCACTGCCCTGGCGATAGCGCTTCCGTCGCTCGCCCTCGCCGAGCCGAGCGCCGAGCTCATCGAAGCTGCGAAAAAGGAAGGCATGCTGACGACGATCGCACTGCCGCACGACTGGTGCGGCTACGGTGACGTCATCGCCTCCTTCAAGGCGAAGTACCCGGAAATCCAGGTCAACGAACTCAACCCTGACGCCGGTTCGGCCGATGAAGTCGAAGCGATCAAGGCCAACAAGGACAACAAGGGCCCGCAGTCGCCCGACGTGATCGACGTCGGCCTCGCCTTCGGTCCGCAGGCAAAGGCCGAAGGCCTGCTGCAGCCCTACAAGGTCTCCACCTGGGACGAAATCCCGGATACCATCAAGGACGCCGAAGGCTTCTGGTACGGCGACTACTACGGCGTGATGTCGCTTTTGGTGAACAAGGACCTCGTTGCCAACACGCCGAAGGACTGGGCCGACCTCCTGAAGCCGGAATATGCCGGACAGGTTGCCCTCGCCGGCGACCCGCGCGCGTCGAACCAGGCCATTCTCGGTGTTCTCGCCGCCGGCCTCGGCAAGGGTGCAAAGTCCGGCAAGGAAGCCGGTGAAGCTGGCCTCGCCTACTTCGCCGAGCTGAACAAGGCCGGCAACTTCGTTCCGGTCATCGGCAAGTCGGGCACGCTCGCTCAGGGTTCGACCCCGATCGTCATCGCCTGGGACTACAACGCACTCGGCTGGGCCAAGACCCTCAACGGCAACCCGCCGACCGAAGTCGTCGTTCCGGCATCGGGCGTTCTCGCCGGCGTCTACGTTCAGGGTATCTCGGCCTACGCGCCGCACCCGAACGCTGCCAAGCTGTGGATGGAGCACCTCTACTCCGACGAAGGTCAGCTCGGCTGGCTGAAGGGCTATTGCCACCCGGCACGCTTCAACGCCATGGTCAAGGCCGGCAAGGTTCCGCAGGACCTGATCGACGCCCTGCCGCCGGCAGCATCCTATGAAAAGGCCTACTTCCCGACGCTCGAGGAAGTAGACGCCAACAAGGCCGCTGTGACCGGCGCCTGGGATTCCGTCGTCGGCGCGAACGTGCAGTAAACGACATCCTGCGTCGCCCCGGTCATCAGGCCGGGGCGACGTCTGCGGTATGCCAATGACGGCAACCCTCTCGAGGTTTTCTTAATGTCATCAGACAGCTCAGCCGCGACACCTCAAACGCGAGCGCCCTTCCGCCTCCCGCTGCATTGGCTGGGCGCGGCACCGTTCGCGATCTTCGTCCTGTTGTTCCTGATCATGCCGACGATGCGCATCGTCATCGGCGCCTTCCAGACACCGGACGGAAGCTTCACCCTGGACAACATCCGTGGCCTCTTCACCACGTCGATCCTTTCGGCTTACTGGATCTCGATCAAGATCAGCATCGCCTCCGCGCTTCTCGGCTGCCTGATCGGCTTTTCCGTCGCTGCCGCCGCGGTGCTCGGCGGCCTGCCGAAATGGATCCGCGGCCCACTGCTGACCTTCTCCGGCGTCGCCTCCAATTTCGCTGGCGTGCCGCTCGCCTTCGCCTTTCTCGCGACGCTCGGCCCGGTCGGCCTTCTGACCGTGTTCCTGAAGACGCAGATCGGCATCGACCTGCGCGCACTCGGCTTCAACATCCTCTCCTTCTGGGGCCTGACGGTCACCTACCTGTTCTTCCAGATCCCGCTGATGATCCTCATCATTACGCCGGCCCTCGACGGCCTGAAGCGCGAGTGGCGCGAAGCCGCCCAGATCCTTGGTGCGACCAATACCCAATACTGGCGCATGGTCGCCTTCCCGATCCTGCTGCCGTCCTTCCTCGGTACGCTGGCGCTGCTCTTCGCCAATGCCTTCGGCGCTGTTGCGACGGCGATCGCGCTGACCGGCTCCTCGCTCAACATCGTACCGATCCTGCTGTTCGCGCAGATCCGCGGCGACGTGCTTGGCAATCCGCATCTCGGCTATGCGCTGGCCTTCGGCATGATCGTCGTCACCGGCATCGCCAACACGATCTACATCTGGCTTCGCGCCCGCAGCGAAAGGTGGCTGAAATGAAGAAGTTCTGGGCCTGGGGCGCCCTCATCTTCGGGCTGCTCTATTTCATCCTGCCGCTGCTCGGCATGACCAATTTCTCCTTGAAGATGCGTCGCGGCGTCTATTCGTTCGACGCCTATGCGGTCGTGCTCGGCGACCCACGCTTCCAGGAAACCTTCACCTACTCGATCCTGATGGCGCTCGCGACGATCATCTTCGGCGTGCTGCTGGTGGTACCCACTGCCTACTGGGTGCGCCTGAAGCTGCCGGGCCTTCGCCCCTATATCGAGTTCATTACGCTGCTGCCGCTGGTCATCCCGGCGATCGTCATCGTGTTCGGTTACATCCGGCTCTACAACACGTCGAGCTGGCTGCCGCTGACCGGCTCGATCACCGGCACGAACATCCTCCTGATGTTCGGCTACGCAACGCTGTCGCTGCCCTACATGTACCGCTCGGTCGATACTGGTCTGCGCTCCATCGACATCGCCACGCTGACCGAAGCGGCCCAGAGCCTCGGCGCCGGCTGGACGACGATCCTGGCAAAGATCATCCTGCCGAACGTGCTGGTCGCGGTTCTCTCCGGCGCCTTCCTGACCTTCGCCATCGTCATCGGCGAGTTCACCATGGCCGCCCTGCTCAACCGTCCGGCCTTCGGCCCTTACATGCAGCTGCTCGGCGCCAACCGTGCCTATGAACCGGCGGCGCTCGCCGTGATGTCCTTCGCCTTGACCTGGGGCTGCCTCGGCTTGATCCAGCTTGTTTCCCGTTTCCAGAAGGGCGCGCAAAGCGCCGCCTAAGGATCTTTCATGAGCTTTCTCACCCTCACCAGCATCCAGAAGTCCTTTGGCCCCGTGCAGGTCGTCAAGGACTTCAACATGTCGATCGAAAAGGGCGAGTTCGTCTCGTTCCTCGGACCATCGGGTTGCGGCAAGACCACCGTGCTGCGCATGATCGCCGGCTTCGAGACCCCCTCGGGCGGCGGCATCACCATCGATGGCAAGAGCCAGGTGAACCTGCGCCCGAACCAGCGCAACATCGGCATGGTCTTCCAGGCTTACGCGCTTTTCCCCAACATGAACGTCGCGGAAAACGTCGCCTTCGGCCTCAAGGTCGCCGGCCGGCCGAAAGCCGAGATCGACGCCCGTGTGAAGGAAATGCTCGGCCTCATCAAGCTTGATCATCTGGCCGACCGTTACCCCTACCAGATGTCCGGCGGCCAGCAGCAGCGCGTGGCGCTCGCCCGCGCGCTCGCGCCGAAGCCGCAGGTTCTGCTGCTCGACGAACCGCTCTCCGCGCTCGACGCCAAGATCCGCGTCTCGCTGCGCGAAGAAATCCGCATGATCCAGCAACAGCTCGGCATCACCACGGTCTTCGTCACGCACGACCAGGAAGAGGCGCTGTCGATCTCCGACCGCATCGTCGTGATGAATGCCGGCAAGGCCGACCAGATCGGCAAGCCGGCCGATATCTACAACCGCCCGGCCACCCGCTTCGTCGCGAACTTCGTCGGTACGCTGAACCTTATCGAGGCGAAGGTCGTCGATCCGGCGACGAACCGCATCTCGATCGGCGACCAGGGTGTGACGTTGCGCGAGCCGCTCGGCGCCTTGAAGGCCGGTGACACGGTTTCGCTGGCGCTGCGTCCGGAAGCCGGCTCGACGGCACCCGACGCCAAGGGCGACACGGCGCTGACCGGCGAGGTCACCTCCTCCAACTTCCTCGGTTCGGTCATCCGCACCCGCATGAAGGTGGGGGATGCCATCATCTCCTTCGACATGTTCAACAGCCCCGGCCTGGTGCCGCCGGCCGTCGGTGAAACGTCGACACTGCGCTTCACCGCTGGCGACCTCCTCATTATCCGCGACTAAGACGGCAGTTTCATTCCAAGCCTTGCAGAAGGCTTGGAAAAATCTGTCGTGAATTGTGCGTTTTCCGTCGCCTGCGGATTTGATCTCCGTGCGGTGGCCGGCTAAGCTTCCATCGTTCTCAGGGCGGGGTGAAACTCCCCACCGGCGGTATCGGCCATTCTTCCCGACAGGAAGCATTCCGGAGCCCGCGAGCGCCTTCCGCCAAAACGGAAGGGTCAGCAGATCCGGTGCGATGCCGGAGCCGACGGTCATAGTCCGGATGGAAGAGAGCAAGCAGGAGGCACCCGCCGCAAGGTGGGTCAGCGTGCCTCATGCGTGTTCGCCCAAGGGGATCATTGAAAAATGGCTCAACCCTTGAAAGGCCTAGACATGAATGCGAATGCCACCCCCTCCTCCCGGATCGCCGTCATCCGTGCCCGCTGGCACGCCGGCATCGTCGACCAGGCGGTCAACTCCTTCGTTGCCGAATGGGCAGCGCTCGGCGGCCGCGCCGAAGATGTCGACGTGATCGACGTACCGGGCGCGCTGGAAATCCCGCTGCACGCCCAGCTTCTTGCAAAGACCGGCCGCTATTCCGCCATCCTCGGCGTTGCGCTCGTCGTCGACGGCGGCATCTACCGTCACGATTTCGTCGCCGGCACGGTCGTCGATGCCATCGTGCGCGTCGGCCTCGACACCAACGTGCCGGTGCTGTCGGCCGTGCTGACCCCGCACAACTTCCAGGAATCGGAAGCCCACATCGCGTTTTTTCGCGAGCACTTCGTCCTCAAGGGCAAGGAAGCCGCCAACGCCGCCCGCCAGATCATCGACGCCCGCGCGCAGGTGGCGCTCGCTTCCGTCGCTTGAATCAACATCTCAATGGCCTGACTCAATCCGACAGGATGAGGTGGCAAACCGTTGAAAAGACTCAAGGGAGCCCGGCAGCGATGCCGGGCTTTTTTGTTGGCGAGCTCCGTCCCACTCTCCGTCATGGTCGGGCCTGACCCGACCATCCACGCCACACCTGCCGCATGGATCCTCGGGCCAAGCCCGAGGATGACGGAGGAGGACGAGGCGTGCTTTCCCAACCCTGACCAGGGTTTGTCGTCCTGACTAGGATTGCAAGTTCTTCAGATAAATCGACAGCAACTGGATCTGCGAGGAAATCCCGAGCTTGCGGTAGACGTTACGGCGGTGGACCTTCACCGTACCGGTCGAGATATCGAGCTTCAGCCCGATCGATTCCGACGAATGGCCCTGCAGCACCAGTTCGATGATCGAGGCCTCGCGGTCCGTAAGATTGAGCCTACGCCAGACGCGGTCCGCCGCACTCACCGGCTCACTGCGCCGTCCGCGCCCCTGCCCCGTATCCGCAAAGCGCCCAGCTAGATCACCCCAGGCCCGGCGCACGAAGGCGGTGGCGAAGGGTTCCACATCGTTAAGCAACCCGTATTCCGCAGCCGGGAAGATGCCGGTCTTCTCCCGCCGCATCAACGAGACAACGACCGTGACACCATCGGCGGTCGGCACAAAGAAGCCGAGCTCTTCGGCAAGCCGGGTCTGAGAGTAGTAAGTGCGGTAATATTCGCTGGAGAAGAAGCGATCCGGCGCCAGCTCGCGCATGCGGAACACGCCGGCCCGGGCCGCACGCGCCGTGTGGTAGAACGGATCGAGCAAATAGGGTCCGGCCTGGTAAAGCGTCACGAAGACATGATGGTCATCCGCATCGAAGGTGCTGAACAGGTCGATTGGCCGGGCCTTGTCGCGATAGGCGAAGATGACCATGTCGTCGAAGCGCACGAGCGCCCGCATCATTGCCAGCAAGGTTTCGCCCGTCTTCCGATCCGACGTCTCCGCAGCCGCCGTCCAGTCGGCAAGCGTATGGAAAAGTGCCTTGAAATCGACCTGCATGGCGTTTCTGCTCCCCAGTTCCGCGCGCGGTAAACCTCTGCCGCCGTCGCAGGGATATACTCCTCCCACAGCCGATTTATGGATAAAATACCTCTCTCGGGGTATATACCAACCGGCAGGCCGCTGACTAGCATTCGAGTTGACGGTGGCCATAGCGGCAAAGATCGCTGAGAGACCAACAACCGCAGGGAACAGACGTGACATCCGCCCCAACGAACGACATCGAGTTCCGTTCGGTGACCAAGCGCTATGGCGCGGTGACCGCGGTCTCCGACATCAACCTCGCCGTGCCGAAGGGCGCCTTCGTGGCGCTGCTTGGCCCCTCCGGCTGCGGCAAGACCACCTGTCTGCGCATGATCGGCGGCTTCGAGCAGCCGAGCGAAGGCGAGGTGTTGATCGCCGGCAGCGTCGTCAATGGCGTGCCGGCCTATCGACGCCCCGTCAACATGGTGTTCCAGCAATACGCCCTCTTCCCGCACTTCGATGTCGAGCAGAACGTCGCCTACGGCCTGAAGCAGCTTCGGCCGAAACTGCCGGCGGCGGAGATTTCCCGCCGCGTCGGCGAGGCGCTGGAGATGGTCCGCCTTTCCGGTTTTGCCAAGCGCCGCATCCATGAAATGTCGGGCGGCCAGCAACAGCGCGTGGCGCTTGCCCGCGCCCTCGTCAACAAGCCCTCGGTGCTGCTGCTCGACGAGCCGCTAGCGGCCCTCGACAAGAAGCTGCGCTCCGCCATGCAGATCGAGCTTCAAACCCTTCAACGCGACCTCGGCATCACCTTCGTGCTCGTCACCCACGATCAGGAAGAGGCGCTCTCGATGAGCGACCTCGTTTGCGTGATGAGCGCCGGCAGCATCCGCCAGCTCGCCACGCCGCAGGAAGTCTACGACCGCCCGGCCGATCTCTTTGTCGCCGACTTCGTCGGCAAGACGAACCGCCTCGATGGCATACTGGAAGCCGGCGGCACCGTGCGCCTCCGCAACGGTTCGGCGCTTGCCGCCTCCCGCAGCGAGCTTGCCCCCGGCGCCGTCACCGTCGCGTTGCGGCCGGAGGCAATCCGCCTGTCCCGTCAGGCCGAGGGCGCTGCACTCGAAGGCATCGTCACCCATCGCATCTTCCTCGGCTCGGCGGCCGAATATTCCGTCTCGGTCGCCGGTCTCGGCGACCTGCTGGTCACCGCCGAACGCCACAGCCAGTCAGAAAACGACCTCGTCGCACCGGGCGAGCGGGTCGCAATAAGCTTCGATCCCGGCACTGCGCATATCTTTCCAGCCTGAGGGAAACAGGCCCGTCACAACAACAAGGGAACAGTGTGATGTCGAAATGGTTCAGAGAGAATGCCCCGATCAGCGCCCGTGACCTGACGGAAGAATTTATGCGCCTGAAGCGCGGCTCGGTTACGCGCCGCCATTTTCTCGGCGTCACGGGTCTTGGCCTTGCCGCAGCGGTTCTCGCCCGCCAGCCGGGCCTCTTCACCTCCGAAGCCCATGCGGCCGAAGACCTCGGCTCCACCATGTCGCTCGCCACCTGGCCGAACTACCACGACCCGGCGACCTTCGAAGCCTTCACGGCGGCGACCGGCGTGGCCGTCGAGGTCAACGTCTTCGGTTCGAACGAAGAGATGCTGGCGAAGCTTCAGGCCGGCGGCACCGGCTGGGACCTCTTCGTGCCGACCAACTACACGATCTCCACCTATGTGAGCCTCGGCCTGATCGACCCGATCGACCTCGCCAAGGTGCCGAATTTCGACCCGAAGACGCAGAACACCCGCTTCACCAACGAAGGGACCGTCGACGGCAAGGTTTTCGCCCTGCCGAAGAACTGGGGCACGACGGGCATCGCCTTCAACTCCGACAAGATGAAGTCGAAGGTCACTAGCTGGAAGGACTTCTTCGAACTCGCCATGACCGAGGCCGACGGCCGCGCCATGGTGCACGATTACCAGCTCACCACCATCGGCAATGCCCTCGTCTCGCTCGGCTTCTCGTTCAATTCTGTGAAGGCGGAAGAACTTGCCAAGGCGGAAGAACTGCTGATCAAGGTCAAGCCGCACCTCTACGCCATCAACAGCGACTACCAGCCCTCCATGCGGGCTTCCGACGCGTGGATGACCATGTGCTGGACCAATGACGGCGCGCAGCTCAACCGCGACATTCCGGAAATCCAGTTCGTGCTGGGCACGGACGGCGGCGAGATCTGGTCGGATTTCTACGCGGTTCCGAAGAGCGCCGCCAACAAGCCGGCCGGCTATGCGCTGCTCAACTTCCTGATGGACCCGCAGAACGCCGTCAAGGAACACATCGCCAACGGCGCGCCGACGACCGACAGCCGCGTAATGTCGCTGCTGCCGGCGGACATCACCAGCAACAAGATCGTCTATCCGGACGAAGCAGCCCTGACGCCGCTGGAATTCGGCGCCGCGGTGACGTTGACCGACCCGGCGCGTGCGGAGCTGATGGCGCGGTTCAAGTCGGCGTAGTCGGCGCGGACAGAGCCCCAAGCGGCGAGGCAACCGCTTATGGAATTCGAAGGGTGCTTCCTGCCCCTTCTCCCCCGCGGGGAGAAGGTCGCGGCAGCGGGATGAGGGGGCGCCGGCGAAAGACGGCACGCTTGCCCCCTCATCCGCCCCTTCGGGGCCCCTTCTCCCCGGCGGGGAGAAGGGGAAAGTGGCAACCACATACCCGAGTGCCCTGCCGCACACGAGGAACCAGCGGCAGGCTGGCCGGATGAATACGCAACAGGACCCGAAGTTATGCCCCTGACGATGACGACGAAGAGACGATTGGTGACGACGGCGCTGCTGGCGCCGGCGTCCCTCTGGCTGTTCGTCTTCCTCGTGCTGCCCTTCATCGCCATGGTGGTGTTTTCCGTCGGCGAGCGCGGACCGGCGGGCGGATACCAGCCGGCCTTCACCTTCGCGCAATATGCCAACCTGCCGGCCCGCGCCGCCGCCTACTGGAACACGCTGCTGCTGGCGCCCGTCGGCGCCTTTGTCTGCCTGATCGTCGCCTACCCGACGGCCTATTACCTCGCGGTCAAAGCACCCCCGCGGTATCGCCTGCTGCTCGTCTCGCTGGTCGTCGTGCCGTTCTGGACGAGCCTGCTCGTGCGCACCTATGCCTGGATGTACATCCTCGGTTCGCGCGGCCTCCCGAACCTGCTCGACATGATCGGCATCGCGGACGTCCGCCTGCTCAACACACCGGGCGCCGTATTGCTCGGCATCGTCTACGGCTACCTGCCGCTGATGATCATGCCGATCTATGTCAGCCTCGAAAAACTCGACCTCCGGCTGCTGGAGGCCTCTGCCGATCTTGGCGCAAAACCGGTCTCGACCTTTTTCTCCGTCACCCTGCCGCTCTCGCTGCCGGGCGTCATGACGGGCGTGGCACTCGTCACCATCCTGCTGCTCGGCGAGTATCTCATTCCGCAGCTTCTGGGCGGCGGAAAGGTGTTCTTCATCGGTAACGCGCTGGTCGACCTCTTCCTGCAATCGCGCAACTGGCCGTTCGGCTCGGCGATTGCCGTGACACTCGTCGCCGTGGTCGTGGTGGTGCTGATGGTCGCGATGCGCATCGCCTGGCGCATTTCCGGCACCAGACAGGTGGACCTCGTCTGATGCGCGCTCTGATCACTTCCGTCTACCTCTTCCTCTATGCGCCGATCGCGCTCGTCGTGCTGTTCTCCTTCAATGCAGGGCGCAATGCGAGCGAGTTCACCGGATTCTCCGCGCAATGGTACGGCAAGGCGCTGGCCAATCCGTTCCTCGTCACCGCGCTGCAAAACAGCCTGATCATCGCCGTCGTCAGCGCCACGCTCGCCGCCGTCTTCGGCACGATGGCAGCCCTTGGTCTCGAACGGCTGGGAAGCCGCGCCCGCGCGGTGTTCGATGGCCTTCTTGCCGCAGCGATCGTCGTGCCGGGCGTGGTGATCGGCATTGCAACACTGGTGGCGCTCGTCGCGGTCTTTGGCGTCATCAATCCGGCCATCGCCGGCCTGTGGCCCGGCGAAAGGCCGCCGCAGTTCGGCCTCGGCTATGGCTCGATCATAGCCGCACATGGTCTCTTCACCATGGCGCTCGTCACCATGATCGTGAAGGCCCGCATCGCCACGCTCGGGCGCGATATCGTCGAGGCGTCGGCCGATCTCTATGCCACGCCACTGACGACGTTTCGCCAGATCGTGCTGCCGCAGATCCTGCCCTCCGTGCTCGCCGGCTTCCTGCTCGCCTTCACCTTTTCCTTCGACGATTTCATCGTGGCATTCTTTGTCGCGGGCTCGAAGACGACGTTGCCGATCTATGTCTTCGCTTCGATTCGCCGCGGCGTGACGCCGGAGGTCAACGCCATCGCCACCATGGTTCTGGTCGCATCGCTGCTGTTGATCGTGATTGCCCGCGTGCTGATGCGGGAAAAAACCAGAAAAACGACTGCCGGGGAGTGAGACCGATGATCCTGAAGAACCGTGTCGCCATTATCACAGGAGCGGGCTCCGGCATCGGCCGGGCCGGCGCGCGCATCATGGCGCGCGAGGGCGCCACGGTCTGCGTTGCAGACCTCAACGAGACGCGTGCCGCCGAGACCGTCGATTTCATCCGCGCGGATGGCGGCAAGGCGGAGGCGGTCATCGTCGACGTCACCGACGACGTGGAACTGAAGATGGCGGTCGCCGGAGTGCTCTCCCGCCATGGCCGCGTCGATATCCTACACAACCATGCGGGCGCTCAAGTTGCCGGCGACCTCGAAAGCGTGCCGCTCGATGGTTTGGATCTTTCCTGGAACCTCAATGTGCGCGCCCACCTGATGGCGGCCCGCCTCGTCATGCCGGCCATGAAGGCGCAGGGCAAGGGCGTCATCCTCAACACCGCCTCCTCCTCCGGCGTGCTCTACGACCGCGAGATGATCGCCTATACGACGACGAAGCACGCCGTCATCGCCATGACCAAGCAGATGGCCGGCGACTATGCCGGGCACGGCATCCGCGTCAACGCGCTCTGCCCCGGCTGGGTCGACACGCCCTTCAACGCGCCCTTCATCACCCAGATGGGCGGGCGCGAGGCGATCGAGGCCTATATCAAGGAAAAGGTGCCGATGGGCCGATGGGCCGATGTGGAGGAGATCGCCGAACCGATCCTCTTCCTCGTCTCCGACCGGTCAAGCTACATGACCGGCCAGATCCTTGTCGTCGACGGCGGCGAGACCGTCACTTAGAACATTTCCGCTTTTCTTCGAATCGCGGAAAAGCTCTATCTCTTTGTTTTTACGCACTTCCGAACGCAAAACCGCTGCGCACTTTTGCTGGAATTGCTTTAAGCGCCGGCCGCAGCCCCCATCGGCCCCTGATGCACGACGATGCGGGCGTGATAGGGCACGCGCTTGTAGAGATCGAGCACATCCTGATTGATCAACCGCACGCAGCCCGACGAGGTCGCCTTGCCGATCGACGCCCAGTCCGGCGAGCCGTGCAGGCGATAAAGCGTGTCCTTGCCGTTCTGGAAGATGTAGAGCGCGCGCGCTCCGAGCGGGTTCTTGATACCCGGCTCCATGCCGCCATTCTCGACGGAGTATTTTGCAAGGCTCGGCGTACGCGCGATCATGTCGGCCGGCACCTTCCAGCGCGGCCAGGGCTGGCGCCAGTGAATGATGCCCTCGCCTTCCCAGGCAAAGCCGTCGCGGCCGATGCCGACGCCATAGCGCATGGCCGTGCCACCCGGCTCCACCACGTAGAGGAAGCGGCCGGGCGTATCGACGACCACGGTGCCCGGCGCCTCGCCGGTCGGGTCCTTCACGCGCTGTCGATAATATTTCGGATCGATCTTCGTATAGGGGATGGCGGGGATGAGATGACCGCCGTCCTCGACGGCCGCATAGCGCGCCGCCAGTTCCTCGTCCGCTGCCGGTACGATGGGATAACTGACCTTTTGCGGTACCGGCGCGACCTTGACCGACGTTTCCGTGGTTGCGCAGCCCGCAAGCGTCGCCGCAGCGCCGAGGAAAAAGGCTCTGCGCGACAATGAGCACACCGTAGGCATTCTCGATAAGACTCCAATGGGATAGACAGATTGAAACCGATGGCTAGCCAAACGACAGGTCGGCTGGCAAGAAGCAAAGGCATCACATTCGCGGCACCGGTCGTTCATTCCGCCCGAGCGATGCAAAGCGGCCACGTCCGGTGGTCGACAAGGGGAAAAACGCGATGGCGCCTGTGGAAATCAACCCTGCCCATGTCCGGGAATTCGCCGACCCGGACAGCTTATATCGCTGGCTTGCCGAAAACCATGACACCGCTCCCGAAGTCTGGATCAAGATCCAAAAGCGCGGCTCCGGCCTGAAATCCATAAACGCGGAAGAGGCTATCGAGGCCGTGCTGTGCTGGGGCTGGATCGATGCCATCCGCAAGGGACTGGACGAGAAGAGCTTCTTCCAGCGCTACTGCCCGCGCGGCAAGAAGAGCGTGTGGAGCAAGAAGAATGTCGAGACGGTCGGCAGACTGATCGCCGATGGCCGGATGACCGAACACGGCCTCAAACAGGTGGACGCCGCAAAGGCGGACGGCCGCTGGGACAAGGCCTACGGCAGCGGCAAGGACCTGAAAATCCCGCCCGACCTCCAGACAGCCATCGACGCGGAGCCGGCAGCGAAGGAGCTGTTCGGCAAGCTCACCGAACAGAACCGCTTTGCGCTGGCCTTTCGCATGCACAACATCAAGACGGATGCCGCGCGCAAGCGAAACGTCGACACTTTCGTGGCCATGCTGAAACGCGGCGAGACGATCTATCCGCAGAAGCAGAAATAGACCGTCCCCATCGGTCGCATAGGGCTTACCAAGGTTTAGTCGAGGCTGGCTGACCGCGTGTTCGACTGGCCGTTCAGCCAGTTGTGCCAGTCGTTCTCGCTGCCGGCAAAGACGTTCAGGTCGATCTTGCCCTCGACGCCATGCGACAGGCCGGAACCGGAATACTGCCAGAACATCCAGCGGCGGTTCGGGTAGCGCTTGGACGGGTGCGCCGCGACCGAGCGCAGCCAGAACGGATGGTTCTTGAGCTCACCGGAGAGGTTGTCCTCATAGAAATCCGGCGCCGTATAGATGATCGGCCGCTTGCCGTAGTGGCGTTCCAGCATGTCGGAGAAGACCTTGATCTTCTCGACGTACTGCGCGCGCGTCAGGCGCTTCTTGCAGCTCGATTCACCGTTATATTCCGCGTCAATCACCGGCGGCAGCGCGTCGGGATCCCTCGGTACGTTGCGAATGAACCATTCGGCCTGCGAGCTTGCAACCCGGCACCAGTAGAAGAAGTGATAGGCGCCGCGCCGGATGCCGGCTTCCTTGGCCTTGCGCCAGTTCTTCTGGAACATCGGGTCAAGGTGGTCGCCGCCGTCCGTCGCCTTGATGAAGGCGAAGTTGGCGCCCTGCGTGCGCAGCTTCATCCAGTCGATATCACCCTGCCAGCGGGACACGTCGACGCCGTGCACCTGATAGTGTTTTGGCGCGCGCTTGCCGAAATTGATCGGGTGGGCATCGCGGAACTGCTGGCTGTAGACGCGTGAACGCTTACGCGACCGTCCTTCCGACGGCGTCTCGATGGCGGTAATCGCATCTTCCGGCCGCTCGGAGGGAACCGCCGATTGTTTCGTGACGGATTCGAAGACGTCACTGCCCGGCCCCGGCCCGACCCAGGCCAGCATTTCCGCGCCATCCGCCTTCACCCGGCTTTCACCGACGGCGACTTCAGGAACGGGGCTGTTGCCCTTGGAAACAGAGCTGGTGACTTCCGCCGACGGTTTTATCGACAGCGCCGCCTCGGGATTCGAGCTCGACGCACAGCCGGCCATGGAGGCACAGCCAAGAAGGACCGCTGAAAGGACCGAAAGACGCATAGGCACCCGCACGCAAAACTAACCGAAGGCCCCGCCCTTTCGACACATGGACGGAATTACTAACGGAAGATTACCGCGAAATGTTAAATGCGAGGTTTACGGCAGAGTCGACATTTCAGGTACTTAGGCTCGAAAGCTCTCACGATTCCTAACGACTGCCGTTCACGAAAGCGTGTCCGCGCGGCGAAAGCCGGTAGCCGACAGCCAGGCTTTCCGTCAGCCCCAACTCCTTGAGCTGGCGTATCTTTCGCTTGAGCGTCAGCTTCTCCATATCGAGGCGTTCGGCTATCTCTGCGGCCGTCCGACCGTCCCGTTCCGCGATCATGCAAAGAGCCGCGCTCGTCCATTCGCCCTTCCTGTCGAGCTTCGCAAGCGCCCCCTTCAAGGCCGCGATTTCACCTGGGTCGAGCGTATCGTTTTCACGCAGGTTCTCCCGCGGGTCCTTGCCGGCGACATGGAAGGCGATCCGATAGAGCGCACCCTCGGGTCGAAGATCCCGCGCGAGTTCTTCCCGTGAGACGTAACCCGCCGCCTGGACATCCCCTGCCGAGACGGTATCGAGGTCCACCCTTTCAATGCTGTCGATGGCAAGCACGCCCGCCGCGGTCCGCAGCGTGCCGCCAGCCCGCACGGTGGGCTTCGCCCAGCGCCGAAAGGCGAGCTTCACCTCGCCTCTCCCGATCCTTTCAAGCATCTTCGCCTTGAACAGCATTTCACCCCTCAGGCGTTGCCGATCCTGACATGGCCGATCTGCTTCTTCTCGATCTCGTCGAACGATTCGTCGTAGCCAGCATCGGCATACCGGATCACCCCGAGCGAGGTGTCGTTCGTCAGCGCATTTTCCAGCCGCTCTGCCCCGGCTTCCGTGCCATCGGCGACCAGTGTGACACCGCAGCTCGTCATATAGCCGGCATAACCGCCCCCGCCGGAATGCACGACGACAAGATCGGCCATCGAGGAGCACAGCAACATGGCATCCAGCAGTGGCCAATCGGCTATGGCGTCCGAACCGTCCTTCATGCGCTCCGTCATGATGTTCGGATGCGCCATGGCGCCGGCATCGAGATGATCGCGCGAAAAAGCGATCGGCCCCTTGAGTTCGCCAGCCGCCACCAGCCGGTTGACCGCCAACGCCAGCTCCGTGCGTTCGCCATGACCGAGCCAGGCGATGCGCGCCGGCAGCCCTTCGAAAGGCACGTTCTTGCGGGCAAGGCGAATCCAGTTGGTGACGATCTGGTTGTCCGGAAACATGTCCATGACGAGGTCGTCGATACGCGCGATATCGCTCTCCTCGCCGGACAGCGCCATCCAGCGGAACGGGCCAATCGCCCGTGCAAAGAGCGGGCGGAGGTAGGCTTCGGTAAAAATCGGAATGTCGAAGGCGTTCGAAACGCCGCCTTCCCGCGCCTGCGTGCGGATAAGGTTGCCATTGTCGAAAACCTCGGAGCCGCGTTTCTGGAAGTCCAGCATGGCAGACACATGCTCGACGATCGAGGCCCGGCTTGCCGCCATCAACTGCCCCTGCCCGTCGTCGCGCAGCCCCTTCACCTGGTCGAGGCTCATGCCCTTCGGCACATAGCCGTAGACGAGGTCGTGCGCCGAGGTCTGGTCGGTAACGATGTCAGGCACGATGCCGCGCCGGGCGATTTCCGGATAGATCTCCGCCGCATTGCCGACGAGGCCGATCGAGGTCGCCCGCTTGTCCTTTACGGCCTCGTCGATCATCGCAAGCGCCGTATCGAGATCCGGCGCCACATGTTCCAGATAACCGACGGCCTTGCGAGCCGCCGCGCGCGCCGGATCGATATCGACGCAGAGAATGGCCGCACCCGCCATGCGGCCGGCAAGCGGTTGCGCGCCACCCATGCCGCCAAGCCCGGCAGTGAGGATGAAGCGCCCGGCCAGGCTACCGCCGAACCGCTTCTCCGCAATGCGCATGAAGATTTCGTAGGTGCCCTGAATGACGCCCTGGCTGCCGATATATTGCCAGGCACCCGCCGTCAGCCCGCCCCAGCAGATCAGCCCTTTGCGCTGGAGTTCATAAAACACCTCAGCCTTTGCCCACTGCCCGACGATATTGCAGTTCGCCATGATGACGAGCGGTGCCTTGGCATGGGTCTTCAAGAGCCCGACCGGTTTGCCGGACTGGATGACCAGCGTCTGGTCCTCGTCCATTTCCGTCAGCGCCTTGACGATCGCCCTGTGCGCCGCCCAGTTGCGCGCCGCCTTGCCGAGCGCGGCATAGACGATGAGATTGTCCGGATCCTCACCGACCGACAGCACGTTTTCGAGAAGCCGCAGCAAGGCCTCCTGTCGCCAGCCCTTGGCGCGCAGCGTTGGACCGCTGGGGATTGGGTAGTTCGGATGACGCGCATTCGGCTTCGGCATCGCTATCTCCTAAAATCTCTGTACGGCTGTGCCTCAGGCAAGCGCGTAGCTCACCAGATCAATGCCCATCGCCTTCTCGACCGACGGATAGACGGTCGGGTCGAGCACGCTGGAGGCGAGCGGGATGATGGTCTTCGGCACATGCAGCACGAAAACGTTCATGCCGACTTGGAGTTGGCCAACGCTCAGCGGCTCGCCGTCCGGCGAGAGCGTGGTGATGACGTCCGGGAAGGTGGCAAGCCGTTTACCCTCGGCCGACTCCACCGCCATGTATTCGTTCATCACATGCAGAACCGTCGCCTTGTCGCCCTTGCCGAGCGTCACCGTGCCGATGTCGAAAGCCTCCTTGGTGTAGACCACCGACTTGTCGGTGATCGTGCCTTCAGAGAGGATCGAACCACCCGTCGTCTTGACCATCGCATCGATAATCGCCGAGCCGCCCTTGCCTTCCGCGGCAATGATCGCCTCGCCGAGCGTCAGCGCCAGCGAAATGCCGCCGAGGGCCGCATTCCTGCGGACGTAAGAGGCGCGCAACGGGTTGCGGCAGGAGGCGATGAAGCCGCCGGACATATCCGAGGCCGTGCGCAGGATCGGCGAGACTTTTGCGGTCGCGCCGCGAACGACAAGCTCGATATAGCGGTTCTCGTCACGGTTTCCGCCGACGGCGGTCTGGATCATCTGTTCGGGCGAGCCGGCCATGCCGATCGAGCCCATGTCGCCGGTCGGATGCGCGCGCATGTCACCCACCGCATCCAGCACCTTCGTGCCGAGGATGGCCGAGGGCAGCCAGCCGTTCAGCGTCGAGGATTTGCCGTTCTGCCCGACCATCAGCGCCGCGACCTTTTCGCCGAGCGCCTCCTGCAAAAGCTCCACCGCCTTTACATAATCGACGCCGCGCATTTCCCACGGCGTGGTCGAGGCGGGCGCACCGATGGCGGCAGCCGTCGCCACCCAGTCGTCGTCCGAAAGCTCATCGATGGAGACCAGTTCGGGCTTGCCGATCGACACCGCGGCATAACCCAGCATGCGGCCGTGATCCGCCCAGCCGCCGCCACCGGCGGCATAGACCGAGCCGCCCTTGACCGCCGCCTCGACGTCTTTTTCCTTTAGAATCCGGCCCATTAGACGTCTCCCTGAATCACTTTCTGAAGTTTTTCGTCGAGTTGAATCACTGCGTTAAGAAGCACCGCCGCGCCAAGCGCGATATCATCCGTCTCGGCGAACTCTTCCGGCGCATGGCTGCGCCCTGCAAGGCACGGCACGAAGATCATCGCAGACCGCGTCACCCGCGCCATCCAGGCGGTGTCGTGCCCGGCACCGGAGGCCATGCGACGATGGCTTGCCCCCACCGCTTCGCAGGCGGCGTCCAGCACGTCGAGCAGCAGCGGATCGCCGGGTGTTGGCATGTTGTCGGAGATACGGCGCGGCGTCTCGATGACCGTACCCGTCTCACGGGCAAGCTGTTCCGCCAACAGATCCACCGATGCCGCGAACTGGTCCATCGCGGTGCGGTCTTCCGCCCGCGCGTCGATCAGCAGGCGGGCGCGGGACGGCACGACATTGGCGGCATTCGGCTCGATGGAGAACTCGCCGACCGTCGCCGTGAAATGATTTGGCCCGTCGGAGAGCGACTTCGCCAGTGCCTCAATGCCTGTCACCAGCCGCGCGGCGGCGGCAAGCGCGTCGGCGCGGTTGCCCATCGGCGTCGTGCCGGCATGGTCCGCGCGGCCCTGCACGATGATCTCGATGCGCGTGATGCCGGCAATCGCCGTCACCACGCCGATATCGCGTTTTTCGGTTTCCAGCACCGGCCCCTGCTCGATGTGCAGTTCGAGAAAAGCCGCAATGTCCCTGCGCGCCTCGGTCTGGATGCGTGCCGGATCGCCACCGGCATCGCGGATGCCCTGTTCCAGCGTCAGCCCGTTACTCTCGCGCAAAAACCAGTCCTCCGGCAGCACGCCGGCCATGCCGCGGCTGCCGATGCAGGAGACGCCGAAGATCGAGACCTCCTCTGCAAGGAAATCGACGACCTCCAGATCATGGTCGAGTTCGATGCCCTGGTCGGCCAAAGCGCGGGCCACTTCCAGCGCCACCGCCACGCCGGCAATGCCGTCGTAACGCCCGCCATCCGGCACCGTATCGGAGTGCGAGCCGAGCATGATCGTGCCAAGGCCCGGCTTTTTTCCCCGTCGACGCGCCGTGAGATTGCCCGCGGCATCAATGCGTGTCTCAAGCCCCGCAGCCTGAAACTTTTCGAGAAGAAAATCCCGCCCCGCCGGGAACAGAGCGGTAAAGGCACGCCGCGTATAAGGCCGGCCGGGCTCGGTAAGCCGGGCAAGCCCGTCGATCACATCCGCGATGCGGGCAGGATCGACCGGCAGATTGGTTTTTGGTGCCGCCATCAGTGGGCACCGGAGGAAACAAGCGTCGGCAGCGGCCGCACGAACGCGCCGGTGCCGGGTTCGGCCAGCACCCTGGTGCCATCGAAGGCGAGCACACCACGCAGATAAGTGGCCGAGACACGCCACGGCAGTTTGATGCCGTTATAGGGCGACCAGCCGACCACGTTGTGGCCGCTTGCAGCCGCATCATAGGTATAGGGCTCGGGCGTCAGCACGGTGATGTCGGCATCCTTGCCGGCTTCCAGCGCGCCCTTCACATGGTCGAGGCGAAAATGCCGCGCCGGGTTCAACGTCATCAGTTCGGCCGCACGCGTCAGCGGAATACCGCGCTCCAGCGCGCCCTTGACGAAGAGCGGCACCATGACCTCCAGCCCCGGCACGCCGGAGGCATTGGCCAGCATGTCTGGATTGGTCTTGCGGTCTTCCGACCAGCTGACATGGTCGGTGGAAACGAGCGTCACATTGCCCTCGGCGACATGCCGCCAGAGTTTTTCGACTTCGGCGCGCGGGCGGATCGGCGGATTGATCTTCGCCTTGCCGCCCAGCCGGGCGACGTCGTTTTCCTCGTCGAGCGTCAGGTAGTGAATGCAGCACTCGATCGTCGCGCGAAAACCCTGTGCACGATAGGCGGCAGCGATCTCGTAGCCGCGGCCGAGCGAGCAATGCACCACATGGGCGGGGCAACCCGTTTCGGCGCCCGTCTCGTAGATCTGGTTGGAGGCGAGCAGCTCCGTCAGCGGCGGGCGCGACATTCCGTGTGCGCGATAATCGGTGATGCCCGCAGCCTTCACCTTGGCGATTGCCGCGCGCACCGCCTCGTCGTCTTCGTTGTGTACGCCGGCCGTCAGCCCCGTTGGCGCTATGGAGCGGAAGCAGTCTTCCAGCAGAGCCGCCGGAATCCGTGGGAAACGCTTCGGGTCCGTACCGAAGGTGGAGAACTTGAAGGCGGCGACGCCGGCCTCGACCATCTCGCCGATGCGCGCCGGCCCCTCTTCGGGATCGACCGTGCCATAAAGCGCGAAATCGACGTGCGCCTGCGGCGAGGCGTGGTCGACCTTGATATTCACGGCTTCCGCCGAGCAGACGAGGTTGCCCTCGTCATAGGGCATGTCGACGATGGTCGTGACGCCACCAGCGGCGGCCGAACGCGTCGACCAGATGAAATCTTCCTGGTTCTTCTGCGACAGGGAATGGACCTGGGCGTCGATCGCCCCGGGCAGGATCAGCGCGCCGGAAAGGTCATGCCGCTCCTTCGCCGCCGGCATCGCGCCCTGCCCGACATGCACCACCTTGCCATCCCGCACGGCGACATGGCCGCCCTCGACGATGCGGTCGGCAAGAACGACGGTGCCTTTCAGAACGAGATCGAAATCGGCCATTCCCTTGTCTCCGTTACGGCGTGAGGGCGAAGAAGGCATCGAACCCCGCCATGGGCGCGGCCTCGACGAAGGCGGCCAGCGCCTCGGGGCTCGCAAGATCACGGTCGAGCGCCTCGATTTCGGCGGAGAGCGGCCGATCCTTGCGATAGAACGGGCTGACCGCCCGTGTGCGCTGATAGACGATGGCGGCAACACCCTCGGCATTGTCGCCGGCAAGATCGATGGCCTGCGCGGACAGCATGGCTTCGAGGGCCGCCAGCTGATGGAGATCCCGCACCTGGCTCTCCATGCGCTCGACGATCAGCGGCAGGAAGGTCGCCTCTTCCTCGAGGCCGCCGGCAACCACGATCGACTGCGCCGAGATCGGCACGGCGAGCGACTGGATGCGCATGTAGAGTTCGACGGCGAGCTTCAACAGCGGCCCGAAGCCCGTCGCCGCCTCTCCGGGCGCAACGAGGTTGACCGGAAGGTTGCGACGCACGCCGTTCGAGAGCAGGACGCAGCGATTGAGCACATTGCGCGCCAGATGCGCAAAACCCGTTTGCGCAGCCTCGACGTAGAGCGTCGTGGACAGCGGCAGGGAACCGCCGGAGGCCATGACGTGGTTGTCGATGACAACCGGGTTGTCATCCGACTGCGCCGTCGCCTCGACGATGCGCTCGGCAGCGTTCATCAGCGTATCGAGGCAGGCGCCGAAGACCTGCGCGGTCATGCGCAGGCTGAGCGGATCGTGGATCGCCGACGGCTTTGGCCAATGGCCGGAAGAGGCCTGCGCCTCGAACCACGTGCCGGCCAGCGCCTAGCCATGCGCCGAGAGCCGCGCGGCCACCCGCCACGGGTCAGCAGAGGCGCCAAGCGCCAGCGACGAGAGAAGCCCCGTCACCATGAGATTGCGGATCGCCTTGGCTGCCTCGCGCACCACGTTGGCAGCGGCGGCATGCGAGATGGCGTTGACGCTGAGGGCTGCCAGCGCATCGCGCGGCTGCATGCGATACGGCTTGAGGTCGGCACGCTTCAGCGCTTCGGCAGCAGGCAGGCGCTCGCCGCCATACCAGGCTTCGCCCTCGCCGGTCATGACCGATGCGATCTGCCCCATCAGCCCGATATCGGCACAGCCCATCGAGCCGTGGCGGCGCACGACCGGCACGACATCCTTTTCGAGCAGGCCAAGGAAAGCATCGATCAGTTCCGGGCTGCAGCCGGAATAGCCGCCGAGCGCGGTGTTGACGCGGATCGCCATCGCCTTGCGTACGATCGGCAGCGCAAAGGGCTCGCCGGTGCCGAAATGGTGCGCCCTGACGAGGCTGTTGTTGAATTCGACGAGGTCGTCGGCCGTCCAGAGCTTGTCCTTCATCGAGCCGACGCCCGTATTCGCGCCGTAGATCGGCAGGCCGATGGCGAGGCGATCCGTGATGACGAGCCGCGACGCGCCGATGCGCCCCATGCCGATCTCGCAGGCCACCGGACGGCGCGTGGCGGCGCCGATCGCCTCCAGCGTTGCGAAGTCGAGCGGTTGACCGGTCAAATAGAGCGTGTCGGCGGAAGCAAGCATTTTCAAAGGAACCCGTTTTTCAAGATGGATGTTATGCGGAACGCGGGTCGAGCGTATATCCCAAAGTCCGTACGGTTCATGCTATAAGCCGAACACTCGCCGCAAGCCAAAGGAGCCGCCTGTGGATCTGTCCACGCTTTGCCTTGTGCACAGCATTCTCGAAGAACGCGGCATCCGCAGGGCGGCGGCAGTTGCGGGACGCCCTGCCTCCAGCGCCAGTGCCGCGCTCCGCCGCGTCGAGGCCGTTCTCTCCGTGCCGCTTGTGCGGCGCGACGGCCAGGCGCTCGTGCCCACCCTGGAGGCCGAGGCGCGCCTGCCCCGCTTTGCCGAAATCGCCCGCGCTGCCGACGCCCTGGCCGCCCTCGGCGAAGGTGGACGGACACGACCCGCCATTTCGCTCGCTGCCCTCGCCCGCTTCGCGGCCACAGCAAGGGCCGGCAGCATCAATGCCGCTGCCAAAAGCCTCGGCCTTGGCCAGCCGCAACTCACCCGCCAGCTCAGCCATCTGGAAGCGGCGATCGGCAGCAAGATGCTCGACCGTTCGGCGACTGGCATAAGCTGCACGCCTGCCGGCCTCGAGGCCCTGGCGCTCGCCGAACAGATCGGTGCCGCGTGGGACCTGCTTTTCGCCGCTTCCGCTGAACGCTTCCGTCGCAGTGCCGCCACCTGGCGCCTCGGCACGATCATTCCCTTCGGTCACGAAAGCGAGATTGCGGCGATGCTGGCGGGCCTTGCCGTCGCATGGCGCTCAGCACGACCACGCCAGCCGCTCTTCCTGTCTTCCACCACGGCGGACGAACTTGTCTCCGGCCTGAAAAACCGCCGTTTCGATCTGATCCTGCTCGACACGGACCGGTATCCCGCCGAATTCGACGGCAGTTTGATCGGCCGTTCGCAACTGGCACTTGCCGGCCCGCGCACGATGGATGACATCGAGCGGCAGGATGTCCCGGCACTTTTGCGTCGTTACCCCATCGCCGTGCCAAGTCCCCGCAGCGGCCTGCGGCAGATGACGGACCGCTTCCTGGAAGCCACGCTGTCCGCAGCCGAACGCGCCCGCCTGACGGTGGTCGAGGTCGATTCGATCCCGGTCATCATCAATCTCGTGCTGGACCACGGCCACCTTTCCGTTCTGCCGGAGCACTCCGTCGCCAACATCAACCCGCCGCCGACGCTGTTGCCGCTGGATGCCGCCTACCAGCAATCGCTGAGCCTCGTCTGGCCACGCGATGCGTTGTCGCGGCAAGCAGCCGAAACGATTTTCGCGCTCCTTTCGAAACTTTAGCCTTTGGCCCCAGCCCGCAACCGCCGCCGGGTTTCCGTCGGGCTCTCGTGATAGTGCGCGCGGTAGCTGCGCGAAAAGGCGGAGGAGGAGTTGAAGCCGGTGAGCGCCGCGATATCGGCGAACTCGGCCTTGGTCTCGATGACCTTCCGCCGGGCGGCGTTCAGCCTCAGCGCCAGATAGTGCTGGTGCGGCGCGACACCCATCGATTCCTGGAACAGGTCCTGGAGATGACGTGCGCTGATGCCGACGCGTTTTGCCAGTCGTGTCAGCGTCAACGGCGCGTCCACCGTCTCCTCCATCAGTCGCACCGCTTGGCTGACGCGCTGGTCGGCGATGCGCATGTTGCCAAGGGCCGGCACCTGCAACAGCCCGCCGGTCCGCTCGTGTTCGTAGATGAACAACCGGGACACTTCGAGCGCCAGCGAATAACCCTGTCGGCGGCGGATGATCTCCAGCATCAGGTCAAGCGTCGGCAAGGAACCGCCTGTGGTGATGCGCTTGCCGTCGATGACGTAGCGCTCGCGCATCACCGCGATCTGCGGATAGCGGGAGGCGAACTCCTCCATGTCCTCCCAGTGGATCGTCACGGAATGGCCGTTCAACAGGCTGGCTTCGGCAAGCAGCCAGCTTCCCGATTCGATACCAGCCATCATCGTGCGATGGCGCGCAGTCTGTGAAAGCTGGCGTCGCAACAGAGGCGTCGCACTCATCTGCCATTGATAGCTCGAAAGCACGAAGAGCGGCTCTTTCTCCCGCTCAGGCCGGAACAGGCCGTCGACCGGCACCGGTATGCGGCTCCGCGTCTCGACCGGCTGGCCGTCGGGGGAAAAAATCCGCCAGCGGTAAAGCGCCTGGCCGGAAATGCGGTTGGCGGCGCGCAGGGGCTCGATGACCGAGGCGACGAGAATGAGGTTCGTCTCGGGCAGCACGAGGATATCGATGTCGAGGGTATCGGAAGAGGGATCAAGCATGGCGGAAGCATGCGTGTTCATCTCTCGAATTGTCAAGAATGGATCCGAAAAGTGAAAGCATTGCGCCGTCTCTTGGCTCGTAATGGACCCAATGAGAATACTGGGAGAGATCGAATGCCCTTAGCCATGAACCGTGATATCTTCATCACCTGCGCCGTCACCGGCTCCGGCGACACCGCCGGCAAATCGCCCCACGTGCCGCGTTCGCCCAAGCAGATCGCTGAATCGGCGATCGACGCCGCCAAGGCCGGTGCCGCCGTCGTGCATTGCCACGTCCGCGACCCGGAAACCGGCGCACCGAGCCGCCGCAACGATCTCTACCGCGAAGTGACCGAGCGCATCCGCGATGCCGAGGTGGACGTGGTGCTGAACCTCACCGCCGGCATGGGCGGCGACATTATCTTCGGCGGCACCGAACAGCCGCTGCCGCTGAACCCCAACGGCACTGACATGGTCGGCGCCACCGAGCGCGTCAGCCACGTCGCCGAATGCCTGCCGGAAATCTGTACGCTCGACTGCGGCACGATGAACTTCTCGCTCGGCGACTACGTGATGACCAACACGCCGTCCATGCTGCGCGCCATGGGCAAGATGATGACCGACCTCGGCGTCCGCCCGGAAATCGAGGCCTTCGACACCGGCCACCTGTGGTTCGCCAAGCAGCTCGTCGAGGAAGGCGTCATCGAGGATCCGGTGCTCATCCAGCTCTGCATGGGCATTCCGTGGGGCGCGCCCGACGACCTCAACACCTTCATGGCGATGGTCAACAACGTGCCGGCCAACTGGACGTTCTCGGCCTTCTCGATCGGCCGTAATGCCATGGCCTATCCGGCCGCGTCCATCCTGGCCGGCGGCAATGTGCGCGTCGGGCTTGAAGACAATCTCTATGTCGGCAAGGGCCAGCTCGCGACCAATGCGCAGCTCGTCGAAAAGGCCGTGAACGTGGTTGAAGGCATGGGTGCCCGCATCATCGGCCCGGCCGAAGTGCGCGAAAAGCTGAAACTCCAGAAGCGGGCGCCGAAATGAGCCAGATCCAGAAAGCAGCCTGCGTTGGCGGCGGCGTCATCGGCGGCGCCTGGGTGGCGCGCTTCGCGCTCGCCGGCATCGACGTCAATATATTCGATCCGCATCCGGAAGCCGAGCGCATCATCGGCGAAGTGATGGCCAATGCCGAGCGCGCCTATGGCATGCTCACCATGGCGCCGCTGCCGCCGAAGGGCAAAATCACCTTCTGCAAGAGCTTGGAAGACGCCGTCAAAGACGCTGATTGGATTCAGGAAAGCGTTCCCGAGCGCCTAGAACTGAAGCGCGGCGTGCTGACCCAGATCGATGCGGCCGCAAAGCCAGACGCGCTGATCGGCTCGTCCACGTCAGGCTTGATGCCGACCGACCTGCAGCGCGACATGAAGCACCCCGAACGCCTGTTCGTCGCGCATCCCTATAACCCCGTCTACCTGCTACCGCTCGCCGAACTGGTCGGCGGCGAAAAGACCAGCAAGGCGACGCTCGAAGACGCCAAGGCCAAGCTCGCGCCGATCGGCATGAAGGGCGTGATCATCAAGAAGGAGATCGAGGCCTTCGTCGGTGACCGCCTGCTCGAAGCCGTCTGGCGCGAAGGCCTCTGGCTCATCAAGGACGACATCTGCGACACCGAGACGCTCGACGATGTGATCCGCTATTCGTTCGGCATGCGCTGGGCGCAGATGGGCATGTTCGAGACCTACCGCATCGCGGGCGGTGAAGCCGGCATGCGCCACTTCCTCGCCCAGTTCGGTCCCTGCCTCTCCTGGCCCTGGACGAAGCTCACCGACGTCGTCGATCTCAACGACGAGCTGGTGGAAAAGATCGCCAACCAGTCGGACGCCCAGTCCGGCGCCCGCGGCATCCGCGACCTGGAGCGCATCCGCGACCAGAACCTCGTCGGCATCATGCATGCGCTGAAGGCCGGCGACGACGGCAAGGGCTGGGGTTCTGGCAAGCTGCTCGCCGAATTCGAGGAACATCTCTGGGCCAAGGCCGGCAAGGCCAAGGTGGAAGTTTCGGAAGCCGAGCCCCTGCGCCTCGTCGATACCAAGGTCAACGCCGCCTGGGTCGACTATAACGGCCACATGACCGAGCACCGTTACCTCCAGCTCTTCGGCGATACGTCGGACGCGTTGCTGCGGCTGATCGGCGTGGACTTCGCCTATGTCGAAGCCGGCCACAGCTACTACACGGTGGAAACCCACATCCGCCACATCGACGAAGCCAAGCTCGGCCAGGCGCTCTACACGACGCTTCAGCTTCTGGCGTCCGACGGCAAGCGGCTGCACTTCTTCACCCGCATCCACGATGCCGCGACCGGCGATGTCATCGCGACGGCAGAGCAGATGATGCTTCACGTCGACTCGAAGGCCGGCAAGAGCGTCGATGCGCCTGCGGACGTGCTGGCGAAGATCAAGCCGATCGCGGACGCCCATGCCAAGCTGGCGACACCGGAAAGTGCCGGCCGCAGCGTCGGGCAAAAGCGCGCCTGACGAAACCGTTGAAGTGCCGGAGAGGAACGGCGCCCGACGCAGAACACAATCTCCCCCGCTCATTGGGGGAGATGCCCCGCAAAGGGCTATGGCCGCCACGCGGCCCCAAAAGAATTCGAGGGGGAATGCCATGAACTTCGCATTGACCGACGAGCAGCAGATGATCGTGGATACGGTCCGCTCCTTCGTCGAAACGGAAATTTATCCGCACGAAAACGAGGTCGAGCGCACCGGTCACGTGCCGCCGGAACTCGGCCAGGAAATCGCCCGCAAGTGCAAGGAAATCGGCTTCTTCGGCTGCAACATGCCGGAAGAAGTGGGCGGTGCCGGCCTCGACCACACCTCGTTTACGCTGGTCGAGCGCGAACTCGGCCGCGGCTCGATGGCGCTCACCGTCTTCTTCGGCCGCCCCTCCGGCATCCTGATGGCCTGCAACGACGAGCAACGCGAACGCTACCTTCTGCCGGCCGTCAGCGGCGAAAAGTTCGACGCGCTCGCCATGACCGAGCCGGATGCCGGCTCCGACGTGCGCGGCATGAAATGTTTCGCCCGCAAGGACGGCGACGACTGGGTCGTCAACGGCACGAAGCATTTCATCAGCCATGCCAACATCGCCGATTTCGTCATCGTCTTCATCGCGACGGGCGAGGAAGATACGCCGCGCGGCAAGAAGAAGCTCATCACCTGCTTCCTCGTTGACCGCGGCACGCCGGGTTTCGAGATCCGCAACGGCTACGAGTCGGTCTCGCACCGTGGCTACAAGAACTGCATTCTCAACTTCGACGAATGCCGCCTGCCCTCCTCCCAGATCCTCGGCGAAGTCCACAAGGGCTTCGACATCGCCAACGACTGGCTCTACGCGACCCGCATCACGGTCGCCGCGACCTCCGTCGGCCGCGCCCGCCGCGCCTTCGACTACGCGTTGAACTATGCCGCCGAGCGCAAACAATTCGGCAAGCCGATCGGGGCAAATCAGGGCGTCTCCTTCAAGCTCGCCGACATGATCACAGAGATCGACGCCGCCGACCTCCTGACGCTCAATGCCGCATGGCGGCTCGATCAGGGCCTGCCGTCGAACCGCGAAATCGCCTCGGCAAAGGTCTATGCCACCGAAATGCTCGCCCGCGTCACCGACGAGGCGATCCAGATTTTCGGCGGCATGGGCCTGATGGACGACCTGCCGCTCGCCCGCTTCTGGCGCGATGCCCGCGTCGAGCGCATCTGGGACGGCACGTCGGAAATCCAGCGGCACATCATCAGCCGTGATCTGCTCAGGCCGCTCGGAGCGTAATGTCCATATGACACGTCCCCTCGACCGCCTCATCCGGCCCCGCTCCATCGCCGTCTTCGGCGGCAAGGAGGCGCGCCGCGTCATCTTCCAGTGCGACAAGATGGGTTTTTCCGGCGAGATCTGGCCGGTGCATCCGCGCGAGGACGAAATCCTCGGGCGCAAATGCTACCGCTCCGTCGCCGATCTTCCGGGTGCGCCGGACGCCTCCTTCGTCGGCGTCAACCGAGAACTCACCATCGGCATCATCCGCGATCTCGCGGCGCGTGGCGCCGGCGGCGCGGTGTGCTACGCCTCCGGTTTCCGCGAGGCCGTCAGCGAGCTTGCCGACGGCGACGATTTGCAGAAGGCGCTGGTGGAAGCGGCCGGCGACATGCCGGTGCTCGGGCCGAACTGCTACGGCTTCATCAACATGCTGGACGGCGCCCTGCTGTGGCCCGATCAGCACGGCATGCTGCGCATCGACAAGGGCGTCGCCGTCCTCACGCAGTCCTCCAACATCGCCTGCAACATTTCCATGCAGCAGCGCGGCCTGCCGCTCGCCTATATCCTGACCGCCGGCAACCAGGCGCAGACCGGTCTCGCCGACCTCGCCTGCGCCGTGCTGGAAGACCCGCGCGTCACCGCCGTCGGCCTGCATATCGAGGGTTTTGACAGCCTCGCCTCCCTCGAACGCCTGGCCTTGCGATCGCGCGAGCTGAAGAAGCCGGTCGTGACTTTGAAGGTCGGTAAATCGGAACAGGCGCAGCTCGCCACCGTCTCGCACACGGCCTCGCTCGCCGGCAACGACGCCGTTTCCTCCGCCCTACTCGCCCGCCTCGGCATCGGCCGCGTCGAGACGCTGCCGGAATTGCTGGAAACGCTAAAACTGCTGCACATCGCCGGCCCGCTTCAGAACTACGACATCTCCTCGATGAGCTGCTCCGGCGGCGAGGCCTCGCTGATGGCGGATGCCGGCGTGAAGCGGAAAGTGAATTACCGTGAACTCCGGCAAGACCAGCGCCAGCCGCTGCGTGAAACGCTCGGCCAGATGGTGACGATCTCCAACCCGCTCGACTACCACACCTTCGTGTGGGGCAACCACGAGAAGCAGACGCAGGCCTTCACGACCATGATGCAGGGCGGCTACGCCCTGAACCTCGTCGTGCTCGATTTCCCCCGCCTCGACCGCTGCGACGCCGCCGACTGGATCACCACCTGCCACGCCGTCATTGATGCGTCGAAGGCGACGGGCGCGAATGCCGGCATCGTCGCCAGCATGGGCGAGAACATGCCGGAAGCGACCGCCGAAATGCTGATGCAGAACGGCATCGTGCCCTTCTACGGCATCGAGGAGGCATTGGCCGCCGCTGAAGCCGCCGCCGGCATCGGCGAAATCTGGAACAAGCCCCTGCCTGCCCCGCTCCTCAAGGCCGCAGCCGGGGAAGGTGAAGCGGTTACGCTCACCGAGCACGAGGCAAAGCAGGCCCTTGCAGCCCATGGCCTCACCGTGCCGAAGGGCATCACGGCCGAGACCACGGAGGCCGCCGCCGACGCTGCGCAAAACCTCGGCTTCCCCGTCGTTCTCAAGGGCTTGGGCGTCGCCCACAAGACCGAGGCCGGCGCCGTCAAGTTGAACCTCGCCAGCCGCGAGGCCGTGCTGGAGGCCGCCAAGGCCATGGCCGGCGTCGCTTCCGGTTTCCTCATCGAAAAGATGGTGGGAAAACCCGTTGCCGAGCTCATCGTCGGCGCCATGCGGGATCCCGTCGCCGGTCCGGTGCTGACCATCGGTGCAGGCGGTATTTTGGTCGAATTGCTCGAAGATTCCGCGATCTTGACCCTGCCGACCGATGAAAAAACGATCCGCGAGGCGATCTCCAAGCTGAAAATCGCAAAGCTGCTGAACGGTTATCGCGGCGGCCCGAAGGGCGATATCGATGCGCTTGTCGCTGCCGTCGCATCAACGGCATCCTATGTCGTTTCAAACGCTTCAATAATCGACGAACTGGACGTTAATCCCTTAATGGTGCTGCCAGCTGGCGACGGTGTCGTCGCGGCCGACGCGCTGATCCGTCTGAGGAAAAACCCATGACCGGACCGATACGACAGCGCCGCGAAGGTGGCATCCTGGAAGTCACGATCGATCGCCCCAAGGCGAACGCGATCGACCTCGTGACCAGCCGCATCATGGGCAGGATCTTTGCCGACTTCCGCGACGACGACACCTTGCGCGTCGCCATCATCACCGGTGCGGGGGAGAAATTCTTCTGTCCAGGATGGGATCTGAAGGCGGCCGCCGCCGGTGACGCAGTCGATGGCGATTACGGTGTCGGCGGTTTCGGCGGCATGCAGGAACTGCGCGACCTCAACAAGCCGATCATCGCGGCGGTCAACGGCATCTGCTGCGGCGGCGGGCTCGAAATCGCGCTCTCCACCGACCTGATCCTCGCTGCCGAACATGCAACCTTCGCGCTGCCGGAAATCCGCTCCGGCACGGTGGCGGATGCCGCCTCGATCAAGCTGCCGAAGCGCATTCCCTACCACATCGCCATGGACATACTGTTGACCGGCCGCTGGCTGGACGTGCAGGAGGCGCACCGCTGGGGCTTCATCAACGAGATCCTGCCGGCCGACAAGCTGCTCGACCGCGCCTGGGAACTGGCGCGCTTGCTCGAAAGCGGCCCGCCGCTCGTCTACGCCGCCATCAAGGAAGTGGTGCGCGCCGCCGAGGGCGAGGCGTTCCAGACGACCATGAACAAGATCACCCGCCGGCAATTTCCGACGGTCGACGTTCTCTATTCCAGCGAGGATCAACTCGAGGGCGCCCGCGCCTTCGCGGAAAAGCGTGATCCCGTCTGGAAGGGACGATAGGATACGCCCCTGCATCGGGCAAAGTCCGCATCTTTCCATAAGTTTGGCTTGTGGAAGAAATAGGTAAATTAAAGCGTTACACGCGTCTGATACGTGAATAGTTTATAATAGACGAGCCGCCATGCGGCGAATGAAGGAGGCATTCGGGAAAACGGGAAATGCGCCGCCGCCGGCAAGAAAAGCCGGTCGGGAGGTTGCCTTACAGGCCAAAAACAGAAATTCTGCCAATCACAACGACAAATGCCCACTTCAGGGCGAGCAAAGGGAACAGGGGAATGACTGATTACACCAACTACCTCACCAGCCAGGTCACGCTCGGCAAGATGAACCGCCGCGAGTTCATGGGCCGCGCTGCTGCCTTCGGCATCACGCTTGCCGTCGCCGGCACCATGTTCGACACCGCCGCCAAGGCGCAGGAGCCGAAGCGTGGCGGCAACCTCAAGCTCGGCCTCGAAGGCGCCGCCGCGACCGACTCGAAGGACCCCGCAAAGGCGCTCTCGCAGTTCATGTTCGTCGTGAACCGCAACTGGGGCGACATGCTCGTGGAATCCGAGCCGCTGACCGGCAAGCCGGTTCCGGCGCTCGCCGAATCCTGGGAACCGTCCGCCGACGCCTCAACCTGGACTTTCGCCATCCGCAAGGGCGTGAAATTCCATGACGGCAAGGAGCTGACGGTCGACGACGTCATCAAGACCCTGCAGCGCCACACCGATGAGAAGTCGGAATCGGGCGCACTCGGCGTCATGAAGTCGATCAAGGAAATCAAGGCCGACGGCGACAAGCTTGTCCTCGTACTTTCGGAAGGCAATGCCGACCTGCCGCTGCTTTTGACCGACTACCACCTCGTCATCCAGCCGAATGGCGGTCTCGACGATCCGAACGCGATGATCGGCACCGGCCCCTTCAAGGTCACCAGTTTCGAAGCCGGCGTACGCGCCACCTTCGAGCGCAACAAGGATGACTGGCGCCAGGACCGCGGTTATGTCGATACGGTCGAAATGATCGCGATGAACGACGCGACGGCCCGTATCGCCGCCCTCTCCTCCGGCCAGGTCCACTATATCAACCGCGTCGACCCGAAGACCGTTGATCTCCTGAAGCGTGCGCCGACCGTGGAAATCCTCTCCACCTCCGGCCGCGGCCACTACGTGTTCATCATGCATTGCAACACGGCGCCGTTCGACAACAACGATCTCCGCCTCGCCCTGAAATATGCGATGGACCGTGAGACGATGCTGGAAAAGGTGCTCGGCGGTTACGGCAAGGTCGGCAACGACTTCCCGATCAACGAGACCTATGCCCTCTTCCCGGAAGGCATCGAGCAGCGCGCCTACGATCCGGACAAGGCCGCCTTCCACTACAAGAAGTCGGGCCACAGCGGCTCGGTCCTGCTGCGCACCTCGGACGTCGCCTTCCCGGGCGCCGTGGACGCGGCCGTTCTCTACCAGGAGAGCGCCAAGAAGGCCGGCATCGAGATCGAAGTGAAGCGTGAACCCGGCGACGGCTACTGGTCGAACGTCTGGAACGTGCAGCCGTTCTCGACCTCCTATTGGGGCGGCCGTCCGACGCAGGACCAGATGTACTCGACCGCCTATCTCTCGAAGGCCGACTGGAACGACACGCGCTTCCTGCGCGAAGACTTCGACAAGATGGTGCTCGAAGCCCGCTCAGAACTCGACGAAGCCAAGCGCAAGGACATGTACCGCGCCATGGCCATGATGGTGCGTGACGAAGGCGGCCTCATCCTGCCGATGTTCAACGACTTCGTGAACGCCTGCGGCAAGCAGGTGAAGGGTTACGTGCACGATATCGGCAACGACATGTCGAACGGCTTCGTCGCAACCCGCGTGTGGCTCGACGCCTGATGACCGGCCGCGGACCGGCGCACGGTCCGGAGCTGACAGCAACGACGGCTGCGGGCGAAGCCCCGCAGTCTGTCGGCGTTGCCGGGTCGGTTGCGTCCACTGGAGCCCCCATCAACGAAGTGACCCCTTCGTTCTGGGCGAAACTCAGCAAGAGCAGCCCGCTCGCTGCGCTCATCCTGCAACGCCTTGCGCTCAGCGTGGCCTTGCTCTTCGCCGTGTCCCTGATGATCTTCGGGGGCGTGGAAGCCCTGCCCGGCGACTTCGCCACGACCTATCTCGGCCAGTCCGCCACGCCACAGGCCATCGAGAACATCCGCAAGGATCTCGGCCTCGACCAGCCGGCCACCACCCGCTACTTCAAATGGCTCGGCGGCGCCATCCAGGGTGATTTCGGCAGTTCCTGGGCCTCGAAAAACTCGGTCAGCGAACAGATCGGCAAGCGCCTCGGCAATTCGCTGTTCCTCGCTTTCTTTGCAGCCATCATCTCGGTTCCGCTCGCGGTCGGGCTCGGCATGCTCGCCGTGCAATACCGAAACCGCCTGCCCGACAAGATCATCAACGTCATCTCGCTGGCGGCGATCTCGCTTCCCGAGTTCTTCGTCGGCTACCTGCTGATCCTGTTCTTCGCCGTGCAGCTCGGCGTCGCCACCTTCCCGGCGACGGTCTATGAAAGCATGACCATCGGCCAGCGGCTTTCCGCCATTGCACTGCCAACGGCAACCCTCGTCCTCGTCGTGCTCGCCCACATGATGCGCATGACGCGCGCAGCCATCCTCAACGTCATGTCGTCCGCCTATGTGGAGACGGCCGAACTCAAGGGTCTCGGCAGCCTTCGCGTCATCGCAAAACATGCAGCACCGAACGCCTTGGCGCCGGTCATCAACGTCATCGCGCTCAACCTCGCCTATCTCGTCGTCGGCGTCGTCGTCGTGGAAGTGGTGTTCGTCTATCCCGGCATGGGCCAGTATATGGTCGACGCCGTGACGGTGCGTGACATGCCGGTGGTGCAGGCCTGCGGCCTGATCTTCGCCGCCTTCTACATCTTCCTCAACATGTTCGCCGATATCCTTGCGATCATCGCGAACCCCAGATTGAGGCATCCGCGATGAGACTTTCCAGTATCCCCGTCAGCGCCTGGGTCGGCATTCTGGGCATCGCCCTTGCCCTCTTCTGCGCCCTTTTCGCCCCCATCATCGCCCCCTATAGCGAGAGCCAGATCGTCGGCTCCGTCTGGGAGCCGATCGGCGGCGATTACCTGCTTGGCACCGACAATCTCGGCCGCGACCTCTTCTCGCGTCTGATCTTCGGCGCCCGCACCACGATCTTCGTGGCGTTGGCCGCAACCGTGCTCTCGTTCTCGCTCGGCATGCTCCTGTCCTTCACGGCCGCCGTCACGGGCGGACTGATCGACCAGGCCTTCTCGCGCTTCAACGACCTGATGATGGCGATCCCGACCTTGATCTTCGCCCTCGTCGTGCTGGCCGTTCTTCCCCAGCAGCTCTGGATCCTCATCCTCGTGATGGCGGTCCTCGACAGTACCCGCGTCTACCGCATCGGCCGCGCCGTCGCGCTCGATGTCGCGGTCATGGAGTTCGTGGAAGCGGCGCGTCTGCGCGGCGAAGGCACCGGCTGGATCATTTTTCGCGAAATCCTGCCCAACACGCTCTCGCCGCTCTTGGCCGAATTCGGCCTGCGCTTCGCCTTCTCGATCCTGTTCCTCTCCACCCTCTCCTTCCTCGGCCTCGGCATCCAGCCGCCGGCGGCGGATTGGGGCGGCATGGTAAAGGACAACAAGGACGGCATCATCTTCGGCATTTCCGCCGCCCTTATTCCGGGCGGTGCGATTGCGGGGCTGGCCATCTGCGTCAACCTCGTCGTCGACTGGCTGATGAAACGCACCTCGAGCCTCAAGGGAGGGCGCGGCGATGCCTGATCTGCTTTCCGTCAAGAATCTGAAGATCGAGGCGACCAGCTACCCGCCGGGCGAGCCGCCGCGCACCGTCACCCTCGTCGAAGGCGTGTCCTTCAATGTCGAAAAGGGCAAGGTGCTCGGCCTCATCGGCGAATCCGGTGCCGGCAAATCGACGATCGGCCTCACCGCACTCGCCTATGGGCGCGGCGGGGTGCGCATCACCGGCGGCGAGGTGCTGCTCAACGGGCAGGACCTGCTGAAGCTCGGCCCCAACGGCATCCGCAAGGTACGCGGCTGCAAGGTCTGCTACGTCGCGCAATCAGCGGCAGCAGCTTTCAACCCCGCCCACCGGCTCGGCGAGCAGGTGATCGAGGCCTCGCTGAAACACGGCATCATGACCCGTGCGGAAGCGGAAAAGCGCGCGCTCTACCTGTTCAAGGTGCTCGGCCTGCCAAGCCCGGAAACCTTCGGCCAGCGCTATCCGCACCAGGTCTCCGGCGGCCAGCTCCAGCGCGCCATGACCGCCATGGCGCTCTGCCCGAACCCGGAACTCATCGTCTTCGACGAGCCGACCACAGCGCTCGACGTGACGACGCAGATCGACGTGCTTGCCGCGATCAAGCATGCCATCGAAGAGACGCATACGGCCGCGCTCTACATCACCCACGACCTTGCGGTCGTGGCGCAGATCACGGACGACATCCTGGTGCTCCGGCATGGCAAGATGGTGGAATACGGCTCGGTAAAGCAGATCATCGAGGCGCCGACGCAGGACTATACCCGCGCGCTGGTCAATGTGCGCGGCACCAAACGCGAGGAGGCGCCCGACCAGTCGGATACGCTTCTGAAGGTCGACAACATCACCGCCGGCTATTCCAACGGCTTCAAGGTGCTGCAGAACGTTTCCCTGCACCTGCCAAAGGGCCAGACGCTGGCGGTGGTAGGGGAATCGGGCTCGGGAAAATCCACCCTCGCCCGCGTCATCACCGGCCTGCTTCCCCCGCAGGAGGGCACGATCAGCTTCGACGGCAAGCCCTTGCCGAAGGCGCTGAAGGGCCGGTCGAACGACGAACTGCGCCGCGTCCAGATGATCTACCAGATGGCCGACACCGCGATGAACCCCCGCCAGACGGTGCGCGACATCGTCGGCCGTCCGCTCACCTTCTACTATGGCATGCGCGGCCAGCAGAAGACCGAGCGGGTGAAGGAACTCTTGGAGCAGATCGAAATGGGCGGCCGCTTCGCCGACCGTTACCCGGCAGAACTGTCCGGCGGCCAGAAGCAGCGCGTGGCGATCGCGCGTGCGCTCGCGGCAAAGCCGGAACTTATCCTGTGCGACGAGCCAACCTCCGCCCTCGACCCGCTGGTGGCGGAAGGCATCCTGAAGCTGCTGTTGAAACTCCAGGACGAGACCCACGTCTCCTACATGTTCATCACCCACGACATCGCCATCGTGCGCGCCATCGCCGATAGCGTGGCCGTGATGCACCGGGGAAAACTCGTCCGCTTCGGCCCGAAATCGACGGTGCTCTCGCCACCCTTCGACGACTACACCGACCTGCTCCTGAAATCCGTTCCCGAGATGGAGATCGGCTGGCTGGAGAAGGTGCTGACGACCCGGCGCATGGAAAGCGCTGGCAATTGAACAAAGCGGGCGGCCTCGGTCGCCCGTTTTTCTTTGGAGCGCCCGCAAGCCTCTCTACTCGTCATCCTCGGGCTCGACCCGAGGATCCATGCCACAAACTCAAGCTATGCAGTGGGACGTGGATCCTCGGGTCGAGCCCGAGGATGACGTCGAGGGTAGGATGGCTTTCTCGGCCAAACCGCCCTTCACTCAATTCTGCGTGCAGGTCACATCGCCAAGACGGCTGGCGGATCCACCTTCAACACTCACCGTTTCATCGCCCCGCGCCGTGCAATTGCCCTTCTCGCCGACACCGGTGCGGAACTTCACCATGGGCTGGCCCTCGATCATGATGCTCGGTACGATCTCGTAGAGTTCCGGCGGGCAATTCACCACGTCGGAGAGCCGAAGAGCCGGCGCACCGCCGATGAAGACGCTCTTCGAGCCCGACAAGGCGCAGGCGGGGATGGGCACTGCCGCATCCTCGGCAAAGGAGACCGGCTGCCCCACCGCAAACATCCCGAAAGCCAGAGCGACACCTGCAAAGCGCAGAACATTCATCACGCATCTCCCTTTTCACGCGCCGCCCGGGACAAGGCCTTCAGCGTTTCGAGCGCCCGTTCGGCATCCCGCTCGGGAACGAATATATGGTCGTGATGGTAGCCGGCAACCACGTTGGCGCTGATGCCCTCTACCGTCAACGCCGTGGCGAAGGCCGCCGTCAAACCGACGGCTTCCAGCGAGGAATGCACGGTCAGCGTGATCATGCGCATCGGCGGGCTTGCCGCCAACCCTTCGGCGGCGTCGACCGGCAAGATCAGCGTGATACCTTCCTCCTCCCGGAAGAGGCCGATCGGCCGGCGGGAAAGGTGGTTTGCCAAATCGTCGGCCAGCACACTGGCATAGACGAAAATGCCCTCGACCAGGGTGGGCTCCATGGTCGCCAACAGGTCGTCCAGGTCGGTAACGCCGCTCATGGCTTCGCCATCCGGCGCACGGCATCGCAGAGCGCGGCAAAGCCTGCCTTCGCACCCTCGCTCATGAAGCGCGCGCGCAGCCATGCGTGAATCATCTGCTTCTCCTCGCGGTACTCCACCGGTACGCCGGCAAGAATCAGCCGAGCGGCATAGGCCCGCGCGTCGTCGCGCAGCGGATCGAAATAGGCGCCGGTGATGAAGGCGGGCGGCAATCCGGCAAGATTTTCCGACCGCAGCGGAAAGGCGTGCGCCGCATCCTCCGGCGCCTGGTAGATCGTGCGGTAATAGGCCGTATCCGCGGTCGATAAGCCGGGTGCGTTGGCCATCTCCTCATAGGAACCGGAGACAAGATCGCCGCCAAGGCCGGGATAGATCAGCGCCTGCCCGACGACACCCTTCAGTCCCTCGTCCCGCGCCTTCAGCACGATGCCGGCCGCAAGATTGCCACCTGCGCTGTCGCCGATCACGACGACCCGGCGCTCCTCCAGCAAAAGCTCGATCAGGACAGCCCAGCAATCATCGAAGGCGGCGGGCCAGACATGTTCGGGCGACAGGCGATAATCAACGGAAACAAGCTCCGCCCCCGCCGCCTCGGCGATCTCGGCGCAGATCGCATCGTGGCTGTTGAGCGAGCCAACGACAAAACCACCGCCGTGAATATAGAACAGCCGCGTTGCCGTCGTGACTGTGGCCGGCCGATAGCGGCGCACCGGTATGCGCTCCGCCACCCAGCCATCCTCCTTGACCATGCCCGCCGGCGGCGGGGCATCGAAGGCAGCGCAGAGCGCATCGTACCAGGCGCGCTGCTGGGTAATGTCCGCATCGACGGCATCGGCGGGATAGAAATCCTCGCAACGCTTATGGAAGGCCAGAATGCCCTCCTCGGTCGGCATGGGGCGTTCGGTCATCGCGGCTCCTCGTCAGTTGCGGCTACCATAACAAGGTCGTGCGACGGCGCCTGTCTTGTCCGCGGCTTTCCCAAGGAATTTTCGCCGCTTGCCTCGCTCGAGCTGGCCATATTAACTGACGGCATGGCATTCACCTTCCGGCAATTGCAATATTTCGTCGCCGTCGCGGAGCAGGGTTCCGTCACCCGGGCCGCTCAGAACCTGTCGATCTCGCAATCCTCGATCACCGAGGCGATCAAGGAACTCGAATCGGATCTCGGCGTCGAGCTTTTCGATCGCCATCCGCGCGGCCTGACGACGACGCACAACGGCCACCAGTTCCTGCGCCACGCGACAAAGATTCTCGCCGACGTGTCCGACGCTCGCCGCTCCTTCTCCGACAACCGTATGGCGGAAAAGGGCCAGCTCAATCTCGGCGTCACCTCGCTCGTCGCCGGCTACGTGCTCTCCGACCTGCTCTCGCGCTACCGCCGGGCCTTTCCGGGCATCGACGTCAGCGCCATCGAAGACAACGGCTCCTATCTGGAACACCTGCTGGTCGGCGGCGAACTGGACGTTGCCGTCATGGTCATCTCGAACCTGCGCGACCGCATGGCGCTCCAGGCGGAAATCATCGAAACGTCGCCCTATCGGCTCTGGCTGCCGATCGGCCATCCCCTCGTCTCTGCCGATATCATCTCCGTCAGCGATATCGCCAAGGAACCGCTGATCATGCTGACGGTCGACGAAATCGAGGAGAACACCGGCAAACTCCTATCGGCCCTCGGCGCCCGCCCCCATGTCGCCTTCCGCACCCGCTCGGTGGAAGCCGTGCGCAGCCTGGTGGCCACCGGCGCCGGCATCGCGCTTCTGCCCGATCTCGTCTATCGCCCCTGGTCGCTGGAAGGCGACCGCATCGAAAGCCGCGACGTCTCCGGCGCACTGCCAGTCGTGCAGGTCGGCATGGTCTGGCGCAAGGGCTCCAGCCTGCCGCAGGCGGCGCGGGATTTCGTCGGGCTGGCGGAAGCGCTACGGGGTGGGCGGGGACGGTAGCCGATGCAGGTCGTCTTCCTTCTCTTCACTCGCGACGACCTTTTGACACTCCGCAAGTGGTTCGAAGATAAGGAACTGTTGCGTCGCCTTTCCTTTCCCGATGACGAGTGGTTCGCCTATGTGACAAACGGGGACACTGCTCGGTGCTGGATGGCCTATCGGTCCGACGAAGCCATAGCCGAGATCCAAGTTGATAGGGATGGTGAGCATGGGTACATCGAACTCGCCGTGCGGCCAGATCTGCGAGGCTGCGGCATAGGAACGGCCGTGCTTTCAACGTTCCTGGCGGGACCTGGAAAGACCTACATGATCCTCGATGCGCGTATAGATCCGGACAATTCCGCGAGTCTGGCGTGCTTCCTGCGCTGCGGCTTCGAAATCCGGCAGAACCCGGATGTCGACGGCTTCATACAAGCCGTCCGTCAGCAAGCTTCAGGCCCGTAGATTCTGTCGCTTTCGGAATTTCCGATAGCGACATTCTGATTAATGAATTTGCGAAAGCGGCGAAATCGCGGCACCTTTTCTCTCGGGAACAATACCGCACCAAGCGGATCAAACCGGGAGACTGTCATGAAGCGACTTCTGCATTCCTGCACCGCGCTTACCCTTTCGCTCGCCTTCACCGCATCCGCCCTCGCCCAGGAGCCCCTGAAGGAACTCGGTGCCGGCGAAGGCGAGGTTTCGATCGTCGCCTGGGCCGGTTACATCGAGCGCGGCGAGACCGACAAGAACTACGACTGGGTCACCGAATTCGAGAAGAAAACGAGCTGCAAGGTTTCCGTGAAGACCGCGGCGACCTCCGACGAAATGGTCGCGCTGATGAACGAAGGCGGCTTCGACCTCGTCACCGCCTCGGGCGACGCGTCGCTGCGCCTCGTCGCCGGCAAGCGCGTCCAGCCGATCAACACCGACCTCATTCCGAGCTGGAAGACCGTCGACGAGCGCCTGCAGAATGCGCCCTGGAACACGGTGAACGGCGTTCACTACGGCACGCCCTATCTCTGGGGTCCGAACGTGCTGATGTACAACACGGACGCCTTCAAGGACGAAGCGCCGAAGAGCTGGAACGTCGTTTTCGAAGAAATGACGCTGCCCGACGGCAAGTCGAACAAGGGCCGCGTACAGGCCTATGACGGCCCGATCCACATTGCCGATGCCGCGCAATACCTGATGGCGCACAAGCCGGAACTCGGCATCAAGAATCCCTATGAACTCAACGAAGACCAGTACAAGGCCGCCCTCGACCTGCTGCGTGTCCAACGCACGCTGGTCGGCCGCTACTGGCACGATGCGATGATCCAGATCGACGACTTCAAGAACGAAGGCGTGGTCGCTTCCGGTTCCTGGCCGTTCCAGGTCAACCTGATGCAGGCGGAAAAGCAGAAGATCGCCTCGACCTTCCCGGAAGAGGGCGTCACCGGATGGTCGGATACGACCATGCTGCATGCCGAAAGCCAGCATCCGAACTGCGCCTATATGTGGATGGAACATTCGCTGTCCGCCAAGGTGCAGGGTGATGCGGCCGCCTGGTTCGGCGCGGTCCCCTCGGTTCCGGCCGCCTGCAAGGGCAACGCGCTCCTGACCGACGAAGGCTGCAAGACCAATGGCTTCGACAACTTCGAGAAGATCAATTTTTGGCGCACGCCGGTTTCGAAATGCGAAAGCCAGGGCGAATGCGTGCCCTACCACCGCTGGGTCTCCGACTATATCGGCGTGATCGGCGGCCGCTGAAGCTGCAATAGCCCCTGACCCTAACCCTCTCCCCGCAAGCGGGGAGAGGGAACGTGCCCCAAGATAGCTTCGCTTTGCGGCAACAGGCCTGCAGCGGAAAACGCATCCTCATGCCTCCTTCGCCCCGCTTGCGGGGAGAAGGTGCCGGCAGGCGGATGAGGGGCAAAACGCAAACTCCCCGGGAGCCCCCATGACCGCCGTCCTCTTCCAGCAAGTCTCCCGCCATTTCGGCGCCGTGCGCGCCGTTGACAGCGTGGACCTCGCCATTGCCGAGGGCGAGTTCTTCGCGATGCTCGGGCCGTCCGGGTCCGGCAAGACGACGTGCCTGCGCCTGATGGCGGGCTTCGAGCAACCGACATCAGGCCATATCGAGATCTTTGGCGAGACGGCGGAAGGCGTGCCGCCCTACCGGCGCAACGTCAACACGGTGTTCCAGGACTACGCCCTCTTCCCGCACCTCTCGATCCTCGAAAATGTCGCCTACGGGCTGATGGTCAAAGGTGTCGGCAAGGCGGAGCGCCTGAAGGCGGCGGAAGAGGCGCTTGCCATGGTCAAATTGCCCGGCTACGGCACCCGCCGGCCCGGCCAGCTTTCCGGCGGCCAGCGGCAGCGTGTGGCGCTCGCCCGCGCCCTCGTCAACCGCCCCCGTGTGCTGCTGCTCGACGAGCCGCTCGGCGCGCTTGACCTCAAGCTGCGCGAGCAGATGCAGGAAGAACTGAAGTCGCTGCAAAAATCGCTCGGCATCACCTTCATCTTCGTCACCCACGACCAGGGCGAGGCGCTGTCGATGGCCGATCGCATCGCGGTCTTCAACGACGGCAAGATCCAGCAGCTCGGCACGCCGGAAGAGGTCTACAAGCGGCCGAAGACGCGCTTCGTCGCCGATTTCGTCGGCTCCTCCAATGTGCTGCCGCCGGATTTCGTGGCAAGCCTCGGCTTCGGCAACAGCCACGCCAGCCTGCGGCCGGAGGACGTCACGCTCGGCGACGGCCCGGGCCGCAAGCCGTTTTCCGGCCGCGTGGTTGCGACCAGCTTCCTCGGCGCGGCGAACCGCGTGACCGTGGAAGCGGTGGGTGCGCGCGTCGCCGCCATGGTGCCGGCCTCGCTTGCCGTGCCAGTGCAGGGCGAGACGGTCACCCTCTCCTTCCTGCCGGAAGACCTGCACCAGATGGACGCCACCCCATGAGCACCGTGGCGGACACCTCCATCCTTGCGCGCCGCGAAGGCCTCACCGGACGGCTTTCGGATTTCTTCTGGCGCAACCCGAAAATCCTGCTGCTGCTGATGCTGACGCCGCCGCTGCTCTGGCTCGGCGTCATCTATCTCGGTTCGCTCTTTGCACTGCTCCTGCAGAGCTTCTTTTCGATCGACGATTTTTCCGGGCTGATCAACTACGAGTTCACGCTCGCCACCTACAGGCAGCTGCTCATCCCGTCGAACTTCGATATCATCCTGCGCACCGTCGTCATGGCCGCGCTGGTGACGCTCGCCTCCGCCATCATCGCCTTCCCGATCGCCTACTATGCGGCACGCTATGCCAAGGGGAAATGGAAGGTCATCTTCTATCTCGGCGTCATGCTGCCGCTGTGGTCGAGCTATCTGGTCAAGGTCTACGCCTGGAAGCTGATCCTCGCCAAGGAAGGCATCGTCACCTGGGCGCTCGCCAAACTGCACCTGCTCTGGCTGCTTGAGGCGTGGCTGTCGCTTCCCGTCGTCGGCGGCTCATCGCTGTCGATCAGCTACACCGGCACCTTCATCGTCTTCATCTATGTCTGGATGCCCTTCATGATCCTGCCGATCCAGGCGGCGCTGGAGCGCGTGCAGGGCAACCTGATCGAGGCGTCGGCCGATCTCGGCGGCAAACCCTCCCAGACCTTCCGATACGTGCTGTTCCCTCTGGCGCTGCCCGGCATCATCGCCGGCTCGATCTTCACCTTCTCGCTGACTTTGGGCGACTACATCATCCCGCAGATCATCGGCTCGTCGCGGCTGTTTATCGGCCAGGCGGTCTATGCCCAGCAGGGCACGGCCGGCAACATCCCGCTGGCCGCCGCCTTCACCGTCGTGCCGATCGTCATCATGGGTCTCTATCTCTGGATGGCCAAGCGACAGGGAGCCTTCGATGCGCTCTGACAAGAACACCTCCGCCCCCCTTGGCCTGAAGATCGCCGCCGGTGCCGGCCTCGCCTTCCTGCACCTGCCGATCCTGCTGATCTTCCTCTATGCCTTCACGACGGAGGAGAAGAGCTACCAGTTCCCGCCGCCGGGCTATACGCTGCAATGGTTCGCGGTGACCTGGAACCGGCCGGACGTCTGGGCCGCGATGGGGCTGTCCGTGCGCGTCGCGGCCATCTCGACGGCCATCGCCCTGGTGCTCGGAACGCTCTGCGCCGCCGCGGTCTCCCGCACGAAATTCTTCGGCCGCGAGACGGTCTCGCTGCTCGTCATCCTGCCGATCGCTCTGCCCGGCATCATCACCGGCATCGCGCTGCGCTCCGCCTTCTCCTTCGCGGAAATCCCCTTCTCGTTCTGGACGATCGTGCTCGGCCACGCGACCTTCTGCGTCGTGGTGGTCTACAACAATGCCGTCGCCCGCTTCCGCCGCGTCTCGGGCTCGCTGATCGAAGCGTCGATGGACCTCGGCGCCGACAGTTTCCAGACCTTCCGCTACATCATCCTGCCGAACATCGGCACGGCGCTGCTCGCCGGCGGCATGCTCGCCTTCGCGCTCTCCTTCGACGAGGTGATCGTGACAACCTTTACCGCCGGCCAGCAATCGACCCTGCCGATCTGGATGCTCGAAGAGCTTGTCCGCCCACGGCAGCGCCCGGTGACCAACGTCGTCGCCATGGTGGTCGTGCTCCTCACCTTCCTGCCGATCCTCGGCGCCTACTACCTCACCCGCGACGGCGACCAGATTGCCGGCGCCGGCAAATGAACCAACGATAGGGAGAACCAAGATGGACACCCAGATGCTGATCGGCTCGCGCTTCGAAGCCGGCACCGAGGCGGAAGAGCACATCCTGAACCCGAAGACCGGCGGCAAGATCGTCGACCTGCCGGAGGCTTCCTACGCGCAAATCGACGCTGCCGTGGACGCCGCCGAAAAGGCCTTCGTCTCCTGGGCGACCACCACGCCCGCCGAGCGCTCCGGCTATCTCTTGCGGATCGCCGACGCCATCGAAAAGGACGCCGATGCCTTTGCCGCGCTGGAATCGCTGAACTGCGGCAAGCCGATCAACGCGGCCCGCAACGACGAACTGCCGGCCATCGTCGATTGCTGGCGCTTCTTCGCCGGTGCAATCCGCACGCTGCAGGCGCCGGTCGCCGCCGAATACCTGCCGGGCTTCACCTCGATGGTCCGCCGTGACCCGATCGGCATCGTCGGCTCGATTGCGCCGTGGAACTATCCGCTGATGATGATGGCCTGGAAGCTGGCGCCGGCGATTGCCGGCGGCAACACCGTCGTCTTCAAGCCTTCCGAGCAGACGCCGCTGACGGCGCTGAAGATGGCGAAGCTCTTGGCCGACATCCTGCCGGAGGGCGTGGTCAATATCGTGCTCGGCCGCGGCGAGACGGTTGGCAATACGCTGATCAACCATCCGAAGATCAACATGGTGTCGATCACCGGTGACATCGCGACCGGCAAGAAGGTGCTGGCGGCGGCGGCAAAGACCGTCAAGCGCACGCATCTCGAACTCGGCGGCAAGGCCCCGGTCGTCGTCTTCGATGATGCGGATATCGACGCCGTCGTCGCCGGCATCCGCGCCTTCGGCTACTACAATGCCGGGCAGGACTGCACCGCCGCCTGCCGCATCTATGCGCAGGACGGCATCTACGAAAAGCTCGTTGCCGACCTCTCCGCCGCCGTCTCGACCATCAAGTACAACGACCCGGACGACACACTGAACGAGATCGGCCCGCTGATCTCCAAGCGACAGCGCGACCGCGTGGCAAGCTTCGTCGAACGCGCCGCGGAGGTAAAGCACATCGAGATCACCGCGGGTGGGCGGACCGGCAGCGACGACGGCTATTTCTTCCAGCCGACGGTGGTGGCCGGTGCCACGCAGGACGACGAGATCGTCCGCCGCGAGGTTTTTGGCCCCGTCGTCTCGGTCACCCGTTTCTCCGAAGCCGACCAGGCGATCACCTGGGCGAACGACAGCGACTACGGCCTCGCCTCCTCCGTCTGGACGAAGGATATCGGCAAGGCGATGAAGGCGGCGTCCCGCCTGCAATATGGCTGCACCTGGATCAACACGCACTTCATGCTGACGACCGAAATGCCGCATGGCGGCGTCAAGCAGTCGGGCTACGGCAAGGACATGTCGATCTACGCGCTGGAGGACTACACCGCCGTGCGCCACGTCATGATCAACCACGGCTGACCCTCGAGCCGTCGGCCGCCCGCGCGGCCTCTCCCGGAGTGTTCTCCGCGCTCCGGGAGATTGCCATTTTTGGAACAATTTCACCCGTCGCGCGTCTTCTTCCGACATCATCGGAGGCACCGCCATGCTGAAATGGGCACTGATTTTCCTCGTTATCTCGCTGATCGCCGGCTTCCTGGGTTTCTCCGGCGTCTCGGCCGCGACAGCCACCATCGCCAAGGTTCTTTTCGCGATCGCCCTCGTCATCTTCTTTATTTTCGTTGTGCTTGCATTCATGGCGGGCAGCCTCGCCTTCTGAGTGCAGGCCATCGACAGTCCGCGTTGCAATCGCGCAACACGGACTTAAACATGAGTAGTTTAGTCATATAATTTGTTGCGGACGCCTTTAATCCTGATGAAAACGGTCATGTTATTGATCGTCCCGTCAGAAAGTGATCCGCATGCCCAACCGTTTCCGCACGATGTCTCACCTAGCCCTCGCCGGCACCTCGCTCCTTACGCTCGCCACTGTCGCTATGGCGCAGGATCAGGCAGCACCCGCGACGGATGGCGGCGCGACCGTTCTCGAAGAAATCGTCATCAACGGCGGCAGCGGCGGCGTGATCACGGCCGATGGTTATGTCGGCAAGAGCAGCGCGACCGGCGCGAAGACGGATACGCCTTTCATCCAGACGCCGCAGTCGATCTCCTCGGTCACCAAGCAGCAGTTGGAAGACCGCAATCCCCAGACGCTGCTCGACACCATCGCCTATACGCCCGGCACCCGTGTCGGCGGCTACGGCTTCGACCCGCGCTTCGATAGCTTCACGCTGCGCGGCTTCGACGTGACCTATACCGGCATCTTCCGCGACAACCTGCGCCAGCCCGGTTTTGGCTCCTCGCTCTTCAAGACGGAGCCTTACGGCCTCGAAGGCGTCTCGATTCTGCGCGGCCCCTCCTCCGCGCTGTACGGGCCTGCCGGCGCCGGCGGCCTCTACAACCTCATCAGCAAGCGCCCGACGGAAGAGGCCTTGCGCGAGGTACAGGTGCAATATGGCAGCCACGATCGCTACCAGGGCCAGTTCGATTTTTCCGGCCCGGTCAACGAGGAAGACCCGTTCTACTATCGCCTGACCGGTCTGCTCCGCGATTCGGATACCGAACAGGTCGGCGTTCCGGATAATCGCGCCTACATCGCACCGGCCTTTACCTGGAAGCCGGACGAGGACACGAAGCTCACCATCCTCGGCGAATACTCCCGCACCGAGACCGGCGGCACGGCGGCTTACTTCTTCGACAGCGCTGCCGGCAAGGTCACCGACATCTTCGCTGGCAATCCAGCCTTCAACGATGCCATCCAGGACCAGGGCCGCATCGGCTACGAATTTGAACACCGCCTCAACGATGTCTTCGTCTTCCGCCAGAACGCCCGCGCATCCAGGCTCAACATCGACGCCGACTGGGCATTCGCGTCCGAGCGGAACAAGGACGACCCGACCCTTCTCGAAGGCACGGCCGGCACCTACGAAGAGTGGCTGAACACCTACACGATCGACAACCAGCTCGAAGCGAAGTTCGCGACAGGCGCGCTGGAACACACCATGCTGGGCGGCATCGATCTGACCAAGATCTACTGGAAGTCGCTCAACGGCTACGGCACCGCACCGCCGATCGACACCGACAACCCGACGGCGGGCCGGCCCGTTGATCCGATCGCCTTCCAGACGAAGACCGTGCAGGACCAGTTCATCACCGGCCTCTACCTTCAGGATCAGATTCGTTACGACGCGCTTACCCTCACGCTGGGCGGCCGCTACGACTGGGTATCGACGGATACCGACGATACTGATCTGGCCTCCGGCGCCTTGAGCACGACCAACCAGAAGGACCGTGCCTTCACGTGGCGTGCCGGCGTGACCTATGAAACGGAATGGGGCATCACGCCTTATGCCAGCTACTCGACCGCCTTCTCGCCGAATGGCGGCGTGGACGTCGCAACACGCGATCCCTTCAAGCCGACGGAAAGCGAACAGCAGGAAATCGGCGTGAAGTATCTGCTGCCGAACAGCAACACGCTGCTGACGGCCGCCCTCTTCAACATCGATCAGAAGAACAGCCTGTATTATGAAGTCGTGACACTGCCAGACGGCACCGTCACCAATGCACAGGTCCAGCGCGGCGAGATCCGCTCGCGCGGCTTCGAATTCGAGGCTAACACCTCGCTGGACAACGGCCTTTCGCTGATCGCGTCCTACACCTACACGCAGACCGAAATCCTCGACGGCCCGACCGGCACTGTCGGAAAAGAGGTCTCTTCCGTGCCGAACCACATGGCGTCGCTCTGGGCACACTACGACATGCCGGAAGACGGTGCACTGGCCGGTCTCGGCATCGGCGCGGGCGTGCGCTTCCTGGGTTCGAGCTTCGGTGACGACGAAAACAAGACCACGAACAGTTCACGCGCCCTCGTCGATGCATCGATCTCCTACGATTTCGCCGCGATCAACAAGGACTTCGAAGGCCTGAAGCTTCAAGTCAACGCGACGAACCTCTTCAACCGCCGCGACTCCGTATGCTCGGCCGGCTATTGCTATCGTGACCAGGGCCGCACGGTCATCGGTAGTCTGAAATATTCGTGGTAAGCCCTTGACGATCCATTCCTCCCAGGACGGCGAGACCGCCTTCAGGCCCAACGGCCTGAAGGCGGTCTTTACCGGTGAACATGCCTGGTGCGGCGAGAAGATGATGCTCTCGTCGGACCTTGAGGGCGCCATGCCGCTTTGCGACTTTCTGGCCGGAGACGGCTTTGCCGAGACGCTCGACCGGTATGCGGCAAGCCACGGCAATGCCGACCGGCGGGCGGCGGCCTCCTTCTGGTCGCTTTACTATTTTTCCGCGCTGACGATCCCCTATGTCGTGGCGCGCCGGGCGGAGATGACGCTGCCGATCGCCCTGGAGGAGATGACCATCGCGATCGGCGAGGACGGCTTGCCGCGCGCCTTCGGCCTGCCGCATGAGGGAGACTGGAGCGAAGGCAGCGACCTCGTCGATCTCATCACGCCGCTGGTAGATTGCCACCTTTCCCGCGCTGTGGCCCTCCTCAAGGAAAAATCCGGCATCGCGCCGAAACTTGCCTGGAACAACGCCGCCGTCTACATCGACTACGCCTTCAACACGACCGATCGGTCGCCGTCCGAAGGCGACGACCATTGGCCGTCACGCCCGCTTTTCGACTGCCCGCTGCTTGCCAATGGCAACCGCAACCCTTTCCACGGCTGCCTGCGCCACGAATTGGAGGCCGGTGCCGTCCACTGTCGCCGCAAGGTCTGCTGCCTGCGCTACATGCTGCCCGGCATTCCGGGCTGCGGCGAACTCTGCGCCCTGCCGGAACTGAGAAAACAATGACCCTACGCCTCTTCACTCTCCTCGCCTCCATTCTGCTGTGGGCCGCCTTCCCCGCCCGCGCCGACGTGCAGTACCCGTTGACCGTGAAGGACGCGCTCGGCCGCGAGGTCACCATCCCGGCCGAACCGAAGGCGATCCTGCTCGGCAGCGGCTTCAACCTCGTTGCGCTCTCGCTTATCCATCCCGATCCGGTGAGCCTGCTCGCCGGCTGGGCCAATGACATGAAGGGCGACAACCCGGAAATCTACGCGCGCTTCAAGGACAAGTTCCCGAAAATCGAGGAGGTGCCGATCATCGGCGACGGCATCACGGTGTCGTTCGAGACCGTGCTGTCGCTCAAGGCGGACCTCGCCATCCTCGCCAACTGGCAGGCCGAAACCGAACTCGGCAAGCAGGCGATCACCTATCTCGAGCAAAGCGGCGTGCCCGTCGTCGTCGTCGATTTCAACAGCGACGCGCTGAACAACACTGCCGGCAACATGCGCCTGCTCGGCCAGGTGCTGAACCGGGAGGAACAGGCGAACGCCTTCGCCGACTTCTACGAGGCGCGCGTCAGGCGCATCCGCGATCGCGTCGCCCAGCATCCCGAGCCCGGCCCGACCGTGCTGATGGACGCCTTCCCGAACCCGGAAAAGTGCTGCTACGCCTACGGCACTGGCGGTCTCGGCGCCTTCATCGCCATCACCGGCAGCCGCAACATTGCTGAAAGCCTGCCGGCGCAGGGTGGCATCGTCAGCGCGGAGTTCATCGTCGCGGCCGATCCGGACGCCTATATCGCCACCGCCTCGCCGGGCGGCACCTACAGCTCGTTTTCGATCGGCCCCGGCGTCGATCCGAACGAAGCACGCGAGACACTCGCCCGCGCCGTCGCAAGCCCGTTCCTGGCGAACCTCAAGGCTGTGAAGGAACAGCGCGTCTACGGCCTCTGGAACTTCTTCAATGCCGTGCCGCTCAACATCCTTGCCGCGGAAGCCTTCGCGCATTGGCTGCGCCCGGATATCTTTGCCGATATCGATCCCGACCAGACACTGAAGGAAATCAACGAACGTTTCGCCGCCGTGCCCTTCGACGGCGCCTACTGGATCAGTCTCAAGTCAAAGTGAAGCATCTGACCTTCCGGCCACCCGCTGCGCACGCTATAGCATATTCAGGAGGACCTGAATGATCTGGGCATTTGCAGTCGCGGCGGCGGCTATTCTGTATCTCGCATTGCGTTTCCGGCGTTTTCAAAGCTGGGTCGAGCCGGCCCTCACCATCGTGGTGGCCCTTGGCCTGGCGAGCGCCCTTCTCATCTGGTTCGTCGATGAACGCGCGCCGTCCGGCGAGCCCGTGACGCCGAACGCCACGGTGCCGGTCCTCACGGAAGACACGGTCGAACTTTCGGACATGCAGGCGGCCGCCGGCCAGACGAAGACGAGTTTTCGCGTGACCGGCAACATCACCAACAAGGGCACGTCGCCCATGCAGTCCTTCCGGCTCGACGTCGTGCTTTCCGATTGCCCGAACGGCACCTGCCGGGAGGTCGGCCGCGACAGCGCGCTGATCGTGCTGCGCGTGCTGCCGGGCCAAAGCCAGCCCTTCACCACCTTCGCCGTCTTCCCCGGCAGCGACCTCAACCCCGTCACGGCGCCCGAATGGGATTTCGGCGCCCGCGATGTGCGCGCGGTCGTCCGCTAGACGGCCGCGATAAGGTCCGCCGTCCGCAACACGGTGGCGAATTCGTGCCGGAGCGTCGCGACATGCGCGCGGTGGACATCCCTTGCCGGGATCGTGCCGCCCTCGCCGTCCGGCAGGTCGAAGCAGTCGCAGGCATCTTCAACCAGGATGACGCGGTAGCCCATATTGGCGCCGACGCGCACGCTGGTCGACACACACATATCCGTCGAAATGCCGAACAGCACCACCGTGTCCGCGCCGAGGCGGCGCAGGCGCAGATCGAGATCCGTGCCGATGAAGGCGGCGTTGACACTCTTCGTCACCAGCGGTTCGCCGGCCTGCGGCGCAAAACCGGGTCGCAGCGCATTGCCCGGCGCCTCCGGCCGAAGCGTCGAGCCCGGCTCGACACTGTCATGGCGGACATGGATGATCGGGCGCCTCGCGTCCCGCCAGGCGGCAAGCAAGGCAAGGCCGTTTTCATCCAGTCGGTCGTTCCAGCGCCGCGGCCAGGGCGCGGCATCGAAGGCACGCTGCATGTCGATCGGGATCAGGACGGCATTTTCCGGTATGGTGGGCATCGGTCTCTCCTTGAAACGATGACCGACGACTAGTTGCTTTTCTGTCCGGTTTCGCGCAGCAAGGTGACAGGTTGCCGGACAATCATCCGGTCGAGTGGGGAAAATTCCGGATGAACGAACTGGACGAGAAAGACAAACTGCTGCTGGCGGCCCTTCGCGCCGATGCACGAAAAAGCCTTGTGGAACTTGCGCGCCATACCGGGCTCTCCCGCAGCGCCGTGCACGAGCGAATCCGGCGGCTGGAAGCGAAGGGCGTGATCGCCGGCTACACGGTGCGGCTCGGTATCGACAAGGAGCGGCCGGGCGTGGAAGCGTTGATCGCCATCGGTTTCCAGCAGGGCCGCAACTGCGACCATATCGTGCCGCATCTCACCGGCATTCCGAATGTTGTGACATGCTGGTCACTCGCTGGCCAGACGGACCTGATGCTGCTCGTTGAATGCACGTCAAACGCCGAACTCGACACCGTTCGCCGGCAGATCGCAACGACGCCGGGGATTGCGACCGTGCAGACGCACGTCTCGCTGCGCACCCATTTCGACCGTCGCGGCGGCTGACACGGATCCGAAAATTCCCGCCTTAACAATTAGATAGAGACGTCTCGTGAATCACTATCAAACGGCTCGGAAGTAGATCTTGAACTTCTCCCGCATTGCCTGACAACGAAACTGCCTGGTCACATATCGTCCGTCTCCCCCGCGCCGGTGACAAGCATCTGGTTGATCCGGTCACCCGACGCAGCGGCGGACAATTTTGCGAAACTGCCATCCTTCACGATGGCTTCCATCTGCTCGGCGATGGCCGCATGGGTGACGCGGGCGATCATCGAACCGAGCGAGATGCGGCGCACGCCCATGGCAGCCAGTTGCGGCACGGTCAGCTGGCGCAACGGCCCGGCGGCGAGTGCATTGACCGGCTTTGCGACCGATTGCACCACGCGCTTCAGTTCCTCGGCACCCGGCGGCACCGGCACATAGAGCAGGTCGGCGCCCGCCTTCTCGAAGGCCTGGATGCGCCGGATAGCCTCGTCAAGATCGTAGACGCCGTTCATCACGCCGTCGGCGCGCGCGCAGAGAATGAAGGGCCGGCCGAGTGATCGGGCCGCATCGGCGGCAGCGCGGATGCGGTCGACGGCCAGATCGAAGCCATAGGCAGGATTGCCGTCGACCATCTGCGTGTCTTCGATCGAGCAGCCGGAAAGGCCGACGTCTGCGGCAAGCCGGATGGTCTCGGCAACATCCTCCGGCGCATCGGCAAAACCGTTCTCGAAATCGCCGGAGACGGGGAGCGGTGTCGCGCGCACGAGATCTTCCGCATGCTTCAAGGATTCGTCGCGTGTCACCCGGCCCATGTCTGGCCGGCCGAGCGTGAAGGCGAAACCGGCGGAGGTGGTGGCGAGCGCCACGGCCCCTGACGCCGCCATCATGCGGGCGGAGCCGATATCCCAGGGGTTCGGGATGACGAAGCAACCCGACTGATGGAGGTCGTGAAAACGCTGGTGGCGTTCGGCAAGCGTGGTCATGCGCGTACCCTTTCCGACTTGGGGTCATACATCGGCGCCAGCGAGGCTTCCGCCTTCACCCGCACGCCGGCAATCTCGACCTCGTAGCTTGAGGCCAGCACATCCGCCTCGCTCTGGCCCTCGCACGGCACGTAGCCCAAGCCGATGGCGCCGCCGAGATGGTGGCCGTAGTTGCCCGATGTGATGGTCGAGACGATTTTTCCGTCGCGCACCAAAGCCTCGTTGTGGAAGAGCAGCGGTTCTGGATCGGCAAGCTTGAACTGCACCATACGGCGCTTCAGCCCCTCTTCTTCTTTGCGCAGCACCGCATCACGACCGATGAAATCGCCCTTCTTGGTACGCACCGCAAAGCCGAGACCGGCTTCGAGCACATGGTCCTCGTCGGTAATATCATGGCCGAAATGGCGGAAGGCCTTTTCGATGCGGCAGCTATCCAGCGTGTGCAGGCCGCAGAGTTTCAGGCCGACATCGGCGCCGGCTTCCTCCAGTGCCTCGAAGACATGCGCCGTCTGGTCGGTGGAGACATAGAGTTCCCAGCCGAGTTCACCGACATAGGTGACGCGGTGGGCGCGGGCGAGGCCCATGCCGATCTCGATCTGCCGCGCTGACGCGAAAGGATGCGCCGCATTGGAAAAATCGTTCGGGCTCACCTTCTGCATGAGGTCGCGTGCTTTCGGACCCATGACGCAGAGCACGCTTTCGGCCGCCGTGACATCGGTGATGACGACGAACTCGTCCTTCAGATGCTTACGCAGCCAGGCAAGGTCGCGCTGCAACGTCGCGCCCGGCACCACGAGGAAGAAGGCGGTTTCCGAAAGGCGCGTCACCGTCAGGTCGCTCTCGATGCCGCCGTGGTTGTTCAGCATCTGGGTATAGACGATGCGGCCGGGGGCGACGTCCATCTGGTTGGCGCAGAGGCGTTGCAGGAAGGCGAGCGCATCGCGACCCTCAACGCGGATCTTGCCGAAGGAGGTCATGTCGAACAGGCCGACGCCATTGCGGACGGCAAGGTGTTCCTGCTTCTGGTTCTCGAACCAGTTCTGCCGCTTCCAGCTGTAACGGTATTCCCGCTCCTGTCCCTCGTTGGCGAACCAGTTGGCGCGCTCCCAGCCCGCCACTTCGCCAAACACCGCGCCACGCGCCTTCAGGTGCTCATGCAGCGGCGAGCGGCGCACGCCGCGGGCCGTCGCCATCTGGCGATAGGGGAAATGGTCGGCGTAGAGCAGGCCAAGTGTTTCCGACACGCGGTCCTTGAGATAGGCGCGGTTCTTCTGGAACGGCTGGGCACGGCGGATATCGACCTCCCAGAGATCGAACGGCGCCTCACCGTCGTTCATCCATTGCGCCAGCGCCATGCCAGCGCCGCCGGAGGAGACGATGCCGATGGAATTGTAGCCGGCGGCGACCCAATAACCCTTCAGTTCCGGTGCCTCGCCGAGATAGTAGCGATCGTCCGGCGTAAAGCTCTCCGGGCCGTTGAAGAAGGTGTGGATGCCGGCAGTTTCCAGCATCGGCATGCGGTTGATGGCGTTTTCAAGGATCGGCTGGAAGTGATCGAAATCTTCCGGCAGCTGATCGAAGCAGAAATCCTCGCTGATGCCGTCCATGCCCCAGGGCTTGGCCTTCAGCTCGAAGGCGCCGATCAGCATCTTGCCGGCATCCTCCTTGTAATAGGTGCACTCGTCCGGCACACGCAGAACCGGTAGCCGTTGCAGGTTCGGGATCGGCTCAGTGACGATGTAGAAATGCTCGCAAGCATGCAGCGGCAGCGTCACGCCCGACATGTCGGCCAGCGTACGCCCCCACATGCCGGCGGCGTTGACGACGTTGTCGGTCTCGATCGTAAACGTTTCGCCGTTCTGCTCGCAGGTGACGCCCGTCACGCGACCGTCCTTGGTGACGACGGAGGTGACCTTGACGTTCTCGATGACGGTCGCACCGTTCTGCCGCGCGCCCTTTGCCAAGGCCATCGCGATGTTCGCCGGGTCGCATTGCCCGTCGAGCGGCAGATGCACGGCGGCCTTCACATCCGCCGTGTTGAGGTGCGGATACATCGCCTTCACCTCGTCAACGGTGATTTCGCGCACGTCGATGTCGAAGGCGCGGGCGAGCGAGGCCTGGCGGTAGATTTCCTCCTTGCGCTCTTCGGTCAGCGCCACGGTCATCGAGCCGCACTGGCGCATGCCGGTGCCGATACCGGTCTCGGCTTCGAGCTTAGTGTAGAGGTCGGCGGAATACTTCGCGAGGCGCGTCATGTTCTGCGAGGCGCGCAGCTGGCCGATCAGGCCCGCCGCATGCCAGGTGGTGCCTGATGTGAGCTGCTTGCGCTCCAGGAGCACCACATCCGTCCAGCCGAGCTTGGCGAGGTGGTAGGCGACCGAACAGCCGGACACGCCGCCGCCGATGATGACGGCTCTCGCCTTGGAGGGAATGGGCTTGCTCATGCACGCAGTCTTTCATTGTTGGGGTCGAAGAGCGGGCCGTCAGGCTGGACGGTCGCCTTGAAACGGTCGCCGTAGATTTCCACCTCGATTTCCGTGCCGGGCACGGTAAGGTCCGCCTTCAGCATGCCGAGCGCGATGGATTTGCCGGTGCGGTAGCCCCAGTTGCCGGAGGTCGTCTCGCCGACGACCTTTCCGTTGTGCCAGAGCGTCGACATGTAGGGCGCGTCGCAGTCGCCGGCCTCCACCGTCAGCGTCACGAAGCGCTTGGTGACGCCCTGCTGCTTCTCGCGCTCCAGCGCCGCCTTGCCCTTGAAATCGGGCTTGCCCCAATCGACGAAGCGATCGAGCCCTCCTTGCAGGATCGTATAATCCGTCGAAAGGTCGCCCTTCCAGGCGCGGTAGCCCTTTTCAATGCGCAGGCTGTCGAGCGCCTCCATGCCGAAGGGCTTGAGGCCATGCTTCTGGCCCGCGTCCCAGACGGCATCGAAGATCGCCGCAGTGTCCTCGACCTTCGTATGGATTTCCCAACCAAGTTCGCCGGCGAAGGAGACCCGTACAAGCTGACACCAACGGCCGGCGATCTGGCAGCTCTGGTGCGTCAGCCAGCCCTTCTGGAGGTCCGCATCCGTCACTTCGGCGAGGATCGCGCGGGAATTCGGGCCGGAGAGGATCTGGCAGGAGAAGTTTTCCGTGACGTCGTCGATGGTAAAGGCGGCATCCTTGGGCGCATGCTTTTGCAGCCATTCAAAATCATGCCACTGGGCGGTTGCCGCTGTGATCAGGAAGAAAAAGTCCTCGTCCAGCATCATGACCGACATTTCCGTGACGATACGGCCCTTGTCATCGGAGAAATAGGCGAGACCGATGCGGCCGGGCTTCGGCACCTTGCCTGTGATGAGCGACGAAAGCCACGCCGTCGCCCCTTCGCCCTTCACGCGGAAGCGCGAGAAACCCGGCAGGTCGAGAATGCCGGCGGCCTCGGTGACAGCGCGGCATTCTTCCTCGATGCGCGGCCGCCAGGGGCCTTCGCGGTTCCAGGTCTGGGTCGATTCTTCGGACGTGTCATCGCCGGGCTGGGCATACCAGTTGGCGCGCTCCCAGCCGTTATAGGGCTTGAACTGCGCACCCAGCGCCTTGATGCGGTCGTGGATCGGCGAATGCTTCTGGTCCCGGCCGGCCGGCCAGGCGTGTTTCGGGAAATGCATGGCATATTCGTGGCCGTAGATTTCCATGCCCTTGGCGACGCAGTAATCCTTATCGGCAGCAAAGCTGGTGTAACGGCGCGGATCGCAGGACCACATGTCCCATTCCGTCTCGCCTTCCGTGACCCATTCCGCCAGCACCTTGCCCGCACCGCCAGCCTGGCAGATACCGAAGGTGAAGACGCAGGCCTCATAGGCGTTCGGCACGCCGGGCATGGGGCCGAGCAGCGGGTTTCCATCCGGTGCATAGGGAATGGGGCCGTTGATCATGCGCGACAGGCCGGCGGTGCCGAGGATCGGCACGCGCTCGACGGCGTCGTTCAGATACCATTCAAGGCGGTCGAGATCGTCCGGGAAAAGCTGGAAGGAAAAGTCGTCCGGCATCGGATCATCCGGCGTCACCCAGTGCGCCTTGCAGTTGCGCTCATAGGGGCCGAGGTTCATGCCGGTCTTTTCCTGGCGCAGATAGTACGAGCTATCGACGTCGCGCAGCAGCGGCAGTTTGTGGCCGGCTTCGCGCGACCAGGCGGCGAGTTCCGGGATTTCCTCGAACAGCATGTACTGATGGCTCATCACCATCATCGGCACGTCGCGACCGAACCATTTTCCCACTTCGCGGGCATAGTATCCGGCCGCATTGACGACCTTCTCGCAGCGGATCTCGCCCTGCGGCGTGGAAATCACCCATTCGTCGCCCTCTCGGCGCACGCCGGTGGCGGGACAGAAGCGGAAGATTTTCGCGCCCATGTCTCGCGCGCCCTTGGCCAGGGCCTGCGTCAGCTGCGCCGGGTCAATATCGCCGTCATTGGGGTCGTAGAGTGCGCCGGTCAGGTCGTGCGTTTCGAGGAAGGGATACTTTCCGCGTATCTCGTCGGGTGAGAGAATATCGAGATCCATGCCCTGGTAGCGGCCCATGCCGACGACGCGCTTGAACTCCTGCAGGCGCTCCTTCGAGTGGCCGAGGCGGATGGAGCCGGTGACATGGTAGTTCATGGGATAGTCGACCAGATCGCCGAGTTCGCGATAGAGCGAGGCCGAATAGCGCTGCATGTTCATCAGCGACCAGGAGGAGGAAAAGGTCGGCACGTTGCCGGCGGCATGCCAGGTGGAACCGGCCGTCAACTCGTTCTTTTCCAAGAGCACGCTGTCGGTCCAGCCGGCCTTGGCCAGATGATAGAGCGCGGATGCGCCAACGGCACCTCCGCCGATGATGACGACGCGCGCGTGGGATGGCAGTCCGGACATTCTCGTTCCTCTTCTTTGGAAGGGATTTGTGGCAACCAAAACGCCGCGCAGCAAGCCGCGGAAATCGCTTTATTAATCGACGATGCCGATTACACTGGCGCCAAACATTCACGAAATACGGCGCCTCCATGCAAATCATCCTGATTGAGACATTCCTCGACCTGATGGAAACGAAGAACTTCAACCGCACGGCAGAGCGGCTGAACATCACGCAATCAACGGTCACCCACCGCATCAACGCACTGGAGGCACAGTTCGCGCGAAAACTCTTCGCCCGCAACAAGGGCGGCACGCAACCGACGGCCGCCGGCCTGCGGTTCCTCGACCATGCCAAAGCCCTGCAACATCAATGGCATGAGGCGACGCGCGCAGTGGAGACGGCAGGCGCCTACGAGCGCTCCATGCGCATCGGCCTGCAACACGATCTCGCTGCCCATTTTGCCGGCGACTGGCTGTCGGCGGTGCGCAAGGAACTGCCGGGCACCTCGATCTATCTGGAGGTCGACTATTCCAACCAGATGAACCGCGACCTCGGCGCCGGCGACCTCGACCTCGCCATCCTGTTCACGCCGCATTACCTGCCGGACCTGCACTATGAGCGCATCGGCGACGTGCATTACGAGATGGTCAGCAATAGGGCGACGCGAATCGAGGACGTGAGGCCGGAGGACTATATTCAGGCGGTCTATTCTCCTGCCTTCGACCGACTGCACCGGCAGGCCTATCCGGGCCTTTCCACCGCACCGATCGCCAGCGGCGAGACGACGGCCGTCCTCGCCCTGATGCAGGAACTCGGCGGCTCGGCCTTCGTCATGGCCGCGGATGCGCAGCGTCTGATACGCACCGGCGCGGCGAGCCAGGTCGCCGGCGCCGAGCCGATTGCGCAGGCCGTCTACGCCGCCGTCAACGTGCGCACCCGCCACGCACACCAGCACCGGCGCATCATCGCGATCCTTCAGGCGCTGCTCGGCAGCCCGAGCCATTGAAACCACCCGACGCCATGCCTATTAACGGCGGACCCGAATCTCATGAAGGAATCACCCATGGCCGCCCGCGACCGCTACTCGCGCAAACTCGAATGCGCCATGTGCGGCAACTCCGGCTATGCCGAAGTCTCCGAGGACGACATGCCGACCCGGAAGAACCCGGATTTCATGGTCGATGCGCTACCGCGCGGCTTCCTCACCGAGCGGCCGTCGAAATATCCCGAAAAACACATGATCCGCTGTCGGTGCGGCCATGTCTTCAAATTCCAGCAGAAGACGGTCTATGCCGAAGGCGGCGAGCCGCGCCGTTAGTTACCCCCGCCCGACAAACGGCATCGTCGTCGCCATCACCGTCATGGTCAGCACATTGGCATCGAGCGGCAGGCTTGCCATGTAGATCACCGCATCGGCCACGTGCTTGACCGACATGGTCGGCTCGCTGGCGATTTCGCCGTTCGCCTGAAGCACCCCGCCGCTCATCCGCGCCGTCATGTCCGTCGCCGCATTGCCGATATCGATCTGGCCGCAGGCGATGTCATATTTGCGCCCGTCGAGCGCCGTGGACTTGGTGAGACCGGTGATGGCGTGTTTCGTCGCCGTATAAGGCGCGGAGTTCGGCCGCGGCGCGCTGGCGGAAATCGAGCCGTTGTTGATGATGCGACCGCCGCGCGGGTTTTGCTCCTTCATGATCTTGAAGGCCTGCTGGGTGCAGAGGAAGGTGCCGGTCAGGTTCGCGCCGAGAATGCTTGTCCACTCCTCGAAGGGAATGTCTTCCAGGAGCGCCGGCGAAACATTGGAGCCGGCATTGTTGACCAGCACGTCAAGCCGGCTGAAATCGTGCTTCACCTGCTCGAAGGCCGCCGCCACCTGGGCCGGGTCACCGACATCACAGGCGATCGCCTTGACCGGATTGCCGGTCTCGCCGGAAATATCTGCCGCCGCTTTTTCCAGCACCACGGCCCGCCGGCCGGTGATGACGACCGCATAACCCTCAGCACTCAAACCCCGCGCGATGGCCAGGCCAATGCCCGTGCCGCCGCCCGTCACAAGCGCAATCCTGTCCTTGCCGGTCCTGCCCCATTCGGTCATTCCGGATCATCCTCCTGTTTCCGATGCCAGATGGTTTCGACGAAAATCCGTCGGGAGGCAAGCGGCTCTCAGCCCTCGGCCCGGCGTTTCGCCACATCGGCCTGGGTGATCAGCCGGGCGCTGCGCTGCCCGGTCAGGTAGATCCAGAGCCAGCTCATGGCGACGGCGAGGCGATTGCGAAGGCCGATCAGGAAGTAGACATGGGCGATGCCCCAGGTCCACCAGGCAAGTCGCCCCTTCAGCTTGATCCAGCCGAGATCGACGATGGCAGCACGCTTGCCGATGGTCGCGAGATTGCCGTCGCTGCGGTAGGCGAACGGTTTCGGCGCTGGTTTCCCGGCAAGACGGGCCGCGATCGTATCGGCCACATAGCGCCCCTCCTGCTTGGCCGCAGGCGCGACACCCGGCACGATCTTGCCGTCGCTCGTCGGCACATGGGCGGTGTCGCCGACCACGAAGATATCCGGATGGCCCGGTGCCGTAAGATCCGGCGCGACCAGCACGCGCCCTGCCCTGTCTGCCGGCGCGCCCAGCCACTCGGCCGCGGGCGATGCAGCAACGCCGGCCGCCCAGAGGATCGTCGCGGCCGGCAGCAGCTCGTCACCGAGTTCGATGCCTTGCTCGCTGCATTGCGAGACAGCCTTGCCGGTGCGAACCTCGACGCCGAGCCGCTTCAACGCCCCTTCCGCATAGGCCGACAGGTCCTCAGTGAAACCCGCCAGGATGCGTGGGCCGGCCTCGACCAGCACCACACGCGCCTCCCGCGTATCGATGTTGCGGAAGTCGCGGCGCAATGTCTCGTGGGCGAGCTCCGCGATCGTGCCGGCAAGTTCGACGCCGGTCGGACCGGCGCCGATGATGGCAAAGGTCAGCAGGCGGCGGCGCTCGGCCGCGTCCGGTTCCCATTCGGCCTGCTCGAAGGCGGCGAGGATGCGCCGGCGGATCGTCGTCGCATCCTCCAGCGTCTTCAGACCCGGCGCGTAGGGTTCCCAGGCGTCATTGCCGAAATAGGCGTGGCGCGCGCCGGTGGCGATGATCAGCGTGTCGTAGGCAATTGCACGCTCGTCATCCAGCGACACGGTTTTTGCCAGCGTGTTCACGCCGGTCACCGTGCCAAGCAGCGTGGTGACATTCTGGAAGCGGCTCAGCAGCGAGCGGATCGGCCAGGCGATTTCGGAGGTGGCGAGCGAGGCCGTCGCGACCTGGTAAAGCAGGGGCTGGAACAGATGGTGGTTGCGCCGGTCGATGACCGTGATGCGAACTGAGCCCTTGGCCAGATGGCGCGCTGCCTCAAGCCCTCCGAAACCCGCCCCGACGATAACGATATGGTGGTGGTCGTCGTTTGGCGTCATCCGATGCTCCGTCGCCTTCTGGGGCGACGCGTCAGGCGCGCGCCCTTCCGGTGCCGGACGTTAGCCGTTCTTGCGCTGCGGTGCCACCAAAAAGCCGGACGCCGTTCGCATGCGCAAAAAGAAACGTCCATGCCGACGAAAGCCGGCATGGACGCGCTTGGGAGGATCGCGCAGGGCTTCACCCTACGCATCCCGCGGAGGCCTAGAACAGGGCGGCCGTGTTCTTCAGCGTCACCCAGATACCCCACAGGAGCGGAATGCCGACGACGGTCCAGGCCATCGCCGCCTTGGCATCCAGCCCGCCGGTGCCGATGCCGAAAGACCCCGTCGGGCCGGCATTCGCGGCCGCGGTCTTGGCCTGCAACGAGGCGACTTCCGCGTCCGACATGAACCATTTGTCGGCAAGCGGCCGCACCAGCGCATTGGCGACGAGACCCAGCGCCAGCATGCCGGCGAGGATGTACATCGTGCCGGTATAGAGCGATGGCCCCGGCTCGACGCCGGCAGCGATCTGTGCTTCGCGAATGTAGTTCACCACGACGGGACCGACGATGCCGGCCGTCGCCCAGGCCGTCAGCAGGCGACCATGGATGGCGCCGACGAACTGCGTGCCGAAAATGTCGGCAAGATAGGCCGGGATGGTGGCAAAACCCCCGCCATACATCGACAGGATGATGCCGAAGGCGAGCACGAAGAGCGCCTTGTTGCCCATGTCCGCCAGCGTCGGGGCAAGCGCATAGAGCGCGATGCCGAGCACGAAGAACGTGTAATAGGTGTTCTTGCGGCCGATCTTGTCGGAGAGCGAGGCCCAGAAGAACCGACCACCGATGTTGAACAGCGACAGGAGGCCGGTAAAGCCGGCCGCGATCGCGGCGATGGCCGCTTTCTGGTCCGTACCGAGCTGGCTGAAGGTCAGGTCCGGCTGGCCGATGAGGCGGCCGCCAAAAATTTCCTGCAGCATCGGCGAGGCCATGCCGATCACGCCGATACCGGCCGAAACGTTCAGGCACAGAACCAGCCAGATCAGCCAGAACTGCTGCGTCTTGTGTGCGTCGCGCAGGTGAACGTGCTTGGTGGTGATCATGGTCGACTTGGACGCTGGCGGCGTCCAGCCTTCCGGACGCCAGCCGGCCGGCGGAATGCGGTAGCCGAAAGCACCGCCCATCATGAAGCAGAAATAGATCGCCGCCATGACGAGGAAGGTCTGCCACACGCCGGGGCTGATGTCGGTCTTGAAGGCGTTCATCAGCAGGTTCGCAAGAGGCGCACCGATCATCGCACCGCCGCCAAACCCCATGATCGCCATGCCGGTCGCCATACCGCGCCGGTCCGGGAACCATTTGATCAGCGTGGAGACCGGGGAAATGTAGCCGAGGCCGAGGCCGACGCCGCCGATGACGCCGGCACCGAGCCACATCAACCACAATTGATGGCTCATGACGCCGAGCGCTGCGACGACGATGCCGCCGCACCAGCAACAGGCCGAGACGAAGCCCGCCTTGCGCGGGCCGACGCGTTCCAGCCAGCCGCCCCAGATGGCGGCGGAGCAGCCGAGCAAAACGAAGAACAGCGTGTAGATCCAGCCGAGATCGGCGACGCGCCAGTTGCAGCTCGTCGTGAACAGCGCGGACAGAAGGTTCAGGTCGGCGCAGGCCGGGTCGGCTGCCGGAATGGCCTTGGAGAGCGGCAGCCAGAACACGCTGAAGCCATAGGCCATGCCGATACAGAGATGGATGGCGAGTGCTGCCGGCGGGACGAGCCAGCGGTTGAAGCCGGGTTTCGCGATGATGCGCTCCCGGTCGAGGATGCCGCCGGAATATGTCCCGGCATAGGTCTCGGTCGATGCAGTCATTGGGTCTCCTCCGCGACGCACCCCTCGGTGCGAAGATTTTCGTGATGGGGAGCCGGCGAAAACCGCTCCTTCGGCACCCGAACACCTGCATCCTCCATGCAAGACGCCAGCCGCCGAACCTCCCGCCCGAACCTTTGCAAGGCCCGTGCCAAAACGGTTTTCCTTCGAAATCAGTGAGTTGAATAAATTTCCGGAATCAAAATGGACAGTTTGTCCGGCTACGACGGACAAACTGTCCGGTCAGTCGGCCTCGGGCAACCAGACCGTAAACGTCGCGCCTTCGCCCGGCCGGCTTGCCACCGAGATGGCGCCGCCCTGCCGCGTCACCAGCGTCTGGCTGATGGAAAGGCCAAGACCGGTGCCCTCCTGCCGCTTCGTCGTGAAGAACGGATCGAAGATTTTCGCTGCTAGGTCCGGATCCATGCCGACGCCCGTATCGCTGACGACAAGTTCGATGCCCGGTCGCTCTTCGCGGTCCTGGTCGCGGGTCACGACGGTCAGCCGGCCACCATCCGGCATGGCGTGGATGGCATTGACGACAAGATTGACGACCACCTGCTGAAGTTCGGTGCGGTTCATCAGCACCAGCCGTTCCGTCGTGTTTTCCAATCGCACCTCGATTGCCGCCCGTGCCAGCAGATGCTGGACGAGCGGCAGGCAATCCGCCACCGCCATGCCCGGCGCGTGGCGGTCGACGAAACCGGCGAATTCCTCCGGCTTGGCGAATTGCAGGAGTTTCGTGACGATCTGGCTGATGCGCTGGATCTGCTCGTCGAGAAGCTGGAACTCCACCTTCGCCAGTTCCGCACGGTCGCCCACCACGGAGCGGATCACTTCCAGATTACCCTGCATGACGGCAATCGGGTTGTTGATTTCGTGCGCCACACCGGCGGTGATCTCGCCGATAGCCGCGAGCTTTTCCGAGAGAATGAGCTGCTTGGTGGTGGCTTCGAGCTGGCGGTTGGCGAGCTGGAGTTCGCGCGTGCGCTCGTCAACGCGGGCGTTCAACTCCTCGTTCCAGCGGCGCAGTTCCTGGTCGTTCTGTTCGAGCTGGTTCAAGAGGTCATCGAGATGCACGGCGACGCGGCCGATCTCGTCCTGGCTGTCGACGGGACCGGTGCGCGCGCCGAGATCACCGCTCTCGACCCGCGCGATGGTGGCATCGACGCGCTCCAGCGGCTCGAAGATGCCGCGCGCCCAGCGCAGGAAGATCGGCACGCTGGCGGCCGTAATCGCGAAGAAGGCGGCGACGATGGTCAGCACCGTCTGGTACTTCGCGGCCGTGAACGGCGCCTCCAGAAAGCCGACATAGAGCATGCCGACACGCTTGCCGTGGCTGTCGGTGATCGGCTCGTAGGCGGAAATGTACCAGTCGTTGACGACGAAGGCGCTGTCGAGCCAGGTGCGCCCCTCACCCAGCACGGCAGAACGCACGGCAGCGGACACGCGCGTGCCGAGCGCGCGGCGCCCCTCGAACAGGCGGACATTGGTGCTGATGCGCACGTCGTCGAGGAACAGCGTCGCCGTGCCCTGGCTGCCCTCCGGCAGGCTCGCCTCGCGATAGACGAGGTCGTTGATCGTATCGATGAAGACGAGGTTCTGGTTGAGCAGGATACCGCCGACAAGCACGGCGTTGCCTCCATCTCCGAGTATGACGGGGCTGGCGCTCTGCACGACCATGCCACGCCCCTCCTCCGTGCGCTCTGTCGGCACGGCATTGGGCGTCTGCACGAGCGGCAGTTTCGCGCGGGCGGCAAGATCGGGAGACAGCGTTTCGAGGTCGGCATTGTCGAAGATGTCAATGCCCGTCGCTGGCTTGCCGGCGAGTGCATCGCGGATGACCGGCCAGTCGGTGCGGAGCGCGCCGGCGGTCTCCTCCGTGACGGACGCAACGAGCCGGCCATCGGGCGCCATCACATAGAGGAAATCCAGCTCCAGCCGCGCCCGGGACTCTTCGAGAAGCGTCTTCAGCGCGACGCCATCAGTCGCGACGTCGCGAAAGCGCGCCGAAGCACCAAGCGCGGTGATGTGCTCGCCGGTATTGTCGAGGATATGGGCAAGATACTGGTGCGCGATCGTCAGGTCGCCATTGACCTTGGAAATCAGCGTCGCGTCGAATTTTTCGTTCCAGCGATAGACCGTGACGCCGAGCAGCAGCGGCAGGATTACCAGCATGGGAAGAAGCGCGATCGCGAGCAGCCGGTAGCGCACCGAGCGCGCCGGCCGGATGGTGCCGCTTGGTTTGCTGTCAGGCATCCCAGGCGGCCAGCTTACGGTCAATCGTCTTGCGGGAAATGCCGAGCTGGCGCGCCGCCTCGTCGCGCTGGCCGGTACAGGCGGCGAGCACGGCGAGGATATGGCGTCGCTCGACATCCGCCAGCGAACCAGCCTCCGCGCTCGCAGGAGCAGAGACACCCGGCCCAAAGCCCTCCGGGAAGCGGCCGAGGATCAGCGTGCGCTCGATGAGATTGCGCAACTCCCGCACATTGCCCGGCCAGTCATAAGTGGAAAGCGCCCGGCGCGCCGCCGCATCGATCGGCACGGCCGGCATGGCAAGCTGGGCCGACAACTTCTTCATGAAGAGCGTCGCCAATTCCACCGAGTCGCCCTCCCGCTCCTTGAGCGGCGGCAGGTGGATCTGCATGACGTTGATGCGGAAGAACAGATCGGCGCGGAAACGCCCGGCCTGCACCTCTTTCTCCAGCTCCGCATTGGTCGCGAAGATGAAGCGCAGATCGACCGGCACCTCGCGCTCCGAACCGACGGGCCGCACCTTGCGATCCTCCAGTACGCGCAGCAGCTTGCTCTGCGTGGCCGGCGGCATTTCGCTGATTTCGTCGAGGAACAGCGTACCACCCTGCGCATGCTGGAACAGGCCCTCGCGCGCCCGCTCGGCGCCGGTAAAGGCGCCCTTCAGGTGGCCGAACAGCTCGCTCTCGATCATGTCCGCCGGGATCGCCCCGCAATTGACCGGTACGAAGGGTTTTGCCGCCCGGTCGGACAATGTGTGCAGCGAGCGCGCTGCCACTTCCTTGCCCGTGCCCGACTGACCGGTGAGGAGAACCGAGGTCGGCAGTGGCGCCACGCGGGCGATGGTGTCGCGCACGCGGGCAATGGCGGCGGATTCGCCGATCAGCCGGTCGCGCAGCAGGATATGGTCGGAGGTCGCCTTCAACTCGTAGCGCAGCACGTAGTTTTCGCGCTGCAGGCGAATACGGTCGAGACAGCGCGCCACGGCATTGAGCAACTGATTGGAACGGAACGGTTTCAGGACGAAATCGACCGCGCCCGCCCGGAGCGCCTGGATGGCGGTTTCGAGATCGGCATAGGCGGTCATCAGGATGGCATCGGCGAAGAAGCCGATGGCGCGCTGTTCGGCAAGCCACTCCACGCCGTTCTTGCGCGGCATGATGTTGTCGAGGATCACCACGTCGAAATGATGCTGGTCGAGCTTGCGCGTGGCCTCGTCCGTATCGGCTGCCAGTTCCAGGCGTTTGCAGCGCGGCCCGAGCGTGCGCATGAGAAAGTTGCGCATGCCCGGTTCGTCATCGACGACGAGAATCGAGGCTTGTGCCAGCCATGGTCCGAACTCCGGATCGGCGGACGTATCACGCAGAGCGCGCACGGCTTCAGTCGGCACCAGCTTCCTCCCAGGTAGCGCTTCGGGCGTCTACCATAAAAAGGTGCCGCCACGAGCACAAGGCACTCGCGGCGGCGAGACTGGAGGAGGTTTCAGGAGTGTAGATGAATGCGCTCGCGGCGTTCACGTATCGCCGCAAGTTCCTGTTCGATCTGAATTTTCCGCGCATCTTCCATCGCCACGGCAATGGTCTGGCTGATGATGCGAACACTGTCATCCGACATGAGCGGCGATACATCACGGCATTCCGCTGCATGAATCTTGCAAAGCGCACTGGCAAGTAGCTGCGCATAGTCTTCCGGTTTGCGACCCATATTCCCCATTCCTTCTTGATTATAACCACAGAAAACCACAGAAGAATGCAAAAAGCCACACTTTTCTCACATGCTAATGGAAAAAAATGGGGTGACGAAGATACTCACCTGCACGCCGCAATGCTGGAAAATGAGCATGCCCCGAAACGGAGCAGGCTGCGCACCGCCTCTGGACCAACTTGTGGCAAAGACCGTGACGTCTGTGTGAAATGCGGCAACATGCCGAGGCATGGCCGATGGCAGGACAAACCTGCTGGCATCGGCCGCGTAAGCATCAAGGAAGGTCGGAAAGGGAGACTACCGCACCTGGCAAGGCAGCCATCCGGCGTGATCCGCCGGGCCGCACGGCGACAGCCTGCGGCAGGTGTTGTGGCTTTGGGCCGACTAGATGCCGGCCCTCAGCGATTTACTCGGCAAACAGCTTCCACCGGGTTGGCCGGAAACGGATCGTCGTTCCGGTCGCCGCCAGGGCGTCGAGCGGCACTTCGATCTCGACATGATGCGGCTCGCCGGGCTTGCCGATGTCAAGGTCGGCAATGCGCGTTCCGGCAAGGCGCCGGGAGGTTGCGACGCGGCCCTCCAGAGCAAGTGCTGCCGGATCGCTGACAAGCGTCACGTCCTGCGGGCGGAAGAACAGCGTGCCGGTTCCCGACGCAATGTCGTTGGGGCGCGGGGCAATGCCGATGGGCTCATCCTGGAAGCGGACCGTGTTGTCCGCCACGTTGACCGGCACATGGGCGCTGTCGCCGATGAAGGAGAAGACAAAGGGCGAGTTCGGCCGGTCATAGACATCGTCGGAGGAGCCGACCTGCTCGATCTTGCCCTGGCTCATGACGACAACGCGGTCGGCAAGTTCGAGGGCTTCTTCCTGGTCATGCGTGACGAAAACCGTGGTGTGGCCGGTGCGGTCGTGGAATTCGCGCAGCCAGCGGCGCAGCTCCTTCCGCACCTTGGCATCGAGCGCGCCAAACGGTTCGTCGAGCAGCAGAACCTTCGGCTCGATCGCCATGGCGCGCGCCAATGCCACGCGCTGGCGCTGGCCGCCGGAAAGCTGGTTCGGGTAGCGCTTTTCGAGGCCCGAGAGCTGCACCATCTCCAGGAGATCCGCGACGCGGCGACGGATTTCGGTTTTCGGCGGCCGCTGCCCGCGCGGACGCACCGTCAGGCCGAAGGCGATGTTGTCGGCGACCGTCATATGACGAAACAGCGCATAGTGCTGGAAGACGAAGCCGACATGGCGCTCCTGCACGGTCCTGTGCGAGGCATCCTCCGCGCCGAAGAAGATGCTGCCGCGTGTCGGCGTTTCGAGACCGGCGATGAGGCGGAGCAGCGTCGTCTTGCCGGAGCCTGAGGGGCCGAGCAGCGCGATCAGTTCGCCCGAACGGATGTCGAGCGAGACATCGTTCAGCGCCGGGTAGCGGTCGAATTCCTTGCGGATGTTTTTAACACTGACGTCCATTGAGGGCGTTGCCTTTCAATTCAATGCTTGCGGCCGGCGGCGATTTCCGCGCCGTAGTGAAGTTCGAGGGCCGTCTTGACGACGAGCGTCACGAGGGCCAGCGCGGCGAGCAGCGACGCCACCGCGAAAGCGGCGACGAAATTGTACTCGTTGTAGAGAATCTCCACATGCAGCGGCATCGTGTTGGTCAGCCCACGGATATGGCCGGAGACCACCGAGACCGCCCCGAACTCGCCCATGGCGCGCGCATTACAGAGCAGCACGCCGTACAGCAGCCCCCATTTGATGTTGGGGAGCGTTACGTACCAGAAGGTCTGCCAGCCGGAGGCGCCAAGCGACAGCGCCGCCTCCTCGTCGCCGGTGCCCTGTTCCTGCATCAACGGGATCAGTTCGCGCGCAACGAAGGGAAAGGTCACGAAGATGGTGGCCAGCACGATGCCCGGCACGGCGAACAGGATCTCGATGCCATGGCTCTTCAGCCAGGGCCCGAGCACGCTGCCCGCGCCGAAGAGCAGAACATAGACCAGGCCCGAAATGACCGGCGAGACCGAGAACGGCAGGTCGATGAGCGTGGTGAGGAATGCCTTGCCCTTGAACTCGAACTTGGCGATGGCCCAGGCCGCCGCCACGCCGAAGACGAGATTGAGCGGCACGGCGATGACCGCCACCAGCAGCGTCAGCCGAATGGCGGCAAGCGTATCGGGATCACCGAAGGCGGTGAAAAACTCCCCGCTCCCCTTTCGGAAAGCCTCGATGAAGACGGCGGCGAGCGGTAGCAGCAGGAAGAGCGCCAGAAACAGGAAGGCGATTGCCATCAGCGTATAACGGGCGAAGGGTGCCTCGGTGGTCGGCGAACGCAGGCGGCGAGGATTATGCGCCATGACCGTACCTCCTGCGGCTCCAGGCCTGAATGAGATTGATGACGAGCAGCATGACGAAGGACAGCGCCAGCATGATCGTCGCAATCGCCGTCGCAGCACCGTAGTTGAACTCCTCCAGCCGGATGACGATGAGGAGCGGCGCGATTTCCGAAACGTAGGGGATGTTGCCGGCGATGAAGATGACGGAGCCGTATTCACCGACGCCGCGGGCGAAGGCGAGCGCGAAACCCGTCAGGATCGCTGGCGCGAGGCCCGGAAGCAGCACGCGGCGCACCGTCTGGAAACGGTTGGCGCCAAGCGTCGCTGCCGCCTCCTCCACCTCGCGGTCGATCTCTTCCATGATGGGCTGCACCGTGCGCACCACGAAGGGAAGGCCGATGAAGACGAGCGCGATGACGATGCCGGTCGGGTTGAAGGCCGCCTTGATGCCAAAAACGTTCAACAGCTGGCCGATCCAGCCGTTCGGCGCATAGAGCGCGGCAAGCGCGATACCGGCAACCGCCGTCGGCAGCGCAAACGGCAGGTCCACCACCGCATCGACGATGCGCCGGCCGGGGAACTCGTAGCGCACGATAACCCAGGCGACGATGACGCCGAAGACGACATTGACGAGGGCTGCGATGAAGGCCGTGCCGAAGGAAATCTCCAGCGCCTTGATCGTGCGTTCGTCGGCAAGGATTGCAAAAAATTCCTCCCCAGACAGGGAGGCGGAGCGCCAGACGAGGCCGGCGAGCGGGATAAGAATGATGAGGGTCAGATAAGCGAGCGAAAAGCCGAGCGTCAGTCCGAAACCCGGAATGACACTCGGCTGTCTCAGTCGCCACCGCACCGAAGCAGCAGCAGATGTCGTCAAAGGTCTCAGTTCCCCGGCTTGTAGATCTGGTCGAAGACGCCGCCGTCACCGAAATGCTCGGGCTGTGCTTTCACCCAGCCGCCGAAGATCGGATCGTCGATCGTCACCAGCTTAATGTCGGGAAGCTGTTGCAGCAACTCGGGCTTCACCACTTCCCGCTTCGACGGACGGTAAAAGTGTTTTGCTGCGATGTTCTGGCCTTCCTCGGAATAGAGGTAGGCGAGGTAGGCTTCCGCCTGCTTGCGGGTACCTTTGGCATCGACATTGCCATCGACGACGGCGACCGGCGGTTCCGCCAGGATCGAGATCGGCGGCGCGACGATGTCGAAGGAGTCCGCGCCGAATTCGGCACCGGCGAGATAGGCTTCGTTTTCCCAGGCGAGCAGAACGTCACCGATCTGGCGCTGCGCGAAGGTGGTCAGCGAACCGCGTGCACCCGTGTCGAGAACCGGCGCCCGCTTGAAGAGCTCAGCGATGTAGCCCTTGATCTTGTCCTGGTCGCCGCCGAATTCCTGGTTGGCCCAGGCCCAGGCTGCAAGATAGTTCCAGCGCGCACCACCCGAGGTCTTCGGGTTCGGCGTGACGATCTGCACGTCGCCCTTCACCAGATCGCCCCAGTTATGGATGCCCTTGGGGTTGCCCTTGCGCACCAGGAACACGATGGTCGAGGTATAGGGCGAGGAGTTGTTCGGCAGCTTGCCACGCCAATCCTTGGCGATCTTGCCGCTCTTTTCGACGATGGCGTTGATATCGCTTTCGAGCGCCAGCGTCACGACGTCGGCCTCAAGGCCGTCGATCACCGCACGGGCCTGCTTGCCCGAGCCGCCATGCGACTGCTGCACCGTGACGTCTTCGCCCGTCTCGGCCTTCCAATGCTTTGCAAAGGCTTCGTTGTAGTCCTTGTAGAGTTCGCGCGTCGGGTCATACGACACATTGAGCAGCGTCGTTTCCGCGAACGCTGTCGTGACGCTGCCGAGCGCAAGCCCGACCCCAAGAAGCAAAGCCCCTACCCGTTTTACCAAAATCGACATCTCAACCTCCTGGATGCTTATCCCGTCTAAAACCCTATTGAATTAGTAGAGTTAGTCAACAATGCCCGGATAGTTCGCAAAACAGGTTCTCTTTCGGTGCGAAACCGGCAAAACACGCATCGCCAAACACCCGCCGCATGGAACGGATATCGGGGGGAAACGCGCTCCCCGGAGTATATTCGTTCCGGCAGAAATACGAAATCCGTCCGGTGGCGGCGCTGTTTCCGTTGAAATAACCGATTGCAAAATGCAATCAGTATTGCGATAAAGGGCCTACCGGATGGAGGAGATCACCATGAAGCCCGTTCTGTATGCCCACCCATTTTCGAGCTACTGCCAGAAAGTGCTGACGGCGCTTTATGAAAACGGCACCGAGTTCGAGTATCGCATGCTCGACCACAATGACCCGGACACGCTCGCGGAGTTCGAGACGCGCTGGCCGATCAAGCGCTTTCCCATTCTCGTCGATGGTGACCGCACGCTCATGGAGGCAACCGTCCTCATCGAATATCTCGGGCTGTATTATCCCGGCCCGGTCAAGCTCATTCCGGACGACCCGAAGGCGGCAATCGAGGTGCGCATGCTCGACCGCTTCTTCGACAACTACATTTCGACACCGCAACAGCGGATCGTCTTCAACTCGATCCGGCCGGAAACGGACCGAGACCCCTATGGTGACAACGAGGCACGTGAGATGCTGGCGCGCGCCTATGCCTGGCTGGACCGGCATATGGAAAACCGGCTCTGGGCCTGCGGTGATGCCTTCACACTCGCCGACTGCGCAGCCGCCCCTTTCCTGTTCTATGCGGACTGGACGCACGCCATCGACCCGGCCTTCACCCACGTGCACGCCTATCGCCGACGCCTGCTGGCGCGGCCGTCCTTTGCCCGCGCCGTGGACGAGGGCCGGCCCTATCGATCGTTCTTTCCGCTTGGGGCTCCCGACCGGGATTAGCCCGCCGGGCAGTGCCGGCGCTCGGCCTTTGTTGTCGCGCGCTCGATGCCGGTCACGATGAGCGACGACCCGTTTTGCTCGCGACGTTCGACACGGCCGGCCAGAACCAGACGGCCGAAATAGAGCGCGTCCGTGTCGCGGATGCGCTGCTGGTCCGCCTCGGAAAGCCGGCTGATGTCGGGGTAACTGCCTTTGAACGCCTGCCCGGTCGCCAGCTCCCACACGGTCGAGGATGGGCATGGCGCCTTGAAGCACCGAAGGCCGTTGTCACAGACGATGTATCTGCCTTCACCCGCGGCAAGCGGTGGAGCGAGCAGGAACAGGAGGGCGACGGCAGGCTTCAGGCGCATGCGGCATCCTCCACAGGGTTTGCGGCCAAACAGCGGTTACTTGCGGCCGTCTCGCTCATTGCGCATTTCGGCTAGTGCGCGGACCGCATCCCTCTGGCCGGTCTCACCAAGGGCTTCAAAGAGGCGAAGCGCATCGTCGCGCAGGCCGAGATTCTTGTAGGCGTAGCCGCGCATCACCATGAGATCCGTCGGCTCGGCGCGCAGGTGTGCCCGCTGATCCAGGTAGACCAGCGCTTCACGATAACGGCCGGCCCGGAAGCTGCTGACCGCGCGGTCGGACAGGATCGCCAGCTGCAATTCGGCGCCGCGGCTGCGGTCGAGCTTGGCCCTGGTGGCCGCCACGGCCGCATCGCTGGTCAGGCCGGCGCGAAGGTAGGCAAGGCTCTGGCCGTAGGCGGCATCGCTGCGCGTGCGCCCCTCGCCCGACAGAGCTGCCTCGAAGGCCTGTGCTGCTTCCAGCGGCCGGTTAATCTCCATCAGGCACCAACCCAGCGACAACGCGCTTGCCGGCGCCAGCCCCCGCGGATCACGCGTACTGCGGCAATCCGTCGAGCCGCCGGCCCGTCGTGTCGTGCGCGCCGCGCGCTGTGGCCTTTCGGAGACTTCCTCGACCATTTCCCGCACAGGAACGCGGCGTTGGGTGCGGACAATGCGCGGCTCACGCTCACGCAGGACGGGCGCTGTGTCATCGGTCGTGTCGCGTTCGCCAAGCCGAGCGATGCGCTCCGACCGCCCGGCCCATGCCTGCTTGACCGCGGCGAGGCCGGCCTCGTTCTCAAGCCGCAGCCGCGCGACACCGAGGCCATAGGCAGCGGGTTCGTAATCCGCCTTCCATTTCAGCACCAGCGCGAACCATTCCTCGGCCGTGGCCGGCTGGTCCATGGCGAGCGCATACCAGCCGAACTGCTCGCCGGTCTCCGGGTGTTTTTCCTCGAGCGTGACCTGCGCGATGCGGTTCAGTACCTTGCCGTCAATCTTCTTCGGCGGATCAAGCGCCAGGAGGTTGGTGGTGGCGGCAAGGTAGGTCTGCATTGCCTGGTCGGAGCTGGTGCGCCAGGCATACATCACGTCCTCGGCCTCGGCCGGCATCTTGCGCGCCAGCAGGATCAGCGCCAGGCCCTGCGAGGCCGAAGCGGAATCCTCGACGGCACGCGCCTTGCGGAAGAACGGTTCCGCCGCCGCATTCTGATCACGGCGCAAATGGTACCAGCCGAGCAGCAGCGCGTCGGAAGCAAGCCCCTCGTCCGCCACCAGCTTTTCGACGATTTTCAGATAGGCGGGCGCTACGGTGAGTGTCGCGTCCTCGTCCCCGTCGCCGACGAAGCGGCGGGCGAGGTCGGCACGGATGGCATCGAATTCCTTGACGCCGTCAGCGCCGGTCCGTTCAAGGGCAAGGAGGTCCTGCATGTCCGCATAATTGAGCAAGGTCGAGGCCTTCTGCACGCTTGCAAGCCGGATCGGCCCATCCGTGCAATTGGCCAGCATGTAGCCGTAGGCATCCTTGGCGCGCTGGACACGATCAGTCTTCACGAAGGCCTCTGCGACGCGCCACAGCACGTCCGCGTCCGAGCAGGTCAGCAGGCTTGGCGTTTCAGCACCAAGGCGCACGACGTCCTCGCTGCGGCCGGCACTGGAGGCCGCCACCAGTTCGGCGCGCTTTTCCGCCACGGCGAGACGGTCGACAAGATCGGCCGGCGGCGTCCATTGCGGGTCTTCCTGCTGGCGCTTGGCGATAGCCGCGCGCACGTCAGCATAACGCGACTGGCTGTACAGCGCCCACATGTCCTCAAGCTGCTTGTCCTCGTTGACAGGCACGGCGAGCGGGTTTTCCGGCGGTATCCAGGTGGGATAGAGCGTGCGCAGCCGGGCGATCTCGGCATTGAGGCGGGCCGTATCTCCGCGCGCCGCGAAGTAGCGTAGCGCGCTTTCGTCAACGACGGGCTTGTTCTGCGTGGTCTCGACCGCGGGTGTCGTCTGCGCCTGCCCGGCTCCGGCCTGGGCCAGCTCCACGCGCGGCCGCTTTGCCGACAGGGGTTGCTTATCGTCCTCGCCGGTGGCGACGCCGTGGGTGTCCGGTCCGAGACGCGGCAGGCCCTTCACCAGATCGTCAGGCACGCCGAAGGACACGCCTGCGACGCTGGCCGCGCCGGCGGAGACGAGGACGAGCGCCATAAGGATCGACTTCATCCCGAATTTCCTTCGGTACATCACTCACATCCGACTCCGGCTTGGACCGCGACGACACCATGCGTCAGGAACGCCGGGACATGTCGCCATGTCCCCCAAGAAGAGCCAACCAGCCCTGATAAAAGCGCGATAGGGTTAACCGCCGGTAAACAAGCCGATCAGGATTCTCGTCCGAAGCGCCGCAAAAGCCCCGACGTGGCGATACCGAGCAGGATCGACAGGACACAGAACACCGCCGCATAGGCGAGAATGTTGGAGGAGAGCCAGTTCGCGGCGACAAGCCGCATGTTGGCAAAACTCCAGGGCTGGGTGGCGACGAATCGGGTGCGGCTTACCGCCCGCGTGTCCAGCGCTTCCGAGCTCTTGCTGTCCAGGCTGACATGACCGTCGAGCTGCTGCCAGCGAAGATCCTGCGCCACCGCGGCCATGCCGGCCTCAAGATCCGCACCGGTCGGCGCTGACAGCACCGTCCAGGTCGCCGTACGCTCGGGACTGTCGCCCTGCGCAATGAAGAAGCGTGCGGTATCGTCGGGCTCGATCGGCGCCTCCTCGCCCGGCAGCAGGCGAAGCGAGGAAATCGAAATGTCGAGCGTCTCCTGCAGCCAGGTTTCGAGCGCGGTAATCTGTCCGTTCCACGAGCCTTCCCGCACCCGTGATTGCCACGAATCGAACGTCTCCCGTGTCGCTTCCTTGCGCCCCTCGCCCGCGACCTGCGCCCCCCAGGAAGAGGCGCTTTCGGCGGCGATATGGGTCTGGCTAAGCACCAGCGGCGGAAGCTGGGAAATGGTGCCGATCAGGACGGCGTTGCGTTCGCCGATCGCCAGTGCCGACGCTTCCGGCCGGACCAGCAGCGTGCGCCCGCTCGCAACCGCCATCTTGCCGAGGAAGGTGGCGCCCGTCGACAGCGTCGCGGCGTCGAGGCGATCGAGATAGAGCGCGGTCGGATCGGCCTGGCCATTGTAGGGAAAGCCGGTTCCCGAAAGTGCGGCGAGGTTCGGCAATTGCCCGATGCGGGCAAAGCGCGGCGTCCGGAACTCTGACGTATCGAAAAGCGCAAAGCGCGGCTCCGCCAGCGCGCTGGCGCCGGGCGCGCAGACCGTGTCCGCCTGGGTCATAAGAACCGCCTCGATATCGATACGATTCGGCCCTGGCCGGAAATGCCGCATGGTCACGCGGATCGGCAGGTGGCGGAAGATACCGCCATTGCGGTTGGTGATCGGCACCGTCGAGGCGATGTTGCCATTGACATAGATGTCCACATGGCTGCCGGGCAGCACCTCTGGCGAATAGGCCGCATCGAGCAGCAGCGTCGCCTCGCCATAGGCGTCGGCGTAGAAATCCGATGGAATGCCGAGATCGAAACCGGTGCGGAAACGGCGCCCGCTGAATTCGCTGGTGCGCGCGCCGAAGGAGGCCAGCGTGCGCGTGGTGGCACCGGTCAGGAGCGGCATCTCACTGGCATTGCGCTGACGCACGCTCAAGGCTTCGCGCGAAACGCCGAGCGGGCGGTCGATCGGCGAGACCATTCCCTCCACCGCCCCTTCGATCGATGGCCAGTCGGGGCCGCTGACGACGAAGACCTTGCGGTCGCCGGCCGGTGCATCCACGAAGGTGGCGACGGCCGATGTCCGTGCCGTGGCAGGCAGGCCCGGCAGAAGGGGGGCGAGATCGCCGGCCGTGCCGACCAGCACCGTCAGTTCGCCGGCGGCGGCCGTCGCCGGCAGTGCATTGACGACGGCAAACGTCTGGTTCGGCATCTTTGCCATCAGCGCCAGGCCCTGGCTGAGACGCATCAACGCATTGGTGCTGGCGGGCTGGCCCATTTCCGGCACGACCATGACAAATTTCGTTTGCCCGGTCGGGCCGAGGCCGATGGCGGCGATATCGTCCGTCGTCAGCAACCGGCCACTGGTGTCCGCCGGCACGGTGAGATAGGTGCGCGCGGGATCGAGCGCCGTCCACAGGTCATAGGTGGAGCGGATCGTGCAGTCGGTGCGATGACGGTGGATGGCGTTGAAGCTGACCCGGTTGACACCCGGCCGCAGCAAGCCGGGCGGAAGGTCGAAGCGGACATCCTTCGTCCCCTCCGCCGATTGCACCGGCATTTCCCCCACCATGACGTCGTTGACGATGACGGTGAGCCTGGAGGATTCCGGCGCGATCACGACGGCGTTGGAGTAGCCGAGGCTGATCGACGTCGCGCCGGCCGCCTGTTGCGGGGTGAGGAAGACCGGGAAGGACTGGCCGGCCGTTTCGCCTTCGAGAAGCAGCGACTGCGCGGGAATGATGTAACGTCGGGTGGCAAGGTCGGGCGTAGCCGCCTTCTTTTCCGGCACCTGCACGTCCTTGGCGACATCCTTCGCCGTGACACCGGCACCACCTTGCTCCGGCGTCTTTTCAACGCTCGGGCCGCGCTCCCCCGACATGTCGAAGGGCGTCGATCCCTCCTGTGCGAAGGCGACCGAGACGGCAAGAGAAAGGGCGAGGCCGAAGAGCACGGCCTTTGCGCTCACGGACATCACGCCGCCTCCCCCTTGCGCCCGCCTCGCATGCTGCGCACCAGATAGAGAAGCCCGCGGCTGGTCTGGAAGACTGCGATGCCGAGAAACCACAGCGAACCGCGGAAGAGGCCGGGATTGTAGCGCCGCGACACCTGGAAATCGCTCCACTGGTTGGAATTCGCAAAAATCAGGTCGGCAACGAGCGAATGGTGCCGCGCAGCCTGCGGCATGAAGCGGCAGCCGACGGCGACGACACTGCCAAGCGCCTCGACATTGCGCACATCGACCGGCAGCGCCTCTTCGTGTTCGGAGCCATAGGGCGTGAAGCGGAGGAAACAGTTTTCACCGACCGCGATGTCCGGCTCCAGCCCGAAGACCTGCGCGCGCGCGCCATTGGCCGAGACATTTTCCAATGTCGAAGGATATTCGCGCTCGCCGGCCACGAAGGTGCAGCGGCGCTTGACCGTCACGCGTCGGCTGGATGCTTTCTCGCTGCGCTCCGAGACGACGCCGAGGGCACAGCCCGCAATGATGAGGTTCAGCAGGTTCCAGCCGCCGACGACGAAGGTGACGTCCGCCTTGTACGGCTCGGAATAGAAACGGTAGATGCTCATCAGGAAGGCGATGAACAGAATGCCGAAGATGACGAAGAACGGTCGGCTGATCTCCGACAGGCGCGCCACCTTGATCGACTCGTCCTTCGCCGTGACCTTGAAGGTCGGCTTGGTCGGATTGAGCATGACCGAGACGACGGCCGGCAACAGGTGCACGCTCTGCACATATTCGTAGAGCTCGGAAATCCATGGCCAGCGGAACGAGCCGTAGAGATAGTTCTGCATCATCAGGTTCACGAGCATGTAGGCGAGCGTGTAACCGAGGAACTCGCCGCCCGACGCCGTGAAGATTTCCAGATCGAAAAACAGGTAGAAGAGCGGCGCGAACAGGAAGATCGTGCGCGGGAACGGAAACAGCCAGAACAGCATCGACGACATGTAGCAGAGCCGCTGAGGCAGCGAGAGCCCGCGCTTGAACAGCGGGAAACGGAAACGCAGGATCTGCATCATGCCCTGCGCCCAGCGGCTGCGCTGGCCGATGAAGCTGGCGAAGGTCGCGGGCTGCAGGCCGGCGATCAACGGCTTGTCGACATAGACGCTGTTCCAGCCGCGGGAATGCAGCGCCAGCGCCGTTTCGCAGTCCTCGGTGATCGAAAGACCGCTGAAGCCGCCGGCCTCGTTCAGCGCGCGGCGGCTGAGCAAAGCGGCCGAACCGCAGAAAAAGGCAGCATTCCACTTGTCGAGGCCGCGCTGGATGATGCCGTAGAACATTTCGTTCTCGCTTGGCATCGTCTCGAACGTACGCAGATTGCGCTCCAGCGGATCCGGGTTCAGGAAGAAATGCGGCGTCTGGACGAGGAACAATTTGGGATCATCGGCATAATAGCCGACCGTTTCACGCAGGAAATCCCGCGCCGGGGCGTGGTCCGCATCGAACACGGCGATCAGCTCGCCCGTCGAATGCTGCATGCCGTTGTTCATGTTGCCGGCCTTGGCATGCTCATTGCGGGCGCGGGTGAGATAGTTGACGTCGAGGTCACGGCACAGCGCCTGAAGCTCCCGGTGACGGGCGGTCGCCGTCTGCGCCTCGATCACCGCGGCCGCATTGCGCTTCTGCTCCGTGCCGCCGTCGTCGAGCAGCCAGATCGTCAGCTTGTCCGCCGGATAGTCCATCGCCTTGGCAGCGGCGAGCGTGTTGGCGAGAAGGGCCGTATCCTCGTTGTAGCTCGGCACGAAGACATCGACCGAGGGAAGCGGCCCCTCGCCTGCTGCCCGGCTTTTGCGCGGCGGCAGCGGCATCGCGACCACGAAGAGGCTGAGCGCCAGCATCATTACGCTGTACATTTCGGCGAGGTAGAGCAGGAAACCGGGAATGAAGTTTTCGAGTTGGTTCAACGGCGGCAGCGTGCTGGTGGTGCGCCAATAGACGTAGCGCAGCACGACAGCCGTGCCGAAGGCGAGCGCAATCAGCCGCCAGATGCCCTCGGCGCGCAGCACCTTGATCACCGCCATGAAGGTGACAACCGCAATGCTGGCAATGAGCTGCGTCTGCAAATTGATCGGCAGGGTGATCACAAGGATCACGAGGGCGGAGACAAGCGCCCAAAGAATGATCGTACCGGTATGTCTCATATGCCGTCCTTCGCCGTCATAGCGCCTGTCCGGAACCTTACGCACCATTATGTTAAGCAAAAATTAGGGCGCCGCGCCCAAAAAATCAATTACAGGTTGCCGATCCGGATGCATCAGCAACACAAACGGGTGACGGCACGACCACTGCTTCATCCCCCGTCACTGCTGTGCCGCCGGATGGCGAGGGAACCAGAACGGCCTTGTCCGTATCGATTGTGTCCACCGCCCGCACAGGCTTTTCTTCCGGCAACCGCCGTTCCCTGACACTGCGCTGCGGCGTCTCCACGCGCACGGCGACCGGAACCTTGCGGTCCTCGACAGCAACCCGCAGCGGTTCTCCGCCGCCGATCTGGCGATCGACTGAAGCCGGCGTGCCATAGGGGTTCCAGGTCTTGCCGGCAAAGCCGCCGACGATGGTGTAGCCATACATCAGTTCGACCAGGTCTTTTTCCGAAGCGCCCGACTGGCAGACCCTCAGACGAATCTGAAGTTTCCCGGAACTGTTCATCCGGTTGCGTTCCGCCTCGTCCGAGCGGACCTGCTGCCAGCCGTAGAGGCAGCCGTCATCGCCGGCCCCGCGCCCGTAGGCATAGCCGAACGGTCCGTAGCTGTTGCGCACGAAATTGGACGAGATCGCAACCGGACGCCCCCCGAAATAGCGCCGGATTTCCGACCGGATCGCCGAATGCGAGACCGGTTTGAAGGCAAGCGTACCGCCCGGCATCGCCACCGTCTCCGCCGGGCCGAAGGCCTGGATGCTCAGGAAATTCTGCCCCGATGTCGCCGCCGACGTGGAAAGCGCGACCTGCTGCTCGATCGCGTTGGTGTATTGGCGCTGGATCACGTTGACGATCGACAGCGTCCCCGGCGCGGGAAGCACCAGGGCGCTGGTAGCCGGAACCGTCGTGGACTGTGTCGCAACGCCGACACCCGGCCGTGCTGCACAGCCGCCGGCCAATGCCGCTGCCGCGGTCGCTGCAACAAGGGCCGCCCTACGGAACGCCCTGCCGCCACGATCAAAAAAACGAATCGCCGCCGAATCATCCATACAGCACTCATATTTCGCACTGGCGCGAATAGGAATGCCCAGAAATAACGAGTCTACGGCGCCACCAGCTTCATGCAAGACAGATAGCTGCGACCGATGCGCACCTCACTGCCGTCTCGAAGCTCCGCCGCCCATGCTCCGTGCCGCCCTCGGCGAAACCCCTTGATCGCCTCTGTGCGCAGGATCGTGCTGCGATGCACGCGGATGAACTGCTCCGCCGGCAACCGGCTTTCGAGCGATGCCAGCGTCTCGTCGAGCAGGTAGGTCTCGCCATCCGCATAGATACGGGCGTAGTCCCGCTCCGCATCGATGCGCGTTACACCGGCGGCAGCCACACGCACCAGCCGACCGCGCGAGCGTACCCAGAACGGCGGCAGGCCATTCTGTTCTTGCCGCACCGCTTGGCGAAGTGCCTCGAACGCCGCCGTCATCTCCGTCAGCCGCTCCGCCGCATTGCGCGTTGCAACGCGTTGCCGGACACGCGTGAGCGCCGCGGCAAGGCGGCCCTCCTCCACCGGCTTCGTCAGATAATCCACCGCATCGGCGGAGAAGGCGGGCAGCGCATAATGGTCGTAAGCCGTGACGAAGACGATGGCCGGAGCATTGTCCCTGAGTGCATCGGCAACGTCGAAACCATCGCCGCCGGGCATCTGAACGTCGAGAAGCAGAAGATCCGGCGCATGCTCGCGCGCCGCATCTATCGCAGCGGTGACATCACCCGCTTGCGCGACCACACGCACGCCGCCGATCGATGTCAGCAGGCGTGAAAGACGCCGCCGCGCGATCGGCTCGTCATCGACGACGATCGCCGTCAAATCTATAATTTCCGTCATGAACGCACCAGCGGCAGGATCAGTGAAACAGCGAAGCGGCCCGGCCGGACATAGCCGCTCGAAAGCGTGGCGCCTTCCGAAAAATGGGTTGCCATACGGTCGGCAACATTCCTGAGCCCTATGCCCATGCCGGGCGGCAGTGTTCCCTTCATGTCCAAGGGCACGTCATTCTCGACCGTCAGGGCAAGGGCTCCGTCCTTTACCTCGGCGCGTAGCGCGATCTCCACCGCGCCGCGTGTCGCACCGACACCGTACTTTACCGCATTCTCGAAGATCGGCTGAAGAATGAGTGGCGGGACACGAGCACTCCGCGCCGCGTCATCCACCGAGAACACGACGTTCATGCGATCGGAAAAGCGCGTGCTTTCCACTGCCAGATAATCCGATTGCAAGGCCAGCTCCTCGTGCAGCGGAATGTCCTGCGTCGGATCAAGCGACAGGGTCTTGCGCAGGAAGCCGGAGAGCTGAAGCACCATAGCGCGCGCATTGATATTGGCGCCCTCCTCGATGAGCCCGGCCATCGAATTCAGGGTATTGAACAGGAAATGTGGATTGACCTGATAGGCAAGCGCGCGCATCTGCGCCGACAGGGCCTCCTCCCGCAGCGCCGCCATCCGGCGTTCGCCTTCGGCAAGCGCAAAACTGTAGCTGAGCGCGAGATAGAGGCAGCACCAGCCGAAGAACAGCGACATGCCGAAAATCAGCCCGAAGGCGAACTCGCGCGGGTCTAAAAGCGCCGGCTCCGGATAGACGCAAACAACATAGATAAGGAAATCGATGCCCGCCGAAATCGGCGTGGCGAGCAGGGAAAGGCCGAAGGCAGCCACAGCCTGCTGCCACAAGGGCCGGGCGAGCGTCCGTTTCAACAACCAGGTCATCCCGATAGTGAGCAACAGCGCAAAAGCGATCGACGCAAGCTTGCCCGGCGCCGATTCAACCGGATCGGTTCCGGCAATGGCCCACAACACGCTGGTCGACACGAATACGGCGGCCCAATAGGCGGCGGCAAGCTTGCGAATGGCCGCGCGCTGCTCCGCCCGCCCCCTTTCTCGTCCCTTGTCGCCCCGTGCTACCAGACCGAAGCCGGCCTCGGTCAGACTGGCCATTTCCTACCTCGCATTCAACCGCATCCTGACGGGACTATTTCTCGCAATGGCCCGACTGTCGATAGACGTTCGTCGTCACCAGGACGCCATTCGCAGAAAATCACTCACTTCATTAACCTCCCCGTGCTCTGTGCCAAGCGCGGCGGGAACGATCGAGATTCGGCGACCAGCAAGTTTTTTGTGCGGTCGACGATTGATCCTGCCGTGCCGCGCGCGGGTTTTGCCGTCCGCCGCAGCCAACAGAATCCCGTATCGATTTCGAGGAGTTCATTCCTATGTCCAGCATTCCCGGCAACACATCGACGAACGCAACCATCATCAAGGGCCAGACCATCAAGAACGCCCTGACATCGGCCGGTGACGCCGACTGGTTCAAGGCCGCCTTTTCCGCAGGGCTCGACTACGGCTTCCGCCTTTCCGGCGACGGTTCCGGCTCCACCCTGCCCGACCCAGACCTCTATCTCTACGACGCCAACGGTAACTACCTTGAAGGCGAAACGAACTACTCCTCCAGCAGCATGACGATCAGCTTCTCGGCGCTTGCCGGCGGCACCTATTTCGTCGGCGTCAAGGACAATGGCGACGACTTCGGCAACTATATCCTCACCTGGCTTGGCAACGACACGATCCGCCGCGACGTCAACACCACCTCTACCCTTTCCCAGGGGCAGACGATCAAGAGCGCGGTGGACGTTGCCGGTGATTCCGACTGGTTCAAGATCAGCCTCAAGGCCGGTCTCGACTATGGCTTCGCCGTATCGGGCGACGGTAGCGGCTCCTCGCTGCCGGACACGGACCTGTTCCTGCGCGACGCCAACGGCAACTGGCTTGCCGGCGAAACGAACTACAGCAGCAGCAGCTATACCATCGCCTATGCGGCTAGCCAGACCGGCGTCTACTTCCTCGACGTCAAGGACAACGGCAACGACGTCGGCAACTATAACCTGAGCTGGGTCGGTGCCGACACCATCCTGCGCAACACATCGACCACCGCCGTGCTCGGCACCGGCAAGAGCATCGCGAGCGCCGTGGACGTGCGAGGCGATTCCGACTGGTTCAAGGTCAGCCTCAAGGCCGGCATCAGCTACGCCTTCACCGTCACCGGCAGCGGCGCAGGCGGCCTCCCGGACGGCGACATCTTCGTGCGTGATGCCAACGGCACCTATCTGGCGGGCGAGACCAACTACTCGTCCGCAACGGGCCTCGTCACCTTCACGCCCTCCGCCGGCGGCACCTACTTCATCGAAGTAAAGGACAATGCCAGCGACATCGGCAAGTACATCGTCGCCAATCCTAGCCTCGACACCGTCTTCAACAACACGAAGACGACGAGCAGCCTGCTCGTCGGCAGAAGCTTGAGCGGTAAGATCGACGTTCAGGCGGACAGCGACTGGTACGGCTTCTCCGTCAAGGCAGGGGTTACCTACAAGTTCACCGCGAGCGGAACCGGCAGCGATGCCGCCAGCGGCCTCAAACTTGTTCTGCGCGATGCAAACGGTGATGTGATTTCCTCGGACTCGGACACGTCCGCGGTCATCGAGTTCACGGCAAGCAACACCGGAAAGGTCTTCCTCGACATCGCCGGCTACTCGTCCTCGGTCAAGGGCTCGTTCAAGATCTCCGCCGTATCCAACGACGCCCTGCTCAAGGGCACCTCGGCAGCCGATAGCATCATGGGCGGTGACAACAATACGACGATCTATGGCTATGCCGGAAATGACAAGTTGAGTGGCGGTGGCGGCAATGACGTGCTGGTCGGCGGCACTGGCGCCGATGGGCTTTCTGGTGGGACCGGCATGGACATCGCTTCGTACAAGGATGCGACGTCCGGCGTCGTGGCCAGCCTGGCAAATCCGTCGCTCAACAGCGGCGAAGCGAAGGGCGACACCTATTATTCCATCGAGGGTCTTGGCGGCTCGGCGCATGCAGACATCCTTGTCGGCGACAACGGTGCGAACCTGCTGAGTGGCGCCGCCGGCAATGACAAGCTCTATGGCGCGGGCGGGGCCGACAGGCTCTATGGTGGCTCCGGTGCGGATATTTTCATGTTCAAGAGCTACAAGGACAGCATCCTTACCGCACAGGACATGGTCTACGACTTTTCGCAAAGCCAGGGCGACAAGATCGACCTTTCTAGCATCGACGCCCGCACAACGACCGCCGGCGACCAAGCCTTCACTTTCATTGGCGAGAAGGCCTTCAGTAACAAGGCAGGCGAACTGCGCTATATCAACCAAAAGGGCGATACCTACCTTTATGGTGATATCAACGGTGACGGAAAGTTCGATCTCGCCATCCGTTTTGACAACAACATCGAGTTCACCAAGGGCGATTTCTTCCTCTGAGCCGAGGAAGCGGGCGGCGCAAGCCGCCCGTTCTCCCCGACATCGCCACGCAAGTGGCCAAGACATCAAAAAAGCCCCGGCATCGCTCGACGCCGGGGCTTTAGATTCCTGTTGTCGTTCGACTTACTTCAGCTTGGCGCTGACGGCGTCGATGCCGGCGCGGGCGCATTCGTCGTCGATGTCGCCGCTCGGTGCGCCGCCGACGCCGATGGCGCCGATGGTTTCTTCACCGGCCTTTACCGGAACACCGCCGGCGAGGACGAGCAGGCCTTCGATCGACACGAGCTGGGCAGCAGCCGGGTTCTTGCCGACGTTTTCAGCGATCTTCTGGGTCGGCGTGCGGAAGGAAGCGGCCGTGAACGCCTTGCGGACGGCGCTGTCGAGGGTATGCGGGCCGGCGCGGTCAGCGCGCAGAACGACGCGGGTGACGCCGGCGCGGTCGACGACAGCGACCGTCACGTTGAATTTCTTGGCGGCACAAGCCTTGACGGCAGCGTCAGCGGCTTCGACTGCGATGTCGAGCGGCATGTTGCGCTCGGTGAGAACGTCAGCCTGGGCAGCGCCGGCAAGGGCGAGAGCGGCAAAGGCAGTGGCAACGAACGTCTTCATGTCTATCTCCATCTGGGGCCGCTCGGTCTCGTTGGCGGCGACGGCCCTCTTTTCGGAGATTTCCGCCCGATGCGGTATCGGTGGACGGACGGAGCGGGGTCCGTAGGACTACGGAGCCTGCCCGATGAGCGCGAGCCGCGCGAACTCCGCCACCGAGGTCGTGCCGAGTTTCTGGGCGATGTTCGCCCGGTGCGTATCCACTGTACGGGGCGAGAGCTGCAGCGTTTCGGCAATTTCCCGTGTCGACCAGCCGCGCCCGACCATGTCCAGCACCTCGCGTTCGCGATCGGTAAGCTGGGCAACGAGTTGCGCCGCCTCCGCCCGCTCCGCTTGCTGATCCAGCGCGCTAGAGGCCTGTTGCAGCGCCTCGATCAGCACCTGCTCGTCGATCGGCTTCGTCAGGAAGTCGACGACGCCCGCCTTGAACGCCCGGCGACAGGCGTGCACGTCGCCATGCCCCGTGCAGATGATCGTCGGCCAGTCGCAGCCGATCGCGCCGAGCTTTTCATGCAATTGCAAGCCGGTGATCGCCGGCATGCGCAGATCCAAAAGAAGCACCCCCGGCTTGAGTTTCGGCGCCCGCGCCAGAAAAGCGGTTGGATCGCCGAACGTTTCGATGCGAATGCCGTAGGTGCCGAGCAACAGCGACAATGCGCTGCGCACCCCCTCGTCGTCATCGACCAGATAGACCGGCGCCATCGTCATTCCGCTGCTTCCTCTCGTCTTTCCGTTTCCCGCGCCGCCGGCAGCCGCACAGTGAAGACCGCGCCACCCGCTGCCCCGTTCTCCCCTGCAATGCTGCCGTCGAAGCGCTCGACGATGCTCTCGCACAGGCTCAACCCCAGCCCCATGCCGTCCGGCTTGCTGGAGAAGAACGGTTCGAACAGCCGCGGCAGGATGTCGGAGGGAATACCGATTCCATTGTCGGAGACAATGATCTCGAAACTTTCCGCCGGCCCCGGTTTCAACGAGACCAGAACCCGGCCATCTGTCCTGCCGGCCTGCTCCACCGCATCGGCGGCGTTGCGGATGAGATTGTGGATCACCTGCTCGATCTCCACCGGATCGATCCGTGCCAGCGCCGGCGCCTCGGGCAATTCGACGTCAAGCACGATGCCACGCCGATCGAGGTCGATGCGCGACAATGCCACAATATCGGAGACGTGACGGCCAAGATCATGCACGCCCGCCTCCAGGGCGCTCTTGCCGACATAGGCACGCAGCCGCACGAGAATATCGGCAGCGCGCTTGGCCTGAAGCACGTTGGCGGCGAGCACGCTATCGATTGGCGTATCCTGCAAGCCGCTCGCCGCCGCGATGCGCCGTCCCGCCTGGCTCTGGCTGAGCAATGCCGTCAGCGGCTGGGTCAGTTCATGGGCGATGCCGGAGGCCATTTCGCCCATGCTGTTGATGCGCAGCGCATGGGCAAGCTTCGTTTCGTGCTGGCGCAGCGCCTCCCGCCGGGACGCGGCCTCCGCCACCTCCCGGGCAAGGGCCGCATCCTGCCGATGCCGCAGCAGCGAGCGCACGAGCACGAGACCGGCAAGCGAGATCGCGGCAAACAGGGCGAAAGGCAGCGGAGGAAGAAGCTGCGGCAACGTGACCTGCCGCGCCAAGGAAAGCCGCAACGGTTGCGTGGCGCTCGCGACCGGCGCTTCGAAACGAACGGTGCGGGCGAGAAATGAGGATGCCGCCGGCTGTCTTGCACCGACCTCCAGCAACAATCCCTTTGACGTCGAAAGCACCAGCGCGGCCCAGCGCGGCAATTCTTCACCCTCGACGAGTTTTGCGCCGTCGATATCGAGGCTGACCGCCATCGTATCGTTCATGCGTTTCATGAGACGATAGTGGCCGGGCTTGTCATCGGGACCATAGGCCGCCTTGCCGGATGCAAGTCCCACGACGGCGCGAGCAACCTCCGCCGGATCCACCGTCGAACCGTCGGCGGATGTCGCCGAACTCACCACGCTCGCCTCCTCGCCCGGCGACAGGCGGATAAGATCGATGGCGACGATGCGCGGATAGAACCGCAGGATCGATCGCGCGACAAGGTCGAAGTCCTGCGACGGCTGCGCTTGCGCGAGGCCAAGGGCGCTCAGGCTCGTCAGATGGGCATCATGCTGGGCAACGCGCTGGGAAATCGCGCGTTGCAGCGACCGACCGCTTTCCGACACCTCATGCTCCAGCAGCTGCCGGTGGCTTGTCGCCGAATAAAGACCGAAGGCTATAAGCAGCAGCAGCCAGCCGCCGGCAAGAGCGGCTGGGGAGCGAAGAAAGGTCAGGCGTCGATGCATCGAAGGTGAAGCCGGGTCGAGGGTCGGGGTGAGCATCATAGGACTTCCCCAACCCCTTGGCGATCCGCAGCATCACGGATGCGGCAGCACCGGCAAGGAGAGCGGCGCCAGCTCGGATGCCGATCGCCCACGCGGATCGTTCGCCTGCAGGCGACGCACCGCAAAGTCCTGCACCGCCTGCAATTCCGCCAGCGCACCGTCATAGTCGACGCGGGTCGGCCGGTCGTTCTCCATGACACAGGCGCCATCGACATAGACGGCCGCGACCGCGCGCTCGGCGGCACAGTGCAACAGGTTGCGCAAGGGATCGTAGACCGGCTGCATGCCGGGATGCTTCAGGTCGATCAGCGAGAAATCCGCCTTGGCGCCCTTGGTTATGCGGCCAATGTCGCTGCGGCCGAGCGCCTTTGCCCCGGCGAGTGTCGCCACCTCGAAGACATCGGCCGTCGAGACGTCGAACACCGTGCCACCGGCAGTGCGGGCATTGATCAGCGCCGTCCGCATCTCCTCCAGCATATTGAAGGGATAGCTGTCGGTGCCAAGCGCCACGTTCACGCCGCTGCGGCGATAGCGACCGACCGATTGCAGCACCATGCCGCTCCGCGCGAAAGTGACGGGGCAATGGGCAACGCTCGTCCGGCTGTCGGCAAGACGGTCGAGATCGTCAGCCGTGCGTTGGCGCGTCCAGCTGTGGCTGTCGATAAAGATGCAATGGCCGAGGATGAGGTCCGGGCCGAGAAGCCCAAGCTTTTCGAGATATTGCACGGCGGTGAGCCCGTGGCGGCGCAACAGTTCCTCATGCTCGGCCATGGTCTGGGCGGCATGAATGGTGATCGGTACCTTGCGGCCGCGCGCAGCCTCCGCCGCCTCCTGCAACAGCTCCGGCGAGCAGGTCTCGACCTGCGCTGGGGCGACGATGCCGCCGAGCCGGCCGCAGGGATGCGCTTCGGCGGCATCGACCGTTTCCAGCGCGCGCGCAAAAGCCTCGCGGCCGCGCGCTTCGTTCCAGCGGAAATCCAGCCGGTGGCTGTTTTCGACATGCCAGGCAGCCTCGCGGAAACCGGGAGCGACATAGGCGCGCGCACCGCTTTGCGCCAGCGTCGGCAGCCAGCATTCGTGCGGGCCGGCAATGTCGACGAAAGTGGTGACGCCGCTGCGCAGCAGGTCGCCGAGCATGACGGTAAGGGCCGCCTTCACCGCGTCGTCGCTGATCTCGATGAGTGTGGAATACTCGTACATCGCCTGGCCCCAGAGGGCGGCGGTGCCTTGGTCCTCGAACAGGCTTTTCGAGATTGGCTCCTCGCCGGAATGGCAATGCACGTTGACGAAACCCGGTAGGACCATGCGGTCGCGGCCGGAGATTTCCTGCGCGAGCGGGCCGTCATAGCGTTTGCCGACGTGCAGGAAACCGCTTTCATCGAAGGCGACGTCGGCATCGTTGAGATAGGCATGGCCGCCACTCGCCGCATCGTAAACGACGACGGTGTGGGCGTTTCGGATGACGCTGACGTCAGGCATGGGTCGTCCTGAAATGTTTTTCAAGGAAGCGGCTGTAGGCGCCCATCAGGGCACTGAAGGTGAAGTAGACCGCGGCGGCGACGAGGTAACCTTCGAGCACGGCGATGCCTTGCCATTCCGGATCGCGAATGGCGGACCGCACGGTATCGAGGAAATCGACGAGGCCGACGATGGTGACGAGCGTCGTATCCTGGAAGAAGCCGATGAACAGGCCGACCATCGGCGGAATGACCTTCTTCAGCGCCTGCGGCAGCACGATCTTGCGCATCACCTGCCAGTAGTGCAGCCCGAGCGACTTGCCGGCCTCGTATTGGCCAGCCGGCACGTCCTGCAGGCCGCCGCGCACGATTTCGGCGATGTAGGCGGAGGCGAAGAGGATGATCGCCACCTGCGCGCGGATCAATTTGTCGATGGTCACGCCATCCGGCATGAACAGCGGCAGCATGACCGTCGCCATGAAGAGAATGCTGATCAGCGGCACGCCGCGCACGATTTCGATGAAGCCGACGGCCAGAACCCGGATCGCCGGCAGGTTGGAAGCGCGCGCCAGCGCCAGCACGATGCCGAGCGGCATGGCGAGCGTCAGCCCGATGAACGAGAGCAGGAAGGACAGCGGCAGGCCGCCCCAACTCGTCGTCGCCACCGGCGTGAGTCCGAAAACGCCGCCCGCCATGAGGATATAGAGCACCGGCAGGATGACGATGATCCAGACGAGGAGCAGGTTCCGGCTCCAGAAACGCGGCACCATGGAAAAACCGCAGGCGCTAAAGAGCAGCAGGAGGGCCAGCAGCGGCCGCCATTGCTCCTCATAGGGATAGAAGCCGAAGACCATGTAGCGCAGTTTTTGCGCCACGAAGGGCCAGCACGCACCACTTGCAGCCTTGCAGGCTTCGCCCGCACCGGAAAACACCGCATCGACGACCAGCCAGCCGAAAGCCAGTTTGGCGATGAAGAGGATGCCGGCAATCGACAGGAGACTGACGATCGTGTTGCCGGGCGTGCCGAAATAGGCGGAGAGTTTGCCGAAACGCTGGGCAGTCGGCGCCGGCTGCGGCGGAGCCAGAGCAAGCATTTGGACGTCGGCCATATCAGCGCTCCTTCAGCGCGACATGCGCATTGTACCAGTTCATCACGAGCGAGATGGTGATCGACAGCGCGAGGTAGACGCCCATGAAGATCGCAATCGTCTCGATTGCCTGGCCGGTCTGGTTCATCACGGTGTTGGACACCATGACGAGGTCCGGATAGCCGATGGCAATCGCCAGCGAACTGTTCTTGAAGACGGTGAGATAGGTGTTGGTGAGCGGCGGGATGATGATGCGCAACGCCTGCGGCAGCACGACGAGGCGCATGGTCTTGCCACGCGCAAGGCCGAGTGCGGCGGATGCCTCCCACTGCCCTTTGTCGACGGCCTGGATGCCGGCGCGCACGATTTCCGCGACATTGGCCGAAACGCTGAGCGCCAAGCCGAAGAGCAGTGCCACGAATTCAGGCCGCACATGCAAGCCGCCCGTCAGGCGGAACTTGCCGGCGGTCGGGAAATCCCAGTCGACAGCGAAGCCACCGGTGAACCAAAGCAGGAGTACGGGTGCAAGAAACACGGCAATCGCGATCAGGCCGCCATGGTTCGACTGGCCGGTCGCAATACGCTTGCGCGTCGCCATCGTGCGGATGAAAAGTGCGACGGCAGCGCCGCCGACAAGGCAGGCGAACAGCGCGGCACCACCGCTCTGCACGACGGCCGCCGGAACGACGAGGCCACTGTTGGAGAGGTAGACGCCCGGCAGAAGGTTCAGCGCCTGCTTGACCGGCGGCAGGATCAGGATGATCAGCGAATACCAGAGGAAGAGATAGAGCAGCAGCGGCACGTTGCGCAAAAGCTCGACATAGATGAGCGCAAGACGGGCCAGCAGCGGATTGCGCGACATACGCGCGATGCCCACCGCAAGGCCGAGCAAGGTGCCGAAGAAGGCCGCGAGCAGCGAGACCTTCACCGTATTGGCGATGCCGACGAGGATCGCCCGACCGACCGTATCAGTCGCTTCGAAGGCGATGGCCGCCTCGGTGATGACGAAGCCGGCAGGTCGCGTCAGGAAATCGAAGCCGGTCGCGATGTTCTGCTTGGCAAGGTTGCCGCTCGCCGTCGCAAACATCGTCCAGCCGATGAGGACGACGAAGCCGACCGCGACGACTTGATAAAAATAGGCGCGAAAGCGCATGTCATGCAGGAAAGCCATGAATCCTCGCCGCCAGACTTGGGAAAGAAATGGGCGCGCGCACCGCCATGCGCGCGCCCGGGACGATCGCTAAAAGGAGAAAGCGATCAGCGGATCGGCGGCGAGTAGATCATGCCGCCTGCGTTCCAAAGCGCATTCGGGCCGCGCGTCAGGCCGAGCTTGGTGCCCTCGCCCACGTTGCGCTCGAACACTTCGCCGTAATTGCCGACGCTCTTGATGACGTTGTAGCCCCACTTGTTGTCGAGGCCGAGCATCTTGCCGAGCTCTTCCGTGGCGCCCAGCATGCGCTGCACGTCGGGATCTTCACTCTTCAGCTTCTCGTCGACATTCGCCTGGGTGATGCCCTTCTCTTCAGCGGCCATCAGCATCCAGACCGACCAGGAAACGATGTCGCCCCACTGGGAATCGTTCTGGCGGAAGGCCGGTGCGAGCGGCTCCTTGGAGATCGTCTCCGGCAGCACGATGTAGTCAGCCGGGTTGTTGGCGACGGCGCGGATCGAGGCGAGGTCCGAACGGTCCGAAGTGATCGCCTCGCAACGACCGGAATAGAAGGCAGCGCGGTTTTCGTCCGGGCTTTCGAAGACGACGAGTTCGAACTTGCCGTTGATGGCGCGGAAGAAGTCAGAAATGTTCTGCGCCGTCGTGGTACCCGGCAGGGTGCAGATCGCGGCTTCCGTCAGTTCCTTGGCGCTCGAGACACCGAGCGACTTCGGCACCATCAGGCCCTGGCCGTCATAAAACACCGTCGGGCCGAAATCGAGGCCAAGCGATGCATCGCGCGAGAAGGTGTGGGTCGTCTGGCGCGACAGAACGTCGATCTCGCCGGACTGCAGCGCCTGGAAGCGCGTGTTGATGTTGGTCGGGACGAACTCGACCTTGTCGCCATCACCGAACACGGCGGCAGCGATCGAACGGCAGATATCGGCGTCAAAGCCCTGCATGCGGCCCTTGTCGTCGGGTGCTGCAAAACCCGGCGTCGCAAGCGAAACGCCGCAGACCAGCTTGCCGCGCGCCTTGACGGTTTCCAGCGTGCTCGCTGCCGAAGCCTGGCCGGCCATCGTCAAGCCCAGTGCGGCCGCGCAGATCGAAAGAAGTGCCTGTTTCATGCTTCCCCTCCCATGGGTGTTGTTGGATGCAGACGACATGCCGCCCTCCAGCAGCCGCCACCTCAGCGCGATCTTTCAGACCGCAATAATTGTGTACAATGCAAAAATTAGATCATCAACAGTTCATGATATAGAATGTCGACAATCCAGCAAAAACTCCAATGTGCAATGAACATGAGCCTATGTTGGGCAGGCATCAACCAGCCTCCATGCCGCAGGCTGACGTTATAAATGTCCGCCGAACGCAAGTTCGGCTCGGCAAAACACGGCGACTTCAACTGCTCGTATGCAATCTACGTCGGACACACGAATGCCGCCCGGAGACGGCTTCCCCCTGTCGGGCACTCGATTCCGTATGGTGATCGCAGATCGTGCAATATGCCTCTTCCGTATTTCCTGGCGGCGCGCGACAATCGCAAACCGCGCATGAAGTTGGGGCGGCGAGGATGGAGCCCCATCGGCCACGGAGAAGGCATGACTGTCGAAACACGAAACGGGGATGAGCAGGTCGCGGCGATTGCGGATCTCGCCATGGCGCTGCTGGACGGCATCGGCCGACTGGACTTTCAGGAGCGCATCATGAATGCCCTGAAACAGCAGATCGCCTTCGACGCCAGCCTCGTGCTGCTGTACCGCCGCGGCATCGCACCCAAAATCCTGTTCAACGACTGGCGTACCGACCGCGGCCTTTCCAATATCCAGCAATATCTGCAGGGCTATTATCGGCTTGACCCCTTCTACCGCCTGACGCTGGAAGAGGGCATCGACGGTGTGCACCAGCTGAGCCAGCTCGACAGCGGCTTCGGTGACAGCGACTACTACCGCGAATTCTATCAATATTCGGGCATGCAGGACGAGATCAACGTGCTCGTCAGCCTTGATGCGGACACCAAGTTCGCCATCTCGCTTGCCCGGCGCAATGCGCGGCCGGGCTTCAGGAGCCCGGACCTGGCATTTCTGCGCACCGCGACACCTCTCCTGGTGAAGGCGATCGTCCGGCACTACCGCGATCTCCGCCCCGGGGGCCAGGAAGGCGAAGCGCTCCTGCAAAGCGCGCTGGCGCAGGCGGTGCGCAATTTTGGCCGCAGCGTTCTGACAAACCGTGAATGTCAGGTCGTGCAACTGATCCTGCGCGGTCACGCGGCGAAGGAGATCGCGGCAAAACTCGGCATCGCACCGACAACCGTGAAGCTGCATCGTCGCAATCTCTACGCAAAACTGGACGTCACCTCGCAGGCCACCCTGTTCTCCCTGTTCCTCGACGCTGTCTGCTCGGCGGAAAACGCCTTCGACGATCCGCTTGCCGGCTATCTCACGCGTCGCGCCAAGCTGACAGGCGACATGCTGCACGCCTGACAATACCTTTCATCCCCGGGTGTCGCCGGACGGGAGCGGTCCGCCCGAACCTTTCCAAAATTCGTTGGGAACAATCGCCGCCCCTGCCGGTTGAGGCACCGTCAACGACATTGGGCGTGATTGCAGATGCAGGACCAATCCAAGCTTTTCCCTGACCATAGAAGGCTGTCGGGGGAGCGTTATACAGTGGAAGCCTTCCGCCGGGCCTACGACCTGTCGCAGCAGGAAGCCAAGCGCCTTTTCGACAAGTTCGGCCCTTCCAAGCGCGAGCTGGATCTTCTCATGCGCGCGCGCCGGAACCCCGGGCAGTTCTTGAACTTTTGAGGAGTCGACCATGACGATCGAAAAACCGAAGCCCGGTGCTCCCGGCAGCATGGAACAGCCGCCCGGTCGCGATGGCCCAGGAGCCAACCGCAGCCGCCTGCCCGCCAACGACGACCCCGACGCGATAGATAAGACGAGGGACGACGAGCAGCTGAGCGAGGAAGAGAAAATCAAGCGGGAGCAGGCAACGAATCCCGCCCTGATGCCGATAGGCGACCCCGCCGGAGCAGCTTGACCACAACCTTTTCCGCCATGCCGGCTCACGGTCGACATGGCGGGAAGAGGACGAGGCGATCGGCTATGCGGTGACTGCCTCCTTTGTCACGTCCCTTCCTTCAAGCAACCGCCAGCGCTTCCCGCGCCTTCGGCACCGGCTTGAACGTCATGGCGATCAGGAAGGCGCCGATGCCGATGCCCGCGGAGCCGGCATAGAGCCACGTATAGCTGGCGAAGGTATCGTAGATCAGCCCGCCGGCGACAGGACCCAGCGCCATGCCGAGGCTTCCCGCCATGGCAGTTCCGCCGATAACCGTGCCCATCAACCGCAGCGGAAAGTTTTCCCGCGCAATCACCGCGTAGAGCGGCATGACGCCGGCATAGATGAAGCCGAAGATCGCGGCGACGACGTAGAACGAGGCGAGCCCGCCGGCAAAGACATAGGCGAGCGCGCCAAAAGCCTGCGCGAGCAGACCGAGCACCAGGATGTGCTTGGCGCCGAACCGGTCGCCTAGGATGCCGAACGCGATACGGCCGCCCATGCCGGCGAGGCCCTCGACACTGTAGATCGAGACCGCCGCGATCATCGGGATGCCGCAGGTGATGGCGTAGCTCACCGTGTGGAAGATCGGCCCCGAATGGGTGGCGCAGCAGAAGAAGTTCGTCAGGCACAGGATAATGAACTGCGGTGATTTCATCACGTCGCGCGTCGTCATGCCTTCTTGCGCCTCATCCATCTCTGCAAGGCCTTCACCGCCCGCCTCCAGTGCCGGCGGGCGCCGGATCAAGAACGTCGTCGGGATCATCACCACAGCGACGACGACCGCGATGATCTGCATCGAGGTTCGCCAGTCATGCAGGGAAACCAGCCAGGCAGCGAAGGGTGCCATGGTCATCGGCGCCATGCCCATGCCCGCCGAAACCAGCGACACGGCGAGGCTGCGATGCGTGTCGAACCAGCCCGTCACGCAGGCCATCATCGGCGCGAAGACCGCTGCCGCCGCCACGCCCACAAGCAGGCCAAAGACGAACTGAAAGGCGACCAAAGACGTCGCGATGCTGGCAAGCCCAAGGCTCGCCGCCAGAAGCACCGAGCCGGCCAGCACCACCGGCCGCGGTCCCACGCGGTCGGAAAGCCCGCCCCAGAACATGCTGGCGAAGGCCATGGCGAGGAAGCCGATGGTCATGGCGGTGGAAACGCCGGTCACCGACCAGCCGGTATCCTTGGCGATCGGCAGCAGGAAGACCGGCAGCGAAAACATCGCGCCGATGGCGATGCAGCCGAGCAGGCCGCCCGCAGCGACGATCACCCAGCGATAATGCGTATGGATCATTGTCATCTCCTTCGCGGCCGGCCGATTTTGGCCTGAGCCGCCCCAAAATCAATACTGATCGTGCCGCTTCACCCATTCCATCGGATAGCGAAGGCCGTCCTCGTCGCGGCCCTTCGGCACGAGGTCGAGGAAGTGATAGGCACCGTTCACCATCTCGACACCGCGTGCGTAGCAGGAATAGGTGTGGTACACCTCGCCCGGCCCGCTCCTGTAAAAGACGCTGACGCCGACCATTTCCGACATCGTGTTCGAACGAATCTGAAAATTGTAGGTGGCGCGGCCGTCTGCGAGCTCCTCCGCTGTGGCGGAAGCCTGGTAATCGAAGTTGAAATCACTGCCGCCCGACGACACCCAGGGGAAACTCCAGCCCATGCGTTGCCGATAGGCCTCGATCTTTTCGAATGGCGCACGCGAGATCGCTTTGAAGGTCACGTCGCGCTGGGCAAGATGGATCGGGATGCCGTTGAAATTGTCCGCCCAGAAGGAGCAATGCGTGCAGCCCTCCTGCCAGTCGGGACCGAGCATGAAGTGATAGACGAGGAGCTGTGAGCGCCCCTCGAACAGCTCTTCCAGCGATTGCCGGCCGTTCGGCCCCTGGAATTCGTAGTGTTTCTCCACCCGTTCCCAGGGCATCGCCATGCGGCGGCGGGTCAGCGCCTCGCGCTTTCGGGTGAATTCCTTCTCTTCGGCGAGCAGGTCAAGGCGGGCCTTCAGCCAGTCCTCGTGCGAAACGACTTGATTGCGCATCACGAACATCCTTTCTTGTTTCGATGAACCAAGAATAGGCGCCGGGTCCGGGAGCGTGGGAGTTACAAGTGTGACGGGAAAACCATGGACTCGATGATCACGGCCGCTGCCCGCGCCCTTGCCACCGGCGATCCGCTCGGCGCGCTGAACCGCGTGGCGCTACGCGACGATGCCCCGGCGCTGGCGTTGCGCGGCATCGCAATGGCACAGCTTGGCGATCTCGACCGGGCGAAAGTCCTGCTGAAAAGTGCGGCCAGTGCCTTCGGCCCACGCGAGGCCGTGGCGCGTGCGCGTTGCGTCGTTGCCGAAGCCGAGATTGCCCTCGTCTCACGCGATCTGACCTGGCCAGTGAAGGCGCTTGCCGCGGCCGGCGCGACACTGACGGCACATGGCGACTGGCTGAATGCGGCACACGCCCGCACCCTTGCTATCCGCCGCCTGCTCTTGATCGGCCGGCTGGACGATGCCGCAACCTTGCTCGCTGACGTCGATCCCGCCACCCTGCCCCCGCCACTGCGCGCCGCCCATGAATTGGCGGCGGCCGGCATTGCGATCCGCCGGTTGCGCATGGCGACCGCGCGCGATGCCTTTCAACGCGCCATCGAGGCCGCCCGGCAGGCACGCATCCCGGCCCTCATCGAAGAAGTGCAGGCCGACGCCGCGATCCTGCAAAAACCGGCAGCGCGCCTGATTGCGAACGGTGCGGAACGCTCGCTGCTTCCGGATGAAGTCGAGGCGCTACTGGCCACGGACAGTCTGGTCGTCGACGCCTGCCGCCATGTCCTGCGCTGTGGAGAGACCAAGCTGTCGCTGGCGACGCGACCCATCCTCTTCTCCCTGCTGCGCACGCTCGCCGAAGCCTTTCCGCACGATGCCAGCCGGGAAACCCTGCTGCTTCGCGCCTTCCGCGCCAGACATGCCGATGAATCGCATCGCGCCCGCCTGCGCGTGGAAATGGGCCGGCTGCGTGCCGAACTGGCTTCCCTGGCAGACATCACCGCCACCAGGGACGGCTTCCTGCTGGCGCCGCGCGATGGCCAACCGGTCGCCGTGCTCGCGCCCCCGCTCGATGAACCGCATGCCGACGTGCTGGCGCTCTTTGCCGATGGGGAAGCGTGGTCCAGTTCGGCGCTCGCCATCGCGCTCGGCAGCAGCGCCCGCACGGTACAGCGCGCACTCGAACAGCTTTCCGCAGCGGGAAAGGTGCAGTCGATCGGCCGCGGGCGCACCCAGCGCTGGCTGACGCCGACGCCCGGTGCTTTCTCGACACTCTTGTTACTCCCGGGTCCGCTGCCAGGCGGTTAACATCGGGTCATCAACAATCCAAAGGAGATGACGATGACGACGTCCCAGGCAGATATCATCCGCGAATACGGCCCCTTCCCCGGTGGCGAACCCGTCCACGGCGTGACCTATGACGGCAAGAACGTCTGGTTCGCCTCCGGCGACAAGGTCAATGCAGTCGACCCGGACGATGGCAAATTGTTGCGTTCAATCGACGTCGCCGCCCATGCCGGCACCGCCTATGACGGTCGCCACCTCTTCCAGATCGCCGAAGACCGCATCCGCAAGATCGATCCCGCCTCCGGCAGCGTGCTCGCCACCATTCCCGCTCCCGGCAACGGCGGTGACTCCGGCCTTACCTGGGCGGAGGGCTTTCTCTGGGTCGGCGAATATCGCAGCAAGCAGATCCACCAGATCGAACCAGAAACGGGCAAGGTCGTCCGCAGCATCCAGAGCAACCGCATGGTGACGGGCGTAACCTGGGTGGATGGCGAACTCTGGCACGGCACGTGGGAAGGCGAGGAAAGCGACCTTCGTCGTCTCGACCCGGAAACCGGTGCCGTGCTCGACACCATCGTCATGCCCGAAGGAACCGGTGTGTCCGGTCTCGAATCCGATGGCGCCGATCGCTTCTTCTGCGGCGGCGGGAGCAGCGGAAAGATCCGCGCCGTCCGCCGCCCGCGTTAAGCGCTACAGACCATGGGTGCCGTCGTAGCCGTTGACCGGCGGCGGCGCCCAGCCTTCGGGCAGGCCCTTTGCCTTGTAGATTTCGACGACCATCGGATAGCACTTCGCCGTATCGGAAGAGTGCTGCGCCGAACAATCCCCGCCCGGGCAGGCCGACATGCAGCCGAGAAGGTCGATCTCAGCAAAGAATTCCAGATAGTCGCCCGGCCGCACCGGGCTCGCCTTCATGAAATACTGCCCCGTATCGCGGGTGAAGCCGGTGCACATGAAGACGTTCAGCACGTCGTGCACATAGGGCTCCGCCTCGCGCAGCGGCATGCCGGTTTTTCCGGCAAAGGCGCGCGTCAGGTTCGAGTGGCAGCAGTGGTGGTACTGTCCGCCGTTGCTCAAGAGATTGTGCGTATAGGGATCGCACCGCGTGCCGATCACGTCATGCACCGACCCGCCGAAGTCGTCGAAACCATACCAGTCCAGCGTGTCGTGCGTGATGGTGGCGATGGGGCGCAGATACGGGAAATTGGAAAACAGCTGGTCGCCGAGGCCGACATGGGTGCCGTTCAGCGCGCGCGTCTTGCCGGTGAACAGCCGTTCCTTGAGGTCGTTCGCGTTGAACAGGTTGAGGTCGCCGACCTGCGGCCCCTCGCTGGAGACGATGCGGCAGAAATGCCCTGCCGGCACCGACCAGGTCGCCGCTTCGCGCGGCGGCACGACGACGGTTTCGACCAGTTCCAGATCGTCTCGCAAGGCGCGATAGGTCGAAAGATCCGGACGCGGCAATGTTTCGACCGGGTAGCAGACCACCGGCGCGATCGCCTTGCGGGCAGCGGCATCAGCCGGTGCGGTCGTTATCGGACGAGGCTTCATGGCAATTCCCCCTTTTGCTACCCGTCTGCCGCCGGAAATCGCCCTCCGGGCAAACGAAAACTTGTTGAATGACAATATTAGTATTGTTCAACAAGATCGATTTCAAGCGGGAAGACGACAGCCGCGGGCTTGGGCACGACACCACGACCGGAAGGTCAGCCGCGCTCCTTTACCGTCTCCATCGCCACGTTGGTCGATGTGCTTGCGACATAGGGCAGGTTGGAAATCCGCTCTCCGAGAACCAGCCGGTATTTCTTGATGTCACGCGTGCGGATCTTCAGGAGATAATCGAAGCGGCCGGCGATCATGTGGCACTCCTCCACCTCCTTGATCTTCCGCACCGCCGCGTTGAAACTGTTGAGCGCGTCTTCCTGCGTGTTGGTGAGTTTCACCTCGGCGAAGGCGATGTGGTCGAGGTTCATCTTGGCCGGATTGAGGATCGCCTTGAACCCCTGGATGAAGCCCTCCGTGATCAAGCGCTTGAACCGGTTCTGGCATGGCGTTTTCGACAGGCCGACCTTCTCCGCCAACTCTGCCACGGAGATGCGGCCGTTCTCGGCGAGTTCCTCGAGGATTTTTCGATCGAACGCGTCTAATGACCCATTAATCTGCACTATATCGGGCAAATCACCCTCCATCTGAAAAAAATAGACCCATATAGCCTAACACGGGACGATATGAAGTCCATTCGCTTTCAGGGCTCGTGATATTGTTCCGCACAGTTTCCAGGAACGATTGCACGATACCCGGCCGCCTCTGGCGTGACCGGGCGCAGGCAATGTTCCGGCGCCAGACGACAGGGGATATTGGTGCAAGACAACAGCTTCGATGATAGCATGCCGCCGGACCTCATCAGCCACTACAAGCCGCTCGCCATTCCGGCTCTCGTCGCGGCCTGCAGCATCAAACCAGAGCGGTCCGTCCGCGCGGAACCCAGCCTTCAGGTCCGCCAAGCGTCGCAGTTTCATGACGTCCCGGACGATCGGGACGAGCCGGCCACCGCCTTCGTTCGTTGACCCTATCCGATACCCCGCAAGCCACTGAACCGCTTCTCATAGGTCCTTCCATGCAGAACCCAGCCTCGCTTCCCGCCACCGACGAAACCCTCATCCCCTTTTCGCATTTCGCCCCGCCGGTACGACCGCAGAGCGACCTGCGCCGGGCGATCACGGCCGCCTATCGCCGTCCCGAGACCGAATGCCTGCCGCCGCTGGTTGCCGCTGCCGGCGTCACCGAGACGCAGCGCTACGACATCCGCGCCACCGCCCGCACGCTGATCGAGGCGCTACGCGCCAAGCACAAGGGCACGGGCGTCGAGGGTCTGGTGCAGGAGTATTCGCTGTCGAGCCAAGAAGGCGTTGCGCTGATGTGCCTTGCCGAAGCGCTGCTGCGCATTCCGGATACGGACACCCGTGACGCCCTGATCCGCGACAAGATTTCCGAGGGGGACTGGACCTCCCATATCGGCGGCGGCAAGTCGCTGTTCGTCAACGCGGCCACTTGGGGCCTCGTCGTCACCGGCAAGCTCACATCCACCGTCAACGACCGCGGTCTTTCCGCCGCGCTGACCCGTCTGATCGCACGCGCTGGCGAGCCGGTGATCCGCCGCGGCGTCGACATGGCGATGCGCATGATGGGCGAGCAGTTCGTCACCGGCGAGACGATCGAGGAAGCGCTGAAGCGCGCCAAGCCGCTGGAAGCCCGGGGTTTCCGCTATTCCTATGACATGCTGGGCGAAGCCGCGACCACCGGCGCCGATGCCGAGCGCTACTACCGCGACTACGAGAAGGCGATCCACGCGATCGGCACCGCATCGGCTGGCCGTGGCATCTATGACGGCCCCGGCATCTCCATCAAACTTTCGGCGCTGCACCCGCGCTACAGCCGCTCGCAGGCCGCGCGCGTCATGGACGAACTGCTGCCCAAGGTGAAGGCGCTCGCGGCGCTCGCCAAGAAATACGACATCGGCCTCAACATCGATGCGGAAGAAGCCGACCGGCTGGAGCTCTCCCTCGATCTGCTCGAAGGCCTCTGCTTCGATGCCGACCTTCAGGGCTGGAGCGGCCTCGGCTTCGTCGTGCAGGCCTATGGCAAGCGGTGCCCCTTCGTGCTCGATTTCATCATCGACCTCGCCCGCCGTTCCGGCCGGCGCGTCATGGTGCGCCTCGTCAAGGGCGCCTACTGGGATGCCGAGATCAAGCGCGCGCAGCTGGACGGCCTTGCGGACTTCCCGGTCTACACGCGAAAGATCCACACCGACGTCGCCTATGTCGCGTGCGCCCGCAAGCTGCTGGCAGCACCGGACGCCGTCTTCCCGCAGTTCGCCACCCACAATGCGCAAAGCCTCGCCACGATCTACCAGCTCGCCGGCCCCGACTTCGCCGTCGGCAAATACGAGTTCCAGTGCCTGCACGGCATGGGCGAGCCGCTCTATGACGAGGTTGTCGGCAAGGACAAGCTCGATCGCCCCTGCCGCATCTACGCGCCGGTCGGCACGCATGAGACGCTGCTGGCCTATCTCGTCCGCCGCCTCCTGGAAAACGGCGCCAACTCCTCCTTCGTCAACCGCATCTCGGACCCGAAGGTCTCCGTCGAATCGCTGATCGCCGACCCGGTCGACATCGTCGCCGCCATGCCGGTGGTCGGCGCGCCGCACGACCAGATCGCGCTGCCGAACGCCCTGTTCGGTAAGTCCCGCGAGAATTCCAAGGGTCTCGACCTTTCCAACGAAGAGACGCTTCACGGCCTGTCCGCCGAACTTGCCGGAACCGCCGCCAGAAAATGGCATGCAGCGCCCCTTCTCGCAGACGGCAAGGCCGGCGGCGAAACGCTCGACGTGCTGAACCCGGCGGACCATCGCGACGTGGTCGGCCGCATCACGCAGGCCAAGGTCGAAGACGCCGAGACCATCGTTGCCGCAGCGGCCGGTCATGTCGCCGCCTGGTCCACCGTTTCGCCGGCCGATCGTGCCGCCTGCCTCGACCGGGCAGCGGACATCATGGAAGGCCGCATCGAGCCGTTGATGGGCATCATCATGCGCGAAGCGGGCAAGTCGGCGGCCAATGCCATCGGCGAGGTCCGCGAGGCCGTCGATTTCCTGCGCTACTACGCCGAACAGGCCCGCCGCACGCTCGGTCCGTCCCACCTACCGCTTGGCCCGATCGTCTGCATCAGCCCGTGGAACTTCCCGCTCGCCATCTTCACCGGCCAGGTCGCAGCCGCCCTCGTTGCCGGCAACCCGGTGCTGGCGAAACCTGCCGAAGAAACGCCGATCATCGCCCATGAGAGCGTGAAGATCCTGCATGAGGCCGGCGTGCCGGTCGGCGCGCTGCAGTTCGTGCCCGGTGATGGCCGCCTCGGTGCCGCCCTCGTCGGCGCGCAAAAGACGGCCGGCGTGATGTTCACCGGCTCAACCGAAGTCGCCCGCCTCATCCAGGTGCAGCTTGCCGAGCGGTTGTCGGCCGGCGGCAAGCCGATCCCGCTGATCGCCGAAACCGGCGGCCAGAACGGCATGATCGTCGATTCCTCGGCACTCGCCGAACAGGTGGTCGCAGACGTCATTGCGTCGGCCTTCGACAGCGCCGGCCAGCGCTGCTCGGCGCTACGCGTGCTCTGCCTGCAGGACGACGTCGCCGACCGCACGCTCACCATGCTGAAGGGCGCCCTGCAGCAGTTGACGCTCGGCCGCACGGACAGCCTGCATGTCGATATCGGCCCGGTCATCACTGCCGAAGCCCGCGACGGGATCGCGAGCCACATCGAGCGCATGCGCGGCCTCGGCAACAAGGTCGAGCAGCTGCCGCTGCCGGCGATTGCCGAACACGGCACGTATGTCGCGCCGACCATCATCGAGATCAAGAAACTCTCCGATCTCCAGCGCGAAGTCTTCGGCCCTGTGCTGCACGTCATCCGCTTCCGTCGCGCGGATCTCGACAAGCTGATCGACGACATCAATGCCTCGGGCTACGGCCTGACCTTCGGCCTACACACGCGCCTCGACGAGACGATCGCGCATGTCACAAGCCGCATCAAGGCGGGCAACCTTTACGTCAACCGCAACATCATCGGCGCGGTCGTCGGGGTCCAGCCGTTCGGCGGACGCGGCCTGTCCGGCACCGGCCCGAAGGCTGGCGGCCCGCTCTATATCGGTCGCCTCGTGCAGAAGGCGCCGGTGCCTCCGCAGCAGGATTCGGTCCACACCGACCCGGCGTTGCGCGACTTCATCACGTGGCTCGACCGCAAGGGCAGGACGGCGGAAGGCGAGACCGCGCGCGGCTTCGCGAACCGCTCGGCCCTTGGCCTGCTGCGCGAACTCGCCGGCCCCGTCGGCGAGCGCAACCTCTACGCCCTGCACCCGCGCGGCCGCATCCTCCTGGTGCCCGAGAGCGAAACCGGATTGCTACGCCAGGTCGCTGCCGCGCTTGCAACCGGCAACGAGATCGCCATCAACGAGGTCGCATCCCTGAAGTCCACGCTGGCGGACCTGCCGACCTCGGTCGCCGCCCGCCTCTCGTGGACCTCCGACTGGGAAAAAGCCGGTCCGTTCGCCGGAGCGCTGGTGGAGGGCAATGCCGAAGCCGTACTCGCCGCCAACCGACGCATCGCCGCGCTCCCCGGCCCGCTGGTGCTGATGCAGGCGGCAACCACCGAGGAACTGGCAACCGACCCGGAAGCCTATTGCCTCAACTGGCTGCTGGAAGAGGTCTCGACCTCCATCAACACCGCCGCCGCCGGCGGCAATGCCAGCCTGATGTCGATCGGCTGATCTCAACCGGTGCAGGCACCCGAACCGGTTGCCTGCACCAATCTCTGCCTCTCAGGCGATCCCTGCGAGTTTTTCGAGATCGGCCCGGGCGCCCGGCCCGCCAGCGACGACCGGTGCACCTTTGGTCAGCAGCTCGCCCTCCGTCGGGAACGGGTGATACCAACCACCTGCCTCCTTCACGAGGCAGTAGCCGGCCAGGCAATCCCAGGCGTGCATGTAGGGCTCGTAATAGCCGACGAGACGGCCGGCAGCGACATAGGCGAGCATCAGCGCGCCGGAGCCGTTGCGCACGAAATTGCCACCCGCCTGAAGCAACTGGCTCACCATGCCAGCCACGAATTCCGGCGCGACATAGCTGTTGGCGCCGATGCCGGTCAGGGCATTCCGGATCGTGCGCGACGGGTCGAGCGTCAGCACCCTGCCGTTGAGCTTGGCGCCCTTGCCGATGGCAGCGGCATAGAGTTCGTTGTGGCAGGGCGCGCCGATGACACCGACGACGGGTACGCCCTCATGCAGCACCGCAATCGAGACGCACCAGTTCGGCATGCCGCTGACGAAGGGCGCAGTACCGTCGATCGGGTCGACGACCCAGGTATAGCCGGAACTGCCGGCGGTGAGGCCGAATTCCTCGCCGAGGAAACCGTCCTCCGGCAGATGGGCCGCAACCCGTTCGCGGATCAGTTTTTCCACATTGCGGTCGGCGATCGAGACGACATCCTGCATGTCGCGCTTGGTTTCGATCACCAGCGTGTCGCGCCGGTTGAAATAGTCGAGCGCCATGGCGCCCGCTTCCTGGGCCAGGGCTTTGGCGAGGGCGAAGCGGGTGTCGAGGGCACTTTCGGGTGACGTCATGCTGATGGTCCTTGCGGTGGTCATGGTCATTAGCTGTTGATGAGCGCGATGCCGCGGCTGCGGAAGCCGAGCGTTGCGTCAGATGCGGCCGGCAGGATACGGTCGACGGCGTCGTCGACGATGAACAGCGTACCGACCTCCGTTTCCACCTCGTATTCGACATGGTCGCCCAAGTAGGCAGAATGCAGGATGCGACCGGCAAGCCCCTCCCCGCGCCCTTCGGACAATGAGACGGCACCGGGGCGCACGGCAAGGCTCGCCGCACCCGGCTTTGCCCTGCCCGCCGGCACGCAATGCTGGAACCCGCCGATGCGGATCTCGGCCTCGCTGCCATTGATACCGATCACCTCGCACGGGATGACATTCGCCTCGCCCATGAAATCGGCGATGAAGGAGGAGGCCGGCTGCTCGTAAAGCTCGCGCGGGGCGCCCGACTGAGCGATCTCGCCATCCTTCATGATGATGATGCGATCGGAGACGGCAAGCGCCTCGTCCTGGTCATGCGTCACATAGACGGCGGTGAAGCCGAGGCGCTGCTGGAGTTCACGGATTTCCGTGCGCACCCGGCGACGCAGGCGCGCATCGAGGTTGGAGAGCGGCTCATCGAGCAGCAGGACCTGCGGTTCCAGCACCAGCGCGCGGGCGACGGCGACGCGCTGCTGCTGGCCGCCGGACAGTTCGGCCGGCAGGCGCTGCCCCATGCCGGCAAGGCCAACCAGAGCCAGCCCTTCCTCCGCCTTCTCCCGCGCTTCCTTGCGAGACAGGCCGGAGGATTCGAGGCCGTAGGCGACATTCTCAAGCGAACTCATATGCGGGAAGAGCGCGTAGGACTGGAACACCATCGAGACGTCGCGCTCGTTGGCCGGCAGCATGGTGACGTCCTTGCCGCCGATGAGGATTTTTCCTGCCGTCGGATGTTCGAGGCCTGCCAGCATGCGCAGCGTCGTCGTCTTGCCGCAGCCCGAGGGGCCGAGCAGGGTGACGAGCGTGCCCGGCTCGATGGTCAGCGACAGGTCTGCAATGGCGGTGAAGGCGCCAAACGTTTTCTTCACGTTCTGGAAGACGACGGAACCGGCTTTCGGGGTGATCATGCGGTTTTCTCCTGACGAAGAGTGGCGGACGGGGTGACACCGGCGACGCGGTTTTCGCGCCGGAGCCGCCGTTCGCCCACGAGAAGCTGGAAGCCGGTGATGACCGTGATCATCACGACGATCAGCATGGAGGAATAGGCGATCGCCACGCCGTATTCGCCATTCTCGACGAGGCCGACGATGTAGGAGGTCGCCATGTTGTATTCGGCGCTGACGAGGAAGATGACCGCGCTGATGGAGGTGATGGCCCGCACGAAGGAATAGACGAGGGCTGCGGTGATGGCGGGACGCAACAGCGGCAGGATGACCTTGCGGATCGTGCGGAAACTGTTGGCGCGCAACGTCAGCGAGGCCTCGTCCAGGCTCTTGTCGAGCTGGCTCATCGCCGCGATGCCGCCGCGCACGCCGACCGGCATGTTGCGGAAAACGAAGCAGGCAATCAGGATCAGCGCCGAGCCGGTCATTTCGAGCGGCGGAAGGTTGAAGGCCATGATGTAGCTGACGCCGATGACCGTGCCGGGGATGGCAAAACTCATCATCAGCGCGAATTCGAAGACGTTCTTGCCGGCGAATTTCTGGCGCACGATGATGTAGGCCGTCAGCAGGCCGACGGCGGCCGTCAGCGGCGCGGAAATCAGCGCGATCTCCATCGTCGTCCAGAACGAGTTCCAGGCAACGCCCGTCCAGGCAATCCCGTTGTCGAAGCTGATCGAGAAGGCCTTGGCGTAGTGGTCGAGGGTCAGCGAATTGTCGAGGCCCCACGTCTTCACGAAGCCGCCGACGAGGATCATGCCGTAGATGACGAGCGTGAAGAGGCCCCACGGAATGACGAGGGCATGCACGCCGATCGAGACACCGCGCGGAAGCGCAATGTGCGCCCCGCTGTCACCCTTGCCTGTCACCGTCGCAAAGCTCTTGCCGGAGAGCCACAGGCGCTGGGCAAGGAAGGCGGAGAGCGTGAAGCACAGGAGGACGGTGGCGAGCACGGCGGCGCGCGAGGGATCGTTCTGCGAGCCGACGACGGCGAAGAAGATTTCCGTCGACAGCACGCCATGGCTGCCGCCGAGCACCAGCGGGTTGCCGAAGTCGGCCATGCTCTCGATAAAGCCGATGAGGAAGGCGTTGGCGAGGCCGGGTTTCATCAGCGGCAGCGAGACGCGCCAGAAGGTGCGCCAGCGGTCGGCGCGCAGGGTCTGCGAAGCCTCCTCCATCGACGGGCTGACGCCCTCGACGACGCCGATCAGCACGAGGAAGGCGATCGGCGTGAAAGACAGCACCTGCGCGATCCAGATACCGGTGAGGCCATAGAGCCAGCGGCCGGGCTCGATGCCGAAGAGATCGGAAAGGCCCTGCGTGATGACGCCGGCGCGGCCGAAGAGCAGGGTCAGCGCAAGACCGATGACGAAGGGCGGCGTGATGATTGGCAGGATGGTCAGCAGGCGCAGACCCTTTTTATAGGGAAAGCGCGTACGCGTGGCGACAAGCGCGAAGGCAAGGCCCAGCAGCGTCGAACCGAGACCCGTCATGATGGCGAGCCAGAGTGTACGCCATGCCACGCCGCAGCGTGCACCGCCGGTGAGGCAACCGAGGCTCCAGATGCCGGGATCCTGCATATTGCGGACGAAATTGTCCGGGTTGAACGACCCGTCGAAATCCTGCACCGCGCCGATGAACATGCTGCCAATCGGGTAGAAGACGAAGACGGCAACGAGGAAGACGAGCAGCGAAATTGCGCTCACGACGAAGGCATCCCCCTTCATCACGCCGCGCTCGGCTAGACCGAAGGCAAAGAGCAATACGAAGCAAACGGCCGACAGGACGGCGCCGGCGCCCATCGACGGCTGGCCATCGGAAAGCGGGCCGAACAGGGTTTCGCTGATCGTCCATACCCAGCCGGTGAAGCTGATGGCAAGGCCCTGCAGCGCGAGGAACAGGACGCCGAGCGCCCCCACCCAGGCCAGCACGGCGCCGCGGCGCATCGGGTCCGCCATGCCGCGGGCCGTGCCGGCGATGAGGAGGAGCAAAGCGGCGATGGCAAGCCACAACCGGCCGTGCACGACGGCCTGCACCAGATTGGGCGCCGCCTCGGAAGAAAAGGGGAAACCGGCGAGCCAGCCGAACCCGTAGAAGCCGCCCTCGATCCGGTACCAGGGCAGAAGGGTCAAAGCGACCGCGCCCAGGATCAGGACCATGTCCAGCCTGCGATTGCCATGCGTCATGGCCGACCTCGCTGTCTTTACTGTTTGTGGAAAAGGCGGCGCCCGGGGAGACGGGCGCCGCCACTCAGGACATCATCAGTTGGCGACGGCGCCGACTTCATGGTCCCAGCGCTCGAGCAGCGCCTTGCGCTTTGCCGGGTCGCCATAGGTCTTGAAGTCGTAGTCGATCAGCTTGATGTCCTCGAAACGCGGCGCTTCCTTCGGGATTTCAGCGCTTTTGTTGGAGGGAAGCTGGAAGGATTTTGCATCCTTCATGCGCGACTGGACGTCCGCGCTCAGCGCCCAGTCGTACCAGATCTTGGCGTTGTCGAGATTGCGCGCGCCCTTGATGATCGACATGGAGCCGATCTCGTAGCCGGTGCCCTCGCAGGGCGTGATCGACTTGACCGGGAAACCTTCCGCCGTCTGCGCCACCGCGTCATGCACGAAGACGATGCCGAGCGCCGTCTCGCCACGCGCCGCCGCCTTGACCGGTGCCGAGCCGGACTTGGTGTATTGCGAGATGTTGTCGTTGAGTTTCTTCAGGTAGTCGAAGGCCTGGTCCTCGCCCATGATCTGCACGAGGGAGGCGAGCGCCGTGTAGGCGGTGCCGGACGAGTTCGGGTTGGCGATCTGGATTTCGCCCTTCAGTTCCGGCGCCAGCAGGTCGGCCCAGCAGACCGGCTCCTTGAAGCCCTTCGACTTGAAGATTCCCGTGTTGTAGCCCCAGCCGAGCGCGCCGGCATAGACGCCGACCGTCTTGTAGCCGGAGCTTTCGGCCTGCTTCTTCGCCCAGTCGTTCAGCTCGTCGAGCTTGGGCGACTTGTATTCCAGCGTCAGGTTTTCGGATGCCGCCTGGAGGTGGGGATCACCCGTGCCGGCCCACCAGATGTCCGTCTTCGGGTTACGGGCTTCCGCGCGCACCTTGGCATAGGTCTCGCCGGACGACAGGCGCACCATGTTCACCTTGATATCGCCGTGCGCTTTCTCGAAATCACCCTTCATCTGCTCGCAGATGACGACATCGGCGGAGCAGATGAGGTTGAGGTCACCGGCCGCCTGTGCCGGCAGGGCGGCAAGCGCCGTACCGGCGAAAAGCATGAGGGAAAGGGTCTTGGTCATGGGGGCATCCTCCTGTTGCCTGGTTTTGGATTTTTGGCGTGGACGCGCCACGGCAAGGCCATCGGCCTGCTTGCGAGCGGCACGTTCACGATTTCGGAATTCGGTTGACGTTGGCGGTCAGTTCGTCGCGGATATCACCGCATCGAACCGTTCGAGCAGCCGACTTCGCTCTTCCGGCGAGCCGAAGGTGGCGAAGTCGTAATCGACCATCTTGATCAGCGAGATATCCGGCGCCGCAAGCGGCAGGGCTGATTTCGCGTTGGACGGCACCTGGTTCTGGCCGGACGCTGCCCCGGTGCCCTGCCCTTCCGGGCTGAGCGCGAAATCGACGAAGCGCTTCGCCTCTTCCGGATGCCGGGCGCCCTTGACGATGCTGACGGCGCCGATCTCGTAGCCGGTGCCCTCGCAGGGCGCGACGATGACCAGCGGCGAGCCCGCCTGCTTCTGCGTGACCGCGTCATGCATGAAGGAAATGCCGATCAACGTTTCGCCGCGCGCCGCAGCCTTCACCGGCGCGGAGCCTGCCGTCGTGTACTGGTCGATATTGCGGTTCAGCGCAGCGAGGAACCGGAAGGCTTCATCCTCGCCGAAAAGCTGCACCAGGGTCGCGAGCGTTGTAAACGCGGTGCCGGAAGAATTCGGATTGCCGCTCTGGATGCGGCCGCGATAGGCGATGTCCGTCAGGTCCTTCCAGCAGGTTGGGGCCGGCAGCTTCAGGTCGCGCAGCAGATCGGCATTGTAGGCAAAGCCCAGCGCGCCCGCATAGATGCCCGCCGAACGGCCGCCGGACATCGCGAAGAAATTCTGCGCCCAGGGCAGCATGTCGCGCTCATGCGCCGGCTGGTAGGGTTCCAGCAGGTCTTCGGATCCGCCCTGCAAATGGGTGTCACCCGTGCCGCCCCACCAGACGTCGACGGTCGGGGCCGCCTTTTCCGCGCGGATCTGGTTGAGGATGTCGCCGGTGCTCTTGCGGGTCATCGCGATGTCGAGGCCGGACTTGGCCTCATAGGCCGTCTTCATCGCGGCGCACCACGCCTCGTCGACACCGCACAGCACGGTGAGCGCCGGCGCGGTCATGCCGGCCGTGGCGGTGCACAGCCACAAAGCCACGCCCGCGCCGAAAGCGGTGATGCCTCTCACGATGTTCCTCCCTTTGGAACGATGAACGTCCCAATCTCCGCAGTCAGGATGTCATATCTGCCGCGCGCCGCAACCCGCAGAATGGTTACCGTTCTTACAGCCTGGAACACCATTGGCATGGCAAAAATGACAAAGATTACAAATGTGACACGTCGCATAACGCGAGGCCGCTTTGAAGATTGTGACAGCGCCTACTATGATGCGTGCGGGAGGACGTGCATGTGTTGAATGAGAGGATACGGATTCTGATCGTCGAGGACGATCCGGATATGGCGGAGCTCATCTCCGACCTGGTGGAGGCGGAAGGCTGGATACCCTTGACCGCCCCCTCGGCGGAAGAGGCGACGGTCGTGCTTGCGCGCGAAACGGTGCATCTGGTGCTCGTCGACCATAACCTGCCCGGCACCTCCGGCCGCACCTTCGCCCAACGCCTTCGCGCGCAAACCAATATCGGCATCGTCATGGTCACGGCGGCAGGTAGCGCTGCAGACCGGGTGCTGGGGCTGGAGACGGCGGCGGACGACTATGTCGTGAAACCCTTCGAGCCGATCGAACTCACGGCACGCATCAAGGCTGTATTGCGCCGGACGATCCCGTCGCTGAAGCCCGAGCGTGAAACTGAGCGCGAGCACGAACCGGCAGCGCTGAAACTCGGCGACTGGTCGGTCGATCTTAAAAAACGCCGCGCCATCTGCCTGAGTGATCCGACCAAGTCTCTCACCAGCGCCGAGTTCGCCCTGCTCGAAATCCTTGCCGAAACGCCGAACATGCCCGTCAGCCGCGCGCACATCCTCGACCGGCTCGGCGCGGAAAGCGAGCGCTACATCGACCGCAATGTCGATGTGCTCGTGCTGCGGCTTCGCCGGAAGATCGAGCGCAATCCGGATCTGCCGCGCCACATCCAGACGCGCCGGAGCAAGGGTTACATGCTGAGCACGGACGAAGGTGAGCTTTCACCGTGATCAGCCGTCCTTTCCTCTCGTCCATCGCCTTCCGGCTGCCCTTCGCGATCGCCTTCATCTGCGTGCTCGTGTTCAGCCTGGCGACCATCGCGGTCTACGGCCTACAGCGCGCGCGAGAGGAAATGGCGGCCTATGGCCTGCAGGCGTTTTCCAGCCTCGCCAAGGCCTCGCTCGTCTCGCGCCAGGTCTCCGACCTCGTATCCAGCGCACCCTTCCTTATGAACGCGACCTCACCCTACCGGGTCTCCAGCGAAAGCCGCGCCGTTGTCGCGCAGGTCGATGCGCTGCTGCGCACCATGCAGCCGGAAAACAAGGAGACGACCGTGAAGGGTTTTTCCGGTGGCCATATCATCGAATTGCTGGAGACGATCCGAACGCAGACGACGACGCTCGCCGGTGATGCGGAAGCTGCCCAGCAGCACAAGGCTGAGGCGGCCGCGGCACTGGGCGAAATCGCCACCGGCAGCGGCATAGCGGACGCGGACTTCCGCCGCCGGCTCAATGGCATCGTGCAATCGGCCTCGAATTCCGACAGCCTCTTCCAGCTCGGCGAGCTGCGCCGCCGCTACGTCGCCGAAACCACGCCCCGCCTCGAACGGGCCGCACCGGATGTGCGGATTTCCTCGGGCGAACTCGTGCCCTACGAGCGTGTCTTCGAGGCGCAGACGCGCTACCTGCTCGAAATGTTTTCCATCCGCGCCGCCGTGGGGCGCCTGCATTCCGTGTCCCGCGATCTCTCGCACGCGACCGAAACGCAGAGCGAAGCCGTCGCCCGGGGCCTCAACGAAGACCTCGTCTCGACCTCCGATGCGCTGAGCCGCCTGCTCGTCATCGTTGCATTCGCCGCGCTGCTCGTGCTGGTCATGGCGATCTTCTCCATCCGCTCCGTCATGCGCGTCTCGCGCGGCATCGTGGCGCTCTCCACCGGCATGAACGCGCTGGCGGAAGGGCGCAAGGATGTCGAGACGCCGAGTTACAAGGGCACGGAAACGGAACTGGTGCGCCTGCTCGAAGCGTTCCGCGCCTTCCGGGAAAGCGTCGAGCGCGTGACACGTCTGCGGCGCACGGCGGAGGCCGCGGCCCGCACCATCCGCTCGACCTTCCGCAGCATGAACGAGGGCATTGCGCTGTTCGATCCGCGCGGCCGGCCGATCACCATGAACCGGCGCGTCATCGAGCTGGTCGGCTGGTCGGGTTCGGCGCGCAAACTGCCTCTCCGCAAATTCGTCACCCCCCTGCCGGAGATCGACCCCGCCCTCCTGCCCGCCGAAAACGATGCCGGCCTGCTTGGCGACCGGTCGGTGATGCGCCATCGCTCAGAAGCGGGCCGGGTGACGGAAGTGTCGCTGTCGCGCCAGCCGGATGGCGGCATCGTGCTTCTGGCGCGCGATGTTACCGACATGGACCGGCAGGAGGCGGAGGCCGCGAAAATCCAGCGCCTCGACGGTATCATGCGCATGACCCACCAGGTTAGCCACGAAGTCGGCAACATGATCGGCATCATCACCGGCAGCCTCGGCCTGCTGGAGCGCGAAACCGGCTTCAACGACCGCCAGAAACGCCACCTCGCCCGCATCCGCAAGGCGGCCGACCGGGGCCGATCGCTTGCCGGCAGCATGCTCTCGATCGGCAGCCAGCAGCCGATCCATCCGGGCGCGGTGGAGATCGGGGCGCTGCTGCGCGGCATGGCCGACGTACTGGAAATCGCCATCGGCGAAAAATGCCGGCTTGCCTTCGAGATCGCCGAGACGCTGCCCACCGTCCTCATCGACGCGGCACTCTTCGAACAATCGATCCTCAATCTCTGCCTCAATGCGGTGGCCGCCATGCCCGCTGGCGGGACAATTCTTGTTCGTTGCGCCGGGAACGATGCCGGCGTCACGGTATCCGTCACCGACAACGGCATCGGCATGTCACCCGAGGCCGTCGACAGGGCGTTCGAACCATATTTCACGACGCGAAATGACGAGGGCGGTGCGGGCCTCGGCCTCGCCGTCGTCTACGGCTTCATGCGCCAAAGCGGCGGCGATGCACGGATCATCTCCACACCGGGTAAGGGAACGACGATAGAATTGGGGTTTCCGGTTTGACGGCGCAGGACGAAGGTCGGCAGATCGAAACCTTCGAAAGTCGCGAATCCAGCTTCAGCGCGGCACGAATTCGACGAGCAGGGATTTGAGTTCGATTTCGCGAACGCGCCGCGCTGCCTCGTCCGGGCTCACCCAGGCAAGCGTCCGCTCGGCCTTCTCCTTGAACCTCTCGGCAACCTCCGACACCTCGATCTGATAGATGTCCACAATACAGGGCGCGACATCGCCGTCGTCCAGCACCTTCAGATAGGTGTAGTGTCCGACCGACGTTTTCTTGATTTTCCCGCGCACACCAGCCTCCTGAAAGGCCTCGATCGCTGCGGCCTGGTGCGGTTTCTTGCCTTTCATCGGCCAGCCCTTGGGGATGATCCAGCGGCCGCTGTCGCGCGAAGTGACCACGAGGATTTGAATGCCGCTGCCATCGGGCAGGTAACGGAAACAAAGGGCCGCATATTGCTGACGAAAGGCGCCTGAAAACAGCTTTTCCGGCGTTGCAGCAAGTTGCTGCAACAAGGTCTTGGGCTTGCGTGTTCGCCCCTTTGCCTTCTGCGTGGCTTTCAAGATTCTTCTTTCCGCAGGCTGTGTCCGGTCGGGACCATTTAGAGCAAACTTCCCTTAGTTCAAAACGGAACGACGGACCTGTCTTTGCTCTGCCCCCCAAGCCGGAGAGAGTGAGGCTTGCGCGCCCTACCGTTCGTTCAGCGCCCTGTCAGGACACACCGTCAAAGAGCGTCCCATAGAAATTGGGTAACGCTCCATGCACACGTTGTTAAAATGGTCCGGTGTTGTGTTCAGCCTGATCGGCCTTGTCCTCGCAGTCTATCTCGTCGCAATCCAGCTCACCGGGAATTTTGCTACGGTTTTGGCTGGCGAGCTTTATCGCTCTAACCAGCCCACCGCTGCCCAGATTGCCGACTATGTCGCAAACTACGGCATCAGGACGATCGTCAACCTGCGCGGCAGCAAACCGAATGCCGCCTGGTATCAGGAAGAAGTCGCCACGGCGCGAGCACTCGGCTTGACCCTTATCGACTTCGATATGTCGGCGAACCGGGAGCTCAGCGTCGATGAGGCGCGCCAGCTGGCGACCCTTCTTCGGGATGCGCCGAAACCGCTGCTCATTCACTGCCGCTCCGGCTCCGATCGCACCGGCCTCGCCTCGGCCATCTATCTCAACCAGGTCGCGAATGTCGACAAGGAGACAGCAGAATGGCAACTTTCCCTTCGTTTCGGGCATATCGGCATTCCATTCGTCTCGCCGGCCTATGCCATGGATGAAAGCTGGGAGCGATTGGAGAAGGCTTTCGGTCGTGCTCAGGAACCTTCGTAAGACCGCTCCCCTGTCGAAGCATTGCCGCCTCAGCGCAAGGCCGAAAACACGATCTCGGCCTGAAATCCGTCCGCCTGTCCGGGAATGGGCGAGGTCAGGATGAGGCTCGCCCGCATCTGCGCAAGCAGCCTGTCGGCGATGGAAAGGCCGAGCCCCGAGCCTGAGGCGAGCGTCCTGCCGCGCGAAAACCGTTTGCGCACGGCGACAAGTTCGGCATCGGACATGCGGGGCGCACCATTGCGGATGCGCACATTGCCGGCCGCCGTGAGGTGGATGTCGACGGGCTCGTCGGGCCGCCCATGCAGAAGCGCGTTTTCGATGAGGTTGCGCAGCACGATGGCAAAGGCGTCCGCGGCACCTTCGCATGTTCGCGATCCGGCGAGATCGCGCGTGAAACGGATACGGTCACCGTCCTCGGACGCGCGCTGGAGGTCGGTGACGACGACGTTGACGACATCCGCGACGTCGAAGGTGGTTTCCGTCACGCCAATGCCAGCTTCGGCACGGGCGAGTTGAAGCAACTTCTCGGTCAGCTTGGTGAGCTTCTGCAGGGACGCTTCGATCTGCCGGGCACGCGCACCCGTGGGCGAATCCTTGAGCTCCGAGAGAAGAAGCTGCGTCTGCGCCAGCGCGCCGGCAATCGGCGTGCGCAGTTCATGCGCGCTGTTCGAGGTGAATTCCCGCTCGGCGGCCAGCACGTCGCGCAGGCGCGCCAAAAGCAGGTTGACCGACCGCAGGATCGGCCGCAGCTCCTGCGGCAGGCTGACCTCCTCGATGGCCGCAAGATTGCCGCCGTCCTTCTCGCCGATCGCCGCACGCAACGTTTCGACCGGCCGCAGCACGCGGTGCACGACAAACCAGACAGCAAGAACCGTGACCGGAACGATGAGCAGGACCGGCAGGAGAAGCGCAAGCGAACCTTCGACCACCGCCTCATGCCGCTCCTGTGCGGAATAGGTCACCTGCACGAAAATCGTCCCGTCGCCCGTCGACGCCGTATAGACACGACCGTCCTCACCCTCGAAAAAACCGACCTTCAGCGGCGCATCGAACGGCTCGCCTGCGGCGGCATGGGAATGCAAGAGCACGCGACCCGTTTTGTCGCGCACCTGATAGGTAAGGTTTCCTTCGCCGGGTTCCGCGCGAAACGAATCGCTGCGTTCCCGCGTGCCGAGATCCTCTTGGTGGCGCAGGTCATCGACCGCGAGCGGCACAAGGCGCTCCGCCGTTTCCTGAAGAGAGCCGTCGAAAATTTCGCCGAACTCGTCGCGCATGACCAGCGCGCCAAAACCCACGGCAACGAGCCAGAGAGCGGTGATGATCACGGTGATCCATAGCATGAGCTGGCCGGCAAGGCTTTTCGGCGTGAAGGCCCCCTGGCGCAACGACGGACGGGGCACGGTTTTCTCCGTCTCCAGATGTTGATCTGTCATCGTCCCAACCTGTAGCCGATCCCGCGCAGCGTCTCGACGCAATCCTTGCCAAGCTTCTTGCGCAGCCGGCTGACATAGACCTCGACCGTGTTGCTCTCGATCTCCGAGCCGAAGGCATACACCGCCTCCTCGATCTCTCCCTTGGAGACGATGGCGTCCGGCCGCGTGGCAAGCCGCGCCAGCACCGCCCATTCGCGGCTGGACAGATCGACCGGCGTGCCGTCCCGCACCACGCGACGATCGGCGAGCTGGATCGTCAGCGGCCCGGCCTCCAGCACAGGGAGCGACCCGCCGGCATAACGCCTGGCGACGGCGAGCATGCGGGCACCGAGTTCACCGAGATTGAACGGCTTGACAAGGTAGTCGTCGGCCCCGCTGTTCAACCCCTCGATCCGGTCGGAAATCTGGTCATGGGCCGTCAGGATGATGATCGGCGTGGCGGCACCCGCACGGCGCAGATCCTTCAGCAGGGTCAGTCCGCTGCCGTCCGGCAGGCGCAGGTCGAGCAGGATCAGGTGGTAATCGACCGTTCCGGTCGCCGCCCGGCCGTCATCGAGCGTCTGCATCCAGTCGACGGCATGGCCAAGCCCGGCCACATAGTCCCGCACCGCCTCGCCCAGAACGGCATCATCCTCGATCAGCAGAATTCTCAAGCCCCGGGCTCTCCGCATTGCAGTGGCTATGCCTGCATGCGCCCTTGAGGTCATGCCGCGTCACCTTCCGAGTGCAAAGACTACACGGGGACGGCGGCTGTTGCCACCATCCTTCCCGTTCAGGATGACGCACCAAGCCGGCAGTTGGACACGAGATCCAGCGCCGGATCGCGCACCTTGGTCTTCACCTGCATCATGCCGAGCACCGTATGGAACAGATTGTCGTGCGATTGCGGTTTGCTCGTTTCCGCATCGAGGCAAGCGCCGGAATAGGCCGCTTTGGCGTCCTTGCCGAGCCACAGCACGAACGGCACATGGGTCTGCACGTCGGGCGCGATCACATAGGGCGCACCGTGCAGGTAGAGGCCGAATTCACCGAGCGATTCGCCATGGTCGGACATGTAGAGCATCGACACGTCGAGGCGGTCCTGTTGGGCCGCGAGCCTATCGATCACGCTGGCGAGAATATGGTCGGTATAGACGATCGTGTTGTCGTAGGCGTTGACGATTTCCTCCAGCGTGCACTCGGAGAATTCCGCACTCCGGCAGTCCGGCGTGAAACGGCGGAAGGCGTCGGGATAGCGTTCCGAATAGGCCGGCCCGTGGCTGCCGATCTGGTGCAGCACGAGCACGGTGTCCTTTTTGACCGAGCCGATCCAGGCGTCGAGATTGTCGAGCAGTGCCTGGTCCTGGCATTCGCCGGCCGAGCAATATTGCGGGTTGCCACCCTCGATGACCGAACGCTCCTTGACGCGCGCGGCAATCTTCTTGCTGCCTGTGTTGTTGTCCCACCATTCCACGTCCACGCCGGCATGGGAGAGCACGTCAAGCAGGTTCTCGGTCTGCAATCCCTTGCGGTGGGTATATTCGGTGCGTGGATAGACGGAGAACATGCAGGGGAGCGAAACGGCGGTCGCCGTGCCGCAGCTCGTCGTGTCGCGGAAATAACGGATGTCCTTCGTCTTCAGCTCCGGATTGGTCTCCCGCCCGTAACCGCCGAGCGAGAAATTCGCGGCCCGCGCCGTTTCGCCGGCAACGACGATCATCAGCCGCGGCTTGCGCTCACCCAGCGGCGCATCCCCCACACGGGCATCGGCACCCAGCGGCGCGGCCACCACATTGCGCTCCGACGACTGGCCGGCGGCAAATTTCACGGTGTTCGCCAGTGGCACGACGGGGTTCAGCATCTGGAACCAGTCACGATGGTTGCGCACGGTCGCCGCATAGACGCGGGCGTGCGAAAACCCTGCGACCAGCGCAATGACGATCATCGGCACGATGACGGTGAGATTGGCGCGCACCTTCCAGAGGAAGGGCCGATGACGGATCTTGACCCAGAGAAGGAGCGCCGAGGGCAGCACGCCATAGGCCAGCATGTGGAGCAGGAAGCCGGGCGTGATCATGTGGCCGGCCTCCGCGCTGTTCGTCTCGGCGGCGTTGCGGATCATTTCGGTATCGATGATCACGCCGTAGCGATCCATGAACCAGGCGGCCGCCGCACTGGCCAGGATCAGCAGGATGAAGAGTGGCTTCATCACATATTTCAAAGAAACGGCAACACAGAGCGCGATGTAGAGAGAGGCGATGCCGATGGCGATGGACGCGAAGGTCGTCAGCCTGCCATCCAGATAGAGCCAGCCCTTCGACCAGAAGCTGCCGTTCGTCACGGCCAGCAGGTAAAGCGCCGTCAGCATGCTAACAGTGATGCTGCCGAACTCTGGCCGCCACAGGCCGGTACGACCGGTTTTTTCGCGCATCGGATATCCTTTCACGTTCCGTCGGGCGAAAGCGCGCCAGCGCATCGCTCCCCTGTCCCTTCCCTGCCGAGGCAAGCTGACAGCCGGCTGAACGTGTCCCGATGCCGGCGTTCAGCGCGGTGTCAGGTTCAAGGCCGATAAATCGGCCAGTCGAGTATGAGGTGATCCGTGAAATCGAGACTGCTGCACCCGGGAATGCTGTTCGTCACAGCCTTGGTCGCCCTGGTTTTCGTGATACCGCTCGCCCAGGTGCTGCTCTCGCGACCGCATGGCGAAAGCCTGCGGCAGGTCCTGATGCTGCGCGCTGGCTAGAAGCCAAAACTGCATCTCCCAGGGTCTTGATGATTCTCGCGGCTTCCGCGCGCAGCAGGGGCCGCGTGCCGGGAGAAAGCGCTTTTCACTGGATCAAAATCGAGGCTGCAACGCCTGCTCTATGCTCCGCGCGCGCCGGTGATGGCGGCGCAAAACCCCTCCCCGCATTCACGCTTTGAATTACGGTGATACCTAAAGTCAGTTCCTATTTGGGTCAGATATGTGCAGTGCTTTTTACACATTGTTCATTTGGTTGCTCTGCGACCTGGATTCGAGAGAACTGGCACTATGGAAAACCCGATTCCTTTGATGCAGATTCCGCAGGAAAACATCTTCCGCAAAGGCGATGTCTTCGTTCTGTTCGGCGAACTGTTCGGTCGCGGTTATGCCACAGGCCTGCTGGACCAGGCCAAAAAGGCCGGCATGGAAATCATCGGCATCACGGTTGGACGGCGCGGCGACGACAACGTCCTGCGGCCACTCAACGATGAAGAGCTGCAAGCCGCAGAAGCCCAGCTGGGCGGCAGGATTATCAACGTTCCCGTCATGGCTGGCTTCGACCTCGATGCCCCCGCCGGCGAACCCACGCCCACCGATCTGCTAGGAGCATTGACGCTCGAGACCTGGGAAGACGAGAAGCTTGACTGGTCCCATATCGACAGGTGCCGGAAAGCCGGCGTCGAACGGTTCAAGGCATCCCTGTCGCAGGTCATGAGCATTCTCGATGGCATGATCGATGACGGAAAAAATGTCTACTTCGCGCACACGATGGCCGGCGGCATCCCGAAGGCAAAGGTGTTCCTGGTAATCGCCAATCGCATCTACAAGGGGCGAGGCGCTCGACACATGTCGTCGCAAACTCTGCTCGATAGCGATATGGGCAAGCTCATTCTCCAGAATTTCGATGAGGTCTCGGCCAACACTTTCCGCCATCTCATCGAGATGAGCGCAGGCATCCGGGCTCGCGTCGAGGCTTCCGGGGGTCAGGTGCGTTATTCGGCCTACGGCTACCACGGGACGGGCATTCTCGTGGGGAAAGAGTATCGCTGGCAGACCTACACGAACTACACCCAAGGCTACGCCAAGATGCGCCTCGAGCGTATTGCGGGAGAAGCGTGGGCTGCCGGCATCAAGGCGACGGTCTACAATTGCCCTGAAATTCGCACCAATTCGTCCGACGTTTTCGCAGGCATCGAGTTGCCCCTCATTCCTCTTCTGCTTGCCTTGAAGAAGGAAGGCGGAAGCGAATGGGCTGCCGCGCAATGGCAGGCTTGCCAGGAACTTCTTGCCGAGCCCTTCACTGTCGAAGACGTTCTGCAGAAGATCAGCGATCTGCAGACAAGCGAGGTGATGCGGCCCTTCTACGATTTTTCGTCCTGGCCAATGCCCAACAGCCCGGGCCAGTCCGACATCACGATCGGCACGTCGAACGAGATCACGTCGATGCACAAGGACGGCAAGGTCCTCATCTCCGACCATCTCAGCCGGCTCGTCGTAGAGGCGACAGGACGATTGATCTTCCGGTCGTCATCCGCGCCGTCGGGTCCCGTTCTCTGGCTCAATCATGACATTGTTGCCCGCACGCTGAACGAAACCAACACGGCCAACCAGCACAGTCTAGAGGCGGCATAGGGCCGCCGCTCCGCGATAGAAGCGGAGCTTGCCGGAACCTAACCTGCTCAGCCCATGCTGCCACAAAGCACCTGGGCCTTTATGCGACCGGCCAAATGCACGGTCGCCGTCACCTTGACGCGCGCACCGCCGCTCTATCCGTTATCCCGTCGCTGAAGTGCAGATGTTCGTCCCTTTCCGGAACGAGCATCTGACACGCGTCGCTCGACATCCTCTCCAGAAGGATGGCACAAACGAATCAGCAACGAAAAGGAAGCAACCATGGCAACGACACCGCGACGACCGACCAATCCGAAGGATGCCGCCGAGGCGCTTTTCAAGCCGGTGAAGAAGGTTGCCGCTCCCGCGGTCGAACGGCCTGCGATCCCGAACACGAAGGAACTCGTGTCCTTGAAGCTCGATAGCGATGTGCTGGCATTTTTCCAGTTGGATGGCCCCGGCTGGCAGGATCGGATCAACGATACCTTGCGAGCCACCATGAAGCAGTCGGCGGATCGCGGCTGAAGAGGATGTAACCGGCCCGTCGGTGTCGATGGACGCAACAAAGCCGGATCAGCACGGGGTCACAGCGTTGGACGATGATAAGGAGGGCATACTGGCCCTCATGAAATTGGCAGTTGAAGCGCCGAAGCGCGACAACACTGAATATCACCACGCCATTGCCGAGTTCCGACGAGCGTTCGCCGAGGCCGATGCGGCCTTGGGACCTGAGGTTCAGGTCCGCACCAAAGGCAAGTGGAAGCAGAACGGCAACTACGTGCTGAAAATGACATTCAAAAGAAAGGCTTCGAGCGACTGAACGGAGGCAACGGGAACGAAAACCGTCGGCTCCGGACGACGCGCGGCGAAACCCGGATCTGAGTGCGTCCTCGTGACGCCATCGGGGCAAAAGAAAACTAACGGTAGACAAGTGCGTGCAGGCACGATAGGGTGACACATCGAATTTGCTTGCTGAGCTTTGGTTATTGCGCGATTAGCACCGCGCCCTGAACGAACCTTCCTTTCAAAATCGTCATCATCATCTGCCGCGCCACGGCGTGGCGGTTTCTCAATGCTGCTATGAAAGGGTTCATCATGACCACTGGCACAGTTAAATGGTTTAATTCCACCAAGGGCTTCGGCTTCATTCAGCCTGACAATGGCGATGCAGATGCATTCGTCCACATCTCGGCCGTCGAGCGCGCAGGAATGCGCGAACTCGTCGAAGGCCAGAAGGTCAGCTTCGAACTGGAGCGCGACAAGAAGTCGGGCAAAATGTCGGCTTGCAACCTCCAGGCCGCTTAACGGATAGGCGCTTTCCTTTGACCACGGATGTACTGGCACTGCCGAAAGCACGTTAATCCAAGCAAGGCCAGGCGGTTAGCCTGGCCTTTTTGTTTCCTGCTCGCTTGTCGAGCCTCATGACGGGAACACGCATGACGGGAAAATACAGCATCTCGCGCCAGAAGGCGGAGGTTGCCTTCAGCAATATCCAAACGCAGTTCTTCGCGAAAGATAAGGCCGTGGAGGAGCTTGCCTCCCTCACCCAATCGCGAGAGGAAAAGACCCTGCGGCTTCGCGAGGCACGCCTTGCGAAGGAACTCGATGAACGCGCGTCGGCAACATCTGCCCTCATCGCAAAGCGCGCGCAGCCGAGATGAGACCCCAAGAACAATCATAGTCAGGACGACGACTTGAAGAACTCTAGAGATAACCAACTTACCGACCGCCGTACGGCGGCTGCCGATGCAAAAGCGGCCCTTCTGAATGCATATCGCGCAGCGCAGGCCGCCGCCGAGCCAGCCAAGGCGGCACGCCAGGCGGAGCGCGCAGCGATTGCCGCGGCACGCGAGGAACGACGCATCGAGCGCGAGCGGGTAAAGCTGGAAGAACAAGCGCGCGCCGAGGCCGAGGCAGCTGCGCTGCAAGCAGCCGCACAGGCTGCCGCACAGGCAGAAGCGGACGCCCGCGAGCACGCCGAAAAAGCACGTGTTGCACGCGTGATAGAGGACGAAGCGGCACGAAAGGCTGCACGCGACCAGCGTTACGCCAATCGGAAAGCGCGCCAAGCATAATTTCCTATGGCGACAGGATTTCCCGAGCCTTCATGCCGCTAAAGATCGCATCACCTTCAACCGCGAGCTGACCAACCGGACAGAAAGACGCCGACCGCTGATGAACTCGATGAACGCAATCCCCCCCAACGGCGTCGCTCTTGAAAAACCCTGGCTCAAAATCCTGTCCGCCTACCGCAAGCCCCATCTCGGCCGAAGCACGTTCGAACTGGCCGTGACCCTTGTTTGCTTTGCCTTCCTCTGGGCCGCCGCGTGGGCCTCGATACACTTTGGCTACTGGTTCGGCCTGGTCCTCGTTCTCCCGGCAGCCGGGTTTCTCCTCCGCCTCTTCATGTTACAACATGATTGTGGGCACGGCTCGTTTTTCGGTCGGCGTAGCCTGGATGACTGGACAGGCCGGGTAATCGGCGTCCTGACGCTGACGCCCTACGACTATTGGCGTCGCGCCCATGCGGAACACCACGCTTCGGCCGGCAACCTGGATGAACGGGGCGTCGGCGATATAACGACGCTCACCGTCGCGGAATACGCCGCTTTGACGCGCTGCGGCCGGCTCGGCTATCGCCTTTACCGGCATCCGCTCGTCATGTTCGGCATCGGTCCTGCCTGGCTCTTTCTCTTCAAGCAGAGACTGCCATTCGGCATGATGAAGTCCGGCGCGCTGCCATGGATTTCGACGATGGCGACAAATGCCGTGATCGTCGCACTCGCCGCGCTCCTCATATGGGCCGTCGGATTGGTCCCGTTCCTTCTGATCCATCTGCCGATCGTGCTTCTTGCCGGATCGGCCGGTGTCTGGCTGTTTTACGTACAACACCAGTTTGAGGATACGCACTGGTCAAAGCCGCCGGAGTGGACATTCCAGCACGCAGCCCTGCATGGCGCGTCGCACTACGACCTGCCCGGCCCGTTGCGCTGGATAACCGGCAATATCGGCATGCACCATATCCATCACCTTTCGAGCCGCGTGCCGTTTTACAGGTTGCCGGAGGTTCTGCGGGATCATCCCGAACTGGCCGATCTTGGGCGCATAACGATCAGAACGAGCCTGAGCTGTGTGAAACTCATCCTCTGGGACGAAGCGTCACAACGGTTGGTGTCTCTGAAAGAAGCAAAAGCGCTCCGTAGCGCCGCATAGTGGATTTCGGCACCGGATCGATCGCCATCGTGAAGCGATGAGCGTCATCGCCGCGCTGTGGGAACGGGCATATCCGCGGTGAGAAGACCAGGCGGGGCGCGCCTTCTTCCGCCGCTAGGCGATATCCATTGCCCGCTTGTGTTCCGCAATTTCGGCCAGCAGCCAGTCCTGGAACAGCCGGGTGCCGGGCTTGTTGCCGATGCTGCGGCGCTGCTGCAGGTAGTAACCCGCAGGATAGGCGTGGCGAGCGGCAAAGGGCGCGACGAGCTTGCCCTGACGCAGGAGATCCTGCGCCATGATGGTATCGGCCAGCGCGATGCCCGCACCGTTCATCGCCTCACGCATGATGAGTGTGCAATCGTGCAGGGTGGATCCGGATAGCGAGCGCGGGTCGGAAACGCCCTCCTGCTCCAGCCATTGTTTCCAGCGCGTGGTCTCGCATTCGTGGATCAGATGATGCCGCAACAGGTCGGCGGGTGCACACAGCGGGATCGAACCATCCAACAGGGAGGGCGCGCAGACCGGCGTCAGGAGAAGCGGCACCATCATCGTCAGCGCCGGGCCAGCCTTGTAGTCGAACTCGTCGACGATTGCGAAATCGACATTGGTCCGCTTGCCGGAGGTGGAGATTTCGAGATCCACCGTCGGATGCTGGCGCCGAAAACTCGGCAGGCGATCCGCCAGCCACAGATTGAGGAAGGTCGGCTCGCACATGAGCTTGACAGGCCGCGCCTTGCTGCTGCGCGGCCCATCATAAAAACTGACATCCTCCGTCGCCCGCCAGATCGCCTCGAAGGCCTCCGACAGGCTGCGTGCATAATACGATCCCCGCATTGTCGGCGTCACCTGCCGGAACCCTCGTTCGAAGAGTTCCTGGCCGAGGGTTTTTTCCAGTGTGCGGATGTGCCGGCTGACGGCAGACGGCGTCAGATGCAGCTCTTCCGCCGCATCCTTGATGCTGCCGAGACGCGCCGCGGCCTCGAAAGCCCGCATGCCATTGAGTGAAGGTGTTGCCATAAAACGAGCTTGGATTATCACCTGAGTTTTTGTCAATCGATATGACAAAAATTGACGCTTGAACCTTCTGCGATATCCATTTGAGATGGCCTTCTAAGTCGCCATGGGGAAACGCTTATTCGGCCTCTGGCACCATCTCTTATCGGCGGTGGTCGGCTTGTGGCCCAATCGTCGCGTTTCGGATCGGCAGAGAGCCGTTTCCAAGCGACGGTGCATGCTGCGGCGACCACCGGCATTGCTACAGGAAGTATGCCCAGATGCCTCAATCGCCAGCGCCGGTCTTCGAAGCGGCAGACGACGTATCCGTCGAAGCCCCGGTTATCGTGATCCTGCAGGCAGAAGGGCTGCCCCTCGGCCCGCGCGCTGCGGCGCTGGATGCGGCCATGGGCGGTATCGTCTCGCGTGCCTGTTCTGCGCCTGCGGCCCTTTCCGAATGCGGCACCTGCATCGATCTCGTTCCGCCGCGCGCTGTTTCGGCACGACGCGTCGTCGTGCTTGCGCTTGGAAAGGCGGACAGCCTGACAGCCTTTGCCCTGGCGCAGGCTGGCGGCAAGCTTGGGGCGCATCTGGAGGACAAGGGCGAAGACGAGGCGACTGTTCTTCTCGATCCGATCGAGGGCACAAGCCTTGCAGCAGCAGACATTCTGGCGCGCGTCGCCCTTGGCCTGCGGCTGCGGCGCTACCGTTTCGACCTGCGCAACACGAAGCCGGTGGCGGCCGCCGACAAGACTTGGCGGCTGCAGCTGGTGGGCGCGGAGAAGGCGGCCATGGATACGGCGCTCGCCCGCGTCAACGCCGTGGCGGAGGGCGTGGAATATGCCCGCACGCTCGTCAACCTGCCGCCCAACCATCTCCATCCCGACAGTTTTGCCGCGCATCTCGAGCCGCTGCGGGACGCTGGCATCGAGGTGGAAGTGCTCGATGCGGCCAAGCTGAAGGAACTCGGCGCGACGGCGCTGCTTGCGGTTGGTGCCGGTTCGGTGCGGGCCCCGCGGCTCGCGGTCCTGCGCTATCGCGGCGAAGGCTCGAGCGATCAGCCCCTCGCCTTCGTCGGTAAGGGCGTCTGTTTCGACTCTGGCGGGCTCTGCATCAAGGGTGGCGCGCAGATGTTCGACATGAAGGCCGACATGGCCGGCGCGGCGGCCGTCGTCGGCCTCCTCCTGTCGCTCGCGAGACAGAAGAGCCCGGTGCATGCCATCGGCGTGCTCGGCATTGCCGAGAACCTGCCGTCCGGCCATTCGCTGAAACCCCGCGACATCATTTCCACCCTGTCCGGCCAGAGCGTGGAGGTTTTCGACACCGACGCTGAGGGCCGCCTGATCCTTGCGGACTGTCTCTACTATGCGGCGACACGTTTCGAACCGTCGGTGATCGTAGATCTCGCGACGCTGACCTATTCGGTGATGCGTGGCCTCGGATCGATCTTTGCCGGCCTGTTCAGCACGGACGATGCGATCGCCAGCGGCATGATTGCCGCCGGCGAGACGGTCGGCGAGCGTTTCTGGCGCCTGCCGCTCGACCACGCCTATGACGAGGGCTTGAAGTCGCCACTGGCGGACCTGCGCCACCACGCCAAGGACATGGAAGACGGCGACGCCCCCTATGCCGCGGCCTTCCTGCGCCATTTCACGGAGGATCGCCCCTGGGTGCACCTCGACATCGCCGGCAAGGAACTTGCCGGAGAGGATCGCCCGCTCGGCCGGCAGGGGGCAACGGCCTTCGGCGTGCAGATGCTGGAAGAATGGGTACAGGCCAGCCGCAAGGACGCTTGAGCGCCTTTGACTGGGAAAGGATTTTGAATGTCGTCGACGATTAACAGCACTGAAGGCCGGGCGCCGTTCAGGGGATATGAAACCTGGTACCGCATCAGTGGCGACCTTGGCGGCGACAAGCTGCCGGTGGTGATCCTGCATGGCGGGCCCGGCGTCGCGTACAATTATGTCGATGCCTACAAGTTGCTCGCCCGCGATGGGCGGGCCGTCATCCACTACGACCAGCTGGGATGCGGCAACTCGACCCTGCTGCCGGAAAAGGGAGCGGATTTCTGGACGCCGCAGCTCTTCATCGACGAATTGGAAAACCTCGTCGATCACCTCGGCATTCGCGGCGGTTTCCATGTGCTCGGCCAGAGCTGGGGCGGCATGCTGGGCGCGGAATATGCCGTGCTGCGGCCGGAAGGGCTTACCTCGCTCACCATCGCCAATTCGCCCGCCTCCATGACGCTCTGGGTCGCGGAGGCGAACCGGCTGCGCGCCGACCTGCCGCAAGACGTGCAGGACACGTTGACCCGGCACGAAGTGGCGGGCACGACGGACCATCCCGATTATCAGGCGGCGACCACGGCCTTCTACGAGCGGCACGTCTGTCGCGTCGTGCCGTTTCCCCCCGAGGTGACGGCAAGTTTCGAACAGGCCGCGCGCAATCCCACCGTCTATACGCTGATGAACGGGCCGAACGAGTTCCACGTCATCGGCACCCTGAAGACCTGGAGCATCATCGACCGCCTGCCGGCCATCGACACGCCGACGCTGATCATCTCAGGACGCTACGACGAAGCCACGCCCGCGACCGTGCAGCCCTTCAAGGACGGTATCAAGGGCGCGCACTGGGAGATATTCGAGCATTCCAGCCACATGCCCCACGTTGAGGAACAGGATGCATGCATGCGGGTGGTGGGAAATTTCCTCAATCAGCACGACAAATAGAACAGATAGAAAAGGGGATCGAACATGAAAAAACTACTTCTGACGGCATCGGCCGTCGCTCTCATGGCTGGCACTTGGCTGGCCCCGGCGCAGGCCGAATATCTCCAGGAACATCGCGGCGGCACAATGCGGCTTCTCGCCAGATCGGCGGCCGGCACGCTCGACCCGCACATCAACTACACGTCCCAAGGCTGGCAGATGTACCAGCCGATCTATGATGGCCTCGTCACCTTCCGCAAGGCCGAGGGCATGGACGGGTTCACGGTCGTGGCCGACCTCGCCGAGGCGATGCCGGACATCAGCAACGACGGCAAGACTTTCACCTTCAAGCTGCGCAAGGGCATCAAGTTCTCGACCGGCCAGGAAGTCGGCGTGAAGGATGTGGTTGCCTCGTTCCAGCGTATCTTCAAGGTCTCCGGCCCAACCTCCGGCACCTTCTATGCCGGCATCGTGGGTGCCGACAAATGCCTTGCCGACACCAAGAGCTGCACGCTGGAAGGCGGCGTGGTGGGTGATGAAGCCGCTGGCACGATCACCATCAACCTCACGAAGCCGGACGCCGAGTTCCTCTACAAGCTCGCCCTGCCCCACGCTGCGACTCTGCCGGCCGACACGCCGGCCGAAGACGCGGGCTCCGTGCCGATCCCGAGCACCGGCCCCTACATGATCTCCGCCTTCGACCCCAACAAGGGCATGACCGTCTCGCGCAATCCGCATTTCAAGCAGTGGAGCGAAGAGGCCCAGCCGGACGGCTATCCTGACGTCGTGCAATATGACTTCGGCCTCTCGGAAGAGGCCGCGGTGACGGCGATCCAGAACGGCGAGGCGGACTGGATGTTCGATTCGCTGCCGAGCGACCGTCTTGCCGAAGTCGGCACTAAATACACCGAGCAGCTGCACATCGCGCCGCTTTCAGCCTGGTGGTATGCGCCGCTCAACACGCGCCTTGCACCGTTCGACAATGTGAAGGCCCGCCAGGCCGTCGCCTTCGCCATCGATCGCAACGCGCTGGTCAAGCTGTTCGGCGGCAAGGTGCTCGCCTCGCCGGTTTGCCAGATTCTGCCGCCGGACTTCCCCGGCCACGTGGACTATTGCCCCTACACGAAGGATCCCGGTGCCAAGTGGTCGGCACCCGATGTCGAGAAGGCCAAGCAGCTGGTCGATGAATCGGGCACCAAGGGCCAGAAGGTGACGGTCATCGTCGAGGACACCGCCGTCTCGCGCTCCATCGGCGTCTACCTGCAGAGCGTGCTGACCAGCATCGGCTACGTCGCCGACGTCAAGCCGATCTCCGCCAACATCCAGTTCACCTATATCCAGAACACCAACAACAAGGTGCAGATGTCGGTGACCCAGTGGTACAAGGATTATCCGGCGGCTTCGAACTTCCTGAACATCCTGTTCGGCTGCGCTTCCTTCCGCGAGGGCTCGGACGCCTCGATCAACATCGCCGGCTTCTGCGACAAGGACATCGATGCCAAGATGCAGAAGGCGCTGGATCTCGGCGTCACCGACCAGAAGGCGGCCGACGTTCTGTGGAGCGAAATCGACAAGCAGGTCACCGACCAGGCGCCGGCCATTGGCCTCTTCACGCCGAAGCGGCTCGACTTCGTCAGCAAGCGCCTCGGAAACTTCAAGTTCAACCGCCAGTTCGACTGGATGATCACCCAGTCCTGGGTACAGTAAGACCCGGCGGAGGCAAACTACGTGTCGAATGAAGTCGTTGCCATGCAGCACGGGACGCGAGGGCCATGGGCCCTCGCTTTCGTGCGATTGAGGCGCAACGGGGCCGCCATGGTGTCCCTGACGGTATTTCTCATCATCGTCCTTTCCTGTCTCAGCGCGCCGCTCTACGCGCGCTGGGCGGGCGTGGACCCGTTCACCTCGACCCTTGACGCTGTCATCATGGTCAACGGGGTCGAGGTTCCGGTGATGGAAGCCTCGACGGAAGGGCTCGGGCTCGGCTACACGCCGATCGGTCCCACCTGGGAGCTCGGCAACTACTTCCTCGGCGCGGACAGCCAGGGCCGCGACGTCATGGCCCGCCTTCTCTATGGCGGGCTCAACTCCCTGATGATCGCGGCAGCCGCCACCATCTTCACGCTAACCGTCGGCACGACGGCCGGCCTCGTCGCCGGCTATTTCGGCGGAATTACCGACACCATCCTGTCGCGCCTGCTCGACATTCTCTGGGCCTTCCCGATCTACCTGCTGGCGATATCGCTTTCCATCGTCACCATCACCTCCGGCATCTCGATCGGGCCGATCCTCATCGAATCCGGCAGTCTCTGGCTGCCGATCATCATCATCGGCATCGTCTACATTCCCTATGTCGCGCGTCCCATCCGCGGCCAGGTCCTCGCGCTGCGCGGCAGCGAGTTCGTGCTGGCCGCCATCAATCTCGGCGTGCCCGGCTGGCGCATCCTCTGGCGCGACATCCAGCCGAACATCACCACGACGCTCATCGTCTTCGTGCCGCTGATGATGGCCCTGAACATGCTGACGGAATCGGCCCTCTCCTTCCTGTCGATCGGCGTGCAGCCGCCGGCGGCAAGCTGGGGCACCATCATCCAGGATGGGCAGGCGCTGCTTTATACCCGTCCGCTCGTGGCGCTCGCGCCGGGCCTGGCAATCGCCGTCTCCGTGATGGTTCTCAACGTTTTCGGCGACGGCCTGCGCGATGCGCTCGACCCGCGCTCGAAAGTTCGACTGGGGCGCACCTGATGATCTACGCCATCCTGCGCCGCTTCGGTCAGATGCTGTTCGTGATGTTCGGCATTTCCGTCATCGTCTTCCTGATCTTCTTCGCCACGCCGGGATCCGATCCTGCCGCGCGCATTGCCGGGCGCAATGCCTCTCCCGAGGTGCTGGAGGCGGTTCGCCACTCCTTCGGCTTCGACCGGCCGCTCTACGTGCAATACGGCCTGATGATGCAGAAGCTCTTCATCACCGGCGATCTCACCTCCTTCGTCAACCGCGGCTGGAAAGTGGTGCCGGCGGTGTTCGACGCCATTCCGGTCACCCTGTCGCTCGTCTTCGGCGCGGCGATCCTCTGGGTGGTCGTCTCGGTGATCATCGGCATCGTCGCGGCAGCGACGCGCGACAGCTGGCTGGACAAGCTGCTGATGGCGCTCGGCCTCATCGGCATCTCCATGCCGGTCTACTGGCTCGGCGAGGTGATGAACCTCATCACCCAGAGCCGCTATCATGACAGCTGGCTGTTCTCCTGGGTGCCGCCGCTCGGCTACAAGCCATTGATGAGCGACCCGAAGGGCTGGTTCCTCACCCTGGTCATTCCGTGGATCACGCTGGCCGTGCTCTATATCGGCATCTACGGGCGCGTGCTGCGCGCGGCGATCATCGAATCCATGCAGGAGGATTTCATCCGCACCGCCCGGGCCAAAGGCCTGTCGGAAACCCGCATCCTGCTGCGCCACGGCCTGCGCACCTCGCTGATCTCCTTCGTCACCCTGTTCGGTCTGGATTTCGGTGCGCTGGTGGGCGGTTCGGCTCTCCTGACCGAGGTGGTCTTCGGCCTCAACGGCATCGGCAAGCTCACCTATGACGCGATGCAGAACCTCGACCTGCCGATGATCATGACGACCGTCATGTATGCCTCGATGTTCGTGGTGATCGCCAATGCGGTGGTCGATTTCGTCTATATCCTTCTCGATCCCCGTGTGAGGACGTCATGATGCTCTCCGTGCGCGACCTCAAGGTAACGTTTCGCACCGAAGGCGGCCTGGTGCGGGCCATCGATGGTGTCTCCTTCGATCTCGATCAGGGCGAAATCCTCGGCGTCGTCGGTGAATCCGGCTCCGGCAAGACCGTCTCGCTTCTGGCGGTCATGGGGCTCATCACGGATCCCAACGCCACGATCGAGGGCTCGATCCGCTACAAGGGCCAGGAACTGATCGGCCTGCCAGCGCGCGAGTTGCGGCATCTGCGCGGCCGCGAGATCGCCATGATCTTCCAGGATCCGATGACGGCCCTGACGCCTGTCTATACGATCGGCTGGCAGATCGCCGAACAGATCCGCGCCCACGAGAAGATCAGCAAGGCGAAAGCGCTGGCGCGGGTGGAGGAACTGTTGGCGGAGGTGAACTTCCCCAATCCACGCGAGGCCATGTCGCGCTATCCGCACCAGCTTTCCGGCGGCATGCGCCAGCGCGCGGTCATCGCCATGGCGCTGTCGTGCAATCCGGCGCTGCTTGTCGCCGACGAGCCGACGACGGCGCTCGACGTCACCGTGCAGGCCGGCATCCTCGATCTCGTGCGCAAGCTGCGTGCCACCCACAATTCCGCGGTCGTCTTCATCACGCACGATATGGGCGTGGTATCCGAACTCGCCGACCGGGTCATGGTCATGTATGCGGGCCGTGTGGTGGAGCGCGGCAACCGGGCGGCGTTGTTCTCCGATCCGCGCCATCCCTATACACGCGCGCTGCTCGGCTCGATCCCGCCGCTGACCGGCGACAAGCCGCATCGCCTGCCGGCCATTCCCGGCTCGCCACCCTCGCTGCTGCGCCTGCCGCAGGGCTGCGCTTTCGCCCCGCGATGTCCTTTGAGCTACGACCCCTGCCGCACTGAAAAACCGGCCCTCCCCCATGGTCCGCACGCTGCCGCGTGCTTCCGGGAGGTGCAAGCATGAGCGACGCGATGACAGACAACGACCGGCCGATCCTCGAGACGCGCGCGCTCGGAAAACGCTTCTCGATCGGCACACGGTTTTCCGCGGAAGGCCGGCGGACTGTGCATGCGGTCGACAACGTCTCGATTGCCGTGCGGCGCGGGGAGACCCTCGGCCTCGTCGGGGAATCAGGGTGCGGCAAGTCCACCCTCGCCCGCTGCCTTGTTCGGCTCTACGATGTCTCCGACGGCAAGCTGCTGTTTGAAGACGAGGACATCACCTCCAAGCCGCTTCGCGAACTGCGGCCACTGCGCCGGCGCCTGCAGATGGTCTTCCAGGACCCGTCCGCCTCGCTCAATCCACGCCGTCGCGTGGGCGACCTGGTCGGCGAGCCGCTGCGCATCCACACGAAACTCTCGGCTGCGGAAATCGACCGGCGCGTCGGAGAACTGTTCGAGATCGTCGGCCTGCTGCCCGACCATGTCGGGCGCTATCCGCACGAGTTTTCCGGCGGGCAGCGTCAGCGCGTCGGCATTGCGCGAGCCATCGCGCTCAATCCCGACCTCGTCGTGCTGGATGAACCCGTTTCCGCGCTCGACGTCTCGGTGCAGGCGCAGATCGTCAATCTGCTCGCCGATCTCCAAGAAAAGCTGAACCTCACCTACATCTTCATCGCCCACGACCTGTCGGTGGTGCGTCAGGTCTCGACCCGCATCGCCGTCATGTATCTCGGTTCGATCGTGGAGGAAGGGCCTGCCGAAGCGGTCTTCGCCGCGCCGGCCCATCCCTACAGTCAGGCGCTCATTTCGGCGGTTCCGATCGTCGAGAAGACGCCCGGCGGCACGCGCAAACGCATTCTTCTGACGGGAGATGTGCCAAGCCCGCTCAACCCACCCTCCGGTTGCCGCTTCCATCCCCGCTGTCCGATCGCCAAGGAGCGCTGCCGCACCGAGCGGCCCGAACTCATCTCTCACGGTACCGGCCGAAAGGTCGCCTGCCATTTCCCGACGATCTGAAGCGAGCCCATGGCCTCTCGCGGCCTTGAACCCATGACAGGAAAAAGGGGCCGTGTGTGAACACGGCCCCTTTTTCATGCAATCTTTCGCACGGCTTACGTCTTCGGCGAGATATCCCGCTTGAACCATTTGATGGCGAGGCGCGACAGGGTGCCGTCGGCGATGGCGGCATTGATCGCGTCGTCGAACAGCTTTTTCAGGTCGGCATCGTCCTTGCGCAGGCCGACCGACTGGCCGCCGCCGAGCGGGCCGCCGGTGAACTCGGTGCCGGCGAAGGCTACCTGGTCGGCGCCGATCTTTTCGAGGGCCTTGTCGAGCGCGACGGGTGACGCCATGACGCCATCGACACGGCCGGCTTCCAGGTCGAGGTCGTGCTGCTCGGTGGTCTTGTACTCGCGGAACTCGATGGTCGGGAAGAGTTCGGCCATGATCTGGCCCGCGGTCGTCGAGCCCTGGGCACCGATCACCATGCCATCCATGAAGGGCAGCATCTCCGCGGCGGCATCCTTCGCCGCTTCCTTGTCCTTGCCCATGTCGATCTGCTTGCCGACCGGCATGTTGGCGAGCGTCGAATCCTTGCGCACGAGGAAGGCGGCCGAGCCGGTGCCGTAGTTGCGCGAGAAGGTGATGACCTTTTCCCGCTCCTCGGTCTGCAGCATGCCGGCAACGATGGCATCGAACTTGCCGGCGTTCAGCGACGGGATCAGGCCGTCCCAGTCCTGCACGATGACCTCGCACTTGACCTTCATGCGCGGGCAGATGTCCGCGAGCATGTCGATCTCGTAGCCGGCCAGCTTGCCGCCGGCCTCGGTGAAGTTCCAGGGCGCGTAGGCGCCTTCCGTCGCGACCGTGATGGTGCGCGTCTGCTCCTCGGCGCCGGCCGCGGATGCCGCAAGCGCGATGCCGAGAGTGGTGATGACTATTTTACCAAACCTGTTCAACATATTAGCTGCTCCTCTTTGCCAATGTTTGAAGTTGTGTGTTCGCTCAGGCGCCGACGAGCGCACCGTCCTTCGCGACGGGGATACCCTTGCGGTAGACAGACCGGCGGACGGGACGGGATGCGACGGCGTCGGCCGGCGTTTCGGCCCGCACCAGAAAGAAGGTGGCGTCGCAGCCGGGCTCCAGGCCGTAACCTTGAAGGGCCATGGTACGCGCGCCGCCATGGGTGCACAGGCCGAGTGCCAGTTCGATATGAATGTCGTTGATGAAGTCGTTGCGCTGCGAGACGATGGCCGCGCGATCGAGCATGTCGGCATTGCCGAAGGGCTGCCAGGTGTCGCGCACGCCGTCACTGCCCGAGCAGATTTTCACGCCCATGTCGCTGAGATCGAGCACCGGCGGCCGTGGGCTCGCCGCACCACCCTTGGTCATCAGGTGCACGCCGGCCTCCGCCATCATGCCGCCGAGCCGCGCCAGCGGCCTGTCGGCCAGCATGCCGAGGCAGAAGCCATGGCTGACCGTCACCCGGTCCGCCATGCCGAGAGCCTTCGTGCGCTCCACGATGAGTTCGATGGCGAAGACACCGAGGGCGTCGGGTTCGTGCAGGTGGATGTCGACCGGTTTTCCATGCCGCTCGGCCATCGCAAAGATCGTGTCGAGATGGCCCTTGGGGTCGCGGTCGACGCCAGACGGATCGAGGCCACCCACCACGTCGGCGCCCGCGCGCATCGCCTGTTCCATCAGCTCAACCGTGCCGGGGCGGATCAGCATGCCGCTCTGCGGGAAGGCGACGATTTCGATATCGACAATGTCGCGGTAGCGTTCACGCGAGGCAAGCACGCCTTCGAGCCCGGCAAGGCCGTATTCCGTATCGATATCGACATGGGTGCGGATATGGCTGGTGCCGTTGGCCACGGAACGCTCGATCTGTGCGGCCGACTGGCGCGCGGGATCGATGCCGAGCTCGCGCTTCATCCGCCGCTCGTTCTCGATGAGGTCGATCAGCTCCAGACCGACATCGTTGCGATACCAGGGCATGCCGAGCAGCGTCTTGTCGAGATGGGTATGGGCATCGACGAGGCCCGGCAGCATGAGCAGGCCTTCGCCGTCGACGACGGGGATCGCCGCCGCAAGGGGACGGGAACCGTGCGGAAGGATTTCGGCGATCCGCCCATCGCGGATCACCACGTCCTTCGCCGCCGCTCCGTTCGGCCTCACATTGATGAGAGCAAATTCAGTCGACATGGGGGGTCTTCTCCATAGGTCCGCAATTCAGCCGAAACGGCTCATGGCGTAGGGTGCGGGATCGGCGAAGGGTGTTTCGCCGGTCATCATTTCCGCCAGCAACCGCCCAGTGACGGGGCCGAGCGTCAGGCCGTGGTGATTGTGGCCGAAGGCGAACCACAGGCCCTTGTGGCGCGGCGCCGGGCCAATGATCGGGCGCATGTCCGGCAGGCAGGGCCGCGCGCCCATCCAGGGCTCCGGCTCGATGCGCCGGCCGAGCGGAAAGATTGCGCGGGCATGGGGTTCGGTCTGGTTGATCTGGACCGGCGTTGCCGGCTCGTCGCGGTGGGCGAACTCGATGCCCGTCGTCAGGCGGATGCCCCGCGCCATCGGCGCGAGCAGATAGCCACGTTCTACATCGACAACCGGATGGTTGAGCACGGCATCGCCGGCCGGCTCGATATGCACGTGATAGCCACGCTTGACGGCGAGCGGCACGCGGTAGCCGAGCGGCTTGTAAACCGTATCCGACCACGGCCCGAGCGCCACCACGGCCTCACGGGCGTTAATGCGGCGGCCGTCCGCGACAAGGCTCCATCCGCCTTCGTCTGCGGCAAGGCTCGTCGCATCGCCCCGGACCACCGCACCACCGCGGCGGGTGAAGAGTGCGGCATAGTCTACCACCAGCCCGCCGGGATCGGCGGTCGTGGCGGGGTCGAGCCAATGGACGGCTCCTGCAAACTGGCCCATCAGATGCGGCTCTCGGACGGAAAGCTCCTGCGGGTCGAGGAAATCGTAGCGAATGCCGAATTCATCCAGCGCGCGCGCCGCGCGCTTGGCCGCGGAAAACGCCCCTTCGCTGCGATAGGCCTCTATCCACCCGGTGCGCCGCGCCCGGTACTGAATGCCGGCCTCGGCCATCAGCGCGGTATGTTCGAGGAGCGAACGTTCGATAAGCGGCAGCATGTCGAGCGCGGCACGGCGCAAGCGTCGGGCGGAGGATTCCAACCAGAAACGGGCGAGCCACGGAAGGACTTTTGGCAGAAACCGCCAGTGGAAGCGCACATCGGCGGAACGGTTCGTCGCATATTTCAACAGTGTTGCGATTTCGCGTGGAAATCCGTAGGGAATGACGCTCGCCCGCTCGATGAGCCCGGCATTGCCATAGCTCGTCTCCTCACCCGGCGCGCGGCGGTCGACCAGCAGCACTGATTTGCCGCGCTTCTGCAGGTGGAGCGCCACCGAGACGCCGATAATGCCGGCGCCGAGCACCAAAACATCCACATCAGGACGCTGGCTCTCTGAACGGGGGGACGATCCGGATGATTGATGCATGATGATAGTTTTCTGACTTTATTTTGTGCTGCGTTAATTATATAACATTACGAAACGACCCTCCCGCAGGGTTTTCAAGCGGGCGAGAGTGGAAAGACGGCGGGGGCGACATGCGGGACGGCAATTGGGTGGACGACAGTTCGGTGCGACAGCGGCTGGCCAAGGCCTCGAAGGAGGCGACGGCCTCGGGCAAGGCGCTGGCGAATTTCATGCTGGCCCATATCAGCGACCTGCCCTTCGAGACCTCGCGTAGCGTCGCGGACAAGGTGGGCGTCAGCGAATTGACGGTCGGCCGCTTCTGCCGTTCGATCGGCTACGATGGTCTCAAGGATCTCAAGGATCGGCTGAAGGACGACATCAGCGACAGCCCGTGGCTGCTCGGTGACCGGTTGAAGGACCTGCAGCAAAAGAGCGCCACCGAGCCCGCCCTGGCGCGCAGCCTGGAGCTTGCGGTTGCCTCGGTCGTGCGCGTCTACGACTATGCCCAGACGGAGGCCTGGGACCGCGCAGCGCGACGCATCGCCGGGGCCGACCGGGTTTTCGTCGCCGGCTTCCAGACCGAGCGCGGCCTTGCCGAGGCCTTCGCGCATATGCTGCGCTACCTGCGCGACGAGGTGACGCTGGTGGATGTCGCCGGCGGCAACTTCGCCGAGGTGCTCCTGACCGATCCGGCCGGCTGCACGCTGGTGCTGGTCGACGCCCGTCGCTACTCGCACCAGTCCAAACTGCTTGCCACCAAGGCGGCCGAGCGCGGCATACCCATCACCATCGTCACCGACCTCTATTGCGACTGGGCCGGGAGTTACGGCGACGAGGTCTTTGCCGTGCCGACCGACCTCAACCTCTTCTGGGATGCGACCTCCGGCATGTGGACGCTGTTGCAGCTTCTCCTGAACAGTGTCTTCTCCCATTGCGGGCCTGCCGTCGAGGAGCGGCTGCATGATGTTGCCAGCCTCTACGAAAGCTTTGTCGGCTACAGCCGCAGCCTGAAATAACGCCGTCATCCGCATGTCCTAGCCGTGCGAGGAGATGAACTTGCGGAAGCGCTCCGAGCGCGGCGCGGTGAAGACCTCCGACGGCGCGCCGTCCTCTTCGATCTGCCCCTGGTGCAGGAAGATGACGCGGTTGGAGACATCGCGGGCAAAGGCCATCTCGTGGGTCACGACCAGCATGGTGCGCCCCTCGTCGGCAAGCGCGCGCATGACGCGCAGCACCTCTCCCACCAGTTCCGGGTCGAGTGCCGAAGTCGGCTCGTCGAAGAGCATGACCTTCGGCCGCATGGCGAGCGCCCTTGCAATGGCCGCGCGCTGCTGCTGCCCACCGGAAAGATGCGCCGGGTAATAGTCGCGCTTGTCGGCGATGCCGACCTTGGCGAGCAGATCCAAAGCCTCCTCGCGGCATTCCGCCTTCGGTCGCTTCTGCACATGGACAGGCGCTTCCATGAGGTTTTCAAGGATGGTCATGTGAGACCAGAGATTGAAGCTCTGGAACACCATGGCGACATTGGTGCACAGGCGGCTCAGCTGCCTGACATCGGCGGGCTGGCGGCCATGGCGGCCGTTCTTCAGGCGGATCGCTTCGCCCTTGATATGGATTTCACCCTCGGTCGGCACTTCCAGCATGTTGATGCAGCGCAGCATCGTGGATTTGCCGGAGCCCGAGGAGCCGAGCACGGAAACCACCTCGCCTTCCCGCGCATCGAAGGAAATCCCCTTCAGCACTTCCAGTGCGCCAAAACTCTTGCGCAGGTTGCGGACGGAAACGGCGGGCGTGATGGATGCGGTTTCAGGCATGTTGCAACGCAGCTCCGGAAGAGGCGGGTGTCGGGACAGGACGCAGATGCGGCGACAGCCGCCATTCGATGAACGCCACGAGACGGGTGATGGCGAAGTTCAGCGCGAGATAGATGAACCCCGCGACAAGGAAGACTTCCAAGGCCCGGTAGGACTGGGAGATCAGCTTGGCGGCAAGACCTGTCACTTCCAGCATGGTGATGACGGAGGCGAGCGACGTCGCCTTGATCATCAGGATGACCTCGCTGGCATAGGCCGGCAGAGCCTGGCGAAGGGCGATGGGAAAGATGATGCGGCGATAGAGCAGGAAGCCCCACATGCCGCTGGCGCGCGCCGCCTCGACCTGCTGGTGCGGCACGGCCTGCAGTCCGCCGCGCAGGATCTCGCTGCCATAGGCCGCCGTGTTGAGGCTGAGCGCGAAGATCGCGCACCAGTAGGGTTCGCGAAAGAACACCCAGAGGCCCATGGATTGCAGGGACGGCCGGAACTGTCCGAGGCCATAGTAGATGACGAACATCTGCACGAGCAGCGGCGTGCCACGGAAGACGAAGACGTAGAATTGTGCGACCCAGCCAACCGGGCGCAGGGACGACATGCGCATCAGCGTGAGCAATACTGCCAGCACCGCGCCCAGCGCCGTGGAAACGAGCGCGAGATTGAGCGTCAGCGGTATGCCGGCAAGAAGCTGCAGGAAGGTTTCCCAAAGGAAGACGATATCCATCATGCCCTCCTGACGCCGCGCAGCGAGCGGGCTTCTGCCTGGCGGAAGAGGTAGGAGGAGACAGCCGTGATCACGAGATAGAGCAGTGCGGCCGTGATGTAGAAGTCGAAGGGACGGCGGGTGGAGCCGGCCGCGATCTGCGACTGACGCAGCAACTCGACGAGGCCGGTGACGGAGATCAGCGCCGATTCCTTCAGGACGAGCTGCCACGTGTTGCCGAGGCCGGGAATGGCGTAGCGCAGCACCTGCGGGGCAATGATGCGGCGAAACCGCAGCCACGTCCCCATGCCGACGGAACGCGCCGCTTCCAGTTCGCCGCGGCTGATCGTGTTGAAAGCGCCGCGAAAGACTTCCGCCTGGTAGGCGCCGGAGACGACACCGATGGCGAGCACACCGGTCATGAAGGCCGGCATGCCGATGAAACCTTCCGCACCAAAGAGCCGCCCAACGGCGCCAAGCGCCGCGCTGCCGCCGAAATAGAAGAGGTAGATGACGAGCAGATCCGGAATGCCGCGCAACACGGTCGTGTAGCCATCGCCGAAGGCGCGCAGCGCGCCGCTGCGGGAAAGCTTTGCGCTGGTGATGCCCGCGCCGATGACAGAGCCCGCCGCAAAGCCGCCGACCGCGACGGCAAGCGTCATGCCCGTCGCCGTCAGCAAGGCAGCTCCCCAACCCTCCGGGCCGAAACCGACAAGATCAAAGAAGGACGCCCCCTGCATCAGCACCCTCCCCTGGGCGCAAACAGGCCGCCGCCGGAGGCCAAGCGCCAGCGTGTATCAGTCATCGATGTTCCTCCGTGAACCCGCACTCCTCAGCGGGCAGGCCCTATACAGGGCAATGTCAGTTTTATAACTGTATGCGATAATACTGTCAATTAACTGACAATGCAGTGTCGAAATTTTTACAAATGCCCGATTTCGCGCAAAAACCCCGCGCAGCCTCTTGAGTTATCGTGGAGCGCCGAGGAACCAACGCAGAGAAAATGGCTGAAATTCGTATGCACCAGTATTGATAAGTGCATGCATTTTGGCACGCCTCAAGGGCTGCACTTCAAACGCGCCACCAAACTGCGCGGCAACATGGCCGACCTGCATAGCAGTTCGACGTCACGGCCCCTGACGCGGCGTAGATGAGGCGGTAGCTTTGTTGGGCGAGGCGGTGATCTACTACAACCACTTCAAGCACGGCTTTAACCGGTCCCAATGGTCGCAGTTCAGCATCATCGATCAATACCAGTCTCTTCAACTTGGGTTGGAGGATACTGCGCAGATGCGGCTTAGCGCGATCGAGACGGGCTACGAGGTTGGCCCTTCAGCAACAGGGCCAATTCCTGGCGAGTACCCAGGTAGTTCGCTGCCATCTGTGTCCGCTTTGGGCGTGAGTGTCCGCAACTCACTGCAGCCGCTGTCATGAATGCCGCGGCTGGTGGTCTTGCCCTGGAGATTTATCTCGCGCGACAGGTTGCGGACTGCCTCCCTGGAATATTTGATCAAGTAAAGCAAAATCAAAGCCACTCCCTATGTCTGGAGCCTCCAAATGAATGACCTTGACCTATCTCCGGATTTTTATATCAACTGGTCGGCGGGCGATGACTTCAGGTCCGGCCAAATCTACCACTTTAAGAGAAACAAGACAGGCGGTTCGCTATCGACGCCCGTTGCCCGCTTCTTCATCACAAGCGCAAGAATTGCAGCCGAAGGATTCTTTCCTCACCATCGGCTCGATTGCTTCATATCCAATACCGAGTTGGTTCTAAAACCCGAACAACTGGCAAGAGATCTATTCGAAGCCTTAAAAAGCAGCGGCTTGGTCGGCGAACCAACATGGTTGGGCTGGCATGTCGCCGAAGAGCGAGGCGGAGCACCTTACGGCGAGGTCTTCGACTTCGATTAATATTACGCGTTCAGTCACCGCAATCGGCAACTTTTCATATCGTTTACGCAGTATGGCACCCGAACCTGTCCCGGCGACGCGTTGACTGGTAAGGCAGCGCGGAATGGCGGAAGAGGCTGCCGTGTTTCTCAGAACCTAGGGCAATCACCCCAGCCAGAACGTTCGATCCCAGACCGGGACCGACCCAGCGACCTCGAAAATGATCGTGCGAACGCGCTGAACCACTGCCGGCGGAACGCGCCCCTGGATGATGATCGCCTGCGGCTCGTATCGGATATCGATCTGATATTGAGCGCAGAGTGCATCATATGCGACCGCAGCATTTATGGACGCGCGCAGGCCGTACCCTTGTGCACCGAAGCCGCCGCCAAGAGATGCTTGGAACATCTCACCCTCCACTGTTTTCATATATTCTTGAAAACGGATGGAGTGCTTCTAGGGTTCCGGCTGCGTTATCAATAAATGCAATAATATTAGAGGGATGGCTCAACAATCAAAGCAACGACATGCCCAAAGGACCCGGCCCATTTCTGAGCCGAGTCCTATCCACCCCCGGATGACACTCGACACCCTCGCGGGATACAGCGAGCGCGTCTATTAACTTTGACACAACCCTCCAAGATTCCTTACTCGCCTCTTCCCTTGCTAATCAGCACCATTCCTAAGCGCTTCGGGCCTCGCTGAACGTCACACCCAGCGTCACGGCGACAAGGCCGATAACGTTAAGGGCTCCCACCCTCATGAGCATCTGTTGCATGCCGAAACAAATCCGTGCGCAGCGGCACTTCCTGAACAATAACGCACTAGTCTTCTAACAAAAAATTATTAGCCATTGAATATATTCCCCGCCTTAACCGTAAGAGTATCGTCAATCGGCATCGCGAAGTGAAAATCATCTTGCGAAACCGCTAGAAACTCATTACGGAGACTGATGCATGGCCTGGTTGCAGTTAACGACGGAGAACAACTCCCCCATACTGCTCGATTCCGAGAAAATACTGCTCATCAAACCACACGTTGTGGGGGCACACATCACCCTCACGATCAGCGCCGAAAACCAGGAAGGCAAGCCGTCCCTTAGGACAGCAACCGTTCGTGAGGATGTTGGCTACATCGGCAAACTCATGAAAGCCATCGTATCTAAACGTTAGCCTATCGTCCGGCGCGAACTGTTTCAGTCCGTGGCGGTAGGCCCTCAGGTGAGCGGGCGACCGGGGATGGAGTGAGGGTGTTGCAATCATGGCAAAAACCTTCCTTCCGGCAGTCCATCGGCTTGTGACGTGCGGTCAGAACGGCCTCGGATTTAAGGAGGTCACCTATCTCGTCCATTACGCCACCATCTTCCGGCGCTTATCGCGCAGTCCGCTCGTACGATATTTCAACTGCAAATCTATTATATAGAGCACACAGAATCGCCAATTACGTGCGATCAGGAAATCATAGATTGACGCTGGGTATCATCGGCCGGTCTGTGCAGTCATCTCAATGTAATTGGACCACCAAACGAGCATTTTTCTTCTATCGGGCAGCCATTCCGCCGAATTGTAAGCCGCGCGCACGCCATCACGCTCGGCATGCGCAAGCTGGCGTTCGATCCAGTCGCGATTGAACCCGTGCTCGTTCAAGATAGTGCTCGCCGTACCGCGCAAGCCGTGGACCGTCGCCTTCGAATGATAGCCCATCTTGTAGATCGCGTAGATCAGGGTGTTTTGGGAGATTACGCCGTTGAGCGTCTTGGCTGGCAGGATGTAGGGACTGTCGCCGGAAAGCTGGTTTAGCTCGGCCAGTATCTGCTCGACCTGCGGCGTGATCGGAACCAAGTGCTCGGCGCGCGCCTTCATCCTCTCGGCCGGAATGCGCCAAAGCGCTCGTTCGCCGCCGAGCGCCTCGAATTCCGACCACAAGCCGAAACGGACCTCCGAGGTGCGCAGGAAAGTATGCAGCACGAGCTTGAGGGCTAGGATGGTCTTGCGGTCGCCTTGGTAGGCATCCAGCGTCGACAGGAACTCGGGAAGGTCGGCCTCTTTGAGCGCCGTGCGGTGCTTCTTCGGGCCTGCGGATCGCAATGCGCCGCGAATGTCCTGAGACGGATCGCGGGTCGCAAGCCCGCTGGCGATTGCATACCGGAAGACCTGCCCGCTGACTTGCATGAGGCGTCTTGCGAGAACAACGGCACCACGCTTTTCGATCTGGCGAATCGCGTCCAACAATTCCGGCGGTTCGATTTCGTTGATGGGCCTGCGGCCGATGACCTTGAAGATGTCGGCTTCGAGCCTGCGAAGAATCCGGTCGGCATACCCTTCCGTCCACCCGGCCTTCTGCGCGTCGAACCATTCCCGCGCGACAGTTTCGAACGTATTGCCGGCCTCCAGCCGCTTCTTTCGCTTTTCCTGTTTCTTGTGCTCGCCGGGGTCGATGCCGCGCGCCAGCAGCTCCTTGGTCCGGTCGCGATGGTCACGCGCATCTTTCAGGCTGACAGCCGGGTAAATGCCTAGGGAAAGCGTCTTCTGCTTGCCGTGGAAGCGGTAGGCCAGCCGCCAGAGCTTACTTCCCCGTGGTTCGATGAGCAGGAAAAGACCGCCCCCATCACTGATTTTCTGGGGTTTGTCGGAAGGTTTGGCATTTCGGCAGAAGACATCGGTCAAAGGCATTGTTGGTATTTTGCCCCAAGCAGCGAATAAACACCAACGAAGCTACCAACAATTTGGCCGGATGTCACCGCGCGCCGGCAAACTTTGGACAAATGAAGTGCTGAAACCCATTGAAAAACCGCGATTATCTCGCATCCCATCATCCAAGCTGGACTATACTGGATGATGGGGAGTGGTGGGCCCGGAGGGACTCGAACCCCCAACCAAGCGGTTATGAGCCGCCGGCTCTAACCATTGAGCTACAGGCCCGGCCCGGCGGGTCTGCCGGGGTCGTCGGTCAATGGCAACCGACGATGTGGATCGTCTAGACGAATTCGTTGCCGCTCACAAGCGCCGCCGTATTCTCTACACAATCCCGGGCGAAGAACGGGGCAAGGGACACAACCATCAGGAGACATTCTTTATGATCCACGGGACCTTGGGCCGCCGGACCGGCGCCAGCCTTTTTGCACTTTCGCTGGCCCTCGCCGCAGCCGTTCCGCTCGCCGCCAAGGCTGAGGAGGCTGCCAAGCCGCGCGAGGCGACCATCATCGTCACCGGTGAAGGCACCGCTGAAGTCGCGCCTGACATGGCGCTGGTCGATCTCGGTGTCGTCAAGGATGCCAAGACCGCCCGCGAGGCGCTCGATGCCAACAACAAGGCCATGGCCGAAGTCCTCGCCGCGCTGAAGGAAGCCGGCATTGCGGAGCGCGACCTGCAGACCTCCGGGTTCATGATCAACCCGCAGTACCAGTATCCGCAGAGCTCGACGGGCGAAAACCCGCCGCCGATCTTGACCGGCTTCCAGGTCACCAACACCGTAACGCTGCGCGTGCGCGATCTCGCAAAGCTCGGCGAGATCATGGACAAGGCCGTGACGCTCGGCGCCAACCAGGGCGGCGGCATCCGCTTCACCAATGACAAGCCGGAAACGGCCGTCAGCGCCGCCCGCAAGAAGGCCGTGGAAAACGCCGTCGCCAAGGCGAAGGAACTGACCGAAGCCGCCGGCGTCGATCTCGGCCGCGTATTGGAAATTTCCGAAACCAGCTATCGCGCCGAACCGATGCCAATGATGCGCGCCATGGCGAAGGACTATGCCGAAGGCGGCGCCGTACCACTCGCCACCGGCGAGAACAGCTATGCGGTAACCGTCAACGTGACGTTCGCACTCGGCAAGTGAAACCGATTGATCGCTTTCAAAAGAGGGGCCGGGAAACCGGCCCCTTTTTTGTTTCTACGGCTATCGTGTCACCCGGCCGTCGCCGCGGGCACGCAAACGGGATCGACCGCGAAATGGCGCAGCTGCGCCAATCCGTCAGCGTGCTGGCGGGACCTCGGCCGCACGAATGTCAGTCGCCACAACCGATACCGTCGCCGGCCACTTCCGCCGCATAAAATCTACTGGATGTCAAAGCACCGGCTTAGCCCGCGCCATGAGCGGCAACGCGCGTGAAAGGCCGCTCTTTTCACAGAATTCGGCCATCGACGCGGGGGAAGAGCGGCCCAGCAGCGCCCCATCCCCTGCGTCATCTCCCACGGCCGATGTCCTGATGCCTATGTGGCATCATCCCACCAGCCTGGTCGGTCAAGCCGCCCGCATAGATACCTACGGAACAACTGCCTACGCGGTGCCGGCAATGGTCCTCTTCAAGACGAGAGCTGCCCTGTACTGCCAAAATGCAAAAACCCTCCCGGTCGAAACCGGGAGGGCGGCCGCTCGCCGGCCGGGGGTGACGTGACGAGCGGTTTCCGTCAGGGAGCAGCCAGCACCCTCCTCTTAACGCCACATGGTCGGGCAGCCACGGTCGTTAACAAAAACGATACGGCTGAAGCCGCCGTGACGATAACCATCGACAACGACCCGGCGCGGCGACATGTCGACGACGCGGGCGCGGCGCAGGCCGAAATCGCGGGCCTTGGCCACGGCTAGATCCGGCGAGCAGCGGCCACGACGGCCCGTTTCATGACGGCGCTCGTGACGGCGATCCCAGCGGTCATGGCGACGATCCCAGCGGTCACGGCGCCAGCCATTGTCGTGCACTTCGAGGAAACCGTTGCGATAGCCGACCGTTTCGATCGTCACGTCGAGGCCTGCGGCAGAGGCGACCGGCACCGAGGCGGTCAGCGCGCCAAGACCGAGAACCGCGGCAAGAATGGATTTTTTGAGAAAGCTGGCCATCGAAGGATCTCCTGTTTCGGTCCGCCGAACCGTCGTGTTCGGCGATTGAGGAAACCTTAGAAGGGTCAGGCTGAACGCAGGCCGAAGCCGCCGTTCAGCCTGCATTCAACTTCATGAAACGGCGAAGAAGGCAATGCGGGTGATCGATCCTTCGTCGAGCTCGAGCAGCAGGATCTTTTCCGCCGAGTAGCTATCGCCGCCGGCTCTCTTGCCGTGCGCCGTCAGCTTGATCGCGACGTTGCTGCCGAGGGCATCGCTCATCACAAGGGCGTCGTCGTAGCTTTCGTCAAAGGCCTCGAAATGCCGGGCAAGACGCGCGCGCAACGCTTCGCGGCCATTGTCCATGCCCTCGCCGATGCCGGAAATCGAGACGTCCTCGTGAACCTTGGCAGCAAGGGCGGCAAAGTCGCGGCTGTTCAGCGCCTCGATCACGGCATGATTGATGCTTTCGGTGTTCGCCATGGATCTCTCCTCTCGATGGATCACCGCAGGAACGTTCCACTGTGTGAACGTGTTCCGTCAAGAGCCGAGATGCAGCACGATTTCCCGGCGATGCGGCCGGTCCCGATGCTCGAAGAGATAGAGGCCCTGCCAGGTGCCGAGTGCGAGGCGACCGTTCATGACGGGTATGCCGATCGAGATCTGCGTCAGGGCCGCCTTGATATGGGCCGGCATGTCGTCCGGCCCTTCCATCGTGTGCACGATCCAGCGCATGGACGGGTCGTCGGAGGGCGGCACAAGGCGGCGGAAGAACTGGTCGAGATCGCGCCGCACATCCGGATCGGCATTTTCCTGGATGAGCAGCGAGCAGGATGTGTGGCGGACGAAGACCGTCAGCAGCCCCTCTTCCACAGCCGCACCGCGCACGAAGGCCGCGGCATCGCCGGTGAACTCATAGAGACCCTGCCCGCGTGTTTGGACCGTCAGGATTTTCTGCGCCATGGCGCCCGGCGCCTCAGCCGATCGCCCAGAACAGGGTGCCGACCACGAGGATGAAAGCGATGATCACGCCCATGAAGCGTGCGAGGCCGGCATTGGTATCCGTGGTGGTGCCGACGATCGCGTAATAGAGATCCATCATGGGCGCGTCCTTTGCAAAGCTATCCAGCGCAGTGATAGCCTAACCGGCCGGTGCTCACAACTCGACGATGGCCTGGAAGCCGCCATAGATCATGCGCTTGCCATCGAAGACATCCTTCCAGGCATCGCCCTTCAGGCGCTCGTCGGCCATGACCTTGGCGACGATTTCATCACGCCGCGCGCGCGATTCATAGGTGATCCAGGCGAAGATCACGATCTCGTCCTCCTTTGCCTGCACGGCGCGCGGAAACGAGGTGAGTTCGCCATAGGGCACGTCGTCGCCGATGCACTCGACATAGTCGATCGCGCCATGCTTCTTCCAGACGGCACCCGCCGTGCGCGCCATCTCCTTGTAGGCTTCGACATTGGCCTTCGGCACGGCGAGCAAAAATCCATCGACATAGGTCATGATCGTCTCCTCCTTGGTTTGGACATGACAAGGACGTGGATCACGCCGCCGATCCGACAAGGGGCAGATTTTTTTATCAGCACGGTCCGGCGCTCTGAAGCCGGACTTACCGCCCCGCGCGGAACTTCTCCTTCAGCCGCGCAATGTCCGCGGCACTCCAGTCCATGACGTCGGTCACCGCGATCCACGGGTCGATATAGTGCTCGCCGGCATAGACATGCCCCAATCCCATGGGCGTCGTCGTCGCCATCGCCATATCCAGCGTCAATTGCAGGAAGGTGACCACCGGGTACCATTGGAAGTCGGGCGAGACATCCGGCCCGCGCGGCACGTCCATCCAGGATGGCTGACGGTAGAAGGAATAGGGATCGTAGAAGACGATCGGATCGCTGGCATATTGCAGGTAGACGATGCGCATCGGCCCCCAGTGATCGCCCGCCTCCGGCAGCACATTGCGCTGGCTGGTGAAGCGCACATAGGAGCCGTCGCGGAAGCGCGGCAACCAGGCTGGCGTGCCGGGATTGCGATCCGCCGTCATCTTGCGCCAGATCCGGCTCGGGAATGGCGGACCGGCCCACAGCGCGCCCTGATAGGGGTCGCCGATCACCTCGAAGAGTTCCGCCGATTGCTCCGATGACAGCGCCCCGAGGCTGAGGCCGTAGAGATAGAGCTTGGGGCGGCTCTCCTTCGGTAGCGTCGTCCAGTGGCCGTAGATGGCGTGAAAGAGCGCGCGGGCCGCTTCCGCGCCGTAGTCCGGCTCGGCGAGCAGCGAGAGCCAGCTTGCGAGATAGGAATACTGGATGGCGACGCTGGCGATGTCGCCATGATGCAGGTACTCGACCGTATCGATCCCCTCGGGATCGACCCAGCCGGTGCCGGTCGGCATGACGATCAGCAGTGTCGAGCGCTCGAAACCGCCGACGCGGATCAGCTCGTCCAGCGCGACCCTGGCCCGAGCCTCCGGCGTCTCGGCGGCATTGAGGCCGGCATAGACCCGCAGCGGCTCAACAGCCGGCTTGCCGGTGAAGGCAGCAATATCCGCCGCCGTCGGGCCGCTTGCCACGAAGGAACGGCCCATGCGGCCAAGCTCGCCCCAGCGCACCAGCGAGGCGGCACTTCCCGATTTCAGCGGTCCGGACGGTTCTGCCGTATCCGGCTCGATCACCTGGTCAAGCCGGCGGAAGGACGAATCGGCCGTGTGCAGCACGAAGCGTACGAGCAGGCCATCGGCCAATGTCCAGAACAGTGTGGCGGCCAGTACCGTACCAATGACATAGGAGAGCCGACGTGGGGCGGCACGGCGCGACGTGCTGGCAAACAGTCGCACGAACAGTGCAAAGAGACGCCCCAGAGCAAGAAAGACAAGGAAGACGGCAAGCGCGATGAGGCCGACATAGAACGGATGCGCCGTCTCGATCGGCGGCAGGTGCATCAGCGAGCGGATGGAATTCTGCCATTCGGCCGTGCGCCACAGGAAGACCAGCGCGACCAGGCCGCAGGCGCCGCCGACTATCGCCTTCAGTCCCAACCGCACACGGTCCTTCGGCTCCGGCAGTTCCAGCCAGAACCACAACGCGGCAAGCAGCACGCCAAGGCCGTAGCCACAGGCCATGGCGACGCCGGACAGCAGGCCCTGCGTCACATAGGTGCGCGGCAACAGGCTCGGCGTCAGCGAGGCGGCGAAAAGCAATGTACCGACGATCAAGCCCGCAGCGGAAAAACCCGCGAAACCCGCAATCCGCTTCAGCATTCCCTTGAGCGCTCCCGCATTCGACATATCGCCGGCAGACTTGCATGGGGGCGATGCGGGTGCAAGGAAACCACGGCGGAAAGGCTACGCCAACCAGTCGTCCAGTGCATAGGCGCGAATGTAGTCGACCTTCAACTCGGCGCCGTCATCCAGCCCGGCATCGGGCTTACCCGCCACTCCGCCGACCGCCAGATTGACGATCATATACATCGGGTCGTGCATATCGTCTGGGGTTTCGGCGCTGGCGACCGCGACATTGTCGAAATACCAGACGATCTTCTCGGGCGTCCAGAGCACACCGTAGTTGTGGAACCCGCCGGTGTCGTCGACCGTGACGGCGCTGGAGATCGAGCTGCGCTTGCCAGTCTCGTTCGAATGGACCGTGACATGGACCGTGTTAGGATCCTGGCCGCGCATTTCCACCACGTCGAGTTCGGGCGGCCAGGAGCCATCCGCGGGCAGCAGCCAGAAGGCTGGCCAGGTTCCACGCTCGTCGGGCATATCGGCGCGGATCTCGAAGTAGCCATAGGTTTGGGAAAAGGAGGAATGCGTCGTCAGCATGCCGGACGTGTATTCGTAACCGTCGATGATCGGGCGGATATCGTCGGGCGTCTTCTCCGCCGTAATCGTCAGAACGCCGTCATCGACCGAAAACGGATTGACCGTCGAGGTCGGGCCGTAGGACGGGTTCACATACCACTGCTTTTCACCGTTTTCGGTCAGCGTCGCGCCCTTTTCCGGCGCCCACCAGTGCCGGGTGTCCCATGTGCCGCCGTTATCCGAAAGGCTCAGCCCGTTGAAATGATCGACGAAGGTCAGCGCCAGTGCCGACCTGTCGAGCGCGAGGCGGAACTGGTCGGGCCGGAAATCGGCGATCGTCGTATCGGCGAAGACAAAACTCTCCCCGCCACCGAGCGCAAGGCGCACATCGTCTCCCTCCTGGTCCATGGCGGCAAGCACGCCCGCGAAGGAGGTAAGGCCGTAGCCATCAAGGCGCAGCGTGTCGTCCGCGCCGAAATCCGTGACAAGATCGCTGCCATTGCCCTTGCGGATGACGAAGATGTCGGCACCCCCGCCTCCGATCAGCACGTCGTTGCCCGCACCGCCGTCTATCGTCTGGCTGCCGGAACCGCCGGTCAGGATATTGTCGAGACCGTTGCCGAATGCGTAGCGGCCATGGCCGGTGACGGTGAGGTTCTCGATATGCGCCGGCAGCGTATAGCTCATCCAAGTGGAGATCGTATCGATGCCCTCCCCGCCCGCCTCGAACGCCCGATTGCGGGTCGAATAGAGGTAGTAGATGTCATCGCCGGCGCCACCAGCCATCGTGACATCGACCGCGCCGTCACCCCACATCGAATCGTTCCTGGCCGTGCCGTTCAGCCGGGGGCCTGATCCTGTGGCGGAAAACCATGCAGAAGAGCCACCGCTGTAGTGAAGGGAAACGCCAAGGGCGTTCAGAATGCTGCCGGCCATATATCCAATCCTCGTTGCGCGCACGCTCCTCCCCGCAATGCGCTCTTCAATCCAATGACATGCGGCAAGGCTAGCAGCGGGGGGCGAACGCGTCGAATCGACCCGCGCCTCGGACAGGTCTGCGGCGAGAGCGGGTGTCCACCGGGCAAGCTCCTAATATGGCTAGTAAAACAGGATGTTGTGGGAAATTACCGGTGGTCGGCAGGTTGGCGCGGATGTCCCAAGGCATGACACAACCCATCCCAGCCTTAACCCTCCGTCACCCGTTCCGGCACATTGCGGGTGGGAAAAACCGGCAGTCTCCCCCAGAGAGTTCTTGAGTTTCAGAGGATTAAACCAGGACCTCAATTAGCGGGTCGTGGCAGAGGCTGATTTATCCGGCACCCTGTGCACAAATGCAAAAAGCCGGGCGCAAGGCCCGGCTTTCGTCTTGTTGTGGATCCACAGTCCAGCGGACTTAGCTGTCCAGGAAGCTTCTCAGCTTGCGGGAGCGGCTCGGGTGCTTGAGCTTGCGCAGCGCCTTCGCTTCGATCTGGCGGATACGTTCGCGGGTAACCGAGAACTGCTGGCCGACTTCTTCGAGCGTGTGGTCCGTGTTCATGCCGATACCGAAGCGCATGCGCAGCACGCGCTCTTCGCGCGGCGTGAGCGATGCCAGCACGCGGGTCGTCGTCTCGCGCAGGTTGGCCTGAATGGCGGCGTCGATCGGCAGAAGCGCATTCTTGTCCTCGATGAAATCGCCGAGATGCGAATCCTCTTCGTCACCCACGGGGGTTTCGAGCGAGATCGGCTCCTTGGCGATCTTCAGGACCTTGCGGACCTTTTCGAGCGGCATGGCGAGCTTTTCGGCCAGTTCTTCCGGGGTCGGCTCGCGGCCGATCTCGTGCAGCATCTGGCGCGACGTCCGGACGATCTTGTTGATCGTCTCGATCATGTGCACAGGGATACGGATCGTGCGCGCCTGGTCGGCGATCGAACGGGTGATCGCCTGACGAATCCACCACGTCGCGTAGGTGGAGAACTTATAGCCGCGGCGATACTCGAACTTGTCGACCGCCTTCATGAGGCCGATATTGCCTTCCTGGATGAGATCCAGGAACTGAAGGCCACGGTTCGTGTACTTCTTGGCGATCGAAATCACGAGACGGAGGTTGGCTTCCACCATCTCCTTCTTGGCGATGCGGGCTTCGCGTTCGCCCTTCTGCACCATCGAAACGATGCGGCGGAATTCGGCGATCGAGATGCCGGTTTCCGTGGCGAGATTCTGGATCTCCTGGCGGATATCGCGGATCGTCGTATTTTCCGAGCGTGCGAATTCCTTCCAGCCGCGGGCGGCCAGATTGGCGATCGACTTCATCCAGTTCGGATCGAGTTCCGCGCCGGAATACTGTTCCAGGAACGAATCGCGCTTGACGCCATAGCTTTCGGCAAGGCGCAGCAGGCGGCCTTCGTTCTGCATCAGGCGCTTGGAGATGTCGTAGAGCTGCTCGACAAGGCTGTCGACACGGTTCTGGTTGAGCGACAGCGACTTCACGGCCGTGATCAGCTCGTCCTTGAGCTCCTTGTAGCGGCGCTCCTGGGCAGGAGAGAGCGTACCGGTCGCCTGCAGGCGGGCTTCCACCTGCTGGTCCTGCAGCTTGCGCAGCTTCTTGTAGGTCTCGGCGATCGTGTCGAGCGTTTCCATGACCTGCGGACGCAGTTCCGCTTCCATGGCGGCAAGCGAAAGGTTCGATTCGTCGTCGTCCTCTTCCTCTTCCTCCGCCGGCATGCTGTCGCCGCCGACATTGGTGATGTCGTCGTCGTTGGCAGCGCGTGGCTTGCGGGTCCGTTCCTTTTCTTCGGCAGCCTTGCGGTCGGCCTCGATCTTTTCCGGGCTCTGGAACTGCGGGGCAGCCTTCGCCTCGGGACCGGAATAGGTCGTCTCGAGGTCGATGATCTCGCGCAGCAGCGTCTGGCCTTCGTTGAGTTCATCCCGCCAGATGATGATGGCCTGGAACGTCAGCGGGCTCTCACAGAGGCCGGCGATCATCGTCTCGCGGCCGGCTTCGATACGCTTGGCGATGGCGATTTCGCCCTCGCGCGACAGGAGTTCCACGGAACCCATTTCGCGCAGGTACATACGAACCGGATCGTCCGTGCGGTCGGTCGGCTCCTTCTTCTTGGCGGTCGCAAGCGCGGTGCCGCTGGAAGGTGCGATCTCGCCGCCTTCGCTCTCGTTGTCGTCGTCGCTCGCCTCGTCTTCGCCGCCCGGGGCCGCCTCTTCGGCGTCCTCGTCCTCGATGACGTTGATGCCCATGTCGGAGAGCATGGCCATCGTGTCTTCGATCTGCTCCGAGGTCACTTCCTCGGAAGGCAGGACAGAATTCAGCTCGTCCATCGTGACATAGCCGCGCTTCTTGGCGGCTTTGATCATCTTCTTGACTGCATCATCGGAAAGATCGAGAAGTGGGCCGTCGGATGCGCCTTCGCGTTCGTTTTCGACTTCCTCGTTCTCTTTGACCTTTGTCGCCATTTATTTCGTCGCTTTCCTGAGCATCCAGTTTTCAAGCGGTTAGGGTTTCCGCAGCCGATCGCCCTTCGGCATGCGCAATCGCCTTTCGGCGCCCCTGACCTAACGGATTGACAATTAAATCCTGATTAACCACATCCCGGCCCGCGGGACTATGGATATGTTGCCGAGGCAACACAATTGACATGACTTCCCGATCTGCCGTACCCATTCCTTGCTCGCCAACAATGGTGATTCCCAGAATTTTCGGTTCCGTCAAGCTTTTCCGGCAAAAAAGCCGCAAAAGGTTACGATTCGGGTTCGCAAGCGGACAAGTCGGCGGATCCGGGTGATTGAGCCTTCATGTAGGCGCAAATCCCGGAAAGACAAGAGCCGCTCTCTTTGCCCCACCGATCCTCCATGCACACCGATTCGCACGCCTGAGTTTTAAAACGACCGTCCATCGACCTTGGTGATGGTCAATGTCTCAAGATCGATCGCCGGAATGCAGCGCAGATTGATCGCCGCCATGCTGTTTCCCTTTGGATCCTTGCCCTCGCCATACGGCGCAATGCCGCAATTGGCACAGAAGTGATGCTCGATGACGTGGCGGTTGAACTGGTAGGTGGAAACCTTCTCCGCGGGCGACACCAGCGTGAACTGATCCGCAGGCACGAAGGCAAGGAGCCCGCCGCGCCGGCGGCACAGGGAACAGTTGCAGTCCAGCCCCGTGTCGAACTCCCCTTCCACTTCAAAAGCGATATTGCCGCAGTGGCAGCTTCCTTCGTACTTCATCGCGAAACTCCTCCCGATTCCTTATTTCCGCATGTCGTTGTCGCAAAACCGCTACGCCCTTTTGCGCGACATTCTCAGTGCCAATCCATGACGACCTTGCCGGAATTGCCCGAGCGCATCGCCTCGAAGCCGTCGCGGAACTCGTCGATCTTGATGCGGTGGGTGATGATGGGCGAGAGGTCCAGCCCGCCCTGCACGAAGGCGATCATCTTGTACCAGGTCTCGAACATTTCCCGGCCATAGATGCCCTTCAACGTCAGCATCTTGAAGATCACCTTGTTCCAGTCGATGCCGAAACCATCCGGCGCGATGCCGAGAATGGCGATCTTGCCGCCATTGTTCATCGTGTCGATCATCGAGCGGAAGGCCGGTGGGGCGCCGGACATTTCCAGGCCGACGTCGAACCCTTCCGTCATGCCGATCTCCGTCATCACTTCGGCCAGATCCTGCTTCGAGGCGTCGACGACATAATCGATGCCGACCTTGCGGGCGAGATCGAGGCGAACGGGATTGATGTCGGTGATGACGACCTTTCGCGCGCCGGAGCGCTTTGCGACCATCGCTCCCATGATGCCGATCGGCCCGGCACCGGTGACGAGCACGTCCTCGCCTACCAGGTCGAAGGAGAGCGCGGTGTGCACGGCATTGCCGAACGGGTCGAAGATCGCCGCCACCTCGTCCGGCACCTCGTCGGGGATCGGCACGACATTGTGCTCGGGAATGCAGACGAACTCGCCGAAGGAGCCCGGTCGGTTGACGCCGACGCCCTTGGTGTAGTGGCACAGGTGCCCACGGCCGGCGCGGCAGTTGCGGCACTTGCCGCAGACGATATGCCCCTCGCCCGAAACGCGCTCGCCGACATGGTACTTGGTGACGGACGAACCGATCTCGGCAATCTCGCCGACGAACTCATGGCCGACGACCATCGGCACCGGAATGGTCTTCTGGGCCCAATGGTCCCAGTTCCAGATATGCACGTCCGTGCCGCAGATCGCCGACTTCTTCACTCGGATGAGCACATCGTTCGGCCCGACCTCCGGCACCGGAACGGTCTCCATCCAGAGGCCGACTTCAGGTTTCGCTTTAACCAGCGCACGCATCATGTTCGACATGACGAAATCTCCACAAGGGACTCAGAGGATTCTTTAAATGACGCCCAGCTCGCGTCCGACATCGGCGAAAACTTGAATCGCTTTGCGAACATCCGCCTCGCTATGCGCTGCCGACATCTGCGTGCGGATGCGTGCCTGGCCGCGCGGCACGACGGGGAAGGAAAAGCCGACGACATAGACGCCCTTGGTCAGCATGCGCGATGCCATTTCCTGCGCGAGCGTGGCATCGCCCAGCATGACCGGAATGATCGCATGCCCCTCACCCGCCAGGGTAAAGCCGAGCTTCGTCATCTCCGTGCGAAACAGATCTGCATTGGCATAGAGGCGCTGGCGCAGCGCGTCACCATTGTCGATCAGGTCGAAGACCTTAAGCGAGGCGGCCGCGATGACCGGGGCGAGCGTGTTGGAGAAGAGGTAGGGCCGCGAGCGCTGGCGCAGCCATTCCACCACTTCGCGCTTGCCCGACGTATAGCCGCCGGACGCGCCACCGAGCGCCTTGCCGAGCGTGCCGGTGATGATATCGACGCGACCTTCGACGCCGCAATGTTCCGCGGAGCCCCGGCCGTGTTTGCCGACGAAACCGACCGCGTGGCTGTCGTCGACCATGACCATGGCGCCGTATTTTTCGGCAAGGTCGCAGACACCCTGCAGGTTGGCGATGATACCATCCATCGAGAAGACGCCGTCCGTGGCGATCATCTTGAAGCGCGAGCCTTCCGCCTTCTTCAGTTCCTCCTCCAGCGCCGCCATGTCGTTGTTGGCATAGCGGAAGCGCTTCGCCTTGGAGAGCCGCACGCCGTCGATGATCGAGGCATGGTTCAGCGCATCCGAGATGATGGCATCCTCTTCAGACAGCAGCGTCTCGAAGAGGCCACCGTTCGCGTCGAAGCACGAGGAATAGAGGATCGTGTCCTCCAACCCGAGAAAGGTCGAGATACGGGCTTCGAGCTGCTTGTGCTCCTCCTGCGTGCCGCAGATGAAACGCACCGAGGCCATGCCGTAGCCGTAGCGGTCGAGCGCCTTCTTCCCGGCCTCGGCCAGTTCTTCGTTGTCGGCAAGGCCAAGATAGTTGTTGGCGCAAAAATTCAACACGCGCTCGCCCGAGGCGACGGCGATCTCACCGGCCTGCTTGGAGGTGATGACGCGCTCGGACTTGTAGAGACCGGCGGACTTGAGGCCGTCGAGTTCGGATTGCAGATGGGCGACGAAGGCGGAGGTCATGGGCGCGCACTCATAGCTTTGAGAAAGGTTCGACGGTTCAGGCGACGCTCGCCGCATAGCCGGCCATCAGCGTTTCAAAATCCTCCATCGGCGGGAATTTATCATAGCTGTGCGCGGCAGGCGTCGTCGCCCATTCGAGTTTTTCGCTCGTATAGGTCTCGACGAAGGGGTTGTACCAGCCGGTATCCTCAAGCATGGTCGGCCGGACATTGACGAAGAAATCGAGCCCGGCCGGCCGGGTGAACATCCAGGTCATGCAATCCGGGCAGAAATGATGGCCCGCTTCCGGGCTCGCGCCGGCCACGACGGGCTCACCCTCAATCACCGCAAACCCGTCCGTCGGGATCGCCGCGCTCAACGAATAGGCGCTGCCCGACATGCGCTGGCAGCCGGTACAATGGCAGGCCATGGTGATCATCGGCGGCGCGCTGATGCGGATTTTGACGCGCCCGCAGCGGCAGGCGCCATCAAGCGGCAATTTCAGTCTTTCCATGGGTTCGGCTCCCCTTCCGATGCACGTCGGCTTGTTCTTCTGCTCGTGATGCCGGCGATTTGGCTTTAGGCGATAGTTCTAGCGCAGCGGCAAGCCGCGTAAAGGGCTGCGACTGCTCTTTTGGATGTTTCAGGGACGATCGCAGGCAATCAGCAGGAACATCGGCCGGTTCAGTTCCACCTGCCATTCCGGATGGTCCGCAAGCTGCGCCTCGCTGGGCCGCCACTCCTCCACATGGCGGATGACAAAACCCGCTCCAACCAGCGCATTCAACGTCGTGCCGAGCGTGCGGTGATATTTGACGACACCCTTCGCGAGCCAGTCCGTCGTGCGCGGTCCTTCCACGAGATAGCCATCCACCGGCCACACCGTCGCGCCGCCGACCTCCGCCCATTCGGGCTTCGTGGGCGCCATGTAGATCGGATGCTCGATGGTGAAGACGAAGGACGATCCCGGCACCAGCGCCGCGTGGATGGTGCGCACCAACCGGCCGAAATCCGCGACATAGTGGAAGGCGAGCGACGAATAAGCGAAATCGAAACCGCCCGTCGGCAGGTCCAGCCGGTCGAGATCGGCAATCTCGTAGCGCACGGCGGGCGACGCCGTCTCCACCTTGGCCCGGGCGATCATGTTTTCCGAAAGGTCGAGGCCCAGCACGCTTGCCGCCCCTTCCGCCGCCGCATGACGCGCGAACCAGCCGAAACCACAGCCGAGATCGACAATACGCTTGCCCGCAAGATCGGGCAGCAGCGCGCGCACCGAGTCCCATTCCGCGGCCCCCGCGAGCCCGTGAACCGAGCGGGGAAGGCTGCTATAGCCCTCGAAGAAGACGGGCTGGTCGTAGATATTCTGAGCCATGGAAGAGTCCTTTCTAGGCGGACATAGCGCCTTTTCGCCGGAGGGCAAACCGCGCCAGGCGGGGTTGACAGACGCGCTCTGCCGCTATCGGGTGACCTCCCGAAAGGACGCATCATGACGATACTGGACAGGTTTTCTCAAAAAGGCCGCGTGGCGCTCGTCACCGGCGGCGGACGCGGCCTCGGCTTCGAGATCGCCCGAGCGCTGGCGGAAGCCGGCGCGCATGTCGTGGTGACGGGTCGCACGGCCGCGACGCTCGACGATGCCGTCGCAAAGATCACTGCCCTTGGCGGGAGCGCGTCGGCAGTCGCCTTCGACATCGCCGATCGCCCGGCCCAGCGCGCGGCGCTCGCCGATATCGAGCGTCGGCACGGTAGGCTAGACGTGCTGGTCAATAATGTCGGGGCGCGCGACCGCCGCCCGCTGGCCGAGATGGACGACGACGCCATCGACGACCTCATCCGCACCGACCTTGCCGCCGCCGTCAGCCTGTCACGCGATGCGGCCGCCCTGATGAAACGCAACGGCCACGGCCGGCTGATCGCCATCACCTCGATCGGCGGACAGGTCGCCATGCCGAACGACGGCGTCTACCCCGCCGCCAAGCAGGGCCTCACCGGCCTGATGCGCAGCATGGCCGTGGAATACGCCCCCCATGGCATTACCAGCAATGCCATCGCCCCCGGCTGGTTCGCGACGGAAACCAACGCAGCCCTCGCCGCCAACGATGACCTGATGCCCTTCGTGCGCCAGCGTATCCCCGTCCAGCGCTGGGCCCGCCCGGACGAAATCGCCGGCGCCGCCCTGTTCCTGGCAAGCGACGCAGCGTCCTTCGTCAACGGCCATGTGCTGGTGGTCGATGGCGGGATGACGGTCAGGATGTGATGGTCAGCGCGCCGCGGCAGCGGCCTCCAGCCCCGCAATATCCAGCTTCACCATCTTCAGCATCGCCTCGGTGACGCGCTTGACCTTCGCCTGGTCCGGATCGCTCATCAACTCGCCAAGCCGTGCCGGCGCGATCTGCCAGGAGAGGCCCCAGCGGTCCTTCAGCCAGCCGCACTGCTCCACCGCGCCGCCTTCCTTCAAGGCATCCCACAGCCGGTCGAGATCGCCCTGCGTTTCGCATTCGACCATGATGGAAAAGCTGTGATTGAACGGGTCGAGCGGTCCCGCCTCGATCGCCATGTAGCGCTGGTCGCCGAGCGTGAAGCTTGCGACCTTGACGCTGCCGGGCGGGCCGCTCGGCGTTTCCGCCAGCAGCGGTGAAATCCACTGAACGGATGAACCCGGAATGAGCGACGTGTAGAAGCCGATGGCGGCGTCCATGTCCTTTTCGAACCAGAGATGCTGCGTGACTTTCATCGTGGCGTCCTCCTTGCTGAACACACACAAGGACGAACGACGGATAAACGTTCCGACAGGCCGGATAAAAATCTAGCCGGCGAAGTCCTCGATGACGGCGAGGAAGGCATCGCCGAACCGGTCGCGCTTCGAGATGCCGATGCCGGGAATGTCCAGAAGCTCCTCCCGGTCGCGCGGCCGCTCCTTGGCAAGCGCGATCAGGGTCGTATCCGGGAAGACGACATAGGGTGGCACATCGAGGTCCTTGGCGATGGCAAGGCGCTCGGCACGCAACGCCTCGAAGAGCTCGCGATCGGAACCGGTAAGGTTCGAACGCTCGCGGGCGGCGGGCGAATTGCCGGCTTTCGCCTTGCGTCCCGTCTGCGGGCGGTCCTTGCGGAAGAAAATCTCGCGCTCGCGGCGAAACACGGTGCGCGCCTCCGGCTCCAGCTTCAAGGCCCCATAGGCCGAGTGATCGACGCTGATCAGCCCCATGGACAGCAATTGCCGGAAGATCGACTGCCAGATGCGCGGTGGTATATCGCTGCCCGCCCCGAAGACCGGCATGCCGGTATGGCCGAAACGCTCGGTCTTCTCGTTCACCGAACCCTGCAGCACGTCGATGACATGGGCCGCGCCGAACCGTTCGCCGGTACGATAGACGGCGGCGAGCGCCTTGATGGCGGCTTCGGTGCCGTCCCAGGTCTCGACCGGGTTACGGCAGGTATCACAATTACCGCATTGGCCCGCGTGGGATTCGCCGAAATGGGCGAGGATCGCCTTGCGGCGGCAACCCGCCGTCTCGCAGATGGCGAGCAAGGACATCAGCTTGGCGCGCTCGATGCGCTTGATCTCGTCGGCCGCATTGCCCTCGTCGATCATCTTGCGGCGCTGAACGACATCCGCCATGCCATAGGCCATCCAGACCTCGGACGGCAGGCCATCACGCCCGGCACGGCCGGTCTCCTGGTAATAGGCCTCCACCGAACCCGGCAGGTCGAGATGGGCGACATAGCGGACATCCGGCTTGTCGATGCCCATCCCGAACGCAACAGTCGCGACGAGGCAGAGGTTTTCCTCCTTCAGGAACGCATCCTGGTTGGCGTCGCGCACCGTGCGGTCGAAGCCGGCATGATAGGGCAGCGCGCGAATGCCCTGCGTGTTCAGCCACGCCGCCGTGTCCTCCACCTTGGCGCGCGACAGGCAATAGACGATGCCGCTCGCTCCCTGGTGGCGCGACAGGAAACGCAGCAATTGCTGGCGTGCCTGGTCGCGCTCGGCGATCTCGTAGGCAATGTTCGGCCGGTCGAAGCTGGTGGAGAAGACTTCGGCGTCCTGAAGTCCCAGACGCTCGATAATGTCCTCACGGGTGTGCGGATCCGCCGTCGCCGTCAGTGCTACGCGCGGCACGCCGGGATAGCGCTCGCCCAGCATGCCAAGGGTCCGATATTCCGGCCGGAAATCGTGCCCCCATTGCGACACGCAATGCGCCTCGTCGATGGCGAAGAGCGCGATACGCGCATCGGCGACGAGTTCGGTAAAGCCCTCCGTGACGATGCGCTCCGGCGTCACATAGAGCATGTCGAGATCGCCCGTGCGCATCGCATCGCGCACCGCGAAATACTCCTCGCGGGAGAGCGACGAGTTGAGGGCCGCCGCCTTGACGCCAAGCTGCTTCAAGGCCTCGACCTGGTCGCGCATCAAGGCGATGAGCGGCGAAATCACGATGCCCACACCCTCGCGGCAGAGCGCGGGGATCTGGAAGCACAGCGATTTGCCGGCACCCGTCGGGAAGAGCACGACGGCATCCCCGCCGGCCGTCACGCGCTCGATCACCGCCTGCTGTTTGCCACGGAAGACATCATAGCCATAGACGCGTTTCAGCACGTCGAGGGGACGCGCCGACGGCGCATCGAACAGGGCGGCAACAGGGCTGGCTGGTCTCGTCTGGGTCATCATACGCACGTTCTTACCTCCATTCGGCCAGGCATGGGACCCTCGGTGGCCACTCCACAGGCAACTTTCACCCTCCATCCATAATGTTCTTGATTTGTTCTATGTTCAAGATAAAGTTGCATGCCATGAGAGGAAGGAGAATGATGATGGATCTCTATGCGACACTCGGCACATCCGACGCCGCGGCGACGACGGCCTTCTATGATGCTGTGCTCTCGACCATCGGTTGGGCGGTCCAGTCCGACTTCCCGGGATGGCGCGGCTACACCGAGGGCGGTGGCGAAAAGGGCTTCACGCTCTGGCTTTGCACGCCCTTCAACGGCGAGCCGGCAAGGGCCGGGAACGGCACGATGATCGGTTTTCCGGCTGCGTCACACGACGCGGTGCACGCCTTCCACACGGCAGCCCTTGCCCATGGTGGAACGGACGACGGTGCCCCTGGCCCCCGCCCGCAATACGGGCCGGACTGGTACTCCGCTTACGTACGTGATCCTTCGGGCAACAAGCTGGCAATCGTCTTCAACGGCTAACGCACCGGGTGTCGGGATTTTCTGGCGGCGTGCACTGATTCTAACGCGCCGCAGGCCCCTTCACCCGGCCAGACAGCACACCAAACCCTTCGATGATCGCCTCCTGGTTCTCCAGGCGCACGGTCTCCTGCTGCACTTCCTGAAGCGCACGGAGGATCTGCGGCACCCGTTCGCCGTCGCCCTCTTCCGTCGAGACGGCGAGTTCCCGTTCCAGCTCGCGGCGCTGCCAGAGCAGCGCGCGGGTGCGCTTGTGCAGTGCCAATGCCTGCAGGTAGCCTTCGCGGGCATCCTCGGGGGCTGCTTCCACCGTCGCGGTCCACAGACGGGAGTTGCGGACCTGCTGTTCGAGAGTTTTCAGCACCGTGTCGAAACCGGCGGCCTCCAGTTCCTCGATCAACCGGTCACGCTCAAGCCGGGCGCCAATGGCACCGGCAATGCCGATGAGCGCCGACCAGAGCCTTTGCAGATCGCGGTTCTCATATTCGATGATGGCGATCTCGTCATAGTCGCTGAAGAGCAGGCCGGGATGGTTGACGACGGTGAGCGCCAGCACGCTTTCGCGCAGTGCCGGCAGTTCCTGCGCACCGCGCACCAGCGCCGAACGCATCAATCGATCGGAAACGCCGGTGGGCGCGGCATTGCCCTGCGGCGCATTGCGCGCGCCGCCCTTGCCCTGCCGGTTGCCGGAAAAATTGCCGCTGCCCTGCCGCTGGACGGGACGGAAGAAGGTGTTCAACCGGTCGCGCATGTTCTGCTGGTAGTGCCGGCGCACGTCCTCGTCGGCGATCACGGCGGTCACCTGGCGCAGGCGTGCTTCCAGCGCCGCGCGGCTTTCCGGCGTGTCGAAATTCACGCCCTGGACCTCGCGGCTCCAGATCATCTCCGCGAGCGGCCGGGCGCTGGCCATCACCTTGTCGAAGGGCGCACGGCCCTCGTGGCGCACCAGATCGTCCGGGTCCTTGCCGTCCGGCAGCAATGCGAAACGCACCGTGCGCTCCGGCTTGATGAACGGCAGCGCGAGATCGGCGGCACGGTTGGCCGCGCGGATACCCGCACCGTCACCATCGAAGCAAAGCACCGGCTCCGGCGTCATCTTCCACAGCAGTTCGAGCTGGTTTTCGGTGAGTGCCGTGCCGAGCGGCGCAACGGCATTCTCGATTCCCGCCTGATGGAGCGCGATCACGTCCATATAGCCTTCGACGGCGATGATCGTGCCAGGACCATCGGCGCCCTGCGCACCCTTGCGGGCGCGGGCATGGTTGTAGAGCACGCCGCCCTTGTGGAAGAGCTCGGTCTCGTTGGAGTTGAGGTACTTCGCCGGCGCATCCGGCGACATGGCGCGGCCGCCGAAGGCGATGACCTTTTCCCGGATCGACAGGATGGGGAACATGATGCGGTCGCGAAAGCGGTCATAGGAGACCGGGATCTCCGGTCCGTGCACGACGAGGCCGCACGCCTCGATCGCCTCCTTCGGCACACCCTTGCCGGCGAGGTGCTCCTTCAACGCATTGCGGCTCTCCGGCGCAAAACCAAGCCGGAACGTCTCGATAGTGCGCCCCGTCAGACCGCGATCGCGCAGATAAGCACGCGCCTTGGCGCCGGCCGGCGTCTGGAGCTGATCCTCGAAGAAACGCGTGGCCATATCCATGACCTCGACAAGGCCCATGCGTTCCTTTTCGCGCTGCTCGGCCTGCGGGTCCGGCTGCGGCATGGCGACGCCGGCCATGTCGGCGATCTGCTGCACGGCTTCCGGGAAGGCCAGCCCGTCAAGATCGGTCAGGAAACGGAAATGATCGCCGGAAACGCCGCAGCCGAAACAATGGTAGCGGCCCTTGCGATCCTCGCAGTGGAAGCTCGGCGACTTTTCGCCATGGAACGGGCAGCACGCCCAATAGTCGCCGCGCGAGACGTTGGTCTTGCGGCGGTCCCAGGTCACACGCTTGCCGATCACGTCCGAAATGGAAACGCGGTCACGGATCTCGTCTAGGAAGGCGTTGGAAAAGCGCATGGGTACCTCGGTCAAGGTTCATATAACCATGCCGGTGCCCCGCCGCCAGCAATAGTCGGTCACCCACAGCAATTCACAGGCTGCACGTCAAAATCCCATGTCGGGCACATAGAAGCAGCGCGGCGTATCCTCCGTCGGGTAGAGGCAAAGGTGATACTCGCCATCCTGCGAGCGGCGGGCGGTATTCTGCGGCAGGCGAAAGATATGGCTGCGCGTGGCGAGCCGGTGGTCGCCGGGCGCCAGCGTCACCTGATAGCCGCCTGTGATGATGCGCACGGTCGTCGCGGGAATCATCTGGCAGTCGCCATTGTGGCTGTTACCGTTGCAGCAGAACTGCGCGTACTGCCAGCCGCTCGCCGCGTCGTGCGCGCGTGCCGATCCGACGAAGGCTAACATGGCAAAGGGAAGCAGGGACAATACACGCATCGGCTCGGTCTCCGTTTGACGAAAACGGCCACCTGGCGTCAACACACAAACATGGCCGGCGGCACAGCATGCACTTCGCCGGGGCGGGCCGATGCGCGGTCATCGCTGCACCGTCGGGCTCCTGTTCTTTCCGCATAACTGCGCTCTTGGCTTTTGGTTCCCGTGGCGGCGCGCGATGCGTGCTCAAACAGAAAGGGCGGCCGAAGCCGCCCTTTCGTTCAAACCTGTCGCCACCGGATTACTTCAGCAGGTCCTTCACCACGCCGGAGGCCTTGGCGAAATCCATCTGGCCGGGATAACGCTCCTTCAGCACGGCCATGACCTTGCCCATGTCGCGCAGGCCCTGCGCGCCAATCTCGGCGATGGCGGCGGCAATCAGGTCCTTCATCTTGTCCTCGGAGATCTGCTCGGGCAGGAAATCCTCGATGACCTTGATTTCCGCACGCTCCTGCGCCGCGAGTTCCGGACGACCGTTGTCGCCGAAGATCTTTGCCGATTCTTCGCGCTGCTTGATCATCTTGGCGAGGATCTGCAACACTTCGTCGTCCTCGACGGGGCCCTTGCCCGCGCCGCGGTTGGCAATGTCGCAGTCCTTCAGCTTGGCCTGGATCAGGCGCAGCGTAGAAACACGGCAGGCGTCCTTGGCCTTGAGTGCATCCTTGAGGGAATTTGCGAAGTTCTCGCGCATCATTTTCTCCATGGGAGGCCGCCGGCGCCGGTGCGCGGCGAGGCCTCGATCATCGTTCGATTGTGCATGCTCATAGACCGGCAAGGGGTCGAACCGCAAACGGATTGCGTAAGCGGTTGAATTTCAACGCTTTATAATTCCACGCAATCCACAGGCGGCGGTTGACCCCGTCATCCGCTTTGTCTATTTTCCGGCACCTGCACGAAATTTGGCAATCAGGGCGAACCAACGCGGGTTTCCGCGCGCCCTTGCCTGCGACCTCAAATGGTGCCTGGCGGCGACGTTTTCAAGCCTCACGCCCGGTGCCGGAAACGGGATGAATATGACCTCGACCCCCGCATGGACCACCGAAAAGCCGACCGCCCTTCTCGTCCTCGCCGACGGCACGGTGATCGAAGGCAAGGGCATCGGCGCCACCGGCAAGGTGACCGCGGAAGTCTGCTTCAACACGGCGCTGACCGGCTACCAGGAAATCCTGACCGACCCCTCCTATCTCGGCCAGATCGTAACCTTCACCTTCCCGCATATCGGCAATATCGGCGCCAATGACGAAGACATCGAAGACCTGACGCCTGCCGCGCGCCACGGCGCCGTCGGCACGATCTTCAAGGCCGACATCACCGAGCCGTCGAACTACCGCGCCACGAAGCACCTCGACGCCTGGCTGAAGGCGCGCGGCATCATCGGCCTTTCCGGCATCGACACGCGCGCGCTGACCGCGTGGATCCGCGAAAACGGCGCGCCGAACGCGGTGATCGCCCACGACCCGAACGGCGTCTTCGACATCGAGACGCTAAAGGCGGAAGCCAAAGCCTGGAGCGGCCTCGTCGGCCTCGACCTCGCCAAGGTCGCCTCCTCTGGCCAGTCCTCGCGCTGGAGCGAAAAGCCGTGGGTTTGGAACGAGGGCACCGAAGACCTCGCGGACGCCGACGTGAAGTATCACATCGTCGCGCTCGACTACGGCGTGAAGCGCAACATCCTGCGCCTCTTCGCCGGCCTCGGCTGCAAGGTCACCGTCATGCCGGCAACGACCAGCGCCGACGAGGTGCTCGCCCAGAAGCCGGACGGCATCTTCCTCTCCAACGGCCCGGGCGACCCGGCCGCCACCGGCGAATATGCCGTGCCGGTCATCAAGACGCTGATCGAAACGGACATCCCGGTCTTCGGCATCTGCCTCGGCCACCAGATGCTCGGCCTCGCTGTCGGCGCGACCACCGAAAAGATGCACCAGGGCCATCACGGCGCAAACCATCCGGTGAAGGACCACACGACCGGCAAGGTCGAGATCGTCTCAATGAACCACGGCTTCGCCGTCGCCTCGTCCTCGTTGCCCGCTGGCGTCGAAGAAACCCACATCTCGCTGTTCGACGGCTCGAACTGCGGCCTGCGCCTCACCGGCAAGCCGGTCTTCTCCGTCCAACACCACCCCGAAGCCTCCCCCGGCCCGCAGGACAGCCACTACCTCTTCCGCCGCTTCATCAACCTGGTGCGCGCGAAGAAGGGCGAAGAGGCCATTCCAGAGCGGGCGTAAGCGCGGCTCTATCCCGATGAAACGAAAGGCCCCGGACATCGCGTCCGGGGCCTTTTCAATTGCAAATCCCTGCATTAGCAAGAACATGACCGACAAGTGGATCGCGGATGCCTAGATGAAGACCGCTCGTTATGCCTTGCTCGCTCTGATGTGCATGGCAGGCCATGCAAATGCAGAAGCTGAGTTCAGATCCGCAGTACCAGAGGCAGCCTGCTATTACGAAAACGTTTTCTTGAGTACTTCGCCTGCCCTGAACGTTATCGATCGTATTGATTATAGGGGTGCCAGCGCAAAGGTTATCGTCGTTCACAAGCAATGGTTCAAAAGCCATCAGAGCGTTCGGGCAAACATCGCACTCGCCATTTATTGCCGCATTCGCGTGGAGCATGGCAGCGGTAGAGTAGATGTTACGAACCAGCAAGGCTCGCCCTACGGGACCGTTGTCGATGGCTCCTGGCAGGACTTCTTCACTGATTAGGATGTTTGTCGCACCAGCCGGTAGAAGCGCCAGTTGAGCAGCACGGAGGCGGCAGCGAGGCCGGCGAGGAAGCCGAACCACACGCCGATACCGCCGAAGCCGGCCGGGAAGGCGAAGAACCAGGCGGCAAGAAAGCCGATCGGCCAGTAGGAGATCAGCGCTAGGATCATCGGGATGCGGGTATCCTTCAGGCCGCGCAGCAGGCCGGCGGCAATCGCCTGCAAGCCATCGACGAGCTGGAAGACGCCGGCGATCACCACGAAGGGGCCGGCGATGGCGAGCACTGCGGCCGAATCCTTACCTGCCTTGTCGAGGAAGATCGAGGCGAGCGTCGTCGGAATGGCAGCGAAGAGAACGCCGCCGCCGACCGCGATGATCGCGGCGACGATGAGCACGGCCCAGGCGGCACGCACGATGCCGAGATGATCACCCCGGCCATGCGCCACGCCGACACGCACGGTGCCGGCCTGCGCCAGTCCGAGCGGGATCATGAAGGCGACGGAGGCGAGCTGCAGCGCGATGCCGTGGGCGGCAAGCTCCAGCGTGCCGATGTTGCCCATCAGCAGCGAGGCCCCGGTGAAGAGGCTGACCTCTGCCAGCATGGTGAGACCGATCGGCAGGCCGAGATGGAGGACCTCGCGAAAGGCCTGCCAGTCCGGCCGCCAGAAGCGCACGAAGAGTTCGTAGCGGCGCATGTCGGCGCGCGACTGGATATAGGCGGTGATGAGCAGGAAGCTCAGCACGTTGACGACGACGGAGGCGATAGCCGCCCCGTCCATGCCCAGGGCCGGGAGGCCGAAATGGCCGAGCACCAGGCCATAGGCCAGGACGGCATTGATCGTCAGGATGGTGATCGTGACATAGAGCACGATGCCGGCCCGGCCATGCGCGCTGACGAGGCCGCGCAGCGTCATGAACAGCAGCGCCGGACCTATGCCCCATTGCGCGATCTTCAGATAACTGCCGGCAAGGGCTGCGACTTCTGGCTTCTGGCCGGCATAGAGCAGGATGTTTTCCGCACTGTAGAACAGCGGGATCATCAGCACTGAATAGATCAGCACCACCCACATGCCCATGCGCACGGAGCGGCGCACGGAAACGGTGTCGCCGCGGCCATAGGCCTGTGCCACCATGGGCATGACGGCATTGGCGAAGCCCGAGCCGAGGATGAAGATGGTGAAGAAGAACTGGCTCGACAGCACGATCGCCGCCAGATGCGCAGCACCCAGCCGTCCGAGGATGACCACGTCCGTCGTATGAATGCCGAGCTGGGCGAGCTGCGCGCCGATCAGCGGCACGCCGAGGGTGAAGGTCGCCTTGAAATGGGCGCCCCAGCTGTTGTCCTCGCGATGCATTGCGATGTGCATGATAGTTCTCACTTTCGCGTTGCTTCGGATCACATGTTCCGGTCGCGATCAATCGAATAGATTTGATGTTTTCATCAAAACTGCGCGAAACCGGGCATTTACCGCCCGCTTCCGGCAAAAATTTCGTCAAAACGTCACGTTTGAAAGCGCTTCAGGCGTTTTCCGGCTCCAAACTCTCCGTCGGGCCGGCGCCGGCGCCGCGCAGCTTCACCGCGAAGATCGCGAGACCGAGAAGCAGGATCACCGCGGCCAGCGCATAAGGCGCGCCGGCGAAGACCACCGGCGCTTGCGGCCCGGTGAAGTGGCTGAACACCTGCGTGAAGATCAGCGGCCCGATGATCGTGGTGAAGCTTGAAACGCTGGTGAGTGCGCCCTGCAACTCGCCCTGGGCCGATGGCGGCACGCGGGCCGAGGCGATGGAGCGCAATGGTGGATCGGCCAGGCTTTCCAGCGCCGTGCACGCGATCACGGCATAGACCATCCAGCCCTGCCAGGCCGCACCGTAGCCGGCAAGCCCCAGAATGGAGAAGGAAAGGCCGAGCACCGCCGTGCGATATTCGCCGAGCCTCGGAACGACGCGCGGCAGCACGAACGCCATGACGATGGCACCACCGATGCCGAAAACGCCAAGGGACAACCCGATCTGCCCTTCGCTCCAGCCGTAGCGGAACGCCGCGACGAACGACCAGACCGAGGGATAGACGGAATGCGCCAGCCAATAACAGAAGAAGACGAGGCCGATCCACAGCACGCCGGGATAGTTGCGCATCTGGAGCAGCGCGCCGAGCGGATTGGCACGGGAGAACTCGAAGCGGCGACGGTTGGCGGGCTCCAGGCTCTCCGGCAGCAGAAAACAAGCCGCAACGAAATTGAGGAAGGCGAGCGCTGCCGCGCCGTAGAACGGGATGCGCGGCCCGAACTCGCCGAGCAGGCCGCCGATCACCGGCCCGAGTGCGAAGCCCGTGCCGAAGGCAATGCCCATCAGTCCGAAATTTTTCGCGCGGGTTTCATCGGTCGAGACGTCGGCGATGTAGGCAGCCGCCGTGCCGAAGCTTGCGCCACTGATGCCCGCCAGCACCCGGCCGACGAAGAGCATCCAGTAGCTCGTCGCGAGCGCACAGATGAGGTTGTCGATGGCGAAGGTGAGAATGCAGGCGAGCAGCACCGGCCGACGGCCGAAGCGATCGGACAGGTTGCCGATGAACGGTGCGAACAGGAACTGCATGCCGGCATAGACGAGCAACAGCCATCCACCGTCGATCGCCGCCTCGCTGAGGCTGTCACCCGTCAGTTCGCGCAGATACGTCGGCAGAACCGGCATGATGATGGCGATGCCGATCACATCGAGGAACATAATCATGAAGACGATGAAGAGCCCGCGCCGGGTGGTCCTGGCATCGATCATGGTATGTCCTCTGGAATAATCGGCGCCCAATCAGGCGGGCAAAACGTCAGGCGAAAAGTTCTATTTCACTTTTTTCCGCGAAACAATCCGTGAACATCGCAAATTTATTGATCAATCCGATGCGCTTTGCTGATCCTCCCGTCATTCGACCCAGGGATTGGCCTTCACGAAATCCACGAAGGCGCGCAGCGGTGCCGGCATCAGAGTGCGGCTCGGATAGTAGAGGAAAGGACCGGAAAAGGTCTGGATCCAGTCCGGCATCACCACCTGCAGCGCACCGGAGGCAAGTCCCGGCGCCAGAAACTCCTCGAAGGTGCAGACGATGCCAAGGCCGGCGATGGCCGCATGCTGCTCCACCTCGTTCGATTCGGAAATCAGGCAGGCGGGCGGCATGATCGACACCCTCTCCTCCCCCCGCTCGAACGCCCAGGTCAGCACGCGGCCGCTTGCAAAACGGTGCAGGATGCAGCGATGCTGCATCAGGTCGCGCGGATGCTCCGGCACGCCGTGTTCGGCAAGGTAGGACGGGGCGGCGGCCACCACGAAGCGCTGGCGGCGCGGGCCGATCGGCACGGCGATCATGTCCTGGTGCAGCGCCTCCTCATAGCGGATGCCGGCGTCGAAGCCGGCGGCCAGCACATCCACCAGCGCATCGTTGGAGGCGACTTCCAGCGTGATGCCTGGATAGGTCTTGAGGAACGGCGTGACGATCGGCGGCAGCACGAAGCGGGCGACGATACCCGGCACGTTGAGCCGCAACCGGCCGACCGGGCGATCCCGCAGGCTGTTGACGCCATCGATCGCCGCCTCGACCTCTGACAGCGCCGGCACCAGCCGTTCGAGCAGACGCTCGCCGGCATCCGTCAACGTCACGCTGCGCGTCGTGCGGTTAAACAGGCGCAGGTCAAGCCGCGCCTCCAGGCGCCGCATCGCTTCGGAGAGTGCCGAGGCGGAGACGCCGCGCAGTTTCGCCGCCGCGCGAAAACTCTTCACACGGGCGATCGCGACGAAGGCATCGAGGTCTGCAAGGGGAATGGCGCTCATTGTTCGGATATCCGCACAGCTTGTCAAACAGAGACCGGATTATCGCACAAAGCCGGACGCGGTAGAAGAGCGTCGACCAGAAGGCAGACCACAGGAGAGACGCCATGAAAACCGTAACCCTCGGCAACTCCGGCCCCACAGTGTCCACGATCGGGCTCGGCTGCATGGGCATGTCCGGCATGTATGGCCCGGCTGACCGGGCGGAAAGCATCGCCACCATCCACGCCGCACTCGACGCCGGCATCAACCTGCTCGACACCGGCGACTTCTACGGCATGGGCCACAACGAGATGCTGATTGCCGAGGCGCTGAAGGAGCGCCGCCGCGAGGATGTGGTGCTGAGCGTGAAATTCGGCGCGCTGCGCGGACCGGACGGCGTTTGGAGCGGCTACGATTCCCGCCCGGCGGCGATCCGGAACTTCCTCGCCTACTCACTGCAACGGCTCGGCACCGACCATATCGACATCTACCGCCCGTCCCGCCTCGATCCGGCCGTGCCGATCGAGGAGACCATCGGCGCCCTCGCCGACCTCGTGAAGGCCGGTTACATCCGCCATATCGGGCTTTCGGAAGTTGGCTCGGAGACGATCCGCCGCGCTGCCGCCGTGCACCCGATCTCGGATCTGCAGATCGAGTATTCGCTGATCTCGCGCGGCATCGAGGACGATATCCTGCCGACCTGCCGGGCGCTCGGCATCCCCGTCACCGCCTATGGCGTGCTGTCACGCGGCCTGATCAGCGGCCATTGGCAGAAGGGTGCGACGGCCGGCGGCGATTTCCGCACCATGAGCCCGCGCTTCCAGGACGGCAATGTGGATCGCAATCTCGCGCTCGTCGAGGAGCTGCGCCGCGTCGCCGAAGAAAAAGGCGCCAGCGTCGCCCAACTCGCCATCGCCTGGGTAGCGGCACAGGGTGCGGACATTGTGCCCCTCGTCGGCGCCCGCCGCCGCGACCGGCTGACGGAGGCGCTCGGCTCCCAGCAGGTCTCGCTCACCGAAACCGACCTCGCCGCCATCGAAGCCGCCATGCCGAAGGACGCCGCCGCCGGCGAGCGTTACCCAGCCGCTCAGCTCGTCCATATGGACAGCGAAAGGCGGGCTTAGGCGACAGTTCGTTCACGAGCGCCAGGGCAGCTGCCACGCGAAGAAGACAGGCCTAATATATTGCCGGCCTGTCTGGATCAGCTATCATTCGCTGAACGCTGACGGGAAACGACGCGAATGAAAGCGATGCCGGCAACCGCGGCCGCCGGAAAGGCGGCCGCCCTCCTGTTCCTTTTTATGGCTCTTCTGGCAGGCGCAGGCCCGGCGCAGGCGCGAAAGGTGGCCCTCGTCATCGGCAACGACCGATATCAGCAACTTCCCGTCCTCGAACGGGCCGTCAGCGATGCAGACGCCATCAGTGCAACGCTGCGCGACGATCTGAAATTCGACGTCGTCCTGACCGGCTTCAACCTCACCCGCACACAATCGGTGACAAAGTTCGGTGAATTCGAAAGCCAGCTTCGCCCCGGCGACACGGCCTTCTTCTTCTTTTCCGGTCACGGCGTCGCTCCGCGGGACCGTAATCTCCTGCTTCCCGTGGACTTTCCCCGGGAAGCCACTCAGGACACGGCGGAGGATCTCTCTCAGGCGGTGGACAGCCTGCTGGCACGGCTTCGCGACAAGCGGGTGGTCGGCATCTTCGTGCTGGACGCCTGCCGCGACAATCCCCTTCCCAATGTCTTCAAATCAGCCGGCTACGAGCGCGGCCTGGCACCGGTGAACGCCCCTCAGGGCACCTTTGTTCTGCTGTCCGCCGGCGCGGGCCAGCGGGCACTCGACAGGCTGCGCGGCGAGGACAACGACCGCAACTCGGTCTTCACGCGCAAGCTGCTGCCGCTGCTGAGAACGCCGGGCCTGAGCCTGTCCAGCCTGGCAAAACGTGTGCAGATCGATGTCGCCGATCTCGCGCAAACGCAAGATCACGAGCAGTTTCCGGAATATCGCGACAGCATTCGCGGCGATATCTACATGCTGCCGGACAACGGGACAGCCGCCCGTGTCGAGCTACCCGGCGTGACGGCAAAAAGCGCCGATGAGGAGCGCCCCGTGCCGGAAACACTGCCGACAGCCGATGGCTCTGTCACGCTGGACACTCCTTCGGCCGACAACACCGTCAAGTCGGGCGAAACGGTTGCGGCGCTGTCCGGCTCCAACGACTCCCTCATAGACGAAGACGTCGAGCGGTTGAGCACGGAGACGGCCAAGAATGCCGCGGCCTGCGATGCCTTCACGATCGCGGCTGAAAAACTGGCCAATATGAAGGATTTTGGGGATTTCGATCCATACAGGCTGAGAAAAGACGTCGCGCTCGACAGCTGCGGAGCCTTGTTGAAAGCAATGCCGGATTCGGCAACCGCACAGGCGCAGATGGCGCTTGCCCTCTACGCGGCCCGACGCAACATCGAGGCGTTGCCGCTCTTCCAAAAATCTGCGGCCCAGGGGATCGTGCTTTCGATGCTTGCAACCGGCAAGATGTACGTCGCGGCTGACGACATCCCGTTCGACACGGGCACGTCATTCAGTTGGCTGTCGAAAGCGGCGGAAGCGGGCAGTTCGGAAGGGGCGCAGCTTGCGCAGGGCGTCGCGCTCATGGGCGATTCCGTAGACTTCCTTCAGCGACGCGCCAATGTTGGCGACGGCTACGCCATGTACGTCATGGCCCGGCAGTATGCCGAGGGGCGGATCATAGCCCGCGACGAAAAGACAGCGGCCCTATGGCTGGTCTTTGCCGTGCGGAAGGGCTCGAAAGCGGCACGCGCCAGCCTTACGGAAGACAGCCCCAGCCCCTGGCCAAAAGCGGTCATCGCCGAAGCGCAAAAGAGGCTGACGTTTACCGGCGACTATAATGGCGATGCCGATGGAACGCTGAACTTCCGTTTTCAGCGGGCGATCAAGGCCATCACGCCAAAGACGTGATGGCATTTTCGGGAGGCACTCCATCTTTGGAGTAGCCCGAGAGAAGGGTTACACGTCACCCTTGAACGTGTCGCAGGCATCGACGCGGCCCGTATCGAAGCCACGCTTGAACCAGCGGCGACGCTGGTCGGAGGTGCCGTGGTTGAAGCTTTCCGGCACGACGTAACCCTGCATGCGCTTCTGCAACGTATCGTCGCCGATCTGGGTCGCGGCATTCAGCGCCTCGTCCAGGTCGCCGGTCTCGAGCAATCCCTTCTGCTGCGTGTACTTGCCCCAGATACCGGCGTAGCAATCGGCCTGGAGTTCGACGCGGATCGACATCTGGTTGGCTTCCACCTCGCTCATGCGCTGACGCTGCTGGTTAAAGCGCGGCAGCACGCCGGTGAGGTTCTGCACGTGATGGCCGACCTCGTGGGCGACGACATAGGCCTGGGCGAAATCGCCGGCCGCGTCGAACTTGTTGGCAAGTTCGTCGAAGAAGCTCATATCGAGATAGACCTTGCGGTCGCCCGGGCAATAGAACGGACCGGAAGCCGCCGAGGCGAAGCCGCAGGCCGACTGCACGGACCCCGAGAAGAGCACCATCTTCGGCTCCTCATACTTTTCGCCGGCCGACTGGAAGATGCCGTTCCAGGTGTCTTCCGTCTCGGCCAGCACCGTCGACATGAAGGCCTTGGTTTCTTCCTCCTGCGGCGACGTTCTCTTGCTGGCAGTTTCGGTCTGCTCGAAGCCCGGCATGCTGACCTGCCCGCCGCCGCCCTCGCCCATCACCTGCAACAGGTCGATGCCCATCATCTTCAAGACGAAGTAGACGACGACGAGGAGGACGATCGTGCCGATGCTCATGCCGCCGCCGGCGCGGCGTCCACCCCCCGTCGGAAGGCGAAACCCGCCATTGCCGCGACCGAACGGATTGCTTCCGCCCGCCGAAGGCCCGGCGCCGCGCTGGTCCTCGATGTTGCTCGACTGTCGACGACCTTTCCATTCCATCGCGAGATCTCCCGTTCGCCCTCTGGGCGTTCCTGCGGACAAAAGTGCCCTCAGCTTCCTCAGATAACAGGGACCACTATAAATTCAATGGCGGCAACAGTCTAAGCCGCTGTTGCGGCGGCCGCTTCGCGTTTGCTTCGCACGGGAGAAAGCCTGAACACCGCCGTGACGACGACAATTGCCGCCGCCGCGACGCCAGAACTAGCAATGACGTCAACGAGATAGCGCCGGCCATACGTATTGACAGACAGCCCCATGAGGATGTTTGGCGCCGGAAAAGCAGAGGCAGGGGCGACTAATCCGCCCTATCGCGATTTAACCGCTGCCCCCGCGTTCAGCGCCGCCGGAATGTCTCGAAACGCTCCAACCAGCCGGCTTCGCGGATCGCAAGTGCACCGGCCGCAACCAGCAGGACACAGACGAAGGCAGTGGCCAAGCCGCTTGCGAGGCCCGATATGCCATCGAAGATCATCGCGCCCATCACGCGGTGCGGCACAAGGGTGAACAGCCCCGCGACCACGATGCCGCCGAAATACATGCCGGCGACATGGGCCCGGTGCGTGCGGATATCGCGGCGACGCGCGGCGCGGATCGCGGGGATACTGCCCACGATGACATAGACCGAGAGCAGATGGATCGGGCTGAAGTTTCCGACTGTCTTCAGGTCATGGATGAAGAAGGTCGAAAAACTCGTCACCACCATCAGCAGCAGCCAGATTTTCCCCAGAAGGCGGTGGGCGGGCGTTCCCTTCCGGCGGGCGAGCAGGACGGCGCCCAGCACGGCAGCCGGCAGCACGGTGGCGACATGGAACTGCACGGCAAAGGGGGCGTCGAGAAGAGGTTCGAAGGTCATGGCAGGTTCCGGGCAAGGTTGAAATCGACCCCGTCTTCAGCCATTGATCGGATCGCCTCAAACGCTTTGGCCCGAACGGACGGAAAACTTCGTGGAACGCCCCTTCCTGCAATCCGCGCTTCGTGAACTGCAGGTCTTTCTGCGCTCGCCGCGGTTCTGGGCAACGTTTGGCGCTGTCGTGCTGATCTTCTGGGTGACCGGCCCCTATGGCACCGCCGAGCGGTTGGCGACGGTGCCGCGCCTTGGCTTCTGGCTTGTGCTGCACGCCGTCGCCTGGAGCATTGCGGTCACCGCCCTCGTGCTCGTGAACACGCTTCTGCTGCACCGCGTTCCAAGCCTTGCCGGCCGCATCGCGCTCGGCACGCTCGTTGCAGGGGTGCCGGTGGGATTGGCGACGGAGGCGATCAGCCTTGCGACCTTCGGCGGCGCGGTGACGGTTTCGAGCCTTGCCGAAAGCATAGCCAGCGGCCTCCTCCTCTCTGCCCTCTTCTGCGGCCTGACCTATATGACGATGGGCAGCAAGGCGGTCGAAACGCTTGCCCCGGCCCCTGCGCCGGCGACGGAAGACCGGGCGGAGGTCGCCCTGCTACGCCGCCTGAAACCGGAGAACCGCGGGAAAATCCTTCACATGACCGTCGCCGACCACTACACGGAGGTCACGACGAGCCGCGGGCGTGAGCTGATCCTGCTCCGCTTTTCCGATGCCCTGAAAGAACTTGGCGACACGCCGGGGCTGCAGGTGCACCGCTCGCATTTCGTCGCCGACAGCCATGTGGAAAGATTACTGCGCGCCGAAGGCCGGCTGGCGGTCCTTATGAAGGACGGGCAGGAAATTCCGGTCAGCCGCAGTCGCACCGAGGCGGTGCGCGGCCGCTGGGGTTAGGGGAAAGAATTTTCGAACGGTTGTCGGGTGGCGCATCCGCCGTTCGTCTCTAGAGCAAATCCAGCAAAAGTGCGCGGCGATTTGCGTGCCGCGAACTGCGTAAAAACAAAGAGGTAGAGCTTTTTCGCGATTCGAAGAAAAGCGGCAACGCTCTAGGTATCAGTTCAACATCCTGCCAGGAGAAACCCCATGAGAAAGATCATTGTCGGCGCCTTCATCAGCCTTGACGGCGTCATGCAGGCACCGGGCGGCCCGGAGGAAGACCCGATCGGCGGCTTCGAATTCGGCGGCTGGGTCGCCCCGCTCTTTGACGAAAAGATGGGGGCTTTCATCGGCGAACTCTTTTCGCGGCCGTTCGACTTGCTGCTCGGCCGCAAGACCTACGACATCTTCGCCGCCCACTGGCCCTATGCGGCGAAGGACGACCCGATCGGCCCGCTCTTCGACCGCATCAACAAATATGTCGCGACCCGCAATCCGGCCTTCAAGACCACCTGGCAGAACAGCCATGTCCTCGGCGCCGATGCGATTGCCGCTGTGAAGGCGCTGAAGAGCGAGGACGGACCGGACCTCCTGACGCAGGGCTCCACGGAGTTCCTCAAGGCACTTTTCGAAAACGACCTCGTCGACGAGATCCACGTCTCCGTCTTCCCGGTCATTCTGGGCAAGGGCAAGCGGCTGTTCGGTGACGCGTCCTTCCCGCGCGCACTGACGCTGATCGAATCGCGTACCAGCGATTCCGGTGTCGTCATGAACAAATATGCCCGCGCCGGCGACGTCGCCACCGGCTCCTTCGAATTCGAGACGCCAACTGCGGCGGAACTGGAACGCCGCCGCAACCTGACATGATCGGTTAGCCCAGCCCCTCCTCCGCCACCGTCTCCCCAAGCCAGTTGGCGAAGGCGGACATGGCCGGGGTGGCGCTACGCGATTGCAGGCGCGTGAGCCAGTAGCTGCCAAGCACGACGCTCGTCTTGAACGGCTGAACGACGGCGCCGGCGGACAGCAGCCGGGAAAACATCAAAGGCGGCGCGAGCCCCACACCCGCGCCCTGCAACACCGCCTCCATCATCGCGAGCGAGGTATCGAAGACGATGGCGTTCTGCGGCGGCGGGGTGCGCGGCAGGCCGGCCGCTTCGAACCAGCGGGTCCATTCGTCGCGGCGATAGGAACGCAACAGCGTCAGGCCGAGCAAGTCCTCCGGCTCCCTCAAATCCCGCGCGACGACGGGCGTGGCGAGAACAGAGAGCGGCGCGTCGAAAAGCCTGATGGCATCCGTACCGTGCCAGGCGCCGGCGCCGAAACGGATGGCGAAGTCCAGCCCCTCGGCCGCAAGATCGACGCGGTTGTTGTTGGTGGAAAGCCGCACCTCCACGAAGGGATGCCGCTCGCGGAAGGGCGCGAGGCGCGGCAGCAGCCAGCCGACGGCGAAAGTGCCGACGGCGCCGACCGTCAGGATTTCCCGCACATGGCCGCCGCGAAAACGCTCCACGGCATCCGCCATGCGATCAAAGCTGTCGCGCAGCACCGGCAGCAGGCTTTCGCCTTCGGCGGTAATCATCAGCCCACGCGGCAGGCGCTTGAACAGGACGACGCCAAGCTGTTCCTCCAGGCTCTTTACCTGATGGCTGACGGCCGCCTGCGTGACGTTCAGCTCGATCGCCGAGCGCGTAAAACTGAGATGCCGGGCGGAGGCCTCGAAGGCGCGAAAGGCGTTCAGCGGCAGGTATGGCCGAACCATGGCGATGCCCCAATTTTCCTAATGGCTAAGACCAGTATTGATCTTTTGTCAGGGCATCAAAGCATTGCTATCCAGAATGCACAAGCCATTCGGAATTCGAGGAAAACGTGATGAATATCCGCCTTTTCGCGGCCGGCACCCTGCTGGCTGCCAGCATAAGCGCGCCTGCGCAAGCCCGCATTATTTGTACGATCGTTGCCGATGCGGGGAGCAACGAGGTCATTCTGGAAAAGGGCGATTGCGCAAGCCGTGTCACCCCCGCCTCCACCTTCAAGGTGCCGCTTGCCGTGATGGGCTACGATTCCGGCTATCTGGAAGATGCAAATGAGCCGGTCCTGCCATTCATGAAGGGCTATCCGGACTGGGGCGGTGATGCCTGGCGCCAGCCGACGACGCCGAAACGCTGGATGGAGTTCTCCGTCGTCTGGTTTTCACAGCGCATCACCGAATTTCTCGGCTACGAACAGCTGCGCGATTACGCCGATGCCTTCGGCTACGGCAATGCCGACATGACGGGCGATCCCGGCAAGAACAACGGGCTGGAGCGCGCCTGGATCGCCTCCTCGCTGAAAATCTCACCGCGCGAGCAGATCGAATTCCTCAAGAAGCTGGTGAACCACGAACTGCCGGTCTCCGCCGAGGCGATGGATGCGGCCATGGAGATTATCGAGCGGCGCGACATTGCCGACGGCTGGGGCGCACAGGGCAAGACCGGCATGGCCTATCCGCGCAAGGCCGACGGCAATTTCGACTATAACCGGCCATGGGGTTGGTATGTCGGATGGGCACGCCGCGACGAACGCACCGTGGTTTTCGCCCAGTTGGTGCAGGACGAGAAGAAGCAGGAGCCGCGCACGAGCCTGCGGGCAAGGGACAGCATCTTGCAGGAACTGCCGGGAATACTGGCGACGGATTGAGTAGACGCCACGCTCGATGCCTGCGGCATCCCCCTCATCCGCCTGCCGGCACCGTCTCCCCGCTGGGGAGAAGGGGAAGGTCACCAACGCCTCGTTTCCTTCTCCCCTCGGGGAGAAGGTGGCCCGAAGGGCCGGATGAGGGGGTAGCCCTCAGCGCGGAGGCACCATGCCCATCCCCTTTCGGGCGAGACCCGACAGGTTAAGCGTAAGCTTGCGACGGAAGACCGGCGAAGAGCCGAGAACGCGCAAGGTGAGGTTACGCACGACGCGGCCGAGCGAACTGCGCACGGTCGCGACCTTCGTCAGGCGGCTTGCCAGTTCCAGCACTTCAGCGGCGGCCGGACGACGCTTCTCCTCGTAAAGGTCCAGCGTCGCTTCCGGCGCCTTGCCGCGCAGCACATCGGCAAGCAATTGCCCGAGCACGACCGCATCGACCAGCCCGGTGTTCATGCCCTGCCCGCCGGCCGGGCTGTGCACATGGGCCGCATCCCCCATGATGAAGAGCGGACCGGAGCGATAGCGCGGGGCGACACGATGGTGCACGCGGAAACGCGAACTCCAGATGACATCGCGCACGCGACCGGGATTCCGGCGCGGGCCGCGGGCGTCGAGAAGCGCCTGCACGAAGGCGGCGTCGGGCGCTTCCGGGGCCGCCTCGACCGGTGCGACGATGCGGTAGCGGTTGTCCGGCAGCGGCGCGACGACCCCCATGCCCTCAGGCGAGAAGAACAACGTCACCTCGTCGCTCAAGCCCCAGTCCATGTGCACGTCGGCGAGCACGAAAGATTCGCCGTAGGTCTCGCCATCGAAGGTGATGCCGGCCGCACTGCGCACCACGCTGTGCATGCCGTCACCGCCAACGACATAACGCGCTCGGATCGTCCTCGGACCATCCAACGTTTCGAGATGCACCGTCGCCCCACTCGAATCGGGCTCGATCGTCGTTGCGGAAACACCGCGCTCGACATTGCCGCCGAGATTCGCCAATCGCTCGGCAAGGATCGCTTCGGTCTCGTCCTGCGGGATCATGAGGATCTGGGCGTAGCGCGAGGGCAGCATGGAGAAATCGAGCTCCAGCAACGCCTTGTCATGATCGCGCAAAGCAAAGCGGGTGAGAACGAGACCCCGCGCCTCGAATTCGTCGGTCACGCCGATGCGTTCCAGCACTTCAAGCGTATGCGCATGGACAACGGCGGCGCGTGAGGTGTTCCCGCCGGCGGCGAGCCGATCGACGATGACAGGACGGATACCCGCCTGTTGCAGGGTGACGGCGAGCGCGAGACCGCTTGGTCCCGCCCCGACGATCAGCACATCGGTTTCCTGCGGCAGCATCGTTCACACTCCCAAAATCGACCCGCACTGGGATTTTCCCCGCGTGACCGATTCTCCCTCCAAGAAGACGAAATTTGCCGACCGATACAAGACTATTATGGACGCCGCGTGTTTGCCGACGGCAGGATGGTATGCGTCCCTGACTTTTCCTGTCGATGGCTCCATTTTCGGGGTTCCGCTTGCCCCCGCATTTGCCTATAAGCCGCTTCTAGCCTTGAAAGACCATTTTGCGCGCCCGGCCCGGTGAACCCATCACCATGGCCGGTTTTTCGCGCACGCGGAAGAACGGATAGAGAGATGCCCAAGCGCCAAGATTTGAAATCGATCCTCATCATCGGCGCGGGGCCGATCGTCATCGGTCAGGCCTGCGAATTCGACTATTCCGGCACCCAGGCCTGCAAGGCGCTGAAGGAGGAAGGCTACCGCGTCATCCTCGTCAACTCCAACCCGGCGACGATCATGACCGACCCGGGCCTTGCCGACGCGACCTATGTCGAACCGATCACCCCGGAAGTCGTGGCAAAAATCATCGCCAAGGAACGGCCGGACGCGCTTCTCCCCACCATGGGCGGCCAGACCGCGCTCAACACGGCGCTCTCGCTGAAGCGCATGGGCGTACTCGACCGCTACAATGTCGAGATGATCGGCGCCAAGCCAGCCGCCATCGACATGGCCGAAGACCGCGCGCTGTTCCGCGAAGCGATGGCCCGCATCGGCCTCGAGACGCCGAAGTCGCTACTCGCCAACGCCACCGAGATCAAGGACGTCGACCGCAAGGCGCATGAGGCCGAGCGCGCCAAGGTGAAGGCGCAGCTGTCCGGCGATGCGCTCGACAAGGCGCTGGACGAGCTGGAAAACCAGTGGAACCTCGGCGAGACCGACCGCAAGCAGCGCTACATGAGCCATGCCATGGCGATCGGCGCGCAGGCGCTCGACACGATCGGCCTTCCCGCCATCATCCGCCCGTCCTTCACGATGGGCGGCACCGGCGGCGGCATCGCCTACAACCGCTCGGAATTCTTCGAGATCGTCAATTCCGGCCTCGACGCCTCGCCGACCACCGAAGTGCTGATCGAAGAATCGGTGCTCGGCTGGAAGGAATACGAGATGGAGGTCGTCCGCGATACGGCGGACAACTGCATCATCATCTGCTCCATCGAAAACATCGATCCGATGGGCGTGCACACGGGTGATTCGATCACGGTCGCCCCTGCCCTCACGCTGACGGACAAAGAATACCAGATCATGCGCAACGCCTCGATTGCGGTGCTGCGCGAGATCGGCGTCGAGACCGGCGGCTCGAACGTGCAGTTTGCCGTCAATCCGGAAAACGGCCGCCTCGTCGTCATCGAAATGAACCCGCGCGTTTCGCGCTCTTCTGCGCTCGCGTCGAAGGCGACCGGCTTCCCGATCGCCAAGATCGCCGCCAAACTCGCCATCGGCTATACGCTCGACGAGCTGGAAAACGACATTACCGGTGGCGCGACGCCGGCCTCGTTCGAACCGTCGATCGACTATGTCGTGACGAAGATCCCGCGTTTCGCCTTCGAAAAGTTCCCGGGCGCCGAACCGACGCTGACGACGGCGATGAAGTCGGTCGGTGAAGTCATGGCGATCGGCCGCACCTTCGCCGAATCGCTGCAGAAGGCGCTGCGCGGCCTCGAAACGGGCCTGACCGGCCTCGACGAGATCGAAATCCCCGGCCTCAGCGACGGCAATGACAAGAATGCCATCCGCGCCGCCATTTCCACGCCGACGCCGGACCGCCTGCGCATGGTCGCCCAGGCACTTCGCCTCGGCTTCACCCTCGAAGAAGCGCATGAAGGCTCGAAGATCGACCCGTGGTTCCTCGAGCAGCTGAAGGCGATCGTCGACATGGAGGCCCGCATCCGCGAGCACGGCCTGCCGGAAGACGCCGAAAACCTGCGCATGCTGAAGGCCATGGGCTTCTCCGACGCCCGCCTCGCCACTCTGTCGGCCAAGCGTCCGAAGGAAGTCGCGGAACTGCGCAACCGCCTCGATGTGCGCCCGGTCTTCAAGCGCATCGACACCTGCGCCGCCGAATTCGCCTCACCGACCGCCTACATGTACTCGACCTACGAGACGCCGTTTGCCGGTGCGACGCGCTCGGAAGCCGAGATTTCCAACCGCAAGAAGGTCGTCATCCTCGGCGGTGGCCCGAACCGCATCGGCCAGGGCATCGAGTTCGACTATTGCTGCTGCCACGCCGCCTTCGCGCTGAAGGATGCCGGCTATGAAGCGATCATGATCAACTGCAACCCGGAAACGGTCTCGACCGACTACGACACCTCCGACCGTCTCTATTTCGAGCCGCTGACCGCAGAAGACGTCATCGAAATCCTGAAGGCCGAGCAGACCAACGGCGAACTCGTCGGCGTCATCGTGCAGTTCGGCGGCCAGACGCCACTGAAGCTTGCCGAAGCGCTGGAAAAGAACGGCATCCCGATCCTCGGCACCGCGCCCGACATGATCGACCTTGCCGAAGACCGCGATCGCTTCCAGAAGCTGCTCCAGAAGCTGGACCTCGCCCAGCCGAACAACGGCATCGCCTATTCCGTCGAGCAGGCCCGTCTTGTCGCGGCCGAGATCGGCTTCCCGCTCGTCGTGCGCCCGTCCTACGTGCTCGGCGGCCGCGCCATGCAGATCATCCATTCGGAATCGATGCTGCAGACCTACTTGCTCGACACCGTTCCGGGCCTCGTGCCGGAAGACATCAAGCAGCGCTATCCGAACGACAAGACCGGCCAGATCAACACCCTGCTCGGCAAGAACCCGCTGCTCTTCGACAGCTACCTGTCGAACGCGGTGGAAGTCGATGTCGACGCGCTCTGCGACGGCAAGGACGTTTTCGTCTCGGGCATCATGGAACATATCGAGGAAGCCGGCATCCATTCGGGCGACTCGGCCTGCTCGCTGCCGGTCCACACGTTGTCCAATGAGACCGTCGATGAGCTGGAACGCCAGACAAAAGCTTTGGCAAAGGCACTGAATGTCGGCGGCCTGATGAACGTGCAGTACGCCATCAAGGACGGCACGATCTACGTGCTCGAAGTGAACCCGCGCGCCTCGCGCACGGTGCCCTTCGTGGCAAAGACCATCGGCGCGCCGATCGCTAAGATCGCAGCCCGCGTCATGGCCGGCGAGAGCCTCGATGTGGCGATCGCCGCCTATGGCGAAAAGCCGGACCCGCGCAACCTCAAGCACATCGCCGTCAAGGAAGCCGTCTTCCCCTTCGCCCGCTTCCCGGGTGTCGACACACTGCTCGGCCCGGAAATGCGCTCGACTGGCGAAGTCATCGGCCTCGACACGGATTTCGCGCTGGCCTTCGCCAAGTCGCAGCTCGGCGCCGGCGTCGACCTGCCGCGGGAAGGCACGGTCTTCGTGTCGGTGCGCGACGAGGACAAGGAACGCGTGCTGCCCGCCATCAACATCCTGACCGGCATCGGCTTCAAGGTCATGGCGACGTCCGGCACTGCCCGCTTCCTCGCGGAAAAGGGCATCGAGGCGATCAAGATCAACAAGGTGCAGGAAGGCCGTCCCCACATCGAGGACGCCATCCGCAACCGCCAGGTCAGCCTCGTCATCAACACGACGGACGGCAACAAGGCGATCTCGGATTCGAAGTCGCTCCGCCGCGCCGCCCTGATGCAGAAGGTGCCGTACTACACGACCATGGCCGGCGCACTCGCCGCCGCGCAGGCGATTCGGGCGCTGAAGCAGGGCCAGCTCGAAGTGCGGCCGCTGCAGTCGTATTTCTGAGCACCATTTGCCAAGACATGAAAAGCCGGGCGGTCCTACCGCCCGGCTTTTTTGTTCCTAATAGCCGCCGATGATCGGCAACACTTCGCCGGTAATGTAGCTGGAGCACTGCGGCGAGGCGAGGAAGACGTAGGCCGGTGCCAGTTCCTCCGGTTGGGCGGGCCGCTTCATCGGCGTATCGGCGCCGAATTTTGCGACATCCTCAGCTTCCTTGTCGGAAGGGTTGAGCGGCGTCCAGACCGGCCCCGGCGCCACCGCATTGACGCGGATACCGCGCGGCACGAGCTGGCCCGCCAGCGAACGGGTGAAGGCATGGATGCCGCCCTTGGTCATCGAATAATCGAGCAGAGCCTTCGAGCCCTCCAGGCCGGTGACCGATCCGGTGTTGATGATCGCCGATCCCGGTTTCATATGCGGAACCGCCGCCTGCGCCATGAAGAAATAGCCATAAAGATTGGTCTTCAGCGTCTCGTCGAAATGCTCTTCCGAAAGATCGAGAATATCCTTGGTGTGGACCTGGAAGGCTGCGTTGTTCACGAGGATATCGAGGCCGCCTAGATCCTTCACCGTACATTTGACCATCTGCAGACAAAAAGCCGTGTCCTTGACGTCGCCGGCGAAGGCGATACAGCGCCGGCCTTCTTTCTCGACCGCAGCAATCGTGTCCTTCGCGTCCTGCCCTTCGGCGAGATGGGCGATCGCCACATCCGCACCCTCCCGGGCAAAAAGCACCGCCACCGCCCGGCCGATGCCGGAATCACCGCCGGTGATGAGCGCCACCTTGCCCTTCAGCTTCTCCGAACCCTTGTAGAACGGAGCGTCGTACATCGGCAGCGGGTCGAGCGTCGCCTCGCTGCCGGGCTTCGGCTGGTGCTGCTTGGGGAACGGTGGCACCGGATAAAGGCGCGCACCGGCCTGCATGGCCTTCGGCTTTTCGCCCTCGTCCTTGCAGTCGGCCTCTGCCACCTCGTCCTGAATGCCGCGCTGTTTCGCCGCCGTGCGGGCAGATTGGCTCCGGGTCATGGCGGCCTCCTTAAAACTCGGTTGGGCGAATGTTGTCGACGCGGACCGTGCCGGCGACAACCGCGCGCCGGCCTTCGACCGGAAAGGCCGGGTCGGTTTCATCGATGACCGTGTAGAGTTTTTCGTTGCGGAAGGCACTCGACGACGTCGTGGAATTGCCGTCGCCGGGAAGAGCATCGATTTCCAAGAAGTCGAGTTCGGCTTCCGCCGCCACGACACGGGCATCCCCGCTCGATCGGGCGCGCACGATCACCTCCCCCTGGTTCGACGCAAGATCCCAGTTGGTGTCCGTCGCCGCGGCGATCGGGACAAGACGGTAGAGTTTCAGCTGCTCGACATCGGAATAGTCGGCAACCGGCGTCTCCGTATCCTGCCGCGGTGCGGCTTCGTCGAAGCCGGCGGACCAATCGCGGGCGGAGGCCTCCATTCCGGGCGGCGTGCGGTGGACCGTGGCATCATCGCTGCCGGTGACGGCCCGCGGCTTGGCACTCGAAATGCCGTCATTCGTCCGGCCGGCCTGAGAGACTTCGAACTGTGGAACGGCGTCAGCATGGATAATCTTTTCGCGGCCGGTTTCTGCCGAAACGACACTCTCGGCACCCGGCACGGAACGCGGCGCGACCGGTACGGCCTGCTCGTCCTTCTCCTGATAGCCGCCATCCGCCGCCTCGCGACGTCCTTGGTCGTGCATCGCCTGATTGCCTGACACTTCGCCGACGAACTGTTTGAAGTAACCGGAAATTGTCTGCATCACACCCATGATCTTGTCCTCATAGCTTGTTTTGGAGGCGGGCCATCGCATCCTTCAGGATCGCACGGATTTCATCGTCGGCGATCTGCTGAGCGGCGAAGGTGGCATCGGGCTCGATGCCCGGATCTTCCTCGTGGTCGGAAACCGTTTCGCTGTCGCGCGCCATGGCCATCAACGCCTCGCGCGCCTCGGGAATTGCGGCAATCACCGAAAGCAGCTCGACAAGCAGACGCCGATGCGCGTTGATCCGGCCTTCGAGATTCACAGAATTGCCGATCGTCATTACACGCCTCCCGCGATCCCTAGCTAACGATGCCACCGGGCGATTGTTCCCGATCCGCTGTGGGCGGATGCTCCCCTGCGGCGAAAAAACTGGCTTTCGGCCGACGCAATCTGCTATAAGGACCGTTCAAATGCTTTCGACGGTTCCGGGGATTCTTCTCCGGAGACCGTTTTCTTTTGCGTTCGCGCGGGCGGGAGCCTGGGTGGCGTGGGCTGAAGGACGGGATAAAATGGTTGAAAAGGTACCGATGACTCACGGCGGTTTCGTCAAGCTGCAGGAAGAACTGCGCTGGCGTCAGCAGGAAGAGCGTCCGAGAATCATTGAAGCGATTGCCGAAGCGCGCGCCCATGGCGACCTGTCGGAAAACGCCGAGTATCACGCCGCCAAGGAAGCCCAGAGCCATAATGAAGGCCGTATCGGCGAACTTGAAGACTTTGTCGCGCGTGCGGAGGTCATCGATCTCTCCAAGATGTCGGGCTCGACAATCAAGTTCGGCGCCAAGGTCAAACTCATGGATGAGGACACCGAGGAAGAGAAGGTCTACCAGATCGTCGGCGACCAGGAAGCCGACGTGAAGCAGGGCCGCATTTCCATCTCCTCGCCCATCGCCCGCGCGCTGATCGGCAAGGAAGTCGGCGAATCGATCGAAGTGAACGCACCCGGCGGCTCCAAGGCCTACGAAATCCTCGCCATCACCTGGGGATGATAGCAGCGGCCGTTCGAAGGAGAACTGCTATTCTTTCCGAAGAAGACAATAGTCAGACCGGTGGCGGCCGCGTCGCCACCGTGGTCAAGGTCATGGGCCCGATCAACCGGGCGCATGGCATAAGCCCGCTCGCCCGGCAGCTTTCGGCGGGCTTTGCGCAACGCCACGGCATGACCTTTACCTTCGATCCGGATGCGCGCGACTACGATTGGCTGGCGGTCTACGAGAACATGCCCCCGGCAGGCGGCGAACGCCGCCCGATACGGGTGGAAGAGCTCGCCTGTGCGCCGCAAAACACCATCCTCTTTACAACGGAGCCTTCCGGCATCAAGATTTACAGTCGCGCCTATACACGGCAGTTCGGCCATGTGGTGACGAGCCAGGAGCCCTTTGCGCTCCGCCACCTCGGCCGGGTCTATAGCCAGGCGGGCCTGCGCTGGTTCTACGGCAACGGCAGCCAGCACCTGATGACGGCAGATGAAATTGCCAAGCACTTCCCGGAAAAGACGAAAGTTGTCGGCACCGTCTGCTCGACCAAGCGGCAGGGCCACACTCTGCACCGGCTGCGTTACGACTTCACGCAGGCGATGGCGGCGCGCATGCCCGACCTCGACGTTTTCGGCCGTGGCCATCGACCGGTCGACGACAAGGCTGAAGCGATCGATCCCTACAAGTATCATCTGGCGATCGAGAACCACCTCGCCCCACACCATTTCACCGAAAAGCTCGCCGACCCTTTCCTCGGCCTGTCGCTGCCCTTCTATTTCGGCGCGCCGAATGCCGCCGATTATTTCCCGGCCGAAAGTTTTATTGCTATCGACATCCGCAAGCCGGACGAGGCGTTCGCCATCATGCGCGCGGCGATCGATAACGGCGAATACGAGAAGCGCCGGCCTGCCATTATCGAAGCGCGCCGCCGCGTGCTGGAAGACCACAATATCCTCACGCTGATCGCCAATGTCGTCGCCAAAAACGGCACAGCGGCGCGCGGCAACGGCACGGCCATACTGAAGAGCCAGCGCGCATCGCGCAAGGGCCATCTGCTGTTGACGGCAGGCGATTTTGCCTTCCGCGAGGCGCTTCACCTGAAGAACCGTATCGCCGGCCTGCTCGCGCGATAAGATCGGCCGTCCGGATTCGGCGGTTGATCGCCCGGGCGTTCGGGTTTAAAGCCGCTTGCACCTTCACCACGGAGAACAGACTTGTCCAAGAAACGGGTGGCTTTGATTACGGGCGTAACGGGTCAGGATGGCGCCTATCTCGCACAACTGCTGCTCGACAAGGGTTATGTCGTGCACGGCATCAAGCGCCGCTCCTCCTCGTTCAATACCGGGCGCATCGAGCATATCTATGAAGATCCGCACGCCCCCGAACCGCGTTTCTTCCTGCATTACGGCGACATGACGGATGCAACGAACCTCGTGCGCATCGTGCAGCAGACCCAGCCGGACGAGATCTACAACCTCGCCGCCCAGAGCCATGTGCAGGTGAGCTTCGAGACGCCGGAATATACCGCCAACGCAGACGCGATCGGCACGCTGCGCATGCTGGAAGCAATCCGCATCCTGGGGCTGGAGAAGAAGACGCGCTTCTATCAGGCCTCCACATCCGAACTCTACGGCAAGGCGCAAGAAGTTCCGCAGAGCGAGACGACGCCGTTCTATCCGCGCTCGCCCTATGCGGCGGCAAAACTCTACGCCTATTGGATCGTCGTGAACTACCGCGAGGCCTATGGCCTGCACGCCTCAAACGGCATCCTCTTCAACCACGAAAGCCCGCTGCGCGGCGAAACCTTCGTGACGCGAAAGATCACCCGCGCCGTCGCAGCCATCAAGCTCGGCCAGCAGAACCAGCTCTTCCTCGGCAATCTCGATGCCAAGCGCGACTGGGGCCATGCGAAGGAATATGTGCGCGGCATGTGGCTGATGCTGCAACAGCCGCAAGGCGACGACTACGTGCTGGCGACCGGCACCACGACGACCGTGCGCCAGTTCGCCGAATGGTGCTTTACCGAGGTGGGCATGCCCATCCGCTGGGAAGGCCAGGGTGTCAACGAGAAGGGTTTTGACGCCGCGACCGGCAAATGCCTGATCAGCATCGATCCGCGCTACTTCCGCCCGACGGAGGTCGACCTATTGCTCGGCGACCCGAAAAAGGCCGAGACGGTGCTCGGCTGGCGCCACGAGACGAGCGCGCACGAGCTTGCCCGCGAAATGGTGCGGGAAGACCTGAAGCTCATGCAGAAAGAGTTCTCCGACAAGGGCCGCCTCTGACATGTATGAGCTCACGGGAAAACGCGTCTGGGTCGCCGGCCATCGCGGCATGGTCGGCAGCGCCGTCGCCAGGCGGCTGGAAGCGGAGAACTGCGAAGTTCTCTTCGCCCAGCGTGACGCGGTCGATCTCGAAGAACGATCCGATGTCGAGCGCTTCCTCGCAGAACACCGGCCGCACGCCGTGGTCATGGCGGCCGCCAAGGTCGGCGGCATCCTCGCCAATGACCGCAACCCGGTAGAGTTCCTCCAGCGCAACCTGACGATGGAGCTGAACGTCATTAAATCCGCCCACGAGGCGGGTGTCGAGAAGCTGCTGTTCCTCGGCTCGAGTTGCATCTACCCGAAATTCGCGCCGCAACCGATCAAGGAAAACGCACTGCTCACCGGCGACCTAGAGCCGACCAACGAGTGGTACGCGATCGCCAAGATCGCCGGCATCAAGCTGTGTCAGGCCTATATGAAGCAGCATGGTGCCCGCTTCATCTCCGCCATGCCGACCAACCTTTATGGCCCGCACGACAATTTCGACCTCCAGACCAGCCATGTCGTGCCGGCGCTCATCCGCAAGGCGCATGAGGCAAAGCTTGCCGGTCTCGATCATGTGACGATCTGGGGTTCAGGCACGCCGCGCCGAGAATTCCTGTTCAGCGAGGATTGCGCCGATGCGCTGGTCTTCATCCTGAAGAACTATGAGGACTATGAGCACATCAATGTCGGCTCGGGCGAAGACATCCCGATTCTCGACTTGATGAAACTCATCGCAGGCGTCGTCGGCTTTGAAGGCCGGATCGAGACCGATCCCTCAAAACCGGACGGCACGCCGCGCAAGCTGATGTCGAACGAAAAGCTAGCGTGCCTGGGCTGGAAGCCGACCACAAACCTGCGCGAAGGCATTTCCCGCGCCTATCAGTGGTATCTTGAGAACGTGCGCTAACGCCAGTTCTCGTCGATCCACTTTGTCGGCCGGACGTGCTTGTAGGCCTTCTTCCACCACGCCTTGACCGGCCATTCGCCGACTACGGCCTCGTCGGGGTCCGGTTTACCGGTAAAGGCGACGATGCGCGTCGCCGACGGCAGCGGCACGTCCTTGAAGAAGTTCAGCGGCCAGCGCGGCAAAAGCGTATGCTTGAAGCTAACGCACCATTCGCCCGGCCAATAGGTCATGCCCTCGGCAGCGGCGGAGACGTAGCGCTGAGAGATGATGTGCTTGTTGACCTTGGCATCCGGGTCGCGGATGAAATCGTCGAAAATGTGCGTGTTGGTGCCGACGGTCCAACGATAGACAGAGGTGTTGCCGATACCCTTACCAAGCTGCGTCCAGTTTTCCGCGATGCAGAACCGGCCCGGCGCATAGTCGAAAAAGTCGTCGAGTGGCCCAGTGATGACTACGTCGAGATCGACGAACAGCACATCACCCTCCAGATCGGCCAGTGGCGCTTGCCACAGCGAGATCTTGCGCCACGGCTTCCAGGCGACGCGCTCGGGAATGTTGATCGCCGGCAGCGGGAAGACAGCGACCGCCGGGTCGATGCCGGTGGCATCTTCCGTAAAACAAACGAGCCGGGTCGGGCGAACGGTGTTGCGCTTGATCATGGACCACAAGCGGTTGACATAATCCGCCGGATATCTCGTGCCCCATTTCATGCATGCTATCGTCTGCATTCGTCATCGTCTCCTGTCGCGCGCGACTCCATAGACCATATCGGCCCGCGGTGATAGGAGTTCTGCGAAACATACCCCCACCCTCCCGCGTGGGGGCAGCCCCATCGAACTCCGACAGCCTATTATACGATGAACATCCTTATACTGACGCAATGTTTCCCGCCTGACGTTGGCGGGATCGAAAACATGATTGGGTCGATGGCGCTCGCCTTGCAGGAAAGCGGGCACACGGTCACGGTTCTCGCCGATGGTAAAGCGGACGCGGCGGATTCAAAGCGGTCATACCGCATCACGCGCTTTTCCGGCTGGAAACCGCTGAGGCGCTGGCGCAAGGCGCGCGCCGCGGAGAAACTCATCCGCTCCGGCGCCTTCGACCAGATCATCGCCGATACATGGAAAAGCGTCGAAAACCTCGGCGCCGTCGCCGTCCCGATTACCGTGCTCGCCCACGGCATGGAGTTCCCGGCAATACCCTCTCCGCGCAAGGCCGAGCGCATCCGCGCGGCCATGGCGAACGCGACGGATGTCATCGCCAATTCCAGCTTCACCGCCGACCGCGCGGCCCCTTACGTGAAGGGCGAGCGGCTGCGTGTCGTCACGCCTACCGTTCCTGCTCAGGCGGACGCCGGTCCGGAACGGGTGGCGGCGCTGCGAACGCTCTATGGCGACGGATTGCAAATCGTGACGCTCTGCCGGCTGGAGCCACGCAAGGGCGTTGACACGCTGATCGAGGCTGCGGCGAAACTCAGCCCTGCTTATCCCGGCCTGAAACTCCACGTCGCTGGCGACGGCGCGGATCGCGCGCGACTGGAAAGCCTCGCGCGGGAGGCCGGTGTCGAGGATGCCGTGGTGTTTCACGGCCGCGTGTCGGAGGATGACAAGGCCGCTCTTCTCCAACTGGCGGATGTCTTCGCCATGCCGGCCCGCCGCGAGGGCAGTTCCGTCGAGGGGTTCGGCCTCGTCTATCTCGAAGCCGCCTGGCATGGCGTGCCGAGCCTTGCCGGTCGCGATGGCGGCGCCTCTGACGCCGTGCTCGACGGCGAGACGGGCCTGCTGTGCGAGGGTGCCGACGGCGCGTCGGTGACGGCGGCGCTGGACAGGTTGCTCGGCGACCGCGCCCTGCGCGAGCGCCTCGGCGAAAACGCGGCCCGGCACGCCCGTGAACAGACCTGGCAGCGAAAGATCAGGGATTTTGCCGTGCGCCGCGGAGAGGTCCTGGCACCGCGCATCATCCAACTCCTGCCGGCTCTGGGCGATGGCGGCGTGGAGCGCAGCGCGGTGGAAATGGCCGGCCATCTCGGTACCCTCGGCGTGGTAAACTGGATCGCCAGTGCCGGCGGACCGTTGGTCGCGGCCGCAGAGGCTGCCGGCGCCCGGCATGTTGCAATTACGGTCGGTAAGAAATCGCCCTTCGCCGCTATTTCGGCCGCCCGCGCCATCGCACGTCTCGTCGACGCGGAAGACATCGACATCGTCCATGCCCGAAGCCGCGTGCCGGCCTGGGTCGGCCTGCTGGCGCGGCACCTAGCGAAACGGCCGGTGCATTTCATCACGACCTTTCACGGCGTCTATAGCCACGGCAATGCCCTGAAACGCTTCTACAACAGCGCCATGTTGCGCGCCCCCCTCGTCATCGCGAATTCGCAGTTCATCCGCCGGCACATCACCGAGGTTTACGGTTTTCCGGAAGCTCGCGTGGTCGTCGCACCCCGCGGCGTCGAGCCGGCGCTCTTCGACCCTGCGAGCATTTCCGCCGAAACCCGTGCGGCTCTGCGGGCCGAACTCGGAGCGACCGCAACCGGGCCGCTGGTGGTAATAGTCGGCCGTGTCACCCGATGGAAAGGGCATGCTGTGCTCGTGGAAGCCGCCGCCCGTCTTGACCGGCCCGACCTGCGACTCGCCTTCATCGGCGGCGGCTCGGACACGCTAGTGGGCGAATTGCAGCGCGACAGTGCCCGTCTCGGCCTCGGAGGCCGGCTCCATTTCACCGGCAGCCGGCGCGACGTGCCCGCCATCCTCGCCGCGGCCGACCTCGCCGTATCCACCTCTACGGACCCGGAAGCCTTCGGCCGTGCCGCAATCGAGGCCCAGGCGATGGGAACGCCCGTCATCGCCACAAACCATGGCGGCAGCCTGGAAACCGTCCTGCCGGGCGAAACCGGCTGGCTTGTGCCGCCCGGGGATGTTGCCGCCCTGGCAGCGGCCCTGAGCGACGCGCTCGCCGACCCGGATCGGCTGGCAGCGATGGGACAGCGTGGCCGCGAACATGTCCTGGCGAATTTCACGACAGCGCAAATGCTGGAGAAGGAATTTTCTGCCTATCAGAGGCTGATGGCGGAGCCACAGCGCTGAGATGGCGGCGAGCGCCCATCCCACCGTGTGGGTCCTGACGGACGGCAAGGCCGGCGACGAACAGCCGCTGGTCGGGCTTGCCGAAGCCATGGGCGCAACGCCCGTTCTGCGCCGCGTCGCACCGCGCCGCCCCTTCGCCTGGCTGATGCCCTGGGGGCCGATCGATCCCAAGGACGCACCGGAAAAGCCCGACTCGCCGCTTGCGCCACCATTTCCGGATATCTGCCTTGCGACGGGCCGGCGGGCTGTAGCCTATTTGAGAACGTTGAAATCCATGTCGCCGACAACCTTCTGCGTGCTCTTCAAGGATCCGCGCATGCGGCGGCACAAGGCGGACCTGCTCATCGTACAGCAGCACGATGCACCCCGCGGCGAGAACGTGCTCGTCGTCACGACAGCCCCGAACCGGATGTCGCCAGAGCGCCTGGAAACGGGGCGCCACGCAATGGCCGACAGGCTTGCCTCCCTGCCCCAGCCAAGGGTCGCCGTGCTCATCGGCGGCGACAGCCGGCATCACCAGTTTTCCGAGGCCGACGTAAGCCGTCTCCTCGGCGGCCTAGAGGCCAAGCTGGATGCAGGAAACGCCCTGATGATCACGGTCTCGCGCCGAACGCCAGCACCCCTCGCGATGGCCCTTGCCGACCTCGCCAAGCGGCCGAACGTGCTCTTCTGGGATGGCACGGGAGACAATCCCTTGCTCGCCTATCTCGCCTGGGCCGACGAGATCGTCGTCACCGCGGATTCGACCAACATGGTCGGCGAAGCCGCAGCGCTGGGCGTTCCCGTGCAGGTTTTCCATCCCTCGGGCGGGCATGCGAAGATCGGCCGGTTCCTTGCGGCGCTTTCGCAGGAGGCCGCCGTAGGACGTTTTCCCGAGGCGCCCGCCACCGGCCGGCACGCCCCAGTCAATTCGACACCGGGGCTCGCGCGAGACATCCTCGCGCGCTGGCAGGATGTCAGAGTTCGACCAGCCCGACCTTCTTGACCTGACGGATCGTCAGCATGGTGCGCACGGTATCGACCTGCGCGTTGGCGGTCAGTTCCTCGATGACGAAGTCCTGGAAGCGGGTGAGGTTTTCGGCCACGCAATGCAGCAGGAAATCGCTGTCGCCGGAGACCATCCAGGCCTGGCGAACCATCGGCCATTCCGCCGTTGCGGCTGCAAAGGCCTTGAGGTTCGCCTCCGACTGGTGCTTGAGGCCAACCATGCAGAAAGCGACGAGATCATAGCCGAGGGCCGGCGCGTTCAGCAGCGCGGTGTAGCCCTCGATGATGCCGGCCTCCTCCAGCTTGCGCACCCGGCGCAGACAGGGTGGCGCGGAAATGCCGGCGCGCGACGCAAGCTCCACATTGGTCATCCGGCCATCGGCCTGAAGCTCTTTCAGGATACGGATGTCGATGGCGTCGAGTTCGGCACGAAACATGGGAATTTACAGACCTTTCGGGAAGGCGACCGCAAGTGACCCGAATCGCCGCATCAGCGCAACATTGTTACTGCAAGAGGCACAAATATGTCACGCGGGATCGCTTGCCTGTTGGCAAAGCGCAGCGCACACTTGAAACTCGGTGCACTCCCTTCATAAATGGATATTGAACAACGAACATTAGCCGAGCCATGCGCGGAATCGCGCGGTCGGCCCATTGGGGCCTGATGCCCCGGAAGGAACGACCATGTCCGCCCGCCACGTCAAGGTGCTGATCATAGGCTCCGGCCCCGCCGGCTACACCGCCGCCATCTATACCGCCCGCGCCATGCTGGAGCCCGTGCTGATTGCCGGCATGGAACAGGGCGGCCAGTTGATGATCACCACGGATGTGGAAAACTACCCGGGTTACGCCGATCCGGTTCAGGGCCCGTGGATGATGGAGCAGATGCTCAAACAGGCCGAGCATGTCGGCGCCGAGATCGTCAACGACCTCGTCACCAATGTCGACATGAGCGTACGCCCCTTCCGCGTCTCCACCGACAGCGGCACCGAATGGACGGCCGATGCACTGATCATCGCCACCGGCGCCAAGGCGAAGTGGCTCGGCATCGAGACCGAGCACAAGTTCATGGGTTTTGGCGTGTCTGCCTGCGCCACCTGCGACGGCTTCTTCTACCGCAACAAGGACGTCATCGTCGTCGGCGGCGGCAACTCGGCCGTCGAGGAAGCGCTCTACCTTTCCAACCTCGCCAAGACCGTGACGGTCGTGCATCGCCGCGACGGTTTTCGCGCCGAAAAAATTCTCCAGGAGCGCCTGTTCGCCAAGGAGAATGTCAAGATCGTCTGGGACCACGAGGTCGTCGAGTATCTTGGCACCGATCCCAAGCCGCCGATGCCGGCTTCCGTCAACGGTGTGAAGCTGCGCAATGTGAAGACGGGCGAAACGCGCGACGTCGCCATCGACGGCGTGTTCGTGGCGATCGGCCATGCGCCGGCGGTCGAACTGTTCAAGGGCAAGTTGCGCCAGAAGCCGAACGGCTATTTGTGGACGGCGGCCGATTCCACGGCGACGGACGTGCCGGGCGTTTTTGCCGCAGGCGACGTCACCGACGACATCTATCGCCAGGCGGTTACGGCCGCCGGCATGGGCTGCATGGCGGCCCTGGAAACCGAAAAGTACCTTGCAGGTCATATGCCTGTCGCAATTGCGGCCGAGTAGAAGCCGCCAACAAAGGGCGGCGGCATAGTCCGACCGCCCACGTGGGAACAGCAAGATCAGCGACCAGGCGGGAAGCGAGCGCTCCCCGCCTCACAGACATATGGGGGATAGAATGGCGCTCGACTGGGACAAGCTGCGGATTTTTCATGCCGCGGCCGAGGCGGGCTCGTTCACGCATGCGGCGGACAAGCTGCATCTTTCGCAATCGGCCATCAGCCGTCAGGTGAGTGCGCTGGAGCAGGATGTCGGCATCAAGCTGTTTCACCGCCATGCCCGCGGCCTGATCCTCACCGAGCAGGGCGAAATCCTCTATCGCACCGCGCACGACGTGCTGATGAAGCTGGAAAGCGTGCGCGTCCAGCTCACCGAAAACACCGAAAAGCCAAGCGGCAAGCTGCGCATCACCACCACGGTCGGTCTCGGCCAGGGCTGGCTGACCGACAAGGTGCAGGAGTTCCTGGCGCTCTATCCCGACATGCAGGTGCAGCTCATCCTCGACAACGAGGAGCTGGACGTGAACATGCGCCATGCCGACTGCGCGATCCGGCTGCGGGAACCGCAACAATCGGATCTCATCCAGCGCCGGCTGTTCACCGTGCACATGCATATCTATGCGGCCCCCTCCTACATCAACCGCTACGGCGAGCCGCAGTCGATCGACGATCTCGACAACCATAAGATCATCACCTTCGGCGAGCCGGCCCCCAACTACCTGCTCGACGTCAACTGGCTGGAAATCGCCGGTCGCGATTCGGACAATCCGCGTCCGTCCGTCTTGCAGATCAACAGCCAGACCTCGATCAAGCGCGCCTGCCTGCTCGGCATCGGCGTGGCGATGCTGCCGGACTATATTGTCGGACGTGATCCGGGACTTCTACAGCTGCCCGTCAGTGCGGACATTCCCTCCTTCGACACCTATTTCTGCTATCCGAGCGAGATGAAGAACTCCGCCAAGCTCAAGGTTTTCAGGGATTTCATCGTCGCCAAGGCGCGCAACTGGAACTTCTGAAAAGGCCGCTTTCAAAGACCTGCGCTTCATGCATGGCTGGCATGCACATTGAATCATTGATGTATGCCCAAAAAACCATCATATCGCACGCAGCTGATGCATCTTGGTGGCTTTTTCCTCCCAGTGCCACCGCAGCAGCTGTTCCCCTCTGGAGGTTTTATTACCTTCAAAACTATAAAGGGCCCAAGTTCATCTTGCGGCCCTCTTTTTTTGCCTTTCGTTAACCAAGACAAAATTTTCAACATTTCCGCAAAACTTGGCACGCGCTTCTCTTGAAGAAATGTCGGCCCTCCCCCATATCTATTACAGCCAACGCAACTGCGGTCTTTCTCCTCCCAGTGCCGCGCGTTGGCTGTTCCCCTCTGGAGGTTTTTTTGACCTTCAAACTTGCAGGGCCCAAGCTTCGCTTGTGGCCCTCTTTTTTTGCCGGCACCCCTTGTATCGGCTCTTAGCGAACCCAATATCGATGTTAATCGATATATCCATCGCCGGACCCCGATAGACAGATGACGACGCTCGACACCGACGAAATCCTGAAAGCCCTCGCCCACCCCAAGCGGATCGAGATCCTGGCCTGGCTGAAAGACCCGCAGGTCCATTTCGCCGCCCAGGAGCATCCGCTGGAGTTCGGTGTCTGCGCCGGCCAGATCGAAAAGCGCTGCGAGCTTTCGCAGTCCACCGTTTCCGCCCACCTTGCCACCCTCCAGCGCGCCGGCCTCGTGACGACGCGCAAGGTCGGCCAGTGGGTGTTCTTCAAACGCGACGAAGACAAGATCGCGGCCTTTCTCCACCACATCAACCGCGCCCTCTAAGCGCACTCCCAGCCAGAAGAAGGACTATCCATGACCTCGCTCTTCGACCCCCTCAAGATCGGCGACATCCAGCTTGCCAACCGCATCGTCATGGCGCCGCTGACGCGCAACCGCTCCCCGGGTGCGGTACCGAACACGCTGAACGCGGCCTATTACGAGCAGCGCGCCTCGGCCGGCCTCCTGATCACCGAAGCAACCGCCATCTCCCACCAGGGCCAGGGCTATGCCGACGTGCCGGGCCTCTACAAGCCGGAAGCCCTTGAAGGCTGGAAGCAGGTCACCGATGCCGTGCACAAGGCTGGCGGCAAGATTGTCGTGCAGATGTGGCATGTCGGCCGGATCTCGCATGACACGCTGCAGCCGAACGGCGGCAAGCCGGTCGCCCCGTCGGCGATCCGCGCCAAGTCGAAGACCTACCTGATCAATGCCGATGGCACGGGCAGCTTCGCCGAGACCTCCGAGCCACGCGCGCTGGAAAAGGACGAGCTTCCGGGCATCATCGAAGACTATCGCCGTGCCGCCCGCGCCGCCGTGGATGCCGGTTTCGATGGCGTCGAAATCCACGCCGCCAACGGCTACCTGCTCGACCAGTTCCTGCGTTCCGGCAGCAACGAGCGTACCGACGAATATGGCGGCTCGATCGAAAACCGCGCCCGCCTGCTCTTCCAGGTCGTCGACGTCATCACCAAAGAAATCGGCGCCGGCCGCACCGCGATCCGCATCTCGCCGGTGACGCCGGCAAACGATTCCTCCGATCCGAACCCGCAGCCGCTCTTCACCTATGTCGTGGAAGGCCTCGCCAAATACGACCTCGCCTATATCCACATCATCGAAGGCGCGACCGGCGGTCCGCGTGATCACCAGCAGGGCGACGCGCCGTTCGACTATGCGGCACTGCGCGCAGCCTATCAGGCTGCCGGCGGCAAGGCGGCCTGGATGGTCAATAACGGCTACAACCGCGAACTCGCCATCGACGCGGTGGAAGAAGGCAAGGCCGACCTCGTCGCCTTCGGCAAGCTCTTCATCGCCAATCCGGACCTCGTGGAGCGCCTGAAGAACGACACCGTGCTGAACCCGCCGGACCAGGCCACCTTCTACGGCGGCGGCGCCAAGGGCTATACGGACTATCCGGCCCTGGAAAACGTCGCCTGATCAACTGCACGTCGGCAGTCGAGGCTTCCTCGACTGCCGACGAAAGCGGGAATGAATCGAGAAAGGGTGGCCGTCGTGAATGAGTACAATGGCGAAGAGGCGCTTTCGCGAATTCAAAGGTTGATTAAGACCGGGACGAACGCCGAGACGTGGGAAACAGAGTTCAGGGACGAAGCAACGGGCGAGACCTGGATTCTCGACTATCCCCACTCCGAACTGCATGGCGGCGGTAGCCCACGGTTGAGAAAGTCCGAGCAGAAATGAAGCCCCGGCTTTGCCTACATTTCCAGCCTCTATAAGGCGACTACGCCCATAGGGCCAAGTTGCCACCAAGCGCCCACGGTTTCCTCCGCCGTGGGCGTTTCCTTTTTGCAGGGCTCGGCTACATCTACCTGTAGACATCTGCCGAGGAGCCCGCCCGCCCATGCTCTCCAGCCTGCTGAAGGAACGTTTGCTGTTCGTCGGCCTTGCGGCGGCGATCGTCGCCTATGCGACGGAACACAGTTTGCTCGAGATGGGCCGCCTGTCGGTGCTGATCGCCGCCTTCGCGCTGGTCGCCGCGATCATCCTCGTCTCCACCCGCATCGCCCATCACGCGGAAATCCTCGCCTCCAAGGTCGGCGATCCCTATGGCACGATGATCCTGACGCTTGCCGCTGTTCTGGTAGAGGTCGTCGTACTGGCGATCATGATGCAGGGCGAGACCTCGCCGACGCTGGTGCGCGACACGATCTATGCCGCCGTCATGCTGGACATCAACGGCATCCTCGGCCTTGCCGCCCTGCTCGGCGGCATCCGCCACGGCGAGCAGCCCTACAATGACGATTCGGCGAGGACCTATGGCGTGATGATCCTCACGGCCATGGGCATTTCCATGGTCGTGCCGGAGTTCGTGCCGCGCGAGAGCTGGCACGCCTATTCCGCCTTCACCATCGGCGCGATGATCGCGCTCTATGCCCTGTTCCTGCGTATGCAAGTGGGCGCGCACAGCTACTTCTTCAGCTACGCCTATCCCCGCGCCGAGCGGAAGGGGAGCCTGCCGAGCGAGGCACCGGACGAAAACGAACCGGCCGGCCTTTCCATCACCGTCATCATCGTTGGGGTGGTGTTGATCGGCGCTTTGGCGGAGGTCATGTCCGTGCTGCTTGGCGCCGGCCTCAAGGACTCCGGCGCCCCACCGGCGCTGATGGCCGTGGTGGTGGCGGCGATTTCCGCAGCGCCGGAAATCCTGACGGCGATGCGGGCGGCGCTGGCCAACCGCATGCAGTCCGTCGTCAACATCGCCATGGGGGCTTCACTGTCGACGGTCATCCTGACCGTACCCGTCATGGAGGCGATCGCGCTCTATACCGGCCAACCCTTCATCATGGCCATGTCGCCGGCCCAGACGGTCATGGTGGCCATCACGCTGATCGTCGCCGCCATCAACCTCAATGACGGCGAAACGAACGCGATAGAAGGCATGACGCACTTCATCCTCTTCGCCACCTTCATCATGCTGACCCTGATCGGGCTTTGACGTCGCGCAAACAGCAGCACGCTTTTGCGCGGCCTGCGTCAGGGACGGTCATACACCCGGGTCACGCCCTTGTAATATTCACCCGGATCGAAGCGTGTCGTGCGGGACTTCACGGGATTGTTGAAGAAGTAGTCGTAGAAGGACATGTAGCGCGGGCTATCGCTGACCACGATGCTGCCGCGCGGCGCCTTGTCGCTCCGCTCTGCGTACCCGTCACCATCCGCAGCAAAAGCGGACGTCGTGGTGGCAAGGGCCGCCAGGGCGGAAATGAGGAGTGACTGGGTTTTCATGGTCCTGCTCCGGTATTCATTGTCTCATCCACTATATCGGCACCGACAGTGGAAATTTCACGGGGCCGAAACAAAAAACCCGCCGTCACCGGCGGGTTTTGTAATCAAGGGATAAGAACCCGCTTACTTGCAGGCCGCGCAGAAGCGCTGGATGCGCTTGCCGGCTTCTTCCAGCTGGGCTTCCGAAGTGGCGTAGGAGATGCGGAAGTTCGGGCCGAGGCCGAAGGCCGAACCGTGCACGACGGCGACACCTTCCGATTCCAGCAGTTCCGACACGAAGTCCTCGTCCGTCTCGATGACCTTGCCCGATGGCGCGGTCTTGCCGATCAGGCCCTTGCAGGACGGATAGACGTAGAAAGCACCTTCCGGCGACGGGCACTCGATACCCTTGGCCTGGTTCAGCATGGAGACGATGAGGTCGCGGCGGCCTTCGAAGATCTTCTTGTTTTCCGGAATGAAGTCCTGCGTGCCGTTCAACGCCTCGACGGCCGCCCACTGGGCAATCGAACAGGCACCGGAGGTCTGCTGGCCCTGGATCATGTCCATCGCCTTGATGAGGTTGAGCGGGCCGGCCGCATAGCCGATACGCCAGCCGGTCATGGCATAGGCCTTGGAGACGCCGTTCATCGTCAGCGTGCGGTCGTAAAGGCCGGGCTCGACTTCGACCGGGGTGGCAAACTTGAAGTCGCCATAGGTCAGGTGCTCATACATGTCGTCGGTCAGCACCCAGACATGCGGATGGCGCATCAGGACGTCGGTCAGCGCCTTCAGCTCGTCATGGCTGTAGGCAGCGCCCGACGGGTTGGACGGCGAGTTGAAGATGAACCACTTGGTCTTCGGCGTGATCGCCTTTTCCAGGTCTTCGGCCTTCAGCTTGAACTTGTTTTCCTGCGTGGTGGCGACAAACACCGGCGTGCCGCCGCACAGCGAAACCATTTCCGGGTAGGACACCCAGTAAGGTGTCGGAATAACGACTTCGTCGCCTGCATTCATCGTCGCCATGAAGGCGTTGAAAAGAATCTGCTTTCCGCCGGTGCCGACGATCGTCTGCGCGGCCGTGTAGTCGAGACCGTTCTCGCGCTTGAACTTCTTGGCGATCGCCTCGCGCAGTTCCGGAATGCCGGAGACCGGCGTGTACTTCGTCTCGCCGCGGTTGATCGCGTCGATCGCCGCCTGCTTGATATTGTCCGGCGTGTCGAAGTCCGGCTCGCCTGCGCCCAGCCCGATAACATCACGGCCTTTCGCTTTCAGCTCGCGCGCTTTCTGGGAAACGGCGATGGTGGCGGAAGGCTTCACACGGGAAAGAGCGTCGGCAAGAAAGGCCATGATGGAGATGTCCTCATCGGGTTCAAAGACGGCTTGACGCCATGGACCCGGAGCGCCGGGCTCCATAGCGGGTAGGTCTATGTCGAATGTGCGCCGGTCTTGCAAGCGCAAAGGCTGAAAAAAGCGGAAAAGCCGGGCGCGCGCGCTAAATTTCATGAACGACATCAACGATGCGAATGGATCGCGGTGACGCATCGAACGCGATGCACGACAAAGTTGAGCAAAAGCAAAACCGCTGAGATTTTTACGCGAAGGATTAAGCTGGCATTAACAGGTCACGCCTATGTTGCCATCGTCGGTGTCGTTCCAGCGGATGGTGCGCTGCATGAGCGAAAGAAGCATTTTTTCCAATCTCGTCCGCCAGGCGGACGGCGCCTTCAGCGCGGTCTATGGTCCGTACCTGCTGCAATCCGCCCTCCAGCCGATTTTTGCCGAATGGGCAGACGGCCGGTTGCAGATCGCCGTGGTGAAGGGCCTGATCCGCGCGAGCGCCAACGGCGCCCCCTGCTCCCCCACGGATTTCTTCCAGAGCGTGCCGGAAGATGAGCGCGTCGCTGTCGATGGCCTCTGCCGCAGCCTGCATATCCTGAATGCCGGCGCACTCGGCCGCCGCGACGTTTCCCTCATCGTCAATTTCCATCCCGGTCTCTACCTGACACCCCAGGCCGTCCGCCAGGAAGTCGAACGCCTGCGCCTTGCCGCGCACGAGGCCGGCCTGCCAACCGACCGCATTGCCTGCGAGATCCGCGATCGGCCCTATGATGATCCGGACGTGCTGACGCATTTCGCGACCCGGCTGCATGACGGCGGCTTTTCCATCGCGATCGACGAATATACCGGCGAAGACCGCGACCTCGACCGGCTGGAACGGCTGAGCCCGCAGTTCGTGACATTCGATACGGCGTGGCTGCGCGGTTTCGTCGAGAATTCCGCCGGCGTCGCCCTGCTGCGGGTGGTCATCGGCCAGTTTGGCCTCAAGGGAATCCGTACCATCGTCGCCGGCATCGAGGAGCCGGAAATGATCGCAGTGTGCCGCGACATGGGTGGCCCATTGATGCAGGGCTATCTGCTGTCCCGGCCGGAACTCGCTCCGACGAGCTTCAATCTCACCTTCCCGGAACTGGAGGAAGAGCTCGCGCAAACGACCGCCGAGCCCGTCGGCACAGCCGGCTTCCTGCCGGTCGAAACCCGTGCGACGCGCCCCCTCCGCCAGTTCGGCAAGCGCGGCGTCTAAAGACGGCGGAACGAGGCGCTCTATTCGCCGGAACGCATTGAAAATCCGCCTTTTTTGACCTGCCTTCTTTCCGCCACAATAAATGTCGGCCCCTGCCGCAATTCGGTCCTTCTCGCGCCGACTTCCGCGGGCTTTTTCGTCATCACAAACGCAAAAGAGCAAGACAGGGAATGACGATGTTCTGGGATGACGACAAGGTCGGAAGCAAACGGAAAGCACGCGAGTCTCGCGCCATGTTCCTGATCGCCATGACGGCCCTCGCCGGCTGTGTTGCCATGGTCATCAGCCTGATGTCGCCGCCTGCAATCAATATCGACATGATCAAGACGTCCGGCATCGAGAAGACCAGCACTTCGCATGGTTCAACGCAAAATTGATCCTGCCCTGCCGGCAACGCTCTTGAAAGCCGTTCGGCTCTGGGCCAGTTAACGGCATTGGACGGGAGACGACGATGCGGCAGGAAAAACAGCGCTTGAAGAACACTCTGATGCGCGCAACGGCGGTCCTCTTTCTCGCCTCGACGCTCGCAACCGCTTCGGCCAAGGCCGAAACCCGCGAATTCCCCAGCAAAAAAGCAGCACTCATCGTCGAGACCCTGGCGACCGGGCTCAACCAGCCCTGGTCCGTCGAAGCCCTGCCGGACGGTGCCTATCTCGTTTCGGAAAAAGGCGGCACGCTTCGCCTGGTGCGTGGCCACCATATCTCGGCGCCGATCAGCGGCGTGCCGGAGGTCGCAACGACCGGTCAGGGTGGCCTGCTCGATATCGCGCTGGCACCTGATTTTGCCAAAAGCCGAACGCTTTATCTGACCTATAGCGCCCGCGGCGACGGCGGCTCGGGCACGGCGGTCGCCAAGGCAAAACTATCCGTCGACGGCACGAAGCTCGAAGACACGACGCGCATCTTCCTGATGAGCCGCCTCACCCCGCGCGGCCAGCATTTCGGCTCGCGAATCGCAATCACCAAAAACGGCAGCCTGTTCTTCGGTATCGGCGACCGGGGCGAAAGCGCGCGCGCGCAGGATCCGCGCGATCACGCCGGCGCCATCCTGCATATCAATCCGGACGGCAGCCCGCATGCCGACAATCCCTTCCTCGGTACCACCGATGGGTTGGCGGAAATCTGGTCGAAGGGACACCGCAACCCGCAGGGCCTGACCATCGACCCCAAGGACGGCACGCTGCTTTCCGTCGAACACGGCGCACGCGGCGGCGACGAGGTCAACAATCCACAACCCGGCCATAACTACGGCTGGCCGCTCGTCTCCTACGGCCGGCACTATTCCGGTGCGGAATTCGATCTCGGCTCCGCCGCTGAAGGCTACGAGCCACCCCTGTATTATTGGGACCCATCGATCGCCCCAAGCGCCATCGCCGTCTATCGCGGCGCGATGTTCCCGGAATGGGACGGCAACCTCATCGTCAGCGCCTTGAAATACCAGCTCGTTGCCCGCCTGGAACGCGATGACAGCGGCGCCATCATTTCTGAGGAACGGCTGTTCGACGGCGAACTTGGCCGCATCCGCGATGTGGTCGTGGCTCCTGATGGCGCGCTGCTGCTCTTGACCGACGACCCGAACGGTTCGTTGCTGCGCGTCTCGCGCGCGACAGCGACGGACTGACCCCGCCCCGACTTGCTAAAAAAGAAACCGGCTGCTAGCAGGGCGGCAAGGCGCCTCCGCGCCTGATTTCCCCCCATTCGGGTCAAAAGAGACATGACGCGCGTTCAGGCGAACCTTCTCCTATTGCTGGCCGGCGCCATCTGGGGCGCGGGCTTCATCGCCCAGTCGACGGCGATGGAAACGCTCGGGCCGATCTGGTTCATCGGCCTGCGCTTTGCAGTCGCCACGCTTGTCGCCCTGCCCTTCGCGCTCTGGGAAAAATCGCGCGCATATGGTCCGGTAAGGCCAAACGACATTGGCGGTTTCGTCCTGACCGGCCTCGCACTCTTTGCCGCCGCCGCCTTCCAGCAGGTCGGCCTCCTCACGACGACCGTCACGAATTCCGGCTTCCTCACCGGCCTCTACGTCGTCTTCACGCCCATCCTCACGGTGTTGCTGCTGCGTCGCCAGCCGCACTGGGTCATCTGGCCCGCAGCCTTGCTGGCGTCCTTCGGCATCTTCCTCCTGTCCGGCGGCACCTTCGCCGCGCTGACGCTCGGCGACATGCTCACCATCGTCTGCGCTGTCCTGTGGTCCGTGCAGATGATCTGCGTCGGCGTCTTTTCCGGCCGGTCCGGCCGACCGGTGGCACTCTCCCTCATACAGTTTTCGGTCTGCGCGGTGCTGGGCTGCGCGGCAGGCTTCCTGTTCGAGCCCATCAGCCTTGCGGCAATCAAGGGCGCGCTGCCGGAAATCCTCTATGCCGGCTTCTTCTCGAGCGGCATGGCCTTCATTTTCCAGAACGTCGCCCAGCGCTATACGACAGCGCCGCAGGCTGCCATTTTCCTGTCCAGCGAGGCGCTCTTTGCCGCCCTCTTCGGCGTGCTGCTGCTTGGCGAAAAGATCAGCACTGCCGGCTATATCGGCTGCGCCATCATCTTCGTTGCAATGCTTGCCGTAGAACTCCTGCCGGCGTTGCTGCGCGGCCGGCGCGAAGGCACGCTTGCCGAAGTATGATGCCCACCGCGCTCCTGCCATGTCTTCGGCAGCGCAATATAAGTCATACCAGAACGGTTAAGCCCCAGAGAATCTGCGGCAAATTTTGGCAATCGCCCGGAATTTGACCAAAGTGAGGCACACCCGAGTCGGGCCAAAACTTTTGCTTGCCAATTTAATATAAACGCATCACTCTTGCGCGGTTCGGGCAATTTGCGAACACGGGAAGACCTTAAATAAAAGCGCGCCGGAGACGCGAAATAATTCCGGGCAGCCAATATCCGGATGGCCCTTTGGACCATGCGGTTGGCTGGCTGCGGTGAAAACGGGACCCTTTCCTCAACCTCGAGAACTGCCTGCCTAACGCCCCTCGGGGCAAAACTGATATGCTGCCCGCCGCCAATTTACGGGCAGAGAGAAAAGGACCTGACGCATGGCCGAGACTGGCACTGTTAAATTCTTCAACACCGAGAAGGGCTTTGGCTTCATCAAGCCCGACAACGGTGGTGCGGACATCTTCGTACATATTTCTGCTGTACAGGCTTCCGGCCTGAACGGCCTTTCCGAAAACCAGAAGGTAAGCTTCGACACGGAACCCGATCGCCGCGGCAAAGGCCCGAAGGCGGTTAACCTGCAAATCGACGGTTGATCCGGCGCTTTCAGGATTTTCAAGTTGGAGCCCGGCAGCGATGCCGGGTTTTTTCGTTCAGCCTCCGTTCAGCCTTGTTCTTCTAGTTTGCTCCCGTCATCTACCGGCGTTGGGCCGGATCCAAAGGAACGACGTCATGAACAAAGTCATCAAGACAATCGTGTTGTCCCTTGCCGTCGCCGCCTCGACGCTTACCGCAACTGCGGGCGTCTCCGAAGCGCGCGATCGCAACCGTGACGGCTATTGGCGCGAAGGCGACGACTATCAGTATCGCAAGCCGCGCCGTCACCACCGCGACCGTGACCGTGACTATGGCCGCGATGCCGTTATCGGCGGCGCGCTCGGTCTCGCCACGGGCGTCATCATCGGCGGGGCGCTGGCCTCCCAGCCACGCTATGAAGAACGCCGCTATGTGGATCCGGATTATTATCCCGAGCCCGAGCCGCGCGTGATCTACCGCCGCCAGGTCGTCGCCCCGAGCTACGAGCCGTGGACCCAGTCCTGGTACGATTACTGCTCGCAGCGCTACCGCTCGTTCAACCCGAACACCGGCACCTTCGTCGGTTATGACGGCCGCGAGCACTTCTGCACCGCCGGCTAAGATAGAGCGGATCCAAATGAAAAGGCGGGTGCCTTGCGGCACCCGCCTTTTGTTGTTTAAAGCCCGCGCAGGAACGGATTGGTGCGCCGCTCTTCGCCGATCTTGCCGCCCGGCCCGTGGCCGCAGAGGAAGCCGACCTCGTCGCCAAGCGGAAACACCTTGTCGCGGATCGATTCCAGCAGTTGCTGGTGGTTGCCGCCCGGCAGGTCGGTACGCCCGATCGAGCCCTGGAAGAGCACGTCGCCGAGATGGGCAACGCCCTGCTTGCGGTGGAAGTAGATGACATGGCCGGGTGCGTGGCCGGGCGTGTGATATACTTCGAATTCATGATCGCCGAAGGAGACCTTGTCGCCGTCTTCGAGCCAGCGGTCCGGCACGACATTCATCACCTTCATCGGCACGCCGAACATCGAGGCCTGCGCCTCCAGCCGCTGGAGCAGCGAGAGGTCGTCCTTGTGCGGGCCGACGATCTCAAGCCCGAGCGCATCCTTCAGTTCCTTGGCGCCGCCGGCATGGTCGATATGGCCGTGGGTCAGCCAGATCGCCTTCAACGCAATGCCATTGTCCTTCACCGTCTGCAGGATCACCTCGACATCGCCGCCCGGGTCGACGACGACGCCCTCTTTCGTCTCCGTGTCGAAGAGAATGGTGCAATTCTGCTGGAAGGGGGTGACGGGAATGATGCCCGCCTGAAGCATGCCCATGGGGTCCTCGCTCGGTTGCCGCTTTGCGCCTGATATAGCCGCAAGAGCAAACGAAGACCAAGCGCGAACTAGCGCAGGCTTGCCATCTCCTGCGCCGGGCCGGTCGCAAGCGTTGGCGAAACGGTGGAGAAGAGCAGCGCGACGACGGCGATGTTGATCACGGCATAAAGATAGACCACGGGGCGCAGGCGCGCGGCGACCGGGTTCTGCTGGCTGGTGGCGTTCGGCTGCATCGTCCTGTTCCCTGATGTTTTCGGCCGCGACCCGCGTGGCCTCTTGTGGTGCTTGCTTGGCTCGTTTCTACAACGACACCAGAGTCCGGCATGTTCCGCCGGGAACAGGGCAAGGCGAGCGGGCTGTTGCCGAAACGCCACAGCTCGTCAGAGCGGCAGGGCCATCGTCTCCTTCAGCGTGTCGAGCACGATCGCCGTCTTCACATGCGAGACCGATTCATGCGGCAGCAGCACGTCGTTGACGAAAGCGGAGAGTGCCTTGAGGTTCGGCACCACGACCTTGATGATGTAGTCCATCTCCCCCGTCAGCGAGAACGCCTCCAGCACTTCCGGCAGGCTGGAGATCAGCTTGGCGAAGCGCACCGAATTGTCGCGGTTGTGCGTCGAGAGCGTCACCGTCACGACGATGACGATGCCGAGGTCGAGTTTTTCCCTGTCGAGTTCCGCCCGGTAGGCACGGATGATGCCCTCCTCCTCCAACCTTATGCGTCGGCGCGAACATTGCGAGGGCGAAAGATGGATGCGCTCCGACAGTTCGTTGTTCGTCAGGCGCGCATCCTGCTGCAAATGCACGAGGAGTTTACGGTCGAAATCATCCAACTGCATGAATTGCCCTCCAAAACATCTATCTGCGCACGAACATCGCATGGAATTGCCAAAAGACAACCACTATGCACGCACATTGCATGGCAAACGCGCCATACTTGCCTCAGATACCATTTGAGGAGGACGAACGATGGGCCCTTTCCCACATGATGCCCCGCCGGCAATGATCACCGCCGACAATCCGGCTGGCACCGACGGCTTCGAGTTCGTCGAGTTCGCCCATCCGGAGCCCGAGAAACTGGAAGAGCTGTTTGCCCGCATGGGCTACAGCAAGGTCGCCACGCACCACACCAAGGCAATCTCCGTCTGGCGCCAGGGCGACATCAACTACGTCATCAATGCCGAGCCCGGCTCGCATGCCATGAAATTCGCCGATGTACACGGCCCATGCGCCGCCTCTATGGCCTGGCGCGTGGTCGATGCAAGGCATGCCTTCGAACATGCCCTCTCCAAGGGTGCCACGCCCTATGAAGGCGACGACAAGGCGCTCGACGTTCCCGCCATCGTCGGCATCGGCGGCTCGCTGCTCTACTTCGTCGAAAAGTACGGTGCCAAGGGCTCGGCCTATGACGCCGAGTTCGAATGGACGGGCGCGCGCGATCCGAAGCCGCAGGGCGTCGGCTTCTATTACCTCGACCACCTCACCCACAATGTCTATCGCGGCAATATGGACAAGTGGTGGGATTTCTACCGCGAACTCTTCGCCTTCAAGCAGATCCACTTCTTCGACATTGACGGCCGCATCACCGGCCTCGTCTCGCGCGCAATCACGTCGGCCTGCGGCAAGATCCGCATTCCGCTGAACGAATCGAAGGACGAGACGAGCCAGATCGTCGAATACCTGAAGAAGTACAAGGGCGAAGGCATCCAGCACATCGCCGTCGGCACGGATGGCATCTACGACGCGACTGACAGGCTCGCCGACAACGGCGTGAAGTTCATGCCGGGCCCGCCGGACACCTATTACGACCGTTCCTATGTGCGCGTCGTCGGCCATGAAGAGCCGGTCGAACGCATGAAGAAGCACGGCATCCTGATCGATGGCGAAGGCGTCGTCGATGGCGGCATGACGAAGATCCTGCTTCAGATCTTCTCGAAAACCGTGATCGGGCCGATCTTCTTCGAGTTCATCCAGCGCAAGGGTGACGAAGGTTTTGGCGAGGGCAATTTCCGCGCGCTCTTCGAATCGATCGAGGAAGACCAGATCCGCCGGGGCGTCATCGCAGCAGAATAACAACCGCGGCAACCAAGCCACTGCGGGGAAGGAAGAGGCGGTCGCTCAGCGGCCGCCTCTTTTCGTTCAAAACTCCGGTGTACGGCGCACACGGGCAAATTGACTTATCCCAAATTTATCCGCACCTTGCGGGTGCCGAATTTTTCGGCAACGGGCGCGCGGGCTCCAGGCTGCGCCCCGGTAGTGAGGCAAGTGTCCTGCTCGGACCACTCTCTATTCCGGGCGGACCTTTCGGAGGGGAAGTCATGGAAGCATTGATGCCCATCATCACGCAGCTCATCGCGGGCGCGGTTGGCGGTAACGTCGCCGGAGCGGCCCTGAAACAGGCGGCTGTGAGCGTGATCGTCCGCACCATTGTCGGCGCCATCGGCGGTGCCGGCGGCGGCTTTCTCTTGCAGATGCTGGGCGGTGAAGCCGGCCTCTCGGGCCTCGTTGCCAACGGCATCGGCGGCCTCGTCGGCGGCGGCGTGCTGACGGCAATCGTCGGCGCCGTGCTCGGCAAGAAGCCTGCCTGAACGAAAAAAGGCGGCCCTCACGGGCCGCCCTATTCAACGGATAGCGCTTTCCGGCGGTTTATTCGGCGGCAGCCGCGACCGGATAGACTTCCTTCATGTAGTCATTCATCAGCGTCTCCGAGATGGTGCCCGGCGTGAAGCGGTACGGGCCGATTTCAGAAACCGGCGTCACTTCAGCGGCAGAGCCCGTCAGGAAGCACTCGGAGAAGTCCGACAGCTCTTCCGGCATGATCACCCGTTCGACGATCTGATAGCCGCGGCGCTTGGCCAGCTCGATCACGGTGCGGCGGGTGATGCCGTCGAGGAAGCAATCCGGCACCGGCGTGTGGATGACGCCGTCCTTGACGAAGAAAACGTTGGCGCCCGTGGCTTCCGCCACCTGGCCGCGATAGTCGAGCATCAGCGCATCCGCATAGCCCTTGGCTTCGGCAGCATGCTTGGAGATCGTGCAGATCATGTAGAGGCCGGCGGCCTTCGATTTCGACGGCGCGGTCTTCGGGTCGGGGCGGCGGTATTCGGCGATGTCGAGGCGAATGCCCTTCAGCTTCTCGGTCGGATTGAAGTAGCTGCCCCACTGCCAGATGGCGATGGCGACGTTGATGCGATTGTTCTGCGCCGAAACGCCCATCATTTCCGAGCCGCGCCAGGCGATCGGCCGCGCATAGGCTTCGGAGAAGCCCTGGCGCTTCAGAAGCTCGACGGTGGCCGCATCCAGCTCTTCCACGGAATAGGGAATCTTGAAGCCGAGGATTTCGGCCGAGGCGTGCAGGCGCTGGTTATGTTCGGTGAGCTTGAAGATGCGCCCGCCATAGGCGCGTTCGCCTTCGAACACCGCGCTCGCATAGTGCAGGCCGTGCGTCAGCACATGAACCTTGGCGTCCTTCCAGTCGACGAATTCGCCGTTGAACCAGATCTGTCCGTCCATTTGGTCAAAGGGAACTGCCATCGTATCATCCTCCGGCGCTCGCACGCCATTCTTTCTGTTGATTGTTTCGTCTGTTGCGGTCTAACCAGAAACAGGCGGGGTTACCTGAGCAAAAAGGTAGTCCAGATTGGTAATCGGGAGAATACCGGATATCAGCGCCCGGGACCGCAATTACGGCGGGACCCTAACAAGGGCGGAAAAATATGTCAACAAACCTGACATATCTTGCTATAAATTACGCGGGGACGGCACAGCATGAAAGGAAATGACAACGTGGCCCGACAGATGCCGGACAAGAACGGCGCAAGCGAGCTGCACGCGGACGCCATGACGGGCGACGGCCGCATCGACTTCGAAATTATCGAGGGCCTGTTCTTCGCCTATCGCGACTTCATTTCCGATCCCGACGCGATCCTGGAAAAGAGCGGCTTCGGCCGCGCCCATCACCGCGTCGTGCACTTCGTCAACCGCGAACCCGGCATGACGGTCGCCGATCTCCTCGACACGCTGAAGATAACCAAGCAGAGCCTGGCGCGTGTCTTGAAGGAGCTCATCGATTCCGGCTATATCCAGCAGGTGGCGGGGCCGGAGGATCGTCGTCAGCGCAAGCTCTATCCGACAAAAGCCGGGCGGGAACTTGCACTGGCACTCGCCGAGCCGCAATCCCGCCGCATCGCCCGTGCATTCGAAGAGATGAACGCAAACGACCGCCGGGCGGTGATCCAGTTCCTCACCGGCATGCAGAACACAAAGACCGAATGACAGACTGACTGGAGGACAAGACGATGACCGCTGCCGGCGCGCCCTCCGACGACGCTTCCCACCTTCTCGTCGTCGATGACGACACCCGTATCCGCGAACTTCTGAACCGCTACCTGATGGAACAGGGTTTTCGCGTCACCGTCGCAGGCGACGCCGACGAGGCGCGGCGCAAGCTGCGCGGCCTCGATTTCGACCTCATCATCATGGACGTGATGATGCCCGGCGAAAGCGGCCTGTCGCTGACGAAGAGCCTGCGCGACATCCGCCCCGTGCCGATCCTGATGCTGACGGCGCTCGCCGAATCGAAAGCGCGCATCGAAGGCCTGGAGGCCGGCGCCGACGACTATCTGTCAAAACCGTTCGAACCGCGCGAACTGGTGCTACGCATCAACAACATCCTGAAGCGCAATGCCGCCCCCTACGCGCCCAAGATCGAGCAGGTCATGTTCGGCCCCTACACGTTCTCCATCGTGCGCAAGGAGCTGAAACGCGGCGGCGACACCATCCGCCTGACGGACCGCGAACAGGAAATCATGCTGCTCTTTTCGTTGCGTGCCGGCGAGACGATCCCACGTCATGAACTGATCGGCGAAGAAACGGACGTCGGTGAACGTACTATCGACGTGCAGATCAACCGTTTGAGGCGTAAGATCGAAGAAGACCCTTCCAATCCGGTGTGGCTGCAGACCGTGCGCGGCATCGGCTATCGATTGAGTGTGGAGCAAGTCTGACCGTGTGCTGCCAACTACCATCCCAGGATAAGCCCATCGCGTCGTTCCACGCGGAAATGCCGGTGCTATGACCACCTTCGAGACATTCAAGCGCGATATCGAGCGCGCGCCGGCCCTTGGCTGGAAGCGTTTCGGCCGCTGGATGCGCCGGCAACTGCCGACAGGCCTCTATGCGCGCTCGCTGCTCATCATCATCATCCCGATGGTGCTTCTCCAGTCGGTCGTCGCCTTCGTCTTCATGGAACGCCACTGGCAGCTCGTCACGCAGCGCCTTTCCACGGCCGTCACCCGCGACATCGCCGCCATCATCGACCTGATCGAAACCTATCCGCAGGACACCAACTATACCGAGATCGCCCGCATCGCGCGCGAACGGCTGGAGCTCAACGTCGCCATCGAGCCGGGTACAGAACTGCCGCCGCCGCGTTCAAAACCGTTCTTCAACATCCTCGATGAGATTCTCAGCGAAGAAATCGTCCGGCAGATCCGCCGGCCCTTCTGGATCGACACGGTCGGCGAAAGCAATCTCGTCGAGATTCGCATCCTGCTCGACAACAAGATTCTCCGCGTCTACGCGCGGCGCAACCAGGCCTACGCCTCCAATACGCATATCTTCCTGCTCTGGATGGTCGGCACCTCGCTCGTGCTGATCGGCATCTCCATCCTGTTCCTGCGCGGCCAGATCCGCCCGATCCTGCATCTGGCGCAAGCGGCGGAAAGTTTTGGCAAGGGCCAAAAGATGCGCGAGGACTTTGCGCCGCGAGGTGCCGATGAGGTGCGCCGCGCCGGCCTCGCCTTCATCCTGATGCGCGAGCGCATCGAACGCCAGATGGAGCAGCGCACAGCAATGCTCACCGGCGTCAGCCACGACCTGCGCACCATCCTCACCCGCTTCAAGCTGCAACTGGCGCTTGCCGGCGACAATCCGGACCTGCAAGGCCTCAACAAGGATGTCGAGGACATGCAGACCATGCTCGAAGGGTATCTCTCCTTCGCGCGCGGCGATGCGGAAGAGGATGTCGGCGAGCTGCGGCTTTCGAACCTGTTCGAGAAATTTTCGCTGGAGGCGGAACTGCACGACCGCGCCTTCTCCAGCGATATCGACGGCGACGACCAAGTCATGGTGCGCCCGACCGCCTTCAGCCGCCTCGTCGGAAACCTCGTCTCGAATGCCATGCGCTATGCCAAGACCGTGCATGTCGAGGCGCGCCACCGCGCCAAATGGCTGACGATCACGGTGGACGACGACGGGCCGGGCATTCCCGAGCGCTCGCGCGACGATGTCTTCAAGCCGTTCTTCCGCCTTGACGAAGCGCGCAATCTCGATGCGTCGGGCACCGGCCTTGGTCTTGCGATTGCGCGCGACATCGCACGCAGCCATGGCGGCAATGTCACGCTCTCGGACAGCCCGATGGGCGGCCTGCGGGCGACGATCCGTATTCCTGCCTGATAATCGACGGGGTGAGCCGATGAACGACGACCCCTTCAACGATATGGCCTGGCTCAACCCGCCGACGGCGACCTCGGTTCGCGATGGCCATCTGCATCTCCGCACGGGCCTCAAGACCGACTTCTGGCAGCGCACCTATTACGGCTTCCAGCCGGACAGCGGCCATTTCCTGCATCGGCAATGGACCGGTGATTTCACGCTGGAAACGACGTTTCGCGGACAATACGAAACGCTCTACGATCAAGCGGGCCTGATGATCCGCCACGACGAAAGAAGCTGGGTGAAGTGTGGCATCGAATACACCGATGGTGCGAAGCATTTCAGCGTCGTCGTGACGCGCGGCCATTCGGATTGGTCCGCCTTCCGCATCGATCACGATTTCGACCTGATTTCCGTACGCGTCACCCACAATGGCGACTCGCTTTTCATCCAGTATCGGACGGATGCCATGACCGAATGGCGCGTGGCCCGCCTCGCCTATTTCCCACCGGAATTTTCGGAGCTGTCCGTCGGGCTGATGGCCTGTTCGCCCCAGCGCGAGGGTTTCGAAGCTGAATTCACCGACTTCCGGCTAGGGCCGCCGCTGTCGCGCGATATTCACTGACCTTTTCGGATCAGCACATCTTCTTGCCGTTCGGCACCGGGTGATCAACACCGGCGAGAACGATCGCACCGGCTTCATCCTCGAAACCGAGCGTCAGGACTTCCGAGCGCACCGGGCCGATCTGGCGCGGCGGGAAGTTGACGACGGCGAGCACCTGGCGGCCGACGAGGTCTTCCAGCGTATAGTGCACGGTGATCTGCGCCGACGACTTCTTGGTGCCGATCTCGGGGCCGAAGTCGATCGTCAGCTTGTAGGCCGGCTTGCGCGCTTCCGGGAAGGGCAGCGCTTCGATGATGGTGCCGACGCGAATATCGACGCGTTCGAAATCGGCATAGGTAATGGTTTCGGTCATGGAATATTCCTTGGAAGGCTATCAGCCCGCCAGTTCCTCGGCGCGCGTGCGGGCGGCGGCGATCGCCTTGTCGAAGAGCGGCTGCATACCATCCTCCGCCATGAGGACGGCAAGAGCCGCGGCAGTGGTGCCGCCGGGAGAGGTCACGTTCTGGCGCAGACGGCTGGCGTCGTCGGGGGACTGGTGAAGCAATTCACCAGCCCCCGCGACGGTTTCCCGTGCGAGACGCATGGCGAGGTCCGCCGGCAGGCCAGCTTTGCGACCCGCCTCCGCCATGCACTCGACGAGATAAAAGACATAAGCCGGGCCGCTGCCCGAGACCGCCGTGACGGCGTCAATATCGCCCTCGGTCGCGACCCACTCGACGGGGCCGCTCACCTTGAGCAAAGAATGCACGAAATCGCGCTGCGTTTCGGAAACACGCGCATTGGCGAAAGCGCCCGTGACACCGCGGCCGATCATCGCCGGCGTGTTGGGCATGGCGCGCACGGTGGCGGCCTCGCCGAGATGGCTTTCGAGATTGGCGATCGTCTTGCCGGCAGCGACCGAGACGACGACCGTCTCAGGCCCTACGAGACCCTTCAACGGCGGCAGGACCTGATCGATGACCTGCGGCTTCACGGCAACGAAGATCACGCCGGCCTTCACGCCTTCAGGCGCAGACGTCTCATGACGCGCGCCGTTGTCGGCGATCAGCTTGGCCATGGCAGGCTGCGGGCCGGGATCGATCACGATCACCGAGGAGCCGGAAATGCCGCTTTTCAGCCAGCCGGCCAGCATCGCGCCGCCCATGTTTCCAGCGCCGATGAGAACAATGGGGCCCGAAGCTGCAACCGCCATCTTCAAGCCTCTCCGACTGTCTCGAAAAGCACCGCATCGACGGCGGACTGGGCGTCCATGCCGGACCAGACGACGAACTGGAACGCCTGGAAATAGGCTTCGCAGGATTCAAGCGCGCTGGAGAGCAGCACCTCGACCTGTCGGTTCGTGGGCTCCGCGCCGCCGGCGAGCAGCAGCGACTGGCGGAAGATCACCACGTCCTCGCGGCGCCACAGGTCGAAATGCCCCATGAGCACCTGCCCGTTCACATGCGACAGCAGGCAATGCACTTCGGTGACCCGGCTTTCCGGGACCTTGATGTCGAAGGCGCAGGCAAGGTGCAGCGCCTCGAACTCTTCCATCCAGGAGAAGGAGACGTGGTAGTCCGCCCACTTGCCTTCGACGGTCATCGCGATCTCGTCTTCGCCCGACCGCTCGAATGTCCAGTCATTGTTGGCTGCGACGAATTCGATCATATCGACCGGGTTGGACTGACGTCCGATATCCAATTCCATAAGGCTCATGCATCACCTTCTAGGCCGGAAGGCATGCGCTATCGTGCTTACACACACGGCGCGGCAAACCAAACTCCGGAAACAACACTGAATGATTGCTCGGCACTACAAGCACTCTGGACGACTTACCCTGTCCGAAGCTTGCGCTGCCATTCTCGAATCATCATTTAAAATCAGTGTATAACGGCGGAGTCACGGCGCCAGCCCCTAAGCCGCCATTTTCTCCGCCCGGTTGTGGACAGAGGTTGTGAAAAAGATTCAGGTGGGGCGGGTAAGGGACTCTGCGAAAACAGCTTTTCGGAAGTGTCCACAGGGGTAAAAATTTTATTAAAAAAAACGGTTGGCGCGATGTGAATCACGCCAACCGAGTCCTGATGGTCAAAACCTGTGCTGAAACGGCTCAGCCGTTCGCGTTGAGACGGGCTTCCAGGGCCTCGATGCGCTTCAAAAGCGCGTCGTTTTCGTCCCGCGCCTTGACTGCCATTTCGCGCACCGCTTCGAATTCCTCGCGCTTGACGAGGTCCATGCCGTTGATGAAGCGCTCGGCCTGAGCGCGGAACACCGTCTCGGCCTCCTTGCGCACGCCCTGCGCGGCGCCGGCGGCATCGGTCATCAGCTTGGCGAAGTCGTCGAGAATGCGGTTCGCACCGGTGGTCATGGTCTGCCCTCCTCGGGTGTCGATGGTGGTCCTGCGGGCATTCCTATCCCGCGCCTTGGCACTGAGGTAGGGTTTGACGGCGCGGCTTGCAAGCGGATTCCGGTGGATCGGCGCCCGTGGCAGCCGCTGCGGCACCCCCCATCACGATTTATCGCCTTGACCCTGCCACGAGGCGTCGCCATCTTCCGCGCAAAACAGGAAGATCAAAACCTTGACGAACATCGCCCAGCTTTTCGCCATCATGCCCTATCCGGAGATCGACCCGATCGCCTTTTCGATCGGCCCCGTCGCTGTGCACTGGTATGGCATCGCCTATGTCGTGGGCATCATGCTGGGCTGGTTCTATGCGCGCCGGCTGGTCGAGACGCCGCGGCTGTGGGCTGGCGAGGCACCGGCAACGCGCGTGCAACTTGACGATTTCCTCGTCTGGGCGGCCGTCGGCATCATTCTGGGTGGCCGTATCGGTTACATCCTGTTCTACGATTTTCCGAACGTCGCCGCCGATCCCCTGCGCGCCCTCCAGGTGTGGAACGGCGGCATGTCCTTCCATGGCGGCCTTGCCGGCACGACGCTCGCCATGATCCTGTTTGCCCGGCGCAACGGCATTGCCATCTGGAGCCTGTTCGACATCGTCGCCGCGGTGGTGCCTATCGGCCTGTTCTTCGGCCGCATCGCCAACTTCGTCAACGGCGAACTCTGGGGCCGCCTTTCCGATGCGCCCTGGGCCGTGATCTTCCCGGAAGCCGGCCCCTTCGCCCGCCACCCGAGCCAGCTCTACGAGGCAGGCCTGGAGGGCATCGTGCTGCTCGCCGTCCTGGCGATCGCCATCTACCGTTTCGGCGCGCTGAAGCGCCCCGGCCTCGTCACCGGCATCTTCGTGGCAGGGTATGCCCTCTCGCGCATCACGGTCGAATTCTTCCGCGAGCCGGATCCGCAGCTCGGTTATCTCCTCGGCGGTTGGCTGACCATGGGCATGCTGCTGTCGCTGCCGATGCTGGCACTTGGCCTCTGGGCGATTGTTCGCGCCCGTGCGGCTCGCCCAGTCAGCGCCTGAGCGGACGGTAGCCCATGCCGACACCCCTCGCCCGCAAGATCAAGGCGCTGATCCGCATCAACGGCCCGATCAGCATCACCGACTATTTCGCACTCTGCCTCGCCGATCCCGAACACGGCTATTACCGTACCCGCGACCCCTTCGGCCGCGCCGGTGACTTTGTCACCGCACCGGAGGTGAGCCAGCTCTTCGGCGAAATGCTCGGCATCTTCCTCGTGCACGCCTGGCAGAAGCATGGCGGACCGGCAGAGGTGCGGATCGCCGAGATCGGCCCCGGCCGCGGCACGATGATGGCCGATATGCTGCGTGTCATCGTCAAGCTCGCGCCGCAGCTTTACGAGACCGCGACGATCCACCTGATCGAGACCAGCCCGAAGCTGCGCGCCCTCCAGCATGAGACGCTCGGCATGCACGCCGCGCGCGTCACCTGGCACGACAGTTTCGAGGAGCTGCCGGACGGCTTCGTGCTGCTTGCCGCCAACGAGCTTTTCGACGCCATCCCGATCCGCCAGTTCATCAAGACCCCATCCGGCTTCCGCGAGCGCATGGTCGGCCTCGATGCCGAGGACGAACTGACCTTCGCCGCCGGGGTCGCCGGCATCGATCCGGCCCTGCTGCCGGACCATCACAAAAATGTTCCCGACGGCACGATCTTCGAGATCGCTCCGGCCCGCGAAGCGGTCATGGCGACGATCGGCGAGCGCATCGCCCGCTTCGGCGGCACCGCATTGGCGATCGACTACGGTCATTTCGTCACCGGCTTCGGCGATACGCTCCAGGCGGTGCTGAAACACGACTTCGACCCGCCGCTCGCCCATCCCGGCGAGGCCGACCTGACAAGCCATGTCGATTTCGAGCGCCTTGCCGGCGCGGCTGCCGCGGCCGGCCTCCATGTGCACGGCATGCTGCACCAGGGCGATTTCCTCGTCGGCCTCGGTATCGGCGAACGCGCCTCCGCGCTCGGCCGTCACCGCGACGAGGCGACGCAGCAGTCGATCCTGAACGACGTCGCCCGGCTTGCCGGCTCCGGCGCGGGCAAAATGGGTGATCTTTTCAAGGTCTTGGCCGTCGGCAGCGCATCGCTTTCACTTTTTCCTTTCCGCCAGCCGGATTGACAGAGGGGGCAAGGCCCGACAACATCCGGCCCGATTTGCAGCCCGCATGCCCCGGCGACATTTTTGCCTGGCGATCCGTCCCCAAGCCCAGCCGAGAGACCATGAAGGACCAAGCATTTCCCGCCCCGATCGAAAGCCCGCTGCTGGCAGAACGTGCCGGCAAAACGGTGCAGCACGGCTTCTTCACCCGCGCCGGCGGCGTCTCGCAGGACATCTATCGCGGCCTCAATGTCGGCCTCGGCTCGAAGGATGAGCGCAAGAACGTCATCGAGAATCGCGCCCGCGTCGCCCGCTGGTTTTCCGCAACCCCCGAGCGCCTCGCCACGGTGCATCAGGTCCATTCGCCGGATGTCGTGGTTGTCGATGATAGCTATGACGGTGCCCGCCCGGAGGCCGACGCGATGGTCAGCGCCACGCCCGGCATCGTGCTCGGCGTTTTGGCTGCGGACTGCGGCCCGATCCTGTTCTGCGACCCCGACGCCCGCGTCGTCGGTGCCGCTCATGCCGGCTGGAAGGGCGCGCTCTACGGCGTGCTGGAAAGCACCATCACCGCCATGGAAAAGCTCGGCGCCAAGCGGCAAAACATCCTTGCCAGCCTCGGTCCCTCCATCAGTCGGCGCAACTACGAGGTCGGCCCGGAATTCGTTGAGCGTTTTCTTGGCGTCGACAAGGCCTATGCGCGTTATTTCACGCCGTCGGGAAAGCTCGATCACGCGATGTTCGACCTGCCGGGCCTGACCACGCAACGCTTGAGCGATGCCGGGGTGACCGCGGAAAACCTGGATATCTGCACCTATCCCGACGAAGATCGCTTCTTCTCCTACCGGCGCACGACGCACCGTCAGGAACCCGACTACGGCCGCCAGATATCGGCGATCATGATACGGGCGTAACGCCCCAAAACAGACGAAGACGACGGAGACACCACAATGGCACTTCACTTCGATACCGAGGAATACGCCAACCGACTCCAGCGCCTGACCGCCCGCATGCGGGAGGAAAAAATCGACGCCATGCTGCTTTTCGCGCAGGAGAGCATGTACTGGCTGACCGGCTACGACACGTTCGGCTACTGCTTCTTCCAGACGCTGGTCGTCAAGGCCGACGGCAGCATGGTTCTGCTGACGCGTTCGGCGGACCTGCGCCAGGCGCGCCACACCTCCAACATCGGGAAAATCGAGATCTGGATCGACCGCATGAATGCGGACCCGACGATGGATCTGAAAAACCTGCTGTCCGATATGGATCTGCTCGGCTGCCGCATCGGCATCGAATATGACACGCACGGCCTGACCGGCCGCAATGCCCGCCAGCTCGACATCCAGCTCCAGAGCTTCGGCCAGATCGTCGATGCTTCGAACATTGTCAGCCGGCTCCGGCTCATCAAGAGCCCTGCCGAGATCGCCTATGTCGAGCGCGCGGCCGTCCTCTCGGACGACGCGCTGGCTGCCGCCCTGCCGCTCATCGTGCCGGGCGGTGACGAGGCCGCGATCCTTGCCGCCCTGCAGGGCGCCGTGCTCGCCGGCGGCGGCGATTATCCCGCCAACGAATTCGTCATCGGCTCCGGCGTCGATGCCCTGCTCTGCCGCTCGAAATCCGGCCGGCGCCGGCTCGATGCCCAGGACCAGTTGACGATCGAATGGGCCGGCGTCAGTGCCCGCTATCATGCCCCGATGATGCGCACCGCCCTCATCGGCGAGCCGACCGCCCGCCACCGCGAACTCTACAGCACCTGCCGCGAGGCCATTCAGGCGATGGAAATGGTGCTTCGCCCCGGCAACACCTTCGGCACCGTTTTCGAGACCTTTGCCCGTATCATCGATGAGCGCGGCCTCGCCCGCCATCGGTTGAACACCTGCGGATACTCGGTCGGCGCCCGCTTCGCCCCCTCCTGGATGGACCTGCAGGCCTTCCTCCTCGGCAATCCCCAGGAAATCGAGCCGAACATGTCGCTCTTCGTGCATACGATCATTTTCGATTCCGATAGCGGCACCGCGATGACGCTCGGCCAGACCTATCTGACGACGACCGACACGCCGAAGCCGCTGTCACGCTACGGGCTTGATTTCATCGCGGTGTGATGGATCGATCGCCGGCCTGCCAGATCCCGCAATTGACAGGCCTTCGGCCGATACCCATAAATCGTTGCGGGGCACGGAGGAGGCAAAAGGCCTTCGGAGAAACACGGACGAGAACGATGCAAGAGCTGATGAAGCGGCTGGCAGTGATCGGCCTGATTGCCGCCCTTGCCGGCTGCAACAGCACCGACGCGCTGACACCACAGGTCGATGTCGGTGGCGGCGGGTTCAATTCGCCGCCCGTCACCCAGAACGACCTTGATCAGATGAGCGCCCAGACGACGTCTGTAACCACGACGCCGGCCACCTCGACAACCCAGAGAACGGCCTTCACGCCATCGGCCGAGGCCGGCAGCACGACGGGCGCGGATACCGCCGGCACGCTGGAGGCCCAGGCCGATGCGCTCGCCCGCAACAATACCGGCCGCAACACGACGCAATCCGACACCACACTCGCCCGCACCACCGCACAACGCTCGCTCGCGGCGGAAACATCGACCGGCGCGGAAGAGGTTGCAGCCGTCTCGCCCACAGCCGAGACCGGCGAGACGATCCGCTTCCTGCCGATTATCGGTGCGCCGGTCGAGGCCGTGACCCCGCTCTCCAAGCGCCTTGGCGCTGAAGCCCGCTCGAACGGCCTGAAGATCCGCAGCGCCTCCGACAATTCCAGCAAATACATCCTGAAGGGCTACTTCTCCGCCTTGAACGACGGTGGCAAGACGACCGTCGTCTATGTCTGGGACGTTCTCGATGGCAGCGGCGCGCGGCTGCACCGCATCCAGGGACAGGAAACCGTCTCGGGCACCGCATCGGATCCGTGGGCTGCCGTACCGTCCCGCACGATGGAAGGCATCGCCCAGAAGACGATCCGCCAATATCTCGACTGGCGCGGCACTGCGCCGGGTTAAGGGAGCCGGACAAACCCTCCGGGCGAAGGCTTGCCAGGAGATTTTCATCCGCCCGTCGGGAGCCGACCAAAGGCAGTGTTATCGGCATCGACAAGGGTCGGCGACGACGCGAAAGGCAAAAAGCACCAGCAGGTCGATCCCGAGAGGTTTTGTTAGGCACTCCGGGACTGCTGAAACGGTAAATCACAGCGAAATGCGAAGATTCGCTTTTCCGATGCGGCAAGGCCCTTGCATTCGCGGTTTGAGCCGCTTAAACGCCCCCCATCAGCTTAATCCACAGGCGGACCATAAATGAAGGTTTTCGCGGGCAATTCGAACCGGCTTCTGGCCGAAGCGATCTGCAATTATCTGAATGTTCCGCTCGGCCGGGCTACGGTCAGACGCTTCGCAGACCAGGAAATCTTCGTAGAAATCCAGGAGAATGTGCGCGGCGAGGACGTTTTCGTCGTGCAGTCGACCTCGTTCCCGACCAATGATCACCTGATGGAAATGCTCATCATGATCGATGCCATGCGCCGCTCCTCGGCGCGCCGCATCACGGCCGTGATCCCCTATTTCGGTTATGCCCGTCAGGACCGCAAGCCCGGTCCGCGCACGCCGATCTCGGCAAAGCTCGTCGCCAACCTGATCACCGAATCCGGCGCCGACCGCGTGATGACGCTCGACCTGCACGCCGGCCAGATCCAGGGCTTCTTCGACATCCCGACCGACAACCTCTACGCCGTGCCGATCCTGGCGCGTGACGTAAAGGAAAACTACAATCTCGAAAACGTCATGGTCGTCTCGCCGGACGTCGGCGGCGTGGTGCGCGCCCGCGCGCTTGCCAAGCGTCTCGATTGCCAGCTGGCGATCGTCGACAAGCGCCGTGAGCGCGCAGGCGAATCCGAAGTCATGAATGTGATCGGTGACGTCACCGGCAAGGACTGTCTGCTGATCGACGACATCGTCGACTCGGGCGGCACGCTCTGCAACGCTGCCGAAGCGCTGCTCAAGAACGGCGCGACCAGCGTCACCGCCTATATCACGCACGGCGTGCTCTCCGGCGGCGCCGTCGCGCGCGTCACCTCTTCCAAGCTCAAGGAACTGGTGATCACCGACTCGATCCAGCCGACTACGGCCGTCCAGTCGGCGCACAATATCCGCGTCATCTCGACTGCCAACCTGCTCGGCGAAGCGATCAACCGCACCAGCGCGGAAGAGTCGGTTTCCAGCCTCTTCGACTGAAGCCAATCCGGCGGTCGCAAGTCCCGATCTGGCCCATGCCCTGCATAGGTTGCGTGACCTAGCGCGTCTCAATCAGCCCCTGTTTTTTAAGCCAGCGCCAATACCGGATCTATCGGTTTTGCGATAGGGTCCACTAAGATTCGCTAGGAGGACCCATGACTTTGATATCGCCTTTCTTATCCCGGCTGGCGGGACGCATAGCCATCCTTCTCGCCGCCGGCACGCTGGCGGCTTGCCAGGTCGATGTCGACCAGGGCGGCGGCTACGACCCACGCCCGCAGATGTGCACCAGGGAATATGACCCGGTTTGCGGCTCGCGACCCGGTGATATCCAGACGTTTCCCAATGCCTGCGAAGCGCGCTCCAGCGGCTTCCAGATCGTCGGTCGCGGTGAGTGCCGTCCCGGCGGTCGACCGGACCCGCGTCCGGATGAAGGCCGTGCCTGCACGCGCGAATATGCACCGGTCTGCGGCTCGCGTGGCCGTGACCGCCAGACGTTTGCCAATGCCTGCGAGGCACGCTCGAGCGGCTTCGACGTCATCGGCCGCGGCGAGTGCCAGATCCGCCGTCCCGACAGTGGCTGGACTGACAGCGGCGACGGCCGGGATCGTCCGCGCGATCGGGATCGGGATCGCGAGGACAACCGCAGCGACCGCGAGCGGGAACGGGATCGCAACCGCGATGAAGGGGACCGCGAGCGTCCGCGTGATCAGCGCGCCTGCACGATGGAATACAATCCGGTCTGCGGACAGCGTGGCCGTGACGTCAAGACCTTCGGCAATACCTGCTCTGCGGGCGCTGCAGGCTACCGCGTCATTCGCCCCGGCGAGTGCCCTGCACGCTGAGCATCAGTTCGACCAACGCGCATGACCAGAACCCCGCCGTCCAAACGGCGGGGTTTTGCATTTGAGCCAACCGGGTGACGTTCAGCGTGCGGGTAGCGGACAGGCCTCGCCACCGCCGAACAGGCGCGAGCGGGTGAGGAAGCGTTTTTCCCGGCCATTGTCGAGCGAGAACATACCGCCGCGGCCGGGCACGACGTCGATGATCAGCTGCGTGTGTTGCCACACCCCGAACTGGCTCTCGCTGATATAGACCGGCACGCCGCCGATCTCGCCGAGCTTCACGTCCCGGTCTCCGACGATGTAGTCGTCCGCCGGATAGCACATCGGTGACGAGCCGTCGCAGCATCCCCCCGACTGGTGGAACAGGATTTCGGGATGATCCGCCTGGATCTCCCGGATGAGTGCAAGGGCGGCATCGGTCGCCACCACGCGCGGTTCGGTCGCAATTTCAGACATGGCACGGCTCCCTTGACGCGTTTTCCCTCCCCCCGGGCAGCGGGGAGAGGGATGGGGCGTGGAGCAACGGCGGACAGGGCTCCACCACCCGTCGATCGCCTTCTCTCGGGGAGGCCGGGGAGAAGGACGGGCGGTCGCTCAGAAGAAACCGAGCGCCTTGGGAGAGTAGCTGACCAGCATGTTCTTGGTCTGCTGGTAGTGGTCGAGCATCATCTTGTGCGTCTCGCGGCCGATGCCCGACTGCTTGTAGCCGCCGAAGGCAGCATGGGCCGGATAGGCATGGTAGCAGTTGGTCCACACACGACCGGCCTGGATATCGCGGCCGAAGTGGTAGCAACGGTTCGCTTCGCGGCTCCACACGCCGGCGCCGAGACCGTAGAGCGTGTCGTTGGCGATGGCGAGCGCTTCCGCATCGTCCTTGAAGGTCGTGACCGAAACCACCGGTCCGAAGATTTCCTCCTGGAAGATGCGCATCTTGTTGTGACCGCGGAAGACGGTCGGCTTGACGTAATAGCCGCCGGAAAGGTCGCCGTCGAGATCGTTGCGCCCGCCGCCGGTCAGCACTTCCGCACCTTCTTGCCGGCCGATGTCGATATAGGACAGGATCTTTTCCAGTTGCTCGGAGGAGGCCTGCGCCCCGATCATCGTCGCGGTGTCGAGCGGGTTGCCCTGCACGATCTTTTCGACGCGCTTGATCGCCTTTTCCATGAAGCGATCATAGATCTTTTCATGCACCAGCGCGCGGCTCGGGCACGTGCAGACCTCGCCCTGGTTCAGCGCGAACATCGCAAAACCTTCGAGCGCCTTGTCGAGATAGTCGTCGTCCTCGTTCATCACGTCGGAGAAGAAGATGTTCGGCGACTTGCCGCCCAGCTCCAGCGTGACCGGAATGAGGTTCTGGCTGGCATATTGCATGATCAGGCGGCCGGTCGTCGTCTCGCCGGTGAAGGCGATCTTGGCGATGCGCGGGTTGGAGGCAAGCGGCTTGCCGGCTTCCAGACCAAAACCGTTGACGATGTTGAGCACGCCGGCCGGCAGCAGGTCGCCGATGAGTTCGGCCCAGACGAGGATCGACGACGGCGTCTGTTCGGCGGGCTTCAGCACGACGCAGTTGCCGGCGGCAAGGGCCGGTGCCAGCTTCCAGGTGGCCATCAGGATCGGGAAGTTCCACGGAATGATCTGGCCGACGACGCCGAGCGGCTCGTGAAAGTGATAGGCGATGGTCTCGTGGTCGACCTCGCCGATCGTGCCTTCCTGCGCGCGAACACATGAAGCGAAGTAGCGGAAATGGTCGATCGCGAGCGGAATGTCGGCGGCGAGCGTTTCGCGCAGCGGCTTGCCGTTATCCCAGGTTTCGGCGCGGGCGAGGAGGTCGAGATTGTCCTCCATGCGCTGGGCGATCTTCATCAGGATGTTGGAGCGCTCGGTTGCCGAGGTGCGGCCCCACTTGTCCTTGGCGGCGTGGGCCGCGTCGAGGGCGAGCTCGATATCGGCAGCGTCGGAGCGGGCGACTTCGCAGAGCTTGCCGCCGGTGATCGGCGTGATGTTGTCGAAGTAGCGGCCCGCCACCGGCTCCTTCCATTCACCACCGATGAAATTGCCGTACTTCGCCTTGTACGGGTTTTCGACGATCTTCTGATGCAGCATGTCAATTCCTCCCAAAGAGACCCGGTTGGGCCGTCGAGAGCATGGTGCTGCGCTTCGTGGGGGAGCGGTAGAGGCCAGCCGGCGATGGCGGCGGGGACTGTTTCAGAATTGAGACAGGTGGATGCGACAGGCTGTGCTGCGCCGCAACATTCCGGGCATTCAGTTGATGGAGAGCTTCTTCATCTTCCGATAGAGCGTCGCGCGGCTGATGCCGAGCAGGTCCGCCGCCTGGCTGACATTGCCGCCGGCGCGCGTGAGGACGCGGCGAAGGGCTGCGCGCTCCGCGTCGTCGAGGTCACGCCCCTCCTCCGCCCGGTCCTCGTGCAGCAGATCGGAGGCCGCAATGCCGGTCGCGATCCGCCGGTCGTCGAGGCCGAGCATCTGACGGGCGGCGCGCGTGGCGCCGAGCACGAGATCGTCGCGATCGACCGCCAGCAGCGCCGGCGCGGTACGGCTTTCGGCCGGCACGAGAAGGATGCGGGCTGTGGAAAAGGCGCGGCGGAAGAGGCCCGCCTCGATGCGGGCAGCCGCATCACGCACCGCTTGCGAGAGGATCGACATGGTCATGTCGTTGGCATCGTCACGGCATGTGGAAATGTCGATGGCGGCAGCGATACGACCGGTGTGATCGCGGATCGGCGCCGTCGTGCAGGACAGCCCGGTGTTTTGCGAGAGGAAATGCTGGTCGCGCAGAATAAGCACCGGCCGCTCGTCGGCAAGCGCCGTGCCGATGCCGTTGGTGCCGACGCTCGCCTCGCTCCAGACGGTGCCGGACCAGAGCCCGACACCACGGAAATCGCGGTCGTCACCCGCAGCACCACGCCGTTCGAGCGCTATGCCGTTCTCGTCCGTCAGCAGCAGGCAGCAACCGGCCTTGCCGACCGTGGCGAAAAGCCGGTCGATCTCGCCGCGCGCCTCTTCGATCAACACGCTGGAGCGGGCGCGGGCATGGTGGAATTCGGATTCTGTCAGTCGCCACGGCACGCGGGCTTCTTCCGGCGTCAGGCCGTGCAGGGTCAGGCAGCGACGCCAGGAAGCAGCCACAGGGGAACTCGCCGCCGCCGAGGTATGGGCCGCAACGGTGTTCACATGATCCGCGTGATCGAAACGCGCAGACATCCGCTCTCCTCCCGAGGGCTTCCGACCGATCGTCGCATAAAAATACAACGCACCAGACTATACCCATGTTTCGGACGGCTGGTCCAGCCGGACGAAGGTCCAAGATCGGGTCGACCGTTTTGGGCTACGGCTTTTGACCCGCCGGCAGCGTCACAAGCCTGTTTCCAAGCCCCGCGCCGCCTGTTACCAGTGCAGCACATCCTTTTCAGCATCGATCCTGCCATGTTCCGTGACTTTTCCGCCCAAGCCCTGTTCATGGGCCTGCTCACCGCCTTTGTCGGCTTTGCCAGTTCCTTCGCCGTCGTCCTGCATGGCCTGACGGGTGTCGGCGCCACGGAGGCACAGGCCGCGTCCGGCCTGATGGCGCTGTCCGTGTCGATGGGCGTTTGCGCCATCGTGCTGAGCGCCGCGACGCGCCTGCCGATTTCCATCGCGTGGTCGACGCCGGGTGCAGCACTGCTCGCCAGTTCCGGCGCGGTCGAGGGCGGGTTTGCCACGGCGGTCGGCGGCTTTCTCGTGTGCGCCGTGCTGATCATCATTGCCGGACTGTGGAAGCCGCTCGGCCGCATGGTCGCGGCCATTCCGGCGACGCTCGCCAATGCCATGCTTGCCGGCGTGCTGATCGGGCTGTGTTTTGCGCCGGTGAAAGCCATTGCCTTCGATCCGCTGCTCGGCCTGCCCATTGTCATCGCCTGGGTCGTCGTCGGCAGCATCAACCGGCTCTACGCCGTGCCGGCAGCGCTGGCCGCCTTCGTCGTGGTGCTCGCCTTCGGCATCGACATTCCGGAGGGCGCTTTTGCGGGGCTTGGCGAATCGCTGCTGCCGAAGCCGGAACTCGTGATGCCCGCCTTCACGCTTGCCGGCCTGGTCGGCATTGCCCTGCCGCTCTTCATCGTCACCATGGCGTCGCAGAACATTCCGGGCATCGCCGTCCTGAAGGTGAACCACTACGAGCCCAAACCCGGCCCGCTCTTCGCCGTCACCGGCTTCTTTTCCCTGCTCTCCGCGCCCTTTGGCGGCCATGCGGTCAATCTTGCCGCCATCACCGCCGCCATGTGCGCCGGCAGCGACGCACATCCCGACCCGGCCAAACGCTACTGGTCGGCGATCAACGCGGGCATTTTCTATGTGATCTTCGGCCTCGCCGCCGGCGCGGTCACGGCCTTCGTCAGCCTCGCCCCGCCGATCCTCATCCAGGCGGTGGCCGGCCTCGCGCTGATCAGCGCATTCGCCGGCTCGGCACTCAACGCCTTCAAGGAACCGGAAAGCCGCGAGGCGGCGGCGGTGACTTTCCTCGTCACCGCCTCGGGCGTCTCGTTCGCCGGAATTTCCGGCGCATTCTGGGGGCTGATCGGTGGTGGCCTGATGCTGGCGCTTGCAAGGTTCACGGCAAAGCGCCGCGGCTGACCCTTACTGCTGGAACGGCAACGGCTGGCCGTTGATCAGCACCTTGCCGTCCTCGCCGACCTTCAAATCCCAGGCCTGCGCCCCGCTACCCGCGTCGCGCGCAAGCCCCTTCATCATCAACAGACCGAAAGCCGCCTGGCCGAACTGCGGCACGGCAGCGGCGTTCTTCTGGAGATAGGCGACGGTCTTGTCGAACGAGCGCATGGTGATCGTCACGTCGGCGCTGTGGCGATCCTGCTGGTCGGGATAGACCAGCATCTTGCCGGAGAGGTGCACGTCGTAGATCGGCGAGACGGCGGAAACATCCTCGAACTCGACCGTCATCGTGCCGTCCGGCAGCACGATCTTGCCGATCTCCTTGTTCTGCTCCTCCGTCAACGGCTCCGATTTGGTGAAATCCGCATGGTCGACGAGGTAGTTGACGGCACCTGCAAGATCCAGATTGGTGACGGCCGCCTTGAAGGTCGCCCGCTCGGGCACCGCCTCTGCAAAGACCGCCGGCAGGACCCCGGCTGGGGCTTTCGGTTTCTCCACGCCGAAGCCGAAGCCCACGCGCGTGGAATGGGCGATGCCGTTCATGTTGATATCGTAGGTGACAGTGTCAGCCCCGAAGAGGCCCTTGTCCGTGCCGACCGTGACGTTCGACGCCTTGATCGTTTCGGTCAGATTGTCGAAGACCGGCAGGGAGGCACGCAGCATCTCCTTCAGCCGCGCGGCATCCGCCGCCTCGAGCTTGTCCTTGTGCATGTTGTCGAGAATGAAGAAGACGAGGTCCTGCATCACCTTGTAGCGGGCGCCATCCATGCTGACATCGATATCGATCGTATCGGCGCCGATATCGACCCGGCCACTCGGCCCGCCGGTAATCGTCTCGGCAAAGGCCTTCATCACGCCCGTGCTCGTCACGTCGAGCGTACCTTCTCCCCGCTTCTCGGCCGCAACGCGCATCGCGGTTTCGCCGATGCTGGCCGTGACGCTCTCCTGCGGCGAGGTGGTGGAGAAGGCGATCTTCTGCGCCGTCCAGTCTGCGGAGGTAAAATAGAGAATCTCCGGATCATAGATCCCGTCGAGCTTCATCGAATCGATGAGGTAGGTGAAGGAATTCTTGCCCGGTGCTGCATCGACCGTGCCCTTGATGTCGAAACTGTCGTTCGCCTCGACGCGATAGGTGCCCTCCGGCATCGGCCTGAGATAGGCGGTCATCGGCTTCAGGCCTTCGACGGTCACCGGCCCCGTCTTCGCCTTCTCGAGTAGCACCGTCGGGTTGAAGCGCAGCTCGTAGAACGAGGAGGCGGCCTTGACGGTCACGAGGCCGGCGTCGATCATCTCCTGCGGCAGATAGCGGGTGAGCCGCTGCTGGATGCTTTCAGCCTCGGACGGCGAAACCTGCTGGGCCAAGGCGGGGCTCGCGAATACGAGCGCAAATGCGGCCGAGGCCATCAGGGTCTGTCGTCTCATCGGGGTCTCCTTCGCCGAACCGCTTCCTACCGAACATCCAATCACGGCGGCACCGTGTCAATCCGGGGTCAATCCGGGCCGAGGCCTTGCATTTCCGGGCATTCTCGTTTATCGAGCCCCCGTCCGCGTAGACACCCTTGGAGGCAACGCGGATGAGGCTTTCACGAAATCCTCAAGTTTTGCGCTGCTAGCGAATGCGCCAGCCGTGGAAAACTCTCCAGTAACACACGAAAGGTAAAGTCATGAGCCACGAAACTTACGAGCTCAAGGCCGAAACACGCGAACGGGTTGGTAAGGGGTCCTCCCGTGAACTTCGCCGCAACGGTCTTATTCCTGCAGTTATCTACGGCGACAAGCAGGCCCCGCTTTCCATCGCCCTGTCGACCAAGGACGTCACGCAGCGTATCCACGCCGGCGGCTTCAAGACGACAGTTGCCACGATCGACGTCAACGGCGAAAAGATCAAGGTCCTGCCGAAGGACTTCCAGCTTGATCCGGTCCGCGACTTCACGATGCATGTCGACTTCCTCCGCGTTTCGGGCAACACCCACGTCGTGGTCGAAGTTCCGGTTCACTTCATCAACGAAGAGAAGTCCCCGGGCATCAAGGTCGGCGGCGTCCTGAACATCGTTCGTCACGCTGTCGAACTGCATGCTCTGGCCGGCGACATTCCGGAATTCCTGACGGCTGACCTGTCCGGCCTCAAGGTCGGCGACGGCATCCACATCTCGAACATCAAGCTGCCGAAGGGCACGAGCCCGGTCATCACCGACCGCGACTTCACGATCGCCACGATTGCCACCCCGGCAGCCGGCGTGCGGGAAGAAGAAGCCGAAGGCTCCGCAGAATAATCCCTTCCAAAGGGATCGTTCGGAAAACCCCGCATTCTCCCGAATGCGGGGTTTTTCTTTGCCCGCTTGCCGGCACTACCGTGGCGGGAGGTTTGAATTATCAGCACTTTTCCGGATCGGTATTTCAGCAACATTTAAGACTTTGGTGAAAAGCTAAGCCTCTAAAAATGACGAAGACCAAAGAGGGGCACTATGGGCTGGCTTCGCACCATGGCAGGCGGGCAACCGGCATGAAGATGCATTCGGTGGAAAGCCGCTTCATTGCCATCGTCATCGGCGCCCTGCTCGTCTTCGTCGCTCCCCTGTTCGTCCTGTTCCTCATCCTTTCGTCCGATCGTGTCGCGCGCGAGCGCCTGCAGAACACCGAAGTGCTGCTGGAGGCCAATGTCCAGGCGCTCGGAAAACCGCTGTGGGATTTCGACAAGGACAGCATCGACCAGATCGTCACGGCACTCCAGGCCGAGGCCGATATCAGCTTCGTGCGTGTTCGCGACAGTTCGGACGTGATCGACATCCGCAAGCCGGCGGTGAGCCCCGATCCGGACGACGCCCGTTCCGTCGTCAAGACCGATATCCTCTATCGGGCGAGCGACGGCATCAAGAAGGTCGGCACGGCCGAGATCTGGCTGCGCAAGCAGGGCCTGTTCGCTCGTTTTACGAAGGACGAGATGACGATCTTCGCCATCTTCTTCTTTGCCGTCGCAACGCTGTTCACCGCCGCCATCATCGGCAACCGCATCACCATCATCCGGCCGCTGATGCGGCTGACGGCGGCCATAGAGGCCACGCGCCGGCTCGGCTCACGCCATCACGTCGACTGGACGTCGAACGACGAGATGGGCGCACTCGCCCATAATTTCAACGAGATGCAGAGCAAGCTGGAGCGCGAGGAGAAGGAACTCAAGCTGGCGCACGCCCGCGCCACCGACATCTACAATCTCACCCCGGCGATGCTCTTCTCCATCGATGGAGACAACCGCATCACCGCCGTCAGCGACTACTGGCTGACCGCTACCGGCTATCGCCGCGAAGCGGTGATCGGCCAGGAATTCACCGATTTCGTCGTCGAGGAATCGCGCGAGGCCTACCGCAAGCGCCATACCACCAGCATGGAAAACGGCGGCATCTGCGAGGTCACCGTGCGCTTCCGCTGCGCCGATGACAGCGTCATCGACGTGCTGATCCTGGAGACCGGCGTCGAGGCAAGCAACAGCCGGCAGGCCTTGTCGCTCTCGGTCATGACCGACGTCACCGACCTCAAGGAGGCGGAAACCCGCAACCACCGCCAGGCGATCACCGATCACCTGACGGGACTGCTCAACCGTCAGGGTTTCGAAGCCGTGCTGGACGACCTGATCGGCGAAGCCGACAAGCTCGGCCAGCAGCTCGCCTGCCTGTTCGTCGACCTCGACCGCTTCAAGTGGATCAACGACAATCTCGGCCACGCCGCCGGCGACGACGTGCTGTGCCAGGTCGCGATGCGCCTGCGCCGCCAGCTGCGCGCCAACGATGTGATTGCGCGCCTTGGCGGCGACGAGTTCGCCATCCTGCTATGCGCGCCCAATGCCCGCCAGCTCGCCATGGATATCAGCGATCGGCTGGTCGCAAGCCTGCGCGCGCCGCTAATCGTCAACGGCGCGGAACTCAATGTCAGCGCCAGTATCGGCGTCGCCGTCTATCCCGACCATGCCGAGACGGCCGCCTGCCTGCTGCAAAAGTCGGACATGGCGATGTATGCGCGCAAGCGCAGCGGCAAGAACGGCGTGCAGCTCTTCGACAACAACATGGTCGACATCGCCCGCAAGCGGCTGGAGACAGAGCAGTTCATCGACCAGGGCCTGCGCGACGACTGGTTCACCGCCCATCTCCAGCCGATCGTCAGCCTGTCGGACGGGCGCGTCGCCGGCTTCGAGGCCCTGATGCGCCTCAACCACCCCGAACGCGGCCTTTTGCCGCCGGCCGAGATCATCGGCATTGCCGAGGAGAATGGCTCGATCGGCCAGATCGGCGACGCCATCCTGTCGAAGGCCATTGCGAGCCTCGCGGTCATTTCCAGGCTCGACGGGCTTGCCGACAGCTATCTCGCGGTCAACTTCTCGCCCCTGCAGTTCGAGCCCGTCCTGCCCGCGCGCCTTGCCGCGCTGCTTCTCCAGAACGGTATCACGCCGTCGCGCATCGTCGTCGAGATCACCGAGGCCGTGCTGATGCTCGATAATCCGGTGGTACGCGACGTGCTCGACGCGCTCTCCGACCTCGGTTGCCGCATTGCACTCGACGATTTCGGCACGGGCTATTCCTCGCTCAGCTACCTCAACCGCTTCCCCGTCGATATCGTCAAGGTCGACCAGTCTTTCACCCGTTCGCTTTCGAGCGACCAGCCGGACGTGCGCCGCAAGAGCCGCATGCTGGTCGAAGGCATCCGCACGATTTCGCACCAGATGGGCTGCGCTGTGGTGGCCGAGGGCATCGAGACCACCGAGCAGTGGGACATCCTCCAGGCGATGAACATCGAATTCGGCCAGGGTTACCTGCTCAGCCGGCCCCTGCCGCTTGACGCGCTCATCGAAAAGCTGGACGAATTCGCAAGGCCCGCCGTGCCCAAGCGCCAGGCGATAGCATCCTGAGAGGACCAGGGGACGAGACGATGAAGACACTGCTTCTCACGCTTTGCCTGTCGCTTGCTCCCCTTTCCGCGCCGCTTGCCGAAACCCTGCATTTCGTCACCGAGGAATACGCGCCCTTCAACTACACGAAGGACGGCAAGGTCACCGGCATCGCAGTCGAGCAGGTCGAGGCGATCGCCAAGGCGGCCGGCATCGATTACAAGCTGGAGATCATGCCATGGGCGCGCGCCTTCGCCATGGCGGAAAGCCAGCCGATGCATTGCGTCTTTACCACGGGCTATAACCGCGAACGAGCCGACCGTTTTCTCTGGGTGAACCCGCTCCTGAAGGATGAGATGGTTTTGCTGAAACGCAAGGACGGCAGCAAGGGGCCGGCGACACTCAACGCAGCGCTCGGCATGAAGGCCGGCTCGCAACGCGGCGATTTCGCCGTCGAGGCGCTGGAAGACCTCGGCTTCAAGGATATCGATCTCGCTGCCGACATCGACATCAGCGTGCGCAAGCTGCTCTCAGGACGCATCGACCTGATGCCGACCTCCGTCAAGACCTACGAAAACCTGGTGAAGCAAGGGCAGCCGGTCGAAAAGGCCATGCTGATGGCCGGCCAGATCTACGGCCTCGCCTGCCAGAAGGACACGCCGCCGGATCTCATCAGGCGCCTTCAGGCAGAACTCGACAAACTGATCATGAGCGGCGAGCAGGACCGCATCTTCACCGCCTACGGGCTTCCGCCAAACACCCACACGGCACAAAACGGCGCGAAGAAATAACCGCAGGCGGTTGACTTCCGGCCGCTTTCGCGGTGGTGAAGGCAACGACAGATCCTTTTGGCGGACCATTCCATGCTGATCATCGCCGGGCTCGGCAATCCGGGCGCAAAATATGCGGGCAACCGCCACAATATCGGTTTCATGGCGCTGGACGCGATCCATCGCAAGAACCCGTTTTCGCCCTGGTCGAAGAAGTTCAAGGCCGAGATCTCGGAAGGCGAACTTGCCGGCGACAAGGTACTGCTGATCAAGCCGCAAACCTTCATGAACCTTTCGGGCGAATCCGTCGGCGAGGCCATGCGCTTCTACAAGCTCGCGCCGAAGGACATCGTCGCAATCTACGACGAGCTGGACCTCGCCGCCGGCAAGGCGCGCATCAAGACCGGTGGCGGCCATGGCGGCCACAACGGCATCAAGTCGATCGACGCCCATTGCGGCCGGGAGTACCGGCGGCTGCGCCTCGGCATCGGCCATCCCGGCGTCAAGGAGCTCGTTACCAACCATGTGCTCGGCGATTTCGCCAAGGCCGACCACAGCTGGCTCGATCCGCTGCTCGACGAACTGGCGCTCAATGCCGACATGCTGGTACGGGGCGAGGATTCGCAACTGATGAACAAGCTGGCGCTCGCCGTCGGCGGCAAGTCGGAGGAGAAGGAAGCGGCGGCGAAAAAGCCCGCCGCCCAGTCCCACATCCGCCCGGCGCGCAACCACGCCCAACCGAAGATCCTGCCGACGACCGGGCCGATGGCGGAAATGCTGAAAAAGCTGCTCGGCAACAAGGGCGAGTGATTTTTAGAGTACTTTCGGGAAACGGCGTGGTGGCCACACCACCGAAACCGCTTCACAGCGTGGCATTGCAGCAGGTGCGCGAGAAATAGAGCCGATGGTGCCGGACACGCGGCCGGCTGCGGTCATGTTGTCTGCATTGCTCCGGGAGCGGCCATTCCTGTTGCGCGCCGTGCTCCTGTGCCGTGGGGTGCTTTCCGGCGCGCAAGGTGTAAGCTGACCAGCATTCAAGATCATGGAGGTGATGCATGCCCCGTTTCCTTGCCGTTTACACTATTCGGCCCGAGGACGTCGCGTCTTTCCGAAGCCTTCCCAAAGCCGAGCAAGACGCTATCGATGCCATCGGCGTCAAACAGTGGGCGGCCTGGGAGGAAAGAAATACTGCGTCTATCCTCGATCGTGGCGGCATGGTGGGAAAGACGACACGTGTCACCAAGGACGGCGTCGCCAAAGCGGTCAATCCATTCTGCGGCTATCTGGTGGTCGAGGCTGAAACCGCCGATGCCGCCGCGCGACTTTTCCACGACCACCCCCACATCACGGTCTTTCCCGGCGACGGCGTGGATATCATGCCCTTTGTAACCTGACCGCCGAGGAGTGATCAGGCCGCTGTCATGCGGCGGCCTGTCTGACGTCAAAGGAAGGCTTCACGAAGCCGAGAATTTCACCGTCACGCCGCGCTGCCGAAAATAGGCCTGCATGAGCTTCCTGCCGGAGCGGTTGTTCTGCACGAGCCTGGACGGGTCGAATACGGCCTCTTTCAAACCCTCGCGCGTCAACGCGGCCTTGAGAGTCGCGATATGCACGTCGATGTCGGCATTGTCCGCTTGAAGTGATTCATAAATGCGGTTTGTTGCATCCGCTACGGTCGGTTCGCTCACCATTACGCTCCTGTTGTTGTTCGGCAGGCGCTTATCACACTTTTCGGCGTGACCCTACTGCGCCGAAAAATACCGTCTTCGATGGGTGGCAATGGATTGGAACATCGTGACCGCTTTCGAAAGTACAGCACCAGAAGCGGACCAGCGGGGACCGACCCCTTGCGGTCGAGATGCCACGACAGCTTCGCGCCACTTGCGGTCATTCTGCTTCCAACTTACACCTTGGCTATGGTCCTTGCCCGCAAAGTAGTCCTTCACAGTCCCATCTCTGACACGGCTGATCTCGCAGGGTTTGTCGAGCGGTGCCTTTCTGAGGGCGTGTTCCTGCTCGCAATTGTCGGACCGGGCGCGGACAAACTGGAAGATGAGGTGGATTGGATCGTTGTTGGCGACGGCAACGATCCCAGCCGCTTCCTTTGCACCACATCACACCCGAACGATCCCCTTGAAGAGGTCATCGGCATGGCGAATGCCTTCGATGCCGACCGCGGTGGGGTGGAGCAAGTATTTCTTTAGTGCGAATGGATTGATGCCACCAAGCGCAGGCCGAGCTACTCTTCCGGCTCGGTCTGGAAAAGCAGCGGGAAACCGGCTTCCTTGGCGAGGTCCGTCGCTTCTTTCGCCTTGGTCTCCGCAATATCGCGGGCGCAAACCACGACGACGCAGGTGCCCATCTTGTGTGCGGTGATCATCACGCGCTGGCTCGCATCCTCGTTCATGCTGAAGACCGCCTTCAGCACCAGCACAACGAATTCGCGCGGCGTGTAGTCGTCATTGACAAGAATGACCTTGTAGAGCTTCGGCCGTTCCAGCTTCGGCTTGGTTGTCGTCTTCGGGGTCAGGGTGACATCATCGTTGCCCATCGGAAGCCCTCCTCGTGAGTGTGCCTTCGAGCGATGTAGGCATCATTGTGCATCGCGAGAAGGGGGAGTTCAAGAGCTGCGCATGCGGCAAACACTTGACCCTGCCCCGTCCTTCCCCCATAGCGGGGGCAACGATTTTCGAGACGAATGGACCACCTCAATGGGTTTCAAATGCGGTATCGTCGGACTGCCGAATGTCGGCAAGTCGACCCTCTTCAATGCGCTGACCAAGACGGCGGCGGCGCAGGCGGCAAACTATCCCTTCTGCACGATCGAACCGAACACCGGCGAAGTGGCGGTTCCCGATCCGCGCATGAAGGCGCTTGCGACCATCGCAGGCTCCAAGGAGATCATCCCGACGCGCATCTCCTTCGTCGACATCGCCGGCCTCGTGCGCGGCGCCTCGAAGGGGGAAGGCCTCGGCAACAAGTTCCTCGCCAACATCCGCGAAGTCGACGCCGTGGTGCATGTGCTGCGCTGCTTCGAAGATGACGACATTACCCATGTCGAGGGGCGCATCAATCCGGTCGGCGACGCCGACACGATCGAGACCGAGCTTATGCTCGCCGACCTGGAAAGCCTTGAGCGCCGCGTCGAGCAGACGCGCAAGCGCGCCGCCAGCAAGGACAAGGAATCGCTCTCGCAGCTGCCGATCATGGAAGCCGTGGTCAAGCTCCTGAACGAGGGCAAGCCGGCCCGCCTTCTGCTGAAGACGCTGGCGCCTGAAGAGATCGAGATCCTGAAGGGCCTCAACCTCCTGACGTCGCATCCGGTTCTCTACGTCTGCAACGTCGCGGAAGGCGATGCATCGACCGGCAACAGCCATACCGAAGCCGTGGCCGCCATGGCCAAGGAACAGGGCGCCGAATGCGTCATCATCTCGGCTGCGATCGAGTCCGAGGTCGCCCAGCTTCCGGAAGAGGAAGCTCAGGAATTCCTCTCGGCGCTCGGCCTTGAGGAAGCTGGTCTCGACCGTCTCATCCGCGCCGGTTACCACCTGCTCGACCTGATCACCTATTTCACCGTCGGCCCCAAGGAAACCCGCGCCTGGACCATCGTGCGCGGTACCAAGGCGCCGCAGGCCGCCGGCGTCATCCACACCGATTTCGAACGCGGCTTCATCCGCGCCTTCACGATCGCCTATGACGATTACATCGCCTACAAGGGCGAAGTCGGCGCGAAGGAAGCTGGCAAGGGCCGCGACGAAGGCAAGGAATACGTGGTCCAGGACGGCGACGTCATCCACTTCCGCTTCAACACCTGAAGCAGCCGTTCCGCATCGCCGACAGCCGATCCGCTGCCGCCCTTTACCGAAGGGGCGGCAGTTTTTCTTTGAGCGCCATGGGCAGCGGCGTGACCGCCCATCGCCGGAAATGCGGCCAGCCAATGCCGATGGTCAGCACGACGACGCCGACGATCAGCAGCGTCAGGAAGACATAACCCTCCGGTGCGGCCTCGATGCCCTGGAGAAGGCTGGCGATCGCCAGACCGAGGGACACAAGGCCGGACGTGACGAAAGCCCGCCGGTCGATGATCAGTCCGATCGCCATGAGGACGATGACGATGCCGACAATGATCAGCGCGTCCGGCAGCCCCTTGCTGCCACTGAACAGCTGCTCATTGGCGAAGTCGCCCAGGAACACGAAGGCCAGCATCGCGTAGAGCAGCGCGGGTGCGGTGATGAGATGCAGCCAGAAAGCGATATCGGACCGGCGTGTGACGCGGAACCGGTCCGACAGGTCATAGACCATCGCCAGCGAAATGAGACCAAGCGCCGCGACAAGGAAGATGGCCGACGCGACGACCGGATGATCGGCAAGGACATCCGCGCTTCCCGTGAAGCGTGAAAGAGCGAGGAAAATCAGGCCGAGAGCGGTCGCAGCCAAGGAAAGGAACCACAGGCTCAGCGACAGTGGGATGCGATAACGCCAGTAGAACGGTGGCAGGAGGATCGCGAACGGCAGCATGACGAGCAAGAAATGCAGAACGGGTTCCGGCTCCGGCTGGCCGATGAAGCTATCGAGGGCGATGACCGTCGTCACGAAGATCCAGTGGACATAGAGAAGCGTCAGCAGTACCGCCGGCAGCGCCAGCCGCTGCCGTTTCACGAGGATTTCCGCCAGCACGATGATAACCGGCAGCGCGGCGAGGAAGGCACCGACACCCCAGACGCCTGCCATGGCAATCGCCACGCCGATGGTGATTAGCACGTCGTGGAAACCGCGGACGAAACGTGGTGCTTCCGTGTCCTCGATCGGGGAAATAGCGCGATCCTCAGCGGAGCCGGCAATGTCGAGCGTATCAGCCTTGGACGGCGATTGCAGCGTCACGCCGCGCGCCGCCATATAGGGCAGCAACGTGCCCGCCTGCTCGGCGGAGATGAGGCCCTCGCCGGCCGCTCCGTCGAGCACGGATTTCAAGGTCTGCATGGATCACTGTCTCCTCGTGCCGCAGGGAGCGCCACCTTACCCGCGGTCGGCGAGGTGGCAAGCGCATGAGCGGACAAGACCTTGCAAAACCGTGCCGCGCTCGCCATTGTTTTTCGAAACATGACGGATCAGGCAGTGACGACCTACACATTCGAAGACTTTACACCTGGACGCCGCTTCGACTTTGCCGCGCGGACCCTGACAACGGACGAAATCATCGCCTTCGCAAGCGAGTTCGATCCGCAGCCGATGCATCTCGACGAGGAGGCCGGCCGCGCCAGCATTCTGGGCGGGCTTGCGGCCTCCGGCTGGCACACCAGCGCGCTGATGATGCGCATGCTCTACGAGGCCTACATAAACGGCTCCACCTCGGAAGGCTCACCCGGCGTCGACCTGATGGAATGGAAGCGGCCGGTGCTTGCCGGTGACACGCTCGGCGGTCACTGCGTGGTGCTGGAGGCCCGCGCCTCACGCTCGCGGCCGGAGATCGGCATCGTGCGCATGCGCGCCGAGGTGACCAACCAGCGCGGCGAGCTCGTCGCGGTCTCGGAATATATCAACATGATGCGCCTTGCCGAGAAGGAAGCCGACCATGCGCATGGCTGAGCTTTATCCCTTCAACGAAACGGTCGAAATCGGCAGCCTCACCTTTACGGCAGAGGACATCATCCGCTTTGCCAAGAGCTTTGATCCGCAGCCCTTCCACCTCGATGCGGAACTCGCCAAACACGCCCTCTTCGGCGGGCTCTGCGCCTCCGGCTGGCATTCTGCGGCCGGGTGGATGAAATGTTTCGTGCCGTTCTGGGTGCGTGAATGCAAGCGGCTCGCGAAAGAGGGTATCGTGCCGCCGAACCTCGGCCCCTCCCCGGGCTTCACGAAACTCGGTTGGCTGAAGCCGGTCTTCGCCGACGACACGATCACCTATTCGGTGACGCTGATGGCATCGCGCGAGCTCGCCTCGCGCCCCGGCCGCCTCGTCAACACGATCCTCTGCGCCGGCAGGAACCAGAACGGCGAGCCGGTCATCCGGTTCGAGAGCACGGTACTGGAATTCGTCTGAACGCTATTGAGCGTCGAGCTTCCCCTCATCCGGCCCTTTGGGCCACCTTCTCCCCAGCGGGGAGAAGGTGGCCCAAAGGGCCGGATGAGGGGGCCGGCGATGCGTCTAAAGGATTCCCGTGGAACGGGATCAGGGCTCAATGCCCGTCGAAGGAAACCAGCGTACGGACTTCCACATCCAGCGCTTCCAGCTTCTTGCGGCCGCCGAGTTCCGGCAGGTCGATGACGAAGCAGGCGGCGACGATATCCGCGCCGATCTGACGCAGCAGCTTTACTGCCGCTTCCGCCGTGCCGCCGGTGGCGATCAGGTCGTCGATGAGGATCACCTTCTCGCCCGGCTTGATGGCGTCCTTGTGCATCTCCATCTCGTCCACGCCGTATTCCAGGCTGTAGGCGATGCGTACGGTCTCGTGCGGCAGCTTGCCCTTCTTGCGGATCGGCACGAAGCCGGTCGACAGCTGGTGCGCCATGGCGCCGCCCAGGATGAAGCCGCGTGCCTCGATGCCCGCGACCTTTGCGATACCGATGCCCGCGTAAGGGTGCACCAGCTCGTCTACCGCGCGGCGGAAGGCGCGCGGATTGCCGAGCAGCGTGGTGATGTCGCGGAACATGACGCCGGGCTTCGGATAGTCCGGGATGTTGCGGATCGCGGCAATGAGTTCGTTTTCAAGTGTGGACATGGTTTTCCCGACTGCGGAGGGGTTCGCCCGATTATTGCAGGTGCGGCGCCCACCCTCAACAAAAAAGGCGGCCCGGAGGCCGCCTTTTCAACCGAGTGCCATAAGGCTGCTCAGTGTTCCTTGTTCGCGTAGACCGACTTCTTCGTCAGGTAGATCAGGCCGGTGAAGATCAGCAGGAAGACCATGACCATGAAGCCGGTGCGCTTGCGCTCTTCGAGGTGCGGCTCCGCAGCCCACATCAGGAAGGCGGAAACGTCGTGCGCGTACTGGTCGACCGTCTGCGGAGAACCATCGTCATAGGTGACCTGGTCGTCGGAGATCGGCTTGGCCATGGCGAGCGCTGCGGCACCTGCGAAGTACGGGTTGAAGTGCGTGCCTTCAGCGACTTCGACATGCGCCGGCTTCTCTTCATCGTAGCCCGTCAGCAGCGAGTAGATATAGTCCGGCCCGCCTTCCTGGTACTGCGTGAAGATGTCGAAGACGAACTGCGGGAAGCCGCGGGTGATGCCGCGCGCCTTGGCGATCAGCGAGAAGTCCGGCGGCGCTGCGCCGTTGTTCGAGGCGGCAGCCGCTTCGTGGTTCGCATAGGGCGACGGGAAGTGGTCGGACGGAACGGCCTTGCGGGTGAACATCTCACCGTCGCTGTTCGGGCCGTCCTGCACTTCGTAGTTCGCCGCGAAAGCCTTGACCTGCGCTTCCGAGTAACCGAGGCCTTCCAGCGTGCGGAAGGCTACAAGGTTCATCGAATGACAGGCCGAACAGACTTCCGTGTAGACCTTCAGGCCGCGCTGGAGCTGGCCCTTGTCATACTTGCCGAACGGGCCGGCAAAGGACCAGTCCTGCTCTCTCGGCTTGTGCATCGGGTAGTGCGGCGTGGCGTGTTCCGCCTCGGCACCAGCGGCAGGCGCTGCCTCTTCCGCCGTGGCGAAGGAGACGCCGAGACCGGCGACGAGTGCGAGCGCCAGAATGCCTGAAACAAGCTTTTTCATTGTCATGGTTCCTTTCTCGCTCGCTCTCAGGCTTTGGCCAGCTTGGCGTTTTTCTTTTCCAGAACCGCTTCCGTGATCGAATTCGGAATGCGCTTCGGGGTCTCGATCAGGCCGAGAACCGGCATGATGACGAGGAAGAAGCCAAAGTAGTACAGAGTGCCGAGCTGCGAGAGGATGACGTAGATGCCTTCTGCCGGCATCGCGCCGAGCCAGCCGAGCAGGATGGCATTGGCCACGAAGATCCAGAAGAACAGCTTGTACCAGGGGCGATAGACGGCGGAGCGAACCTTCGACGTATCGAGCCAGGGCAGGAAGAACAGCACGATGATCGCACCGAACATCACCAGAACGCCGCCGAGCTTCGAGTCGATCGGGCCGACGTTGAAGGTGATGGCGCGCAGCATCGCGTAGAACGGCAGGTAGTACCATTCCGGAACGATGTGCGCCGGCGTCTTCAGCGGATCAGCCGGAATGTAGTTGTCCGGGTGGCCGAGATAGTTCGGCATGTAGAAGACGAACCAGGCAAACGCGATCAGGAAGACCGAAACGCCGAGTGCGTCCTTGAGCGTCGCATAGGGCGTGAAGGCGACCGTGTCGGTCTTGGACTTCACCTCGACACCGGTCGGGTTGGTCTGACCGGTGACGTGCAGCGCCCAGACGTGCAGGATGACGACGCCGGCGATCATGAAGGGCAGCAGGTAGTGCAGCGCGAAGAAGCGGTTCAGCGTCGGCTGATCAACGGCAAAGCCGCCGAGCAGGAACTGCTGGATCCATTCGCCGACCCACGGGAAGGCCGAGAAGAAGCCGGTAATAACCGTCGCACCCCAGAAGGACATCTGACCCCAGGGCAGAACGTAGCCCATGAAGCCGGTTGCCATCATCAGAAGGTAGATGACGACGCCGAGGATCCAGAGGATTTCGCGCGGCGCCTTGTAGGAGCCGTAGTAGAGGCCGCGAGCGATATGCAGGTAGACTGCGATGAAGAAGAAGGACGCACCGTTGGCGTGCATGTAGCGCAGCAGCCAGCCGTGGTTGACGTCGCGCATGATCTTCTCGACCGAAACGAAGGCCTCGTTGACGCTGGCGATATAGTGCATGGCCAGAACGATGCCGGTCAGGATCTGCACGATCAGCATCACCGACAGCATGGCGCCGAAGGTGTAGGCATAGTTCAGGTTGCGCGGGACCGGGTAGGAAACGAAGCTGTCATGGATCATGCGCGGCAGAGGCAGGCGCGAGTCGACCCATTTTTCGATGCCAGTCGTCGGCTGGTAGGTTGAATGTTCAGCACTCATTATCAGGTGTCCCCTCAACCGATCTTGATGACTGTATCGGATACGAACGAAAAGGTCGGCACAGCGAGGTTCTCAGGGGCGGGGCCCTTACGAATACGACCAGCGGTATCGTAGTGAGAACCATGACAGGGACAGAACCAACCGCCGAAATCGCCGGCCTGGCCGAGCGGAATACAGCCGAGGTGGGTACAGACGCCGACCATGATGATCCAGTTTTCCTTGCCCTCTCCCGCCGAGCGATCGAGGTCCGTCGCCTGCGCGTCGGCCGCGATGTTGGCGTTACGGGCAACCGAGTCCTTGAGATCACCAAGCTGGACGGCCTTGGCTTCCTCAACTTCCTTGTCGGTACGGTTGCGGATGAACACCGGCTTGCCGCGCCACTTGACGGTCAGGGACATGCCGGGCGTCAGGCTGGAGACGTCGACATCGATGGCGCCGAGCGCCAGCGTCGACGCATCCGGGCGCATCTGGTCGATGAACGGCCAGGCGACAGCCACGCCGCCCACGACGCCCGCCATACCGGTGGTCAGGTAAAGGAAATCGCGGCGAGTGGGCTCGCCCAGGGATTCACTTGATGTCTCGTGTTCGCTCACGGCTAAACCATCCTCTCACGCAATGTCTGCGGAAACCCGCCACGCCCCTTGGAAACCGGTCAAGTCCGGACACAATACGGCCATAGATTCCCCGTCAATCCGGCGCGTTCTATGCTTGATCGCAAATTATGTCTAGCCTTGGCAAGGGGAGGTGGGCACATTGTCGCGGGAAAAACGAGGCATCTTGACAAGGTGCAGGCATCACCTTGAACATCCAGCGCTTCCCGGCTGAAAAGGCAGTCGCGAAACGACGATTTGCGGCTCTATTGCGCCGCTTCCTCATGCCCGAGGAAGCCGCCCGACTGACGCGACCAGAGATCCGCATAGAGCCCGCCTCTGGCAACGAGCTCCGCATGGGTCCCCTCCTCCACGATATCCCCGCGGTCCATGACGATCAGGCGATCGAGAGCCGCGATGGTGGAAAGGCGATGGGCTATGGCGAGCACGGTCTTGCCGCGCATCAGCCGCTCGAGGTTTGACTGGATCGCCGCCTCGACTTCGGAATCGAGCGCCGACGTTGCCTCGTCGAGCACCAGGATCGGCGCATCCTTCAGCATGACGCGGGCAATGGCGATACGCTGGCGCTGGCCGCCGGAAAGCTTGACGCCGCGCTCGCCGACATGGGCGTCGTAGCCACGGCGACCGCGCAGGTCTTCGAGTGCGAGGATAAAATCGTGCGCCTCAGCCTTCTTCGCCGCCTCGATCACTTCCGCCTCGCTCGCATCCGGATTGCCGAACAGGATGTTGTCGCGGATCGAGCGGTGCAGCAGCGCCGTGTCCTGACTGACCATGCCGATATTGGCGCGCAGGCTCTCCTGCGTGACCCCGGCAATGTCTTCGCCGCCGACAAGGATGCGCCCGCCCTCGAGATCGTAGAAGCGCAGCAGCAGATTGACCAGCGTCGACTTGCCGGCCCCGGACCGCCCGACAATGCCGACCTTTTCGCCCGGCCGGATCGACAGCGACAGGTTGTCGATGACGCCGGACGCGCGACCATAGTGGAAACGGACATTCTCGAAGCGTATCTCGGGGCGCACGACCTTCATCTCGGTCGCATCCGGCTTGTCGACGAGGCCGATCGGCTGGGAAATGAGGTCGGCAGAGTTCTGGATCGTGCCGATGTTGCGCATGATGCTGTTCAGCTGCGTCATCAACCGGTTGAGCAGGAAGTTGAGCCGGAGCACCAGCGCCATGGTGAAGGCGACGGCGCCGGAGCTGGCAATACCGCCGAGCCAGAGATGGATGGAGAGCACCGCCATGGCCACGATCATCAGGCCGGAGACGAACGCCATGGAAGCACGCACGCCGGTCAGGAACCGCGTGAAGTTGAGCGTCGTCGCCTGGAAGGTATCAAAGCCATTGCGCATATAGCGGTCGTTCGCATCGTCGCGGCCGAACAGTTTCAGCGTCTGGATGTTGGAATAGGCATCGACCATGCGGCCGCTGAGCATGGATGCGGCCTCGGCCGTCTGGCGCGAATGCTCGCGGATACGCGGCACGAAGTAGCGCGCCAGCACGGAAAAGACCGCAAGCCAGACGACCAGCACGGCGGCAAGCCGCCAGTCGAGCTGGCCGAGCAGCACCAGCGTCGAAGCCGTGTAGATCGTCACGAACCACACGCTTTCCATGAAGGAGGTGATGACATCGCCCGTCGCCTGCCCCGCGGACCAGACTTTCGTGACGATGCGGCCGGAAAAATCGTTCTGGAAGAACGAGAGCGACTGGCGCGCGACATGCACATAGGACTGCCAGCGCACCAGATTGTAGAAGCCGGGCGTGATGACCTGCTGGTCGACGAGTGCCGTCAGGAAGGTGACGACGAACCGCACGAGGCCGATCAGCCCCAGCATCAGCAGGAGTTCCGGCCCATGCGCCGCGATCAGCCCGCTCCACCCGTCACCAGGCTTGACCGTCGCCAGAATATCGACCAGTCGCCCGACAAACCAGAACGTTGCCGCCTCGATGCCCGCCGTGATGCCGCCCAGCACCAGCATCGCCGCAAAAGGCGCCTTGGCCTGCCCAACATAGAACCAGATGAAAGCAAACAGTCCCTGCGGCGGCCGCAGATCATCCCGCCGCGCAAAAGGCTGAATCCAGTTCTCGAACCAGGAGAAGAGCGTGCGGAAGGTCATGCCTCCGATATAGGCGGTTTTGGGCGGCGGACAACTTAAAGATTGGAAAGGTGAAGGCCGGTCTCCATGTCCTGGAGACCGGCCTTCCTGTTTACTCCGCCGCCACTTCCGCGTTGGCGTCATCCGCGATGAAGCCGCCGGACTGGCGGGTCCAGAGGTCGGCGTAGATGCCGCCCTTGGCGACGAGTTCGGCGTGGGTGCCGGTCTCGTGCAGGTGGCCCTTGTCGAGCACGACGATGCGGTCCATCTCCGTCAGCGTCGAGAGGCGGTGAGCGATCGCGATCACCGTCTTGCCCTGCATGAGGGCGAAGAGGTTTTCCTGGATCGCCGCCTCGACTTCCGAGTCGAGCGCCGAGGTCGCCTCGTCCAGCACCAGGATCGGCGCGTCCTTCAGGAAGACGCGGGCGATTGCGATACGCTGGCGCTGGCCGCCGGAGAGTTTCACGCCGCGTTCGCCGACCTGGGCATCGAGACCGGCGCGACCCTGCTGGTCGGTGAGGCCTTCGATGAAGTCCCAGGCATTCGCCCGCTTCGCCGCCTCGATGATCTCGACATCCGTCGCGTCCGGGTTACCGTAGGCGATGTTGTCGCGGATCGAGCGGTGCAACAGCGAGGTATCCTGCGTCACCACGCCGATCTGCGAGCGCAGGCTGTCCTGCGTGACCGTCGCGATGTCCTTGCCATCGATCGTGATCTTGCCGGATTCGAGATCGTAGAACCGCAAAAGCACGTTCATCAGCGTCGTCTTGCCGGCACCGGAGCGGCCGACGAGGCCGACCTTTTCGCCAGCGCCGATCGACAGCGACAAGTCCTCGATCACGCCCTTGTTCTTGCCGTAGTGGAAGCGGACGTGGTCGAAGTTGATCGCGCCCTTTTCCGCCGCCAGGGCGGGCGCCTGCGGACCATCCTTGATGTCATGCGGCTTGGTCATCATGCCCATGCCGTCATAGACCGTGCCGATGTTCTCGAAGAGCGCGGTCACCTCCCACATCACCCATTGCGACATGCCGTTGATGCGCATGGCAAGGCCGACGGCCACCGCCACCGCACCGACCGACACGTCGCCGGTCATCCAGAAATAGATGCCGAGTGCTGCCGTGGCGAACATCGTGATGACGTTGTTAATGTCGATCGCGATGTTGAACAGCGAGATCTTGCGCATCTGGTTGTGCACAGTCTGCAGGAACTGATCCATGCCGTCGCGGGCATAGGTCTCTTCCCGGCCGGCATGCGAGAACAGCTTTACCGTCGCTATGTTGGTGTAGCTGTCGACGATCCGGCCCGTCATCATCGAGCGCGCATCCGCCTGCTCGCGCGAAATCACCATGAGCTTCGGCACGAAGTAGCGCAGGATGCAGACGTAGATGGCGAACCACACGATGAGCGGCACGACGAGACGCAGGTCCGCCGAGGCGATGATCGCGATCATCGAGACGAAGTAGCTCACCACATAGATGAAGACGTCGATGATCTTCATCACCGTCTCGCGCACGGCCAGCGACGTCTGCATGACCTTCGTCGAGACGCGCCCGGCGAACTCGTTGGAGAAGAAGGTCATGCTCTGGCGGATGAGGTAACGATGCATCTGCCAGCGGGCGATCATCGGGAAATTGCCCGCAAGCGCCTGGTGCATGGTCATCGTGTGCAGCGCGCCGACAACGGGAATGACGATGAGCAGCAGCGCCGCCATCCAGATCAGCGTGCCGCCTTCCTTGGCGAGGAACGTGTTCGGATCGCTGTTCGACAGCCAGTCGATGATGTTGCCGAGGAACTGGAACAGCAGGACTTCCGCGATGCCGAGCACCATGGAGCAGAAGCCGAGCACGGCAAGCCAGGGTGCTGCCGGCTTCGTATAGTGCCATAGGAAGGCAAAAAGACCCTTCGGCGGCAGCGAAGGAGCCTCGGGGGGATAGGGATTCAAACGTCTTTCGAACCAGCCGAGCATGGCTTTCTCCGTAATGAAAAGACGGACCCGGGACGGACGGCGCAAAACGGGCGCTGTCAGGAACGGAATTCCGGTAGGATTGCCGCGCGGCGAGAAAAAACGTCACACGGCGATTTAAAGTCAGGATGCGATGGGATTTTGAGCGGCGAGGTGCCTAAGCGAGACGAGGCTTGATTCCAGCCGGGAGGCGCAGCCGATTCGATAATTGCATCAGGAACCTCCCTTTTCTCGCGTTGTAGATGCGCCTTGGTTAGCTCGAAACGACGCAATTTGCCAGATGCTTTGTCGCAATTTCGCCGTTCGGGGCAAATCTGTTGCCATAGCGCCACATCCCGGTTAGGCGAAACACCATGTCCGACCTGCGCATCGCCCTCTATCAACCCGACATAGCCGGCAATACCGGCACGATCCTGCGTTTCGCCGCCTGCCTCGGCCTTTCGGTCGACATCATCGAGCCGGCGGGCTTCGACATATCCGATCGCAACCTGAAACGCGCCGGCATGGATTACCTCGCCACTGTCGCACTGACACGACATGTGAGCTGGGAGCACTTCGAAAACTGGCGGTCGGCAAGCGGTCGCCGCCTCGTGCTCGCCTCCACCAAGGCCGCGGAGCATTACACCGACTTCGCCTACCGGCCGGACGACATCCTGCTGCTGGGCCGCGAAAGCGCCGGCGTGCCGGATCACGTGCACGACACAGCGGGCGGCCGGGTGCTGATTCCCATGGTCGAAGGCCAGCGCTCCATCAACGTTGCGCTCTCCGCCGCGATGATCTGCGGCGAGGCGCTGCGCCAGACGGGTTTTGCCTGACCTAGCCATGGCCCGGCCGGGCGAGTCGAATGGTCGTGGCCGCAATGCCGAGCACCAGCACGACCGCACCGACAATCGCATAGGCACCGCCAAATCCGGACGCCGTGATGAGCGGCTGCGAGACGATCGGTGACAGGAATTGCCCGGTGAAGATGCTCGATACAAGCAGGCCCGAGATACGGCCGCGCAGGTTCGGCGGCGTCAGCAGCATCGCGGCGGCCGTGAAATTCGGCATGATCGTACCCATGCAGATGCCTGAAACCGCCAGCGCCGCCAGCACGCCGGCATAGCTTGTGGCGCTGGAGAGCAGCAGGAACGACACCCCTATGGAGACGAATCCAAGGCCGAAGACACCCATCGTGCCGAGCATCCGGCGGACCGGCGCGAAAACGAGCGAACTCAGCACCCCGACGAACTGCCCCACCCCGATCGCCACGCCAGCAAGGCTCGGTGCAGCAAAGCCGAGCGATTCGAGATAGAATGGAAGCTGCGTCGGGATCATGTAAAAGGCGATCATGTTGATCGCGGCGGCGAGGAATAGTGCGGCCAGCAACGCCACCGTGCGGCCACTGAGCCCGCCCTCGCCCCGGACCATCTCGGCCGGGCGAGCACGGCGCGGCTCGGGCAGGAACACAAGCGCTGCCGGCACCAGCAGGATCGCCACGGTGTAGATGAGGAACGGCCCGCGCCAGTGGATTTCCGCAAGGAACCCGCCCCCCGTCAGGAAGGCCGTGCCACCGATCCCCACGAAGGCCTGTTGCAGGCCCATGTAGCGATCCCGCGCCGCCCCCTGGAAGAAGTCTCCGACCAGCGCCGTCGTCGCCGTCATGATGCCGCCGACCGCAAGGCCGAGCACCGCGCGGCCGATCAGCAGGCCCGGCAGCGTATCGAGGAAGAGACCGGAGGCGCCTGCCACGGCAAATAGCGCAAGCGAGGCGACGAGCAAGGGCTTGCGGCCGAAACGATCGACAAGAAAACCGGCGGCCGGCGAAAACAGCGCGATGAACAGTGCAGGCAGCGTTAGCACCAGCCGGCTGAGCAGCGCAACGTTCTCGACATCGGCAAACCGCACGGCAATGCCCGGCAGCGAGGCGGAAATCGTCGCCCCGGACATGATGGTGAGCGTGCTGATGAAGAGCATCGTGGCATTGCGCCGGATCTCGTGCGGAGAGCGGGCGACTTCCGCCCCCGCATAGTGTTCTGGCTTCATGCCGCGACCTCGTCGTAACGTGTTGTGATGCGCGCCGACTTCAGCGCGTTGGCCCACCAGTTGAGGCGGTTCAGGAGAACGGCAAGCTGTCCGTTGAGCTGGCCGGGGCGGAAGGGATTGCCGACGGGATCGAACTGGGTCCAGGCGTGGGCAAGGCTCACTGTCTCGCGAATCACCACCGCATGCAACTCGGCAAAGACCAGCCGCAGCTGCTCGACGGCGCGCAGACCACCGGAAACGCCGCCATAGGAGATGAAGGCGATGGGCTTGGCGTGCCATGGCCGGAAGCACGAATCGATGATCGCCTTCAGCGCAGCCGGATAGGCGTGGTTGTATTCCGGCGTCACGATGAGGAAGGCGTCCGCCTGCGAAACCCGGCTTTCGACGAGCTCTGCCGAAGCCTCGTCCAGGCCGCCGGGCGTGAAGGTCAGTTCGACCGGGTCGATGCGGATGATGGTGTACTGGCCAAACCTGGCAAGCTCCGGCTCCAGCCATCCCGCGATCGTATCGGCAAAACGCCCTTCGCGGCCGCTGCCATAGATGAGGGCGATGGTCAGTCTGTCAGTCATGTCGTTGCTCCGTCTTGGAAAAGCAGGGAGCCGCTGGTATAAAACCTCAACCAAAGTTGAGGTCAACAGCCATGACGGAAAAATGTCCGAGCAATACGATGCCCAGGGAACTCACCGTCGGCGAGGTTGCCGAGCGTAGCGGTGTGGCGGTGTCCACCCTGCATTTTTATGAGACGAAGGGGCTGATCCACAGCCAGCGCAACCGCGGCAACCAGCGGCGTTATCCGCGCAGCATTTTGCGGCGTGTGGCAGTGATCAAGGTGGCGCAGCGCACCGGTATCCCGCTGTCGGAAATCGCAGACGCGCTCTCGGTGCTGCCGCACGACCGTCCGCTGACCGTGCGGGACTGGCGCAACCTCTCGGAAACCTGGCGCGGCCAGCTCGACGAGCGAATCGCCCGGCTCACCAAGCTGCGCAACCAGCTTGACGGCTGCATCGGCTGTGGCTGCCTGTCGATGCGGGAATGTCCGTTGCGCAATCCCTGGGATACACTTCGCGAACAAGGACCGGGCCCTAGACTGCTCGAGCCCTGATTCCGTGTTGTTAATCCAGACGCGTGGCGAGCAGCTTGTCGACGCGGCGACCGTCCATGTCGACGACCTCGAAGCGCCAGCCCTGGGTTTCCGTGACTTCGCCGGTCTTCGGCAGCTTCTGCAGCGATTCGATGACGAGGCCCGCAGCGGTCTGGTAGTTGCGGCGCGCGGGAAGGGAAAGTCCAAGGCGATCGGCCATTTCGTCGATCGGCATCGCGCCGGCGATCAGCCAGGACCCGTCCTCGCGCTGAACGGCATGGTCGTCGTCGCCTTCATCGATATCCGCACGGAAGACGCCGGCAATCGCTTCCAGCACGTCGGCCGGCGTGATGACACCTTCGAAGTGGCCGTATTCGTCATGGACCAGCATCATCGGCACTTCGGAATTGCGCAGCTTGTCGAGCACACGCATCGCGTCCATCGAATCCGGCACGATCGGCGCGGCGCGAACGAAGGAGCGGATGTCGAGCGGCTGGCCTGATAGCAGGGCGGACAGCAGTTCGCGCTTCTGGACGATACCGACGATGGTTTCCGGGCCGCCATCGGCGACCGGCAGACGGGAATGCTGGCTCTCGACGAGATATTGGTGGATTTCCTCGACCGTATCGCCAAGGTCGATCCAGTCGACGTCGTTGCGCGGTGTCATGAGGCCGCGTGCCGCGCGGTCGCTGAAGCGCATGACGCCCGCGATCATCAGCTTTTCGCCTCCCTCGATCACGCCGGCGGCTTCCGCTTCGGCGACGATCGTCTTGATCTCTTCGTCGGTGACGACGCTTTCGGCAATCTGGTGCTGGCCGAGCAGGCGGAAGATCAGCCGTGTCGAGGCATCGAGGATCCAGACGGCCGGCGCGCCGATTTTCGACAGCAGCGACATGGCGGGCGCCACGAGCGCTGCAAAACGCTCGGGGTTGCGCAGCGCGATCTGCTTCGGCACCAGCTCGCCGACGACGACCGACAGATAGGTGATGAGGAAGATGACGATACCGTAGCCGAGCGGATCGGCCAGCCAGTCCGGCACACCCTCGGCAAAAAGGATATCGCGCAGGCGGCTACCAAGCGCCGCGCCGGAGAACGCACCGGCGAGAACGCCGATAAGCGTGATGCCGATCTGGACGGTGGAGAGGAACTTTCCGGGATGCTCGGCGAGTTTCAGCGCCGACGCAGCACCACGCGAGCCCTGGGCCGCCATGGTCTTGAGCCGGGCTTTACGCGCTGAAACGATGGAAAGTTCGGAAAGGGCAAACACCCCGTTGAGGAGGATAAGGAAGACGGCAATCGCGAGTTCGAACAAGGACTCTGAGCCGTGCTTTAGAACCGCAACGGCGCCTTTCTGTTGATGACAATGGCCGCAAGATAGGGGTGCGACGGGCCGGCGTCAATCGAACTTGCCAATCACAGTCGTATCAGAACGGCGCCACAAGCATTTCGAGCAGAATATCGCGCAGCCGCGAGACCGGAGCGGCAGGAACCGCGTCTGCCGTGTGCAGCATCAGGTCGACGCTGCCGAGTGCCGGCAATCCGGCCCGTTCAGGGTCGAGGAACCGCAGATGCGGCGGCATGCCGGTGGTGGTGCGGATCGTCACGCCAAGCCCTGCCGTGACCGCCGCCCACAGCCCGGCGAGGCCGGGACTGGCAAAGACCTGCCGCCACTCGCGCCCTGTGGACGACAGCGCCTCGACCGCCGCTGCACGGAACGAACAGGGCGGATCGAAAGCAATGAGCTGCACCGGTTCCTCGAGCGGCACCTCGTAATCGGCAGCAGCGATCCAGACGATCGGGTGCGTGGCGATATGCTGGCAATGCGCGCTGCGCTGGCCACCCCAGGTGACGGCCATGTCGAGATCGCCGCGTTCCACCGCCGCCACCAGCTTGGCGCCGCGATCCACCCGCGCTTCCACCCTGAGCTTCGGATGCGCACGCGAAAACCGGCCGAGCACCGGCGGCAGCGAGGTCTCGGCAAAGTCCTGCGGGATACCGATCCGGAGCCAGCCGTCGAGCGCCCGGCTGGAACCGAGCATCATCATCGCCTCGTCATTGAGCTCCAGGATGCGCACCGCATAATCATAGAGCGCCTCGCCTGCATCGGTCAGCGCCAACCCCCTGCCCTGCTTGGTGAACAGCATCTGGCCGCTGACGTCCGTGAGCTTTTTCAGCTGCAGGCTGACGGCCGGCGGCGTGCGTCCCAGCGCCTCAGCCGCCTTGGCGAAGCTGCCGAGCCGCACCCCGGTGACGAAGGTGCGCAGCACGTCCATGTCGAAGTTGCGCGGCAAAACCATTCAGTTTTCCAAAACTATCATGGCAACACTTCTCAATTTTAAAAATGATAGTCGCGCAATAGGCTCATCCCGTCAACAGAGACAGGAGACGACCATGCCCTTCCTTCACATCCGCATTGCCGGGAAAAACCTCACCGACAGCGAACGCCTGCACATCCAGGACGAGGCGACGCGCCTTGCCGTCACCCTGCTCGGCAAACGCGCCGAAGCGACCGCCGTCTTCGTCGAGGAAACGCCGGTTCCGAACTGGACCGTCGGTGCACGCCGGTTACCGGTGGCTGCCTACTTCGAGATTCTCATCAGCGAGGGAACCAATACGCCGGATGAAAAGGAACGCTTCATCCAGGCCGGATACGCCCTGCTGGAGGAAATTCTCGGATCACAACTCAATCCGGTGACCTATGTCGTCATCCGGGGCATCGCGATGGAAAACTGGGGTTACGGCGGCCGCACGCAGGAGAGCCGCCGGATCGCCATGGCGGCATGAGCTGTCAGTCGGCGCTCGGCAGCCGGCGCATGGTGAACTCGATGCGATCGCCGTCCATCGTGCGCCAGCTCTCCACCTCGGTCCAGTAGGCAGCCTTCGGCCAGAGGTCGAACCATTCGCGCGCCTTGTCCCGCGCCGCCTGCCGCTCGAGGCAGAAGGTTTCACGAACGAAATGGCCTTCGCGCGCGGGGTTTTCGCGGCGGTGGCGTTCGATCTGGCGCCGGAGCCCTTCGAGAGGGGGCGGTCCGGGAACACGCGCCATGCAGATTTCCTCCTGGCAGCACATTCTATGGGGTAAAGATAAGCTGGCACCGCCCGTTTTGCGAGTCCCGCCTTCCCCAGCCGATCCTCCCCTCGCGGTTGCCAAAAGGCGCAAAGTTAAGGAATGTGACGAAAATGCGATTCGGCGCTGCAGCGCCGCGTGTCATTCATGACGCGCAAAGGTCGCGGTAGCATTTGAATCTGCTGCATAACTTTGCCATTAAACCGATTCAGATTTAACGACGAAGTCATGCGGTAAGCGCCAGCGGGAAGCACCATGGAACGACCAGACCTGCCGAAAGGCCTGCCCGACGACATCGAAGACAAAAAGAACGCCGCCCGCGCCTGGTTCGAGCAACTTCGCGGCGCGATCTGCGCGAGCTTCGAGGCACTCGAGGACGAGCTGGAAGGCCCGCTTTCCGACCAGCAGCCCGGCCGTTTTGTCGCCAAGGACTGGCAGCGCGACAATGGCGAAGGCGGCGGTGGTCGCATGTCGATGATGGACGGCCGCGTCTTCGAAAAGGTCGGCGTGCACACCTCCACTGTCCATGGCGAGTTTTCTCCGGAATTCCGCAGTCAGATCCCCGGCGCGGAGGAAGATCCGCGCTTCTGGGCCTCCGGCATCTCGCTGATCGCCCATCCGGTGAACCCCAACGTGCCGGCCGTGCATATGAACACGCGCATGGTCGTCACCACCAGCCACTGGTTCGGCGGCGGTGCGGACCTGACGCCGGTGCTCGACCGCCGGCGCATGATGGACGACCCGGACACTGCGCTCTTCCACAAGGCGATGGAAATCACCTGCAACCGCCATCCGGTTGCCGACCACGCCAGGTACAAGGACTGGTGCGACGAGTATTTCTTCCTGAAGCACCGCAACGAACCGCGCGGCACCGGCGGGATCTTTTTTGACTGGCTGCATTCGCCGGACGAGCTTGGCGGCTGGGACGCCGACTTCGCCTTCACGCAGGACGTCGGCCGCGCCTTCGCCATGGTCTATCCGCGGATCGTGCGCTCGAACTTCAACAAGGGCTGGACGGAAGAGGACCGCGACGAACAGCTCGTGCGCCGTGGCCGCTATGTCGAGTTCAACCTGCTCTACGACCGCGGCACGATCTTCGGCCTGAGGACCGGCGGCAATGTTGACTCCATCCTCTCCTCGCTGCCCCCCGTGGTGCGCTGGCCCTGAGACCGGGCTAGCTCTCTCACTCTCCGCCTTGTGATTATCGGCCCTACCGCTTTCGTGGTAGAGTGACCCTGCATGATTCCACGGAGGAGGCAGTCATGAATTTCGCAGTACAGGATGCGACGACCGCGGGTCTCGACCCGCAATCCACCGATTTTCTCGATCGTTTTGCAGAAACCATGCGTGCCGAAAGCGGCATGGACCTACCGCATGCCTATTTCGTCGAGGAAGCCCGGCGACGGCTTGCCGGCGGCACCATCTATCACCTCGCCGATCATCACACGAAACCGGAACAGTTCCAGTCATCCGCCTGCTTCGACGCCTGGGCAAAAGGCGAAGACGCCGCCTGACGGCACATCCGGTCGGCTCGAATACTCCACCCCCTGGTGGAACCACGGGTCACTTCACCCGTTTTCGAGGACGGCTTTTTCAGCCGCAGACCCGGTCGCGGTTTGGCCGATCAGGCCCCATCTGCTACACTGGTCCCATTGAAACGACAGGAGATAGGTCATGAGACTTTTTGAATGCGGTTCACTCGTCCCCGGATGCGACTGGCATACGCGGGCCAATGACGACGCCGAAGTCGTGCGCCGCGCCGTCGAGCACATGCGCACCGCCCACGGCGAAACGATGATCCGCGAAAGCACCGTCGATCACATCAAGGAACGCATCGTCGACGAAAAAGCCGCCGACGCCGCCTGACGGGTTACCGATCAGCCCTCCTTGGCGAGGACCTCCAGCCGGGCAAGCAGTTTTGCCCGGCCCTCATTGAAATTGCCACCCACCCACTCGTCTTCGATCGCCCCCAACACGGCACCGACCTTCGGCCCGGCAGCGACACCGGCAGCGAGCACGTCCGCGCCAGTAAGCGGGAAAGATGGTTTCTGCCATTTCTCCGCCTTGGCAAGCAGGCGCTGGCACAGGCCCGCGAAGGACAGCGCCTCGGCATCGCCAAGGCCTTTGGCTCTCGCCGAGGAAAGTGCCAGTTTCAGCCGCATCGTCAGGCCGACCGGACCGTTGCGGTAGAGCAGCCGCTCGAACGCCGTCTCAGCCAGTTTCGGCGCAATCTCCGGCGCCGATGCCCAGTAATCGAGGTTTGCCGCCTCCGCCTTCGATAGCCGCAGCCGCTCGGCAAGCGCTTTCAGCCGCTCGCGATCCGGCGGCACGATGGCGGCGAGGCGCAGCAGCGCATCCGGCTTCCAGCCAAACACCTTTTCCGCGTCGACCAAAGCCGGGATCGCATCGATGCCCCACTTTTCGGTTTCCGGCAGGATTTCGGTCAGCACGCCCGCCTGCCGCATCCAGAGCAACGCCCGACCCGGATCCGGGGCTGCGAGCAGCTTTTTCGTCTCGGACCAGACCCGTTCTGCCGAAAGTTTTCCGAGACTGCCCTTCGCCCGCGCGCAGGCCTTCAAGCCTTCCGCATCCGGCCGGCCACTGCCATAGAGCGCGAAGAAACGGAAGAAGCGCAGGATGCGCAGATGGTCTTCCGCGATCCTCGTTCCGGCATCGCCGATGAAACGCACCGTGCGGCTTTCGATATCCGGCAGGCCGTTGACGAGATCGATGACGGTGCCATCCGCCGTGGCATAGAGCGCATTGATCGTCAGATCGCGCCGCTCGGCGTCCATCTGCCAGTCGGTGCCGAAGGCAACCTCCGCCCGGCGGCCGTCCGTCGTGACGTCGCGGCGCAGCGTCGTCACCTCGAAGGGATTTCCATCGATGACGAGCGTCACCGTGCCGTGCTCGATGCCCGTCGGCACGGCCTTGATACCGGCAGCTTTCGCCCGCTCGACGACCGTTTCAGGCCTGAGCGTCGTCGCGATATCCACATCGGCGACCGGCAGGCCCATCAGGCTGTTGCGCACGGCACCGCCCGCCACGCGCCCCTCACCGCCGTCGCTGTTCAACAGCGCCAGCACGCGCACGAGCGCCGGATCGGAAAACCACGCCTCGCCCGAAACAGACGTCATGCATAAAGCCTTTCATAGATCACCCGCACGATGCCGGCGGTGATGCCCCAGATGTTATGCCCGTCATAGGGCATGCGATAATAATGCCGCTCGCTGCCAAGCCAGACGCCACTGCCCCGCTCGTGGTTGCGCGGGTCCATGAGGAAGGACAGCGGCACGTCGAAAACCGTTTCCACCTCCGTCGGGTTCGGGATCAGCTCGAAGCCCGGCTGCACCACCGCGAGCACCGGCGTGATGGAAAAACCGGACAGCGCCTTGTACTGCGGCAGGCGGCCGACCGGTTCGACGAAGCGGCGGTCGAGACTGATCTCCTCTTCCGCCTCGCGCATGGCCGCGGCCTCCACATCTTCGTCCTCGTCATCCACCGCCCCGCCCGGAAAGGCGATCTGACCGGAATGCTTGCGCATGGTCGCGGTGCGCTGCGTGAAGATCACACGCGCCTCCTCCCCATCGTCGATGACCGGGATGAGCACGGCCGCATCGCGAAGCGTCATGCCTTCGATATGCGGAATGACCGAGGGATTAAGCAGGCTGTCGCCATGCTCGCGCCAGCTCTCGTCGCCGAGCGTCAGCGCCTGTGCCATGGCCCGGCGACGAAATTCTGCAGCACTATAGGGTGGAAAACTCATCGGGACAGCGCATCCAGCTCGGCAGCCGGCATGACTGGAAAGACCACGCCGCCGGAGCGAACCGCAAACATCTCGACGCCGTCGATCTCGATGGTTTCGCCAAGATCGACCAGTTCGTACATCATCGCCCGCGAAACCAGCGCCTCCAGCCGGCCGCGCACCAGCAGATAGGGTTTCAGCTCGTTGTTTTCGCCCGCGATGACGAAGCGCAGCGGATGTTCTGGCCCTGCCTCCACCACATCGCCGACATTGGTGCGGAAGGTCAGCGTCTGCGCTGCGCCTTCCCCGCTCGCATTCATCTCGACGGCCAGGAACGGCGCGTCGACGATGCGGATGCCGACGCGCTCGACCGGCGTCACCAGATAGGTCCTGCCGTCCTCGTCCTTGCGCAGCACCGTCGAAAACAGCCGCACCAGCGGCGCGCGGCCGATCGGCGTGCCCATATAGAACCAGGTGCCGTCGGCGCGGATTTCCATGTCGATATCGCCGCAGAACGGCGGATTCCAGCGCTCGACCGGCGGCAGGCCGCGCCCACCGGTTTCAGCGGCTGCCCGCGAGATCAAGGCGGCCAGTCCCGCCGCATCGGTGCTTTCGCGAATTTCGCCCGTTGCCATTGTTCCGTCCCGGTTGAACCCTATCTCCGCGAGAGGGCCTTGTTTTTTCAAGAGGCCCTGCTTTTCAAGAAGAAAGGGTGGATACAGCCTTTTCTCACGAGATAGTCATTTCGTGGCCGCTTGTCAGCCACGGGTGAGCTAATAAGCTTTCTATGTAGAGCGCGGATGCGGCAAGGCCACGATTCGCCAAGAGTTAAACCGGTACTGGAGATGACCATGGGCGTTCAGAATTCCCCCGAGGCAGGCCTGGACGAAAAAGCGGTGATCGCGGCTGCCGAACGCGCACTCTCCGATATCGCCATCATCCGCAACGAAGTCGCCAAGGTCATCTTCGGTCAGGAAAGCGTGGTGGAACAGACCATGCTCGCCGTGCTCTCGGGCGGCCATGCCCTGCTCGTCGGCGTGCCGGGCCTTGCCAAGACCAAGCTGGTCGCCACCCTCGGCACCGTGCTCGGCCTCGCCTCGAGCCGCATCCAGTTCACGCCCGACCTCATGCCCTCCGATATCCTCGGCTCGGAAGTGATGGACCAGGACGACAACGGCAAGCGCTCCTTCCGCTTCGTGCCCGGCCCGATCTTCACCCAGCTCCTGATGGCCGACGAGATCAACCGCGCCTCGCCGCGCACCCAGTCCGCCCTCCTCCAGGCCATGCAGGAGTATCACGTCACGGTCGCCGGCCGGCCGAACGACCTGCCGAAGCCGTTCCACGTGCTCGCAACCCAGAACCCGCTGGAGCAGGAAGGCACCTATCCGCTGCCGGAAGCCCAGCTCGACCGCTTCCTGCTGCAGGTCGATGTCGACTATCCGGAGCTTGCCGCCGAACGGCAGATCCTGCTGGAAACCACCGGCGTCCACGAGGCACATGCGAGTGCTGCCATTTCCGCCGAACGCCTCATCGAAATCCAGACCCTCATCCGCCAGATGCCGGTGAGTGAGAAGGTGCTCGACGCAATCCTGTCGCTCGTGCGCTCCGCCCGCCCCGGCAACGGCGTTTCCGACACCGACAAGCACGTCGCCTGGGGCCCAGGCCCGCGCGCCGGCCAGGCGCTGATGCTCTGCAGCCGCGCCCGTGCACTCTATGAAGGCCGTCTCGCGCCCTCCGTCGACGATGTGCTGGCGCTTGCCGAACCCGTTCTGCAGCACCGCATGGCGCTGACCTTCGGCGCCCGCGCGGAAGGCATGTCGGTGCGTGACGTCATCGCAAGCCTCGTCCGACAGGCGGGCGGCTGAGCGGAGAAAAGCGCATGGCGTCCGTCGGCCAGATCGTCCAACCGACCCCGACCCGCGAGGTGCTCTCGCGGGCGCAGGCGCGTGCCGCCCTCATACCCGATTGCATGGTGGAGGCGCAGCGTCTCGCCAACACGGTGATTGCCGGCTGGCACGGCCGCCGCAAGCGCGGCATTGGTGAGAATTTCTGGCAGTTCCGCCCCTATGTCGACGGCGAAAGCCTGTCGCGCATCGACTGGCGCCGATCCGCCCGCGACGACCATACCTATGTGCGCGACCGCGAATGGGAGGCCGCCCACACCGTCTGGATCTGGGCCGATCTTTCGCCCTCGATGATGTACAAATCCACCTTCGGCGCCGTCTCGAAGGAAAGCCGCGCATTGGTCCTCATGCTGGCGCTGGCCGAAATCCTCGCGCGCTCCGGCGAGCGCATCGGCTGCCCCGGCATCATGGAGCCGATCGCCGCGCGCAACGCCGCCGAGCGCCTCGCGACCGCCCTCATGCACAATGGCACCACCGGCGGCCTGCCGGATACCAGCATGATCCGCGGCAACAGCGACATCGTGCTGATCGGTGATTTTCTCGATCCGGTCGAAGACGTGATGGACCGGCTCGGGCCGCTGGCCCGACGCGGCCTGCGCGGCCATGTCGTCGAGGTTGCCGACCCGGCGGAGGAAACCTTCCCCTTTAGCGGTCGCACCGAGTTCACCGACCCGGAAAGCGGCCTGAAGCTTACCGCCGGCCGTGCGGAAACGCTCAAGGACGACTACGCCCGCGCCTATATCGCGCGCCGCGAAAACCTTGCCGACAGCCTTCGTCACCTCGGCTGGAGTTTCGTGACGCACCGCACAGACAGGCTCGCCTCCGAAGCCCTCGTTTCGGTCCATATGTATCTTTCCGGCATGCCGGCGATGAAGACGGAAGGCCGTGGCCGATGAGCGCGTTTGCCTTTGCCTTTCCCGCCGTGCTGGCCACGCTCGTGCTGCTGCCGGTCATCTGGTGGCTGCTGCGCCTGACCCCGCCGAAGCCGCTCACCGAGGTTTTCCCGCCCTTCGCCATTCTCGCCTCGATCATGAAGCGCGAGGAAACACCGGCACAAAGCCCGTGGTGGCTGACCCTGCTGCGCATGCTGATGGCCGCCGCCGTCATCTTCGCCATCGCCGATCCGGTTTTCAACCCGCGCACCAACACGCTGGCGTCGAGCGGTCCACTGGCGCTTGTCGTCGACAACAGCTGGGCATCCGCCACCGACTGGCAGCGCCGCATCGACACGGCCTCCACGCTGATCGACGATGCCGAAAGCCGCGACGTGCCGATTGCGCTCGTGCTGACCGCCGACCGGCAGCACGATGCGGTGCCGGTCGATGCCGCAACCGCCCGCACACGCCTTGCCGCCGCCGAGGCCCGGCCCCTGCCGGCAGACCGCGCGGCCGCCGTCGCGTCGCTGCGCACCGCGCTGGACGGCACGGCACCCGGCACAATCGCCTTCATCAGCGATGGCATCGCGGGCGGCGAGACCGACGATACGGTCACCGCCCTCCAGGCGCTCTCGCCCGCCGAGTTCCGCATGATCCAGAATGACGGCGCCTCCGCCGTCGCCATCACCAATGCGACGAACGGCGCCGACGCCCTTTCCGTCACCCTGACCCGCCTCGACGGCGGCCCGGCACGCAGCCTGCCGCTCACCGCCCACGATTCCCGTGGCCGACCGATTGCGTCCGGCACGGCGGATTTTGCGGCCGGCAGCACGAGCACGACGGGTACGATCACCGCCCCCTTCGAACTGCGCAACGATTTCGCCCGCATCACCATCGATGGTCTCGCCAATGCCGGCGGCACCTACCTGCTCGACGACGGCTTCCGCCGCCGTCGCGTCGCCTTCCTCTCCGGAGAGGTGGTGGATGCGAGCCAGCCGCTGCTCTCGCCGCTGCACTACATCAACCGGGCACTCGCGCCCTATGCCGACCTGATCGAGCCGAGCGTCGCCGACCTTTCCGTCGCCGTGCCCGAACTTCTCGAACAGAATCCGTCTGTGCTGATCATGGCCGATATCGGCCGCCTGCCGGAAGACGTGCAGAGTGCGGTTCAGCGCTGGGTGGACGCCGGCGGCATGCTGATCCGCTTTGCCGGCCCGCGCCTTGCCGCAGCACCCGCCGATGACCCGCTCGTGCCAGTGCTCCTGCGCAAGGGCGAACGCGCGCTTGGCGGCGCGCTTTCCTGGTCCGAGCCGCAGCCGCTCGCCGCCTATCCGCAAAACAGCCCGTTCTTCGGCATGCGCGCGCCGGAAAACATCCTCATCAAGCGCCAGGTGCTTGCCGAGCCGACGCCGGATCTCGCCGAGCGCACCTGGGCCGGCCTTGCCGACGGCACGCCGCTGGTGACGACAGGCCCGCTCGGCTCCGGCCGCATCGTGCTCTTCCATATCAGCGCGGAAACCGGCTGGTCCAATCTGCCACTGTCAGGCGATTTCGTGGAAATGCTTCGCCGCACCGTGCAACTGTCGCGCGGCGGCGGTGTCTCCACCAGCGACGGCGAACAGAGCCAGGGCTTGCCGCCCTACCGCCTGATGACGGCGAACGGCACGCTCGCCGCCGCGACCGGCGAGGCAAAACCGCTCGCCAGCGGCGATGGCACGCGCAAGATCGCCAGCTTCGACAACCCGCCCGGCCTCTACGGCACGGAAGACGGCTATGTCGCCCACAACCTTTACCCGCCGGGCCATGAAATCCGTGCGCTCGCGGTGGCCGAGGGTGCCGCGATCTCGCGCGAACCGCTCGCCGGCAGGGAGACCTGGTCACTGAAACCACATCTCTTCACACTGGCAGCCCTGCTGCTCATCGCAGACTGCGCCATCGTGCTGTTCATCGGCGGTGCCTTCGCCGCCGCCCGCGGCATGCCGAAGCGAGGGGCGACCGCCGCCGTGCTGCTGGCGCTCTTCGCCGGCGCGCTTGTGGCGCTGCCATCGGAAAGCCGCGCGGACGATGCGAAACCCGGTGACGAGACGATCCTGTCGCGGCTCGACACGACGCACATCGCCTATGTCGTCACCGGCGAGAGCGAGGTCGACAATATCTCCGAGCGCGGTCTTGCCGGCCTGACGGAGTTCCTCACCTACCGCACCACGCTGGAGCCCGGCCAGCCGGTTGGAGTGGACATCTCCAAGGACGAACTGGCGCTCTACCCGATCATCTACTGGCCGGTGAGCGCGACCGCCGCCATGCCGTCCAGCGCCGCGATCAGCCGCATCGACGCCTATATGCGCAACGGCGGCACCGTGCTCTTCGATACCCGCGACCAGTTCGTCTCGCTCAACGACACCGCCACCAGCCCGAACACCGAGCGGCTTCAGGCGATCCTCGCCAGTCTCGACATTCCGCCGCTGGAACCCGTTCCGGCCGATCATGTGCTGACCAAGGCCTTCTATCTGCTGGCGAATTTCCCCGGCCGCTATGCCGGAAGCCCGCTGTGGATCGAGGCGGAACTCGATCGCGCGGAAGATCCATCGCGTCCCGCACGCGCCGGTGATGGCGTGTCACCGATCATGATCACCGGCAACGACTTTGCCGGCGCTTGGGCGGTCGATGCCAACGGCATGGCGCTCTTGCCGACCGTGCCGCCGGACGAGGTGCAGCGCGACCACGCCTTCCGCGCCGGCGTCAACATCATGATGTACATGCTCACCGGCAACTACAAGGCGGACCAGGTGCACGTGCCCGCCCTCCTCGAACGGCTGGGGCAATGACATGACCATCCAGTTCTCCCCCTTCCTGCCCTGGATCGCCATCGGCGCGATCGGTCTCGTCGGCCTGCTGCTCGCAGCCCTTGGCTTCTGGCGGGGCCTGCGCGGCTCGTTCGTGCGCGCGCTCGCCTTGGCCCTGCTGGTGCTGGCGCTCGCCAATCCGGTCTTCCTGCAGGAGGATCGCGAGGCGCTGTCGACCATCGTTCCGGTCATTGTCGACCGCAGCCAGAGCCAGGACAACGAGGAACGCACCGCCCAGACCAATGCCGCGCTGGAAGGCATCAAGGAACGTTTGGCACGCTACCCGCGCATCGAGCCGCGCATCGTGGAAGCCGGCGACGACGGCACATCCGACACGCCGTCCACCCGTCTCTTCGATGCCCTGAATTCCGCGATCGCCGATGTGCCGCGCTCGCGTGTCGGCGGCGCGATCCTCATCACCGACGGCCAGGTGCACGACATTCCGGACGCCGCCGCGTTCTCCGGCTTCGATGCCCCGATCCACGGGCTTGTCACCGGCCGGCCCGATGAGTTCGACCGCCGCATCGAGGTTGTCAGCGCACCGCGCTTCGGCATTGTCGGCGAACCGCAGGAACTGAAGTTCCGCGTGGTGGACGACGGCACCGGCCCCGAGACGGCGGCGCGTGTCACCGTGCGCCTCAACGGCAACGAGATCGCCTCGGAGATCGCCCAGCCCGGCACCGAGCAGCCGCTCGGCTTCACCGTGCCGCGCGGCGGCAACAACATCCTCGAATTCGAGGTGGACCCGGTCCAAGGCGAGATCACCACCGCCAACAACCGCGCCGTCCATGTCATCGAAGGCATCCGCGAGAACCTGCGCGTGCTGCTCGTCTCCGGCGAACCGCATGCCGGGGAGCGTGCCTGGCGCAACCTGTTGAAGTCCGACACCGCCATCGACCTCGTGCACTTCACCATTCTGCGCCCGCCGGAAAAGCAGGATGGCACGCCGATCAACGAACTGTCGCTGATCGCCTTCCCGACCCGCGAGCTTTTCGTCGACAAGATCAACGAGTTCGACCTCATCATCTTCGACCGCTACCAGCACCGCGGCGTGCTGCCGATCCTCTACTACGACAACATCGCGCAATATGTCGAAAACGGCGGCGCGCTGCTGATTGCGGCCGGTCCCGAGCATGCAGGCAATGATTCCATCGCCAGCACGCCGCTCTCCGTCGTGCTGCCGGCGAACCCGACCGGGGCGATGAACGAGGCTGCCTTTTACCCTCGCCTCTCGGACCAGGGCAAAAAACATCCCGTCACACGCGGACTTGAAGGTGCCGGCGAAGAACCGCCGCGCTGGGGACGCTGGTTCCGCACCGTCGATGTGCAGCGCCCGCAGGGCAATGTCGTGATGGAAGCCAATGACGGCAAGCCGCTGCTCGTGCTCAACCGTGCCGGCAAAGGCCGCGTCGCCATGCTCCTCTCCGACCAGGGCTGGCTGTGGGCGCGCGGCTTCGAGGGCGGCGGGCCGCATGTCTCGCTCTATCGCCGCACCGCGCATTGGCTGATGCAGGAGCCGGCGCTGGAGGAAGAGGCGCTGACCGCGCGCACCTTCGGCCGCACCCTGCAGATCAACCGCCAGACGATCGGCGACGCGCCCGGCGAAGCAACGATCAAGCTGCCCTCCGGCGCAACGCAGCAGGTGGCGCTCACGGAAGCCGAACCCGGTCTCTACCGCGCCGAAATCCCGACGACGGAAACTGGCCTTTACGAAATCACCAACGATGACCTGAGCGCGCTCGTGCATGTCGGCGCGGTCGATGCGCCGGAGTTCAAGGCGACGATTTCGACGACGGAAACGCTGAAACCGCTTGCCAACGCCACGAAGGGCACCGTGCGCCGCCTCGTCGACGCGGAAGGCCAGACGGTCTCGCTGCCGCAGGTGCTGCCGGTCTCCGGCCAAGTCCGCACCGTCGACGAGAACCGCCTGTCGCTGCGCATGACGGACGAGACGGTGCTGAAGGGCATCAACTCGCTGCCGCTGTTTGCCGGCTTTGCCGGCGTCGGCCTGCTGCTGCTCGCCTTCTCCGCGACGTGGTATCGCGAAGGCCGCTAGTTCCATTTTTCGATCTGGCGCCGCCTCCGCCGTTGGGTTAGTCTTAGCCCTACGGCCGGAGGCGGCCGGCAGACCCGCGCCTTTCTGAAGGCATGGCGAACGCCTCCCCAAAAAACCTTTCTCCACCGTTCATCGTTGGGCGAAGGCGTCGGCAATGCGGGCACTGACGAAGACTTCGCCGGAGATGAGGAACGGACATGCGCGACTATCGCGATGCAAAGGCCATGGCGAAAGCCATGCGGGAAACACTTGCCACCCGCAATATCGAGATCACCCACAGCGAAGCCCTGGAAATCGTCGCCCGCCAGTTCGGCGTCGAGACCTGGAACATCCTGTCCGCCAAGATCGAGGCAAAGCCGCCGTCTGCCGGCATCGAATTCGAGCAGGCGGTGCCGATCGTGCGTATCTTCGACGTGGCGAAGGCGCACGAATTCTACCTCGGCTTCCTAGGGTTTTCGGTCGACTGGGAACATCGCTACGGTGACAACTTCCCACTCTACACGCAGGTCTCCCGCGCCGGGCTGCGCCTGCACCTGTCAGAACATGCCGGCGATGCCACGCCGGGCGGCAACATGGTCGTCTACATGAAGGGCATTCGCGCCTTCCAGAAGGAGCTGATCGGCAAGGACTACCGCTACATGAAGCCGGGCCTGGAGGACGAAGGTTCGCGGCTGGAGGTGACGGTCATCGACCCCTTCCAGAACCGCATCCGCTTCATGGAACTGAAGGATTAGCCGGCGCCGTTGTGAAGAGGGGTCCCACCCCTCTTCCTTCCGTCACGCAGCGGCCTGCGCCATCGCCCGCCAGTCATCCGGTGCAGCGGCAAAGATGTCCCTGATCTGGTCGCGCAACCACAGGCCAGCCGAATCGTTTTCGGCATGGCGCGGCCAGACCATCGCAACCGGCGGAAATTTCAGGTCGACCGGAACCGGGCTCAAGGCAAGTCCCAGCATGGATGCATAGCGACGCGCGATGCGGGCGGGAACCGTTGCGATGACCGGGCTTGCCCGCGCTGTCAGCAGAACGGACATAAAATCCGGCGCGGCGGCCACCACATTGAGGTCCGCTCCGGCAAATTCCAGCGCTCCCTCCAGGCACCCCTTGAGGCTATCCGAGTGGGAAATGACGGCATGATCGGCTTGCTCGTAGGCCTCGAGTGGCACCGGATTGGCAAGGCGCAGCAGAGCGGGATTGTAGCAGCACATCACCTCAGCGTCGTAGAGCACCTCGATCGAGTGGCGCGAGGCAGGTGAATACTTGCAGCCGACAGCCATATCGAGCACGCCAGCATCCAGCAGGGCGTCAAGCCGATCCTCATGATAGCTGGGAGAAAGCAGCCTGATACCGGGCGCAACCTGCCGCAGGCGGGCAGTCAGGTCCGGCAACAGCAGCAAGTCCACCGCCGACGACATGCCGATGCGGAAAACGCGGTTTTCCGTCGCCGGATCGAAGACATCGGCAGATACAAGGGCAGCCTGCGCCTGGTTCAAGGCATTGCGGATCGGCCCGGCCAGCTTGCTTGCCCGCACGGTCGGTCGCATCGTCTGCCCGACGCGGACGAACAGTTCGTCCTGAAAGAGCACTCGCAGCGTCGAAAGATTGTGGCTCATCGCTGGTTGCTGGATTTTCAGCCGCTTGGCAGCGCGCGTGACGTTGCCCTCCTCCATCAGCGCGTCGAAGGCGACGAGCAGGTTGAGGTCGAAGGAGCGGAGATTGAAATGATCGATAGTATCCATGAGCCACATCGATTTGATTGCTGACCACTCCGAACATAAGTCTCCCTCAGGTGCTTGCAAGGCCACGCCACGACAATCCTTCAAGGAGACTTCCATGCTCAGCCGCAGATCGGTTCTCAAGGGAACCGCAACCGCCGCGCTCGCCGCCGGCACCGTCACCATGTTCCCCGAGCTTTCCTTCGCAAAGGCACCGCTCCAGTCCTTTCAGGCACCGGGATTTTATCGCCTGAAGCTCGGGGAGCTTGAAATCACCGCGCTGTCAGACGGCACCATTCCGCTTCCGCTGGAGACACTCTACACGCACACGACGGGGGAAAAAGCGCGCGCTGCACTCGCCGCCGCCTTCAAGCCGTCGCCCACCCAGACCTCGATCAACGCCTACCTCGTCAATACGGGCGAACGCCTCGTGCTGATCGATGCCGGTACCGGCGCCTATCTCGGTCCGTCGCTCGGCAAACTCGCCGCCAATCTGGAAGCATCGGGATATCGCGTCGAAGACATCGACGACATCCTGCTCACCCACATCCACACCGATCACTCTGGCGGTCTCGCCGTGGACGGAAAGCGCGTCTTCCCCAATGCGACCGTGCGGGTGAACAAGCGGGACCTCGATTTCTGGATGGATGCTGCCGCAGCTGAAAAGGCGGCCGGTGCGCTGAAGACCCAGTTCAAGGAAGCACAGGAATCGCTGAAACCCTATCTCGACGCCGGTAAGTTGGAAGCTTTCGGTGACAATGCCGAGGCCGTTCCGGGCATCGGCACGATCCTGAGAGCGGGGCATACTCCCGGGCATAGTTCATTCGTCGTGGAAAGCGGCGGCCAAAAACTGGTCTTCTGGGGCGATATTACGCACGGCGATGTCTTGCAGTTCGATGAACCGGGCGTCGCAATCGAGTTCGATATCGATCAGGACAAGGCGATCAAGGCGCGGACCGCTGCCTTCACGGAAGCGGTCGACCAGGCCTATCTCGTGGCCGGTGCCCATATTGCGTTTCCCGGCATCGGCCATGTCCGCCGCGACGAGACCAACTATGACTGGGTACCACTCAACTACAGCGGCGCGCTCTGAGACAAAAAGGGGCCGATGGCCCCTTTTTCATGGCCGCCAGGCAATAACGCCCTTCAGCCGCTCGTGCGTGTCCTCGGCAAAGGGCATCACCAGCACGCGCGCGGGATCGACCGGACCGGGGAAGGCCAGCGCATTCCACGCGACCTTTTCGAAGCCGAGCGGGCCGTAATAGGGCGGGTCACCGACGAGGACGACGGCTTCGGAGCCCTTGCGCTTGGCGGCGGCACAGGCGATGCGCAGCAATTCGCGGCCGATGCCCTTGTTCTTGTGCGAGGGGCGCACGGCGAGCGGGCCGAGCAGATGCCCCTTCACGCCGCCGGCCATCACCGGCGTCATCCGCACGGAGGCAACCGTTTCGCCATCATCCGTGCAGACGAAGGAGAGCGACAGGTCGTGCGGCCCCTGCTCGCGGATGCGCGCAGCCGCGCGGACATGCCGGCCTGGGCCAAAGGCTTCTTCATTGATATGTTCGATGGCGGCGTCGCGGGAGGTGTCTTCCGTCAGGTAGACGATATCGTGCTTGAGCATGTTCATGGATCTGGGAACCGGATACGAAGCTGGGGATGCTGGTTATCGCGCCACCGCGAGGGGCGCAGCAGGGGCATCAGCGTCGTCGTGGGCTTCCCGGGTAGAACATGCCTATCGTCTTCCTCGCCGGCTTGAGCGCCGATCCTGATCAGCGCGGATAGCAGAAATTTTGCCTCTGTCAAAGAGCAAAACGCACTGTTCATCAAAATGCGCCTATCCACATCCCGCCCATGGGCTATCTATGACCTCATGTTTGAGCCGCGACGTGCGGCAGAAGGAGACCATCATGGGCATGCTTGTTGACGGCGTCTGGCACGACGTCTGGTACGACACGAGCGCGACGAAGGGCCATTTCAAGCGCGCCGCCTCGCAGTTCCGCAACTGGATCACGCCGGATGGCGCGCCGGGCCCTTCGGGCGAAGGCGGCTTTGCCGCGGAAGCCGGACGCTACCATCTCTATGTGTCCTACGCCTGCCCCTGGGCGCACCGCACGCTGATCTTCCGCAAGCTGAAGAAACTGGAGGATCTGATCACCGTTTCCGTCGTCGATCCCCTGATGCTGGCGAAGGGCTGGGAATTCAAGGGCGAGAACGGCGGCACGCTCGATCCGCTGTTCGGCGCCTCCGCCCTCTACGAGGTCTACCAGAAGGCGGACCCCGGTTATTCCGGCCGCGTCACCGTGCCGGTGCTGTGGGACAAGAAACAGAACCGAATGGTCTCCAACGAATCGGCCGAGATCATCCGCATGTTCAACTCCGCCTTCGACGGCATCACCGGTTCGCGAGACGACTACTATCCGGAAATCCTGCGCGCCGAGATCGATGCCCTGAACGATGCGATCTACGACACCGTCAACAACGGCGTCTACAAGGCCGGCTTCGCGACGACGCAGGAGGCCTATGAGGAGAGCGTCACGAAACTCTTCGAGATGCTCGACAGCCTGGAAGAGCGCCTGTCGACGAAGCGCTACCTTACGGGCGACCGCCTCACCGAGGCCGACTGGCGGCTCTTCACGACGCTCGTGCGCTTCGACCCGGTCTATGTCGGCCACTTCAAGTGCAACATCCGCCACATCGCCGACTATCCCAACCTGTCGGGCTATCTGCGCGAGCTCTATCAGGTGCCGGGCGTCGCCGAGACGGTGAACATGCGCCACATCAAGGAACACTATTACCGCAGCCACACGACGATCAACCCGACGGGCATCGTGCCGGTCGGCCCGGCGCTCGATCTCACCGCCGCGCATGACCGGGATCGGTTGAAAGCGGCCTGAACTACCAAAAGTCTGCAAAAGGCGCCCGGCCGGCGAGTTCCTTCAGCCGGCGCCGGGTTGCCGCAGTCGTCTCGACCGGCAGGGCGTCGAGCGCGAAGAACGCGGCCTCGACGATCTCGCGATCCTTCAGGCGCGGCGCCGTCTGCACGACACCGTCACACCGATAGAGCAGCACGTGGTCGCGCTTGCTGGTCTGGCGGTTGAAGTAGACATGGACGAGCGTCGGCGGCGTGCCGACGACGAGGTTGCCCTCCTCCCGGATTTCCTTGGCGAGCGCCTCCAGCGCCGTTTCCCCACGCTCGATGCCGCCACCCGGCATATGCCAGCCCGGCACATAGCTGTGGCGCACGAGGAAGATGCGGCCGGCTTCATCGAAACAGGCGGCGCGCACGCCCATCGTCATGCCGCGGGCGAGCGCGAAATAGCTGTGCACCACGCGCGTGGCGAGCTTTGCCAGCAGGCTGCGGGTCGGCGGCGGGGTGGTCGGCGTGTCTTGTTCCATTGCGGCACTTCGCCGGAACCTTTCCCGCAAATCAAGCCTTCGGGGCCAAAGGTCCGGGAATATACACGCCTTGCGTTTCCCTTGCCCGGCATATGCACTACAGCGCCGCGCGTCATTCCTGACGCGCAAAGGTCGCTGTAGAACTTTATAGTTGCTGCATAACACCTTAAATCGATTCCGATTTTAGGTGTTATGCAGTATGGAAGGCTATGTTCAGACTTGCCCATATATCGGATGTCCATCTCGGCCCCTTGCCTGCCCTCACCTTCCTGGAACTGTTTTCGAAGCGCATCACCGGTTTCGTCAACTGGCATCGCAACCGCCGCCGGCACCTGTTCACCAACACGCTCGACATCGTGCTCGAGGATATCGAGCGGCGCGACCCGGACCATCTGGCGATCACCGGCGACCTCGTGAACCTCGCTTCTTCGCTGGAAATCGCGGCCGTGAAGAAATGGCTGCCGGAAGCCGGCACGCCGGAGCATGTTTCGGTCGTGCCGGGCAACCACGACGCCTATGTGCGCGGCGCCTACGAAAAATCCACGCGCGCCTGGTATCCCTACATGCGCGGCGATGCGGCCCCGGCGGAATGGCAAGAGGACATGCATGTCTTCCCCTATCTGCGGGTGCGCGGTCAGGTGGCGATCATCGGCTGCTCGACGGCCGTCGCCACGCCACCCTTCTCGGCCTCCGGTTACTTCGGCTCCCGCCAGGCCCGCGAGACGGTCAACATGCTGCGCGCTGCCGGCGAGGCCGGCCTATTCCGTGTGGTGCTGATCCATCATCCGCCGATCCGCGGGGCGACGTCGTTCCACAAGCGCATGATCGGCATCCGCCGTTTCGCAGCCACCGTCTCGACCGGCGGGGCGGACCTCGTGCTGCACGGCCACACCCATCTCAACACCGTGCACTGGCTGCCTGGCCAGATAAAGCAGATCCCGGTCGTCGGCATCGCGTCCGCCTCACAGGGGCCTGGCGGCCACAAGCCACCGGCCGGCTACAACCTCTTTTCGATTTCCGGCGCACCGGGCAGCTGGAACGTCATGCGCGAGCGTTTCGCCTTGGCGCCGGACGGCCTTGCGCTGACGCTCGCGGAAACGACGCGTTTTTAAAGCGGCCGAATAAATCCCTCTCGCCATCCGTAACAAGTCCTCAGAGCATCCTGCCATACGAAGCCCGCAAAAGGCAGGCATGCTCGCAGACGGCCAGCGCCCCCGCAGACGACCCGACGAGAGGGAACCCCATGACCATGCTCCGCCACACCATGCTGCTTTCATTCTGCGCTGCCGTCTCGCTGACGGCGCTCTCCACCGCCCGCGCCGCGGATTCCGATACCACGACGCCGCCGGTCGCGACCGAAACGACGACGACCTGCACCGACGGCAAGATCTGGAACGAGGAAAAGAAGGAATGCGTCGCGCCTGAGGATCTGAAGCCGGCCGAAGTGACGCCGACCGAGAGCAAGCCGGTCGAAGGCACACCCGCCGACGACAAGGCCAAGACGGAAGAGCAGAAGAAGACCGAGCGCGAAATCGACGACAAGCTCTATGAGGCTGCCCGCGAATTCGCCTATGCCGATCAGTATGAGAACGCGCTGCGGGCACTGCGCGCCGCTTCCGACCAGGAAGACCCGCGCATCCTCAACTATCTCGGCTACAACACGCGCAAGCTCGGCAACATTGAACTCGGCATGAGCTTCTACAAGCGGGCGCTGCAGAAGGATGAGAACTACATCCTCGCCCGCTCCTATATGGGCCAGGCCCTGATCGAACAGGGCGACATCGAGGGCGCCCGCGTCCAGCTCGTCGAAATCCGCGATCGCGGCGGCGAGAACACCTGGGCCTACCGCGCCCTGCTCCAGTCGCTTGGCGGTGAGCGCACAACCTACTGACATCGCTGCCGGCATCGTCCAAAAACGGGACGATGCCGGCCAACACAGGAACAATCGTTGAGGGAACGCGGGAAACTGCGCTCCGGGTTGCCGTTCATGCTTGCAGGCATTAGGAAGAATGTTTCATATCAGACGGTCGCTACCCGCCCGGGAGCGAATAGAGTTTTGATCCCGAACGTTTCCTTGGAAAAGCAATGCGTCCGACGGCAGAATCGAATGAGTTCCGGCGAGATTTGGTCAATTTGCTGCCGAAGTTGCGCCGTTTTGCGATGACGCTGACGCGCAACAGCAGCGATGCGGATGACCTGGTCCAGGAAGCATGCGAGAGGGCTATCACGCGAAGCCATCTCTGGAACGGGGAAGGCCGGCTGGAAAGCTGGGTTTATGCCATGACACGCAATCTCTGGGTGGACGAAATCCGCAAGCGAAAGGTCCGCACAGGGTCCGGCACTGTAGATGTTGCCGAGCAGGATAGCCTGCACATCGAAGCGTCGGCCGACAAGGCCGTCTATGCCAAGCAGTTGCACAAGTTGATCATGACCATGCCGGAGGGGCTTTCGAGCGTCTTCCTGCTGGTGAACGTTGAAGGCCACAGCTACCGGGAGGCGGCGGATATCCTTGGGATACCGATCGGCACCGTGATGAGCCGGCTTTCTGCGGCCCGCATCAGGCTCGCGGCCATGATCGCTGAACAGACCGAAAGGAGGGCCTGATGGTGGAGAGTACACAGGGTCTTCCGCTCGAAATTCGATTGTCGGCCTATCTGGATGGCCAACTGCCACAGACGGAAGTAGACGAAATCGATGCCATCCTCGCCGAAGATGACGACGCGCGCGTTGTCTTCGAAAAGCTGAAGCTCGGCAGCGAATTCGGCGCCCGCGCCTTCGACAGGATGCTGCAGGACCCGATCCCGCTCGATCTCGTTCGCACCATCAAGGACGTAGGCAAGAGCGAGGACGAACAGCCCAAATCGGGTTTCGCCGCCATTCCGGTCGCCGCCGCAGCCCCGCGCCGTCCGTCGGCGTTCTGGCCGAAGGCACTGGCCGCATCGCTTGTGATCTTCATCGCCGGTGGCGCCGCCGGATATCTCGTCTCCGAGCAGCAGGGTGCCGCGGAAGCACCGCTCCAGATCGCCGCCGCCCGCACCTGGCTCGACGACATCGCCGACTATCACCGCATCTACTCGCGCCAGACGCGCCATCTCGTCGAGGTACCGGCAAGCGAACAGGACCATATCGTCGAATGGCTCTCCGCCAGCACCGGCGTGACCTTCACACTTCCCGACCTTTCGGCCCAGAACCTCACCTTCGAAGGCGCCCGCCTGCTCGTTGCCGGCGGCAAGCCGACCGCGCAACTGCTCTACCGGGATGCCGAAAACGAGATCTTCGCCATCTGTTTCCTCCAGAACAGTACCCCGGTCGAGGGCAGGACGGATCTGACAGAGAGCATGCGCAACGATATCGGCCTCGTCTCCTGGCAGAGGGGCAACGCCTCCTTCGTCGTGGTCGGGCCTTCGGCAGATCCGAACCTGGAGCGCATTGCGGAAACGGTTTCCGCAAGCATCTAGCCCGCAGGGTGGCGACGAACGGACGCATGCGCCCGTTCGCGCCGGAAAGATTTCAGCCGCGCCGTGCCGCCTCGATCGCGGCGACGTCGATCTTCTGCATCGTCATCAGAGCGTCGAAGGCACGCTTCGCCTCGCTGCCGCCTGCCCTGAGTGCTTCCATCGCGACGCGTGGCGTGATCTGCCAGGATACGCCCCACTTGTCCTTGCACCAGCCGCACTCACTTTCCTGCCCGCCGTTTCCAACGATCGCGTTCCAGTAACGGTCGGTTTCCTCCTGATCTTCCGTCGAGATCTGGAAGGAAAATGCCTCCGACTGCTTGAATGTAGGGCCGCCATTCAGGCCGATGCATGGAATGCCTGCAACGGTGAATTCAACGACCAGGACATCTCCCTGCTTGCCATCCGGATAGTCGCCGGGGGTACGGATGACGGCACCGACGGAACTGTCGGGAAAGGTTTCCGCGTAAAAGCGGGCAGCGGCCTCGGCGTCCTTGTCGTACCAAACGCAGATGGTGTTCTTTTCCATGACGTGATCCTTTCGACTGTGGTTTCGCTTCAATGTGTAGAAGACGAACCAACCTTCGCCAGTCCGACACGCCCTAAAACAAAAAAGCCCGGCAATATTATTGCCGGGCTTTTTCATTCAGTCGGTGCTCGATCAGCCGCGAGCGGCCAGCACCCGATTGGCGGCAGAAACGATCGCTTCGAGCGAGGCCGTCACGATGTTCGTGTTGATGCCGACGCCGAAGATCTTTCCGCCCGGATGCTCGACCTCGACATAGGCAATGGCGGCCGCGTTGGAACCGTGCTGGAGCGAATGCTCGGAATAATCCGCAACAGACATCGGAATGCCGAGATAGATCGACAGCGCGTTGATGAAGCCGTCGATCGGGCCGGTGCCCTTGCCTTCGATGCGCTTCGTTTCGCCACCGTCGGTCACTTCCGCGGCGACGATGCGCGTGCCCTTCTGGCCCGCATCATCGGGATAGGTGTGGTGGTCGACGAAGCGCAGCCGCGTGCCCGGCTGCGTCACGTAGCGCTCCATGAAGCTCTCATGGATGCGCTTCGAGGGCAGTTCCACGCCTTCCTCGTCGGTGATGCGCTGGATCTCCTCGCGGAACTCCACCTGCAGGTTGCGCGGCAGGTTGATGCCGTAATCTTCCTGCAGGATATAGGCGATGCCGCCCTTGCCGGACTGCGAGTTGATGCGGATGATCGCCTCGTACGAGCGGCCCACATCCTGCGGGTCGATCGGCAGGTATGGCACCTCCCACAACGGCTTGTTGGCCTTCTTGATGGCCTTCATGCCCTTGTTGATCGCATCCTGGTGCGAGCCGGAGAAGGCCGTATAGACCAGCTCGCCGACATAGGGATGGCGCTCCGGAATGGCCATCTCGTTGGAGTACTCGTAGACCGCCTTGACGCGCTCGATGTCGGAGCAGTCCAGCTTGGGATCGATGCCCTGCGTGTACATGTTGAGCGCCAGCGTCACGACATCGACATTGCCGGTGCGCTCGCCATTGCCGAACAGCGTGCCTTCGACACGGTCAGCACCCGCCATCAGCGCCAGTTCCGTCGCGGCGATACCGGTGCCGCGGTCATTGTGCGGGTGCAGCGAGATGATGACGTTCTCGCGGTTGTCGATGTTGCGGCACATCCACTCGATCTGGTCGGCGTAGATGTTCGGCGTCGCCATCTCGACCGTCGAGGGCAGGTTGAGGATCAGCTTGTTGTCCGCGGTCGGCTTCACGATCTCGACGACCGCGTTGCAGATTTCCAGCGCCACTTCCAGTTCGGTGCCGGTAAAGCTCTCCGGCGAATATTCGAAGCGGTAGCCACCACCGGCCTTGGCGGCCATGTCGGTGATCATCTTGGCCGCATCGGTGGCGATCTGCTTGATACCGTGAACGTCCTTGGCGAACACAACACGGCGCTGCAATTCGCTCGTCGAATTGTAGAAGTGGATGATCGGGTTATGGGCGCCTTCCAGCGCCTCGAAGGTGCGGGTGATCAGCTCCGGGCGGCACTGCACCAGAACCTGCAAGGAGACGTCCCGCGGCACGTTGCCCTCTTCCACGCACCAGCGCGCGAAGTCGAAGTCGGTCTGCGATGCGGAGGGGAAACCGATCTCGATTTCCTTGAAACCCATGTCGAGCAACAGCTGGAACATGCGGGCCTTGCGGTCGTGGCCCATCGGGTTGATCAGCGACTGGTTACCGTCGCGCAGGTCCACCGAACACCAGATCGGTGCTTCGGTGATCGTCTTGCCCGGCCAGGTGCGGTCGGGAATGTTGATCGTCGGGTAGGCCTGATACTTGACGGCCGCGTCGGGCATGCCCTGCTTGGGGGTGTGGGTCTTCAAAATCATCGTTTTCGTCTCTTCGTCGTCCCGGCATTCGCGAAAGCGTCTTAGCGCAAGCAGGCGCATTTTGCGACGGCGAATGCTGGCCGTGGGCGGCCAAACCGGAATTAATGCGTAGGGTGAAACGAGGAGCTATTGCCGGGCGGGCTTTGTCGGCCGCCGGGCGCTCCTCAACGAACCCGGCAACCGCGCGTAAGGCCGAGAAGAAGAAGCGAGGAGAAGCCGCGCGAACGCTCGCGAACAGCTTCGCTGCCGCGGGAAACTCGTTCAATGATCTGTGCGCTGGTCTTCAACATAGGGCCGTCTATACCGGCGGGATGGCGAAAGCGCAAGCACCAAAGAAAAAGCCCTCCGCAATGGGAGGGCTTCATCCTGTTCAAAAAGACTAAAAGCCTCAGATATCGCTCTGCGAGCTAACGATGCGCGAGACGAGGCCGTAGCCCTTGGCCTCTTCGGCGGAAAGCCAATAGTCGCGGTCGGTGTCCTTGGCGATCTTTTCGATCGGCTGGCCGGTCGCTTCGGAGAAGATCCGGTTCAGGCGCTCGTTCATCTTGATGATTTCACGCGCCTGGATCTCGATGTCCGATGCCATGCCGCGGGTGCCGCCCGACGGTTGATGCAGCAGGAAGCGGGTGTTCGGCAGGCAAATGCGGCGCTCCTTGGGAGCGGCGACATAGATCAGCGCACCGGCGGAGGCGACCCAGCCCGTGCCGATCATCCAGACCTTCGGCTTGATGAACTTGATCATGTCATGGATCGAATCGCCCGATTCGACATGGCCGCCCGGCGAATTGACGTAGATGCGAATATCTTCGTCGCCGGCGGCGGCAAGCGCCACGAGCTGCGAGCAGACCTTCTGCGCCAGTTCCTGATTGATCGGCCCGTAGATGAAGATCGAACGCGACTTGAATAGATTCGCCTCCGTTTCCTTGCCCAGGGGCAGTTCCGTCTTCTTGTCGTCCTCGTCGCTCATCCAAAGTCTCCGATTGCTCGTCAGAATAGTCCTGTCGCTGTCAGATAATGCGACTCACTGGCCAAGACAATGCAACAAAACCGATAAGGGGCGATAGAGCCTGTCGGCGACACTGGAAAACAGGGTAAATGCGCTCACTGCCGCACGGAACCGGAGCCTGTCCATACGCAATTTGCGTATGGACTTGGCCGCAGTCCCATTCGTAGGATGCGGTTCTCATTTACGAAATACGCTGGTTCGCTCCCGGAGCCAGCGGAACAGGGGACCCCATGATCAGACGCATGACGCTGGCACTCGCTGCACTTGCCGCCACGACGGCGCCGGCCTTCGCCCATCTCAATCCGGAAGAGCACGGCTCCTTCATGGCCGGCTTCTCGCATCCGCTGTTCGGCCTCGATCATATTCTGGTGATGCTCGCTGTCGGCCTGTGGGCCGCGCAGATCGGCGGCAGGGCGCTGTGGGCCGTGCCGGCTGCCTTCGTCACCACCATGGCCATCGGTTTCAGCCTCGCCGTCTCCGGCATCGCCCTGCCCTTCGTCGAGCCGGCGATTCTCGCCTCGGTCGTGGCACTCGGCCTGCTCGTCGCCATGGCTGTTAAGCTGGACACCGTCATGTCGGCCGCAATCGTCGCCGTCTTCGCCCTCTTCCACGGCCATGCGCATGGCGGCGAACTCGGCGCGGCCGGGGCCTGGCAGTTCGGCATCGGCTTCGTCGTTGCGACGGCGCTGCTGCATGGTGCCGGCATCGGCCTAGGTCTCGGCATCGCCCGGCTTTCCGGCGGCGCGCTCGCGGCGCGCATCATCGGCGGTCTGACCGCGCTTACCGGCCTGGTCCTCGCTTTCGGCTGAGACCACCAAGGCGGCGGTCAAACCCGCCGCCTTTTATCCGCGACCGCGATAGGGCTGCACGCCCTGGTCCGGAATCCACACACCCTGTGGCGCTTCGCCCGTTTGCCAGAACACGTCGATCGGAATGCCGCCGCGCGGATACCAGTAGGCGCCGATCCGCAGCCATTTCGGCTGCAACAGATCGACCAGCCGCTTGGCGATGTCGATGGTGCAATCCTCGTGGAAGGCGCCGTGGTTGCGGAAGGAATGCAGGTAGAGCTTCAGCGACTTCGATTCGACCAGCCATCCGTCCGGAATGTAGTCGATGACGATATGCGCGAAATCCGGCTGGCCGGTCATCGGGCACAGCGAGGTGAATTCCGGCGCCGTGAAGCGCACGACGAAATCCGTACCCGCATGGTTGCTCGGCACCTTTTCCAGCACGGCGGTTTCCGGGTTGACGGGCAGATCGACCGCCTGCCCCAGTTGCGACAGTCCCGATACGTCAGTCTTGCTCATCGTCACGCCTCCTCGATCTTGACCCGGATGCCATGCGCCTTTTCCGTCTCGGGCTCAACATGGATGGCGATCTGCGCGCCGGGCTGCACGGTGCGGATCGCATCCTCCAGCCGGTCGCAGATGTCATGCGCCTGCCCGACCGGCATGGATGCCGGCACGACGAGATGGAAGTCGACGAAGGTCGCCGACCCGGCCCGCCGCGTCTTGAGGTCATGAACGCCGAGCGAGCCTGTGCCATGGGCGGCGATCGCCGCCTGAATGGCGTCCGCCTCCCCTGGCTCCACAGCGTGGTCCATCAGCCCGTCGACCGAATGCGCGATGACCTTCCAGCCCTGATAGAGAATGTTGAGTGCAACGAGCACGGCGAGCAGCGGATCGAGCACCGCATAACCGGTCACAATCGCCAGCACGAGGCCAACAAGCACGCCGATGGAGGTGACGACGTCGGAGAGAATATGCTGGCCGTCCGCCGAAAGCGCGGGCGAGCGGTAACGCCGTCCAGCACGGATGAGCACGAAGGCCCAGATCGCATTGATCACACCCGCCAGGAAGTTGATCGCCAGGCCGAGCACAGGCGCTTCAATCGGAGTCGGCGCCAGCACTGCGGGCACCGCCTCCTTGACGATCAGCAGCGCCGCCACGACGATCAGCACGCCCTCGATAACCGCCGACAGATACTCCGCCTTGTGGTGGCCGAAGGGATGCGTCTTGTCGGCGGGTTTTGCCGCATAGCTGATCGCCGCAAAGGCGACGATGGCGGCAACCACGTTGACGCTCGATTCCATGCCGTCCGAAAGCAGTGCTACCGACCCCGTCACCCACCAGGCGACGAGCTTGAGGCCCATCACGCCCAGCGACAGCGGGATGCCCCACAAGGCGAGGCGCTTGACCGTCTTGCTGTCTGAATTTTCCATACCGCTCTCCATGCGCATGCAACCGAGTTGCAAAAACCTGGCCCATCAACGCAAAACCGCGCGCACGGGGGACGTGCACGCGGTTTTTCTCTGCGGTTCCTATCGGCCAGTTCGGCCGTTTTGTCAAAGCCTCAGGCGGCTTTTACCTTGGCTTTCTTGGCAAGGTGCGCCACCACGTTCTCGATCATGCGCATGCCGGCATCCTGGCCGAGCGTCATGATCGATTCCGGATGGAACTGCACCGCAGCCACCGGCTCGCTGGCATGCTCGATGCCCATGATCGTACCGTCCTCGCTTTCCGCCGTGATGATGAAATCACGCGGCAGGGTCGAGGGATCGGCAAAGATCGAATGGTAGCGACCGACCGTCACCTCGCGGCCAAGGCCAGAGAAGACGATGCCGGGTTCCAGCACGCGAATGCGCGAGGGCTTGCCGTGCATGGGCACGGCGAGTTGGCGCAGGTCGCCGCCATAGGCTTCGGCCAGCGCCTGGAGTCCCAGGCAGACGCCGAAGATCGGCAGGTTGCGGGCGCGCGCCTTCTTGATCGTCGCCTTGCAGTCGAAATCCTTCGGCGTGCCAGGGCCGGGCGACAGCACGACGAGATCCGGCTTGATGCGGTCGAACACCTCTTCCGGCACCGGCGTACGCACGGTCGTGACGTTCGCGCCCGTCTGGCGGAAGTAGTTGGCGAGCGTGTGGACGAAACTGTCCTCGTGGTCGACGAGCAGGATGTTCACCCCTGCCCCCACTGCCGCGACATCGCGCTGCACCTTGGCGGCGTTGCCGGACTTCGCATCACGAATGGCTGCAATCATGGCGGATGCCTTCAGTTCGGTTTCGGCTTCTTCTTCTTCGGGGTTCGAATCGTAGAGCAGCGTGGCGCCGGCGCGGACTTCTGCGATACCGTCCTTGATGCGAATGGTGCGCAGCGTAAGCCCCGTGTTCATGTCGCCATTGAAGCCGACCATGCCGATCGCCCCACCATACCATGCGCGCGGGCTCTTCTCATGCGCCTCGATGAAGCGCATCGCCCAAAGCTTCGGCGCGCCCGTGACGGTGACGGCCCAGGCGTGCGACAGGAAGCCATCGAAGGCGTCCATGTCGTCGCGCAGGCGGCCTTCGATGTGATCGACCGTGTGGATGAGGCGCGAATACATCTCGATCTGCCGGCGGCCGATGACCTTGACCGAACCCGGCTCGCAGACGCGGCTCTTGTCGTTGCGGTCGACGTCCGAGCACATGGTGAGTTCGGATTCGTCCTTCTTCGAATTGAGCAGCTTCAGGATCTGTTCCGAGTCGGCAATCGGATCCTCGCCGCGCTTGATCGTGCCGGAAATCGGGCAGGTCTCGATACGGCGGCCCGACACGCGCACGAACATTTCCGGCGAGGCGCCGACGAGATATTCCTGGTTGCCGAGATTGATGAAGAACGAATAGGGCGACGGGTTGATCGCTTTCAGGCGGCGCGAGATTTCCGAGGGCTTGCTTTCGCAGCGCTCGAAGAATTTCTGGCCGGGCACGACCTCGAACAGGTCGCCGCGACGAAAGCTTTCCTTCGCCTTGACGACGAGTTCGGCATATTCGCCCAGACGGTGATCGCCGTGCGGCGGGATGACATCGACGGTCTCGAAGGGTTCGGAGGCAATAGCCTCGCCCTTGCCTTCGGTCGAAAGCCCGTCCTTGGAGAAATCGTAGCGGTCGATCCAGGCCTTGGCCGCATAGTGGTCGACGACGAGGATTTCATCCGGCAGGAACAGCACCATGTCGCGCTGGTCGGCCGGCCGCGTCAGCTTCAGGTCGATCGCGTCGAACTGGAAGGCAAGGTCGTAGCCGAAGGCGCCATAGAGGCCGAGGCTGGCGTCCTGGTCCGAATGGAAGAGATCGGTAATCGCGCGCAGCACCGTGAAGACCGTCGGCATCTTCGAGCGCTCTTCCTCGGTGAACACCCGGTCGGGCAGCTTCACGTCGAGGTCGAGGCGATGGGCCGTATGGGCGCCCAGCGCCAGTTCCGGAACGGCGGCCAGACGGTCGGCGATGAGAGACAGCAGCACCTCGCCACGCGCGTTGTAGGCTTCGATCCAGGCGGAGCGGCCGAAGGAGGAGATGCCGAGCGGCGGATCGACGACGGCGGTATCCCAGCGGGTGTAGCGGCCCGGATACTCGTAGTTCGACGAGAAGACCGCGCCGCGGCGTTCATCGAGCTTGTCGACATAGGCGGAAATCGCGTTTGCATAGTCAGCTGCGCGGCGGCGGCGCGTGACGGTTACCCCGCCCCTCGTCTCATAAGCTTCGCCGCCGTCTTCCAGAATTCTCGTGGCCATTCCCCAACTCCGTTTCAGGCCCGGTCTCCACAAGGCGGCCAAACACAAAAAAGCCGCCTCGAAGGTTCCGGGCGGCTTGTCGTCTCAATCACGCATGACTGGTCAAGGCCGCCTCAGCGAACCCACCACCAGCCAGCAATGTTGATCATCTTTTTCATGGAACGGAGTGTTAGCGTGAAGTGCGCGCCTACGCAAGACCGACGGCACGGCTTTCCGAATGTTGCGCAATGGTACCGGCCTTCAGCTTTCTTGCCCCGTTAAGCGGTAGGGCGGCGAAACAATCTGTCAAGATCGCGAATTTTCGCCATGTCTGGACATTTGCCCCATTATTGAGCATGTGCTAATGGCACGCCTTGGAAACCAGTGATATCAAGGCAAAAATACCCATGGTCGACGTCATGGTGGAAGAGTTCCGCGAAATACAACTTCGGATCGCGGAGAAGCTCGAACAGCACGAAACCCCGGAATTCAAAGCGCTGGACGGCCGGATCGCGAGTGTTTTCAACGCCATATACCGGCACGTGCCAAGAAATGCCGAAGAGACACGCACGATGGTCGGCTTCTTTCTCGACATCATCGAAAACAATGATACCGGTGACAACGTCCATCTCATCGCGCGCGTGCGCACGCTTACCGTGCCCCCAACCGCCCCACGCCCGCCGGACATGGAAATCACCGGCGGTGCCGGCATCTAAGACCGCGTCGGCAACCAAATTCGTTCCCCCGCGTTTCCTCGCTGATTTTGTCAGTCGGGAGACGAACCCATCGCCACGATCCGCCGCATAGCCCCTTTTGCCGCCATGCTCGTTCTGGCGGGTGCCGCCGACCTTCCGAAAGAAGGCCCTCTTCCCGCCGCCCGGCCGGAACAGCAGGTCGAGGAGGACGCCGGCAAATCGCCCGAGGACACCACGCAATCCGCTGCTGAAAGTGCGAAAGCCGAGGCTGAGCGCAAGGCAAAGGAAGAAGAAGCCAAGGCCAAGGAACGCCCCCACGAAGATGGCAAGGAACAGGCCGCCTGCCGCACGGAACTGAAAGCCATCGGCGCAACCTTCGAGGAAGCCGCCGCCGTCAATGACGGCAAGGCCTGCGGCATCGACAGGCCGGTCCTGCTCAAGGGGCTGGCAGGCGATATCAAGCTCGAACCGCAAGCAACCATCCGCTGCGACACGGCGCTGCAGCTTGCACACTGGGTGGAAGGCGCGGTGAAACCCTCGCTTGAGGCCGCCATGCCGGGCGAGGCGATCACCGGTGTGGCGCAGGCCTCTGCCTATGTCTGCAAGAACCGCAACGGCGCCGAGGAAGGCAGGATTTCCGAGCACGCCTTTGGGAATGCCATCGACATCGCCGGCTTCTCGCTGAAGAGCGGTAAGACGATCACCGTTCGCCCGGCGGACAAGGATTCAAGCCTCGAAGGCGCCTTCCAGCGCGCCATCACCGAAAGCGCCTGCCTCTATTTCACCACCGTGCTTGATCCCGGCAGCGACGCGGCGCATCAGAACCATCTGCATCTCGACGTCAAGGAACGACGAGGCGGCTACCGCTATTGCTGGTAGACCCCGTTTATTTCAAACCGTGCCTCAAAAGGTGGTGCGGCGACACCTATCTGTAGGGCGGCCCGTTGCGGCCCAATCATTCAGTCCAAAGGTCCCCCACCATGTCGATCTCCCCCTACGAACTCTCGATTCCCACCTTCCAGCGTGGCTTCGCCGTTTTGTCAAAACTGCTCGACAAAGCCGAGGCCTTTGCAGAGGAAAAGAAGATCAAACCGGAAATTCTGGTGAACGCACGCCTGTCGCCCGACATGCTCTCGCTCGCCGGCCAGATCCAGCGTCTGAGCGACACCGCCAAGGGCGCCGCCTCCCGCCTCACCGCCACGGAGGCCCCGAGCTTCCCGGATGACGAAACGACGCTTGCCGACCTGCGTGCCCGCATCGACAAGACGACCACCTACCTCACCTCGGTACCGGAGACCGCCTATGAGGGCGCTGCAGAGCGCTCCGTCGTGCTGAAGACACGCGGGCAGGAAGTGCACTTCACGGGCAAGGACTATCTCCTGACCTTCGCACTGCCCAACTTCTACTTCCACCTGACGACCGCCTACGCGATCCTCCGTCACAATGGCGTTCCCGTCGGCAAGCTGGATTTCCTCGGCCGGACGTAAGCCAAACGATAAGGGGCGCCGAAGCGCCCCTTTTTACGTTCTCAGAACAGTCCCTCGATATAGCCCTGCTCGTTCAGGAAAATCTTCTCCGACGACGGCACCTTCGGCAAGCCCGGCATGGTCATTATCTCGCCGGTGATAACAACGACGAAGCCGGCACCGGCCGAGAGCCTGACCTCGCGCACGGGCACGGTATGGCCGGACGGCGCGCCGCGCAGGTTCGGGTCGGTCGAGAAGGAATATTGCGTCTTGGCCATGCAGACCGGCAGGTTGCCGTAGCCCTGCTCTTCCCAAACGCGCAATTGGTCGCGCACCGACTTGTCGGCGATGACCTCGCCGGCATGGTAGATGTCCTTGGCGATCGTCTCGATCTTCTGGAACAGCGGCATTTCGTCCGGATAGAGCGGCGAAAACTGCGACAGGCCGGATTCGGCGAGTTCGACGATCTTGTGCGCCAGTTCCTCGATGCCGGCCGAACCCTGAGCCCAATGCCTGCAAAGGATGGCCTCGGCGCCAAGCGTCGCGACATAGTCCTTCACCGCCTGGATTTCCGCGTCGGTATCCGAGATGAAATGGTTTATGGCGACAACGACGGGCACGCCGAATTTCTTGACGTTCTGCACATGCCGGCCAAGATTGGCGCAGCCCTTCCTGACCGCGTCGATGTTCTCCTTGCCGAGTTCGTCCTTCTTGATGCCACCATTCATCTTCATGGCGCGCACGGTGGCGACGATGACCGCCGCATCCGGCTTCAGCCCGGCTTTGCGGCATTTGATGTCGAAGAACTTCTCCGCCCCCAGATCGGCTCCGAAGCCGGCTTCCGTCACCACGTAATCGGCGAGTTTCAGCGCCGTGGTGGTGGCGACCACCGAGTTGCAGCCATGCGCAATATTGGCAAACGGCCCGCCATGCACGAAGGCCGGGTTGTTCTCCAGCGTCTGCACGAGGTTCGGCTGCATGGCATCCTTCAGCAGAACCGTCATCGCGCCGTCCGCCTTGATATCACGGGCAAAGACCGGCGACTTGTCGCGGCGATAGCCGATGATGATGTTGCCAAGGCGCTTTTCGAGGTCCTTGAGGTCCATCGAAAGACAGAGAACCGCCATGACCTCGGAGGCCACGGTGATGTCGAAGCCCGTCTCGCGCGGATAACCATTGGCGACACCGCCGAGCGAACCGACGATGTGGCGCAGCGCCCGGTCGTTCATGTCCATCACGCGCCGCCAGGCGATGCGCCGGATGTCGATATTCTGCTCGTTGCCCCAGTAGATGTGGTTGTCGATCAGCGCCGACAGCAGGTTGTGTGCCGAGGTGATGGCGTGGAAATCGCCGGTGAAGTGGAGGTTCATGTCCTCCATCGGCACGACCTGCGCATAACCGCCGCCGGCCGCCCCGCCCTTCACGCCGAAGCACGGCCCTAGCGAGGCTTCGCGGATACACGTCACCGCCTTCTTGCCGATGCGGTTGAGGCCGTCACCCAAACCAACAGTCGTCGTCGTCTTGCCCTCGCCGGCCGGCGTCGGGTTGATCGCCGTGACGAGGATCAGCTTGCCGTTCTTCTTGCCCTTCTGCTCGGCAATGAACTCGGCGCTGATCTTCGCCTTGTCATGGCCGTAGGGCAGCAGATGCTCGGCGGGAATGCCGAGCTTTGCGCCGATCTCCAGGATCGGTTTCTTCTTTGCAGCGCGGGCAATTTCGATATCGGATTTCACATCGGCCATGCAGTGTCGCTCCCTTTTGGCATCGCTACCGCGCCAGGTCTCCTCTCCCGGATACGGTGCTTTGCCTTATGTGTTGGCACGCCATTTCAGCGTGAAGCCGGACGCCGCGCCACGCTGGAATTTGCCGCCTGCTAGATCAAAAACGACATGCGGATACAAATTTGCGTCCAAAACGAAAACGGCGCGCGTTTTGTGTACGCGCGCCGGTTTAAAAGCCTTTTCTGAATTACCGCGCCAGCACGTCGCGCATCTCGACGAGGTTCGAGCGCACGCGCAGGATATAGAAGCCCATCGTGGCCAGATGTGTCGGCATGATCCAGCCGTCCTCACGACCGTTCGAGATGATGGCCGGCTGGATGTTCAGCGCAGACCGGAGCTGCTTGATGGTCTCAACCCAGAGCGGCTCGATGCCGCGCGCCTTAATCACCGCATCGAAATCCACGCCAGCCGCCGACAGAATGCCATAGTAGCCGTAGAGCTGGCCGTAGGCGAACCAGAAGCGATCGTCTGCCCGCGTGTCGAACCAGCCGCCATTGTGGAACTCCGAGCGCTCGCGGATGATCGCCGAGGTGGAGCCGATATCGTTGGCGATGCGGTCGAGGAACTCGATCAGGTTGTCCGAGCGGCTATCGAAGATCGCGTCGCAGGACTCGAGCGAGGTGTTGAACTTGCGCAGGTCCACCATCGCCGTGCGATAATAGTTCGGCGTCGGCGTCTTCGGCAGCAGCGAATCCGAGCCGAAATACCAGGTCTCCTCATCGAACTGGATATTGCCGCGGGCGCGCTGGAGATCCGCATTGATGCCGGATGTGCCGCGCACGCGGCCGAGCGAATCGACGAGTTCCACGGACGTGCGCCGGATCGCCTGGTTGACGCCGCGCTGGAACGAGGCCTTGTTGTCGAACCACGGCGTGCTGTCCCAATCCAGTCCGAACAGCCCCAGCTTGTAGAGCAGCATCGACGAAATCCAGGCATTCTGGTTGACGTTGAAGTTGATCAGATCCGCCGTGACATCGACGATCGCCGAGCGAACGCAGGTTTTCGGCTCCGGCTCCACGACTTCGCCCGTCGCGGGCGTTGTCGTGGTTGTGGTCGTCGCAGTGTCGGTGGAGGCTGTTTCCTGCTTGCGCTGGGCGAGATTGTAGCGGTTCGCATAATCCGGGTCGAAACCGGTCCACATCTGGGTCTGCCAGATGAAATAGGCGTAAAGCCCGAAGAGGACGAGAAGCCCGATACCGATCGGCCCCTTGATGATCCAGCTGCGCGCGCGATACCAGTTCGCCACCGTGATGAACGGCCACAGAATCCAGGCGATCACCAGACCGATGCCTCGGCCAATGGCCGCGAAGATGCGTTGGAAAAACGCGACGATCGGGTCAAGCATTGGTGTCGTCCTCTCTGATGCCGTAAAGTTTGCGGCGGAAGCCAGCCTTGTCTTGCAGATAGGTCCGCGTCAACGTCGCAACAACATAGGCGCGGAACTTTTCGCTGTATTGCTCGTAGGCCGCGTAGAAACCCTGCTTGTCGAAGACGAAGCGGGAAACGAAGTCATAGGGAACCATCTGCGAAATCAGCCGGTTGACCAACCACTGGTCCGGATGGTCAGGGGCGGCGCGCACGAGCTGGAAGCGCCGCTCCGGCGCTGCCTCGTTGATCTTGATCTCGCCCGTGGCGGCCACCGTGCGGATCGCCTCCTGCAGGAAAGGATAGGTGCCGTCGCGCGCTACAAGCGCGGCGTTGCGATGCATCCATGTCTGCAGCCAGATGCGGTCCGCCTTCTCGAGGTCCGTCGTCGGGTCGCCCTGGTTGACGAGGTTGAGGATGGTCATCTCCGCACGGTGCTGGAACAGGCCGGACTGATCCACCCAGGAGGCGCGCGGCAGCTCGAGCCGCTTGGTCGAGGCGAGGAACTCGAAGATGCGCTTGTGATCGTCGAGCGCGATGTAGCTCACCTGCCATGGCCGCGAGCGCCGGAAACCCGGCACGGTCGGGTCGCAGATCACCGTCGTCGTCTTGTCATCGAGGAAGACATAGACGCCGCCGAAATGGTTCGCCCAGTAGGCCTCGTGCCGGAAAACCAGTTGGTCCGGCACCAATGCATTCTGGCGAATGTCGCCGGTCTGCTTGGCAAGCTCGACCATGCGGTTGAGCATCACATCGTCCGACCAGGCATTCGGCACCGTCTTCAGCCGATCGACCAGACTGCGCAGTTCACCCGCCTTGCCAAGCATGTCCTCGGCCGACAGCACCTTGAAGCGCACCTCGTTGATCGACAGCAGGTCGTCGATGTCGTTGACGACCGACACCGAGTCCTCGATCTCGCCATAGAGCGCATCGCGGATAGTGATCGCATTGATCGCCCGCGCATTGGCGGAGAAAAACTCGTGCATCAGCGCGGCGGTGTTGGAAAAACTCGTATGCACCACCGGTAGGTTGACCTGCTCCGGCGTCATGATGACGAACCGCCGGTTGACCCGGTTCGGATCGAGATAATCCCGGTCGCCCAGCTCATCCGCGATTTCAGGCGAAAAGCCGGTCATGTCGATGCGAAAGCTGGTGAGCGCCGTGCGCCGCATGCCGAACCCGTCCAGCGCCTTGTTGTAGCGCTCGACCAGGTGCGGCTCATCGACCGGCAACAACCGGCCATAAATCAATTCGGCTTCGAGGAGGCGTTTCATGCGTCGTAGATCATTCGTTTACCGACCGTTTGCTGTCTTCGCCCCAGAAGAGGTCGTCGAGATCGACGCGAAGCGTCTTGGCAATGCTCCTGAAAACCGAAATGCTGCCTTCCTTCTTCCCGGTCTCGATCTCGGAAAGATAGCCTGCACTGACTCCGATCGCCTTCGCCAGATCCTTGCTCGTCATGCCGCGGAAGTCGCGCCAGACACGGATCGGACTTTCCCCGTCGATCAGTCGGTCGACGAACTCGGAGGGAACCCGGAGGTCGTCGCCTTCCGCAATGCGCCGCTTGGCTTCGTCATAGGCGGCCACGTCTTCAAGCATTTCCGCCATTTCGACGAGCGCGTCATATTCGGCGCGCGCGAGCACGACCATCTCGTCACCGCTTGGCGTGGTAAACTTGGTTACCTTGTTCATCACACGCTCCCTCAGTAAATGCTTCCACGGCTATCGACTTCGAGTACATCGAGTACGTTGCCGTTTTCGTCAAAGATCACGCGCCAGTTTCCGACTCGCAATCTGAAACCAATCCGTCCCTGGAGCTTCTTTACGTTGGCCTTCAACGTTTCTGGATCAGTCGCATACTGATAAATCTTCCGTCTGATCCTATCGGCCTCGTTCCTCGGTATCCGTGCGAGCGTCCGCAAGGCAGGGGCATGGAAGACAACCTGTTTCATAGACACTAAGCCTCGCCACCGGAACAGGCAACAGAATTCGCTGTCAGCTAACTACGCGCCTCACCACCGCCCCTCCGCCTTCATCGTCTCCATCTCACGGATCGCCTTTTCGCGCTGGCGTTCGCGGCGGATGATGTCGGTGACGGCGGCGTCGTCGGATTTGTCGGTGTAGCGGAATTCCGAGTCGGCATAGCGGTTGATCTCTTGGAGAACCATCTCCATCGAGATCGGCCCGCGCAGTTCCTCGATCATCGCCTTCTTCTCGTCGTAGCCCTTGTGCATGAAGGCTTGCGGCGTGGCGAACCAGTCGTCCGGCAAGTCCACGTCCATGGCGCGCATCTTGATCGCGTCGGTGATGTTCTTGATCGCGCGGCCGGTGAAGCGCGGCTCGGCGATCTTGATGCGGTGGAGGTACGCGCCGACATCGGCGAGCGACTTGACCGCACCGTGCTCCTTCTCATGCGCTTCCCAGACGGCGAGAAGGCCGTCTTCCTGCGGCCTGGCATGCTGCTCGTAGGAGGTCGAAACGGCGCGCTTGATTTCCTGCCCCTCGAAAAGCTTGTGCTCGCCGAGCGGGATCGAATGGTTCTTGCCGACCAGCATGGCAAAAATGTCGATGTAATCGTCTTCTGTTTGCGGCCCGTCCACCAGCCAGCGGGCACCGGCGCGCTGGCGCAGGGCATCGTCGACATTTTCCGGATAGTTGGAGAACATGCCGAAGGTGCAGTTGCCGCGAATGACCGTGGATGCGCCGGCAAAACTTTCCATCAGCACCGCCGTCACTTCGTGCTGGCCGGCGGATGCCCGGTCGTCGGAGCGCTTGGCGGCCACCTGGTCGACGTCGTCGATCGTGCCGAAGCCGATCGCCTTCGGATTGATGACGTTGTTGACGAATTCCTTGCAGTTCTGGCCGGACTTGCCCTGATAGGAGGAAATCTGGTCGACACCGAAATTCTCGTAGTGGAAGGCGTAGCCGGCGATTTCGCAGTAATCGTTGACGAGGCCGGCAAGCATCTGGATGAGGATCGTCTTGCCGGTGCCCGGCATGCCGTCGCCGATGAAGGTGAAGAGGAAGCCGCCAAGTTCGACGAACGGGTTCATCTGCCGGTCGAAATCGTAAGCCATCAGCATCTTGGCGAGCTTCATCGCCTGGTACTTGGCGATGTGGTTGCCGATGATCTCGTTCGGCTGCTTAAAGGTCATGACGAGCGGCTTGCGCTTCTGCCCCGGCGCCACGTCGAAGCCGGACAGTGTAAAATCGTCCTGCTCGATGCGGATATGCGCGTTCTCGAAACCGGCAAGGCCGGTGAAGCGCGCCCTGCGACCGATCAGACCCTCGATGGCAACCCGCGAAAACGCGCGTGCTCGGCTGACGAGCGCCGCATCGTCCGGCGCGCCAGCAATGGTGCGGTCGAGGCCGGCGACCATGCTCTTCAACGCATCCTGCGGCGTATCGAACAGATAATCCGGCTCGCCACCGTCTTCCACCGGTTCGCCCTCTCCCGGCAGCGTCGCGCCGAGATAGGCCGCGAAGGTGAAGGCGGCGATGTAGGCTGATGCGGCGAGCAGCGCCTTGAACTGGTTAGCCTCGTCGCCAGCCAATGGCGAAGCAAGGTTGCGCGATTGCAGGCCTTCGAGATTGGTCTGGCGGGAGAAGGCGTCCGTCACCGCCAGCGCCACCTGCACCCCACGCCGCGCGCGGAAAAGCACGGCATGCTGCTGCGGCGAAAGCAGCGGATCGGCCAGGCGCACGGATTGGATTGTTTTCGCCAGCTCCACCTCGCGCGTGCGCCGGGTGCCAGCGGTAGAGACAGTGGAGACGAAGCGTCGCCCGGTGCCAGCAAGTGCCGTACCGCTCTTGCCGTCTTCGCTTTCGAGGATGACGAGCTTGGTGACGAGGCTCTGCGCCATGGCCTGATGCTTGGCGATATCGTCTTCGTGGATCGTCGTCAGTCCGGCATTGAGGCTCATGAATTAGCCCTCGCTGATCACCTGGTTTCCGGAAATCACATGTACCTTGTAGGCGCCGAAGATGCCGGCGGTCTCGCCGGCCGCATACAGCGCCTGGTAGGCATCATGCGGCACGAGCGCATGTTTTTCATAGGCGCTGACGCCCATGCGGGCGGCTTCGAGGTCGTCGGTCTCGATGTGGAATTCCTCCTGCGCCGGGGTGGAACTCCAGAAACCCTTCTGCGCCGGGCGCTCGGCCTTGGAGAACACCTCCTGCACCGTCCAGGTCAGCAGCCAGGCGTTCTCCGGCTTGCGCACCTTGGAGAGGATTTCGTTGACGCGCTCGTTGTTCTCGGTGATGCCGGCCGAATAGAACGGTCCGAGCACGATGCGACGCAGCTGCTTGGGATGCAGCGTCGGGAAATCCTTGTCGAGATTGGTGGCGATCGTGACCGGCGTCAGCGAATAGGCGCTGTTCTTCAGCGTGAAATCGTCGAAGCGGCTGGCAAGCTCCGGGTTGAGCAGGCCGCCGACCGGCAGCGGAATATCCACATCCGGATTGAGCTTGCCGTCCTGCCCGACCAGCATCTTCATGACGTTTTCGCTCGAATCCTCGATCGTCGCCATATAGACCATCGGCAGCGTCGCCGTGCCATCGAAGGCACCCCAGCAGACGACGTAGTAGGGCCGCATGGTCTTCGGGTTGACCGCCACCCGGATCGTCTCGGGCAGCACGAAGGGTGAAAAAATGTCGCCCTTGCCGATCTGCTCGAGATAGAGCCGCTCGGCCATACGTGACTGGAGATCGGTCGGGAAGGCCTTCTGGCGCAGGATGAAATCCGCCATCTCGCCGCGAAGCTGGTCGGCATTCGGAATGGCCGCGAGGCGTTTTTCCGCACTCTGCCGGTCGTTTTCCAGCTCCAGCACGTTCTGGTAGACCGGAAATCCGCTTTCCGCCCGCGAGACACGGAACTGCTGGACGAAGCCGATGCGGTTTTCCCAGCAGGCAAACGAGGCCTTCAGCCGCGCCAGATAGGGCACAACGACCTCACCCACCACGCTGTTGCGGTAAAGCGGCGAATTGCGATCTCCCAGAAAGATCTCAAGGCCACCCAGGGCCGACCGGATGGTCGAGAAATACTGCGCGATGGCGCTGTCGGCGGGGACGTTCATTGCACCAGATCCTTGGCAGTCCAGGGCTGCCCCTCATCCGGCCTACCGGCCACCTTCTCCCCGCAAGCGGGGCGAAGAGGATATGCCGCTGTGTTTTCCCAAGCCATTAACGTTTCTCGGGGCAGGTCCCCTCGCCCCGCTTGCGGGGAGAGGGTTAGGGTGAGGGGCAATGGCATGCCTGCAACCATCACTGCTTCACATAGTTCGCAGTGTTGTGCTTATCCATCACCGCCTGGAAGCGGCGGGCAAAGGCGTCGTCGGCGAGCTTCTTGCGGCGCTGGATGTCCTGGGTCGACAGCATGTTCTTCTCGTGCATTTCGAGAAGGTCGCCAATATGGCGCTGGGCCGCCGAGCCGATGCCGGCCATGGTCTCTTCCGCGGCGGTATCGACCTGCGAACCGAGCGTGTTGATCTTGTGCGCGACGTCCTGCTGGGCGGCCGTCTTCAGCGAATCCTCCAGCGCCTTGTAGAGCACGATGCGCTGCTCGGTATCGATCGTCAGCTTGTTGATCAGCGTGTTCTGCGCGGCGATCTGGTTGTTCAGCGAATCGACGAAGGTCTGGAACATCGAGGTGTAGCGCTCCAGCGTCTGGCTTTCGGCCAGAAGCTCCTGCTCTTTTGCCTGCATCTGGTTGTATTCGGTCGCCAGCGCCGAACGCTCGCCTTCGAGGTCGGTGCGCGCCTTCTGGTCCGTCGAGGCGGCGATGCGGTTTTCGAGGTCCATGAGAAGCGGATTCAGTTCCTCGATGCGCTTCTGCGTCGCCTCAAGGTTCACCATCGTGCCCTTGCGGCGTTCGATAACCTGAACGAGGCTCGCCTCGGAGGTCTTGTAACGCTGGTCGAGGATCGACTTCTGCTCTTTCAGGATGCCGACGATCGTGTCGGACTTGGAGAGCAGTTCCTGCAGGTTGCCGGCGAGCGACATGTTGCGCACGCGGTCGGTGCGCATGCGCTGCATCTTCTGCTTGGAGAAGATGCCGATGAATTTTTCGTAGCCCGTATAGCTCTTCATGCTCTCGAATTCGGTACCAAAAATGTTGGTCGCGTCTTCGAGGCCGATGATGAGGTCGGCGATGTTGCCTTCCATCACCTTCTGCTGATTGATGACATCCGAGATACGGGCGTTCTCGATGTCGAAATTGACGTCGCCGAGCTTGGTGTCCGCCTTGGCGAACTGGTCGAGTACGGTGCTCGACTGATCCATCTTGCTGCGCATCTGGTTCACGACGCTGCGCGTCTTCTCGATTTCCGCATCGAAGTTCTGAAGTGTGGCCATGCCTTGTCCCCTTAAAACTCTCCACGGCAGACGTCTGCGCCGTCCGATTTATTCCATCGCAGCAACACTATACGATTTCAGACAGATAGGAACCTGCCCGCCAGCATTACGAGACAAGATGTGGGACGCAGGAGAATACCCGCAAGGCCCGCGTGAAAATTTTCGGTGTGCGCCTAGTAGCCAGCCGGCGCCTTGAGATAGGCGATGAGATTGGCGATATCCTCGATCTTCCTGAGACCGGCGAAGGTCATGCGCGTGCCCGGCACCATCGCCTTGGGCGAAAGGAGATACTCGGCAATCTGCGCCTCGTTCCAGACGCGGCCGCCATCGGCAAAGGCGCGCATCGCCGGAGAATAATTGTAGTCCGCGATGGTCGCGACCGGGCGGCCGACAATGCCGGCGAGCGTCGGCCCGACGCGGTTGACCTGTTCCGTCGAGTGACAGGGCGCGCATTTCTTGAAGACCGTCTTTCCCGCGACCGCATCGCCCTCCGCCAGCGCGGGGGCGGCAAGACAGAGGGAGGCGGCGACCAATGCGAGAAGATGTTTCATCATTGTCCTTGTCCCCGCCCTTCGCCGTCAATCGGCGTTCATGATGTCGTCCCAGTGGCGGCGGCAATAGGAAACGTACTTGTCATTGCCGCCGATTTCCACCTGTGCGCCATCCTTTGCCACCTTGCCATCTGCGCCGAGTCTCACGACCATCGTCGCCTTGCGGCCGCAATGGCAGATGGTGCGCACTTCGCGCATTTCGTCGGCGATGGCGAGCAGCGCCTTCGAACCGGGGAAGAGCTTGCCCTGAAAATCCGTGCGCAGGCCATAGGCCATGACCGGAATGGAGAGCCGGTCGGCGACGCGGGCAAGCTGCCAGACCTGCTCTTCGGAAAGGAACTGCGCCTCGTCGATGAAGACGCAGGCGATGTCGCCCTCGCCGTCGCCCTTCAGTTCTTCGATGTGGCGGTAGAGATCGTCGGTGTAGTCGAAGGCGATGGCATCCGAGGTCAGCCCGATGCGCGAGGAGATGCGGCCCTGGCCGGCACGATCATCGAAGGAGGCGATGAAGATCGCCGTGCGCATGCCGCGTTCGCGGTAATTGTAGGACGCCTGCAAGAGCAATGTCGACTTGCCCGCGTTCATCGTCGCGTAACTGAAATAGAGCTTGGCCATGATTTTCTCCGTCCCTGCCTCATGACGCGGGAAGGCGCAATTTTCCAGCCGGAAAGGGCGGAAAACCACAGAAAACAGCGCGGCCCATCCGTTGCGACATCCATGTGCACAATTGCGAACCGGCCCGAAATTTATTGGACGATTCAGCAGCTTCCGGTTACGCCAAGGCGCTTGAAAGCATATCGTTTTGATGATTGGCTAAACAACCAGTTATAAGGGGAGCTATAAAATGAAGACTGCATCGCCATTGAAGACCTTTCTTGCCGCCGCCGTATCCGTCCTCGCACTTGGCGTCGCCCATGTTTCGGCCGCCGAAGCGGAAAGCTGTGGCAAGGTCCGTTTCTCGGATGTTGGCTGGACGGACATTACCGCCACGACCGCGACCGCGACCGTCGTCCTGAAGAGCCTCGGCTACGAAACGGAAACCACCGTGCTCTCCGTTCCGGTCACCTACACCTCGCTCAGCAACAAGGACATCGACGTCTTCCTCGGCAACTGGATGCCGACCATGGAAGCCGATATCAAGCCGTTCCGCGAGGACGGCTCGGTCGAGACCGTGCGCGAAAACCTTGAGGGCGCGAAGTACACGCTCGCGACCAATGCCAAGGGCGCCGAACTCGGCATCAAGGACTTCGCCGACATCGCCAAGCAGAAGGACGCGCTCGGCAACAAGATCTACGGCATCGAGCCGGGCAATGACGGCAACCGCCTGATCATCGACATGGTTTCCGGCGATAAGTTCGGCCTCACGGGCTTCGAGGTCGTCGAATCGTCCGAACAGGGCATGCTGGCGGAAGTGGCCCGCGCCGAGCAGGAAGGCACCCCGGTCGTCTTCCTCGGCTGGGAGCCGCACCCGATGAACGCCAACTTCAAGCTCACCTACCTGACAGGCGGCGACGACGTCTTCGGCCCGAACTTCGGCGGCGCGACGATCTACACCAACGTACGCAAGGGCTACACCACCGAATGCCCGAATGTCGGCAAGTTCCTGCAGAACCTCAAGTTCTCGCTGGAGATGGAAAACCAGGTCATGGGCAAGATCCTGAACGACGGCAAGGATCCGGAAACGGCAGCGACCGAATGGATCAAGGCAAACCCTGCGGCCATCGAGCCGTGGCTTGCAGGCGTGACCACCAAGGACGGTAGCGGCGAGGCCCTGCCGGCTGTGAAAACGGCACTCGGTCTCTAATAGGCCGAAAAAGGGCGGGGAGGAAACTTTCCCGCCCTTCTTGCCTCCGGATACTGCATTCCAGCAAGCAGGCCCGAGCGGCCTTGCTTGCCGCGTGTTGCGAATCTAGCGTGCATCGTCGAACTCCAGCCAGGGACATACTCTCGTGGATTGGCTTACCGTCTCAAAAATTCCGATCGGTCCGATCGCCAAGGAAGCCGTCAGCTGGCTGACGACGAATGGCAAGGGACTGTTCGATTTCCTCAAGGTCTTCCTGCAGGCCGGCATCGATGCCGTGCTCTTCGTGCTGCAAGGCCCCTTCTCCAGTGCCGGCGGCAAGTTCGGTTATGCGATAGCGCTCATCCTGCTCGTCACGGGCGCGAGCTGGTATTTCCGCCGCTCGATCGGCGTCGCGGTCTTCACCTTCCTCGGCCTGCTGCTCATCGTGAACCAGGGCTACTGGAAAGAAACGACGGAGACGCTGGCGCTCGTGCTGGCGGCGACCGGCGTCAGCATGGTCGTCGGCGTGCCGCTCGGCATCGCCGCCGCGCGCCGGCCGTGGTTCTACTCGATCCTGCGGCCGATCCTCGATCTCATGCAGACGATCCCGACCTTCGTCTATCTGATCCCGGCGCTCATTCTCTTCGGCCTGGGCATGGTGCCCGGCCTGATCGCAACGGTGATCTTCGCTATCCCCGCGCCGATCCGCCTCACCCGCCTCGGCATCATTTCGACGCCGCCTTCGCTGGTCGAAGCGGCCCAGGCCTTCGGCGCGACGCCAAGCCAGGTGCTGCGAAAGGTGGAACTGCCCTTCGCGACGCCCCAGATCATGGCGGGTCTCACCCAGACCATCATGCTTTCGCTCTCGATGGTGGTCATCGCCGCCCTCGTCGGCGCCAAGGGTCTTGGCGTTCCGGTGGTCCGTGCGCTCAACACCGTGAACATCTCCATGGGCTTCGAGGCCGGTCTCTGTATCGTGATCCTGGCGATCATCCTCGACCGCCTCTTCCGCTCTTCCGACGATGGAGACGCATGATGACTGAATCCGTCGTCTTCAAGAACGTCTCCATCATCTTCGGCGACAGCCCGCAAAAGGCGCTCGCGATGGCCGATGCGGGCAAGTCCCGCGACGAGATCGGCGCGGAAACCGGCCTCGTGCTCGGCGTCGCCGATGCCACGCTGTCGATCACCGAGGGCGAAATCCTCGTGCTGATGGGCCTGTCCGGCTCCGGCAAGTCGACGCTTCTTCGCGCCGTCAACGGGCTTGCCCCGGTGGTGCGCGGTGATGTGCAGGTGAAGGCCGGCAGCGGCAGCGTGAACCCCTACGCATCGACACCCAAGGCGCTGCGCGACTTCCGCATGCACACCGTTTCCATGGTGTTCCAGCAGTTCGCGCTGCTGCCCTGGCGCACCGTCGCAGACAATGTCGGCTTCGGCCTCGAGCTTGCCGGCGTGCCAGATGCCGAGCGCAAGGCCCGCGTTGCCGAACAGCTCGAGCTCGTCAACCTCGCCAAGTGGGCAGACCGCAAGGTGAACGAGCTGTCTGGCGGCATGCAGCAGCGCGTGGGCCTCGCCCGCGCCTTTGCAACGGGCGCACCGATCCTGCTCATGGACGAGCCGTTCTCGGCGCTCGACCCGTTGATCCGCACGCGCCTGCAGGACGAGCTGCTGGAGTTCCAGCGCCGGCTGAAGAAGACCATCCTCTTCGTCAGCCACGATCTCGACGAGGCCTTCCGCATCGGCAACCGCATCGCCATCATGGAGGGCGGACGCATCATCCAGTGCGGTACGCCGCAGGATATCGTGAAGAACCCGGCCAACCAGTATGTCGCGGATTTCGTGCAGAACATGAACCCGATCACCATGCTGACGGCGCAGGACGTCATGCAGCAGGGCGCCTCCGCCAATGGCGGCGTAACCGCAACCGCGACACGGGAGACCCCGCTCGTCGACATCCTCGACGCTATGTCGCGCACGCCCGGCAATGTCGGCGTCGTCGAAAACGGCACGGTGATCGGCACGATCAGCGCACAGGACGTCGTGACCGGATTGACTCGGCACCGTCGTCGCGGCTGACAGACCGCCCCGATCGGATTAGATAAGGCAGCGCCGAAAACGGGCGCTGCCTTTTTCATTTGGAAAGACGACCGGAGCAAGCATGATGGCCGAGAAGGATAAACCAAGCGTTCTGCGCGAAACCGACGATGACGCGCGTCGCCTTGCCCGCACCCTGCTGCGGTCGGCCCGAAGCTGCGCACTCGCAGTCATCGAGCCGGAAAGCGGCGCGCCCTTCGCCAGCCGCACGCTGACCGGCACCGATACGGACGGCACGCCGGTCATCCTCGTCTCGGCGCTTTCCGTCCACACCCAGGCGTTGCGCCGCGATCCCCGCGCCTCGCTGCTCGCCGGCGAGCCCGGCAAGGGCGATCCGCTCGCCCATCCGCGCCTGACGGTCATCTGCGAGGCCGAGGAGGTGGCGCGCGACAGCGACGCTCATGCGGCATTGCGTGCGCGATTCGTCCGCCGCCACCCCAAGGCAAAGCTCTACGTCGATTTCCCGGATTTCGCCTTCTTCCGGCTCGTGCCGCTGCGCGCCCATCTCAACGGCGGCTTCGGCAAAGCTTTCGTGCTCACCGCCGACGACCTGCTGATTCACTCGGCCGCCCGCAGCGCGCTCGCTGACATGGAAGCCGGCGCCATCGAACACATGAACAGCGATCATGCGGAAGCAGCCGGCATCTATGCGCGCCACTATTGCGGTGCGAAAGACGGCGAGTGGACCATTGTCGGCCTCGATGCCGGCGGTATAGACCTTGCGAGCGGTGACAAATTGAAGCGACTGGAGTTTTCACGCGAACTTGATCAGGCCGTGGAACTCCGCAGCGAACTTGCGCGTTTACTGAAAGAAACCAGAGCGACCGGCTGAAGAACCGGCATTTCCGCAACCGTCCGCTTGGACGCTTTCTGCGATTGCGGTATGCGTTTATCGCTATGCGTGCAGCATACCCCCATTTCTGGCTCTTGATGAAGGGGGTTTTGTTTATATGCTAACAAGCGGATTAACATAAAATCATATGATTTGAAGCGGAAGCGCCCGAAGGAGTTTCAGATGGACAAGATTTCAGACGCAGAACATGCGCAGGCCGAAGTTGCATCCGACTTTCTTTCCGCCATGGCGAACCCGAAGCGCCTGCTCATTCTGAAGGTTCTTGTCGAGGGTGAGATCGCCGTCGGAGCCCTGGCAAACCAGGTCGGCCTCAGCCAATCGGCCCTGTCGCAGCACCTGTCGAAGCTGCGTGCGCAGAATCTCGTGACCACCCGTCGCGATGCCCAGACGATCTACTATTCGAGCAAGTCGGACGCCGTTCTGACAATCCTCGATTCGCTTGATCGCATCTACAAGGCTGCCGCCAGCCATGGAAACGCGGAAAAGAAGCTCCGTATCGCCTGAATGGCGCTGAAAAGCCCTGATTCGTAACGCCTCGGATGGCGATCCGAGGCGTTTTGCGTGGAATCATCGTCTTGACGACGTGAATCGCCTTGATACTTTGACCACCGGGTAAAAATCCAACCATCCGCGTTGCCAGCCGGGACGGCCCCCGCATTCCAAAGGCCATGGAGAGACCGCATGTCCAACCGCCTCAACACCCCCAACGATCTGCGTGCCTTCTGGATGCCGTTCACGGCAAACCGGCAGTTCAAGAAGGAACCGCGCCTCTTCGTCGGCGCCAAGGACATGTATTACACCACCCATGACGGTCGCCAGGTGCTCGATGGCACCGCCGGCCTCTGGTGCGTCAATGCCGGCCACTGCCGCCCCAAGATCACCGAGGCGATCCGCGAACAGGCCGGCGAACTCGACTATGCACCCGCCTTCCAACTCGGCCACCCCAAGGCCTTCGAGCTTGCCAACCGTCTCGTCGACATCGCGCCCGAGGGCATGAACCATGTCCTCTATACCAATTCCGGCTCGGAATCGGTCGAGACCGCGCTGAAGGTCGCGCTCGCCTACCACCGCGCCAAGGGTGACGGATCGCGCTTCCGCCTGATCGGCCGCGAGCGCGGCTATCACGGCGTCAATTTCGGCGGCATATCCGTCGGCGGCATCGTGTCCAACCGCAAGATGTTCGGCACGCTGCTGACAGGCGTCGACCACATGCCGCACACCCATTTCCCAGACAAGAATGCCTTTACCCGCGGCGAGCCGGAGCATGGCGGCGACATTGCCAGCGAACTCCAGCGCATCGTCACCCTGCATGACGCCTCGACCATCGCCGCTGTCATCGTCGAACCGGTCGCCGGTTCCACCGGCGTGCTCATTCCGCCGAAGGGTTACCTCCAGAAGCTGCGCGAAATCTGCACGCAGCACGGCATCCTGCTGATCTTCGACGAAGTCATCACCGGTTTCGGCCGCCTCGGCGCACCGTTCGCCGCGCAGTATTTCGACGTGAAGCCGGATATCATCACCACCGCCAAGGGCCTCACCAACGGCGTGATCCCGATGGGCGCCGTCTTCGTGACCTCCGAGATCCATGATGCCTTCATGAACGGCCCGGAGCACATGATCGAGTTCATGCACGGCTACACCTATTCCGGCAACCCGATCGCCTGCGCCGCAGCCCTCGGCACGCTCGACACCTACAAGGAAGAAGGCCTGCTGACCCGCGCGAGCGAACTCGCCTCCTACTGGGAAGACGGCCTGCATTCGCTGAAGGATTGCCCGAATGTCATCGATGTCAGAAATGTCGGCCTGATCGGCGCCATCGAACTCGCCCCCATCGCCGGCGAGCCGACCAAGCGCGCCTTCAACGCCTTCCTCAAGGCCTACGAAAAGGGCCTGCTCATCCGTACGACCGGCGATATCATCGCGCTCTCCCCGCCGCTCATCATCGAGAAGCACCATATCGACGAACTGTTCGGCAAGCTGCGCGAGGTGTTGCAGAACAATATCTGACCCGATCCATCCGGCAGATTGCGAATGGCGGCTCCGGCCGCCATTTTTGTTGGTGCGGTCAGATCCGCCGCAGGCGGCCGGAGTAATGCACGACCGTGCCGATACCCGGCAATGCGATCGGCACGTCGAAGCAGAAATCCTCGCCCTCCGCCCATTCCCGCGCCTCACTGCGCGGCGCGAGCCACAGCGGCATGGGAACGCCGAGGATGGACCAGCCCCGCATCACCATCGTCAGGCCGGACGCATTGGAGGGCAGGTCGAAGGAAAACCGCATCGGGCCGAACCGCTCGACGAGACGGTCGCCGCGCTGCCCGAGCTCGCTCGTAAAGGCATGGCCGGCAAAATCCCGCGTCCAGCGTTCGACGCCGTTGCGTTCGACGAAGGAGACGTGCAGATCGTGCTCACCCTCCGGCGGAAAACGCATGACGGCGCAGACAAGACGGGCAAGAGGCGAGCCGCCCCGTTGCACCTTCCCGCGCCCGCAAGCGCCTGCATCGCCGACGATATCGTGCATGTCACGGACGGGTTTCGGCATGACCGTATAGGCCGGCCCGATGACACGGCGGTAAAGCGGCACGTAGGGCCAACTTTCGACCGCCCGAAAAATGGCAAGCCTGTCGAAATGCGGATTGAAGTCATCGAGCGTCACCTAGCCCGCCGCGTGGCGCGCACCGGGCGCCAGCCGCCCGGCGGCAAGGGCGTTTGCGAGCACATGGGCGGCAATGGTCGAGATTTCCGGCCCATCACCGTTTTCCGCAATCAATGTCCAGCGGCCCACCACCGGTTCGCCCTCCGATATGCCCTTGACCTCGATCGCCATGGCCGACCGATCGGTGCCGAGACGCGCGCTCAGCTTCTGAAGCGGCAAAAGCCATCGCGCGAAGGGTGACAGCGAGCGGACCCAGCCCCATCTCACCGGCCAGCTGAGGAGCCAGAGCGTCAGAAGCTGAAAGGCGAATTCCGGCCCAGCACGAAACGTGGTCGCCGGCTTTCCGGGAACGGCACTCGGAACGATATCGTGATCCGGCACATCCGCCAGCGCCACCAGCCGCCGGATCGGCACGCGGCCGGGGACGCGGTAGTCCTGAACATGAAGCCGATGCCAGCCCGTTTCCTGCCGCCAGCGCCGGCCATGCCAGAGGCGCACAGGCTTGCCGACATAGCTCAGGATCGCCGCCGCAACCGAGGCGCCCGCCGTTGCGCGGTTGGAGGCGCTGATCGAGGTTTCGACCGAGCAGATCTCCTCCATGCCGCGGGACAGTTCCGCGATCACGGCACCGGATAGCGCCGGTACGCTGGAGCCGCCGGACACCACCGCAACGCCTGCCGCCTTTGCCACTTCGTCCAGCCGTCCAATGCCGCAGACGAAATCGCGAGCGTCCGCCAAGTCTATATAGTGCACGCCGCAAGCGATGCAGGCTTCCACGACCTGGTAGCCGCTCCCCTGAAAGGGGCCGGCCGCATCGATCAGCAAGAAGGGGCGAACCGCTTGAAGGGCAGAGCGAAGATCGCCATTCCGATCCACGACCAGCGGCTGGGCATTGGGCAATTCCGCGGCAAGCCGTTCCGCCGCTGCGGCATTCCGGCCGGCGACCAGCACCGCCCAGCCATCCGCTGCCAGCCGTTTTGAAAGCCGCGCGCCAAAGCCACCGTAACCGCCCAGCACGATAACGCTTTTCACAGCACTCGATCCGCATCACCCGGTGACGGCACCCAGCAGGCGTCGCGCCGCCCGAAAATGCGGTAGCGGTTTCGCGCGAGCCAGCGATAGACGGGGTCGCGCAGGAAACGCGGGATGGCGCGCAGCAGGGAAACCGCCTTCCAGGGCCAGCCGAGGCCGGCATAGATCGCCAGTACCGCATCGCTGTCCCTGAACAGCCGATCACCCGCAACAACGATCATCGATTCCGGATTGGCCGGATCGATGCCGAAGCGACGATAGAGCGCTGCCCCCACCTCCTTCTGCATGGAGGCGAGGCGAAAATGCCTGTTGTGATCATGCTTGAGCACGAATTGCGCATTGGCTGTGCAGAGAATGCACTCCGCATCGAAGACGATGATCGGGCCTGCCGCGTCGTTCCGGTTCATACGCCCAGCATAAGGCCGGCCCCTCTCGCCAGCAACCGTTAAGCCGCGGGTGGAAGTGTCTTTTCGTAGCGCCAGATCTCCAGATCAAACGGCCCCTCGACGGTGTCCAGCCGGTTGACGACGGTGCCGGCGAGCGCCCATCCGCATTTCTCGTAGAAGCGCGCTGCCCGATGATTGCCGATCGCGCAGGCAAGCCAGGCCGTCGTCACGCCATGCGCGGCAAGACGCTGCTCGGCATCCGCCACGAGCGCCGCCGCCATGCCCGTACCCCGCCCCTCCGGCGCGACGAACAGCTGGTCCAGCTCATCGTGTTTGATGGCACAGAAGCCGAGCGGTGCGCCGAAATCACCGATAACCCGCACATCGGCGAGCATGCTCTGCAGGCGCTCTGCAAAACTCTGGAGCGTGCGCAGGCGGGCAAGTGCGGCCGGAAGCAATGCCGCATGCGCATCCTGCCAGCCGGCATGCCATAGCTGCGCAAGCGCATCGATCTCGGAAGTCTCGGCCTGTCGTATGATAGGGGATACCTGCATCCATTCCTCTGTCTGCCACGCAATTGCCGATACCTAGCCGCGTCGGGATAGCGCTTGCAAGCCCACTCGGTTTCGGCGCTATTGTGCCGCGCAGAAACCATGGGGCCACGATCATGCCGACCATCACCCGCATAGCAAACGACGTCCTCTCGATCGAGGTTTCCTCGCTCGGCGCCGAAATGCAGGCTGTTACGACACGCGACGGCGCCAACTGGCTGTGGAACGGTGACGCCGCCTTCTGGACCGGGCGATCACCGGTGCTCTTCCCGATCGTCGGCAAGGCGCCGGACGATACGCTCCTGATCGACGGAAAACCTTACACGATGGCGCAGCACGGCTTTGCCCGGCGGCGGGAGTTTTCGCTGGCCAGCGCAACGGCAACCCTCTGCCGCTATACGCTGGACGCCACCGAAGACACCCGTGCTACCTATCCGTTCGACTTCCGGCTGTCCGTCGAGCACAGCCTCGATGGCCCGACCCTCACCGTCGCCGCCAAAGTCGAAAATCGCGGTGATGTCCCCATGCCCTTCGGCTTTGGTTTCCACCCCGCCTTCCTCTGGCCATTGCCCGGCGGCGACGGCAAGCCGCATGTGGTGACGCTCGACAATGGCGCCGAACCAAAGCGCCAGCCGCTGGAAAACGGCCTGCTGTCCCAGGCTCGGGAAACCTCACCCTTCTGCAAAGGCCGGCTCGTTCTTGCGCAAGGCCAGTTCGAAAACGACGCCCTGGTTTTCCCAGAAGGCGCGGGCGATGGTCTGACCTACCAAGCCGAGGGCGGGCCGGCGCTGAAATTCCATTTCGAAAACCTGCCGAACCTCGCGCTCTGGACCAAGCCCGGCGCACCCTTCCTCTGCATCGAGCCCTGGCATGGCACGGCGGCGGAATTCGGCGGCTCACGCGAATTGAAGGACCGGCCCTACACGACCGTGCTTTCCGCCGGCGAAAGCAGGCGTTTCGCCTTTTCCGTGACATTTCCGGTCTGAAGTTTCACCGCATCGGCCCTTCCCTCTTCCCGCGGTACCGCTAGAGTCTCCCAAAAGGATTCGGAGACTTCGCCATGACCGACTTGGAACGCTTCATCGATCAGGGAACCGGCCGCGAGCCCGCCGATATCGTGTTGAAGGGCGGGCAGTTCTTCGATCTCGTGACGGGTGAACTCGTCGCTTCGGACATCGCGATTTCGGGCGACCGCATCGTCGGCACCTGCGGCGACTACCGGGGCCGCACCGAAATTGACATTTCCGGCCGCATCGTCGTTCCCGGCTTCATCGATACCCACCTTCACATCGAATCCTCGCTGGTGACGCCGCACGAATTCGATCGCTGCGTGCTGCCATACGGCGTGACGACCGTCATCTGCGATCCGCACGAGATCGCCAATGTGCTCGGCAGCGAGGGCATCGAGTTTTTCCTCGACAGCGCGCTCGAAACCATCATGGACATCCGCGTGCAGCTGTCGAGCTGCGTACCGGCGACCCATCTGGAGACATCAGGCGCGGACCTGCCGATCGAGCGCCTGCTGCCCTTCCGCGACCATCCGAAGGTCATCGGCCTGGCGGAATTCATGAATTTCCCGGGCGTCATCCACAAGGATCCCATCTGTCTCGCCAAGCTGGACGCCTTCCAGGGCGACCATATCGATGGCCATGCGCCGCTGCTCTCCGGCAACGATCTCAACGGCTACCTCTCCGCCGGCATCCGCACGGAACATGAATGCACGACCGCCGAAGAGGCGCTGGAAAAGATCCGCAAGGGCATGCACATCCTCGTGCGCGAAGGCTCGGTCTCCAAGGATCTGCTGGCGCTGCTGCCGATCATGACCGAGCGGCTTTCACCGTTCATCGCGCTCTGCACGGACGACCGAAACCCGCTCGACATCGCCGAACAGGGCCATCTCGACTATATGATCCGCACCGCGATCGGCCACGGCCGCGCGCCGCTCGCCGTCTATCGCGCCGCCTCGATTTCCGCCGCGAAGGCCTTCGGACTGCGCGATCGCGGCCTCGTTGCGCCCGGCTGGCGGGCCGACCTCGTCGTTATCGACACGCTGGAAAACTGCAAGGCGGAGATCGTGTTCTCGGGCGGGCGGAAGGTCGATGACGCGCTCTTCGCGACCCGCAAGCCCGTGGCACCCGTCGGCCTCGACAGCGTCAAGGCGCGACCCGTCGCCGCCGCCCATTTCGCAGTTCCCGTCACGGACGGCGAAACGCCGGTCATGGGTGTGCTGCCGGGCAAAATCATCACCGAGCACCGCCGCTACCGCCTGCCTTCCAAGGGCAACCAGACCACCATCGACCTCGCGCAGGACATCATCAAGGTCGCCGTCATCGAACGTCACGGCAAGAACGGCAATCATGCCAACGGTTTCGTTCAGGGTTTCGGGCTGAAGAAGGGCGCCATCGCCTCGACGGTCGGCCATGACAGCCACAATATCTGCGTCGTCGGCGTCGACGAGGATGACATGGCGCTCGCCGCCAATCGCCTGGGCGAAATCAAGGGCGGCTTCGTCGTGGTAGAAGACGGCAAGGTGACCGGCGAAATCGCGCTGCCCGTCGCCGGCCTGATGAGCCTCGAACCCTACGAGACGGTCCGCGACACGCTGCACCACCTGCGCCAGGCCGCCTTCGCGCTGGGTGCGACGCTGGAAGAACCCTTCCTGCAACTCGCCTTCCTCCCACTCCCCGTCATCCCGCACCTGAAGATTTCGGACAAGGGCATGGTGGATGTGGACCGGTTTGCGCTGATCGGGTGAGGTTTGCCATCCGACGCTCCCTTCGCGTACAATACGTACGACAAGGAGCGCGGCATGACCAAACTGGAGCAAATCGAAAAGAGCGTCTCGGAACTTAGCGCAGAAGAGTTCGAGCGGTTCTCGGCCTGGTTCGAAGCACTTCAGGCTGAACGATGGGACCGGGATCTCGTCGAGGATGTGGCTAACGGCACATTGGACGAACTCGCTGAACTCGCCTTGGCAGAATTCCGCAGCAATCGGACACGATCGCTTTGAAACACCAAGCCACGAACGCGTTCTGGACGTGTTACGAGGCGTTGCCATTCCACATCCGAGAGCAGGCCGATAGAAATTTCGCTCTCCTCAAAGCCGATCCGACGCACCCATCTTTGCAACTCAAGCCGGTCGGGCGCTTCTGGTCCGTCCGCGTCGGCCTCTCCTGGCGGGCGCTGGCCGTCCACGATAACGAGACACAGACACTCGTCTGGTTCTGGATCGGCTCGCATGCCGAATATGACCGGCTCGTTGGGCGAAAACGCTAAAGCCGCACGCACGCCATATCCAGCCCGTCCAGCTCGATCGTCCCGTCCTTCAGCTTCGCACCGAAGCCGGGCACCGGCAGTGGCTCGCCGAGCTTCAGCGATTTCGCCGGCACGAACTCGGCCTTTTCCCGCGTCAGGTTGAAGACGAAGAGCAGTTTTTCGCCGCCCTTCTCACGGGTGAAGGCCAGGATGTCCTGGTTTGAGTGCAGGAAGGCCATGTCGCCGTCGTGAAGCGCGTCATGCGCCTTTCGGAAGGCAAGCGTCGCGCGGTAGTGGTTGAGCACGGAGCCGGAGACCTTTTCCTGCGTGTCCACGGCGTGGCGGGCGTGATCCTCCGGCACCGGCAGCCAGGGTTTTCCCGTGCTGAAGCCGGCATGGGCCTCATTGTGCTGCCAGGGCATCGGCGTGCGGCATCCGTCGCGGCCCTTGAAGGCCGGCCAGAAGCGGATGCCGTAGGGATCGCGCAGGTCCTCGAAGGCAAGATCGGCTTCGGTCAGGCCGAGCTCTTCGCCCTGGTAAAGGCAGATCGAGCCACGCAGGGTCGAAAGCAGGGTGATCGCCAGCTTGGCAACGCGCTCGCGCTCCTCCGGTGTCTTGATGAAGCGGCTGACATGGCGGTTGACGTCGTGGTTGGAGAAAGCCCAGCAAACCCAGCCGTCCGTCACCGCTTTCTGAAAACTCTGCACGCATTTGCGCACATGATCGGCAGTGAAATCCGGCCCGAGCAGGTCGAACGTGTAGCACATGTTCAGCTTGTCGCCGCCGCTGGTATACTCGGCGACCGTCTTCAGCGAGCGCGCGCCGTCGCCCACCTCGCCGACCGTCATGCGCCCCTCATACTCGTCGAGCAGCGCCCGGAAGCGTTTCAGGAAACCGACATTCTCCGGCTGCGTCTTGTCGTAGCGGTGCGTCTGCATGCCGTAGGGGTTGACGTCTGGCGCATCGAGGCCGATCCCGTCGGGGTCCGGCTCATGGGGCGGGTTGTCGCGCAGCTTCTTGTCGTGGAAGTAGAAGTTCACCGTATCGAGGCGGAAACCATCCACCCCGCGGTCGAGCCAGAAGCGCACGGTCTTCAGAAGCGCGTCCTGCACATCCGGATTGTGGAAATTGAGATCCGGCTGCGAGGTCAGGAAGTTGTGCATGTAATATTGCTTGCGCACGCCGTCCCATTCCCAGCCCGGGCCGCCGAAGATCGACAGCCAGTTGTTGGGCGCCGTGCCGTCCGGCTTCGGTTCGGCCCAGACATACCAGTCCGCCTTGGGGTTCGAACGGCTGGACCGGCTTTCCACGAACCATTGATGCTGGTCTGATGTGTGCGAGATCACCTGGTCGATGATGATCTTCAGGCCGAGGCGGTGGGCCTCCGCCAGCATGGCGTCGAAATCGGCGAGCGTTCCGAACATCGGGTCGACATCGCAGTAGTCCGAAACGTCATAGCCCATATCCCCCATCGGCGACTTGAAGAAGGGTGACAGCCAGATCGCATCGACGCCGAGTGACGCAATGTGCCCGAGCCGCTTCGTGATGCCGCGAAGATCCCCCATGCCGTCGCCGGTCGTATCCTGGAACGAGCGGGGATAGACCTGATAGATCACCGCGCCGCGCCACCAATCCTCGGCCTTCTTGTGGGACTTCGCCATGCGTTCGCGCTCCGGCTTCTGTTTCGATAGGCCAGATGTAACGCGCACCCCGGGGAGCGTAAACGGGCGAACGGAGATTTTCCGGGTGATAGGCGCACCGGTCAAACGAGAGCCGGGTCAAAACCCAAACGGACCCATCATGACGAAACGGACTAAGATCAAAACTGTTTGCCATGAAGGAATTATACAAACGTATAGCAATTCTCTTGCCTGCTTGTGCGTTCCCGATATCCTGTCGATCATCCGACCGCCGCACCCTCTAGCGGCGGACCACAGCTTCTTTCAGGATGACAGGCCATGACCCGAGATCCCCGCTTCGATATTCTCTTCGAACCCGTCAAGATCGGCCCGGTCACGGCGCGCAACCGTTTCTACCAGGTGCCGCACTGTTCCGGCATGGGTTACCGCTATCCGAATGCGGAAGCCCAGCTGCGCGGCATGAAGGCGGAGGGTGGCTGGGCTGTCGTCTCCACCCAGGAAGCCGAAATCCACCCGACCTCCGACCTGACGCCGGCCAACGAAGCCCGGCTTTGGGATGATGGCGACCTGCCGGCGCTATCGGCCGTGACCGAACGCATCCACGCCCATGGCAGCCTCGCCGCCATCCAGCTCGTGCACAACGGCCTGCATGTCGCCAACCGTTTCAGCCGGATGATCCCGCTCGCCCCGTCCCACACCATCACCGACAGCCTCGATCCCGTCCAGGCGCGCGCCATGGACAAGGCCGACATCGCCGACATGCGGCGCTGGTATCGCAACGCTGCACTCCGCGCCAAACGGGCCGGCTTCGACATCGTCTATCTCTATGCCGGCCATGACATGAGCGTGCTGCAGCACTTCCTGTCCCGCCGCCATAACGACCGCAGCGACGAATATGGCGGCTCGTTCGAAAACCGGCTCCGGCTGTTTCGCGAAATCATCGACGATACGCGCGAGGCGATCGGCGATACCTGCGCGCTCGCCATACGCCTGGCCGTCGACGAACTGATGGGGCCGACCGGCATCACCAGCGAGGGGGAAGGCAAGGACATCATCACAGCCCTTGCCGAGCTTCCCGACCTTTGGGACGTCAACCTGTCCGACTGGTCGAACGACAGCCAGACGGCCCGCTTCTCCGAGGAGGGCTATCAGGAGCCCTATACCCGCTTCGTCAAATCCGTCACCACCAAGCCGGTGGTGGGTGTCGGCCGCTATACGTCACCGGACAGCATGGTGCGGGTGGTCAGGCAGGGCATTCTCGATTTCATCGGCGCGGCACGCCCGTCGATTGCCGATCCCTACCTGCCGAAGAAGATCGAGGACGGCCGCATCGACGACATCCGCGAATGCATCGGCTGCAACATCTGTACCTCCGGCGACAACACCAACGTACCGATGCGCTGCACGCAGAACCCGACGATCGGCGAGGAGTGGCGCAAGGGCTGGCACCCGGAGATCATCGCAAGGGCCGAAACACCCGAGCCCGCCCTCGTCATCGGCGGCGGCCCGGCCGGCCTGGAGGCCGCACGGGCGCTTGCCGAGCGCGGCGTCGATGTGGTTCTGGCGGAAGGCGGCGGCGAATGGGGCGGCCGCATCGCGCGCGAATGTCGCCTGCCGGGGCTCGCCACCTGGGGGCGTGTGCGCGACTGGCGCGTCGGCCAGCTCGGCACCCGAGTCAACGCCGAACTCTACCTGCACAGCCCGCTTTCCGCCGACGACGTGCTGCAATATGCCATCCCCCATGTGGCGATCGCCACCGGCGCACGCTGGCGCACCGACGGCGTCGGCCGCACCCATCGCACGCCGCTCGATTGTCTGGCGGAAGGCACCGTCGTCTCGCCCGATGCCATCCTCTCCGACGGCGCCCAGGCAGTGCCCGCCGATGGCCCGGTCGTCGTGTTCGACGACGACTGTTTCTACATGGGCAGCGTGCTTGCCGAACTGCTCGCGAAGGCCGGCCGCACGGTGATCTTCGTGACGCCCGAAGCCCAGGTATCTCCCTGGAGCAAGAACACGCTGGAACAGGGCCGCGTCCAGCGCCGCCTCATCGATCTCGGCGTCGAGATCATCACGGCACAAGCACTTGGCGGCCGCACGAAGGATCAGTTGGAACTGTCCTGCATCTACAGCGGCAGGATTCGGCCGATCGATTGCGCCACGCTCGTGCCCGTCACCGCCCGCCTGCCGGACGAAACGCTTTGGCTGGCGCTCAAGGCGCGGGAAGACGAGTGGGCCGATGCCGGCATCAGGACCGTGACCCGGCTCGGCGATTGCCTTGCACCCGGCCTGATCGCCGCAGCCGTCTATTCCGGCCACCAATATGCCCGCACCTATCAGGAGCCCGTCGACGTCGATCAGGCTCCGTTCCAGCGCGAGGACATCGCGAGGCTGATTGGACAGTGTCCGGCGTAAGCTGCCGCCGGGCAAACCAGCTCTGTCTCGGTCGCGTTTATGCCCGTTCCGGCAACTTCCCACCCGGCATCACATCCACGGGGATCGGGCAGACATAGGGTTTTCCATCTGTTTTCTCCCGCCATTCGGCCTTCGCCGCGGCAAGCAGGTCCGGCGTGGTCAGCAGCGAAAGCCCGGTGGCGGCGAGCGCCTTGGCGGCGTGCGCCATCGCCTTGTGTGCGGCGGGGCTCCTGCCCTGCGCCACCACCTGCCAGGTGTGCGGATTGGTGCCGATCGCCCAGGCGGGCGTCCAGCATTGCGCCGTCGGCGTCACCCAGCTGACGTCACCTACATCGGTGGAGCCGGCGCGGAAATGGGATTCGCCTTCGAAGGCGCGCAGGCCGAGATGCAGCGGTGTCGAGCCGTCGATCCGGGCGTTGGAGAAGACGTCGTCCTTGATCCGGTAGAGCCGGATGCTGCTGCTGATCGCCTCCTCCGTGAAGGTCTCCTGGATCGACCGGGCAAAGGCGATGTCCCGCTCGTCGAAAGCGACGGGGCCGAGCGCCACCAAATTTTCGTGCAGCGCCGTCTCCAGCGTGAGATTGGGCAGGAGGTTGGTCGAGGCGGTGTCGAAGACGATCTCCACCTCCGTCTCCGTCATCATCGCCGCGCCACGGGCCACCTTGTCCACTCGTGCCGCGAGAGCCAGCGCCTGCGCCATTTCCGGTGCGCGGATCAGATACATCACCTCGGCCTTCGCCTGCACGACATTCGCCGCCTTGCCGCCCGCATCGGTGATGGCATAGTGCACCCGGCAATCCTGCGGCATGTGCTCGCGCAGGAAATTGACGCCGACATTCATCAGTTCCACCGCGTCGAGCGCCGAGCGGCCGAGATGGGCAGCGTTGGCCGCATGGGCGGCAATGCCCTTGAAGCGGTAGAAATATTCGAGCACAGCGAGATTGTTGGTCGAGCGCACGCCGTTGAAGGGGGCCGGATGCCAGGTCAGCGCAGTGTCGACATCGTCGAACAGGCCGGCCCGCACCATGAAGGTCTTGCCGGAACCGCCCTCCTCGCCCGGGCAGCCGTAGTAGCGCACCGTACCGGGCAGGTTATGCGTCTTCAAATGACGGGAGAGCGCAATGGCCGCCATCAGCGAACCGACGCCAAGCAGATTGTGACCGCAGCCATGGCCAGTGGCACCATCGACAGCCGGCTTCGCCTCGGCAATGCCAGCGAGCTGGCTCATGCCGGCCAGCGCATCGAATTCCCCCAGGAAGGCGATGACCGGGGCGCCGCTGCCGGCCTCGCCGATGAACGCCGTCTCCATGCCGGCGACGCCACGGCGCACGGCAAAGCCGTTGTCCTCGAGCGCCTTCGCCAGAAGCGCCGAGGATTGCTGCTCCTCGAATTTCAGCTCGGCGAAATCCCAGATGCTGTCGCTGATCGTCGTAAAATCGGGCGCCATCGCCTCGATTGCTGCGGAAAGTGCCGCCACGGCATCCCGATCCATAATCCGTCCTCGCTTCTATCCACCCGCAGACAACAGCGGGCCAAGCGCCCGGCGGATAGGCCGCCGGGCCGCAATGATTGTGATCAAACTGGTCCGCGCCGGGGCCGCCTGCGGCGCGGAAACCGGGCCTATTCCTCGACCGACACTTCCCAGAGACGGGCGTTCGACTGCCAGACCGGCTGGCCCTTCAGAGCCTTCGTCGCGCCCCAGACGTCGACCATGTCGTAGAGGAAGATGCCGGGCATCTCCTTCAGCATCAGCTCGTGGAATTCGTCGAAGATCTTCTGGCGCTTGGCCTGGTCGGCCTCGACATAGGCCGCCTTCATCAGCTCGATCGCCTTCGGGTCGTCCCACATCAGCGAGGCGTTCTCGTCCTTGTTGCCGACATAGAAGGCATACATCAGCGCCGGGTCGAGACGCGGCGATACCGACTGGGAAATGACCTGGTAGTTGCCCGAGCGGCGGCGATCGACCTGGGTCGCGTAGTCGAGAACCTCGATCTGCACGTTGAGGCCCACCTGCTGCATCATCGCCTGCGCCATGACGGCAGCCGGGAAGCTCGGCACGTTGCCGCGCTTGTTGGCGATGATCGAGATCGGCTCGCCATTGTAGCCGGCGTCCGCCAGTTCCTTCTTCGCAGCCTCGATGTCATAGGGCAGCCGCTTCTTCTGCGTTTCGCTGAAGTAGACGGAGTCCTGCGAGACCATCGAGCCGTTCGCCTCGCCGGTGCCATTGGAGGCCGCAGCGACGAGTTGGTCGAGGTCGAGCGCCATCGCCATGGCGCGGCGCACGCCGGGCTTGCTCAACACCTTGTCGCGGGTCTGGATGTAGAGGAGGTTCTTGCCGTTGTTGCGCGCAACGATGAGCTGGGTCTTCTCGCTATCCTTGAATTCCGGGATGAGGTCCGGCGAGATTTCCGCCGTGTCGAGCACGCCGGACTGGAGGCCTGCCTTGATGGTCGAGGCATCCGGAATGATCATGAACTTGACGCCATCGACGAGCGGCCGCTTGGAGCCGACCATGCCGTCCGGCTGGCCATTGTTTTCCGGCGAGACGTAGTCGGCGAACTTGGTGAGGTGGATGTATTCACCCTTCTTCCACTCGTCCCACTGGAACGGGCCGGTGCCGATCGGTTTGGCGAAGCTGCCGTCCGCAGCGACGGAGTCCGGCGAAATGATGCCGGTAAACCCGCATTCCGGCCTCGACATCAGGCCGAGGAAGACGGCGGACGGCTTTGCAAGCTTGATCTCGACCGTTCCGGCATCGACCGCGGTTACGCCGGTCACTGCCGCAGCACCGCCCTCGGCAAAATCCTTGATGCAGGTCCATTTCGTGTCGGGCTTCAGGTAGCGCGTCCAGTTCCACACCACGTCGTCGGCCGTCAGCGGCTTGCCGTTGTGGAATTTCACGTCGGTGCGCAGCTTGAACGTATAGGTCAGGCCATCGGCCGAGGTCTCGAAGCTCTTGGCGAGCAGCGGCTTCACCTCGCCGCCATTGTTGTAGCCGACGAGACCCTCGACGATGTGCAGGATCACGCTGTCGGTGTTGCCGTCGCGGTTGACGCCGGGATTGCTGCTGCGCAGGTCCGAACTCAGCGCCACAGTGACGTCGCGCGCGGTGGCGATCTGGGTTGCGGCGATGAGGGCCACACCCGAAAGAAGAAGCTTTTTCATTGTTCTACCCTCTGTTCTGTCGTTGGTTGTCATGTGTTGAATCCGTCCCAGCAGGCGCGTGAAAGCCTGCCGATCGTCTCGAGCGCCATCGTATAGCCCGGCGTGCCGTCGGGCATGGCCAGCGGCACCGCGTCCGTAAAGGCGGCGATGATGTAGAAGGGTGCGCCGTCGCGGTAGACGATGCCGGCATTCATGCGGCCGCGCTTGCCCGTACCGCCCTTGTGCGCCACCACCGTGCCGAACGGCAGGCGCGAGGGGATGGCGTAGCGCAGGATCTGGTTCTTCAGCGTCTGCAGGGCATAGGCGCAGAGTTCCGGCGAGGTGCCGAGCCGCGCCACCGCCTCGGCAGATGTCTGCGCGTCGAGGATCGTCTGGAGGAGGAACATCTGGTCGCGCGCCGTCGTCGTGGTGACGGAGGTCAGCGCATGATCCGGCGAAAGCGCCAGCGGCGGGATGAGGAAGCGGTGGTGCGTGCCCTCCATGCCGATTGCCTTGCAATAGGCACCGACCTCTTCCAGCGTCAGGCGCTCGAACACCATCTTGGTGCAGACATTGTCGCTCAGCACCATCATGCCGGTAATGGCATCGCGTAGCGAAATGACGATGCCAGGCGTCAGGTAGCGGAACATGCCGCTCGCCACTTCCTCGGCAAAACGCGCCTCGTAGGTGATCTGCTCGTCAAGATCGAGCCGACCCTCGTGCACCGCCTTCAGCGCGGCCATCATGATCGAGGTCTTGCGTGTGCTGGCCGACGGCGTTTCCTCGCCGGCGCCGCGTTCGATCGTCTCGCCGGTCCGGAGATTGCGGATCGCGAAGCGCGTCACGAAGGGCTGTGCGTCGCAGATCCCGGCAAGCTGCTCGGCGACGGAAGGGGCGTTCGAAGACGTGTTCACATCAATTCTCCAGGCGCCATTTCAGGGTCACGCCGCCCCGTTCGTTCTGGTCGAGCGCGGGAATGGCCGAGAGAAGCCGGCGCGTATAGGCCTCCTTCGGGCTGTCGAAAATCGTGTCGCGGTCGCCCTGTTCGATGATACGGCCGTCCTGCATGACGACGACGCGGTCGGCGACCTGCTCGACCACGCCGAGGTCGTGGCTGATGAACAGGCAGGAGAAGCCGTAGCGGCGTTGCAGATCGGAGAAGAGGTCGAGCACCTGCGCCCGGACCGTCACGTCGAGCGCGGAGACCGGCTCGTCGGCAATCAGGAAGCGCGGGCGGCGGGCAATCGCCCGGGCGATCGCCACGCGTTGACGCTGACCGCCGGAAAGCTCGTGCGGATACCGTTCGGCATAATCGGTGCCAAGGCCGACCTCCTCCAGTGTTTCCAGCGCGCGTTTGCGCTTGGCCGCGGCATCCAAGCCCGGCACCAGCCGCAAGGCCTCCTCGACCAGCGCCTGGATGGTCATGCGCGGATCGAGTGAGGAATAGGGGTCCTGGAACACCATCTGGCAGTTCAGGCGGTAGTCGGTCCAGTCGGCATCACGCGACCGGCCCTGGAAGCGGATTTCGCCGCCGGTTTCCTTGACGAGGCCGGCAATGGTGCGGCCGAGCGTCGTCTTGCCCGAGCCGGAACCGCCGACGAGTGCCACCACCTCGCCCTCGTGTATATCGATGCTGACACCATGCAGCGCCCGCTTCGCCTTGCCTCTGCGGAGCAGCGACTTGCGACCCGCATAGTCGACGACGATATCGCGGGCCGACACCATCGGCGCCTTCGCCGTATCGATCGCCCGCACCTCGCCGCGGAAGGGCAGCGAGGAGAGCAGCTTCTTGGTATAGGGATGCTGCGGTGCTTCCAGCAGGTCCTCGGTGCGGCCGTGCTCGACGATCGCGCCCTGCTCCATCACCACGATGCGGCTGGTATAGCGTGCCACCATGGGAAGGTCGTGGCTGATCAACAGCACGGCGGTGCCCTCGGCCCGCGTCAGCTCCACCATCAGTTCCATCACGTCGCGCTGGATGACGGCATCGAGCGCGGTGGTCGGCTCGTCGGCGATCAGCAAAGCCGGCTTCAGCAGCATGACGGAGGCCAGCATGATGCGCTGGCGCATGCCGCCGGAGAACTCGTGCGGATAGGCCGTCAGCGCGCCCTCGGGATCGCGGATGCCGACGCGCTTCAGCATGTCGAGGATGCGGGCACGACGTTCTTCGGGAGACGCCTTGCTGTGCAGGATGAGACCCTCCTCCAGCTGCCGCCCGATGGTCATCGACGGGTTGAGCGAGGTCATCGGCTCCTGGAAGACGACACCGATCTCCGCGCCGCGCAGGCTGCGCAGCTCGCGGTTCTTCATCGTCAGCACGTCCCGGCCCTTGTAGAGCACCGAGCCACCCGTCACCTTGATGGCCGGCGGCAGGAGCGAGATCAGGGCACGTGTCGCCAGCGTCTTGCCCGAGCCGCTTTCGCCGACGATCCCGAAGATCTCGCCCGGCGCGATGTCGAAGGAGACGGCCTTGACGACCTGCCGGTGGTTATGCGCGACCGCCAGGGAGAGGTCGCGAACGGTCAGCAATGTATCCGTCATTTCAGGCCTCTCATGCGCGGGTCGAGCCTGTCGCGAAGGGCGTCGCCCAGAAGATTGATGCCGAGCAGCGTCAGCGCGATGCAGAGGCCGGGAAACAGGCCGAGCCAGACGGCCTGCTCGATAAAGGGGCGGCCGGCGGCCAGCATGTTGCCCCAGGTCGGTGCCGGCGGCGGCACACCAAGGCCGAGGAAGGACAGCGCGCTTTCCGAGAGGATCGCCCAGCCGAACATGGAGGTGGCGAGCACGGTGATCGGCGCCAGGCAGTTCGGCAGGATATGGCGGGCCATGGTGTAGAGCTCGCCATTGCCCATGACCCGTGAAGCCTCGATGAACTCCCGCTCGCGCAGCGACAGCACGGCGCCCCGCACCACGCGTGCCATGGAGGGCGTATAGGCGATGCCGAGCGCAAAGATGATGCCGTACTGGTTGGCGCCGAACACCGCTAGCAGGCCAAGCGCCAGCAGGATGCCCGGAAAGGCGAGCAGGGCATTGTTGACCGCCATGATGACGCCATCCACCCAGCCACGCGCATAACCACTGACGAGGCCGATCAGCGTGCCGCAGATGGTAGCGAAGCCGACCGTCAGAAGGCCGATCCACACGCTGGCGCGGGCGCCGACCATCAGGCGGCTCAGCACGTCGCGGCCGAACTCGTCGGTGCCGAGGAGGTGGCTCGCATCGGGTGCGGCAAGGCGCGCGGTGAAGGAGAGCTGCATCGGATCGAACGGCGTCCAGACGAGGCCGAGGGCGGCGGTGGCGAGCAGCAGGGCGATGAGGACGCCGCCGATGAGCGCGTTGAGAGAGACCTTTTTCATTCGGCGACAACCCGCGGATCGAAGAGGGGATAGAGAAGGTCGATCACGAGGTTGACCAGCACATAGGAGAGCGAGACGAACAGCAGGCAGCCCTGGATGACCGGGTAGTCACGGGCAAAGATGCTGTCGACCATCAGGCGACCGAGACCCGGAATGGTGAAGACCGTCTCGATGACGGCGATGCCGCCGAGCAGGTTGCCGAGAATGAGGCCGATCATCGTCCAGGTCGGGCCGAAGGCGTTCTTGAAGGCGTGGCGCCAGAGCACCGCACTTTCGGAAAGCCCCTTGGCCCGGGCATGGGTAATGTAATCGAGCCGCAGCACTTCCAGCGTCGAGGCGCGCGCCATGCGGATCAGCACGCCCGCTTCATGGATGACGAGGGTCATGATCGGCAGTACGAGATAGAGCAGCCCGCCGACGAAATTCTCGCGGATCGACACGTAACCCAGCACCGGCAGCCAGCCGAGTTCCAGCCCGAAGAACAGCAGCAGCAACAGGCCGAGCCAGAAGGTGGGGATGGAGAGGAGAACGGTCGCTGTTCCGACAAGAGCCAGATCCGTCAGGCTGTTCTGGCGCCAGGCGGCGATCACGCCGGCCGGCACGGCGATCAGGCTGGCCAGAAGCACGGCGACGAGCACGATCTCGGCGCTGACCATGAAGCGCGACACGACCAGCGGCAGCACCGCCTCGTCATTGACGATCGACTGGCCGAAATCGCCCTGCAGCACGTTGCCGGCCCAGATCAGGAATTGCTGCGGCATCGGCTTGTCGAGACCAAGCTCGGTGCGCATGGCGGCGATCTGATCGGGCTCGGCCATGTCGCCGAGCATCAGCGCGGCGGGGTCGCCGGGAATGAAGCGGATCAGCGCGAAAACCGTGATCGACACGAGCGCGATCGTCGGAAGCGCCATCACCAGGCGGTTCAGGATGAATCTCAGCATTGTTTCCCCACGATTGATGGCCATCATTCCCGGCGACCGTCATCGGTTTCGTTGGGAACGACTATGAGTGATTGAACAAAAACGTGCAATATTATGCGTTTTTGTCATATGCCTATGCAGACTCGGCCCATCCTCGCCCGCATCAGACAGGGCACAGGAGCCGCCTCACTTGGCTGATTTCATTTGCTATTCTGCGAAAATTGAATCTGCCTCTTCAGAGCGTCGCTCAGTGCCTGCGCGGCGATGGACAACGGAACGCCATCGGCGCGTGCTAGACCGAATTCCTGCGTGCTGCGCGGCACGAACGGGCGGTGCACCACCGGAAGGTGACGATAGAGATTCGCATAGAAGCTGCTGATGATCGTGACGCCCAGCCCATGCGCCACATAGGAACAGGCGGAACTGTTGGTGTGGGTCTCGATCTTGACCAGTTGCTTCACCCCTGCCCGCTTGAAGGCCTGGTCGAGCGCCATGCGGTTCGGCCTTTGCCGGCCGATGAGGATGAGCGGCACATTGCGCAGGTGCTTTGCGGTGACTTCCTCCAGTTCGGCGAGCGGATGCCCCTCCGGAATGACGCAGACGCTTTGGCCGCTGGCAACTCTATCGACCACGATGCCCGGCCCGACCTCCCCTTCCATGCGCAGGAAACCGAGATCGATGGTCCGCTCCTCGACGAGCTTGTTGATGGCTGTCGTCGATTCGAAGAAGGTCTCGATGCGCACGCCGGGAAAGGCACGCACATAGTCGATCAGCATGGCGGGCGCGAAATTCTCCCACATGCTGCTCGGCAGGCCGATCCGCACGGTTTCCGGCCCCGAAGCGCCGTTGCGCAGATCCTCCGCATGCCCGGACATGCGGTCGACGGCAAGCAAAACGTTCTCGGCGTCCCGCGCCAGGATCGTCGCCTCCGGCGTCGGGATCAGCCGTCCCTTGTCGCGGGCAAACAGCGTCAGCGCCAGATCGGATTCGAGCTGTGCCAACAGCCGGCTCACACCCGACTGGCTGAGCCCCATGGCCTTGGCCGTCGCAATGGTCGAACCCGTGGCGAGAAGCGTGCGCAACACTTCGAGCTGCTTGATGTTCATGAGGCCGGCACCTTTGACGGGTGAGAGTTGATCACGATCCATGGACAAGGCTCGACCGGAAGGGTCGGCCACCCAGGTGAGCGCGGACTTGCTGGTTACGGATGAAGCAATGAAGCGCGGCGCGTCAAGATTCGTCTTGCATCAGCGCGATCAAACAGGCCGCGTTCGGGTCGAGGCCGGTCGTCACGGCGGCACATCGCATGCGCTGCGCAGAAAGCGCCGGCATAGCCTTGCCCCGCCAACTCTTTGATCGTATTTCCTCTTTCCGGCGGAGTGAACCGGAGGATTTCAGGACATGGCAGGACGGCTGCTTTCGATCGGCGAGTGCATGGTGGAACTGATGCAGGCCGAAGGCGGCCTGCTGCGCAAGGGTTTTGCCGGTGACACCTTCAATACCGCCTACTATGCCCGCCAATACCTGCCGTCGGACTGGAGCGTCGACTACGTCTCCGCCGTCGGAAAGGACATGATTTCCGACGAAATGCTCGCCTTCATGGAAGCGCATGGCATCGGCACCGGCCATGTCGCCCGCATCGAGGGCCGTTCGCCCGGCCTCTACATGATCCACCTGAAGGATGGCGAGCGCAGTTTCTCCTACTGGCGCTCCGTCTCCGCGGCAAAGCTGCTGGCCCACGACGGCGACCGGCTGCGCACTGCCATCGAAGCCTCCGACATCGTCGTCTTCTCCGGCATCACCCTGGCAATCGTGCAGCCGGAGGATCTCGACACGCTGCTCGCGGAGCTTCGCCGCGCCAAGGCCTCGGGCAAGCGCATCGTCTTCGATCCGAATATCCGCCCACGCCTCTGGGACGATACCGAACGCATGCGCGCCACCATCACCGAAGGCGCGCGCGCCGCAACGCTGGTCATGCCCAGCCTCGACGACGAGACGACCCATTTCGGCGATGCCTCGCTGGAGGAAACGCTTGTCCGCTACCGGACCCTCGGCGTTGAAAACCTGGTCGTGAAGGATGGTGACAAGGGCGCAACGCTCGTCTTCGGCGCCGAACGCAGCCATGTGCCGTCTGCCGAGGTCAGGACGATTGTCGACACCACGAGCGCCGGCGACAGTTTCAACGGTGCCTTCCTGGCCCGCCTCGCTACCGGTGCGAGCCCGCAGGAGGCGGCACGCTTCGCTGCCGAAGCCGCCGCCGCCGTCATCCAGCATCACGGCGCGCTGGTCCCCAAGGACAAGCTGCCGAAAGACTGATCGAAAGGGCTGCGCTCAGCGCCGCTTCTTCGCCTTAGAGGCGAACGGGTTATCCGCCGCCTTGAAGTGGATGCGGATCGGCACGCCCGGCAGGTTGAAGTCGGCGCGCAGGCCATTCGTCAGATAGCGGATATAGGATTCCGGCAGCGCATCGGGGCGCGTGCACGAAATCATGAAGCCCGGCGGGCGGGCCTTCACCTGCGTCATGTATTTCAGCTTCAGGCGGCGGCCCGAAACGGCCGGTGGTGGATGCTGCGTCTGCTGTGCATCGAGCCAACGGTTGAGCTTGGCTGTCGAGATGCGGCGGTTCCAGGTGCGGTCCGTCTCGATGACGGCCTGCATCAGCTTGTCGAGGCCGCGGCCCGTCTGGCCGGACACCGGCACGGCGCGAATGCCGCGCGCCTGCGGCAGCAGCCGCTCGGTCTTTTCACGCAGCTCCGCAAGCACCGCCTGCGGATCGTCGATCAGATCCCACTTGTTGAAGGCGAGCACGGCCGCACGGCCTTCGCGCAGCACGAGATCGACGATCTGCAAGTCCTGCTTCTCGAAGGGAATGGTGGCGTCGAAGATGATGACCACCGTCTCGGCAAAGCGGATGGCGCGCAGACCGTCGGCGACGGAGAGCTTTTCCAGCTTCTCCTGCACCCTGGCCTTGCGCCGCATGCCGGCCGTGTCGAACATCTTGATCGTGCGGCCCTTCCAGTCCCATTCGACGGAAATCGAGTCGCGCGTGATACCGGCTTCCGGGCCGGTCAGCAGCCGGTCTTCGCCAAGGAAGCGGTTGATCAGCGTGGACTTGCCGGCATTCGGGCGACCGACGATGGCGACGCGCAGCGGCTTCGTCTCGTCATATTCCGGCTCGTAGTCGTCGTCCTTTTCCACGCCTTCGGCAGCCGCCTCGGCGCGCAGGTCGACATCGGTGACGGCTTCGTTTTCTTCGGGATAGGCGCGTTCCTCGCCGATTGCGGCAACGATCGCGTCACGCAGATCCAGCATGCCCTGACCATGTTCGGCGGAAATCCCCGTCGGCTCGCCAAGGCCGAGCGTGAAGGCATCGTAAAAGCCACCATCGGAGCCACGGGCTTCCGACTTGTTGGCGACGAGCACGACCGGCTTGCCCTTGCGGCGCAGCATGTCGGCCAGCGCCTGGTCGACGGGCGTCAGGCCCATCTTGGCATCGACGACGAAGAGCGACAGGTCCGCCTCGTCGATCGCGGCTTCCGTCTGGGCGCGCATGCGGCCCTGCAGCGTCTCGGGTGCTGCCTCTTCGAGACCGGCAGTGTCGATGATGCGGAATTTCAGGTCGATCAGGCGGGCATCGCCCGGCCGACGGTCGCGGGTGACGCCGGGCGTGTCATCGACAAGCGCGAGCTTCTTGCCCACGAGCCTGTTGAACAGGGTGGACTTGCCGACATTGGGGCGTCCGACAATGGCGACGGTGAAGCTCATGAACGTGTTCCGTTTCGGTGGTCCGGTGAATACCGGATCAGGAGGACAGCTTGCCGCTTGCGGCAATCAGGTCAAGCAGCATCTGCGCGCGGTTGGCAACGTTGCGCGGGCTTTCGCTGTCATTGATGATGGCATCGAACCATTCCTTGGCACGGGCATAGTCCTCGTGCTTGAAGGCGGAGAGGCCGAGAACTTCGCGCGCGGAATGGCGCTGTGCGCTTTGCGGGGTCGCAAGCTGCTCGGCTTCGGCCGAGACCTGCTCATACGTCCCGGTATCGACGAGCAGATAGGCGGCGCGCAGTCGGGCTGCATCGCGCAGCGCTGCCGGCACCGACGTATCCTTGGCGATCGCGGTAAACGCGTTGACCGCACCCTGTGCGTCCGTCTCGGCAAGAAGCGAGGCGGAGCGCATGCGGGCGAGCACCGGGTAGGAGCCGAAGCCATCCTTTTCCAGCGCGGTCAGCGCGGCAAGCGCCTCTTCGTTCTTGCCTTCACGGGCAAGCGTGAGCGCCGCGAGGAAGCTGTCTCCGGCGGCGGAAGCCTCGCTGTCGCGCCAGTATTCGTAGCTCACCTTGCCGATTGTGCCGAGAACGACCAGCACGGCGATGCCGATGAAGATACGGCCGAAACGCAGCCAGACCAGACGCATCCGGTCGGACCGGAGTTCGTCGTTGACCTCGCGGATAAAGCTGTCGTCCTGATTTACCATTCCCTGCCCGGCTCTTGCTGACGATTGGAGTTTGCGCCTTCTACTCCATTTTGGCCGCGTTGTAAGGGGGCAGGCGCGAAAAGCCCGGGATCAGGCGAGGATCAGCCCTGGGATCAGGGCAGCGGCGCCACGCCGATCAACCACTCGTGAAGCCAGAAGACGATGGCCCCATAGAGCGCGAGGCCGACGACGACCGAAATCAGGTCGTATTTCGCCGAGACGAAAACCGGCAGTTTTGTCTCACCGGCGGCGATGCGCTTCTTCAGCGTGATGCGCAGAATGACTGCCCAGGCAAGGATCGTCACGAACAGCAACACCGAATAGCTCTCGCCATTCGCCAGAAGATGCGCCAGCGCCCAGATCTTGATCGCGACGAGGATGGGGAACTTCATCTTCGTGCGTATATGGCCGGCCGGCAGGAAGCCGGCGACGAGACAGATCGACGCGATCAACATCAGCGTCAGCGCGATATGCGCCATGAAGGTCGGCGGGAAATAAAGCATCGTGCCGCCGTTTTCGCGCGCATTGACAAAGCCGTAGGCGATGAGCGCGAGGCTTACCAACGACAGCACGCCGTGCAGCGCCATCCAGCCCGGCTTGCCGAGTGCTGTGATGCCCGCATTGCGAAGGCCGGGCGCAAAGGGCCGCAGCAGGTGGGTGACGATGAAGAGAACGAGACCGGCGATGAGCAACGTCATGAAAAAGCCCCTTGAAGAAAAGTCGGCCCCTGGCCGTTCTCTCTGGAATAGCCTTCGCGAGATGACAATTCCAGCCCGATCAAAGGATTGCCGCATTCGGAACCGATGACAGACCCTTAGCAAATTGTCGCGGGTGCCCATCTTGTCTCAACTATCGTCTCGAATCGTCCTCCCCCTCCTCGCCGCCGGGCTCGTCTCGGGCACGGCGCTTGCCAAGGACGACGTGATCGAAACGCCGAAGCGCAAGCAGCTCGTCATCGTTTCCTTCGACGGTGCGCACGATAACCTGCTCTGGGAGAAGAGCCGCGCCATGGCCAAGCGCACCGGCGCGCACTTCACCTATTTCCTCTCCTGCACCTTCCTGTTCCCCAAGGACGAACGCGCCAACTACCAGGCGCCACACGAAAAACGCGGCCGTTCCAATGTCGGCTTTTCGCCGGACAAGGAGGACACGATCCTGCGTCTCGGCGAAATCTGGCTGGCGAAACTGGAAGGCCACGATATCGGCAGCCACGCCTGCGGCCATTTCGACGGCGGCAAGTGGAGTGCTGCGGACTGGAAAGCCGAGTTCACCTTCTTCCACGAGGCGCTGAAGAACGGCTGGCAGAATGCCGGCGTCGGCGAGCGCGAACCCGCCGACTGGCAGCGCTTCGTCGCGGAAGACATCAAGGGATTTCGCGCGCCTTACCTTTCCGCCGGCAGCGGACTGGTGAAGGCGCTGGAGGACAACGGCTTCACCTACGACGCCAGCCTCGTCTCGAAGGGACCGGCAATGCCGGTCGCCAGCGGCAAGCTCGCCCGCTTCGCGCTCCCCCTCGTTCCGGAAGGCGCATCACAACGCCCCGTCATCGCCATGGACTACAATCTCTATGTTCGCCATTCCAAGGCCAAGGAGGCCCCGGAGAAAAGCGCCACCTTCGAGGAAAGCACGCTGAAAGCCTATCGCGACGCCTTCGCCAGACAATATGACGGCGAACGCATCCCCCTCCAGCTCGGCTTCCACTTCGTCGAAATGAACGCCGGCGCCTACTGGCGCGCGCTTGACCGGTTCCTCACGGAGACCTGCGGGCAGAAGGACGTCGCCTGCGTCAGCTATGCCGAGGCGATGGGCATTCTCGCAAAAGAAAAGAGGGCGACTGGCGCCGCCCTCTGATGTCTCGTTTGGCAGTCGGCTGATCAGGCCGGCCGGCCCTCTTCTTCCATCTGAGTTTCCAGATAGCGTTGGTCGATCTCCGGCAAGGGCTCGCCCTCGATCGCCGCTTCGAAGGCCTTCAGACGTTTGTGGATCGACAGAAGTTCGACAATCGTCGACCAGTAGCTGACGAGATACTGGAAGGAATTGCTGACCTCGCCGAAGGCGGTGGCAATCTGCTGCCAGACACCCATCGTGATACGGCCTGCCGCAACGGTGGGAATAAGAATGAAGGTCAGCAACATCGCGTCCAGCTGGTTGTAGGTGAAGCGAGCGGCGTTGAAATAGCAGTAGTGCCAGTACATCCTGAAGTAGTTGCGCCGCACATTCACAAAGAGTTCGCGCACGGTCACGGGATCGGCGCGATCCGCGTGGTCCTCACCATAGACGAGCTCTTTTCGATAAGCCGCTTCCACCCGCTGGTTGCGGAACTGGAGCCCGGGAAGCTTGATGCCCGCGAATGCCAGCAACGCGGTGCCAAACAGCGACCAGCCGATGGCCAACCAGAACAAAGAATGCGGAATCGCGCCGAGGATCGGCACGTCGCCGACATATTCCGACATTTGGAAAAGCAACGGCAGAAAGACGACGAGCGTCATGATCGAATTGATAAAGACGACGCCCAGTCCTTCAAGGATGTTGGCAAAGCGCATCGTATCTTCCTGCACACGCTGCGAGGCACCCTCGATGTGACGCAGTTTCGGCCAGAGCGACATGTAGTAGTCGTTCATGGCCGTTCGCCAACGGAAGACATAGTGGTTCGTAAAGAATGCGGTGACAACGTTGACCACAACAAAAACGATACCAATTTCAAGGAAGTACCATTGCAGGCCCCAAAGCTGCCCCGCAGTGACGCTCTTGTCGCCTGAAAGACCTTTTTGGAACATGTCGAAGAATGGACCACGCCAGTTGTTGAGCGCCACCTGCAACTGCACGGCAAAATAGGCAATGAAAACGATGAAAGCGCTGCCCCAGATAGACCAGTTGGTCCAGGGATGGTCACGCGCGATGATTTTCCAGGCGAAGCCGAAAACCAGCACGAAAATGAAGAAGTAGAGATAGAACCAGAGATTGTCCGGAGAGAGGAAGAAGGCAAGCCCGAGCGGGGCTTTCTCCCCCGGGGCAAGCGGCGGCAATCCGATCGCGGCGCCAATTTGCGGTCCGACCGTATACCAGACGGCGATACAGATCGCTGTCCAGATAGCGGCGGAGGTGAAAAACAGCTTTGGCTGCGGGAAGAAGGAGTGGAACAAGGTGCGAAACTCTCGTTTGCATGGGGCAGCCGTGCTGCCGGTTCGCGCTGAAACTAAAGGAGTTTGCGCAGCGCAACAATCGCCGCAACCTTGTATTACCGAGATTTAATGGAAAGCGCGCCGCCCGCGACGGTGATGGCTGCGGCAAGCAGAAGGATGCCCGCGGCCGCGAGGCTCGGCAGCACATAGCTTCCCGTACGTGCCGCCAGGAAGCCTGCGCCGAGCGGCCCGAGGATCTGCCCCACACCGAAGGCCGCCGTCATCAGCGCCAGCACCTGCCGCGGGCTCTCGCTCGCCAGAACCCGCCCAAGCTGGAGGCCATAGGCGGTGATGACGATGAAGGTAAGGCCCAGCAGCGCGCCGCCGATCAGTGCAGAGGCCGGGAAGGGTAGCGTGACGGTGACGGCGACGCCCACCATCTCGACGAGGATCGCCGCGAGATAGGCCACCGCCACGCCGTAACGCCGCACGACCGGCTTCCACGCGACGAGGGAAATCGCCGCCGAGGCGCCGGTGACGAGCCAGATTAAACATTCGAGCAACGGGCTCTCCGCCCCCTCCCGCGCAATGGCGACGATGAAGGTGGCGGTCACGACATAGCCGATGCCGAAGAGACCGTAGCTCAGTGTCAGCGCGACGAGCGGCCGGGTCCAGACAATGGGCAGCTCGCGCAACCCCGAGGCACCGCCTTCGGGTCGCGGCAGCAGAACCATGACGGCGGCAAGACCGATGGCGCCGAGCGCGGCCCCGGCAAGCCAGTCCGCGCGCCAGGCGGCGATGGCCGGGAACTGGACGAGCGACAGCAGGTAGACGAGAACGGCCGACACCGCGATGCCCAGGCCGACGCCGGAAAAATGCGCCATCTGCACGCGCGCATCCTGATGCCGGAGCCCGATCGAAAGCACGATGCCGGAGGTGAAAATCATGGCAAAGGCACTGGCAAGCCCCGCGAGGAACCGCACGACGGAGAGTGCCGCAACGTCGGAAATCAGAGCCATCACGAGAAGCAGCAGCACCGTCGAAACCAGCGCACCGATCGCCAGTCGCCGCTCCAGACCCGCCGCCCAGCCATAGGCGGCCAGAACCGCGCCGAGCAGGTAGCCCGCAAAATTCGCCGCCGCGATGATGCCGGCGTCTGCAGCGTTGAGCCCGAGGCCGGCCATCATGCCGGGCAGCACCGGCGTATAGAAGAAGCGGCCGAGCCCCATAGCCACGGCCATGGCGATAGCACCGGCGATGGCCGCCCGGACGGGCTCGCGCGACAGGGCGGGAATGCGTTGCATCATGCCGCGACCATCGCACTGCAACATAGCTCCGACAAACAAGATTAATTGATCGTCGGATCAGCGCCGGTGAAGGTTCATCCGGGCAGTGTCACCACGAGCGGTCCGTTCCGTGTCGCCACGACCGTGTGCTCGAACTGCACCGTCGGTGCGCGCGGATCGCTGTAGAGCGTCCACTCGTCATTTTTGCCGCTTTCCGCCCAGTTGGCGCCGAGCGACAGGAACGGCTCGACGGTGAAGACGAGGCCGTCCGTCATGCGGCGCTTTTCCTGCGGGTCCGGCCAGGTGGCGATTTCCGTCGGCTCCTCGTGCAGAGAGCGACCGACGCCATGGCTCGCGAGGTTGGCGATCAGCGTGTAACGGTTCTTGCGCGCGAATTCACCGATGGCATTGCCGACCTGCGCCAGCGGCTTGCCGGCCTTGACCTCCTTGAGGCCGACCCAGAGCGCCCGCTTGCCATCCCGGCACAGCCGCTCCACCGCCGGCGTCGAGCGCCCGACGGTGAAGGACGCGCCGGTATCGGCGAAATAGCCGTCGAGTTCGGCGGAAACGTCGATATTAACGAGATCGCCGTCCTTGATCACCCGGTCGCCCGGAATGCCGTGCGCCACCTCCTCGTTGACGCTGATGCAGGTCGCACCCGGAAAGGCGTAGCAGCTTTCCGGCGCCGAACGTGCACCCGCCTCCTCCAGCATTCGCCGGCCGATCAGGTCCAGTTCGGCCGTGGTCATGCCCGGCCGGATGGAGGTCGACATGTGCTGGAGCACATTGGCGCAGATCCGGCCGATCGCCTTCAGGCCGTTGAGGTCATCGTCATTCTCGAGGGTCATCGCATCTCTCTTTCGCGGGCGTGTCTATCACGCCCGCGCGCTGCTGTCAGGCGGAAGCAACCACTGCGTCCTTCTGTTCCGCCGCCAGCATTTCGCGCACCAGGGGCGCAACCTTGGTGCCGTAAAGCTCGATGCCGCGCAGGATCTGGTCATGCGGCATCAACCCGATCGCCATCTGCAGCAGGAAGCGATCGTTGCGGAAAATCCGCTGATGGTCGACGATCTTCTTCGCCACCGTCTCCGGATCGCCGAGGAAGAGATGGCCGGTCGGACCGATCGACTGGTCGAACTGCGCCCGGCTCGTCGGCCCCCAGCCGCGCTCGCGGCCGATGCGGTTCATCACCTCGGCCTGCGGCCCGTAGAAGGCGTCTGCCGCCGCCTGCGTGCTGTCCGCAATGAAGCCGTGCACGTTGATGCTGGTCTTCAATTTTGCCTCGTCCTGCCCCGCCCGGCGTGCCGCCTCGCGGTAGAGATCGAACAACGGTGCATAGCGCGACGGCGTGCCGCCGATGATGGCAAGCGCCAGCGGCAGGCCATAGGCGCCCGCGCGCGCCACCGATTGCGGCGTGCCGCCAACGGCAATCCAGATCGGCAGCCTGCCATGCGCCGGGCGCGGATAGACGCCAAGCCCTGCCAGCGGCGGCCGCATCACGCCGGTCCACGAGACCTTCTCGCTCTCGTTCAGCGCAAGCAGCAGATCGAGTTTTTCCTCGAAAAGCTGGTCGTAATCATCGAGCGCATAGCCGAAGAGCGGGAAGGATTCGATGAACGAGCCCCGCCCCGCCATGATCTCGGCCCGGCCACCGGAAATGAGATCGACGGTGGAATATTGCTGGAAGACCCGCACCGGATCGTCCGACGACAGCACCGTCACCGCACTCGTGAGCCGGATGTTTTTCGTGCGCGCCGCGGCAGCCGCCAGCACCACGGCCGGCGCCGAGGCGGCATAGTCCGCTCGGTGATGTTCACCAAGCCCGAAGACATCGAGCCCGACCTGATCGGCAAGTTCGATCTCTTCGAGGAGGTTTTTCAGCCGTCGCTCCCCTTCCCGCCCCTTGTCGGCGGCATTGGGATCGACATCGGCAAATGTATAGAGGCCAAGTTCCATGGGATGTTCCAGAAGAGAGAGATTTTCCCAGAGATATGGCCGGCAGTGGCAGGTTGAAAGGGCAGATCGGGAAACAGTGTGTTTACAGGGCGATCGCGGCCGAACGAAAACGGAGCGGTTTTCCGCCCCGCTCGTCACCTCAAAGCTTGGAGGCAACCTCTTCGAGCTGGCCTGCCACCTGGCCCCAGCCCTCGTGGAACCCCATCTTCTCGTGCGCCTCGCAATCCTCGACAGTCCAGTGGCGGGCGATCGCGGTGTAGCGGGTCTTTCCGTTGCCGAGATCATCGAAGAGGATTTCGGCGCTGAAGAAGGCCTTTTCGGTCGGCTTCCAGTCCGGGCCGAAGGCATCCGTCGTGATGATGCGCCGATCCTTCTCCACCTTCAGGAACACACCCGTGCTGTCCATGTGGAAACCGTCCGGGCCGGTCATGACGGTGCGGAACTTGCCGCCGTCACGCGGCTCCATTTCGACAAGGGCAATCGCGTACGGCTTCGGCATGAACCACTCCTTCAGGATTTCCGGCGTCGTCCAGGCCTTGAAGAGCTGGGCGGGCGTGGCGTTCAGCACGCGGGTCAGCACCAGTTCGCGGTTGTTGGTGGGCTTGATTTCGGCGGTGTCGGTCATGTCTGTCTCCTCGGTGGAATATGATTGGTCGGTTCGTATCAAGGACGCCCGGCAAGCGGCCAACCCGACATCGAAAGCCGATTATTTTTCGGCGGCAGCCATCTCGCGCTGCACGCTGTCGAGATGCTGGCGGATATGCGCCGCTTCCGCCGAGGTTGTGGCAAGCGCGATGGCGCGGTCGAAGGCCTCGTGGGCCTCGCGGTAGCGGCCAAGCTGTTTCAGCAGGCCGCCGCGCAGGCCGTGAAAATAGAAGTAGCCGTTGAGTTTGTCCGCCAGCGGCTCGATGAGCGCCAGCGCCGCCTCCGGCCCTTCGCGTTTCGAAACTGCAACGGCCCGATTGAGCCGCACCACCGGCGACGGCTGAAGGCGCTCCAGCGTCTGGTAGAGCAGGTCGATCTGCAGCCAGTCCGTCTCCGCCGCCGTCGCGGCGCGCGCATGCAGGGCTGCGATCGCCGCCTGTATCTGGAAGGCGCCGGGCTTGCGATGCCGGATCGCCTTGTCGATCAGCACCAGCGCCTCGTCGATCAGCCCGCGATCCCAGAGCGCACGGTCCTGGTCCTCCAAGAGAACGATCTGGCCGTCCTTGTCGAAGCGGGCGTCAAGCCGCGAATGCTGGATGAGGATGAGCGCCGTCAGCCCCATGATCTCCGGCTCGGAGGGAAAGAGTTTTAGCAGCAATCGGCAAAGCCGGATCGCCTCCGCACAGAAGGGCGCATCCGCCCTCTCCGGCACGCCGGCCGAATAGCCTTCGTTGAAGACGAGATAGATCATCGCCGCGACGATGCCGAGCCGTTCGGCGCGCGCCACGGCATCCGGCGTCTCGAAGGGAATGCCGGCGGCTGCCACCTTCCCCTTCGCCCGGGTGATGCGCTGCTCCATCGCCGCTTCCGAAACGAGGAACGCCTTGGCGATCTGCTTGACTGTAAGGCCGGAAACGATGCGCAACGCCAGTGCAATCTGCTGTGTGGCCGGCAGGTCCGGATGGCAGCAGACGAACAGCAACCGCAAGATATCATCTCGGTAATGCGCGCCGTCCAGCCGGTCGGCGAGATCGCTTTCCGTATCCTCCAGATCGGACAGCACCTCCTCGGGCGGAAGCGGCTGGTGTTTGGCGCGCTTCCTCACCTGGTCGATGCCGCTGTTGCGGCCGACGAAGATCAGCCATGCTGCCGGATCGCGCGGCGGGCCCTTGTCGGGCCAGGTCTTCAGCGCACGAAGGCAGGCCTCCTGAAAGGCCTCCTCCGCGAGGTCGAGGTTGCGGAAGTAGCGCAGAAGCGCCCCCATGGCCTGCGGCCGAGCCGAAGTCAGTGCCAGATCGATCCAGGCAAGCTCTGTCATGTTATCGGTACCCCCGGATTGAAGAACTGCAGCGGCCGGATTTCATAAGTCCCATTGGCCGGATTGGCGGCGGAAAGTTCGCGGGCGAAGGTGATCGCCTCCTCCAGCGTTTCCGCCTGCAGGACGAAGAAGCCGAGGAACTGTTCCTTGGTTTCGGCAAAGGGCCCGTCCATGACGATATCGTCCGTGGCACCCTTGCGCACGGTCACGGCCGCCGTCGTCGGCATCAGCCGCGCCACGGGACCCAGCTTGCCAGCCTCGGCATATTTCTGGTTGACCGCGCCGAGATCGGCCATGACCTTGTCGTCCAGCTCCTTAGACCAGGCGCTGACTTCACTTTCGCTATCGTAACAAAGAACGGCATACAGCATGGGGAACTCCCGTTGGTTGAAAGACGTAGGAGTAGCGTCTCAGCCGACAGGGTGCACCGGAATATTTTTGATGATCGGCAGAAACAGCCGGCAGCGCCGGCCATCAGCCCGGCTTGTCTCAGTCTGCGCGACGGAGCAGGAAATATCTTAATTCCGGAATGTTAGGAAAGGTCGAAACGGAGGCCCCTCCCATGACGATGGACAGCGAGCGCGCAAGGCTCATCGAGGCGTTCCGCGCGTGGAAATCCGAGATATTCGCTCTCACCCGGGAGATCGTCGCGCAACGCGCCTTTTCGAACGGCAAGGACGAGCTTGCAGCAATCCTGAAAGATCTGCCCGTCAGAAATTTCGATCCGGTTCTCGACCTTCGCATCAGCGACGAGGCAGGCGAGATCCCGCGGACAACCAATGCAGCCTTTCGCCACGCCGGCTACCAGCCGGGAATGCCCGAGACCTTCACCGGTCTTGGCTTTGACCTCTCCGCGCACGAGCGCGCCGTCGATGCGGCGGGGCGTTTCCACCAGGGTGTCGAGGTCAGCCTCTACAACCGTGGGGTCTATGATTTCCTGGCGAAGACCGATGCCGAGATCGCGGATGAGTGCAACGCGGTCGGTAGCGCATGGCAGGGCGCGTTCGATACAATCGAATCCGCCCCGATCGACGGCATGCACGACGTGCTGGCACTGGCGGCGACAATCCCGCGCGGCGACCACTACCATTATGGCTTTGTGACCGAGGTTACGCCGACAGGCACAAGCACAGCCGCCCACGAACCGCTGGCCTATGCGGAGGTGGTTTTCAACGCGCTGATCGCCGTCGAGTTTCACCGCTTCATGCGCGACTGCCTGGCGAACCTCGACCTGCCGCACAGCATGGTCGTGATCGTCGCGGAACACGACCTTATCTACGTGCCGCACACCCATTATCGCTTGCCAGGATCGGCAGCACGCGAACGCTCACCGACGCCGCCATCGATCCGGCAGGTCGCCTCCAACCCGGGAAAAACCGCTGTCTTCGGGCGTCGCCCCCAAAGACCATGACGGTGGCTGCCGGCGCGGATCAGAGCTTGAACACGTCGTCACGCCAGAAGACGATAACGTAGCCGCCAGCCGGTTCGGCCTTGCGAGCCCATCGATGCAATTGCGCGTGATACGGCTCGCTTCGCCAGATGTCGGGGTGGTCAGGATCGACAAGCACTGTAATCTGCGGCCCCTGCCGGTAGATCATCATATGCGAGCGGGATGGCGCCCATGCCTCGTCTAGCGCCTCATCGGTCATCCACAGACAGAGGAAATCCCGGCAGACCGAAGGCCGATCCGCATAGATCGAGCAGCCCTTGTCCGCGATGCAATGCCGACACCAGACATTCGCGGGCTTCTCGAAAAGATCAATGTCCGGCAGCCGGCAACAGAGCGTGCAGGTGCCGCAGGATCGGCCGGGGACGATGGTCGGAGATGGGTACATGCCCCAACCGATAGCACCTGAAAGCGACGCACTGAAGAGCGGTCAACTACTTGAGGCAACAGCCACAAATTGACTCTTGCCGAAGTAGAAAACTTCTCGTAGGAGATTGCACGCATTTGGGGAAATCGGGGATCATCGTGAGAAAAATCATTACGTCGGCACTGTGCTTGGCGGTGCTTGCCCTGTCGGGCTGCGACACGACAAAAATCGCGACCGTTGGCATCCGAACGGATGCGAATGGCAAACATGCGAGCACCTATATCGTAAAGTCCTCTGGGCATGATGAAGCGGACCAAGCAGCCGTCTATGCAGCGTCAATGAACTTCAGAAGGCAGGTTAAAAAGCCGCGCAAGAATCATCGCTACGTCATGCCGGTCCATGTCCACCATGTGCCCGAGCCCATGATGAAAAACGACGAGAAGACCAAGTAGGAAAGTCGTTCAATTGTCGGTGCAGATGGCATTGGGGGCGCTCATTGCAACGGCAGAGAATACTTGAGTTCCCCTACTCCGCGCTCAACGTCCGCCGCACCGCGTCCTTCCAACCCCTGATCTTCACCGCTCGTGTCTTCTCGTCCATCTTCGGCTCAAAACGCGTATCGCGTGCCCAGGATTTAGCGAAACCCTTGCGGTTCGGCCAGACACCGGCGCGCTGGCCGGCAAGCCAGGCGGCACCGAGCGCCGTCGTCTCCAGGATGGTCGGGCGGTCGACGGGGGCGTCGAGAATGTCGGCGAGGCGCTGCATGGTCCAGTCGGAGGCGACCATGCCACCGTCGACGCGCAGCACCGTTTCCTTGCCGTTGGCTTTCCAGTCCTTGTGCATGGCGTCCAGCAGGTCGCGCGTCTGGTAGCAGACGGCCTCAAGGGCTGCGCGGGCGAATTCCGCCGGTCCTGTGTTGCGCGTCATGCCGTAGATGGCGGCACGGGCGTCCGGGTCCCAGTGCGGCGCGCCCAACCCGGTGAAGGCGGGCACGAGGTAGACGTTCTGCGTCGGGTCGGCTTGCGCCGCGAGGTCACCGGTGTCGGGTGCGGCCTTGATGACCTTCAGCCCGTCGCGCAGCCATTGTACGGCCGCACCCGCGATGAAGATCGAGCCTTCCAGCGCATAGGTCGTCTCGCCGTCGAGGCGGTAGGCAATGGTAGTGAGCAGCCGGTTTTTCGAACGCACCATGTCCGGACCGGTGTTGAGCAGCGCAAAGCAGCCAGTGCCGTAGGTGGATTTCATCATGCCCGGCTCGAAGCAGGCCTGGCCGATGGTCGCGGCCTGCTGGTCGCCGGCAACGCCGAGGATCGGGATTTCCGCGCCGAACAGCGCCTTCTCCGTCACGCCGAAGTCGGCCGCGCAGTCCAGCACTTCGGGCAGCATGGCCTTCGGCACGCGCAGGATGTCCAACAATTCGTTGTCCCAGTCGTTCGCCGCGATGTTGTACATCAGCGTGCGGCTGGCATTGGTGGCGTCGGTGACATGCGACTTGCCGCCCGTCAGCCGCCAGATCAGGAACGTGTCGATCGTGCCGAAGCAGAGGTCGCCCTTGGCACCCCGTGCACGCGCGCCCTTCACGTTGGAGAGCATCCAGGACAGTTTCGTGCCGGAAAAATAAGGGTCGAGCAGCAGGCCGGTCTTCTTGGTGAAGGTCTTTTCGAGATCCTGCTTCTTCAGCTTCTCGCAATAGGAGGCCGTGCGGCGGTCCTGCCAGACGATGGCATTGTGGATCGGCTTGCCGCTTTCGCGCTCCCAGACGACGACCGTCTCGCGCTGGTTGGTGATACCGATGGCGGAAATATCCGACGCCTTGAGATCGGCCTTCTTCAGCGCGGCCTTGACCGCCCAGACGACGCTGTCCCAGATTTCCTCCGGATCATGCTCGACCCAGCCGGATTGCGGAAAGTGCTGCGTGAATTCCTTCTGGCCGGAACCGACGACCTTCTGGTTGCCGTCGAAGACGATCGCCCGGCTCGATGTCGTGCCTTGATCGATCGCGAGAACATATCCGCCCATGCTTTCCTCCCAGCTGAAGGCCGCTCCCAGGCCCTTCGGAATCTTCAATACGACATCAAAACGAATGTCAAAGGAAAATAAAACGCAAGCCGCGCTCTGCCCTCACCGCCACTCTACCGCGCGGAAAACGCAATTGTCATCGCTCGAGTTTTAGGCGTAGGCTACCGCAAAGCAGCATATCGGAGATGAAAAACATGAAGAGTGTCGTCGTAACCGGTTCCACCAGCGGCATCGGCCTCGCCATCGCCACGGCCTTTGCGGAAGGCAACGCCAATGTCGTCATCAACGGTTTTGGCCCGGCGGACGAGATCGAGGCGACCCGCACCAAGCTCGACAGCCTCGGCAAGGGCCGCGTCATCTATCATCCGGCCGACATGACCAAGCCGCACGAGATCGCCGACCTCATCCAGACGGCAGTGGAAGAGTTCGACGGCGTCGACATCCTCGTCAACAATGCCGGCATCCAGCATGTCGAAAAGATCGAGGACTTTCCGGTCGAGAAGTGGGACCAGATCATTGCGATCAATCTGTCCAGCTCGTTCCACACCATCCGCGCCGCCATTCCGCACATGAAGCGCAAGGGCTGGGGGCGCATCATCAATGTCGCCTCTGCCCACGGCCTCGTCGCCTCACCGTTCAAATCCGCCTATGTGGCGGCCAAGCACGGCATTCTGGGACTGACGAAAACGGTCGCGCTGGAAATCGCCGAAGACCACATCACAGCCAATGCCATCTGCCCCGGCTATGTGCTGACACCGCTCGTCGAAAAGCAGATCCCCGACACGGCCAAGGCGCGCGGCATCAGCGAAGCGCAGGTGAAGTCCGACGTCATGCTGAAATTCCAGCCGACCAAGGAGTTCGTCGGTGTCGACGAGGTGGCGGCCATCGCCCTGTTCCTCGCCAGCGATGCGGCAAAATCGATCAACGGCACCCACATCTCCGTCGATGGCGGCTGGACCGCTCAATAGAGGATGACCGAACACCGTCTTCCGCGCCTTCAACGGGTCGACGGGTCCGGCCTTCAAGGCCTCCGGGGCCTGTCTAGTTCCAATCACTTGCTGATGGACCCGGACGGCTCGCGGCCCAAAAAGAAGAGCAAAAATGAACTTTCTGCAGGATAGTCTCGAGGGCTTTCTCGCCCGGGAACACCGTGTCGTCATCGTCGATGTTACCGCCGTCAAAGGCTCCGCGCCGCGCGACGAAGGCACGTTCATGCTGGTGGGGCCGACCGAAATCCACGGCACGATCGGCGGCGGGCAGCTTGAATATGTAGCAATCGAAAACGCGCGAAAGATGCTCGGCAGTGCCGGCGGTGAAGCGAAGCTCGACATCCCCCTCGGCCCCGATATCGGCCAATGTTGCGGCGGTCGCGTCGAACTCACCTTCACCTTCGCCGACGAGGCCGCGCGCCAGGCCCTCGACCAGCGGATCGCGACGGATGAACGGCAGAAGCCGCAGGTCTGGGTGTTCGGTGGCGGGCATGTCGGGCGCGCACTTGCCGAATCGCTGACACTGCTGCCCTTGAAGGTGTTCGTCGTCGAGACGCGCGAGAGCGAACTGGACCGCCTCACCTCCGAGGTGCATCACCGGTTGAACGCCATGCCGGAATCCCTGATCGCCGATATCCCGGCCGGCTCGGCCGTGGTCATCGTCACCCATGACCACGCACTCGATTTCCTGATCGCCCGCGAAGCGCTCGCCCGCACCGACCTCGCCTATATCGGCATGGTCGGTTCGAAGTCGAAGCGCGGCACCTTCCTCCACTATCTCGACGAACAGGGCGTGGATCGCGCGGAGGCCGAGCGGTTGGTCTTGCCGATCGGCGGCACGGCGGTCGATGACAAGCGGCCGGAAGTCATCGCCGCAATGACCGCCGCCGAAGTGCTGCTCGCCTTCGCCGCCTGGAAATCGAAAATGCTCTAGCGGCCGCGCCCCTCAAGGAACCCGAGATCGCGCTTCATGTGATCGGAAAGCTCCTGCGGGTAGAGCCGCGGGAGGCGCTGTGCCGTCCGCCGACGCAAGACGAGAGAGAGCTTATGCCAAAGGCTCGGCTCGCGAAACTGCAGGGCGTCCGCCGGCCCGTGATCGGTAATGCATGTCATGGCGAAACCTCAAAAACTCATTTCCATTGCTTGCAGGGTGCGCCGAAAGGTGATGGAACTCCAATCGAACCTTCGTCTGCATGCATAAAGAGAACTCAGCCTTGAAGATGTCGCGCAACTTCCCGCTCAATGCGCTTCGTGTTTTCGAGGCGGCAGCCCGGCATGCGAGCTTCACCCGCGCCGGCGACGAGCTCGGCATGACGCAGACGGCCGTCAGCTACCAGATCAAGCTGCTCGAGGAGACGCTTGGCGAAACGCTGTTTCTGCGCCAGCCCCGGCAGGTCATGCTGAGCGAGGCCGGCGAGCGGCTGGCGCCCAAGGTGGCCGAAGGGCTCGCTAAACTCGCGGAGGCGGTAGCCGATCTGCGCGGCGCAACCGAACAGAAGCTGCACATCCATTCGACGCCCACCTTCGCCACGCAATGGTTGAGCCGTACACTCGGCGATTTCCAGCTCAAGCACCCGAACATCGCGGTCCGGCTTTCCACGTCGCAGGAGGTCATCGATTTCGCCCGCGAAGAGGCGGACATCTCGATCCGCTGGGGCAAGGGCGACTGGCCGGGCCTCGAATGCCACCGCGTCATGCGCATGGATTTCGCCCCCTTGCTGAGCCCGGCGCTCGCCGAAACGATCGGCGGCGTCAAGGAGCCGGCCGACCTGCTGAAACTGCCGATCATCAGTGCCCCGGACGTCTGGTGGCCCATCTGGTTCTCCGCAGCCGGAATCGACAAGCCGGGCCTCGAACGTTACCCACGCAACGAACTGGGCGTTCAGACGATCGATGCGCAAGTGGCCATGAACGGCCAGGGGGTCGCGATCCTCAACCCCGGCCATTTTCGCGTTGAGATCGCGGCCGGCCTGCTCTACCAGCCCTTCGATATCACCTGTAACGATGGCCGCGACTATTGGCTCGCCTATCCGGAGAACCGTCGCAACATTGTGAAAATCCGCGCGTTTCGCGAATGGATTCTGGCGACGATGCCGAAGGAAGCTTAAATTGGCCAGCAAGGACCCGATGAGCCTGTCGGGGGTAAGCCGCATTTGAATGGAGTGGGACATTGAGCGTTGCGTTCGTAAAGGAAGAAAGCGCCGAGGCGGCATCGGAGACCCTGCTGCCCGACCGGCCGATTTCTCCCCATCCCAATCTCGTCACGCAGGCGGGTCTGACTGCACTCGAAACGCAGCTCGCCGCGGCACGCACGGCATACGAGGCCGCAAACACGATCGAGGACGTCAACGAACGGCGGCGCCAATCGGCCGGCCCGCTGCGCGACCTGCGTTATCTCGCAGAACGCGTCCGCACGGCGCAGGTCATGGCCGAACCAACATCAAACAACACCGTCGCCTTCGGCAACACGGTGACCTTCAGCCGCGACGACGGCCGGGTACAGACCTATCGCATCGTCGGCGAAGACGAGGCCGACCCGAAGGCAGGAACGATTTCCTACGTCGCGCCGGTGGCAAGGCTGCTGATGGGCAAGGCCGTGGGCGACGTCGTGAGCATGGGCGGGCAGGAACTTGAGATTGTCTCCATAAGCTAGGAAGTACCGGCCCGGACCAACAATAGGACGTACAGATTGAAGCTAGATCGATTTGTTGCCACAAACCTTCTGCTCTCGTTGCTGCTGCCCGCCAGTGCGTTCGCCGAAGGACCCCGATGGACCGAGCAAGAATTCCAGGAAATCGTCACGCGCTTAAAGCAAAATCCCGACTCTCACGCCCGGTTAATCGCCCGTTGCATTGAAGATGGCCAATCCGAATTGAAACAGGACGGAAGACTGGGAGATGAACTTGAAAGCCTCAACTCAATCGGTGCCGAAGAGGTAGTTCAGGAGGCATGCCGCAGGTTGGTGAAAGGTATGACCGCGGGAAAAGTCACCTATGAGATGTATCGGGATTGGTCCGTAGAGGACGGAAAAACCGTGGCGTTACCTGACTGGCGTTAGCAGCGCTCTAGTCAAAAATACCCACAAAGGCCCGCCTGAAAACTGGCGAAATTCTGAACTGCCGCCTACCGTCGAAAGAGCCGTCCGCGGCGGCACTAGGGCTTGGCGTCCAATTCTGGATAGTGCCGAAACAGGTCGTTCTCATTGCTCGGAAGACGGCGATCGCTCGCAAGATAGGCACGGATTTTCGGGTGGTCGGCAACAGTTGCGCAGACCGCCTTGATATGCGGATACCGAGGAGCAAGCTCGCCCATCAATGTCGGGAAGGCGTAGATTAGGCCATCCATGATCTGGAACAGAGACAGATCCACATAGCTGAGCCGGCTGCCGACGAGATGCGCGGAGCCTTTGGGGTTTCTGGCCAGAATGCGCTCGAACCAGTCGAGGAATTTCGGAACGCGCTGCTCACGGAACTCCAGGGCACGCCGCTTTGATTCGGGCTTCTGGTCCTCGTAATATTCTCCGGCGCCGATCGGGTGGTGAACATCATGGCCTTCGAGCACGAAGTCGGCGATGGTCAACTGGATTTGATGCGTCCAGAGCCTGAGCGCCGCATCCTTGGGCGCAAGATCAAGTTTGTCGCCGAGATAAAGCAGGATCGCTGCCACCTGGCCCACGACCACATCACCGTCTCTGAGAAAGGGCGGCGCGAAGGACGGCGTCGAAACCTCGTTGCTCACCGCGGCGATGACCTGATCGCCCTCTTCCCGTGCGACATCCCGATAGGGCGCGCCGGCGGCCTCCAATGCCAGGCGGATATATTCCCCCCGTCCCTGAATGCCGGTCCAATAATAGAGTTCGTATGCCATAGCGCAGAAATACCCTTGGTCCCGAAGAGGTTCCGTTCAAAGTGAACCGGTGGATGCAAGGCGTTCGGTCCACCCTTCCCTCACCCGTAAATATTGCGCAATGTACGTGCCCAAAGACAAGACGGAAGGGACGCGCCCACATGTACGAATATGCCATCGCCTGGGAGTGGCTGACCTTTGCGGTCCGCTGGCTGCATGTCATCACCGCCATGGCCTGGATCGGCTCGTCCTTCTATTTCATCGCGCTCGACCTCGGCCTGGTGAAGCGGCCGCATCTGCCGGCCGGCGCCTATGGCGAGGAATGGCAGGTCCATGGCGGCGGGTTCTATCACATCCAGAAGTATCTCGTGGCGCCGGCCTCGATGCCCGAGCACCTGACATGGTTCAAATGGGAAAGCTACATGACGTGGCTTTCCGGCTTCGCGCTACTCTGTCTGGTCTATTACGGCGGCGCCGATCTGTTCCTGATCGACCGCAACGTGCTCGACGTCTCGACGCCGGTGGCGATCCTCATCTCGCTCGCCTCGCTGGCCGTGGGCTGGATCCTCTACGACCTGCTCTGCAAATCGCCGCTCGGCAAAAACACCTGGGGGCTGATGATCGTCCTCTATTTCATCCTCGTCGCCATGGCCTGGGGCTACACGCAGGTCTTTACCGGCCGCGCCGCCTTCCTGCATCTCGGCGCCTTCACGGCGACGATCATGTCGGCGAACGTCTTCTTCCTCATCATGCCGAACCAGCGCGTGGTCGTTGCCGACTTGATTGCAGGGCGCGTGCCGGATCCGAAATACGGCGCCATCGCCAAGCAGCGCTCCACCCACAACAACTACCTGACGTTGCCCGTCATCTTCTTCATGCTGTCGAACCACTATCCGCTGGCCTTCGCGACGGCTTTCAACTGGATCATCGCTGCCCTCGTCTTCCTGATGGGCGTGACGATCCGCCACTGGTTCAACACGACCCACGCGCGCAAGGGCAAGCCCACCTGGACCTGGCTCGTCACGGCCCTCCTCTTCCTGCTCATCATGTGGCTTTCCACCGTGCCGAAGGTATTGACCGGCGAAAGCGCCGATGCAGGCCTTGCCCCCTCGGCCCAGCGCGTCGCGGCAAACAGCCACTTCCCGGCGGTACGCGATCTCGTCTCGACGCGCTGTTCGATGTGCCATGCGGCCGAGCCGGTCTGGGAAGGCCTGCGCGCCGCGCCGAAAGACGTTGTGTTCGAAAGCGAATCCCAGATTGCCCTGCATGCCCGCGAGATCTATCTGCAGGCAGGCCGCAGCCACGCCATGCCGCCGGGCAATGTCACCGGCATGACGAAGGAAGAGCGCGCGCTCATCACCGCCTGGTTTGAAACCGCCGCAGAAGGAAGCTGACCGCCCATGACCCAAACCCTCATCCGTGGACGCCTGCTCTCCTTCCTTCGCCGGCCGGAAACGATCGACGATGCGGCAAGCTATCGCTACGAGGAGGATGGCGGACTGCTCATCGAGGACGGAAAGATCGCCGCCGTCGGTCCCTATGCCGAGATACGCGCCGCCACCCCGGACGATGTGGACGAGATCGACCACAGGCCGCACCTCATCCTGCCGGGACTCATCGATACGCACCTGCATTTCCCGCAGATGCAGGTGATCGGCTCCTATGCCGCCAACCTGCTCGAATGGCTGAACACCTACACCTTCCCGGAAGAATGCCGCTTCGTCGAAAGCGCACATGCCGCCCGCATCGCGCGTCACTTCTACGACGAGATGATCCGCCACGGCACGACGACGGCGGTCGCCTATTGCTCCGTGCACAAGGCCTCGGCCGATGCCTACTTTGCCGAAGCGCTGAAGCGCGGCATGTGCATGGTCGGCGGCAAGGTGATGATGGACCGCAACGCCCCGCAGGGCCTGCTCGACACGCCGCAGATGGGTTATGACGAGACCCGCGCGGTCATCGCCGAATGGCACGGCAAGGGCCGCAACCACGTCGCCATCACCCCGCGCTTCGCCATCACCTCGACGCCGGCGCAGATGGAAATGACGGCGGCACTGGCCCGCGAATTCCCGGACCTGCATATCCAGACGCATTTGTCCGAAAACCACGACGAGATCCGCTTCACCAGCGAACTCTATCCCGATGCGATCGACTATACGGACGTCTACGCGCAGTACGGCCTGCTCGGACCCAGAAGCCTGTTCGGCCACTGCATCCATCTCTCCGGGCGCGAGGCGGATGCGATGAGCGAGGCCGGCGCGGTGGCCGTGCATTGCCCCACCTCCAACCTCTTCCTCGGCTCCGGCCTGTTTCCGCTGAAGGCGCTCTCGCGGCGGGAAAAGCCGGTGCGCATTGGCGTCGCGACAGATATCGGCGGCGGCACGAGCTATTCCATGCTGAAGACGATGGACGAGGCTTACAAGATCCAGCAGTTGCTCGGCGAGCGGCTGAACCCTTACGACAGCTTCTATCACATGACCCTCGGCAACGCCGAAGCCCTGTCACTCGCAGACCGCATCGGCACGCTGGACGCCGGCACGGATGCCGACTTCGTCGTGCTCGACGCTGCCGCCACGCCCGCCATGGCGCTGAAGATGGAGGTCGTCCGCTCGCTCACCGACGAACTTTTCCTGCTCCAGACGATGGGGGATGATCGTGCGGTACACGAGACCTATGTGGCGGGCAAGCCGATGAAGGCTGTGCTTTAGCTCCCGCGATAGGTCGAGTAGCTGTAGGCCGAAAGCAGCAGCGGCACGTGGTAGTGGCTCGACGGATCGGCGACACCGAAGCGCAGTGGAATGCGGTCGAGGAAAGCGGGTTCGGTGACGGCGGCGCCGGTTGCCAGCAGGTAGTCGCCGGCGTGGAAGACCAGTTCGTAGATGCCGGGCATGAAGCCGACGCCCTCGACCAGCGCGCCGTCCACCCGGCCGTCACTGTTGGTCGTGACGGTCGTGATGTGCTGGCGCTCCTCGTTCTCGATCCAGTAGAGGTCGATCTTCAGGCCCACGGCGGGCTTGCCGAGTGCAGTGTCGAGAACGTGGGTCGTGAGGCGGCCGGGCTTGTTCATGGGTCCCTCTCAGGGCTGTTCGATGATGAACGGGGTGTCGAAGGCGAGCTCCTCCAGGTTGACGCCGCCACCGAGGCGATCGACGACGAGGAAGTCGCTGACGGCACCGATCGCGATCAGCGGATGGTGCCAGACATTGCGGCGGTAGTTGACCCCCTGCCGCCCGCCGGCACGAAAGACCTGCGGCCGGCCCGGCTTGCCACCCTCGTCCTCCGCCACCACGACCAGCCAGGGCCGGTCGTCGATCGGTGAAAAACTCTGGCTGCCGAAGGGGTGGCGCTCCATCATGTCGACCGCATAGGGGAAGGTGCGCGGCGCCGCGCGGAAGAGGTTGATGATAACCCGCGCATCCTCGCCGACGGCTTCGGCTTCGGCGAGCGCGTGGTAACGCTCCGTCGTGCCGCCGTTGATATAGCGCATCGACGCGGGATCGGCCTCGATCACCGTACCAAAGGGCGCAAAAGCCGCCTGGGTCAAAGGTTGGATCGTGAGTGTCTCAGCCATCGGACAGCCCTCCCGGGGAGAGGAAGGGCGGTCTTTGGTAGTCGGGCATTGTTAATCTCCGGGGAGCAGAGCATTCAACCGGAGGAGCGCGATACGCTCCACCTGGCCTTTCGCAGTTTCGAATTCTTCATCGGCCGTATTGCCTACGCGCTTTTCGAAAGCCGCGAGGATGTCGTCCTTGTCAAGGCCTTTGACCGCGATGATGAAGGGGAAGCCGAATTTTTCCGTATAGGCGGTGTTGAGTTCGGTGAAGCGGGCGTGTTCGGCCGGGTTCAGCCGGTCGAGGCCGGCACCCGCCTGCTCCTTGCGGCTATCCTCGGTGAGCCCGCCGGCAATGGCCAGCTTGCCGGCAAGGTCGGGATGGGCGGTGAGCACACCAAGCTGTTCCGCGTGGCTCGCCTTGCGGAAGGCATCGGTGAGCGCGGCATGCACGCCACCCGCCGTCAGCGGTTCCGAAACAGCACCGGCATCGAGCGCCCGTTCGGCAATGAAGGGCGAGTGCTCGAAGACGCCGCCGAAGCGGTCGAGGAAATCGATGCGGTCGATCATGCCTTGGCCTTCGACGGATGGTGGTTCTCGATCCAGTGGCGGGCGATGTCGATGCGGCGCGGGATCCAGACCTTCTCGTGGCCAAGCACGTAGTCGACGAAGCGGGCGAGTGCCGCGACACGACCGGGGCGGCCGACGAGGCGGCAGTGCAGGCCGATGTTCAGCATCTTCGGGCTGCCTTCCTTGCCCTCCTGGTAGAGCACGTCGAACGCGTCCTTCAGGTAGGTGAAGAACTGGTCGCCCGTGTTGAAACCCTGCGGCGTCGCGAAGCGCATGTCGTTGGTTTCGAGCGTATAGGGGATGATGAGGAAGGGTTCGCCATCGAGACCCGGCACCCAGTAGGGCAGATCGTCGGCATAGGAATCGGAGGAATAGACGAAACCGCCCTCTTCCATCACGAGGCGCAGCGTGTTGGCCGAGGGTTTGCCCTGGTACATGCCGAGCGGGTGCGAGCCCGTCAGTTCCTTGTGCAGGCGCACAGCCTCGCGGATATGCTCGCGCTCCTGCTCTTCCGAAAAATCCTTGTATTCCAACCAGCGATAGCCGTGGCTGGCGATTTCCCAGCCGGCTTCCTTCATGGCGGCAACAGCTTCCGGGTTGCGCGCCATGGCAAGCGTCACGCCATAGACCGTCGTGGTGACGTTGCGGCTGGTGAACAGCCGGTGCAGGCGCCAGAAGCCGGCGCGCGAACCGTATTCGTAGATCGATTCCATATTGAGGTTGCGCTGGCCCGGCCAAGCCGCCGCGCCGACGATTTCCGAGAGCAGGTTTTCCGACGACGCGTCACCATCGAGGATGCAGCTTTCAGCGCCCTCTTCGTAGTTCACCACGAACTGCACGGCGATGTTCGCATCGCCCGGCCAGCGCACCTGCGGCGGGGTGCGGCCGTAGCCGATCAGGTCGCGCGGATAAGTCTTGTCGGTCATTGGTCACCTCGGAAATGGCAGAAGCCGTCGCACACACGGGTTCGAGCCGCGTGCAAAAGCTCTTGAAAAGGAACCATTAGCGCCTTGGCCCGTTTCCTGTCCATGACAACCAAGGAGAAACACCTATGGCCATGCAAGATGCAAACATTCGCGAAACCCAGGACCTCATTGCCAGTGACAAGGTCGAAGGCACCAGCGTTTACGGCGCCGACGGCAAGCATATCGGCGCGGTGGAGCGACTGATCCTCGACAAGCGCAGCGGCCAGGTCTCCTACGCCGTATTGAGTTTCGGCGGCTTTCTCGGCATCGGCCAGGACCACTATCCGTTGCCGTGGGGCAAGCTGAACTATGACGAAGGCCTCGCCGGCTACCGCGTCGATCTGACGAAGGAACAGGTCGAAAATGCGCCGCACTATGAAAGCGACGCGGAGTACGACTGGAACCGTCGCAACGGCAAGGTGATCCACGACTATTACGGCGTGCCGCCCTACTGGATGTAAGCGATGCCTAAAGCCGTCCGGCTTCCGCAAGGTGGGCCTCGACGGTGAACGAGGGTGGTACGCCAAGCGTGCCGCCCTTGATTTCGTTCAGAACTTCGCGTGCCAACTTGTGCGCGATGCCGAAACTGACCTTGAAGCCACCTGTCATCAGACTGATGTTTGCGTGATCCGGATGCCGGCCGACCATCGGTTCGCGACCGACCGCCCTGGGCCTCACCCCGGCCCAGCGCTCCACCACAGGTGCCTCGGCAAGCAGCGGTGCCATTGCCCGCGCCTTGTCGATCAAGGCGTCGAGGAGACCATCGGTGGACGTCGGTTCCGCAAAGCTGTTTTCGCTGGTGCTGCCGATGGCCACCAGGCCGTCTTCGTGCGGCACGATGTAGAGGCCACCGGCAAAGATCACCGGAAACGCGGGGTCAATGGTGGCCTTGAGCAAGGCCGCCTGCCCCTTGACCCCAGTGCCAGCCGGCCGGGCGATCGGCGGATTGAGGGGAGCCAGCAGAGGGAAGGTCTCGACACCCGCCGAGAGCACACAGTTTTCAAACGCCACATCGCTTCCATCGTCCAGACGGGCGAGGCCGGCAGCCGGGTCGATCGCCTCGAGCCCGACACCTTCCGTGACCTCGACTTTCGGGTGACGGTCGAGTGCCGCTCGCAGGGCGTCCAGCAAACGGCGCGGCGCAAGGCGGGCTGCAAGACGATCATGCACCAGCCCGTGCGCCATCGCCTCGTCTCCCGGCCAACCGGCCAACGGTGCTGCCTCCAGCACGTCGAAAGCAAAGGAACGGTCCGGCGTCTTCCAGACAGTGAGCGCATCCTGCGCCTGGCCGAGCGCAAGGTCCCGGTTATGCGGCTTTGCCAGCGGGATGAGACGACCGGAGCGACGGTAGCCGACGGAGAGGCCGGTTTCAGCCTCCAGCGTCGCGATTTCCCCCTCAAGCGAAACGAGGGCGGCGAACTGAAACGCCTTCTTGGCATTCCAGCGGTCCGGCAAGTGCGGCATCAGCGCGCCGAGCACGCCGCCGCTGGCGCCCGCGCCGATTGTCCGTTTTTCGACAAGGCGCACCGAAAACCCGTCGCGGGCGGCAAAAAGTGCGGTCCACAGGCCCATGACCCCGCCGCCGCCGACGAGGAGGTCCACGATCGGTTGACCGGCGGCCTTCGCGCGACTATCGGCATATGCCATGGCTGAACACGTTCCTGAAAAAGCGCCGCCGAGCGAAGCAGTCCTCGACTGGCACGAGGGCGATATGCCCTATTCCCGCGCCTTTGACGATCATTTTTATTGCCGCAGCGATGGCCGGCTGGAATGCGGCCATGTCTTTCTTGCCGGCAACGACCTGCCCGCGCGCTGGCAGCGCGCAGCACCGTTCCGCATCGCCGAACTCGGCTTCGGCACTGGCCTCAATCTCTGCGAGACCTGGCGGCAATGGCGAGAAACCGCGCCGGAAGGCGCAAGCCTGCACTTCACCTCCTTCGAGCGATTTCCGATGGCGCGCGCCGATATCGGACGAGCGCTGGCGCATTGGCCGGAGATCGAGCAGGAACGCGCGATGCTGACCGCGAGCTGGCCGGATGCACCGGCAGGCCGCATCGAGATCGATCTTGAGCCGCGTGTCCACCTCACTGTCGTCTGCGGACCGGCGCTCGAAAGCCTCGGCCGGGGAACGACACCCTTCGATGCCTGGTATCTCGACGGCTTTGCGCCGTCGCGCAATCCGGACATGTGGTCAGCGGAACTGATGACCGAAGTCTTTCGCCTGACCACGCCCGGCGGGCGCTTCGGCACCTATGCAGCGGCCGGCTTCGTGCGACGCAATCTTGGAAGCGCCGGCTTCATCGTCGAACGCCGACCGGGATTTGCCGGAAAGCGTGAAATGCTCTGCGGGCAAAAGCCGGCGTAAGACTCAGTTCTATGAACGACTGGCCGCCAGCGCCGTGCTGCGCTTCAGCCAGCGGTCAAGCTTTTCTTCCAGTTTCTCGATGCTGATCGGCTTCGCCAGGTAATCATCCATGCCGGCGGCAAGGCATTGCTCGCGGTCGCCGTCGAGCACATGGGCGGTGACGGCGACGATCGGCACGCGGTGGCCGGTGCCGCTTTCGATGTCGCGGATCGCCCGGCTGGCCTGCAACCCGTTCATGACGGGCATGGACATGTCCATGAGGATCATGCCCGGACGGGTACTGCGGTAAAGCTCGACGGCCTCCTCCCCATTGCCCACCAGCCGGAAGCTGACGCCCGCGGCCGTCAGCATCTGGGTGAAGAGGATCTGGTTGACCTCGTTGTCCTCGGCGACCAGCACATCCAGCACGTTGCCCTCCACCGCCGGGGCGACGGACGTGGCCACGAGCGGCCGGAGCGGCAGCACCTTGGATTCCTCGGTGGCGGGCACCACTGCGGGCGTTCTGGCGCTGCGCATCACGCGCAGCACTTCGGACACGGTCTCGCGCAAAAGCTCCGCGCGAACCGGCTTCATCAGATGGGCGTGCACATCGTGCGACGAGAACAGCTTGTCGTCCGTCGGCAGGTTCATGGAGGTGAGCACGATCAGCGCAATGCCGGCAGTCGAAGGGCTTTGCCGCAGCGAGCGAACGAAGTCCGCAGAACGATCCGGCCGGTAATCCAGCAGGATTGCGTCCACCGAAACACCCATATCCCCGGCAGCGGCGAGTACGGCAAGCGCCTCGGCCTCCGACCCGACCGCCGTCGCATCGAACCCCCAGTCAAGCAACATGTCATGCGAGGCTTTGCGGGAAAGGTCGTGCGCATCGACGACAAGAATGCGAGCACCCGGCGTCGGGGCGGGTACGATGCGGGCGGGCATCGACGCGACCGCAAGCGTCATCGGCAGGCGCAGGGTGAAGACGGACCCTCTGCCAATCTCGCTTGTCGCCTCCAGCGTGCCGCCGAAAAGGCGCGTCAATCCGTCGGTGATGGCAAGGCCGAGCCCGGTGCCCTCGTGCCGGCGCGTCGAGGAACTGTCGACCTGCGAGAACTTTTCGAAGATCGATTCCATCTTTTCCGTCGGGATGCCGGCACCGGTATCCTCGACACGGATGACGATCTCGACACCGCCCTCGGTTGCCCGGGAGGTCAGGTCGATCAGCACATGGCCGCGATCGGTGAATTTCACGGCATTGCCGACGAGATTGGTGACGATCTGGCGAAAACGACCGGCATCGCCCATGACGGCCGACGGCATGTTGGCCGCCCCGCGCACCACAAGCTCGATATCCTTTTCCGCCGCCTTGGCCGAAAGCAGCGTCGCCACGTCCTCGATCGCCTCCACCGGGTTGAAGGCGATGTTGCGCAGCGTCATCTGGCCGGCATCGATCTTCGAAAAATCGAGAATGTCGTTGATGATGGTCAGCAGCGCGTTGCCGGACTTCACCATAATGTCGATGAAGGTCTTCTGGCGCGTGTCGAGATGGGACTTGGCCAGCAGTTCGGCCATGCCGAGCACGCCGTTCATCGGCGTGCGGATTTCATGGCTCATATTGGCCAGGAATTCGGATTTCGCCTTGTCGGCCGTCTCGGCCCGGGTGACCAGCCGGCGCAACTCGTCCTCGCGGTTCTTGAGATCGGTGATATCGGAGAACACCATGACGGAGCGCCCGCGACCCGTCGGCGTCACGTCGAGGCGCAGCCAGCGCTGGTAACCGCTGAAGACGGTCAGTGTCGCCGGCTTGCCCGTGAAGAGGATTTTGCCGAATTCGCTAGCGTCGACCGGCGTCTCGTCGGCAAAGCCGGCAATCTTGCGATCGACGCAGCTCTGAAGAACATCCTTGATCAGGGCGCCGGATTGCAGCAGGTGCGCCGGCATGGCGATCATGCTCGACAACGCCTCGTTCGAAAGCACGACCCTGTCGTCTTCGATGATCAGCAGGCCCTGGCTCATCGAGGAGACGGCGTCCTTCATCAGGCTGCCGACATCCTCGAGCGCGCTGCGGGCTTGCAGCACTTCGCGCTCGCGTTCGCGCCGCTCGGTAATGTCGATATAGGTCAGCAGGCAGCGGCCGCCGGAAATCGCACATCCCGCCTCGATCACCGCCCGCCCGTTGGCATAGGCAACCTCGCGCGCCGGCATGTCGCCGGCCCGGATGCCGACAAGGCACTGTTCGTAGCCTTCGACGTCAGGGCCGCCCTCGCCGCAAATTCCCCCCTGCGCCTGCTGAAAGGTGAGAAGCGTGCCGAGAGGCTGGCCCTTCATCGGCGGCAACGCACCGTCCCAAAGCTCCTCGAAGGCGCCGTTGACCAGTTCGATGAAACCGTCCTCATCGACCACGACGATCCCGACAGGCAGCGACTCGACGACGCTTTCGAGATCGGAGCGCGCGGCTTCGGCCTGGCGCTGCGCCTCGATCAACTGCTCCTCGCGCTTCTTCAGCACGGTTGTGTCGGTGATCGAGCCGATCAGGTAGCTCTTCTCATCGAGTGTCGTGACGCGGTAGAGCCGCGAGATCGTCGGCAGCATGGAGCCGTCGGGGCGAAGATACTCGATCTCGGATTCCACCAACTCCCCGCTGTCGAGCACGAGCTGGTTCTGCTGGTGGAATTCCTCTCCCTGCTCGGGATACATTTCAAGCGTGGTGAGGCCGAGCAGTTCTTCCGGCTGCCGTCCCGTCATCTCGACATAGGCACGGTTGGCGAAGATCATGCGCTGGTTTTCGTCCCGCATGAAGCTCGCAACCGGCAACTCGTCGAGCAGCGCGCGGTAGAGGCTGATCTCCTGCGCATGCTGCTTCAGCCGCCCTTCGCTCTCCTTCAGCGCCGTCACGTCGAGGCGCAGCGCGACCAGCACGCCATCCGGCCGGCGCTGCGTGACGAGGCGTGTCCAGCCGCCGGCGGGGTGGCGCGCGGCGGATTCGTAGAGTGGCAGGTCGTAGCTGGCGAGCCGGGCGGCCATCCAGCGCTCGCGCTCGGCCGATGGCTTGCGCCCGACTTCGAGGTCGTGCAGCGCCTCGGTCAGCGCCGCAAGGCTGACCGGACCATCCGAAAGATCGCCGACGAGCACCCGGTAGAACTCCCGCATGCTGGCATTGGCATAGCTCAGCCGGTTGTCCGCACCGAAGACGGCGATGCCAGCGCCAAGCGTATCGAGCGCGTCTTCGATCTTGTCGACGGCATGCGTTGCGTTCGTCGCGGCGCGGTCGGCAGTTGCAAAGTTCATCGCCTGCGGCGGATTGCCATTGCCGTTCGCGACGCTGCGCACCGTCGTTGCCAAGGCCTCGATCGAAGGGGTGAAAAGACCGATGAGAATGGACAGCGTGTGGGAAATCCGCTCGCGCTTCAACGCAATATCGAAGCTGCCGCCGCCGAAAGGATGGGCGTAACGGGCGCGCTCGGGATTGCCGAAGATCAGGCAGCGGCGTTCCGGATCGTCCCGGTCGCCATGGCCAAGCGGCTCGCCCACTTCGTCGCTGCGCAGGCCGATCATCTCCGAGGGCCGGTGATCGAAAAGCCGCGCATAGGCGTCGTTTACCGCGAGATAGCGCAGTTCGCTGCTCTTGACGTAGGCTGGATACGGATGCTCGCAAACGCGCGCGCAGGCCGCCACCAGCAATTCGTCTTGAGATTCAGCCACGCCATGTACTCCCCGAAGCGGGACAGAAGGAGGGATTCGTACCCCTTGGGGAGTACCAGCAATCCTTGAACGGATGGTTAACCGTTCGTTGCCGGAAATGCCGCATGCAGGCCTCTTATCCGAGAGAGCATTTCCCTGTCGCAAATGATGGGCCATGGCGTCGCAGGATGTGCAACAAGGGAAAAAGGCAAACCAGACCGGGGCTGCACTGCATATGGGCGACGTGATCAAACTCGAAAATCACCTCGAACAACCGGAGGCGGACGTCGCCGACACGCCCGTCGAACGGCGGCGACGCGGCGGCGGGCGGGGTGCCGAGCGCACCCGTCGCGCACCGGCCACGTCGAAATATCTCAATCTCGTCAACACGACCGCCAAGTCCACCGTGCTTTCGGAGGATGCGCTGGAGGCCGTGCACCAGGCGTCGCTGACGATCCTCGAAGAGATCGGCATGGACGTCATCCTGCCGGAGGCGCGCGAGCGCATGAAGGCCGCCGGCGCCGACGTGACGCCCGGCACGGACCGCGTGCGTTTCGACCGCGGCCTCATCCTCGACATGATGGCCTCCGTGCCGCCCGCCTTCACCCTGCATGCCCGCAACCCGCTGCGGAATGTCGAGATCGGCGGCAACAGCCTGGTCTTCGCCCAGGTCGCCTCCGCACCCTTTGTGGCGGACCGAGAAGGCGGCCGGCGTGCCGGCAACCAGGAGGATTTCCGCAAGCTGGTGAAGCTCGCGCAGTCCTATGACGTGATCCACACCACCGGTGGCTATCCGGTCGAGCCTGTCGATATCCACGCCTCGGTGCGTCACCTCGATTGCCTATCGGATATGGTGAAGCTGACCGACAAGGTCTTTCACGTCTATTCGCTGGGAAAACAGCGCAACGTCGACGGTATCGAGATCGCCCGCATCGGCCGCGGCATTTCGATGGAGCAGATGGAGCGCGAACCCTCGCTCTTCACCATCATCAACACGTCATCGCCGCTGCGCCTCGACGGCCCCATGCTGCAGGGCATCATCGAAATGTCCTCGCGCAACCAAGTCGTGGTGGTAACCCCTTTCACGCTGGCCGGCGCCATGGCACCGGTGACGATCGCCGGTGCGGTCGTGCAGCAGAACGCCGAGGCACTGGCCGGCATTGCCTTCACGCAGATGGTGCGCAGGGGCGCGCCGGTCATGTATGGCGGCTTCACCTCCAATGTCGACATGAAGACGGGCGCGCCTGCCTTCGGCACGCCGGAATATATGAAGGCGGTGGTGGCCGGCGGCCAGCTCGCCCGCAAATACAATATCCCCTACCGCACCTCGAACACCAATGCCTCGAACACGATCGATGCGCAGGCGGCGTATGAATCCGCCTTCTCGCTCTGGGCACTGACCCAGGGCGGCGGCAATTTCATCATGCATTCGGCAGGCTGGAGCGAAGGCGGCCTGACCGCCTCCTTCGAAAAGTTCATCCTCGATGTCGACATGCTGCAGATGGTGGCGGAATACCTGACGCCGCTCGATGTCAGCGCCGACGCACTCGGGCTCGATGCCGTGCGCGATGTCGGCCCGGGCGGACATTTCTTCGGCACGCCGCACACGCTTGCGCGCTATGAGACCGCCTTCTATTCGCCGATCCTGTCGGACTGGCGCAATTTCGAGACATGGACGGAGGCTGGCCGACCGACGACCTACGACCACGCCAACCGGGTGTTCAAGGAAAAGCTCAACACCTACGAAAAGCCGCCGCTCGACCCGGCGATCGAGGACGAACTGGATGCGTTCGTCGCCAGGCGCAAGGAAGAGGGCGGCGTTCCGACCGACTTCTAAGTTTGGCAGGATGTTGCCCCATCTTCCCTTCTCCCCGGTGGGGAGAAGGGGCAAGAGGCATGGATTTGATCGATATCAGCGTGGCTAAAGCTTACGCATCGAACATGATCGAGCGGACGGAAGAAATCAGTTTCTCCGTCGGCAGGTTCGAAAAGTTCTTGTCGATCTCGGCCATGGTCAAGGTGCGGGATTTATCCGAAAGCTTCGTGCGCAGATCGCCGAGCGTCTGGGGTGCCGCGCAGACGACAAGACGGTCGAAGGCACCTTCGGCGGCATAGTCATCAATGCGGCCGGCCACTTCGGCGGTGAATTTCTGCTGCTCTTCCCGCACCGGGTCGCTCGAATATTCCATGGCGGACCGGCCACGGCCTACGGAGGAGTGACTGCGGCCGGGCTTGTCGGCCATGATGTCCTGCGCCCTTTTTGGCTCCCAGCGAAAGACTTCCTGCTCCGGGCTCTGCTGGCCATCGATCAACAGGTTCACCCCCTTGAGCAAGCGGGCCTGGTTGCCGTCGGCGGCGAGAATCCAAGTCGTAGCGGTCATGTTTCACTCCCGTAGCGAGGTTATGGATGCGCAGAAGCGAATCTGCGCCGATCAGCATCCGCCAGCATTGTGGCAGGATGCACGTTGACCGAACGCAACAGGTCATCCGCATGTTCCGGGTGGCGAAGATCACGAAGCTGTTGGAAAGACGTGTTCACCCCTATCCCCGTGCCGGCCAGGCTCGCTAGGGTGCCGCAAACGAGTGGAGAAACCCGTGGCCGAACCGCTGAAAAACCTGCTGCATCCCGGACTGGTGACAGACATGGCGCCCCACATCTCCCGCCATGCGCCGGACTTCGATACCGCCCGCTTCACCCGTCTCGCCACCGATGGCATGGAGGCGCTGGAACTGATGCAGCGGTCGGAACGAATTCGGGAGGCGCTCACCGAAACGCTGCCCAAGGACTATACCGTGGCGGCAAACATCCTGCGGCAAGCCCTGCCGAACGATGGCAAGCCGGGCCTTTCCGGCTGGGCGCTGTTGCCGGTCAACCAGTTCGTCTCCCAGCATGGTCTTGAGCATTTTGACCTTTCGCTCGCCCTCCTCAAGGCCCTGACGCCGCATTTCACCGCAGAATTCGGCATCCGCCGCCTCATCCATGCCGAACAGGACCGCGCGCTCACGGAAATCTCAGGCTGGACCACCGACGCCAATCATCATGTGCGCCGGCTTGCCAGCGAAGGTACCCGTCCCCGCCTGCCCTGGGCGATGCGCCTACCGGCGCTCGTCAAGGACCCGCAGCCGATCCTGCCGATCCTCGTCGCCCTCCTCGACGACCCGGAGGACTATGTGCGCCGCTCTGTCGCCAACAGTCTCAACGATATCGCCAAGGATCATCCGGCGCTGGTCGCGGATTTCGTCGAGCGCCATATCGACGGCGCATCCACCGAGCGACAGCAATTGCTCCGGCACGCCTCACGCACCCTCCTGAAGAAGGGTGATGCAAAAGCACTGGCCAATTTCGGCTTCGCGGCTGCAAAGGGCATAGTCGCGACGCTTGCGATCGCCACACCGGTCGTCGTCTTCGGCGACAAACTCGGCTTTTCCATCACCGTGACCAATGGCGATACGCTGCCGCAGCGGCTGATGATCGATTATGCGATCCATCATGTGAAGGCGAACGGCACCCTGGCGCCAAAGGTCTTCAAGTGGAAGCAGCTTGACCTGCCGGCAGGTGGGCGCCAGACGATCGACAAGGACCATGCCATTCGGCCGATCACCACGCGGGTCTACTATCCCGGCACGCACCGGATCGAAATCCTGATCAACGGCGCCGTTTGCGCGACCGCGGACTTCGATCTTCGCATAGGTTGAGGCCCAATCCTTTCGCACCTGCGAAAACTAGGGCTTGACTTTTCACCGCAAAACAACGACATGACCCCCAGCGTCGCCCTTCGGCCGCCGCGTGAGCGAGCCACCGACGTCCCTGCAACGGGATGCTAAGAAGGACAAGCGCAAGAGACGATCCGCCTCCCATTTGCGGATGACTGCGCCGACGACTGCCAACCAACCCACAAGTTCCCAATTCACGCGGGGTTCTTGACGCCGAACGAAACCGGAAACGCATGGTGCGTTCCGGCTTATCGCGTTTGGCGCCCCGAAAGGTATGCACTTGACCACTTTTCACGACCTCGGCCTCTCGAAGACCATTGTCGATACCCTTTCCACCCTCGGTTTCGCCACCGCTACCCCCATCCAGGAAAAGGCCATTCCGCTCGTCATGGAAGGCTCCGACCTGATCGGCCTCGCCCAGACCGGCACCGGCAAGACGGCCGCCTTCGGCCTGCCGATGATCGAAAAGCTTCTGGCTGATCCGCGCCGTCCCGACCCGCGCAACATCCGCGCCCTCATTCTTGCACCGACCCGCGAACTGGTGAACCAGATCGCCGACAACCTGCGCGACTTCGTGAAGAAGACGCCGCTGCGCATCGTCACCGTCGTTGGTGGCGCTTCCATCAACAAGCAGACGGAAATGCTGAACCGTGGCACCGACATCCTCGTCGCCACGCCCGGCCGTCTGCTCGACCTCATCGCCCGCAAGGCCGTGACGCTGACGCAGGCCCGTTATCTCGTGCTCGACGAAGCCGACCAGATGCTGGACCTCGGCTTCATCCACGACCTGCGCAAGATTTCGCGCCTCGTGCCGAAGACCCGCCAGACGCTGCTCTTCTCGGCCACCATGCCGAAGCTGATCGCCGAACTCGCTGGCGAATACCTCGTCAACCCGAAGAAGGTTGAAGTCTCCCCGCCCGGCAAGGCTGCCGACAAGGTCGAGCAGTACGTGCACTTCGTGCCCGGCAAGGACCACAAGACCCAGATCCTCAAGCAGACGCTCAACGCCAATCCGGACGGCCTGTCGCTGGTCTTCTCGCGCACCAAGCATGGCGCCGAAAAGCTGATGAAGCATCTCGAGCAGGTCGGCTACAAGGCCGCTTCGATCCACGGCAACAAGAGCCAGGGCCAGCGCGAGCGTGCCCTCAAGGCCTTCCGTGACGGCGAGATCCGCGTGCTCGTCGCCACCGACGTTGCCGCCCGCGGCATCGATATTCCGGGCGTCACCCACGTCTACAACTACGACCTGCCGGAAGTGCCGGACGCCTACGTGCATCGCATCGGCCGCACGGCCCGCAACGGCCGCGATGGCATCGCGATCGCCTTCTGCGCCCCGGACGAAGCACACCTGCTGCGTGACATCGAGAAGCTGATGGGCATCAAGATCGCCGTCGCCAGCGGCGAAGCCCCGGCCGTTATCACGGCAGGCCCGGGCGGCAAGTCGCGCAAGCCGCGCAGCGGCAGCGGCCATCGTGCCAGCCAGGGTCGCGCCGGCCAGCGTCCGCCGCGCAAGCCCTTCGGCGAAGGTGCACACGCAGCCTCCGACGGCGCACCGGGCGCCGGCAAGCGCCCCCACGGCGGCCGCCCGCCGCAGAAGCAGGGCGAGCGCCAGAACCGCAACCACGGTGCCGGCAACGGCCAGGGTCGCCCGAACCAGAACGGCAAGCCGCGCCGCTCTGAAGGCCAGCGCCGCGAACAGGCGTAATCGACATCACAACTGAATGAGGAAACGGCGGGCTTCGGCCCGCCGTTTTCGTTTGATCATTCCGCCGGCGCCGGGTCCTTGCGGTTGGTGAGGTAGACGCCGACCACGACGATCAGCGTACCGACAATCATCGGGACCGTCAGTTCCTCGCCGAAGATGGCGGCCGCCTGGAGGGCGGCGATGGGCGGCACGAGGTAGATGAGGGAGGCCGCGCGCGAGACCTGCCCTCTGCGCAGCAGGTAGAGCAGCAGCAGGATCGCGCCCATCGAAATGCCGAGCACCGACCAGGCGAGCAACGCGACGAAGGCCCAGCCGAAATCGACGTGCAGGCTTTCCAGGCCGAGTGCGAAAGGCACGGTGACGATCAACGCCCCGATATATTGCAGGGTCGCTATGGCGCGGATGTCGCCAGTCGGCAGATGTTGCTTCTGGTAGATCGTGCCGTAAGTGACGGCAGCCATGCCCATCATGTTGACGATGATGGCGAAGGTCGGGATTTCCGCAGCACCATGACCGAAGAATTTCGGCAGCACAGCCAGCAGCACGCCGAGAAAGCCGAGACAGAGACCCGCCTTCTGCTGCCCGTTCAGCCGCTCGCCGATGAAGAAGGGGGCGGCCAGCGCCGTCATCAGCGGCTGGAGAGCCGCGATGATCGAGGAGAGCGCGGCCGGAACGCCCTCGCCGATCGCCCACCAGACCGCTCCCAGATAGAGCCCATGCAGGAAGGCGCCTGAGACGACGGCATGCACGATGGTGCGCGCATCGCGCGGCCAGGAGACGCCGGAAACCCAGCACAGGCCGCCGAAGAGGATTGCGGCGGCAAGGTAGCGAATGCTGAGAAAGGTGAGCGGTTCGGAAACGATGGCGCCGAATTTCGCGACGACCCAGCCGGTCGACCAGAGCAGGACGAAGATGACTGGCGCCAGGCGATCGAGGGACATGCGGCTTCCGGCAGAAGAACAATCGGTGCGCGAGCGATAGGCGCGACGCCGATGATGGTCAAAGGAATTTCCTTGATGATTAGGTTCAGGGAAAGACAGGGCGGGACAGCTTTTCGGCATCTGCCTCTATTTTCGGCAGCACCGGTTTCGACCCCTCGCAGGAAACAGCACAGCAGGCGCCCCGACCTGTTCACTCCACGCGAAAAACCGTCCTGCCGGGCGGTTTGACCATTCCCAAAGCGGTGTGAGAATTCTTTCCCGCTAATTGAGCATGGTTCTTGCATTGCCCCTGATGTTGTACTCAAATGGCGAAAAATGGGGAACACGCCTTTGGCATTTGATGAAATGATGAACGCGGACTCCAACCCGCGGCAACCTTATGACAACTACCATGACTGGTACGAAGGACAGGATCGGGCTCGCCTGATCGCCAAATCAAGGGACGCAGAAAACCTCTTTCGAAAAACCGGCATCACCTTCGCAGTCTACGGACACGAGGACAGCTCCGAAAAGCTCATCCCCTTCGATATCATACCCCGCATCATTTCCGGCAGAGAGTGGCGCAAGCTCGCCCAGGGCATCGAACAGCGGGTCATCGCCCTCAACGCCTTCCTCGACGACATCTACCACAAGCAGGAAATCATCAAGGCCGGCCGCGTGCCGCGCGAGCTCATCGAGCGCAACGTCGCCTTCCTGCCGCAGATGATCGGCTTCAAGCCGCCGGGCGGCGTCTATACCCACATCGTCGGCACCGACATCGTGCGCACCGGCGAAGACCAGTTCTATGTGCTGGAAGACAATGCCCGCACCCCGTCCGGCGTCAGCTACATGCTGGAAAACCGGGAAACCATGATGCAGATGTTCCCGGAGCTGTTCCACCTGAACAAGGTGCGGCCGGTGGAAGACTATCCGAAGACCCTGCGCCAGAGCCTCGCGTCCCTTGCACCCCCCGGCTGTTCCGGCAAGCCGCGTATTGCCGTGCTGACGCCAGGCATCTTCAACTCTGCCTATTACGAACATTCCTTCCTCGCCGACATGATGGGCGTGGAGCTGGTCGAGGGCTCGGACCTGCGCGTCGTCGATGGCAAGGTGAAGATGCGCACGACCCGCGGCTACGAGGCGATCGACGTGCTCTATCGCCGCGTCGACGACGACTTCCTCGATCCCTTGACCTTTCGGCCGGATTCAGCGCTCGGCATTCCCGGCATCATGGATGTTTACAAGGCCGGCAACATCACCATCGCCAACGCGCCGGGCACCGGCATTTGCGACGACAAGGCGATCTACTCCTATATGCCTGAAATCGTAGAATTCTATACCGGCCGCAAGGCGCTGCTCGAAAACGTGCCGACCTGGCGCTGCTCGGAGGAAGACAGCCTGAAATACGTGCTCGAGCATCTCGACGAACTGGTGGTGAAGGAAGTGCACGGCTCCGGCGGCTACGGCATGCTCGTCGGCCCGACAGCCACCAAGAAGGAATGCGCCGCCTTTGCCGAAAAGCTGAAGGCCCGGCCATCGAACTACATCGCGCAGCCGACACTGTCGCTTTCCACAGTCCCCATCCTCGTCAACAAGGGCATCGCGCCCCGGCACGTCGACCTCCGGCCCTACGTGCTCGTTTCCGACAAGGTGCAGATCATTCCGGGCGGGTTAACCCGCGTGGCGCTCAAAGAAGGCTCGCTGGTGGTGAACTCCAGTCAGGGCGGCGGCACGAAGGACACCTGGGTACTGGAGGACTGATACCGATGCTCGGAAGAACTGCAAACGGCCTATACTGGATGTTTCGCTATATCGAGCGGGGCGAGAATATTGCCCGCCTGATCGACGCAGGCCTGCGCATGGCGCTGACGCGCAGCGGCTCCACCGACGACGACTGGGACGGCGTGCTGCAAAGTGCCGGCGTGCGCGACGACTTCGACACCGTGCACGAAAGGCTGACGAGCGCGGACGCCATCGACTTCCTGCTGCGCGATCGAGCGAACCCATCAAGCGTGCTGTCCTGCATCGACTCCGCGCGCAACAACGCGCGCATGGTGCGCACCGCCTTGACCCGGGAAACCTGGGAAGCGATGAACGAGTGCTGGATCGAGTTCAAGGAGATGCTGTCCAAGCGCGTCCGCCCGGCGGAAATGCCCGAGGTGATCGACACGATCAAGCGCCGCACCGGCCTCATCCGCGGCGCCTTCCACGGCACGATGCTGCGCGACGACGTCTACAACTTCTCGCGCATCGGCAACTCGATCGAGCGAGCCGACAACACGGCGCGCATTCTCGACGTGAAGTATTACGTGCTGCTGCCGGCAATCGCCAAGGTCGGTTCGTCGCTCGACAACAAGCAATGGGAATCGATCCTGCGATCGGTTTCGGCGCACCGCTCCTACAGTTGGGTCTATGATGGCGACTATTCGCCGGCCAACATCGCGGATTTCCTGATCCTCAATGATCGCATGCCGCGCTCGCTGGCCTACAGCTACGACAAGATCGTCAGCAATCTCGGTTATCTCGCCAAGCTATACGGCGACAACCATGCAGCGCACGAGACTGCTTCGGCCACGCTGATGCTGCTCCGAAGCCGAACCATCGATGACATCATGGAACAGGGCCTCCATGAGTTCATCGAGGAATTCATCGTGCACAACAACCGCCTCGGGGAAGAAATCTCCGAAGGCTACCGCTTCAATCGCTAGGGCTGACACGGGGGCGAACATGCGACTGAAGATCAGCCACACGACGGAATATCACTATGACGATCCGGTGCAGTATTCGCTGCAACGGCTGCGTCTCACGCCGAAGACCCAGCCGGGGCAAACCGTGCGCGCGTGGAAGACCACCGTGCACGGCGCCCGCCTTGAGGCCGGCTACACCGACCATTTCGGCAACCATGTCGATCTGGTCAGCACCAATGCCGAACAGGTGACGATCCGCATCGTCGCCGAGGGCGAGGTCGATACGGAGGACCGGGCCGGCGTCTTCGGCCCACACCAGGGTTTCGTGCCGCTCTGGCTTTATCTACGCGAAACGCCGCTGACCAAGCCGAGCAAGCTGATCCGTGAGCTTGCCAAGGCATCGGCCGGCGAAAACGAGCTGGCGCGCATGCACGCGCTGATGGGGACGATCCATGCGACCGTTGCCTACAGGCCGGGCGAAACCGGATCAGAAACGACGGCTGAGCAGGCACTGGAGATGAAGCAGGGCGTTTGCCAGGATCACGCGCATATACTCCTGTCCGCGGCACGCCACCTCGGCATTCCTGCCCGCTACGTCTCGGGCTACCTGCTGATGGAAGCACCCGAACAGACCGCAAGCCACGCTTGGGCGGAGGTGCATTTGCAGGGTCTTGGCTGGGTGGGCTTCGATGCGGCGAACAATATCTGCCCGGACGCCCGCTATGTCCGGCTGTCGACCGGCCTCGACTACCAGGACGCCGCCCCGATTTCCGGCATGGTGGTGGGCAAGGCGGCAGAAACGATGAGCGTGTCCATCACGGTGGCATCGGCCGGACAGAGCCAGTCGCAAAGCCAGAGCTGAGCACAGTCTGCCGGGTAGCAGTCACCATCTGTGGGGCGCGCGCAAAACTGGTCGGGACCAATACCCGGCCATCTGTCTGTTCATACTCACATGGCAGCGTCAGCCACTGACGATCTTGCCGGCAATGCCCTGTATTTTCTCTGCCTGCGCCTTGGGGTCGAGTTGATCGACATTCACCTTGCCGACGATCGATCCACCCGCGTAATGGCAGACCTCGACGATTTTCGCTGAGGCGCCAACCTGCCGCACGGTGGCGGTCAGCGTGATCCCCACACCGCCCTCCCCTTTGCCGTCAGCGCCGGAGCGCATCGCGCCCACCCCGCTATGGGAATAGGCAAGGCAACGGCCGATGGTCACGGTCACGTCTTTCTGCAGCGAGACCGGCGCGTTCGCTGGATAGGGCGTCCAAGGAGTGGCCTCATTTGCCTTGAGGAACTTTATGATCGCGCAACCGAACTGGCAGAACTGGCCGAGGTCGAGATAGATAACGGAGTTCGTACTGCTCGCCTTGCCTACAAAGCGTTCCACCGCACCCGCCCGCGCCTCTTTGGCATAGCTCAGCAATTTTGCAGGAGCCGTCACCGCGTCCTGCAAGTTGCTGACGCTGTTGCGCCGGATGCGGCGCAAATGTTTGCTTGCGAAATTGTTGCCATTAAACGTGACGGTGTATCCCTCACCCGTCACCGTCACAGCCGAATCGAGTGTGGTTTCATCTGCCACACTCGCAGTATAGGTGGTGGATTTGCCTTCCTTGACCGACGTAGACGCAGGGGTAGGCATACGCGCTTCCTTCCAGGGCTGGTGGTCAGCGCAGTTGATACGATTTCCCGCTCGCCTGCAACACCATAGCGTGTAGGCGCAACGGCTAACGTGCATCCCAGTGCATGAGGAGGGCCGCTTCTCCGCCCTCCTCCCGTTAAGGCCTCAGTGGCTGTCCTTGCCAACAGCACTGCCGCGGCACCCCTTGAGGAAGTCGAGGTCGGCGCCGGTGTCGGCGCCCTGAACGTGCTGCTGGTGCAGCCACGCATAGCCCGACGCGGGCAGGTCGTGGTTCGGCTTCCAAGCGGCGAGACGGCGCGCCAGCTCTTCTTCGGGAATGTCGAGATGCAGGCGGCGGTTCGGTACGTCCAGCTCGATCATGTCGCCGTTTTGCACGACTGCAAGGGGGCCGCCCACTGCAGCTTCCGGCGAGGTGTGCAGCACGACTGTGCCATAGGCCGTGCCCGACATGCGCGCATCGGAGATACGCACCATGTCGGTGATGCCCTTCTTCAGCACTTTCGGAGGAAGCCCCATATTGCCGACTTCGGCCATGCCCGGATACCCCTTCGGCCCACAGTTCTTCATGACCATGACGCAGGTCTCGTCGATATCGAGACTGTCGTCGTTAATCTTGGCCTTGTAGTCGTCGATATCCTCGAACACCACGGCGCGGCCGCGATGCGTCAGCAGATGCGGCGAGGCGGCCGATGGCTTCAGCACCGCACCCTTCGGCGCGAGGTTGCCGCGCACGACGACGATGCCGCCGGATTGCGTCAGCGCCTTTTCCGCGGGCAGGATGACGTCCTCGTTCCAGTTGACGACATCCTTGACCTCGTCCCACATCGTTTCGCCTGAGACCGTGATCGCGTCCTTGTGCAGCAGGCCGGCCTCGCCGAGGCGCTTCAGCACGACGGGCAGACCGCCGGCATAGAAGAACTCCTCCATCAGGTACTTGCCCGACGGCATCAGGTTGACGATGGTCGGCACGTCGCGGCCACAGCGATCCCAATCGTCCAGCGTCAAATCGATGCCGACGCGGCCGGCCATGGCGAGCAGGTGGATGACCGCGTTGGTCGATCCGCCGATCGCCGCATTGGTGCGGATGGCGTTCTCAAAGGCCTGCTTGGTCATGATGTCGGAGGGCTTCAGGTCGTCCTTGACCATCTGCACGATGCGCCGGCCGGTGAGTTGCGCCATGACCTTGCGACGGGAATCGACTCCCGGAATGGCCGCATTGCCTGACAGGGCCATGCCGAGCGCTTCCGCCATGGAGGCCATGGTGGAGGCCGTGCCCATGGTGTTGCAAGTGCCCGACGAGCGGCTCATCGAGGCTTCCGCCTCGAGGAACTCGTCCTGCGTCATTTCGCCGGCCTTCACCATCTCGGAGAACTTCCACAGATGCGTGCCGGAGCCAACGCGCTCGCCGCGGAAATAGCCGTTCAGCATCGGGCCGCCGGTGACAACGATCGACGGCAGGTCGACGGAGGCCGCCGCCATGATCAGCGACGGCGTGGTCTTGTCGCAGCCGACCATCAGCACACAGCCATCCATCGGCTGGCCGCGGATCGTTTCCTCGATCGCGAGGGCGGCGAGGTTGCGATACATCATCGCGGTCGGTCGGAAGGTGTTTTCGGAGGCCGAGAAAACAGGCACTTCCATCGGAAAGCCGCCGGCTTCCCAGATACCGGCTTTCACCTTTTCGGCAAGCTCACGCAGATGGCCGTTGCACGGCGTCATATCCGACCAGGTATTGAGGATACCGATAACCGGGCGCCCGTCGAACAGGTCGTGCGGATAGCCCTGGTTCTTCATCCAGCCACGGTGATAGATCACGTCACGGCTGGTGCCGCCGTACCATTCCTGTGATCTCAGCCTGCGCGGCCACTCCGCTTTCTTCGTCATCTTTCCAGTCCTTGAAGGGACCGCCCGAAAGGTCGGACGGCCTTTGTCTCACGCCAGGGTGTAGGCGGTCTTGACGGTTGTGTAGAATTCGTTGGCGTAGCGGCCCTGCTCGCGCGAGCCATGCGACGAGCCTTTGCGGCCGCCGAACGGCACGTGGAAATCGACGCCCGCCGTCGGCAGGTTGACCATGACCATGCCGGCCTCGGCATTGCGCTTGAAATGCGTCGCGTGCTTGAGGCTCGTGGTGGCAATGCCGGAGGACAGGCCGAACGGCGTGTCGTTGGCGACGGCCAGCGCCTCCTCGTAGTCCTTGACGCGGATGACCGCGGCGACCGGGCCGAAAATCTCTTCCCGCGAGATGCGCATGTCGTTCGTCGCCTCGGTGAAGAGCGCGGGCGCCAGATAGAAGCCGGGCGTGTCGCGCTTCAGCAACTCACCACCGAAGGCGAGTTTTGCGCCCTCTTGTCTGCCGATCTCGATGTAGTCCGTGTCCTGCCTCAGTTGGCTTTCATCGACGACCGGACCGATATGCGTGCCGGCCTTCAGCGCATCATCGACGACGACGCTCTTCAGGCGCTCACCGACGGCAGCGACGAACCTGTCGTGGATGCCTTCCGTCACGATGACGCGCGAGGAGGCCGTACAGCGCTGGCCGGTGGAGAAGAAGGCCGAGTTGACGGCAGCCTCGACGGCGACGGTGAGGTCCGCATCGTCGAGCACGACGAAGGGGTTCTTGCCGCCCATTTCGAGCTGGTATTTGCGGTTATGTTCGACGGAGGCGAGTGCGACGCGTTTGCCCGTGCCGGTGGAGCCGGTAAACGTGATGCCCTGCACGTCGGGGCTGTCGAGCATCGTCTGGCCGACGACGGAACCCTTGCCCATAACGAGGTTCAGCACCCCCTTCGGCAGGCCGGCGCGCACGAGGATATCGACGATCGCCCAGGAACAGCCGGGTACGAGTTCGGCCGGCTTGAAGACGACGGTATTGCCGTAACACAGCGCCGGCGCGATCTTCCAGGCGGGGATGGCGATCGGGAAATTCCACGGCGTGATGATGCCGACGACGCCGGCCGGTTCGCGGGTGATCTCGACGCCGATGTTGGGCCGCACCGAGGGCAGCACTTCGCCGGCAAGGCGCAGGCACTCGCCTGCGAAGAAATCGAAGATCTGCCCGGCGCGCACCGTCTCGCCGATGCCTTCGGCCAGCGTCTTGCCCTCTTCGCGCGACAGCAGGCGGCCGAGTTCGTCCTTGCGGGCGAGGATCTCTTCCGCGGTCTTGCGCAGGATCGCATGGCGTTCGAGGATGCCGGAGCGTGACCAGGCCGGGAAAGCCGCCTTCGCCGCCGCGATGGCCGCCTTGGCGTCCTCGACCGAAGCGCGGGCATATTCGCCCACCACGTCGTCGGTATTCGACGGGTTGATGTTGCGAATTGCGTCCGAGCCGACCCATTCGCCGGCAATCAGGTTCTGGTGCATGGTCATGGGCCTTTGAGCCTCCTGTCTGCATGGTGCGGCCCGGCAAGCGGGCCGTCGCATCGATTACAATTGGCGGATTTCGATCTCTTCTTCCGTGGCGATTGCCAGCGGATTGCGCAGCGGCAGACCAAAACCATCGGCGCCGATCTCGAACACGTCGCCCTCCTCCGTGCGGATGCCGTCACCGAAGGACAGCGTCGCCGTACCGAACATGTGAACGTGGATATCGCCCGGCGCGCGGAACAGGCCGTACTTGAAATGATGGTATTCCAGGTTGGCGAAGGTGTGGGACATGTTCGCCTCGCCCGAAACGAACGGCTTTTCCCAGAGAACCTTGCCGCCACGCACGATGCGCGAGAAGCCCCGGATATCGTCCGGTGCCGCACCCACGCGGATTTCCGGGCCGAAGCTCGCCTGGCGCAGCTTCGAATGGGCGAGATAGAGGTAGTTGATGCGCTCCGTCACATGGTCGGAGAACTCGTTCGAGACCGCAAAGCCGATACGGAATGGCGAACCATTGGCGGCGATGACGTAGATTCCCGCCATTTCCGGCTCTTCACCGCCATCAAGCGCGAAGGAGGGCGAGGTCAAGGCTGCACCCGGCGCGACGGCCTGGCTGCCATTGCCCTTGTAGAACCATTCCGGCTGAACGCCCTTTTCGCCTTCTTTCGGCTTGCCGTTTTCGAGGCCCATGCGGAACATCTTCATCGAATCGGTCAGCGTCTCTTCAGCCGCTTCCGACGTCTTCTTGTGCATGGAATCGCGGGTCGCGGCGGAGCCAAGATGGGTGAGCCCCGTACCGGTCAGGTGCACGTGTGCCGCATCCGGATGGGTGATCGGCGACAGCAGACGACCGGCGGCATAGGCCGCTTCGAGGCTGACCTCGTCGCCAAGGCCCTTGGCCTCGATGACGGCCTTCAGCGACTGGCCGCTGTTGGCTGCTTCCAGCGCCAGCGCATAGACGCTGCCCGCACCGTTGACCGCGCGGCCCGTGCCACCCTCTTCCCGCACGACCACGGTGATCGACCCATCGGCATTTGCTACCTGCGAAATCAGCATTTCCTAGTCCTTCCTGGAGCAGGCTCGCGCCAAAGCTCCGCACCTGCGGTGGACAGACACCACCGCACCGGCCGCCTCAAGCAGCCCGTCAAACACGCATGCAATTCAGATGGCTGGCCGGTTGCCCGATCAGCCCTTGTTCTTGTTGTAGACGTCGAAGAACACGGCGGCGAGCAGCACCAGGCCCTTGATGAGCTGCTGGTAATCGATGCCGATGCCCATGATCGACATGCCGTTGTTCATGACGCCCATGATGAAGGCGCCGATGACCGCGCCGGTGATCTTGCCGACGCCGCCGGATGCAGACGCGCCGCCGATGAAGCAGGCCGCGATGACGTCGAGCTCGAAGCCGACGCCGGCCTTCGGCGTTGCCGAGTTGAGGCGGGCCGCGATGATCATGCCGGCAAGGGCCGCGAGCGCGCCCATGTTGACGAAGGTGTAGAAGGTCAGCCGCTCGGTATTGATGCCCGAAAGCTTCGCCGCCTTCTCGTTTCCGCCCATCGCGTAGATGCGTCGGCCGATCGTCGTGCGGGTCGTCACGAAGGTGTAGAGCACGATCAGCACGCCCATGATGACGAGCACGTTCGGCAGGCCGCGATAGGTCGAGAGCTGGAAGCCGAGGAAGATTGCCACCGCGCCGATGATCGCCATCTGTACGGCGAAGAAGGCAAACGGCTCGTTTTCGGTCTCATGCACGGCGTTCATGCGCCGCTCGCGCAGGCCGGCATAGACGGCGTAGGCGACCAGCAGGACGATCATCACGAGGGCGAAGTAGTTCTTGATCAGGCTCGTCGCGGGGTCGGTGATCGACAGGAAGTCCGGCACGAAACCCGTGGAGAGGATCTGAAAATCCTTCGGGAACGGGCCAACCGGGCGGCCGCCGAGCACGACATAGGTCATGCCGCGGAAAACCAGCATGCCGGCGAGTGTCACGATGAAGGACGGGATCTTCTGGTATGCGACCCAATAGCCTTGCGCCGCCCCCATGATCGCGCCGACGAGGATGCAGAGCGGCACGACGATGATCGCCGGCAGCCCCCATTTCACCAGCATGATTGCCGATATGGCGCCGGTGAAGGCGACGATGGAGCCGACCGACAGGTCGATATGTCCCGCCACGATGATCAGCAACATGCCGAGCGCCATGATGACGATGAACGAGTTCTGCAGCACCAGGTTGGTGATGTTGACCGGGCGGAAGAGCACGCCGTTGGTGAGGATCTGGAAGAAGATCATGATCACCACGAGCGCGACCAACAGGCCGTATTCGCGGATGTTCTTCTTGAGGTACTCTCCCACCGAAGGCTGGGCTCTCTGGGTCGATGTATCGGTGGCCATTAGTGTTTCTCCCCGGAGCGCATGATGGCGCGCATGATGGATTCTTGGCTTGCTTCGGCCTTGGAGAGCTCGGCCACGATGCGTCCTTCGTTCATGACATAGATGCGATCGCAGGTCCCGAGCAGTTCCGGCATCTCCGACGAGATCATCAGGATGCCCTTGCCCTCGGCGGCAAGCTGGTTGATGATTGTATAGATTTCGAACTTCGCGCCGACATCGATGCCGCGCGTCGGTTCATCGAGGATCAAAACCTCGGGATTGGTGAAGAGCCACTTAGACAGGACGACCTTCTGCTGGTTGCCACCGGAAAGATTGACCGCTTCCTGATAGATGGAATGCGAGCGGATGCGCAGCTTCGAGCGGTAGCCCGCCGCGACCTTGGCTTCCTGGTGGTTGTCAATCACCGTCGCATTCGACACACCCTTGAGATTGGCCAGCGTCGTGTTGTGCATGATGTTGTTGATCAGTACGAGACCGAGATGCTTGCGATCCTCGGTGACATAGGCGAGACCCGCCTTGATCGCCTTCTGGATCGTGCTGACATCGACAGGCTTGCCGTGCATCAGGACATCGCCGGTGATCTTGTGGCCCCAGGACCGGCCGAAAATGCTCATCGCCGTCTCGGTGCGTCCGGCGCCCATCAGCCCGGCAATGCCGACGACTTCGCCGGCGCGCACGTTGAAGCTGACATCGTGCAGGAATTGCCGGTCGCGGTGGTGCTGGTGGAAGACGTTCCAGTTCTTCACTTCCAGCAGCGTCTCGCCGATCTTCGGCTCGCGCGCCGGGTAGCGGTCTTCCATCGCACGACCGACCATGCCCTTGATGATGCGGTCTTCCGAAATATCCTCGTTATGACAGTCGAGCGTCTCGACCGTGCCGCCATCGCGCAGGATGGTGATCTGGTCGGCGACCTTTTTGATCTCGTTCAGCTTGTGCGAGATGATGATCGAGGTCATGCCCTGTGCACGGAACTCCGTCAGCAGCTTCAGGAGCGCGTCGGAGTCTTTCTCGTTGAGCGAGGCGGTCGGCTCATCGAGGATGAGCAGGCGCACCTTTTTCGAGAGCGCCTTGGCGATCTCGACGAGCTGCTGCTTTCCGACGCCGATATCGGTGATCAGCGTGCCTGGCGGCTCCTTGAGGCCCACCTTGTTCAGCAGTTCCTGCGTGCGCCGGAACGCCAGTTTCCAGTCGATGATGCCGTTCGTCGCCACCTCGTTGCCGAGGAAGATGTTTTCGGCGATCGACAGAAGCGGCACGAGCGCCAGCTCCTGGTGGATGATGATGATGCCCAGATGCTCGCTGTCGGAGATCGTGGAAAAGCGACGGACTTCGCCGTCGAAATGGATTTCCCCCTCATAGGAGCCGGCTGGATAGACGCCGCTCAACACTTTCATGAGGGTGGATTTGCCGGCGCCATTCTCGCCGACAAGGGCGTGGATCTCGCCTTCGCGGACCTTCAGGTTGACGTTGTCGAGCGCCTTTACGCCCGGAAACGTCTTCGTGATGCCACGCATTTCGAGAAGGGTTTTGCTCATTGACAGTTTCCAGCGGCCATCCGCCACCATCAGGCGGGGAAACCGAGCCTATTCGCTCTGCGATCCGGAGAAAAGAGGGTTCGCGCATATGGCGCGAACCCCGGAGAGTGGAAAGAACGATTAGTTCTTCAACTGGTCAGCCGTGTAGTAGGCGGAGTCCGTGACAAGGATCCTCTCGGCATTGGACTTGTCGACGGCAACCGGCTTCAGGAGGTAGGACGGAATGACCTTGACGCCGTTGTCATAGGTCTTCGTGTCGTTCACTTCCGGCTCCTTGCCTTCCAGGATGGCGTTGACCATGCTGACGGTGACCTTGGCCAGTTCGCGGGTGTCCTTGAAGACCGTCGAGTACTGCTCGTCGGCGAGGATCGACTTGACGGACGGCAGTTCGGCGTCCTGGCCGGTGACGATCGCCATCGGCTGGTCGCCCGAGCCGTAGCCAACACCCTTCAGGGCCGACAGGATACCGATGGAGAGACCATCGTAGGGCGACAGAACGCCATCAACGCGGCCGTCGGTGTAGGTCGAGGAGAGCAGGTTTTCCATGCGGGCCTGGGCAACGGCACCATCCCAACGCAGCGTACCGACCGTTTCCATGCCGGTCTGGCCCGACTTGACGACGATCGCGCCGCTGTCGATCAGCGGCTGGATGACCGACATTGCGCCATCGTAGAAGAAGAAGGCATTGTTATCGTCCGGCGAACCGCCGAAGAGTTCGACGTTCCACGGCTTGGTGTCCGGGAATTTTGCCTTCAGGCCGTCGACGAGGCTGGTGGCCTGTAGAACGCCGACCTGGAAGTTGTCGAAGGTGGCGTAGTAGTCGACATTGCCCGAATCGCGGATAAGGCGGTCATAGGCGATGACCTTCACGCCGGCATCGGCAGACTTCTGCAGGATGTCGGACAGCGTCGTGCCGTCGATGGCGCCGATGACGAGAACCTTGGCACCCTTGGTGACCATGTTTTCGATCTGGGCGAGCTGGTTCGGAATGTCGTCGTCAGCAAACTGCAGGTCCGGCGTATAACCGGCGTCCTTGAACAGCTTTTCCATCGTCTCGCCATCGGAAATCCAGCGGGTCGAGGTCTTGGTGGGCATGGAGATGCCGACCATGCCCTTGTCCTGGGCAAAGGACGGCGCAACGAACGACGCAACGCTGATGGCAGCGGCGGCGAGAAGCGAAGTGATCAGTTTCATTGAAAGGTCTCTCCCTTGTGCGCACTGACCGGAATTGCGGCCAGGCATTGTTCTGTGCACGGGCGGGGTCGCTTTCAGGCGACGACCTGGACTGGTGAGCCAAAAGCCCACCGATCCCCACTCCCAAGGACCCCAGCGCACATTGCCGCAACGTCGTACGAATTGCCATAACTGTCAAATGCAATAAGCTTCTAAAGTGATATCAAATTTGATATACCATGGGGCAAATGTACTATTTTATAAAACGAGGTAAACATGCGCTTGCAAGAGGACAGGGACGAGCCACTTTTTCCAGGCGAAGATGGCGACAACCTTCAGGGTGTCGCCCTGCTGCGCAGCGGCCTGAAGCTCAGCCACCTGCGCATGATCGTGGCCATCGAGGAGCACAGCCAGGTGAGTGCGGCCGCCGATGCGCTGAACATCTCGCAGCCCGCCGCGTCGCGCATGCTGACGGAAATGGAAACGATCCTCAAGGCCCAGCTCTGCGAGCGTGTGTCGCGCGGCGTCGCGCTCACCGCCTTCGGGCGAGCCTTCGCGCGACGCGCCCGCACCATCCTGCTCGAACTGCGTGAAGTCGATCGCGAGCTTTCCGCGCTGAAATCCGGCACCGGCGGTTCGGTCTTCCTCGGTTCGGTGACGGCGCCGGCGATCAGCCTTGCCGTGCCGGCCATCCAGCAGGTGAGTGCCGCCTATCCCGGCATCGAGGTGAACGTGCGCGTGGAGACAAGCAACGTGCTCGCCCACGAACTGCTTGCCGCAAGGCAGGATTTCATCATCGCCCGTGTACCGGACGATCTCAACCCGCGCCTGTTCAACGTCACCGAGATCGGCATCGAAAAGGCCTGCCTCATCGTGCGCAAGGGCCACCCGCTGACGGAAAAGCCCGTCGTCGGCCTCGCCGACCTGCCGCATTACGACTGGGTGTTCCAGCCGGCCGGCACACTGCTGAGGCGGCGCATCGAGGAACTGTTCATCGCGGCGGGCGTCGCCCTGCCCTCCACGGTCGTCAACACCTCGTCCATCCTGCTGACCACCGCCATCGTCTGCGGCTCGAACGCGATCGCCCCTGTCGCCCGTGACATGGCGGTCTTCATCGCCGATGTCGGCGCGCAGGCGGGTGAAATCAGCATCCTCAACACCGACTTCGAAATCGACATCAAGCCATACAGCCTCATTTCCGTGAAAGGCAGGGCGCTGCCCCCGAGCGCCAAACTGCTCTATGATCTGATCTTGCAACGCAGCCGGATGCTTTCGCCCGACTGAGCGAAGGAGACACCATGTTCGGCCTGACCGTTTTTGAATCCGTACTCGAAAGGCTGAAGGCCGAGGCACGCGAAGCCGCTGAAGAAAATGGCGACCACGACGCTCATGAAGACGAAGGCCTTGGAGAAATTCGCGGCCTGACCTCCGGCTTTGCCGGTCTGGGCACGGGGGCTACCTTCATGTCCGGCTCGCAGGCCGCTGCCGCCTATCTGGATCTTTATGAAGAGCCCGCGCCAATCCCGCCCGAGCCGCAAAGCCCGCCGACGATCGAGCCCCCACCCGCACCGCCGCCGCATCTGCTGCGCACGGAACCAGACCACGTCGCGGAAGACCTGGCCTTGACCGGCAAGGAAAGCGTGGACGACCTGCTGGCGCGCCGGCGCAGTTTTGCTCGCGACAACCATCCCGACCGCGCGCCGGAGGATCTGCGCATCAATGCGACGCTGCGCATGAAGATCGCCAACATGCTGATCGACGAAACGATCCGGCGGATCAATGTCGAGAAGAGTTTTGGGCTGCGTTAACTCTTTGTCTCGCCGCCCTGTTCCGGCGGCTTTTCCGCCGGATCGGAGGGCTTGAAGAACAGGATGAGGTTCGCGAACACATAGGCCGTCACGACGAGGAAGATCGTGCCCCAGGTCTGCTCGTTGTTGTAGAATTCCACACCCGTCCACGCTGCACAGACCGCGACCAGAAGCACCCGCCGCCAGAGCGGACGGTAGAACGGATGGTCGGTGTCGATGATTTTCATGAACGTCTCCTCAGGCCTTCGACCGCCTACATAGGGGGTTTTCCCGCGTGAGGGAACCGGCTTTTCAGGCGTCGAGACGATCAAGGAAGGCAGCAAGTTCTGCCGGCGCGATGCCGACGAGATGCGCCTTCTCCGGATAGGCGCCGGAACGCACGTCATCCGCATACTCCCGGAAGGCGGCGATGCGCTCCTGCTGGAACCGGTCATGTTCAGCCGCGAAGTTGCGGTAGACCTTGGCGTGGCGCGGATAGTGGCCACGGTTCTGGCCGAGCACGTCGTCCGCGAAGAGATATTGCGCATCGCATCCGGTGCCGGCCCCCATCGAGAGCATGACGAGCGAGGTCTTGGCGCTGATCGCCGCGGCGATTTCGCCCGGCACAACCTCGATTTCAGCGGCAAAGGCGCCGGCCTCTTCCAGCGCCTTGACCTGGCGCCAGATTTCCAGTGCGCTTTCCGCCGTCTTGCCGACGGCCTTGAAGCCTCCCGTCCATGTCGCCTTGGAGGGAATGAGGCCGACATGACCGCAAACCGGGATGCCTTCTTCCCGAAGGCGCCGCACCGTCGAGAGACCGGCCGCACAATAGACGGCGTCGCCGCCCGCCTTCATCGCCTGGAAGGCGCCGCGCAGATAGTCGTCCGTCGTGACGAGGTCACCATATTCGAGCCCGGGGAAGGCAAAGACCGTCGGGGCCGCCTCGCGGAAGGCGGGCCCAAGCAGCGCGGGCGGCACGGAGACGAGGTCAATGCCCGCCTGCTCGGCAGCCGCAGCCTCTTCCAGCGTCACGACGCGCAGCATGGTGAGCTGGCGCTTGCCCTTCATCGCCTGAACGTCGGCGACCGTCGGTCTTTTGGTCTTCACTGTCATCTCCCAGGGTATCGCCGGTCAGGCGGCGAGCAGTTTCTTGAGCTTGATTTCGGGTGCCGCAAGCTCGGCCGGGTCGGGATGGACGCGCGCGGCAATCAGCATTTCGGCAAGCCGGATGTCGCGGGCAACCACATTGCCCTGCCCGATGCCGCTCGCCGCAATCAGCCGACCATCGGCGTCGAGGTGGAACAGGATGAAGGCCCCCTCGCCCACCTCGCGCCGGACCGTCGTGGCCGCACCATCGGCAAGCCCGGCAATCTGCAGCGTCATGTCGTACTGGTCCGACCAGAACCACGGCACGGCGGAGTGCGCTTCCGCGCCGCCGAGCATGTTGGCTGCGGCGAGTTGGCCCTGCTCCTGCGCATTGCGCCAGGATTCCAGGCGAATGCGGCGGTCGCCATAGAGCGGCAACGGATAGGACGTGCAGTCGCCGGCGGCAAAGATATCGGGATCGGACGTGCGCAGCAGGCCATCCACCGCGATGCCGTTTTCAACCGCAAGACCGGCCGCTTCCGCCAGCTCCGTGTTCGGCACAGCGCCGATACCCACAACGAGCAGGTTTGCCGAAACAATCCGTCCGCCTTCCAGCGTGATGCACACCTCGCCCGGCAATTCTTCGACCCCGGCGACCTTGGCACCACACAGGATCTCCACCCCTTCGGCGACATGCCGATTTGCGACGATCGCCGCGATCTCAGCCGGCACACCGCGGCTCAGCACGCGCGGCAGGCCTTCGATGAGGGTGACCGTCGCGCCGAGCGTGCGTGCACTTGCGGCAAGTTCGAGGCCGATGAAACCGCCGCCGAGAATGGCGACATGGCTGCCCTCCACCAGATGCGCGCGAATACGTACGGCATCGTCATGGCTGCGCAGCGCGGCGATGCGCCCGCCGTGGCGTGTGCCCGGCAAGGCGCGCGGCCGGGCGCCGGTGGCAATCAACAGCCTGTCATAGGGGAGTGCGGCGCCGTCATCGAACAGGATGCGCTTGCCGGCACGGTCGATTTCCAAAACGGTGCGACCGGTAAGCACGTCGATCCGTGCCTCGGCATAGCGCGCCGCGTCGGCAACGAGCTTCGGGCCGGCCCCGGCGACCAGGGCATCCTTGGACAGCGGCGGGCGCTCGTAAGGCAGATGGACTTCGCTGCCGATCAGCGTAATCGCGCCATCGAACCCTTTTTCGCGGAGCGCAAAAGCCGCGCGCGCACCGCATTCACCGGCGCCGACGATGACGAAATTCGCCATGAAACGATCCTCCCCAAGAGATTCTAGAGCCCGATGAAAACGGTGCCGCCTTCGACCTTGACTGGATAGGTCTTGAGGTCGACGCAGACAGGCGCGCCCTTGGCCTCGCCGGTCTTGTAGTTGAAGCGGCCGTTGTGCTTGGGACATTCGATGACGTGATCCATCACGAGCCCATCGGCGAGGTGGATCTTCTCATGGGTGCAGAGGCCGTCGGTCGCGTGATAGGTGCCTTCCGGGCTGCGATAGATCGCAAAGGTGCGTCCGGAATGATCGAAGCGGATGACATCCTCTTCGTCGATCTCGTCTGCCGCGCAGACCTCGATCCAGGTATCGCTCATGGTCGTCTCCTCCAGTGAATGCTTGTTATTCGGCAGCCACGACGGCTGGCTCGGCATGAAACTCTTCCTTGTAGGGCCGTGCCGTCGCGGGCAGGTCGCGCTTCAGGAAGTAGTCCTCGTTGCGCAGCTGGCGCAGGAAGGCCGGGATCATTTCTCGGTAGCCGTGCCACATGGACGGGTTCGGTGTCGGCAGGTCATGCTTGATCATGGCGTGCAGCCGCGGCAGCGCGTGGTATGGGATCATCGGGAACATGTGGTGCTCCACATGGTAGTTCATGTTCCAATAGATGAAGCGGCTGAACGGGTTCATGTAGACCGTGCGGCTGTTCAGTCGGTGATCGATGACATTGTCCGCCAGGCCGCCGTGCTGGAGCAGACCCGTCAGCACATGATGCCAGGCGCCATAGAGCCGTGGCAGGCCGATCAGCATGGCTGGCAGGATCGACCCCGTGGCGAAACAGAGCGCGATGGTCGCGACATAGATCGCAAGCCAGATGCGGGCGATACGGATCGCCTTCGGCTGCTCCGATTCCGGCACGAAGGTCTTTTCCGCAGCACTCATCACGCCTGATGCATTGCGCACCATATCGACGACGGCGTGCCACGCGTCGAGCAGGCCAAAGAAGTTCAGGACGAGGCGCAGAAGGTCCGGCGGGCGCATGACGGCGATTTCAGGGTCACGGCCGACGATGACCGTGTCGGTGTGATGGCGCGTATGGCTCCAGCGCCAGGTGACCGGGTTGCGCATGATCATGAAGCAGGCGATCTGGTAGACCGCGTCGTTCATCCACAGCGTCTTGAAAGCCGTGCCGTGGCCGCATTCGTGCCAGCGTGAGTCCGACGCCGAACCGTAGAGCACGCCATAGACCAGGAAGAACGGCACCGCCCACCAGGTTCCCCAGAACCAGATGCCAGCAGCGGCCGTGACGAGCATCGTGCCGAGCCAGATCGCGGTATCGCGGATCGCCGGCCCGTCGCTGCGCTGCATCAGCGCCTTCATCTCCTTGCGCGGGATGTCGGTGTGATACCACTCGGCGGCAGCCAGCCCATTGGCAACGGCAGCTTCGGCATCGCGGCCAAGAAGGCTGTAGTCCCGCTTCGTCGGCTTCATCGCTCTCTCCTCCGTCCGGGCGCTCTCGATCAGCCCGCCTCGTCTCATGCACAAACGATAGCGCCGCTGCTTGCATCTCTCAATCCTGCCATGATAGAATGCGTCAAATTCCATCATTCACCATCATTCGATCCTGATGGAAACTTTCAGGGAGGGGAACATGGCGTCGCGGCCCACCATAACGGACCTGGCCAACGCAGCCGGCGTCAGCGTGGCAACGGTCGACCGGGTGCTGAACGGTCGCCACAAGGTGCGCGAGGAGACCGCGCGCCGCGTCTATGACGCCGCCAACGCAATCGGCTATCACGCGATCGGCCTCATCCGGCAGCGAGTCTTCGAGGACCTGCCGCAATACCGACTGGGCTTCAGCTTCCAGCGCCCCAGCCAGGCCTTCTACCAGAACTTCGCCCGCGAGATCGAAACCGCCTGCAATGCCTGCACCACCGCGCGCATCATTCCGCAGATCGACTTCATCAATGCACAGACCCCGGCTGCGATGACGGAAATGCTGCGCCAGCTTTCAGCACGCAACCAGGCACTCGCCGTCGTCGCCCCGGACTATCCGGCAACCACCACGATGGCGGAAGACCTGAAAACCCGTGGTATTCCGCTGTTCTGCCTGCTTTCCGACTTCGCCATGGATGTGCGCCAGGGCTATATCGGCCTCAACAATATGAAAGTCGGCCGCACTGCAGCCTGGATGATCGCCAAGGGGGCCAGACGATCGGGGAAGGTGGCGATTTTCGTCGGCAGCCACCGGTTCCACGGCCATGAACTGCGCGAAATGGGCTTCCGCTCCTTCTTCCGCGAGAAAGGCCAGGATTTCGAGGTGCTGGATACGCTCGTCAACCTCGACACCAGCGAGATCACCCACGAGGCGACCGCCAACCTGCTCGCCCAGCACCCCGACCTCGTCGGTCTCTATGTGGCCGGCGGCGGCATGGAAGGGGCGATTTCAGCAATCCGCGAGGAGGGTTTTGCGGGCAAGGTACAGCTGATCGTCAATGAACTGACACCGGAATCGAAGGCAGGGCTGGCGGACGATATCGTCACCATGGCGATCAACACCCCCCTGCCTGCCCTGTGCCGTGAGCTCATTTCGCTGATGGTCGGCGCCATAGAAAAGGGCCCTACGGCCGTGCCAGGGCAGACCTTCCTGCCCTTCGACATCTTCCTGCCGGAGAATATCTGACGCGGGAATGATGGTTTTCCGTCATTCTCACGACTAATCTGTCAACAATGAGGGCGGTCTTTCCGCCTTCGCCTTTGACGCCTGCAAAAGCCTTGCCGATCCTCATGCGTGCATGCGAGGCGCCCTGTCGGCAGCCTCGACGACCGGAGGACACCCATTCCATGCCCGCCCTGAATTTCGCCCTCAACCACATGACCGCCCCCGCCCTGACGCTCGACGCCTTTTTTGCCCTTGCCGTCTCGCTGGGTATAACGTCCGTCGAAATTCGCAACGACCTCGACGGCAACGCCATCCTCGACGGCACGACGCCGAGCGATGTGAAGGCGCTTGCCGAACGCCATGGGGTCACGATCATCTCGATCAATGCCCTCCAGCGTTTCAACGAATGGACGCCGGCCCGCGCGGCCGAGGCCAAGGAACTCATCGACTACGCTGCGGCCTGTGGTGCCCGCGCGCTCGTGCTCGTGCCAAAGAACGACGGTACCGGCCAGGCGGATGGCGAGCGGCAGGCAAACCTCCGCGAGGCGCTGACGGCCCTGAAACCCCTGCTGGATGCCGCCGGCATCATCGGCCTGGTCGAGCCGCTCGGCTTCGAAATCTGCTCGTTGCGCTCGAAGCGCGAGGCCGCGGAAGCGATCAAGGCGGTGGGCGGGGAACAGACATTCCGCCTCGTGCACGACACGTTCCATCATCATCTGGCCGGCGAGACCGATCTCTTTGCCGACCTGACCGGCCTGGTCCACATTTCCGGCGTCGAGGACCCTGCCGTCTCCGTTGCCGAGATGCGGGACGGCCATCGCGTTCTGGTCGGGCCGAAAGACCGACTTGGAAATGTCAGCCAGATCAAGGCCTTGCTTTCGGCGGGCTATGCCGGTCCACTGTCCTTCGAGCCGTTCTCTCCCGCCGTCCACGGTGTCACCGACCCGAAGGCTGCGGTCACGCAAAGCGTCGCCTACATCAGCGAGAACGCCTGACTTCCCTTGCCGGCGGTGAGCCCGCCGGCACTTTTCCCCAAGCATGAGACGATGGCCCGCCGGAAAAAATGGAACGGGCTTGACGTTGTATCGAGAAAATGGAATAAACATTCCGTAAGACGGAATTCGCGGTTTGTTTATTCTGTTTTGGCCCCTGCCTCCCGGGAGGAGCAAGGGCCGGGCTGCCCAAGGGTCAGCTTTCCGGCCAAGTCGGTGGTGCCGCCGGACACCACGTTGAGGAGGAGAACGACATGAAAAAATTCATTCTGAGCTCGGCGCTTGCCGTGATGATGTCCACCGCCGCCCACGCCGAAACGATCGGCGTCTCGATGGCGCTGTTCGACGACAACTTCCTGACCGTTCTGCGCAACGGCATGACCGACTATGCCAAGACGCTCGACGGCGTCGAACTGCAGATCGAAGACGCCCAGAACGACGTCGCCAAGCAGCAGAGCCAGGTCCAGAACTTCATCGCTTCCGGCGTCAGCGCCATCATCGTGAACCCGGTTGACACCGACGCGACGGCCGCTCTCTCCAAGGCCGCAGCGGACGCCGGCATCCCGCTCGTCTACGTCAACCGCGAGCCGGCGAACGTCAACGAACTGCCGGAGAAGCAGGCTTTCGTCGCATCCAACGAAGTGGAATCCGGCACGCTGGAAACCAAGGAAGTCTGCCGCCTGCTCAACGGCAAGGGCAAGGTCATCGTCATGATGGGCGAACTGTCCAACCAGGCCGCCCGCGTGCGCACGCAGGACATCAAGGACGTGATCGCGACCGACGAGTGCAAGGGTCTCGAAATCGTCGAGGAGCAGACCGCCAACTGGTCGCGTACCCAGGGTTCCGACCTTATGACCAACTGGCTCTCTGCCGGTCTGGAATTCGATGCCGTAATCTCCAACAATGACGAAATGGCCATTGGCGCCATCCAGGCGCTGAAGGCTGCTGGCCGCTCGATGGACAGCGTCGTCATTGCCGGTATCGATGCCACGCAGGACGCCCTTGCCGCCATGGCAGCCGGCGACCTCGACGTGACGGTGTTCCAGGATGCTGCCGGCCAGGGCAAGGGTTCGGTCGATGCCGCACTCAAGCTCGCCAAGGGTGAAAAGGTGGACACCAAGGTCTACATCCCCTTCCAGCTCGTGACCCCGGCCAACATCGCCGACTTCCAGGCCAAGAACTGATCGGCTCACCGATCTCTTGAAAGCCAGTTAGACTATGAAGGACGCGCGCACGCTGGCGTGCGCGCGTCCGATCCGTTTCAGGTTGCTCCGGGAGGGAGGGGACGATGGTCAGTCCGACCACCATGGCCGCGGTTCGTGCTAGCGGCGCCATTCCGAATGCCGAATATCTCTTGTCTGCGGAGGGTATCCGCAAGGAATTCCCGGGGGTCGTCGCGCTTGACGACGTCCAGTTCAAGCTGAGGCGCGGCTCCGTGCATGCGCTGATGGGCGAGAACGGTGCTGGAAAATCCACGCTGATGAAGATCCTTGCCGGTATCTACACGCCCGACCAGGGCGAAGTGCTGCTCAAGGGCCAAAAGATCCGCCTGAAATCACCGCTCGATGCACTGGAGAACGGCATCGCCATGATCCATCAGGAGCTGAACCTGATGCCCTTCATGACGGTGGCGGAAAACATCTGGATCCGCCGCGAGCCCAAGAACCGCTTCGGTTTCGTCGATCACGGCGAGATGCACCGCAAGACGGCCGAACTCTTCAAGCGCCTCAACATCGTGATGGACCCGGAAGTGCAGGTGCGCGACCTGTCCGTCGCCAACCGCCAGATGGTGGAGATCGCCAAGGCCGTTTCCTACGAATCCGACGTCCTCATCATGGACGAGCCGACCTCCGCGCTGACCGAGCGCGAAGTGGACCACCTCTTCACGATCATCCGCGACCTGCGCTCGCAGGGCATCGGCATCGTCTACATTACCCACAAGATGAACGAGCTGTTCGAGATTGCCGACGAATTTTCGGTGTTCCGCGACGGCAAGTATATCGGCACGCATGCCTCCACCGACGTGACGCGCGACGACATCATCCGCATGATGGTCGGCCGTGAGATCACCCAGATGTTCCCGAAAGAGGAGGTGCCGATCGGCGATGTCGTGCTGTCGGTCAAGAACCTCAACCTCAAGGGCGTCTTCCACGACGTATCCTTCGATGTGCGCGCCGGTGAGATCCTCGGCGTTGCCGGCCTCGTCGGCTCGGGCCGCTCGAATGTCGCCGAAACGATTTTTGGCGTGACGCCGGCGACCTCGGGTACGATCTCGATCAACGGCAAGCAAGTCAACATCGACAGCCCGAACACGGCAATCAAGCACCGCATGGCGTTCCTGACGGAAGATCGCAAGGACACCGGCTGTCTGCTGATCCTCGATATCCTGGAAAACATGCAGATCGCGGTGTTGCAGGACAAGTTCGTCAAGAACGGCTTCGTTTCCGAGGGCGCGCTGACGAAAGTCTGCGAGGAGATGAGCAAGAAGCTCAGGGTCAAGACGCCCAACCTGTCGGAGCGCATCGAGAACCTGTCGGGCGGCAACCAGCAGAAGGTGCTGATCGGCCGCTGGCTGTTGACCAATCCGCGCATCCTGATCCTCGACGAGCCGACCCGCGGCATCGATGTCGGCGCCAAGGCGGAAATCCACCGCTTCGTCACCGAACTCGCCAAGGACGGCGTCGCCGTCATCATGATTTCGTCGGAAATGCCGGAAGTGCTCGGCATGAGCGATCGCGTCATGGTCATGCACGAGGGCCGCGTCACCGGCATTCTCGACCGCGCGGAGGCGACGCAGGTCAAGGTCATGGAACTGGCAGCCCAGTAAGAGCGGGTCCCAAGATTGGGCCAGTGAGATTTAAGGCCGCCGAGCGGCCGCAAGGGAGGTAATCATGAGCACGAATTCCGCCGCGCAGGCTCAAGGCGCCGCGCAGAAATCTGCCCGCCGGCTCCCGCCGGAACTCAACATCTTTCTCGTCCTCGTCGGCATTGCGCTGGTCTACGAAATCCTCGGCTGGATTTTTGTCGGCCAGAGCTTCCTGATGAACCCGCAGCGTCTGACGATCATCATCCTGCAGGTCTCGGTCATCGGCATCATCGCCGTCGGCGTGACGCAGGTCATCATCACCGGCGGCATCGACCTCTCGTCCGGCTCCGTCGTCGGCATGACGGCGATGTTCACCGCCTCGCTGGCGCAAGCCTCCACCTGGCCGCGCGCGCTCTATCCCTCGCTGACGGACCTTCCCTTCATCGTGCCACTGGCGGTTGGGGTCGGCGTCGGCCTGCTTGCCGGCTTCGTCAACGGCCAGCTCATCGCCAAGACCAAGATCCCGCCCTTCATCGCCACCCTCGGCATGATGGTTTCGGCGCGTGGCATCTCAAAGTGGTACACCAAGGGCCAGCCGGTCTCTGGCCTGACGGAACAGTTCAACTTCATCGGCACCGGCATCTGGCCCGTCGTGATCTTCCTCGTCGTCGCCGTGATCTTCCACATCGCGTTGCGCTACACCCGCTACGGCAAGTTCACCTATGCAATCGGCGCCAACGTGCAGGCGGCCCGCGTCTCCGGCATCAACGTCGAATCGCACCTTGTGAAGGTCTACGCGATTGCCGGGGCACTCGCAGGCCTCGCCGGCGTCGTCACCGCCGCCCGCGCCCAGACCGCGCAGGCCGGCATGGGCGTGATGTATGAACTCGATGCCATTGCCGCGACCGTCATCGGCGGCACCTCGCTTGCCGGCGGCGTCGGGCGCATCACCGGCACGGTCATCGGCACCGTCATCCTCGGCGTCATGACATCGGGCTTTACCTTCCTGCGCGTCGATGCTTTCTACCAGGAGATCGTCAAGGGCGTGATCATCGTGGCCGCCGTCGTCGTCGACGTCTACCGCCAGAAGAAGCGCAAGACCTGACATCCATTCCGCGAACTCCCGCGGCGCTTTTGCGGGGCGAGCGCATCGCCCCATCCCTACCCCGCAAGGCTGAAACCTGCGGTCCACCTAGAGAGAATGAAGATGACTGTGAGATTTGGTCTTCTCGGCGCAGGCCGCATCGGCAAGGTGCATGCCAAGGCCGTGACCGGCAATCCCGATGCCGTGCTCGTCGCCGTCGCTGACGCCTTCCCGGCCGCAGCCGACGCCATCGCCAAGCAGTATGGCTGCGATGTGCGCACGATCGAGGCGATCGAAGCCGCCAAGGACATCGATGCGGTCGTGATCTGCACGCCGACCGACACCCATGCCGACCTCATCGAACGCTTTTCCCGCGCTGGCAAGGCGATCTTCTGTGAAAAGCCGATCGATCTCGACGTCGACCGCGTGCGCGCCTGCATGAAGGTGGTGGAAGAGACCAAGGGCAAGCTGATGGTCGGCTTCAACCGCCGCTTCGACCCCCACTTCATGGCTGTGCGCAAGGCGATCGACGACGGCAAGATCGGCGACGTCGAGATGGTCACCATCACGTCCCGCGACCCCGGCGCCCCACCGGTCGACTACATCAAGCGTTCGGGCGGCATCTTCCGCGACATGACGATCCACGACTTCGACATGGCCCGCTTCCTGCTGGGCGAAGAGGTCGCCTCGGTCTCGGCGACCGCCGCCGTTCTGGTCGACCCGGAAATCGGCAAGGCCGGTGACTATGACAGCGTCTCGGTCATCCTCCAGACCAAGTCCGGCAAGCAGGCGATCATCTCCAACTCCCGCCGCGCCACCTACGGCTACGACCAGCGCATCGAGGTACACGGCTCCAAGGGCGTCGTCTCCGCCGAAAACCAGCGCCCGGTCTCGATCGAAATCGCCAACGGCGACGGCTACACACGCCCGCCGCTGCACGATTTCTTCATGACCCGCTACACCGAAGCCTATGCCAACGAGATCGCCGCCTTCATCGCGGCGATCGAAAAGAGCGCGACGATCTCGCCGTCCGGCGCGGATGGTCTTGCAGCGCTGGCACTCGCCGATGCGGCCGTGAAGTCGGTCGAAGAAAAGCGCCAGATCTCCGTCGCCTGACGAAACCCTCCTCCCAAGCAACTGGCCGGGCGATTCTATCGCCCGGTCTTTTTGTTTTGGAACGCCGCCCCACCTCTCCTCCGTCATCCTCGGGCTTGACCCGAAGATCCACGCATCACGGTATACGTTGAATTTGTGGCATGGATCCTCGGGTCAAGCCCGAGGATGACGGAAGTTGGGGGCCTCAACAGCGGATCTGGCATCTCTCCGCTTTTGCGCCCTCAATCCCCGTCCGTCCGCGCAGCGATGACATCATGATCCATCTCCGCCAGCGCGCGGTCGAGATGCCCCTCCAGCACCAGCGTTGCCTCCTCCGGCACCACGGAGATCGGCGGGGCGCCGAACAGGCGGACCTGCTGTGATTGCGCCAGCCCCTCTTCGAGGCCACGATGGATCAGGTCGAAATAGCGTGTGCCGGGGCCGGTGATGGCAATCGGCATGCTTTCGTAGAGGCTCACAACGCGCGACAGCCCCTGCCCCAGAGCGAGGCCTGCCTGACGGAAGGCATATTCCGACATGCGATGGCCCTGCCGGGCGCGCAGCGCGATCTTGTCCATTTCCACAAGCGGCACGAATTTTGCGGGGATCGTATCCGGTGGCACTTCGAAGGCGGTGCGCAGGATGCCGTAGAAACCGGCCGACGCCTCGATACAGCCGTGCGAGCCGCAGCGGCACAATTTGCCATCCGACGAATTCAGCATGTGCCCGAAATTCGGCGCCGTGACCGACAGTTCACCGGTACGATCGAACCGCGCGATGCCGAGCCCGATGCTGTGGCCGAGCGAGAGGGCCGCGACCGCCTGCAAATTCTTGATCCCCGCCTTCTCCATGCGTTGCGCCATGGCATGCGCCACGAGCAAAGTCTCGTTGTTGAGCAGGATCTTGGCCCGCCAGTGCGGCTGCAGCAGGGCTGCGAAATCGACCTGCTGCGAACCGAAGACCGGCGACCAGACAAGACGCGCCGTCGCGGGATCGACGAGGCCCTTGCTGCTGATCGAGACGATGAGCACCTGCGCGCGGTCGATCCGCGAGCGGCTCACCAGCTTGTCGAGGGCCGCCACAAAGGCTTCGCCAAACGGCCGCGTCGCGGTATCCGCATGATTGCGCGCCTCTTCGAAGCGGTCGAGCAGCGTGCCGCCATAGTCGGCAAGCGAATATTGCACGATGTCCGAGGCGATGCGCACGGCGATGAGGTAGCCGGCATCGCGCCGCTGGCCGAAGATGACACGCGGCCGCCCGCGCGACGCAGACGCCTGCTGCTCGCGGCGCTCCAGCACGGCCGCCTTTTCGAGATCGGCGGTGATTGCCGAAACGGTCGCGGAGGCAAGGCCGGTATGATGGGAAATATCGGTGTGGGCAAGCGGCCCGTGCCGGCGCAGAGAGGCGAGCACGAGCGCGCTGTTCTGCTGACGCACAAGCTCCGTGCTCGACTTGGTCAGCATCCCCGGATTCCACTCACTCTCACATGCTGCAACACATGCCCCTCCCAAAGCATCTGTCGTGCCGTCATTCAAGGCCTTTCAAGCCATGTTGACAGCCTGCAAAAGTTCTGACATTTATTTTCTCGACTGTCGAGAAAAAAGTCCCGGCACCGTCGGGAGGGGTATCGAGACAGTAAGATCGTGGCCGGTCGTTGATTGGACGGGAGGTTCGTCCAGGCGGCCGGTGTTCACTTGGGAGGATATTATGAAGTTCGTTTTGAAGCTGATGGCAGGGGCTGCCATCATCGTTTCCCTGCATTCCGTTGCACACGCCAAGGACCTCGTGGTCGGCGTTTCCTGGTCGAACTTCCAGGAAGAGCGTTGGAAAACCGACGAAGCCGCCATCAAGGCAGCGCTCGAAGCCTCCGGCGACAAGTACATTTCGGCTGATGCCCAGTCGTCTGCCGCAAAGCAGCTGACCGACGTCGAATCGCTGATCGCCCAGGGCGCAAACGCCATCATCGTTCTCGCCCAGGACTCGGAAGCCATCGGCCCGGCCATCGAGAAGGCCGCCGCAGAAGGCATCCCGGTCGTCGGCTACGACCGCCTGATCGAAAACCCGGCTGCCTTCTACATCACCTTCGACAACAAGGAAGTCGGCCGCATGCAGGCCCGCGAAGTGTTCAAGGTGAAACCGGAAGGCAACTATGTCTTCATCAAGGGCTCCTCGTCCGACCCGAACGCCGACTTCCTCTTCGCAGGCCAGCAGGAAGTGCTGAAGGAAGCGGTCGATGCCGGCAAAATCAAGAATGTCGGTGAAGCCTACACCGACGGCTGGAAGCCGGAAAACGCCCAGAAGAACATGGAACAGTTCCTGACGGCGAACGACAACAAGGTCGACGCAGTCGTCGCCTCGAATGACGGCACGGCCGGCGGCGCAATCGCGGCCCTGGCTGCCCAGGGCCTCGCCGGCTCCGTACCGGTCTCCGGCCAGGATGCCGACCACGCTGCGCTGAACCGCGTCGCACTCGGCACCCAGACCGTATCGGTCTGGAAGGATAGCCGCGAACTCGGCAAGCGCGCTGCGGAAATTGCAGCAACGCTCGCCAGCGGCAAGACCATGGACGAAATCGAAGGCGTGACCACCTTCAACGGCGGCCCGAAGGGCGTCGAGATGAAGTCGGTCTTCCTCGCACCGCTGCCGATCACCAAGGACAACCTGAACGTCGTCATCGACGCCGGCTGGATCCCGAAGGAAACGGCTTGCCAGGGCGTCGCTGCCGGCTCGGTTGCGGCCTGCAACTGACGGGCCATGAACCGCAAATGACCTGACCATCACCAGGCGCCGCAACGTCACACGTTGCGGCGCTTGCGCAAGATGGGCAGCGGGCGGAGGATGCGACGGCGACACATCCTCGAAACGGATAAAAATCCGCGCGCCCGAAGGACACGTCAACAAAAGTGGGGGGACGGCAAAGCCATGGCCGACATCACGACTACCGCACATGCCAACCGCGCGCGATCGGCGGGCGAGAATCCGGTGAAGCGCTTCTTTCGCGCCACCGAGATCGACACGCGCCTGCTCGGCATGATCGGCGCCATGCTGATCATCTGGATCGGCTTCAACATCCTGTCCGGCGGCCTGTTTCTGACACCGCGCAACCTGTGGAACCTCTCCGTCCAGACGGCCTCCGTCGCCGTCATGGCGACCGGCATGGTGCTCGTCATCGTCACCCGCAACATCGACCTTTCCGTCGGCTCCATTCTCGGCTTCGTGGGCATGAGCATGGGCGTGCTGCAGGCCGAACTGCTGCCGCAGCTGCTTGGCTTCAATCACCCGGCGATCTGGGTCATCACGCTGCTTGCCGGCATCACGCTGGGCGCCGCCATCGGCGCGCTGCACGGCTCGATCATCGCCTTCCTCAACGTGCCCTCCTTCATCGTGACGCTCGGCGGCCTGCTCGTCTGGCGCGGCGCCACGTGGTTCGTCACCAGCGGCCGCACGGTGGCCCCAATGGATGCCACCTTCCGCCTGATGGGCGGCGGCACCGAAGGCTCGATCGGCGCCACGGCGAGCTGGATCGTCGGCGTCCTCGCCTGCATCGCCATCGTCGCCACCATCATCAATTCACGCAAGCAGCGCCAGCGCTTCGGCTTCCCGCAGCGCCCGATGTGGGCGGAATACTTTCTGACCGCCGTCGGCTGTGCGCTGGTGCTCGGTGCGATCGCGGTCGTCAATGCCTATCCCTGGCCCGTCGCCATTGCCCGCAAATATGCCGACGCCAACGGCATCGCCTGGCCGGAGGGCGGCCTGTTCATCCCGCACGGCATTGCCATCCCCGTGCTGATCGCCATCGTCGTCGGCATCGTCATGACCTTCATCTCGACACGCCTGCGCTTCGGCCGCTACGTCTTCGCGATCGGCGGCAACCAGGAGGCCGCGGAACTCGCCGGCATCAAGACCCGCTGGGTGACGGTGAAAATCTTCGCGCTGATGGGCATTCTCTGCGCCATCGCCGCCGCCATCTCCACCGCCCGCCTCAATGCCGCAACCAACGCGCAGGGTGAACTCGACGAGCTCTACACCATCGCCGCAGCCGTCATCGGCGGCACATCGCTTGCCGGCGGCATGGGCACAATCGCAGGCGCCATGCTCGGCGCCCTCGTCATGCAATCGCTGCAATCGGGCATGGTGCTGGTCGGCATCGACACCCCGTTCCAGCGCATCGTGGTGGGCATGGTCCTTGTCGTCGCCGTCTGGCTCGACACGGTCTACCGCGCCCGCGCCAAGTAAGAGGAGCCCATCCAATGACGGACACAAGTACGCCCCTCGTGGAGCTGAAGAACATCTCCATCTCCTTCGGCGGCATCCACGCCGTGGACAATGCCTCGGTCGACCTCTATCCCGGCGAAGTGGTGGCACTTCTCGGCCATAACGGCGCCGGCAAGTCGACGCTGATCAAGATCCTCTCCGGCGCCTACAAGCGAGATGGCGGGGAGATCCTGATCAATGGCGAACCCGCCGACATCAACAACCCGCGCGACGCCAAGAAATACGGCATCGAGACGATCTACCAGACGCTCGCCGTCGCCGACAATGTCGATGCCGCCGCCAACCTCTATCTCGGCCGGGAACTCCGCACCCCATGGGGCACGCTCGATGACGTGGCGATGGAAGCGAAAACCCGCGAAGTGATGGGCCGCCTTAACCCGAACTTCCAGCGTTTCAAGGAGCCGGTAAAGGCGCTGTCCGGCGGCCAGCGCCAGTCGGTGGCGATCGCCCGCGCCATCCTGTTCAACGCCCGCATCCTCATCATGGACGAGCCGACCGCAGCGCTCGGCCCGCAGGAGACGGCGCAGGTCGGCGAGTTGATCAAGCAGCTGAAGAAGGAAGGCATCGGCATCTTCCTGATCAGCCACGACATCCACGACGTCTTCGACCTCGCCGACCGCGTCTCGGTGATGAAGAACGGCCAGGTCGTCGGGCACGCCCGTACCGAGGACGTCACCAAGGACGAGGTACTCGGCATGATCATCCTCGGCAAGGTCCCCGAAAAAGCCATCCCCGGTCCCGGCGCAATGCAGACCGCCTGACCGGCTCAAGCCGAAAACAAAGAGCCGCCCGCGACCCCGCTGGCGGCTCTATCCTTTCAACACCACCGGAAACGCCGATTTCCGCATTTTCCCGATTGAAGCCCGCCCCCAGCTAGGCTAAGAACCCTGTCATCGGACAGGCGAGTCATCGCCTAGGGCAAGCACCCGTAGCTCAGCTGGATAGAGTGTTGGATTCCGATTCCAAAGGTCGTAGGTTCGAATCCTACCGGGTGCGCCACTGAACTATTTGAAATCATTGATTTATCAGTTTTTTCTTGTCCTCGCATGGGGTGGAAATAAGCTAGTTCAGTCCTAGCTCAGTAGCGCATGCGCTTGGGAATTCTTCAATGATTTCAAGGTAGCCTTCCGGAGCCTGGACACGTCGCTAGCGCAGTTTCAGCGCAGCGCACCGACCATAGCAACTCGAAAGGTGCCCCACGTTATGCTGCAAAGCCCGGCCTCAACGAAGAAGACCCCGTTTTCGCTCTTCCAGCGAGAAGGTACGCGGAACTGGTCGATGCGATATTCGCTCGGCGGCAAGCAATACAAAAGGACGCTGGGAACCGCAAACGAGGAAGAGGCGCTGCAACGCGCCTACGAAATCTGGCACGAGCAGAGCTTTCGCAACAAACAGGGCCTTTCGCTGGATAGCCGCTCCTTTGTCGAGGTGGCGGAAGAGTTCATCGAAAAAGTCGTCGCAGAGGCCGAGCGTGACGAACGCAGCAAATATCACCCGATTTATTGGCCGCCGATCATTCGACGTTTTCCTGTCGGCTACTTCGGTGATCGCGCCATAGAAACGATCACCACCGCCGATATCGAAAGATACCTGGAATGGCGCAAGACCTATTGGACGGCTGGTCCCGGCATTCACATTCAGAAAATCCGATGCGAACGCGAAGACGGCCGGGTCTTCATTCGCCCTGCGCCGCGGAAGGTCGCAGCTTTGAGCACGGTCAAGGGCGAGATGGTGATCATCCGTGAGCTATTCGAGCAGGCAGCGAAATGGGGCTATTGCAAGCCCATTATCATTCCTGCTGTCAGAGCGAAGAAAAAGCCCGACACGCGCCGACCCGGTTTCGCACCGGAGGAATACGAACGTCTGCTCGGCAAGAGCTTGGAGAGGATCAGCGAGCCTCAGCAATCGGTGAGGCTCATCAAGGCGAAAGACGGTCGGGTCTGGACGCAAAGCACGCTTACCAGCCGCGTGCGCTCAGATCGCGTTCGTCTGCACGCCTATATAGAGTTCATGGCTAGTTCGGGCCTGCGCCCCACGGAGGCAAAAAACCTCAAATGGAGCAACATCCTCCGCTACCGCGATACGAAAGACCTTCCCCTCTTCCAACAGGATGCCCGGCTACAGGTTCATGGAAAAAGCAAACATGGCGACGCCGTACCGCTGCACGGCGCGATCCAGGCGCTCCATATGTTGTGGAACCTATTCGTCAACGAGGTAGGCCGTGAACCCACCGATGACGATCCTGTCTTTGCGGATGCAAGTGGCAAGTCCGTCCTGTCGTTCCAGCGCGGCTTGAACGCCCTGCTCAAAGCGGCCGATTTGGAATACGATAACCGAGGCGTCAAGCGAACTGCCTATTCATTCCGGCACTTCTACATCTCGCAGATGCTTGCGAACAACGTTTCGATCCATCACGTCGCCCGCAACACCCGCACCTCAATTTCGATGATCGACAAGCACTACGCTCAGGTCAACACCGAGCAGATCAAGGACTTCCTCCGCCCCGGCGAGGAGGACTTGATGAAGGAGCCGAAGCTGCTGGACGACGAGACCTATGATGAAATCGCTTTGTTGGAAAAACGCTTGGCCGAGTTGAAAGCCGGAGCGACCACTGTGCGCACCGCTGACAAACTTTCGCAAAGATACGGCGGGCAGGGCGCGTAGTAAAAATCGTATCAAGCGGCTCGCGTTATCGTCACTGGCATCGCGCACCACATTTGATGTCGGTGGGAGGCGCGACCATCGGTAAACCGATGCACGACGATGCCGTTTTCCACGATCAACGTCGCGGAACAATCACCACTGTCGAAACTGATTTCCGTGATGATTTCCCTTACAGCCGCATGCGCCTCTGAGCGAAGGTCATAGCGAGTAGCGCCGTCGGCTTGCTCCCATGCGTCACGCAGCCTGCCGATGCAATCGCATGTTTCAGTAGGACTTTCTTGCCGAATTAATCCGCGCTTTCTTTCGGCCTGCTGGTGTCGTAGCTCGGCTTCGACAGCCTGCCGTTCGCCCTGTCGGATTTTCAGAAGATCCACAATGGCGTCTGGCGGCTCGGTATCATCCTCGACTATCTGCGCCAGCCGCTGCTCTTTCCGCCGAAGCTCCTCCAGTTGCAGCGACAGACCAGCAATTGTCTCATCAAGTTCCCGCACGTTGTCATCGAGCCGTGCTGCTTGCAGCGTTTCCGCGAGATTGATTTCCGTGACGTGATCAAGGATAGCCGCCTCCAGCGGCTCGTAACGGAAATGCCGGTTGCCATCGATGCAGCGATGCCCGCGAACATAGTTCGCGCACACCAGATACCGGCCGTTTTCATTGCCCTTGACCCGGCTCATTTTCATCGTCATCGGCCCACCACAATGCGCGCAGTGGCAGAGCCCGGTAAAAAGATTGGCGAACGTGTTGCCCTTGCGTCCGGGTTTGCCCGGATTGCGCCGCATGGCCTGCACCCGCAGGAACAAATCCTTGTCGATGGCAGCAGGGAAATAATCGGCAACCGGATCTCCATCCGGCACACGCTTTCTATCAACGATCCGATGTGGCTGGAACGTTCCTATGACATCCTGCCGGGTGAGCAGCGCCTTGATGACACTCTGATACCAGCCGTCCTTGCTCTTGAACGCGGGAACGCCATCCGCGTTGAGCTTGCGCGCGATCACCGTCGCACCGAGCCCGCGCGTCGCCATCTCGTAGATGGTCTTCACCGTTACGGCATGGTGGTTCAGGGTGAACTCGTAGCGGTTAGCGTCGATCCGCTTGGCATCGATCCATCCGGGGGTGATGCTGGTGATATGGCCCTTACCTTCGCGGGCCAGTTCCCGTTTGCGTTTGGCGACCGCGCTGATGCGCTCGCTTTTCGTCTGGCTCTCCTCATGACCGCGCGACATGACCGCAAGTCCGATGATCAGCTTGGTCCAATCCCCGTTGAGCCGGTCGCGGCTGTAAACCTGTCGGTCCTCACCCAATGTTACGATGACGATGCCGGCATTGATGATCGCCATGAACAGCGTCAGCGCATCCGGCACGGCTTCCCTCGATAGCCGGTCGAGGCTCTCGATCAGCAGATAGCTGCCCCTTGGGATTTGTCCGCTCTCGACCATCGCAAGGAACCGGCCGAGCGCGCCGGTCTTGAAGTTCCTGCCCTTCCATGCGCTGACGCCCAGATCCTGCAAGCTGTCATCCAGAAGCAGAGAGTGTTCGTCCGCAAACGCCTTCGACCGCTCAAGCTGCCGGCGCAGGCTGTCCCCGCGAAGCTGCTTGCGGGTGCTCATACGGACGTAGGAGTAAGCCCGGATCGGAAAGGTGCTGCTGTTGCTGTCTTCGGTGCCCATGACGGCCTCCTCATGTTGCGATCCGCTAACATGGGGCTATCGGGCGGGCGAGCATGAGGGAGCGCGGGGTGCAAATGGCTGCACCGGCGTAAGGCTGCGGCTAGCGGAAAGGAGGTGTCGGGATCGGAAGAAAGCCGACGCAAATCACCACAGCTCTCAACAACGGTTGTGACGCCGCAATGGTTAACGAAGCGTTAACGCGGGTTGAGTGCATTGCAACTTGAGCGGACGCTGGTTCGGCTGACGGGGAGCATCACCGCAGGCTTCTTGCATGACCAGCATTCTAACGAACACCTCCGCAATGGCCGCGCTGCAAACGCTGCGCACGATCGGCAGTAACATGGCCGAGACGCAGCGGCAGGTGAGTTCTGGCCTCCGCGTGCAGATCGCAGCCGACAATGCTGCCTATTGGTCGATCTCCACGACGATGCACTCCGACAACATCGCGCTTTCGGCTGTCTCGGATGCGCTCGGGCTTGGTGCTGCAAAGATCGATGTCGCCTATTCGGGGCTCGATGCTACCATAGACGTGCTTGGAGAATTCCGGGCAAAGCTCGTTGCCGCCAAGGAAGACGGCGTGGACAAGGCGAAAATCCAGACCGAGCTTGGCCAGTTCAAGGAGCAGTTCGTTTCAATCGCAACATCCGCCAGCTTTAACGGCGTCAACTGGCTGAACACGGATGCTCCGCAGGACCTCAACGAGCTATCGGGATTGCCGACCAGCATCACGTCATCCTTCATCCGCTCCGCTAGTGGAAATGTGCATGTCGGCACTACGGAAATCGACATGGCCAACCTCAGCCTGTTCAACGTCGGTGGCGGTGGGGCCTTACAGAAGGATATCCGTTCGCTCGGTGATATCGGCGGGTTTCACGGCGCAAACACCAACCAGCAGAGCAGCCGGGCTCAAAGCTACTATGCTTTCTCCGGCCCCTTCACGCTCGGAGCCGCCGACACGATCACCCTGGGCGTCATGGTCGATGACAGCCCGCTTGCACCCGGCGTCAGCCATACGCTGGTGATCGACCGGGCGGTTGTCGATGCCGCGCTTGGTACGAGCGATGGCATCGTGGCAACTGCGCAGGACTATGGTGCCATCCTCGATTATGTATTCACTGCCAATGCTGTCCCGGCTTCTGCCGGATGGGCCGGTGGCAATAAATTGGGTATCTCAAGCGAGGAAACGACCGGCCTGCCCGGATCGAGTACCGAGATTACCGGCGTCACGTCGAACTTCGGTTCGGGCAGCTTCGGTGCTGGTCTGGAAAACACACCGCTGTCCGAACTCAACAACCAGTATCCGCAATGGAGCTTCAGCTTCAGCGGGCACTTTACGATCTACCGCGATATCCAGTTCAGCTTTGACATTCAGGTGGGCAGCGATCCGGCAACGACAATCACCGTCACACGCGATATGGTCGATCTCGTGATGGGAACGACCGATGGCAGAATTCCGTCTGAGGGAGCTTTTGCAGCCCTGCTGGACTATGCTCTTGAGGGGCACGGCCTGGATGCCACACCGATACCAGGCGGCATCGTCTTCGACATCGACAAGACGCTGTATCCGAACGCAGGAAGCCGGGCCTATATGCGGATCGGCAATGTCAGCGACAATCTCGGCCCCGCGCCGGATTTCGACATTCTCGACGTCGATATCACCGATCCCGCCAATGATCTCGATAACTATCTGTTCGGCGTTGATGCAATGTTGGAGAAGATTATATCCGGTGCCAGCACCCTCGGCGCGGTGAAGACCCGCATCGACATGCAGAGCGAGTTCGCGCAAGTCCTGATGGCATCCATCGAAAAGGGCATTGGCCGTCTTGTCGATGCCGACATGAACGAGGCATCGACACGGCTCAAGGCGCTCCAGACGCAGGAACAGCTCGCCATCCAGTCCTTGCAGATCGCCAACCGCAACGCCGAAAATATTATGCAGTTGTTCCGCTAAAGGTAATCCCCTCAAGCGCCACTGCGTAGAAACGCCTCCGGTTCCGTTTGCCGAGGCACGCCAAAATTGCAAGAAATATCTATTGTCTGCACTACGGCCCCGGCGCTCCCGAGTGCCGGCCACCGCACGGCACCCGGAAAATCACGGCGTCCGGTCTTCTCAACGCGATTTATTGGACTGCGACAACACCGAGCCGGCAAGGGCCTTCGTCTCATCGCTGTATTTGGTGCTGGCCAAGACGCGGGCTGCTTTATCTTCCATTTCTGCACCAGTCTGCTTTCCAGTCCCCGACTGCGCCAAAGCCGATGCGGCCAAGCTCTTGGCAGTTGCCGATGCATTCGGATCGCTCAGCGTGGAAGCTGCTTTGGATGCGATACCGGAAGACGTTTGCTTACTATTACTTGACATTAAATAATCTCCAAAGTTGCATGCCTCATTTATATCAGATCCCGCTGTGCGTGTTTCAAGTGTGCATCTTTTAGGAATTTCTGATTTTTCTATCGTGCTCATGTCATTCGAGGCTCGCCCTTTTGGCAGACGGCTGTATCCGGGAAACACGTTCAACGGTTTCGGAAAGGATCACAGCATGTCCCACCTCAAGGCTCTCAAGCTCACCTCCGCAGTTCCGGTTCGCGCAGTCGTCGATCCGGTGCAGCGTGCGCGGGAGAAGATGGTCGCGGCGCTCTCCGAGCAGAAGCAGATGGCCGAGGCGAAGATCGCCGGTCAGGCATTCACGCCGACGCATATCGTGCGCAAGAAGAATGTCGAGGGCGTCCGCGTCGAGGTTGAAACGCTGAAGCGCGTGCGGCAGGGCTGGTTCACCGACGGCAACGGCAAGGTGTTCTTCGCGATCCGCTATGCCGGAAAGGCCATCGATTTCGCCAAGGACAAGAACGCCATCGAGGCTGGCGAGCTTTCTGCGCTGCCGAAGGTCATCGAGACGCTGGTCGAAGCTGTCCGCGCCGGCGAGCTTGACGCGCAGTTGGCGGACGCTGCCGCCGAGCGCGGCCAGATGCTGCGCAAGCCGAAGTAAACCGCACACTTTTTGCTGGCCAGACATCCGAAGGCCATGGGATCATAAATGATCCCATGGCCTTCGTGCGTTCCGGCCGGGCCGGAACGCTATCAAAGAGCTTCACGGACGCGCGCCGGGGTCTCCGCGCTGTTGCATGCATATTCGTCCTTCGCCGCGCTCCTTGACGCTCCTGTGCGTCTGCACGACACGCGTTGCCGCTAGCAGCAACGTCGGTCAGCGCATGTCCGGCCGATGCCCCGCCGGCAGCACTCTTCACTCGACCTTTGCGTCATCTGGAACTTTGTTCCCGCCGAGGCCGAAGCGGGGACAGAATGCACAGCCAGCAATATGACGGAGACGCCGACAATCGCGGATGGATCGAGCAAGCGCAAATCGACCTCGCCATGTTGTTTTCGACCGACCTGCATGTTGAGTCCGAACGTCTCTACAGGATCAAGCGCAAAGGCACATCGCTGAACCTTCGCTACGAGGTCGATGGCGAGCTTTTCCATCGAAGCTATCTATCGACGCTGTCATGGCGGGCGATCTTGCTGTTCGCGCTGACCGAGGGCAAATCCGTCACCGTATACGAGATGGACGAGCCGGGCCGGTATCGACGGCTGTTCCCGCAAACGCTACTGCGCCGCCTTCAATGGCATGCGCGGCCGAAGGCAAATTTCCCGCCGGTCGCTCGGCTCTACGATCCGAATGGCGATGCCGTCGTATTGCTGACCCGCAGCCGGCTATGTGGTCATGCCGTCGATGCCCTGCATAATCTCACCGATGCTGGGCCGGTATTTCAGCCGCTATGGATTTCCGACATCATGGCTTTGCGCCCGATGCTCGGCATCGAGCTTGTCCGCGACGAAGCATTCTCGGCTTCCATGCCGATCAGTGCGTATCTGGAGACTGCCGAGATGACCGACAGGATTGTCGAAGAGCCGGAGCTTGCTGTCTTGCCGATGACTGGCCGTGTGTCCCGGCTCACAGCCCTGCCCTCATCGAAAGCGGTGCGCAGCATTTTCGATCGGGCGTGCCGGGAAAATCCAGCCTGGAATACGCTACTCGCTCAGTCGATCTATGACGATTATTTCTTTTCGCAGACGGCACCGCATGATTTGGCTGACAGCCGAACGCTATAGGCGGCATTTTTTGTGAAAGAGAGCCCCACGGTCGGGGGCAACCGCGGAGTTCGTTATCAATCGGGAAGTGCAAGCTTGAACAACGTGGCTGCATTCCTACCTTGTCTATCATCAGCAAACATCGCGGCGAACCAATGGTTCGCATCGTAACTACCGTCCACAGAACAGCGGAGATAAACCCCGTTGGGCGATGTCAGCTTCCAATCATTCAATATTTGATCTGGAAGGAGACCGACATCGTCCGGATGATGTAGAAACGTCCAGCTACTTGGATACTCTACGGCGAATTCTGAAAGCTCCTGGATGAGGTTATCCAGATCAAGACCGTCGTCAAACGGCCAGTTTTCGTGGGTGTGGTGCCAACGCGACACCACACCCGACCGGTGAATTTACAAGGTTATCGTCAAGACGCTCCAGCCACCCCAAGTCGCGGAGAAAGGCATCCCAGTTTTTAAGTTTGAGGGTCATGATTTTTCCTCTCTAGAACTGGCAAGAGACCGTTACCGTAGGATTTATTCGGCATCGACCCGATCAATCTCGTCCTCACTTTCCAGGGGCTTCTTCGTCATGATCTTGCGTAGGTTCGTGAGCGCTTTGCCAGAGACCGTCCCGGCAAATGCCTCGTCCAACAACTGAATGCATCGATGAATACTGTAGGGCACGACGGAATTCTTGCCTTGCTGCGCCATATCTACAAGGCGGTTCGCTTGCAGAATGGCGGAAAGCTCGCTGTAGACGGCGTGGTTGGATATCATCATGTTGCCGACGGTATCGGTTGCGGCCTTGGCCGGATCGGTGCCCGGCATGAAGTCCCCGTTCGAACACAAGTCGGCCAAAGGCCCACGATAGGGAAACGGAGCCCCCGGATTGAACTCGCCGCCACGGGCAGGCAATGTGTGGCTGGTCAGCCGAAAGCCGCTGTCCGTCGCGGTCAGACCGGTTGTGATCTGTCCATTGCGCTGTGCGATGGAAAAGCCGAGGGAGCTATCGAAGCTGACGGCAATGTCATTGCGGACATATTTCCGCAACGCGCGTTGCAGAGCGGTTGCAAGGACGGCAAAGCTCGGCTGGCTGGTGCCGAGAAAATGGATGTGGGTGACATGATCGAACTTGCCCGCATCGAGCATTTCGACAAACCGCTTTGCCCAAAACCACATGTCCAGCCGCGTGTGTCCGGCGATTGCCAATCCTTCAAGCGGCAGATCGGAAATCTCGTCGCACCAAAGCTTTGCTTCCTTGTGGTTGCGGCCCTGATAGACGGAAAGCAGGCGAAGGCTTGTGCTCGCGCGATTCTCCGTGGTGAATTTTAGATTGTCCTTGGTTCGGCTCAGGCACTCGTCAAAGGAAGCGACACCGCTTTGAGCTACATCGAGGCTGCGTGTTGGAACGTCGAGGATGATGCCGACGTCACAGCATTGCTCCTGCCAAAGCAGTACCTCCTTGCGGAACGAGACCTGAGAGAATTTTACGGCCCCACTGATCAATGAAAATCCGCCGCTATCACCGAGCACGAAGCTCTCACTGCGATCCCGCGTGCCGATCATGTCGGACTGTTTGTCACCGACTGCGAAGGCGGCGCTATAGAGCGCATTCGGCCAGTGAAACAGCTTGTTCTTCGAAGAGAGAAAATCGAAATCACGCGGCTTTATTCCGTGTGGCAACCGCGTCGATAGCTCCGCTGTCGCGATTTTCGCCGCGAAATGCGCATAGTTCTGGCTGGGCGCCGGCAGATAGAGGGCATAATCCGCCCATAGCTTTGCGAAATTCATCGAAAAGTTCCTTTCAGAGGAAGAAAATGAGGGGATGACCTGGAGCGAGGCTCCCGGTTGCGGTGATCATGCCCCGGAGGAGTTGTCACCGCCGGCGAGATTATCGCCGTTGGAAACCAGTGCGGGCTTCACACCGTCTTCCGATTCAGGCCATGCCACCGGAGCGAGCTTGAGAATGCGCCGGTTCGAGCGAGCCAGCCCTTGCAATGTCGTGGGAATATGAATGCCGTAGGTGGCGAACTCTGTCTGGAACGAGATCACCAACATGTCGGGATCGACGGCGACACTGATTTCGTCTTGAACCTCGATACTGCTGATGGCAGCAGTAACCGCCATAAAATCGTCAGGGCGAACGTCGATCCGTCCCTTGCCCTTGACTGCCGCGATCGGTGTGTCTTCCGCTTTCGAATAGCCCGAGATCGATAGCTTTTCGCCATCGACATGGATCATGACCGGGATGCTGTTTTTCAGCAGGTTTTTGGCTGACCGTGACACCGCCTTCATCTTTTCCAAAAGTTCCGGCACAACACCGAGATCGACCTTCGGACGAAACGTCGGCTCGACGGCCAGCGGGAAGTTTTCCGGTTTCGAACGAACAAGCTCGATCAGCATCCCAACGTCTTTGGTCTTGTCGGCGTCGATTTTTGCAACGGGCGTCGTGAGCTTGATGCGCCCGACACCTTCGGTTTCACCCGCATCGGCCCATGTGAAGTCGAAGGCGTCTTGCCGTGAACCGGCAATGTTGATTGCAGCGCGGCGGCGCCCGTAGGTCTGGAACTTTACGTGTCCCTTGATGGTGGTCCCCAGCAGATCGAGCTTCGGCCGGATGACGACGATCACGCTGGTATCCCGCAAGATCGGCGATACGGTTATTGTCCCGTCCGGGTGAAACACGTACTGGCGCGATGCCAGGCGGCGCGGGGCATAAGCATCGTTTGGATCGTCCGTCTCCGAATTAACGAGATAATCGGTCTTCTCTTCGACAACAGCCTCGCCCACGGCGAACAATTCCGCCAGGAAGCGGATGCGCTGATCGGCAAGCTTCAACTGCGGATAGATCAGCGCCATAGCGTCCGAAGGTAGCGACAGCGACTGCTTGACTGTGATCTTCCCATCGGTGTCTGGTTGCGCAACCGCGAAGACGATCTGGTTTTCGTCGGAAAGCTTGTCCTCCAGCATCTTTGCTTGACGATAGGAGAGCGCATCGGCTGAAAGCTCGATAGGCTTGAGCTTCGTACTATCGATATCCGCGCCAGCGAGCGCCATCGCATTGATGCCATGCTCGCGCACGACGATGTTCAAGAGCGTGGAAACGCCTTTCGCATCGTAGCTGACGGCGATATTGCCGCGCTGCACCCCGAGTTCCTTGCGGCCAAAGGCGATAAGCCGGCGGCCTGCCGAAGCAAGGCGATTGAGCGCCTTGGAATTGTCGGCGGCTTTCTTCTTGTCCGTATCGGAAACGTCGAGCCTGAGATGCCATGCGATGGCATAAGTCAGTACTTCCTTCTTTTGCGGCAGGCCCAGCCCGGCCTCTCGGAGTTTGGTCTCGTAGTAGGCAAACGTATGGAGCTGAGCATCCATAACGATCATCACGAGCGTCTGCTGCGTGGCGGCCCGCTTCTTGTCTGCGAAGGTGATGGTGTCGCCGGCACAGGCTGTAGTGGCCTTCTGCCATTTTTCCGCATCGGCGGCATTCGGATTGGTTCCCAGCGGCGGGATATCAGTAAAGACGAGTTGGACATCGGGCTTGCTTGCAGCCGCAATAGCCGCGCCGGAGGTCGAAGAGAGAGTTTCGAGTTTCGTGGACATGATGTCACCTTTCAGATCGAAAGGTGAGCCGCGGCGTCTTCCTGTTTGCGCACAACGGCTCACCCCCCGGAATTATCCGGGTTTGGTGAGCCGCATCGCAGAACGGTCTCTTGTTGGTGCCGCCTCTATACTGACGGTTCCTACCGTTTCCGGTAGCCCCTGCCGGGGGACAGATTTTCCAACCACGCGCGGATGGAAATTTTGACTGCTATTTTTGAACCGCGCCCCTCTCGGAGCTGCACCTGCCTGCCCCATGATGCTGGTGAAAACCGGCTTCGCCTGGTGCAAAACAGGGAAGCTGCCCAAAGGCTGCAACATGGGTTGGTTTTGGAGCTTAAACCGCCCCGTTCCACTTCCCGCTCTGCTGACGCATGAACGGTCTCCCCGGCTGGCAATAAGCCGGAGCCACGATGGGCGGTGATATGCGGGAGAGGCTGGAATTTGTCAATACGAATAGTAAAGAATTAGTTAATTTCATTGAAATATTAGGGGAAAATGGCCTTGTGTTCCTCTAAAAGGAAGTTTTCTGCGAAAGAACAGTGCGCAGAATAGCCGTTACTTAGGTGGGGTTTTCGATAGTCTCAGTATCTGAGCGTCTGTCGTCTTCGACCGTATCAGGGTCTGTGTATGTATTTCTAAGGCGTCTTTGGTTCTCTTGAACCTTGTCATCTGCTGGTAGACTACATCTGCCGCTCTGCAAACAGAGCAGCAGGAGGCCTACCAGAATTGTAGCCTCCTATGCGCATAGCGTTGCAACCGCGCCGGAGACATACAAAGATGACTTATCGGTTCATAAAGTCCCAGGTGCAGACGACCTGATCGCCGCTGAACCACGGCAATGACATTTCTTTCGTGCAATAGCGTGCGCGTCGCTCGGCATCTCCGATAGGCAGTAGCTTGGAGTTTCCGCCGGGACAAAGCGCCATCCAATAGGTGCCGATGATCATGTGAATGTCATCCTCATTATGAGCCGGCAGTCTTAGTATGCCGTGAGCGTGGATTTTGCCCTCGACGTGCTCCAAAACGAAAACACCTTCGGTGCGCTCGTCTTTAGGTCGCTTCTGCCACTTCGGTCCGAGTAGCGCCCAATCGATACGTGCAAGCAGGTTTTTGAGATCTTTCCTGATACTCGCTATCGAGCCCTCATCATTCGTAACCAATGTCAGGAAGCCATTGGGCCGAATTGTTTTCGCCATGAGTTCCACATAAGCGTCTCGCAGTTCGCGATAATTGTTGTCCTTCGCCTGCGCCATGCATTTCTCCCTGCTGCTCCTTCAGCAGCATATTTTCAATAAATAGTTCAGCTATTTAGCGGTCAGCAGCAGAAGTCTGCGCCAAACAGGTCAGAACCGCAGGTATTTAAGGAGGAGCCCATGGTCAGCGATATCGAATTTCTGGAAACCGTCTGCGAGCGCATGCAGCAGGTGGGTCTAGTACAGAGTAAGGCCGACTTTTCGGCGCGGATGCTCGGCAAGGGGCCAAGCTATCTCACGTCGATGAGTGCGCGGGATCGGAAGGTGCCGGATGAGGTCATTACCCATCTTGCCGGGCAGCTCCAAGATGGTGTTGCCGGTGACAATGCGGCATTAGCAGGGCTTCACGAGGAAGCGACACGGCACGAACGCGACCGCAAACACCGCGCCGATATGCTGGAGTGGGTATCTCGGCATCGAACAACAGAATCGGTTCGGGATGAACCGCGACAACGCCTCTCCAGCATTCCGCTATCCTTGAGAGAAAAGCTTTCGGGCTGGCTGGCGCGCGGCCGGGTGGTCATGCCCTGACAGACGAGCGGTCGTGTGTCCCGACAACTCGGTTACAGCAAATCGACCGCCGCCTTCATCATCTCGTCGCGCACGTCGATATACCGCTGTGTCGTGGTGAGGTTGCGATGGCCCGCCAAAGTCATAATGACCTTCGGGCTGACACCCGAATGTGCGAGCCTCGTGATGAACCAGCGGCGACCGCTATGCGACGTAGCCCCGTCGAGACCGGCACTCCGGTAAAGCTGTCCCAGCAATTGGCAGAGCGTGTTCGCGGAAAATGCCGTGCGTTTCTGCGTCAACAGCAAGGGAGCATCGGCCAGCCGATCCTGGGACCACTCATCCCTGTGTTTTTCGATTTCCCGGCGCAGCTTCTCATTCAGGAACACGACACGAGCATGCCCGCCCTTGGTGACTTCCGCGCTCAGACGTAATTGCTCGCGCACCTTGCCTTCACCATCAACCACATCGCACAAGGTCAGCGCGGCGATTTCCCCGACGCGCAGTCCTGCAAGATGCGACAGCATCAATGCCAGCCGGTTGCGTCCCGCGTGCTTCATCTGCGCGACCACCGCGAGCAGCCGCTTGAATTCCGCATCCGTCAAAACTCGAGCTTGCTTCATCAGAACCTCATAAAAGACAGCATTTCCATGCCGTTCGTTATGTTGCCGATGAGCGGAAAGGGCGAGCGTCCATTGCGTTGCCGAAATTGCTCTGCGGGCTCAATGGCTAAGGGCCGTTTCGGGCCGAAATCTCAGAAAATGCGTATTTTCTTAGGAATGGGGGCTCGCATGGCGTCCTGCGATTCCAATGCTGAAATCGCAACAACTATGCGCCGTTCCTCGTCCGCCTTCTTGAATATCCGATGTTCCGTCGGCATTTCATAACCTCGGAGGCACTTGAATGGCGGATAAGTTTTCCAAAGAAAAGCGTTCGGACGTCATGTCTCGGATAGATAGCAAAAACACTGCACCCGAGCTCTATGTCCGCTCGTCACTCCATCGGTGCGGTTTTCGCTTTCGTTTACATAGCCGAGAACTGCCGGGCAAACCCGACATCGTCCTAAGGAAATTTCAAACCGTCGTTTTCGTACATGGGTGTTTCTGGCACGGGCACGACTGCTCGCGTGGAAGACCTCCGACAAGCAATCAACAATTTTGGGATGCAAAATTGAAAAACAATGTCGATCGCGACGCGAGGAACATCAATTTGCTTAGAGAGAGAGGTTGGGCAGTTTTCGTTGTTTGGCAATGCGAACTCAAGTCGGCCACTGAAAACCTCATAATGTCGTTACAGTCCCAAAAACCCGCAAAGTAGCATTCTTTTTTGTAGACAAATCGGTTTCTGTATTCAACCAAGGGTCATTTTACGTATAGTCAACGGGAGAACGATAAGGTAGGCTGTCAACAGCGAAAATCTTTTATGAACAATAACATAGCCAAACGCCATCGAGTCGCAGATCTCTTCGCGGGAGCAGGAGGGCTTTCCCTCGCCGCTCAGCAGGCAGAAATGTCCGTAATCGTTGCCGTGGAATTCGACAAGTGGGCGGCCGAAACCTATCGCACGAACTTCTGTAAAGCGGAGACTATAAATCCACCAACGCTATACGAAAAAGACATATCGCAACTGTGCCCAAAGAAACTTCGTGAAAAACATTTCTCGGGGCAGAGTGGTTGTGATGTGTTGCTTGGGGGTCCACCTTGCCAGGGCTTTTCTGCTCATCGCATAAACGACGCCGGGGTGAATGATCCGCGAAATAAGCTAATACACCGTTATTTCGACTACGTCCGAGAATTTCGACCGCGTGTATTTCTAATGGAGAATGTCCCAGGAATTCTATGGGAAAGACATCGGGAATACTTGGAACAATTTTATCAGGAGGGCCGAGACGCAGGCTATCACCTGTTTGATCCGGTTGTATTGGACGCAAGGGACTACGGATTGCCACAGAGACGCAGGCGTGTGTTTGTACTCGGTGTTGACAAAAACGTGGATCGCTCGAATTTCCAGTGGCCGCCCGCACCGTCCCATGGGTCGGAGAAAGAACGCCTTGTGAACCCAACGCTAAGGCCTTGGGTTTCCTGTGCGAGCGTTTTCCTACCAGCCGAACCGGGTGACATCAATGATGTGCACATGCAACATTCGCAAACGATGGTAAATGTTTTTGCGAATACTCCTCACAACGGCGGCAGCCGCAAGGATTCGGGGCGGATCTTACCATGCCATATGGAGCATAACGGTCACCGCGACGTTTATGGGCGAATTGATCCAGCATCCCCAGCTCCCACGATGACAACTGCTTGCATCAATCCGTCGAAGGGGCGCTTCGTACATCCGAACCAGGATCACGGCATAACCGCGAGACAAGCCGCGAGAATTCAAACGTTTCCGGATAGGTTTGTTTTTGTCGGTGGACTCATGGCTGCAGGAAAACAAATAGGCAACGCCGTGCCGGTGAAAATGGGCGAAACGCTTCTAAGACATATTTCAAAACTGCTCAGCCCAACTGGCGAAGAACCTCCGCTGGATCAGCGAAAAGCCGAATTGATACCTGCATGATTGAAGCTGTCGCGTTCCGCACTCAAGCTCGTACTGTCGACCATCTTGGACGTGAGCAAATTGCCGACTGCCCCACAGCAGTCTCTGAGCTATGGAAAAACGCTTATGATGCATATGCTCGTTCGGTAGAATTACATATTTTTGATTCCAGTGAGCCGGTTGCCGCCATCTATGACGATGGTCACGGCATGAATTACGATGAATTTCTAGACCGTTGGTTAGTGGTCGGAACCGAATCGAAATACGATCCCCGCCGGAACGTAGAAGCAGATAGGGATGGACTTCCGGAACGAACGAAACAGGGGCAGAAAGGTATTGGCAGATTGTCATCGGCCAATCTCGGCCCGCTACTTCTGCTTGTCTCTAAACGAAAAGACCAAGATTTTGTTGCCGCTCTAATCGACTGGCGAATTTTCGAAAATCCCTTCTTAGTTCTAAATGATATTGAGGTCCCGGTTACTTCTTTTGTAGCGAAGGAAGATCTTGTCGACTTGCTGCCAGCACTTTTCGACAGGCTTGTTGAAAACATTTGGGGCGGAAGCGAGGATCGTCGGAGACTGCGCCTTGAGCAAGCTTGGGCTGCCTATGATGACCTTGTCATCTCAGAAGATAAGGACGCGGTAGCTCCATCCAAGACAATTGCAGAAACGATCATAAACACTAGGTTCAGCATCGAACATTTCAGGCAGTGGCAGGTTTGGTCGGGAACATCTGATCACGGGACCGCAATGTTCATGTCGAATATAAATTTCGATTTGAAAGCGCAGCTTCCCAGTGTCCCTTCAGATGGCGCAATCCAAGGAATACGCGACCAATTCTTTCGGACACTTTCAGCATTTGTAGACCCTCTGGCAGATTCGAGTGGCCATGAGGTGAATGCTGTAGCCCCTGACTTCACATATGCCGTGAAAGTTTGGGACGAGACGGGCGTCAGAAGTATTGTCAACGGGAACGAAATTTACAGCCGCGCAGATACGGATTTGATGGAACACGTCATCGAAGGCACGGTCGATGACGATGGCTTCTTCAGAGGTCAGATCAAGGCGTTCGGAGAATGGCGCAAAATCGGTCAGGACTACGTCGTTCCACCGCCTAAGGATTTTACAGTTCCGAACGGGCCGAATACCCGCATCGGCCCCGTCGACATTTATGTAGCGACATATGAGAGGACCAGATTAAACAGCACCCATACTGATGACCAATGGGCGCATTACGAAAGTCTGGCAGATCGCTATGGAGGCTTTATGGTGTTTAGGAACGGCTTGCGCGTTCTACCATACGGCCGCGTCGACAATGATTTCTTCGAAATCGAGCAAAGGCGCAGCATCAGCGCGGGCCGCGAGTTTTGGAACGCGCGACGCATGTTCGGTCGGATCGCTATTACTCGCGAAAATAATCCAAACTTAAAAGACAAAGCAGGCCGAGAAGGCTTCATCGATAATCGCGCCGCGAAAGCCGTAAAAACGATCATCATTAACGTGCTGCGAACCAGTGCATACCAATTCTTTGGTCAGGCGTCGGACATCCGCGCTCAAGAGCTAGAAGAGATAAAAAGCAAAAACCTGAAAGCTCGAGCTGAGCAAGAGCGTAAAAATCTAAGCAAGCTAAACCGAAAGAAGTTTGGCGGGCTGCTGGAGCGTCATCTTAAATCAATCCCAGAATTCGAAAGCGAGATTGCGTCGGAGTTAGGAAACCTAAGTATCAGGAATGGCGAAGAACTTGTCTCCGCTCAAAAAAAGCTAGAGAACTTCAGGGAAACCTTGACTAGTTTTCGTTTGCCTGGAGCACCAAGCCCTCTTGGGACGTTGGAAGAAGACTATCGACTTTTCCGATCTTATATGGAGCGAAGCCAAAGCCGGTTGTCGGAAATGAACAATCGCATCGCTGAAGCAATAACTACGATCAAACCTCCCCGTCCGGAAGAAATCCTTACGCAGCAGATGCAGCGAAATGCAGGACAGTTGCAGGCCGCTCTCCGTCGATGGAAAGCGGAAATAGAGAAGCTGCAGAGTGGCGAGAAAGAGAGAATTGATGCTATTTTCGCGGAACGAAGCAAACAATTTCACTCTATGGCAATGCCTCTCGTGGAAAGACTGAAAAGCGGTGAAGTAGATTTAAACTACGCTAGCGACCTACTGGAGACTTGGCGGCAGCAGATCGCGGATGAAAACTCTGATATATTTGAGGGATACATTGCGGCGCTGGAGCTTCTGCGTGACAACGTGGATTTGCACCTAATTGCCACTCAGGGAATAAATGACAACTATGACCTGAGAGAAGAGTTGAACAGAGTCAATCAGTTGGCCCAACTTGGCATCACGGTAGAGATCCTTGGTCACGAGCTGAAATCCTACGATCAAATGATTCGGCAAGGGATAAATTTTCTCGAGGCGCACAAAATCGAACCTCAAGTCACTCAAGGCATGCGCACAGGACTTGAAGGGCTCGCTAGACATTTAGACTTTCTTTCCCCTTTGAAAGTGTCGGGGAAAAAGACTCAGCGCTTCATCAGCGGGGCTGAGATAGAAGACTATCTGATAGAGTTTTTCCGGAAGACACTTATTCGTGATTCAATTACGTTAGAAGCAACTGACGCCTTTCGAAAATTTAGAATATTTGAGCAGCCCTCACGAATTCTTCCGGTCTTTATCAACCTCGTGAACAACAGTCTCTATTGGGTTGCATCTGCCAGAACTTCGGCCGGTCGCGTTCAGCTCGGCGTAGAAAATAAGCGGGTTGTCGTTTCGGATAATGGTCCTGGCGTTGACTCGGTAGATTCTGCTCAACTTTTCCGGTTATTTTTCACAAGGCGTTTGGGCGGCGGGAATGGAATCGGCTTATATCTCTGCAGAATGAATTTGGCGGCTGGAGGGCACCAAATCCAGTATGCCGACGAGAAACGGTATCAGCTTCAGAGTGGGGCAAATTTTGTGATCGACTTCAAAGGTGCGGAATATGACAACTGAAGCTGCGTATACCGCGCTCGTTCAAGAAGCTTTCATCGATCCGATCAGGTCGGTTCTAATCATTGATGACGACTACCCTACTTGGGAAGAAATCCTTGATCGCAAGAGTTTGGTAGGAATTTGTGAGACTGTAGCAACGCCCAACCCGGAATCAAAGTCTTGGCTTAAGCAGCCAGGTCCTGTTCTGGAGCTTATTAAAAAGTTCAGGCAGAAAAAGCCTGGGCTTATGATCGACATATATGATGGGGCGAAAGCATCTGACACGGATGAGGACGTTCTAGCATCGCATCTTCACCAATCGGATATGCTTATCCTGGATTACCAGCTGAATGGCGACAAGGGAGACGGAAAGAAGTCTCGGTCGATAGCTCATGCTTTACTTGAAAACCGCCACTTTAACCTCGTAGTAATACATACAAAGGCAGATGATCTCGCAGTGCCATTCAATGAGATGGTTCTGTCATTACTCGCGCCATGCGCTCACCTCAAAGACAAACAATCTCAGATTGATGAAGCCGCGGCGAGAATTAAAGCTTATGACGGAGAAAACCCAGAAGAAAATATCCTTAAGGCACTAGAGGGTGCATTCGGAGTAGAACAGTATTTCTATACGCGGCACGCCAAGACCGGTATGAAGGCGCTCGGCCTCGTTATGAATGGCACCGCTCCGTTCGTTGGATTCAAAGAAGCTTTAGACAAGCTTGGTTGCAATAAAGGTGATATTCCTAAGCTTTTGCTATGGGCTATGAGAAATTTTGAGACGCGCCACGCGGGACAACTTGCGGAACAACAACATCGCGAGCTTTCCTGGTCGAGTGACCACAACTGCTTGTGGGTGCGAACTGATAGCGGCTTTATGTCATTTGCGAAGAAAGACGAGCCGGACCTTATTGGCGTATTGAAGCAGGCGCTTGTGGCCTGGCAGCCTTCGCCTTCTCGCCTCCTCTCTGCCAAGTTCCGAAGCCAAATCGATGAGCACGGCGTCATTGTTGAGGATAGGGCGCTCTCAAATCGCCATGTCTATGCGAAGTTTTACGAAAGAATCTCCAAGGGCACACAGGAAGAGAGAATGAGCCTTATCGACGAGCACGTTGATAGGCACATTGAACAATTGACGACGGAGATTAAAGACGAAATCCGAGCATTTGGGATTTCGATAGTGAATTCTGATGATGGGACCTATTTAAAGCACTACGGTATCGATCTTAACAATAAGGCCGAGAACGAATTGGCGATAAGGCACTATAACGGGTACGTTTCTACGAAGAAGACGGGCGGCTGGCATCTGACCTGCGGGCATGTCTTGCAGCTTGATGGCGATTATTGGGTTTGTGCATCACCCGCTTGCGATATGTACCCAGACAACAACGTGGTGGGAATAGATTCCGACGAAGAGCGCGCGGTACGATCCTTTGTCGCGATGAAGCTTTACAAGAGGAATGGGCATCCCACTGGACCGCAGATCAACTCCAACAATTTGTTGTTTATCAACATAGATGGCAAGGTTACGCCTTTTAGCATTTATAGTGGAGATGACAAAGATGGAGAGAAAACCGTCGCTCCCACATGGAGATTCTTCCTTTCCATGGACAAAGGTAAGATCACCAAAGACGGGGATGTTTTCAAGGCGCAGATAGCGCGCCTCAAGACAAGCAAGGACGGCATAATGCATCAAGCGGAAGAAGCGAAAATTGTTTCTCAGCTTAGATACGAATACGCCTTAAATCTGATACAAAAGCTGGGCGCGAATCTCACCAGGGTTGGTCTGGACTATGCGGTTTGAGATAGCAGCCAGATTGTACGGAAGGGCCGTCGGCTCGTCAGCCGGAACATCTCAGTTAGATGCCATCGAATTGTGATTGGCGCGAAGAAATGATGCTGCTGCAGAAACCGAAAGACGTTTTCCGAATCTCGGTTGGGGAAACAGTCTCAAAGCGCAACCTTTTCGACCTTATCCAATATTCGAAAGTCGAAGGTTCGCCTTTCTGGGCGGGCGCCAAGTCTGCTATAGGAAACACCCCGCAGCAAGGTATAAATTGGATTGGCGCGGCGCCCGATATTCAAGGCGTTATCATTAAAACAAGACCTGGATCATATCAACATGACGGCTGGCTTGACGATGATCTGAATACGTATCGCTATTCATTTAAGGCCAGAAACTCGGCTATTTCCCATTTCGAATTGGCGAATAGAGTACTCATATTACAGCCTGAGTTCTCCTACCCGATTTTGCTTTTCACAGAGGCGAAGGACGGATGGTGTTTTGAAGGACAATTTTCGGTAACTGAAATCGATGAGATGCATGTCACGCTGCAACGACAAGACACTTACGTAAGACTTGAAGCTGCAGCTGAGCGTAGCGAATTTGTTGAGGGTGGCCTTAGATATGTCACGCATCTCATGGCAGAAAGAAACAGGGCGATTGTCAGCACCCTGAAAAGAAAAACGCCTTCTGTTTGTGAAATTTGCGATGAGGATTTCTCATCTCGCTACGGCGTAAGCTATATCGAGGCTCACCATAAGACGCCGATATCGACATTTACCGCAAAACGGACCGTAACTGCAGCGGATTTTGCGCTTCTTTGCCCGAACTGTCATCGGGCAGTCCACATTTATATGAAGAGGGAAGATCGCGAATATAGCGATATTAGGCAAATTATCCGTTCTAAGCTGCTTACGTAATTTGAGCGAGGGCGGTAAACAAAGCGGCGTACCCCCTAAGATCTCTTGCATTAGCGGCGGTAAGGCCTTCTATCAACCGTAACAACCCCTCTGAGTTGGCAGCAATGCAACTCTGCCGACTTCGCGCTGTCTTCGCCCTCCTCTACCGAAGCCAGCCAAAACCAAGGCATGCGGCAACTGCATTGATGTCCGACGTCGCTTTCATCATCTTCTGGAGTCGATAATATATCTCCACACGTGTTGCATTGTACATGAAATCTGCTGCAGCGATCGCATTTGCCAACGTGATGCACAAACCGCTTAACGATAGGAGATGAGTTTGTCTCTGCAGTGATGGGCTGGAGTACCATCGATAACTCGGGATATCCGTCCCAAAAAATACGCCCTCGCTCGCAGCCCGGATTCAGGCAGACTGGCCAGGTGGACGGATTAAAATTTTTGATATGATCGAGTGGAATTAGGCAGATCGTGACCGACATTTGCGCCCGCTTTTCCGCGGCGGCGGTATACCCTGTGGGGCACACTAGATAGCCGTGCGTCGCGCCTACGTCATCCATCATGCCGCGGAATGCCTCGACATCAGTAACATCAATTTTTCGCTTTCGTCGCTTGGCGTCCACGATGATCCTACGGCTATCATCCGTTTCATGCCGAGCATCAATTAACACGTCGATCTGCCGGCTGCGCCCGCTAATCTTACCAATAACTCGGGCATTAGGTGTAACGCACAACGACGTGTCGATCTGATCTGCCATGAGGCGAGCAATCATACGTTCGTAGTGTTCCCAGTTCTCGGCCTCACGTTTCATTCAAATTTCCAATAAAAAGAACGCTTTTAGCGCAAATACGATAGAATTATTTTTTGCGAAAGCAAACGCGCTAACCAACGATCCAGATAAATTTCGGCTTTAACAATGTCGAATTGACCATCGGGATTTCAGGATCAGCACAATACCACCACATTGCGTTTACCACTGCTGCTACTACGATAGCTTGTAACTCCAGTCTCCCAATTCCGATAACGCGGATTTGTCGTGCTAAAATTTTCTGCACTTACGTAAGTCCCCTTCGATCGCAGAGGAGCGCAAGGTAGCGCAGTTCTAGTCCAGTTTCGAGCGTGCATCATATAAAACAATAGCTTATAACCATGGATAACCAATTCCGATTCCAAAGGTCACAGGTTCGAATCCTGTCGGGTGCGCCACTTCCAACATATTAGTTTCACACATATTTTCGCGTTGCGGGCAGAGCAAAACTAAGAACTTGCCAAATGCTGGTTCGATGAGCCGCGTGCGTAACGCCCAGGTGGCTGGCCGACGTGGCGGCTGAAGGCCGTGCTGAAGGTGCTTGCTGAGCCATAGCCGACGCGTTCAGCCACCTCCGCGATGTCCACGTCCTGTCGGCGAAGAAGATCCTTGGCGAGCGCCATGCGCCAAGCCAGCAGATATTCCATCGGCGGCACGCCGACATTCCGTGAAAAGCGGTCGAAAAACGCAGAGCGAGACAGCGCCGCCTCTTTCGCCAGATCGGCCATCGTCCAGGGGCGCGCGGGATCGCTGTGCATCTGCCTGATGGCTTCCGCCAGCCGGGCATCGCCCAGACCCCGCAGCAATCCCGCGGGAGCATCCGGAGTTTGTGTCAGTCGCAGTGCCTCGACCAGCAAAATTTCGACGAGCCGGGTGAGCACCAGCGTGCGTCCTGAACGATCCATGGCAGCCTCTTCAATCAGAAGCTTTACCAGCGTCGAGAGTCTTTCCACACCGCTGACATGGATCTGTTGCGGCAGCAACGACACCAGAAGGCCGGAATCCTCGTTACCGAAGATGAAGTAACCACCCAGAATGCGAACAGATGGAGGGCCATCCGGCCTGCCATGGCGAACTTCGCCGGTCGCCACTGCCGCGACATGGGGGTCAATGAATTCGGGAATTACGGGCTCGAAGCCCGACATCACAAAGCCCGGCGTCGTCGGTAGCAGAACAAAATCGCCGGCGTGCAGGATTAACTCAGCCTGCCCATCGACGGCCAGGCGGCAGGAACCTTCGATCACGATGGCGAAACTGGGGTGGCCGAATGCGCCATAACGAACGCCCCAGCGGCCGGCACCGCTGATGCCCTTGGTGAAAACCGCCCGAGGGTGCAGCAGTCCTATTATTTCTGAAAGGGGATCGATCATATATGGACTATAACAAACTAAACTTGGACGTTCAATTGTAGATAGTCCGAATTCGACGGGTTAGCATGGATTCATCGGCACCCAACAAGGAGATGAAACATGAAAACCATACTGATAACAGGCTGCTCTTCGGGCTATGGACTTGAGACGGCTCGCTATTTCCTTTCGAAGCAGTGGAACGTCATTGCGACCATGCGCACCCCGCGGGAAGACATCCTGCCGCGCTCGGAAAACCTGCATATTCTGCCCCTGGACGTAACGAACGAAGCCAGCATCGCCGAGGCCATCAACGCCGCCGGACCCATCGATGTGCTGGTCAACAACGCCGGCGTCGGCGTCGTCGGCGCATTTGAAGCAACACCGCTGTCTCATATCCGCAAGGTCTTTGATACCAACACCTTCGGCATCATGGCCATGACACAGGCCGTCATCCCGCAGATGCGCGAGCGCCGATCCGGCGTGATCGTCAATGTGACATCGAGCGTGACCCTGGCTCCCATGCCATTGGCGGCTGCCTACACCGCCAGCAAGCAGGCCATCGAGGGCTTTACCGGCTCTCTCGCCCATGAGCTTGCGTACTTCAATATCCAGGCCAAGCTTGTGGAACCCGGTTATGCACCGACCACGAGCTTCGCCCAGAACACCTCCGTGCGGGTCGAGGATCTTATTCCGGAGGCGTACGCAGACTTCGCAGCGCCGATCTTTCAGACATTCGCGCAGCCGGCCCTGACGACCAAAGAAATTGATGTCGCCGAGGCGGTATGGCGGGCGGTCAACGATGGCACCGGCACGCTGCGTTTCCCGGCAGGTGCGGATGCAGTCGCGCTTTCCCACGCCGCCTAGCTATGCTGCGCGCCAGCTGCAATTCACGCGGAGGCCGGCGCGATACGCTTGCCTCCGGGCCGATGGTGTAGGCTCAGGCGGGCCGGCTTCGATACACGTACCAGGCGCCAGCCGCGCTCATCACAGCCAGGGCGCACCATGTCAGGGCGTAGACGAGGTGGCTGTTGCGGAATGTCACGACCGTCAGGCCGCCGATCGGCAGGCCGCCCGGATTGGGCGTTGCGTCCGCGTCGATGAAATAGGGGGCGGCATCGCTCAGGTCTTTCGCGGCGGCGATGGCGGCGACGTCGCGGGAGAACCAGCGGTCATTTGCCGGATCGTTGGAGCGCAGGAAGGCGCCGTCGGGCTCACTGATGCGCAGAAGGCCGGTGACCGTGACAGGGCCGGCGGCGATCTCACTTGCCAGGCGGGCGGCAGGATCGCGGCGGTCCGCCGGCACGAAGCCGCGGTTGATCAGCACGGTCGCGTCGCCGGCAAGGCGCAGCGGCGTCAGCACCCAGAAGCCGGCGCCGCGTTCCGTCACGGCCTGCACCAGCACCGTCTTGTCGTGCTGGAAGAGGCCGGTGGCAGTGACACGGCGGTATTCGTCCTTTTCCTGGTTGACGGCATCCCACGTCCCGCGGGCCGGCGCCGGCACGGGCTCGGCATGGACGCGGGCCTCGACGCGTTCGATAAGATCGAGCTTCCAGAGCAGCCGTTGCATCTGCCAGGTGCCGAGGGCTGCAAAGACCACGGCGAGCAGCAGCAAGGCGCCGGTCAGCACCCGGCGCGCGCCGCGGGAGGGCAACATTGCCCCCTCCTCTTCCCGTTGCCGGTCGATGGTCATCGTGGCCTGCCCTACCCCGTCAGGGCATGTTCTTCATCATCTCGTGGGTCATCGGCATCATGTTGGTATTGAGGTGATGCATGACCCAGAGGGAGCCGGCGAGCGCGATGCCGACGATGACGAGGGTGAAGATCAGCGCCATCATGGTCCAGCCGCCTTCCGAGCGCGGGTTCATGTGCAGGAAGTAGACCATGTGCACGACGATCTGTACGACGGCGATGCCCATGACGAGCACGGCGGTGAGGAGCTTGCTGTCCAGCATGTCCGCCATGACCAGCCAGAACGGGATCGCCGTCAGGATGATCGAGAGGACGAAGCCGGTCATGTAGCCTTTGAAGGAGCCGTGGCCGGCCTGGTGTCCATGGCTATGGGCGTGATGGGTGTCCGAAGCGCTTTCGTGGTGCGTGCTCATCCGAGGACCCCCAGCAGGTAGACGAAGGAAAAGACGCCGATCCAGATGACGTCCAGGAAGTGCCAGAACATCGACAGGCACATCAGCCGGCGGCGGTTCGCGGGATTGAGCCCGTATTTTTTCACCTGCACCATCAGTGTGATCAGCCAGATCATACCGAAGGTTACGTGCAGGCCGTGCGTGCCGACCAGCGTGAAGAAGGACGACAGGAACGCCGAGCGCGTCGGGCCTGCACCTTCGAGGATCAGGTGATAGAACTCATAGAGTTCCAGCCCCAGGAAGGCGGCGCCGAACACCCCGGTGATGCCGAGCCAGACCAGCGTTTCCATCTTGGCGTTGCGCTCCATCTGGAGCATCGCAAAACCGTAGGTGATGGAAGAGAGCAGCAGCATCGCCGTGTTGATGGCGACGAGGTTGAGGTCGAAGAGATCGGCCGGTGACGGGCCGGCAGCATAGTTGCGGCCGAGCACGCCGTGCGTTGCGAAGAGCACGGCGAAGATCAGGCAGTCGCTCATCAGGTAGAGCCAGAACCCCAGCATGGTGCTGTTTTCCGGGTGATGCTCTTCCGTCACGTAGAACTGCGGTTTTTCGTCGGTCTGGACTTGGGTCGCGCTCATGGGCTCAGGTCCGTTCTGCAAGCATTTTGGTGCGCGCATCTTCCGTCGCCGTCACGGTCTCGGCGGGGATGAAGAAATCGCGGTTGTAGTTGAACGTATGGGCGATCGACACCGTGATGATGCCGATGAAGGACACGGCCGCCAGCCACCAGATGTACCAGATCAGCGCGAAGGCGAGCACGACGCTGAGACCCGAGAGGATGACGCCCGTGCCGGTGTTCTTCGGCATATGGATCGGCTTGAAACCGGTCAGCGGGCGCTCGTAGCCGCGGTTCTTCATGTCGTACCAGCCGTCATGGTCGTGCACGACCGGCGTGAAGGCGAAGTTGTAGTCCGGCGGCGGTGACGAGGTCAACCATTCCAGCGTGCGGCCATCCCATGGGTCGCCGCTGTCGCAGCGCAACTGGTCGCGCTTCAGGAAGCTGACGACGAGCTGGATGACGAACGAGGCAATGCCGATCGCGATCAGGCCGGCACCGAAGGCGGCGATGATGAACCAGATCTGCAGGGACGGATCCTCGAACTGGCTGACGCGGCGGGTGACGCCCATCAGGCCGAGCACGTAGAGCGGCATGAAGGCGAAGAAGAAGCCGATCTGCCAGAACCAGAAGCTCATCTTGCCCCAGAACGCATCGAGCTTGTAGCCGAAGGCCTTCGGCCACCAGTAGACGAGGCCGGCCATCAGCCCGAACAGCACGCCGCCGATGATGACGTTGTGGAAATGGGCGATGAGGAACAGCGAATTGTGCAGCACGAAGTCGGCCGGCGGGATCGCGAGCATGACGCCCGTCATGCCGCCGATGACGAAGGTGATCATGAAACCGATGGTCCACAGCATCGGCAACTCGTAGCGGATACGGCCGCGATACATGGTGAACAGCCAGTTGAACATCTTCGCCCCCGTGGGGATCGAAATGATCATTGTGGTGATACCGAAGAAGGCGTTGACCGAGGCCCCCGAGCCCATCGTGAAGAAGTGGTGCAGCCACACGAGATAGGACAGGATCATGATCACGCAGGTGGCGTACACCATCGAGGCGTAGCCGAAGAGGCGCTTGCCGCAGAAAGTCGCCACCACCTCGGAGAAGATGCCGAAGGCCGGAAGCACGAGGATGTAGACCTCCGGATGGCCCCAGATCCAGATGAGGTTGATATACATCATCGGGTTGCCACCAAGGTCATTGGTGAAGAAGTTCGTACCGACGTAACGGTCGAGCGACAGCAGCGCGAGCGTGGCCGTCAGGATCGGGAAGGTCGCGACGATCAGGATGTTGGTGCAGAGCGACGTCCAGGTGAAGATCGGCATCTTCATGAAGGTCATGCCGGGTGCGCGCATCTTCACGATGGTGGCGATCAGGTTGATGCCTGACAGCGTGGTTCCCACGCCAGCCACCTGCAGGCCCCAGATGTAATAATCGACGCCGACACCGGGACTGTAATCCACGCCGGACAGCGGCGGATAGGCGAGCCAGCCGGTGCGGGAGAATTCACCGACGAAGAGCGACATCATGATGATGATCGCGCCGCCCGTGGTCATCCAGAAGGAGAAATTGTTGAGGAACGGAAAGGAGACGTCGCGCGCACCGATCTGCAACGGCACGACATAGTTCATGAAGCCGGTGACAAAGGGCATGGCCACGAAGAAGATCATGATCACGCCATGCGCGGTAAAGATCTGGTCGTAATGGTGCGGGTTGAGGTAACCCTCATTGCCGTTGAAGGCGATCGCCTGCTGGATACGCATCATGATCGCATCGGCAAAGCCGCGCAAAAGCATGATGATCGCCAGGATGATATACATGATGCCGATCTTCTTGTGATCGACGCTGGTGAACCACTCGTTCCAGAGATAGCCCCAGAGCTTGAACTTCGTGACCAGGCCAAGAAGCGCGATGCCGCCGAGCGCCACGACCGCGAAGGTCGCAACGAGAATGGGCTCGTGATAGGGGATCGCTTCGAGGGTAAGCCGACCGAAGATGAATTGCGTGAGGCTGATATCGCCGAACATGGGCTGTCCAATATCGTTTCGTGAGGGCATTGCGCACCCGCCGGGACCGGCGAGTGCGGCGGCGTCCCATTACATCTTGTGCATGTCGTGGTTCATCGTGGCCGGCTCCTCCTGCTGGTCCTCGATGCCTTCGGCCGGCTCTTCGCTGCGCGCGGGGTTGCCGGTTTCCGGGAAGGTTGCGCCGGGTGCTGCTTCCTCGGTATGGCCACCGGCGCTATCCGCATGGCGGTTGTCGTGCTCGAGCTTCGCCTTGTTTTCATGGCTCTCGAGACCGCCGCCGCCCATCATGTCGACATGCATCATTTCCTTCATGCACATCTGGCCGGCGCGCACGCACATGTTGAGCACAGCCTCATAAAGCCCGCCCTCGACGGAAGAGAAGTAGCGCACAGGCTCCTTGATGCTCGGCTTTTCGAGCTTCAGATAGGCGTCGCGGTTGAGCATCGTTCCGCCCTGCTTCACCCGGGCGACCCATTGGTCGAAACCCGCCTGATCCAGTCCGTGGAACTTGAAGCGCATGTGGGAGAAGCCGTCGCCGCTGTAGTTGGACGACAGTCCCTCGTACTCGCCTTGCTTGTTGATGACGGCGTGCAGCTTCGTCTGCATGCCGGGCATGGTGTAGATCATGCCGGCAAGGGCTGGCACGTAGAACGAGTTCATCACGGAGGATGCGGTGAGCTTAAAATTGATCGGCACGTCGACCGGTGCCGCCATCTCGTTGACCGTGGCGATGCCATAGTCCGGATAGAAGAACAGCCATTTCCAATCGAGCGCCACGACCTCGACAGTGATCGGCTTCACCGCGTCGGTGACGGGCCGCGCAGCGTCGATTCGGTCAAGCGGACGGTAAGGGTCGAGCTTGTGGGTGCTGACCCAGGTAATAGCGCCGAGCGCGATGATAATGGCAAGCGGCGCCGACCAGATGATGACTTCGAGGCCGGTCGAGTGGTGCCATTCCGGATCATATTTGGCGGCCGTATTCGACTGGCGGTAATGCCAGGCGAAATACACCGTCAGCAGGATCACGGGGATGATGATGATCAGCATCAGGATCGTCGAGATGACGATCAGGTCCCGCTGCTGCGCGGCGATGTCGCCGGAAGGCGACATGACGACCATGTTGCACCCCGACAGCGTCAGGAGCATCAGCGGCAGGATGATCGATAGTCGGGCTAAACTGAAGGACGTGGGCATTGCGGCCTCAACTTGCGTTCTGTCTAGTCGGCATTACTCGGGCACGGCGGCGCTTGGAAATGAGGTGCTTCGTCGCAGCGCAGCATTCTGTCGCAGTGCGATAGGAAATTTATGACTGTTCGAGGCCACAAATTTGAACTAGCGCAATTCCATCGGTTGCCAAGCGGGTCAAGGGCCATTTGCGTCAGCATCTGAACCTGCATGGTGTTCGAACGTTCAAGCCAATTCTTGATATTGCACGCCGAATAGTCAACACTCGAAAGACATGGCGCACATCGCTCGGAGAAATTCATGAGTTCGGTCGCTAATCCATCGTCCTCCGGTCTCGAACGAGACGCCCGCCGCATGCATGACGACGACAAGCCGCTGTCGCCAGGCAGCGTCGCCATCGGCGTGGTGATCGGCCGGACGTCAGAATTCTTCGACTTCTTCGTTTACGGCCTCGGTTCCATCCTGGTCTTCCCGAAGCTCATCTTTCCCTTCGCGCCCAATCCGGTCGCCGCGACGCTGATGTCGTTTGCGCTGTTTCCGCTGGCCTTCATCGCCCGTCCGATCGGCTCCTTCGTCTTCATGTGGATCGACCGCAACTATGGCCGCGGCACCAAGCTGACGGCCGCACTGGTCATCCTCGGCGGCTCGACCGCGTCGATCGCCTTCCTGCCGGGTTATGAGACGATCGGATACTGGGCCGTCGCGCTGCTCGCGCTCTTCCGATTAGGACAGGGCTTTGCACTAGGCGGCGCGTGGGATGGCCTCGCCTCGCTCTTGAACCTCAGCGCACCGGAAAACCGCCGCGGCTGGTATGCGATGATCCCGCAGCTTGGCGCGCCGATCGGCTTTGCGCTCGCCAGCATTCTCTTCGGCTACATGGTCAGCAACCTCTCCGAGGCGGATTTCCTCGCCTGGGGCTGGCGCTATCCGTTCTTCGTTGCCTTCGCGATCAACGTCGTGGCGCTCTTCGCGCGCCTGCGCATCGTTGCCAGCAAGGAATTCGGCGCGGCGATGGAGGCGCAGGAACTCCAGGCGCGGCCGATCTTCGAAATGCTCAGCAAACACAGCATGGACGTCGTGCTCGGCGCCTTCGTGCCGCTCGCAAGCTTCGCTATGTTCCACCTCGTCACGATCTTCCCGCTGAGCTGGGTTACGCTCTTCGGGGGCCAGTCGGCGGCGCAGTTCCTCTGGGTGCAGGTCGCGGGCGCAGGCCTCGGCGCGGTCGGCATCGTGCTGTCCGGCTTCATCGCTGACCGCATCGGCCGGCGCAACGAGCTGATGCTCGGCGCCGTCCTGATCGGGATCTTCTCGTTCTCCGCGCCTTTCCTGCTCGATTCCGGCAGCAAGGGGCAGGATGCCTACATCCTGATCGGCTTCTTCATCCTCGGCCTGACCTTCGGCCAGTCCTCGGGTGCCGTCTCGTCGCGCTTCACGCAGTACTATCGCTATACCGGGGCGGCACTGACCTCCGATCTCGCCTGGCTCCTCGGTGCCGGCTTTGCGCCGCTCGTGGCGCTCGGCCTCGCCAGCAGCTTCGGCATCATCTTCATCGGCGGCTACCTGATCTCCGGTGCGATCTGCACGATTGCGGCGCTGACGCTGACAAGGACGCTGGACCAGCATTAGAACGTCTGTTGGCGACAGGATCGCCGGCGGACGGGCGCTAGACGGCAACGATCAATCGGCGGGCCTTTGCAGCGCCGCGACGTGCATCGGGCACCGCAGGGTGAAGCCGATCGACTCATAGAGCGCGATAGCGGCGATGTTGCTGGCATAGACGTGCAGATAGGGCTGGTCCCCGCCCTCGATGATTCGAGCGGCCACATACAGCGAAAGGCCGCGGGCATAGCCCCTGCCCCGGTGGTCGGGATGGGTGCAGACCCCGCTCAATTCCGTATAGCCCGGCTGTTTCATGCGCTCGCCGGCCATGGCAACGAGCCGACCGCCCTGACGCACGCCCCAGAAGCGCCCGAGTTCCTGGGACCGCAGGGAAAACGGTCCGGGCTTCGTCAAGGTCGCAAGCGCCAGCATCTCCTCGGCATCGGCTATCCCGAGTGGAACGATAGCATCGTCCGGCAACGGGGAAGGAACGGCAGCCGCGATCATCTGGACGGCCGGCGCGGTCGTCAGCACCGAGAAACCGGCGGGCGCGACGACCGGATCAGCCTGGAGGAAGAGCAAGGTCTCACCCGGGCGTGCCAGTTCAGCGAGGTCGGCAAGGGCCTGTGGGTCATCGTCCGCCGGCGCCGCAAACGGCAGGATGCCGGGCTGATAGCGGCGGGCGCGACCGGCCCCCTCGGCGAGTGCTGCATGCCGGGTGGTGAGCGCACTCCAGATCGGTCTGCCGAGAACCATGGTCATGGCTGCTGTCCTTCCAGTGCCCGGGCACGACGGTCGAGCGGCGCCTCGGCAAGGGCGTCTTCCAGTTGATCGAGTTTGTCTATCAGGCTGCCGTCGAGCGGATCGCAAACGCTCCGGACGGCCGCTTCGATGAGCGGCCAGATATCCTGTTTCGAGCGGGCGATCAGCGCCTGCCCCTCCTCCGTCAGCACCAGGCGCCGGATGCGCTGGTCGCCAGCCTCCTTGCGCGCTGTCAGGTATCCCGCTTCGGCAAGGAGGCCGGCCATCCGGGTCACGCCCGGCTGGGTTATGCCAAGCGTCTCCGCCAGTTCCCCCACAGAAAGCGGACCGAGACGGTCGATTGCGGCGAGAAGCGGATACTGGCCCGCCTGCAGCGGCGCATCCAAGCGCTCCATGATGCGCTGCGTTTCCGCCTGCACCTGTTCGCCGAGGCGGCGCAGCCGGGTGCCCAGACACAGGTAGCCCAGTGCACGAACGATATCTTCTGCCATATTATATGTTCCACGTTATATAACGCGTTATATTTATCGACGCATGGCTTGTCAAGAATCACTGGGGCCTTAGCCAACAAGACGGGCTGCTGCGCATGGCCGGCAGCGATGAACAAAGCGGGGCCGTCTAAGCCGCTCAAAGCCGATGGACGCCGCAGCTATCCCGCCAATCCGAAGGCCGCCTGCAAGGTTGCCTCGCTTTCGCGGGCAAAACGCAGCGCCATCATGCGGACGCGCCTGTCGTCGCGCGGCGGCAAGGGATCGGCGAGACGCTCCGCCACCCGGTCGGCGGTCGTCGCAACATGCAGGATGTTTTCCACGATACAGAGACGATGCGCCAGCGAGCCGTAGCGCACGACAACCGGAATGCCCAGCTGCGCGGCGCGCCCGAGAATTCCGGAGGCGTGATCGCCAGCGGGCGGATAAAGGCACCAGACCGCATCGCTCGCCGCGTAAGCCCCCAGCAGTTCGCAGTCGGAAACAGCACGATCGACCGCCACACCACCCGCCTCGCAGAAGGCGGCCGCGTAATCCGCAACGCTTGGCGCGACCTTGCCGCAGGCGATGAACTGGAAGCGCCGGCGCAGGTCGCATGAGCGCGTATAGGTGTCGGCGAAGAGATCGAAGCCCTTGCGGCGGCTCTGCGTCCCGATTGCCGTCACCACGCCACATTCGGGCGGATGGCGCTCGCGACGCAGGGTGTTGACTGCGTCGCGCTCTTCGCCGGTGAGGTCCCAAAGCTGGAAATCATAGATCCAGCCGCTGGCAATGCTCGAAAAGGCCGGAAAAACGCTGAAGGGAACGATCGTCAGCGTCTGGCAGCCGGGCAAGCGCTTGAGCCATTGCAAGGCGAGCCTCTTGCAGCGTTCTAGCGGTCGGCGGGAGATGACCAGAGGCATCGGACAGAGCAACAAACCGACGGTGCGCCGGCCGGTCAGCGCCCGCAACAGACTGGTCACCAGATAGAGGAGGAACGCCTCCTCTATCATCAGAAACAAAACCGGCGACCGGGAGAACAGGAGATCACGGACGCGCGCGCGCCGCGCACCGAACGACCGCTCCATCATCCGCAGATAGGCTGGGCGTCGACCGGTTTGACACCTCGAGTAAACAAGCGGGCGCCCGGTGGAGCCAAGGGCATCCGCCCCTTTTGCAGGCTCGCCCGTCCGGGGGGCGGAGTTGACGTGTGTTTCAAGCCGCAGGTCCGAGCGCACAGCCGGACCCATTGCGGCCGGCATATCCGAGCCCGCCTGCATGATATTCTCCCGAAAATCACTGCAAAACCGCTTTCGGGCCGTCCGAGCCCGAAAACAAAAACGCTCAAGCCAGGCTGCTGCCTTGGGCCTACTATCATTCAGCGTCAAAGCCGCGCAGGCGAACTGCACCACCAAGACACAACCTTATCGTTAATAATTTTACTCTAACTTGCTATTGTCAAATTTCAAGGCGGATTTCACAACCATAGAGAAATGTCCGCGTGTGCCGCACTGGAGCAGTGCCGCAAGATCTGGCCGGCAAATACAGGTTTCCCATCCTTCCCGCCCTTTGCTTGCCGCGGGGCGCCCGAGCGTCCATAAGACAAAGGAAACCACCGGTCGCGCCCAGGACGCAGGATGAACCTCAAGGAATTTGCCACCCTCATCGGCCTGTCCCAGACGACGGTGAGCCGCGCGATGAGCGGCTATCCGGAGGTGAAGGCGGAGACGCGGGCGCGCGTGCTGGAGGCGGCCGAGCGGCTCGGTTATCGGCCGAACATCAGCGCACAACGGCTTGCAACCGGAAGGGCCGGCGCCATCGGCATCGTCTTTCAGGGCGGAGGGCGCTTCGGGCCGCATTCCAGCGAATTCATGGGCGGACTTTCGACATCGCTTCAACAGGATGGCATCGACATCCTTGTCTCGACCGTCGAGACCCTGGAAGACGAAGAAGCCGCCTATCGTGGATTTGCCGCAAGCAAACGGGTGGACGCGGTTATCTTGCACACGCCGGCCTGCGCGGACCCGCGCATCGCATTGTTGCAGTCGCTGGATCTGCCCTTCATCGTTCACGGGCGAAGCGAAGCGTCAAAACCCTTCGCCTTCCTCGACATTAACAATTTCGGCGCCATCGAGACGGCAATCCGGCATCTTGTCGACCACGGCCATCGCCGCATCGCGCTCATCAACGGAGACAAGGTCAGCACCTATGCCCGCGATCGGGACAACGGCTACCGCTCGACGCTGCAAGCGAGCGGTATTGCGGTCGAACTCGCGCTGATCGGCCAGGGCGAATTCACCGACGAAACCGGCTTCCGTCTAATGCAAGCCTTCCTCGCCCTCCCCGCCCCGCCAACGGCCGTGATCGCCGGTTCGATGATGTCAGCGCTCGGCGCGATGCGGGCAATCCGTGTTGCAGGCCTCCGGCTTGGGCACGACGTCTCGCTTATCGCGCATGACGACGTCTTTCCCTATCTCAGCCCGGAAAACCTCGTGCCGTCCGTTACCACGACGCAATCATCGATCCGCGCGGCAGGCGAGCGGATCGGCGAAATGATTTTACGGCTCCTGCAAGGCGAACTGCCTGAAGCCTTGCAGGAGGTTTGGGAGGTCGATTTCGTCATGCGCGGTTCAACAGGCCCCGCTCCGGCCTAAACCGTCAACTCCCGTCGCTCCCTCTCGGTCTCGATGGCGAGATCGAGGATCTTCTGAAGTTCGGCAGCGTGGCGGAAACCCGGCTCGACCTGCTCACCGGCAGTCACTGCCGCTGCAAAACGCTGGTAGTTGGTCGGCACCGTACCGGCGTCGATATCCCGCCAGACGGCCTTTTCCACATCCTCGCCGAGGCAGCCGCGCAGGCTCGAGCCCTCCGTTGAATGGACCACCTCAAGCGCGCCCCTGTCGCCGTGCATGCGCAGGCGCAGTTCGTTGAGATGGCCGGTTGCCCAGCGGCTCGAATGGATGACGCCGAGCGCGCCATTGGCGAAGTCGACCGTCATCGCGAAGCTGTCATTGGCGTCGAGATCATATTCGCCGATCCGGTTGTCCGGCGCCTTGTCGAAGGCCTTCAGCCGCGCGAAGACGTGCTCCACATCGCTTGCAGCGCCGTAGCTGGCAAAGTCGAGGATGTGGATGCCGACATCACCGAGCACGCCGTTCGAGCCGTGTTTGGTGGAAAGGCGCCAGAGCCACTGGCTTTCGGTCGCCCAGTTACCCCAGGCCTTGGAGACGAGCCAGCTCTGCAGATAGGACGCCTCGACATGGCGCACGCGACCGATCTCGCCGGCAAGCACCATGTCGCGTGCCTTCTGCAAGGGCGCGACATTGCGATAGGTGAGGTTGACCATGGTGACGAGGCTGGAGGCTTCAGCCGCCCGCGCCATCTCGTCCGCCTTGGCGTAGTTTTCCGCCAGGGGCTTTTCGCACATGACGTGTTTGCCCGCAGCGAGCAGCGCCAGCGTCGTCGGGTGATGCGCGCGGTCAGGCGTCACGTTGGTGGCCGCGTCGAAACCACCCCAGGCGATGGCGTCCTCCAGCGAAGTGAAGACGTTCGGGATGCCGTGCTGATCGGCAAAGGCTTTTGCGCGCAATGGATCGACGTCGACGGCGCCCACCAGCTCGACCCCGTCGATCGCCGCGAAATGTTCGGCATGGTTGTTGGCCATGCCGCCGGTTCCAAGAATGAGAAGACGCATGGCAGGCCTCAGCGGTAACCGGCTTCGCCGGCTTCATGCAATTTCGGACCCCGCTCCTCGATCGGCTCGAGTGCCTGTTCGACCGGCACGTTCGGCGCATCGTGAATGGCGGCGTAGGTGCCCTGCGGGTTGAAGGCCCATTTCACGCCGTTGGCGAGGACCTTCTGGACGGTGGCGTCGTGATAGGTCGGATAGGTCTCATGGCCTGGGCGGAAATAGAAGATGTTGCCGGCACCGCGGCGCCAGGTCATGCCCGAACGGAACACCTCGCCGCCGGCAAACCACGAGATGAACACCGTTTCCAGCGGCTCCGGCACGGAGAACTGCTCGCCGTACATCTCCTCGTTTTCGAGCACGAAGTTCTCGCCGAGCCCTTCGGCAATCGGGTGGCGCGGGTTGATCACCCAGAGGCGCTCGCGCTCGCCGGCCTCACGCCATTTCAGCGCGCAGGGCGTGCCCATCAGGCGCTTGAAGATCTTGGAAAAGTGGCCGGAATGCAGGACAAGGAGGCCCATGCCCTCCCAGACGCGCTTGGCGACACGCTCGACCACCTCGTCGCTGACGGCGCCGTGGTCCTTGTGGCCCCACCAGACGAGCACATCCGTCTCGGCAAGGCGCGCCTCGGTCAGACCGTGTTCCGGCTCCTGCAGGGTCGCGGTGCTGGCCTCGATTGCCGGGTCACTGTTGAGCGCATCGGCGATCGTGTTGTGCATGCCGCGCGGATAGATCGAGCGCACGATCTCGTTCGTCTGCTCGTGGATGTTCTCACCCCATACGATGGTGCGTATTGCCATGTGCCATTCCTCTAAAGCCGGAAATTGAAACCGCTTTCAATTCGACGGAATCGATAGAACCAGACCCGCTTCTTGGCAAGCGGGGGGCCGCTCGATTCCGGCTCCCTATCAGTGGAATGTCGATTTGGAGAAAAGGTTCAGCACAAGAACGCCGGCAATGATCATGCCAAGGCCGATCATGGCGGCCAGATCGAGCTTCTGGCCGAAGGCGAAATAGCCGACGAGCGAGATCAGCACGATGCCAAGTCCGCTCCAGATCGCATAGGCGATACCAACCGGTACGTAGCGCAGGCTCCACGACAGGAAGAAGAAGGCGATGGCATAGCAGACGACCATCGTGACGGTCGGCACGACGCGCGTGAAATGCTGGGCGGCCTGCATTGCCGAGGTACCGAGCACCTCGAAAACGATGGCGACGACGAGGACGGCATAGACGGTGGTGAGGTTCATGGCAGTGCTCCGGCGCATGGCGGCGCCACTTGTGACGAGATCAGGACCGCGACAATGTCAGCAGCCGCTCCAGCATGGCGGCACGCTCGTCGGAATCCATGGTCGGCGAGCCGAGCAGGTCGGCCAACCAAAGGCCATCCACGGCATAGCGCACGAGCATCGCTTCAGGCGACGAATCCGTGCCGACATTTTCGGCAAGGTATCGCTCCACCCATTGTCGCCAGCGTTCGCGCAGATGCGGCTCCGAAATCAGCGCGATGGTCAAAACCTTCCACTGCTCGCCATCCTCGATGCCGTGCGGCTGGAAGAAGACCGAGACATAGGCGCGGGTGAAGCGCCCCTTCGGTTCTGCGTCGTCTCGCATCCTCTCGGCAATCGCCCGGTCGAGCTTTTCCGTGAGGTCACCGAACAGGCCATCGAGCAGCGACAGCTTGTTGGGAAAATGGTGCAGCAGGCCGCCCTTGCTGACACCCGCCGCCTGCGACACCGCGTCGAGCGTGACGCTGGCCGGACCCTTCTCCAGCGACAGCTTCGCCGCAACCTCCAGCAATTGCTGGCGGACGGCTTCGGGGTGTTTCTTGCGGTGATGTGCCTTGCTCATATCTAAACATACCGTCTGGACGGTTTCCTGTCAATCTGCCGCGCAAGCAGCGGTTTGCGCGCTTCGTCGCAGGCAAAAGGCTGGCATTGCCCGCCCGCCCGCAGCGCGCTAAGACCGGAAGAACGGGAAAAGCGCATGGTCGATACGGGCGACAATCAGGAACGGCAGGGCGAGACGATCACCCTTTACCAGGCGGTCGGCGGCGACGCGGCCGTGCGGGCGCTGACGCATCGTTTCTACGAATTGATGGATATCCTCCCGGAAGCGGCGCGCTGTCGCGCCATCCACCCGCCGGATCTCTCCGGCAGCGAGGAAAAGCTCTACGAATACCTGACCGGCTGGCTCGGCGGTCCGCCGCTCTATACCGACAAACGCGGCCACCCGATGCTGCGCCGCCGCCACTTCGCGGCACCGATCGGGCCGGCGGAGCGTGACGAATGGCTGCTCTGCTTCGTCCGCGCACTGGAAGAGACGGTGCCGAGCGAGGGCCTGCGCGCCATCATTCTCGAACCGGTGACGCGGCTTGCGCACCATATGCAAAACCAGGAATGAACCCGATGTCGTTTTCGCTCCGCTCCGCGACCCTGCTCGTCGCCGGCCTGATGGGTCTCACCGGTGTCGTGACCGCGGCCGCCGCCTCGCATGGCAGCGATCCGCGCCTGATGGCCGGCGCCTCCGCCATGTGCCTTGCCCATGCACCGGCGCTGATCGGGCTCTATGCCGCCTGGCCCACCATGCGCACGGCGCCGCTCGCCGCCCTGCTGCTTGCGATCGGCACCGCGATCTTCGCCGGCGATCTCGTCTTGCGTCATTCAGCGGGACACGGCCTCTTCCCGATGTCGGCGCCAACCGGCGGCGTGATCATGATGGCGGGATGGCTTACCGTGGCGCTCGGCGCCTTCCTGCCGCGGCAGGAAGGCTGACCTCAGCCCTTCGGAATACGGGCAAAGCGCAGCAGGTTGCCGTGCGGATCGTGAATGTAAAACTCTTCCATATTCCATGCCCGCACCGCCATCGGCGTCAGCGTTGGCACGTCGCGTTCGCTGAATTCGCGGTGCAAGTCACCGATACCCCCACCGCGTAGATAGACGGAAGTGCGTTCACAAAGCGTCCGGTCGTCGGTCAGCCGAAAGTGCAGTTCCATGTCTGGACGGCGAAGGATGAGATAATCGTCCACCCGATACACGACTTCGCTAAACCCGAGCAGCGTCGTATAGAAATCGAACGTTTCCTGAATATCGAGCGACGGCAGGACCGGCAGCACTTCGATGCGGTCGGGATTCTCTGCCATGCTCACGCGCCTTCCACCAGACTGAAGCCCTCGAATTTCGGCGGGCCGAGATAGATCGCCCGGTTGTCGGCGGCGTTCTTGTGTGCCTGCCGAAAGTTTTCCGATTTCGTCCAGGCGGTGAAATCATCCTTGCTCGCCCAGACGGAATGCGACGCGAAGAGGGTGTAGCCCTCTTCGGCATTGGTATCGCCACGCAGCAGATGGAAGGATTGGAAGCCGGGCATATCCGCCAGGCTGGAATCCCGCCCCTTCCAGATGTTTTCAAAGGCCTCTTCGTGGCCGACGGCAATCCGGAAGCGGTTCATGGCGAAAAACATGGAAGACCTCGATGTCAGAGCGAATCCCGTCGCAGACGACGCGGCGCGGGGAAAGCTACGACATTGTCGTTGCGCGCTTCAAGGGCGGACGCGCCTTCGAAGGTCGGCACACGGGCCGGCGGGCGGGCACTTGCCACCGGAAACTCGGTGACATTCTCGCTTTCCAGCATTTCCGCGCGGCGCGTCAGCAGGGCGTACAGTTCCGGGATCAGGCCATCGCCATTCTGCGCGGCCAACTTGTGCAGGCCGATCATCATGAAGGCCTCGGGTCTTTCGTCATTCACTGGGTGGTGCCTTCCTGGCTCATGCTCTGCAGGGCGCGCTCGAAGGAGGATTTGCTGCCATTGCGCAAGGGCACAAAGGCCTTCTCCCACTTCTTGCAGCCCGTCTTCACGCGTATGCAGGCATCGTGGCTGATACAGTCGATGGGGCAGAAGACGCAGTCGACCGAGGGCAGGACATTGTCGATGCGCGAAACCGCCTCGCGCAGCCCGCCGTCGTGATGGATGAGGTTCGCGCCATAGGAGCTGGCGATCTGGCGCAGATGCGCCACCTGGCAATCCCGGCCGCCGACATAGAGGAAGCTGCGTCCTTCGAGCATCGCCTTGCTGTTATCGGGCTTCGGGGTCGTGTCGGCCGGCTGACGGGCCTGCTGCTGCTGCCTGTGCTTCTCGCGCATCGCCTTCCTCTCCGCTTCGCCGGTCCGGCGTTTGATTTTGGTGACTTCCACGCTGCGCGGCGCCTGTGGCACCTGCACTTCAACCCTGGGAGCAACGACCGGCGCTGCCGCCGTCGTCGGTTCCTGTGCTCCCGCGATCTGCTTCTTGAGCGCGACAACCTGGCGTTCCAGGTCCGCGATGCGTCGGTCGCGCTCGGCAACCGCAGCCTTCAGGATCGCATCAGCGCGACCCGCCGTTACATAATTCATCAAACATCCCCTTTGCACTCCGCTTCAAGGGCGGAGCCTCAGTGGGGCCAACCTACAAAACTTGATTTTCAGAGTAAAGTATAAACATGACTATGATAGTCATATTTTCGCGCAAAAAATTCCCGCCGGCCTCGGAGCGGCGGAAATACACGTCTCACTTGAAGACGATTGGCACGTTGAAAGCCCAGGACGACTTGCCGGCATTCTCCGGAATCTTGGCGAAGGGTGCCGCACGCTGCACCGAATCGAGTGCGGCCTTGTCCACCGCCGCTTCGCCGGAGCTGCGCGCAACGCGTATGCCGCTCGCCTGACCGCTTGCGTTAACAACGAAACTCACAACCACGCTACCCTGCTTGCCGCCCGCCACACGCCGCTTGGCACGATTGATCTTGTTGCGGACCTTGCCTGGATAATTGCTGACAGCACTGTCGCCGGCGACGGAGGAGTTGCCCTTCTTCTGGCCGCCAACAGCGGCAATCTTGACATCGTCCGACCCGTCGATTTCGCCCTTCTTGGCGTTCTGCTTGGCCTTGCCCTCTTCACCGGCTTTCCTGACCGGCTTCGCCTTTGGCTTATGGCGCTCGACCTTCTTGACCGGCTCTTCCTTCTTCACTTCCGGAACCGGCTTGATTTCCTCCGGCTCGACTTCCGGCTTGATCTCCGGGATCGGGATCGCGGCAATCTCAACCTCCGCCGAGGGAACGATCAATTCTTCGATTGGTTCGGAAACGACGGGATCGGTGGGCTGCACCGTCTCGGTCAATTCAGGCTGAATTTCGGTCGGCTGGATCTCCGCCACCTGCTGCGGCGTCGTCTCGGCCACGTCCGGCTGGATCGTTTCGGGCGTGACGGCGTCTTCAGGCTTGCCGGATTCAATCGCATCGAAGGCGCCATTGCCCAGCATCGCCACTTCGGCCACGACGCCGCCGGCGATCATGGCCTGCTCCTCCTCCGGTGCAGGGGCCATGGTCAGGATGGCCGCAGCGGTTGCATGTGCGAGCAGGGAAAACACGCCACCGCCAACCCAAAGCCACTTGCTTCCAGACATGATATCACCCGTCATTCCGTTTCATGCGGCGCAGCCCGTCATGTGCTGCGCAACTCATCGTCGCCCTTAGCCTTCGAGGCCGGCCGCCGCCTTGGTGCGTGTCACGATGCCATCCATGCAGCGCCCCTTCTCCAGGCCTTCGCCCTCGCAGACCGGCGCATCGTTGATCAGCAGGTTCTTCACCGTCTCGCACTTGACGCCCGGCACATCGAACTGGCGCACTTTCGACTTGCCGGCCGGCAGCTCGCGGAAATCAAGCAGGGCCAGGCGTTCCACCGTGCCCTTGTCGTTGAAGATGACGAATTCGAAGGACACCTTCGAGATATCCTGCGCAAAGCCGTTGACCGCGAGGAAGGTGAAGAGGCAGCCCTTCTGCGACCCGGCGAGCGCATTCAGTTCCACTTCCAGCGCCTTTGGCGCTGCGGCCTCCTGGGCCGCGACACTCGTGATGCCGGCAACGGAAAGCATCGCTGAAAGAAGAAAGGTGCGTACGGTCATTGGCCCGCCTGTTCGATATCGGTTCGATTCGGCCGAGTGCGACGGCCGGGGATACTTTAGCCGGTTGCAGCCAGAATTAACATGACTTTGGGGGACCGGTATTGCGTGCATAGATAAATATGAGTAAGGAAGTCAAGATAGTAACCGCCAAATTCCTGTCAAACCGCTGTTCCGCCAAGGAAATTCACTGGAACGTGATGGTCATGGGAAGGATGGTATCCTGCATTTCGATCAAGGCCGCGCCCATGACCAACACGACCCGACCGACCCCCGCCGAAATCCGCGCTTTCCGCGCTGAAAACCCGAAGATGCGCGAGCGCGACGTCGCCGCCCAGCTCGGCATTTCGGAAGCCGCGCTCGTTGCTGCGGAAGTCGGCCTCACGGCCGTGCGCATCGACGGCAGCGCCAACCGCTTCCTCGAGCGTTCGGAGGCGCTCGGCGAGGTCATGGCGCTGACCCGCAACGAGAGCGTTGTGCATGAGAAGATCGGCGTCTTCGAGAAGATCACCCCTGGCAAACATGCCTCGATCGTGCTCGGCGAGAACATCGACCTGCGCATTTTCCCGGGCACCTGGGCGCACGGCTTTGCCGTGACGAAGACGGACGGTGATCAGGTGCGCCGCAGCCTGCAGTTCTTCGACAAGGCCGGCATGGCCGTGCACAAGGTGCACCTGCGCCCCGCCTCCAATCTCGAAGCCTACGAGGCCATCGTCGCCGACTTCCGCCTGGAAGACCAGTCGCAGGATTTTGTCGAAGTGGTTTCCGAAAAGATCGACGACACCGGTCCGGTGGATGTCGCAGCCCTGCGCGAAAACTGGGCCTCCATGACCGACACCCACCAGTTCTTCGGCATGCTGAGGAAGCTGAAGATCGGCCGTCAGGACGCAGTCCGCAGCGTCGGCGAAGATTTCGCCCATGAGGTGCGCGCCGACGCCGTCGGCGACCTGATGCGGGCTGCCGCCGAACGCGACGCCGACATCATGTGCTTCGTCGGCAACCACGGCACCATCCAGATCCACACCGGCCCGGTGAAGAACATCCAACCGATGGGCCCGTGGCTCAACGTCATGGATCCGACCTTCCACATGCACCTGCGCATGGACCACATCGCCGAATGTTGGGTGGTCCGCAAGCCGACTGTCGATGGCCACGTCACCTCGCTCGAAGCTTATGATGCGAGCGGCGAGATGATCATCCAGTTCTTCGGCAAGCGGAAGGAAGGCATGACGGAGCGCACCGACTGGCGCGAAATCCTCGACGGCCTGCCGCGCCCCGACAGCGTCGCCGCCTGAGGCAGGAGCAAGTCCGGCAGCGTCCGGAATTGCATGCAAACAAGAGACAGAGCATTTCCGCGGCCCGGTTTTGCCCGGAAATGCTCGTGCTAGCCGCGAAGGATACGACCATGAGCAAGAGCTTCGATTTCCGCCGCGCCCGCCCGTGGGAAGTGGCTCTCACCGTCTTCGCCCTTTCGGCTCCGCTGCTTCTGCCGCTGGCCACACCCGGCGCCAACGGCTTCATCCGCAAGGCGGTCGCCCAGGAAATGCAGCAGGTCGACAGTTCGAAGCTGGTCGCCATCGGTGGCGCCGTAACGGAAATCGTCTATGCGCTCGGCGAAGGCGGACGGCTGGTCGCGCGTGATTCCACCAGCACCTTCCCGGAAGAGGCGGTGAAACTGCCGGATGTCGGCTACATGCGCCAGCTTTCGCCGGAAGGCGTCATCGCCGTTAACCCGACCGCCATCCTCGCCGTCGAAGGCAGCGGCCCGCCGGATGCGCTGGCCGTGCTGAAGAGCGCCGGCATTCCCTTCGCGACCGTACCGGAAGGCTATGACCGCGCGGCGATCCTCAAGAAGATCGACGTCGTCGGCCAGTTCCTCGGCGTGCCGGACAAGGCGAAGGCGCTGGAAGCGGAGGTCGCGGCCGATCTCGACGCCGCCATTGCCGACGCCGCCAAGCGGCCGGAAAACGAGCGCAAGCGCGTGCTCTTCATCCTCAGTTTCCAGAACGGCAAGATCATGGCTGCGGGCGGCCATACCGCTGCTGACGGCATTATCGGCCTTTCCGGCGCGGTCAACGCGATGGAAGGTTCCTTCGAGGGTTACAAGCCGGTCACCGACGAGGCCATCATCAAGGCCAAGCCCGATGTCATCATGGTCATGACCCGTCCCGGCCATGGCAGCAGCGACGAGGAAATCCTCGCCCATCCCGCTCTCTCCGTGACGCCGGCGGGCGAGGCCAAGGCGGTCCTGCGCATGAACAGCCTGCACCTGCTCGGCTTCGGCCCGCGCACCGCCTCGGCCATCCGCGATCTCAACAAAGAACTCTACGGCAATGTCTCTCAATGATGCCGTGCGCGGCGACAGCGCACGCGGTTTTTCCCTGATGCGCTCCGCCCAGTCCCGGCCGGCCGGCGACCGGACCGCCGTTGCGCGGCTGACGCTTGCTGCCCTTGCGCTGGTTTCGCTCGCCGCACTCGCCGTGTCGATCACGACAGGCGCATCGGATGCGTCGGCGCTCAATGTCATCGGCGCCCTTTTTACCGGCGCGGATGACACCGCGCTCTCCATGCGCGACCGTATCATCGTCTTCGACATCCGCATGCCCCGCGCGCTGCTCGGCTTCCTGATCGGCGCCGGGCTCGCCATGTCGGGCGCAGTCATGCAGGGTCTCTTCCGAAACCCGCTTGCCGACCCTGCCCTCGTCGGCATTTCCTCCGGTTCGGCCCTCGGCGCGGTGCTGATGATCGTGCTCGGCGCCAGCCTGCCGCCGGCGCTGATGATGGCGCTCGGCGCCTTCGCCCTGCCGATCGCCGCTTTCGCCGGTGGCCTTCTCACAACGCTGCTCCTCTACCGCATCGCCACACGCGACGGGCAGACCTCCGTCGCCACGATGCTCTTGGCAGGCATCGCGATTTCCGCGCTCGCCGCCGCCATCACCGGCATCCTCATCTACATGGCGGATGACAAGCAGCTGCGCGACATCACCTTCTGGAGCCTCGGTTCGCTGTCCGGCATGACCTGGGCAAAGCTTTTCGCCGCCGGCCCGATCATCCTCCTGGCGCTCGTCGTCGTGCCGTTCCTGTCGCGTGGCCTCAATGCCATCACGCTCGGCGAGGCGGCGGCCTTCCACATGGGCGTCAAGGTGCAACGGCTGAAATACATTGCCATCGTTTCGGTAGCCGGCGCCGTCGGCGCTTCGGTCGCGGTCAGCGGTGGCATCGGCTTCGTCGGCATTGTCGTGCCGCATCTGCTGCGCATCGTCATCGGCCCGGATCATCGCTACCTGCTGCCGGCCTCTGCCCTGTTTGGCGGCGTGCTGATGCTCGGCGCCGACATGCTGGCCCGCACCATCGTCGCGCCTGCCGAATTGCCGATCGGCATCATCACCGCATTAGCCGGCGCCCCGTTCTTCCTCTGGGTGCTGCTGCGGGACCGCACGCGCAACGGCTGGTAAGAGACCATGATCACCGCAAAAAATCTTACGGTCAGCCTCTCCGGCAAGATCATCGTACACGGCGTGTCGCTGGAAGCGAAAGCCGGTGAGCTGACCGCCATCGTCGGCCCGAACGGCTCGGGCAAGACGACGACGATGAAGGCCATTGCCGGGGAACTGCCGAGCAAGGGCGAGATCACCATCAACGGCCACGCGCTTGGTGTCCTCGAACCCTGGCAGCTTGCCGTGAAGCGTGCGGTGCTGCCGCAGGCGGCCACCATCGCCTTTCCCTTCACCGTGCGCGAAATCGTCCGCCTCGGCCTCACCCTGGGGCCGAACCGGCACGCCGAGCGCATCGAGGCGATCACCTCGGACGCTTTGGCCGCCGTCGACCTCTCGGGTTTCGCCGGCCGTTTCTACCAGGAGCTTTCCGGCGGCGAGCAGCAGCGCGTGCAGCTGGCCCGCGTGCTCTCGCAGATCTGGGAGCCGGTGCTCGATGGCGAACCCTGCTTCCTGATGCTCGACGAGCCGGTCTCCGCCCTCGACATCCGCCACCAGCTGACGATCATGCAACTTGCCCGGCGCTATTGCGAAGGTGGCGGCGGCGTGATCGCGGTCATGCACGATCTCAACCTTACCGCCATGTTCGCCGACCATATGGTGATGATGAAGAGCGGCCGCATCGAGCGTTCCGGCGCGCCGGCTGACGTCATGACCGATGATGCCATGGAGGCTGTCTTCGGCTGCCGCATGCGCATCAACGGTGTCCCGGCAAGTGGCGTCCCTTTCGTCCTGCCACACACCGCTTCGGCCTGATTTTCCAGCATCTTACGGAACCTTTTTCCGTTCTCCGCGTTTTCCGCCCCGACAAGACCGTTCCGCCAAGGGGGTGGAGCGCTGTTAGCCCGCGCATGGCGCTGGCGACCGCAAAAGGAGAAACGGCATGGCCAACGGACTGTTTTCATCCCGCAGCAAGAGCATCCGCAACGGACTTCATGACGAGGCGCAAGCCGTCGAAGAGCAGATTGCGGAATTGCGCGAAGAGATCGCCTCCCTCACCCGCCTGCTCGCCAGCGACGCGTCAAACGGCGCAAGCGGCATTCGCAAGAAGGCCCGCGCGGTAAAGGCACAGGCGAGCGATGCCGCGCACGACATCAAGGATCGCGCCGAAACCGACATCCGCGACATGATCGCCGCCGGCGAGGATATCCTGGCCGACTTCCAGGAGCGTTATCGCGATTCCGGCCGCCGTGCCCGCAAGGCCGTGCACGATCATCCACTGACCACGCTCGGCATCGCCGCCGCCGCCGGCTTTGTCATCGCAGCCCTGCTGCGACGCTAACGCCTTTCCCGATACGCCACGGGTACGCCCCGTGGCGTTCCTTTTTTGCGGAGTTCATACGGCATGCTTTCACTGGGGGCCATTCTCATCCAGAACCTCGTCACCCGCGTCACCGACCGGGTGGACGAGACGATGGACATCGCCAAGCGTAACGCGATTGCCGGCCTTGCCATCGGCCTGCTGCTGATCACCGCCTATGTGTTCGGCCTCGCCGCCACGGCGATCCTGCTGTCGGAACACTACGGCACCGTGCCTGCCCTTTTCGGCCTTGCCGGCGGTTTCCTGCTGCTTGCCCTCATCGTGCTTGCCGTCGTCGCCGCCCGCAACAGACGGGAGCGGGAACTGCGCCGCATCCGCCGCCAGCAGCTTGCCGTGCGTCGCGACCTGATGGCTGCGGCAGCGACAGTCGCCGTAAAGAAGCCGTTCGCGGCAACGGCTGTCGCCCTCGCCCTCGGCTTTCTGCTCGCGCCAAAATCCCGCCGCGACGACTGATCCCAGATTTTCAGAGACTGTGTGTGCCGCTCAGAGCGGCATGCGCACGACCGCGGTCACGCCCTTCGGCAGATACTCGACATGCACGCTGCTGCCGAGAATCTTGTCGAGGCTGCGTTCGATCAGGATCGATCCGAAACCCCGCCGACGGGCGGGATCGACCGGCGGCCCGCCGACCTCGTGCCAGGTCATGTTGAGCACACGCTGGTCATCCTCGTGCACCACCCGCGCCGTAATGACCACCTTGCCCGAGGCGACCGACAGCGCGCCATACTTACGGGCATTGGTGGCAAGCTCGTGCAGCACGAGGCCGAGCCCGACAGCCTGGTCCGGTCCCAGTTCCACCTCGTCCTTGTGGATTTCGACCTGGCTTTCATAGTCGAGTGCATAGGGCGTGATCTGCTTCTGCAGCAGCATCTTCAGGTGAATGCCGCCCCATTCGTGATCGCTGAGCAGGCCGTGCGCCTCGGAGAGCGATTGCAGGCGCCCGGCAAAAGCATCCATGAATTCAACGGGATCGCTCGTCTGGCGCAGGGTCTGGCGCGCCAGCGATTGCAGCATGGCCAACGTGTTCTTGACCCGATGGTTCAGCTCGCGCAGCAGAAGGCGTGTGCGCTCGGAGGCAAGCTGCCCTTCGGTAACGTCGATATTGATGCCGAGAAAGGTGATGGGACGCCCGTCCGCATCTTTTTCATGCACCCGGCCGCGGCCCAGCAGCCAGCGGCCCGATTTCGCCGACCGGAAGAGCCCGTCATATTCATTGCCGGTGGCAAGCGCATTGCGCAGCTGGCCGATGGTGTTCTTGCGGTCCGCCGGGTGCACCGCCATAAAGAATTTGCGTGCACTCATAGGCTTGGCAGGCTTGACGCCAAGCATTTGGTAGAAGGTCTCGTTGCCGGAAACCATCCCGGTCGAGAGATCCCACAGCCAGCTCGCCACCTGTGCCGCATCGAGCGCGAGAGAATGGCGCTTCTCGTCACGCGACAGCATTTCCGCTGTCATCGCCCGCCGCCTGGCCTCCTCCTTCAGCTTGATCAGCGAGGCCGCAAGCGAGGCAAGCTGTTTCAACCGCACCGGAAGCTCGGGAGCGACGCGCGTATGGGCTTTGACATCGAAGACGCAGACGGTGCCGATCGGCTGGCCATCGACGACGACCGGCACCCCGGCATAGAAGCGCAGGTGCGGCGCGCCGACGACGCTCGGCAATCCGGCAAAACGGGGGTCCTTGCGGGCGTCGAATATGACGAGCGGCTCGTTGCCGTTCTCGACAATCATGCGGGCGCAGAAAGAGTCCTCCGACGGCGCCCGGATCTCCGGCGTGCCTTGGCGGGCGAGAAACCACTGGTCCGTGCGTCCCAGCAGCGTGACGAGGGAAATCGGCGCACCGAACAGGCCTGCCGCCAAACCGGCTATGTCGTCGAAATCGGGATCGGGGCCAAGAAAGACCGGTATCGCGGTCTCGATCGCCGTCAAACGAGCCGGCGCTCCCAGAACCGCGATAAGATTGGACGACAATGGCTGGACGTTGTCTTTCATGCGCCTCTGGTATGCGATTCCGCGTCCGTTTTCACGCCGGCTGACACCGGCAGACGCCTATTCGCACCAATCCCCTCAAAATGTCCATCGCCCGCCTGAAAAGGCGGGCGACATGGTTGGCATCACGATGCGAAAGCGCGCGAGGTAATCGGCGCGGAAATCGCGTCGGGACCGTAGTCGCTTTCGCCGCTCACCTGCAAAAGTTCCTGCAGGCGCTGGCGAGCGCGGTTGACGCGGCTCTTGATCGTGCCGAGCGCGCAGCCGCAGATCTCGGCCGCTTCCTCATAGGAGAAACCGGACGCACCGACGAGAATGATCGCTTCGCGCTGTTCTTCCGGCAGCTTTTCCAGGGCTTTCTTGAAGTCCTGCATGTCGAGCGAACCATATTGCGACGGGTGCTGCGCTAGGTTTTCCGTGAAGATACCGTCGCTGTCCTGCACCTCGCGGCCACGCTTGCGCATCTTGCTGTAAAGTTCGTTGCGCAGGATCGTGAAAAGCCAGGCTTTCATGTTCGTGCCCATTTCGAACTGCTCCTGCTTTGCCCAGGCCTTCATGATCGTGTCCTGCACAAGATCGTCTGCCTGGTCATGCCGACCGGTCAAGGAAATCGCAAAGGCTCGCAGGCTCGGGAGAACCGCAAGGAGTTCGCGTTTAAAAGTAGTCTGCCCCTGCTCCATCATATCCTCACTCGGCCCTTTGAGCGCTGTTCTCGACAGCATCCAATTTTTCGAGAAGATCCAGGAACCTCTGGGGAAGCGCCTCCTCCTGTACCGAATGGTAGAAGGCGCGAAGCTTCGTTGCAATCTGGGCATTCGGGTCGCCCGCGGTCTTGGGAGGCATCCCCCTGCTTGTTTTCTTTTCCACGCTAATCACTCTTGGCCACTTTCATGTTCATCTGTGCCCCGTCGAAGAAGTCGGCGTGAAAATGCCCAGCATCAAAAAAAGTTCCATGCCCCGGAACCAAAATTTGGTTTCCGCGTTCAAACCGTCAACTGCCACTGCAGCGATTCAAGAACAGGGGAACAATCATGCCGATTTCCGACCGCATCGGGCCGCACCTTCCGGCGTTGCGCCGCTACGCACGCGCACTCACCGGAACCCAGTCCTCCGGCGATGCCTACGTCGCCGCCACGCTCGAAACCATTCTCATCGACACATCCGTCATGCCGGAAGGCGGTGACGACAGGACGAGGCTCTTTAGCCTCCTGACCCGCATCGTCTCCTCCCTGCCCGTCTCCATGACACGCGGCGCAGGATCGATTTCGCCCGGCATGGAGATGCCGTTCGACCTCTCCGGCGTGCCCCCGCTCGGCCGCCAGGCGCTGCTGCTTGCCACGGTCGAAGGCTTTTCGGTCGAGAAGACCGCGGAAATCCTGGAAGCGAATGAGAGCACCATCCGCGCCCTGCTCGATACGGCCTTTGCTGAAATCGCAGCGCAGGCCGAAACGGGCATCATGATCATCGAGGACGAGCCGCTGATCGCGCTCGACCTTGCCGATATGGTGAGCGGCATGGGTCATCGCGTCACCGGTATCGCCCGCACCCAGGCGGAGGCGGAGACGCTCTGGAGCGACAGCCGTCCAGGCCTCGTGCTCGCCGATGTCAGACTGGCCGACGGCAGCTCCGGCATCGACGCCGTGAACGCGATCCTTTCGCGAACGACAATTCCGGTCATCTTCATCACCGCCTATCCCGAGCGGTTGCTCACCGGCGAACGGCCGGAACCAGCCTTCCTCGTTTCCAAACCCTTCAATCCGGAGCAAGTGAAGGTCCTTATCAACCAGGCCCTTCTCTTTACCCCGCAAGCGCGCGCCGCGGCTTAATCTCGCTCCCGGATGGCCGCAGCGGCGGCGCGGCCGGCGGCGGTGGGTTGGCACACCCACCGCCGCCTTTGTATTTTCAGGCAATGCCTTGCGCACAAAAGAAAACAGCCAGCGCCTCGAAGGCACTGGCTGCTTGAAGTTCCACGAACCGGAGGGGGACACGGTTTCGTGGTCAATCACCGGTCGAGGGCCTCGCATCTTGGGGGATATGCGCGGACCGGTGACGACACAGAAACACGCGACATGCGATTTGGTTCCGTCGGTTTCCAAATTTTTTTGAGATTTTTTCAGTCGATTGTTTCGAGCTCTGCGCGGTGCCGATAGAGGGCAAGGAAACGGCGATAATCGCGGTCGAAGCTCGCCCTGCGGCCGGCATCCGGCAGAAACTCGGTGGCACCCGGATACATGCCGGCACCTGCAGCCGGCAGGTCGGCGTAGAGCCCGCCGGCAACCGCGGCAATCATTGCCGTTCCAAGCAGCACGGCATCGTTCGTATCCGGCACGACGACACGGCAACCCGTGACATCGCGGTAAAGCTCCATCAAGAGCGGGTTGCGAACATGGCCGCCAGCAACGTGTAGCGTATCGAGCGGGTAGCCGCACTCGCCGAGCTTTTCGAGGATATGGCGGATGCCGAGCGCAATGGCGACGCAGGTGCGCCAGTAAAGCCGGCACAGACTGTCGAAGGACGCATCGAGCGGCAGGCCGCTGATGACGCCAAGCGCATGCGGATCGGCGATTGGCGAGCGGTTGCCGTGAAAATCCGGCAGGACATGCAGCCGCGCGGCGAACGCCTCGCCCTCCTGCGCCTGCAATTCCCGAATGCGGCTCACGATGCGTGCATGGTTCGCCACCGATGGCTCGCCGCCAGCACTGTGCGCCCGCACCATATGATCGAGCAGGGCCCCGGTCGCCGACTGGCCGCCTTCGACCAGCCACCAGCCCGGCAGCACGGCCTCATAATAGGGGCCCCACATGCCGAAGCCGAATTTTTCCGCCCGCGAAAAGGCGACGATGCAGCTCGACGTCCCCCCGATCAGCGCCAACTGCCGTTCCAGCTTCTCCGGTCGGCCGGCAAAGGGGCCGAGCACGCCGAACGTGCCGGCATAGGCATCGATCAGGCCGGTGGCAACGACGCAACCCGTATCAAGGCCAAGGTCCCGGGCAGCCTCCGCCGTCAACCGCCCAACGGCCTCGCCCACCGCCAGCGTCTCATCTGGAAGCGACCCGCGCAGCCGCACGTCCTCGAGCCCGATCGCCGACAAGAAGCTCTCGCTCCACGGCTTTTCTTCATGGACGAGGTAGTTCCACTTGGCCGTCATGGTGCAGCGCGAGCGCGCATTCGAGCCGGTGGCCCGCCAGGTCATGAAATCGGCAAGGTCAAAGAAGTAGCCCGCCTTCGCCCATTGCTCGGGCTGATGACGCTTCAGCCACATGAGCTTAGGCATCTCCATTTCCGGCGACATGACGTGGCCGGAATGGGCAAGCACCGGATGTCGAGTGGCCGTGCAGATATCGGCTTCCTCGAGTGCGCGATGATCGAGCCAGACGATGGTATCCCAGCGCGGCTCCTCGCCGCCGGAGACAGCAAGCGGCTGCCCCTGCCCGTCGCGCACCACCAGCGAGCAGGTCGCATCGATGCCGAGTGCCGCGACACGGCCAGCCTCGACCGCGGCGACCGAACACGCCGCTTTGACCGCGATGCAGACGGCCTGCCAGATGTTTTCCGAATCATGTTCCGCGTAGCTTGCGCTCGGCCGACGCATGGCGATCGGATGTTCTGATCGTCCCAGCAAAGCGCCGCTTCGGTCGAAGACACCGGCGCGCGCACTGCCGGTGCCGATGTCCACCGCAACGATCAGATCGCGCATCAATGCTCTTTCCCGTCGACCTCTTCTTTGCGGACAAACTGTAACAATTCCCGCATGTCGTCAAACAGGGCGTCGGGTTCAAGGCTCAGCAAAGTTTCGCGATGGCGCGGCGTGCGCGCATGGGACCCGCCGGTGAAGGCGACCACCCGCATGCCGGCGGATTTTGCCGCCGCAATACCGGCGGGACTGTCCTCGACGACGACGCACCGATCGGGCGCAACCCCCATCACAGCACTGGCATGCAGAAACAGATCCGGCGCGGGCTTGCCACGCGAGACCATTGTGGCGCTGAAAATATTCGGCTCGAAACGGTCGAGCAGCCCCGTCACGGAAAGCGACAGGCGGATGCGCTCCGGCTGGCTGGATGAGGCGACGCAATGGGCGATGCCCAAACCGTCAACCGTCTCGGCAATGCCATCGATCGGCTGGAGTTCGCTGCGGAACCGCTCGTAGAGCACCTTGCGCATCGCCTCGAGAAAGGCGGCATCGACAGCCAGCCCGTATTCGTCATGCAGGATTTCCGACATGCTCTTCAGGCTGCGCCCGAGGAAGCGGTCGTGCGCCTCGTCCTCGCTCATCGCGACGCCGGCCGCGGCCAGCGATTCAACAAGCACGGCAAGCGAAATCGGCTCGCTATCGACGAGCACGCCGTCACAATCGAAAATAACCAGTTCTGTCTCAGTGGCGGCCATGGCTCTCATTCCGTTTCAGGCCCCCGTGGTAACGTCTGCCCCCTGCGATGAAAAGCCCTGTAATTTCCGGGTTTTCCTCAACTTGCGAGCTGGTTTCCCAGATAGAGTTTCAGGGTCACCCGCGTTCCGTTCTGCTGGAGGGATTTCAGCGCCGTGGCAAAGCGTTTCCGGAACAGCTCGGAATCTGCGACCGTGCCGAAAATATCCTTGAGGTCGAGGAAGGCATCGGCATTGCTCTTCGCAGCAATCGCTGCTGCCTGGATACGTTCGAAATTGGGATCGTTGAAGCTGATCGCCTTGCCGCCGTCCGTCGTGCCGGCGAGATAATGGCACCAGAGAGCGGAGACGAGCGCCAGGCCCGTGACGTCCTCACCGCGGGAGAGACGATCGGACGTCGATGGCAGGATGAATTTCGGCTGGCGGTTGGAGCCATCCTGGGCCAAGCGCGGGATCGTGTCGGCGATCTTGGGGTTCGAGAAGCGGCGCTCTATCAGGGCGAAATAATCGTTGAGGTCGGTATCGGGAACCGGCGGGATGACCGGGATGATCTCTTCGCGCTCCAGCTTGGAAAGGAAGGCGCGGATATCAACATCCTCCATCGCCTCATGCACGAAATGGATGTCGAGCAGGGCCGCCGGATAGGCAATCGCCGCATGGCCGCCATTGAGAATCCGGATCTTCATATGTTCGTAGGGTGCGACATCCGGCACGAACTGCACGCCGACCTTCTCAAGCGCCGGGCGGCCGAGCGGAAAATGATCCTCCAGCACCCACTGCTTGTACTCTTCGCAGAACACCGGCCAGGCGTCGTCGATCCCGTAGTCGTCGGCGGTAATGCCGATCTCGCGGGCGCCGGTCGCCGGCGTGATGCGGTCCACCATGCCGTTCGGGAAGGCGACATGGGCGTCGATCCAGTCGGCGAGATCAGGATCGGTGAGCCGCGCGAGGCCGGAGACGGCGGCATGCGTCACCTCGCCATTGCCCTGAATATTATCGCAGGACATGACGGTGAAGGGAGCAATCCCCTTGTCCTTGCGCGCCTTGAGGCCGCCGAGGATCAGGCCGAACACGGTCTTCGGGTCGGCTGGATTGGCGGCATCGGCGGCGATCGCCGGATGGCTCGGGTCGAAGACGCCCGACGCCGGATTGATAAAGTAGCCTCCCTCGGTGATCGTCAGCGAGACGATGCGGATCGCCGGGTCGGCAAGCTGGGCAATCGTCGCAGCCGCGTTGCCGGGCGCGAGGTAATCGATCATCGCGCCGGTGACACGCGCACCGGAACGGTTGTTGTCCTGCTCGACCACGGTGGTCAGGAAGTCCTGCCCGGCAAGCTTCTCCCGCATCGCTGCATCGGAAGCCAGGACCCCCGCGCCGATCAGCGCCCAGTCGTGATCCAAGCCGAGATTGAACAGATCGTCGAGATAGACCGCCTGATGCGCCCGGTGGAAATTGCCGACGCCGAAGTGAACGATACCTGCCTTGAGGCTGGCGCGCTCATAGGTCGGCACGCCGGCGGTCTTGGCAATATCCTTGAGGGTCGCGAGCGACAGGTTCGTGGTCATGGTCTTGTCCTTCCGGTGTGTCCGGGCCGGTGGAGACGACGCCGCCTCCGGTCTCTGCTCGTGCCAGGTCCGCGTTCACGCGGGCCTCAGCTCATCCAGTTGCCGCCATCGACATTGTAGGTCTGCGCGACGATGTAATTGCTCTCCTCGGAGGCAAGGAAGATCGCCATGCCGGTGAGGTCGTCCGCCGTGCCCATGCGGCCGAACGGTACCGCCTCGCCGACGAGACGCTTCTTTTCACCACGCGGGCGGTTTTCGTATTTGGCGAAGAGGGCATCGACCCCATCCCAGTGCTCGCCATCGACGACGCCCGGCGCGATGGCATTGACGTTGATGCCGTGTTTGATCAGGTCGAGGCCGGCCGATTGCGTGAGACTGATGACGGCAGCCTTGGTGGCGCAATAGACGGCGACCAGCGCCTCACCGCGCCGCCCGGCCTGGCTCGCCATGTTGACGATCTTGCCGCCGCGGCCCTGCGCGATCATCTGCTTCGCCACCGCCTGCATCGTGAATAGCGTGCCCGAAACGTTGATCGCAAACAGTTTGTCGTAGCTCTCCCGCGTGATCTCGACGATCGGCGCGAGGTCGAAGAGTGCGGCATTGTTGACGAGGATGTCGATGCCGCCGACCTCGGAAACACAGGCCGCAACCGCGGCATCGATCGAGGCCTGCCGCGTCACGTCGATCTCGACCGCGTAGGCTGCCGGACCGATCTCGCTCGCCGTCGCCCGTGCGCGTTCGATGTTGATGTCGGCGATGGCGACCCTTGCGCCTTCGCGGACATAGGCTTCCGCGAAGGCGCGGCCGATGCCGCGCGCCGATCCGGTGATCAGCGCGCTCCTGCCCTCAAGCCTGTTCATCTCACGGCCTTCCCGGCGTCGTCGAAGCGGTGGATGCGGGTTTCGTCGGGGGTGAGCCACACCGTATCGCCATGGGTGACGGGGAAGTCGCCGCCGGCGCGCACCGTCATCAGGCCGATGCCCTCGACATTGACATGCAGGAAGGTGTCGGAGCCGAGATGTTCGGCGACGCCGACGAGGCCCTTCCACGTGCCGCTCTCCTTGGAGAGCCTGATGTGCTCCGGGCGGATGCCGACGGTCGGCGCGTTGTACGGTTTGGCCGCCTCGCCCTTGACGAAGTTCATGCGCGGCGAGCCGATGAAGCCGGCGACGAACAGGTTGTCGGGCTTGTTGTAGAGATCGAGCGGCGAGCCGACCTGCTCGATATTGCCGGCATTGAGAACCACGATCTTGTCGGCCATGGTCATGGCTTCCACCTGGTCGTGGGTGACGTAGATCATCGTGGTCTTCAGCTGGTGGTGCAGCTCGCTGATCTCGAGCCGCATCGTGCCGCGCAACGCCGCGTCGAGGTTCGACAGGGGCTCGTCGAAGAGAAAGGCCGACGGTTCGCGCACGATCGCCCGGCCGATGGCCACGCGCTGGCGCTGGCCGCCGGACAGCTGGCCCGGACGGCGCTCGAGATAGTTGGTGAGGTTGAGCACGCGCGCGGCCTCCGTCACCTTCTTGTCGATCGCCTCGGGGCTCATCTTCGCCATCTTCAGCGGGAAGGCGATGTTGTTGCGCACGGACATGTGCGGATAGAGCGCGTAGGACTGGAACACCATGGCAAGGCCGCGTTTTGCCGGCGCCTCCCCGGTGACGTCGCGGCCGTCGATCTCGATGATGCCGCTGGTGGTGTCTTCCAGGCCGGCGATCAGGCGCAGCAGCGTGGACTTGCCGCAGCCCGACGGGCCGACGAAGACGACGAACTCGCCCTCGTTGATGGTCAGGTCGATGCCCGGAATGACCTGCGTCTCGCCAAAGCTCTTGTTGACCTTTTTCAGGATGATCTTGCCCATGGTGGTTCCTCCCCGATCTGTTTTTACTTCACGGCGCCGAAGGTCAGGCCGCGGACAAGCTGCTTTTGTGAGAACCACCCCATGATCAGGATGGGCGCGATGGCCAGCGTCGAGGCTGCCGAGAGTTTCGCCCAGAACAGGCCCTGCGGACTGGAGAACGAGGCGATGAAGGCGGTGAGCGGCGCTGCATTGGTCGTCGTCAGGCGGATCGTCCAGAAGGCTTCGTTCCAGGCGAGGATGATGTTGAGCAGCATGGTCGAGGCAATGCCGGGTACCGCCATCGGCGTCAGCACGTAGACGATCTCGCCCCACAGCGACGCACCGTCCATGCGCGCCGCCTCCAGGATCTCGCCGGGGATCTCGCGGAAGTAGGTGTAGAGCATCCAGATGACGATCGGCAGGTTGATCATGGTCAGCATGACGGTGAGACCAATGCGGCTGTCGAGCAGGCCGAAGTCGCGGAAGAGGAGGTAGATCGGCACCAGCACGGCGACGGCCGGCATCATCTTCGTCGAGAGCATCCACATCAGGATGTCCTTGGTCTTGGCCGTCGGCGAGAACGCCATCGACCAGGCGGCGGGCACGGCGATCAACAGCGCCAGCAGCGTCGAGCCGAGCGACAGCACCACCGAGTTCAGGAAGAACTTGAAGTAGTTGCTCTGCGCCTGCACGGCTGCATAGCTCTCCACCGTGCCTGACGGGATGATGTTGAACCCCTGGATCGCCTCGGTCTCGGATTTGAACGAGGTGATGATCGTGTAGAGGATCGGAAAGAAGATGATCAGCGCGACGATCCAGGCGGCGATCGTGAACACTACAGTGCGTCTTGTCGAAACTGCGCGAGCCATGGTCTTGTCCTCCCTAAAAGCTGTTCCAGGAAAAGTGTGAAGCGGTTTTCCGTCCGGAACTGCGATAAACTATTTGTCCAGGTTCTTGCCGACGGCGCGCATCAGGAAGAAGGCGACGATGTTGGCGAGGATGACGGCGATGATGCCACCGGCGGAGGCTCCGCCGACGTCGTAGCCGAGAAGGGCCGTGCGGTAGATCAGGAACGGCAGGTTGGTCGATGCATAACCCGGGCCGCCATTGGTGGTGACGAGGATTTCCGCATAGACGCCGAGCAGGAAGATCGTCTGGATGAGGATGACGACGGTGATCGAGCGCGAGAGATGCGGCACCGTCAGGTAGATGAAGCGAGAGACGAAGCCGGCGCCATCCATCTCGGCCGCTTCCTTCTGCTCGCCGTCGAGCGATTGCAGCGCGGTCAAGAGGATGAGGGTGGCAAACGGCAGCCATTGCCAGGCGACGATGATGATGATCGAGAACAGCGGATATTGCGCAAACCAGTCGACCGGCTGGAGACCCAGCGCCCGATTGATATCGGCAAGCACGCCGTAGCCCGGATGCATGATCATGTTCTTCCAGACGAGGGCCGCCACCGGCGGCATGACGAAGAACGGCGAGATGATCATGATGCGCACGATCCCCTGCCCCCACATCGGCTGGTCGAGCAGAAGCGCAATCGCCACGCCGCCAAGCACCGTGATGAACAGCACGCCCCCGACGATCAAAAGCGTGTTCCAGATCGACTGGAAGAAGGCCGGGTCGGTGTAGAAATACTGATAGTTGAACAGCCCAGCCCAGCTGACATTCGCCGGGTTCAGCAGGTTGTAGTTCTGGAACGAAAACCACAGCGTCATCGCCAATGGCACGATCATCCAGACCAGAAGCAACCCAACCGAGGGCGCCAACATCAGCCGCGCCAATCCACGCGTGTTCGCAGTCGCCATTGTCGTGACCTCCCTTTTTGCCGGCTGCTCCCCGCGCCGGACAGGCATCGCATCCCTATCGGACCGAGCCCAAGTGCTATTGTCACACATTTTTGCAGTTCCGGCGCCAGACTGGCCGCGCCGGATGCAAAGACCCCATTTTCGGCTGCCCGGAACGCATCCCGGGCAGCCCGTCCTTGGGGAGGAGGTTTTTTACTTGATGTAGCCGGCGCGGGTCATTTCGCGTGTCGTGACCTGCTGCGCCTGGGCGAGTGCATCATCGACCGTCATCTGGCCGGCGAGCGCTGCCGAGAAGAGCTGGCCGACCGTCGTGCCGAGACCCTGGAATTCCGGGATCGCCACGAACTGCACGCCGACATAGGGCACCGGCTTGACGGCCGGGTTCTTCGGGTCGGCGGCATTGATCGAGTCAAGCGTCATCTTCGCGAAGGGGGCTGCCTTCTGGTATTCCGCATTCGCGTAGAGCGAAGAGCGCGTACCCGGAGGCACGTTTGCCCAGCCTTCCTTCTCGGCGACCAGTGCGGCGTATTCCTTGCTGGTTGCCCAGGCAATGAACTTCTCAGCCGCTTCGGTCTTCTGCGAGCCTGCCGGGATGGCAAGGTTCCAGGCCCAGAGCCAGTTGCCGCGCTTGCCGAGGCCAGTATCGGGAGCCAGCGCATAACCGACCTTGTCGGCGACCGTCGATTCCTTCGGGTTCGATACAAAGGACGCCGCGACCGTGGCATCGATCCACATGCCGCAGTTGCCCTGCTGGAAGAGCGCCAGGTTCTCGTTGAAGCCGTTCGAGGACGCGCCCTGCGGACCGGCGTCGTTCATCAGCTTGACGTACATGTCGAGCGTATTCTTCCATTCCGGCTGATCGAACTGGGGCTTCCAGCTCTCGTCGAACCAGCGGGCGCCGAAGGCATTGGACGTGGCGGTCAGGAACGCCATGTTCTCGCCCCAGCCGGCCTTGCCGCGAAGGCAGATGCCATTGATGCCGGCAGCGCGGTCGGTCATCTTGCGGGCCGCTTCACCGATGAACTCCCAGGTCGGAGCGTCGGGCATGGTGAGCCCGGCCTTTTCCATCAGGTCCTTGCGGTACATGACCATCGAGCTTTCGCCGTAGAACGGCGCAGCATAGAGCTTGCCGTCTTCGCCGGTGAGGCCCGAGCGGATGGCCGGCAGCAGGTCGTCGACGTCGTAGTCGGCGCCGAGATTGTCGAGCGGTACCAGCCAGTTCTGCTTTGCCCAGATCGGAACTTCATAGGTACCGATCGTCATGATGTCGTACTGGCCGCCCTTCGTCGCGATGTCGGTCGTGACGCGCTCGCGCAGGACGTTTTCCTCGAGCGTGACCCACTCGAGCTGAATGTCCGGGTTCTTCGTGGTGAAGGCTTCCGTCAGCCCCTGCATGCGGACCATGTCGCCGTTGTTGACCGTCGCGATGGTGAGCGTTTCGGCGTTGGCGATACCGCACAGGAGAGCAGCCGAGCAGGTGCCCAGCAGAAGGGTTTTCAAATTCATCGTCTTCCTCCCAGAAGGGTTTTGAGCATTTGCTTAGCTCATGGGCAATTACCCACATAATGCCGTGAGAAGTCAACGACCAATCGTTGCTGCATCGCACAAAGCGCGGCAGCAGGCCTTGAATCTCCTAGGAAATTTCTGTGAGGTGGATAGGCTTCGACGCGGCCGGGAGGACCTGCGTCAGGCCGAAAGCAGGTAACGCGCCGTCGACTCGTCGGTGATCACACCGTTGATCATGCCGCCGCGAAGGGCTGCAAGGAGGGCAAGATGTTTGCGCTTGCCCTTGGCAAGGCCGATGACCGTCGTCGTCTCGCGCGGCGGCAGCGGCACCGAGGCGACGCGCTCGTTGATGCTGTTGTCGAGCAGCTTGCCGTTGCGGTCGAACATCCAGCCGCAGATCTCGCCCGCGGCGCCCTCCTCCATCAGCCGCGCCATTTCCTCCGGGTCGAGGAAGCCGTCGAGGCAGAGCGGCGCATCCGCGCCGAGTTCGCCGATACCGACAAAGGCGACATCGGCCTCGCGGCCGAGCCGCAAGGTCGATTGCACGAGGCTCTGCTTGTGCAGGAGATCACGCTCCTCGGTGGAGGAGACGAGCACCGGCAGCGGCATCGGATAGTGCCGCGCCTTGACCGCGTCAGCCATCGAGAAGATGACGTTGTAATAGGCAGCCGAGCCGTCCGGGCCGATATTGCCGGTCAGCGACATGATGCGGTGCTGCGGACATTCCATCGTCGGCAACTGGTCGATCGCAGCTTTCAGCGTGCGCCCCGTCCCGACGGCAAGCACGATCGGATCGCTCTTCTTGAGCCAGCGCTCGATTTCCGCCGCCCCCGCTTCGGCAATGCCGATCGTCGTGGACGAGGACCCCGGGTCGCTCGGCACGATATCGACATGCACCAGCGCGAATTTCTTGCGCAGCGCCTCGCCGAGTTCCAGGCATTCGGCAATCGGGTGGTCGAGGCGCACCTTGATCAACCGTTCGGCGACGGCGAGCGAAACCAGGCGTTGTGCCGACTGGCGCGAAATGCCCATGGCGGAGGCGATCTCGTCCTGCGTGCGGCCCGCGACGTAGTAGAGCCAGCCGGCCCTCGCCGCATCATCCAGCCGCCCGGCTGTTTCCGTCCGCTTCGCCATTATATTCCCCGCTTGTTTCACACGATTTGCTGCATCTTTTCGGGTCATCTGTCAAACGCCACATGATGCCGCGGCAAGAACAGCCTTCGACGCCCGGCCTCCTCGCCGAAAGAAAAACATAACCAAAAATCTCATGTTTTTCTGCGCTGAACCACCTGAGAAACCGCCATTTCATTTGAAATTTTACCGTTTGATAAAAAAATAAACCTGAGTTACCGTTCTGTCATTCAAAAGCCCACGCGAATGGGAGAATAACATGGGAACGACGCAATCTGGGATTCATCGGGGGCGTCTTGCGCCTGCCGAATACGAGACGAACTTTTCCGACCTCCACCCGCGCCTCGACGATCATGAGGCGCTGGTCGCAGCCGACCGCTGCTACTTCTGTCATGACGCGCCGTGCATGACGGCCTGTCCCACCTCCATCGACATTCCGCTGTTCATTCGCCAGATTTCGACGGGCAATCCGATCGGCTCGGCGAAGACCATCTTCGACCAGAACATTTTAGGCGGCATGTGCGCCCGCGTCTGTCCCACCGAAACACTGTGCGAACAGGCCTGTGTGCGCAACACCGCCGAGCACCGCCCCGTGGAAATCGGCCGTCTGCAACGCTACGCGACAGACGTCGCTATGACGGAGAACAAACATTTCTACGAGCGCGCCGAGCGTACCGGCAAAGCCGTCGCCGTTGTCGGCGCTGGCCCGGCAGGCCTTGCCAGCGCCCATCGCCTTGCCATGAACGGCCATGACGTCGTGGTCTTCGATGCCCGTGAAAAGGCCGGCGGCCTCAACGAATACGGCATCGCCACCTACAAGGCGGTCGACGATTTCGCCCAGAAGGAAGTCGACTATGTGCTGGCGATCGGCGGCATCGAGGTGAAGAACGGCCTGAAACTTGGCCGCGACTTCACGCTCGCCGACCTCACCGCCAATTTCGACGCCGTCTTCCTCGGCATGGGCCTTGCCGGCGTCAATGCGCTGCGCGCAGAAGGCGAAACCCTGCCGGGTGTGGTTGATGCCGTCGATTTCATCGCGGAACTGCGCCAGGCCGAGGACAAGGCCGCCATTCCGGTCGGCCGACGTGTCGTCATCATCGGCGGCGGCATGACGGCAATCGACGCCGCCGTGCAGGCCAAACTGCTCGGCGCAGAGGAAGTGACGATCTGCTACCGCCGCGGCAAGGAGCATATGAACGCCTCGCCGTTCGAGCAGGATCTTGCCGCCTCCAAGGGCGTGATGATCCGCCACTGGCTGCAGCCGAAGCGCGTCATCGCCAAGGATGGGCATGTTGCCGGCATCGAGGTCGAATATACCGAGATGCGCGATGGCACGTTGACCGGCACCGGCGAGACCGGCGTGCTGGCAGCTGACCAGGTCTTCAAGGCGATCGGCCAAAGTTTCGAGGCCTCCGGCCTCGGTTCGCTTGCCATGTCCGGCGGCCGGATCGTCATCGATTCCGAAGGTCGCACCTCGGTTCCCAATGTCTGGGCGGGTGGCGACTGCGTGAAGGCCGGCGAGGACCTGACGGTCACCTCCGTCGCCCAGGGGCGCGATGCCGCCGATTCCATCAACCGCATGCTGGCTGCCGGTGCGCAGCCCGCCGTCGCCGTCGCTTGAGGGAGATGAGACATGGCTGATCTTCGCAACAATTTCGTCGGCATCAAATCGCCCAACCCGTTCTGGCTCGCCTCCGCGCCGCCGACCGACAAGGCCTACAATGTCGAGCGCGCCTTCAAGGCGGGCTGGGGCGGCGTGGTCTGGAAGACGCTCGGCGAGGAAGGCCCGCCGGTCGTCAACGTCAACGGCCCGCGCTATGGCGCGATCTGGGGCGCCGATCGCCGGCTTCTCGGCTTGAACAACATCGAGCTGATCACCGACCGCGACCTCTATACCAACCTGCGCGAAATGAAGCAGGTCAAGATGAACTGGCCGGACCGGGCGCTCATCGCCTCGATCATGGTGCCCTGCGAGGAGGAGAGCTGGAAGGCGATCCTGCCGCTGGTGGAAGAGACCGGCGCCGACGGCATCGAGCTCAACTTCGGCTGTCCGCACGGCATGTCCGAGCGCGGCATGGGTGCCGCCGTCGGCCAGGTGCCGGAATATATCGAAATGGTCGTACGCTGGTGCAAGCAGTATACGCGCATGCCGGTCATCACCAAGCTGACGCCGAACATCACCGATGTGCGCAAGCCCGCCCGCGCCGCCAAGGCCGGTGGAACGGATGCCGTGTCGCTGATCAACACGATCAACTCGATCGTCTCCGTCGATCTCGACAATTTCGCTCCGAACCCGACGGTCGGCGGCAAGGGTACCCATGGCGGCTATTGCGGCCCGGCAGTGAAGCCCATCGCGCTCAACATGGTGGCCGAGATTGCCCGCGATCCGGAAACCTATGGCCTGCCAATCTCCGGCATCGGTGGCATCACCACATGGCGGGATGCCGCCGAATTCCTGGTGCTCGGTGCCGGCAACGTGCAGGTCTGCACCGCTGCCATGACCTACGGCTTCAAGATCGTGCAGGAAATGATCACCGGTCTGTCGAGCTGGATGGACGCCAAGGGCCACCGCGACCTTGATGACATCTGCGGCCGCGCCGTGCCGAATGTCACCGACTGGCAGTATCTCAACCTCAACTACATCGCCAAGGCCCATATCGACCAGGATGCCTGCATCAAGTGCGGCCGCTGCCACATCGCCTGCGAGGACACCTCCCACCAGGCGATCACGCAGTTCGTCGATGGCGTGAGACACTTCGAGGTGATGGAAGACGAATGCGTCGGCTGCAATCTCTGCGTCAACGTCTGCCCGGTCGAAAACTGCATCACCATGGTCGGTCTCGAACCCGGCGTGCTGGACCAGCGCACTGGCAAGGTGGTCGATCCGAACTACGCCAACTGGACGACGCACCCGAACAACCCGATGGCCAAACAGGCAGCGGAGTAACCTTCTCTCGCAAAATCGATCGCAGGACATCACGTTCTGCGATCGAGCTTCGTGGGGAGAATAGTAAGGAAGTCAGCGTTTTCTCAGGATCGGGAAGACCATTCCAAATGTTATGCTGGCGATTGCAATGACCTGGGAAGGCGTGAGTGTTTCACCGAGCACCACCATGCCCGCCACCGCCGTCGCCACCGGAATACACGGCATGAACAGCGAAGCCTGTTGCGGGCCCAGTTGACGAACGACGTAGGTGTAGAGCACCACCGCAACCGCACCGGCAAGAAAACCCTGGATCACCAATTGCGTGGCGATCTCGGCCATGGATGCCGTTGCCAGTCCGCTCGGCGCCAGAGCGTGCAGCAGAGGAAGCGGCAGGCAGGAGAAGAGGACGACGGCGATGGTCGTGGTCACCGCATCGAGCGACCAGAGCCTCACCAGCACCGCATAGACCGCAAACATGATCCCCGATCCTGCGAACAGCAGATCGCCGCGCAGCGTGTCGCCTGCGACGGCACCTGCGTGAAACACGAAAAGAAGTAACCCCGCGATGACCGCGGCAATGCCGACCTTGCGCGCGCCGGATACCTTGTCCTTGAACACGATGCGCGAGAACACGAAGGAGAAGAACAGGATGGAGGCGGGCGACAGGGCGGCGGCGTGGCTCGCCGGTGCATAGGTAAGCCCCTGATTGATGATCAGCGGATAGGGCAAGCCCGTCAAAAGGGCCAAAAGTACGGCCTTCCGCCAGCCGAGTGCCCTCAGCTTTCCGGTGCCGGTCGTCCATAACACCGGCAAAAAGACGAGGGCAGCGCCGACAAATCGCAGGCCCACGATATCGGCCGCCGTCAGATGTTCGCGCAGGCTGAAGCGGGCGGCAACGAACTGGATGGTGGTGATCGCGACGAACACAATTCCTGCCAGAAGTGCCAGCCGTTTGCTGCCACCATATTCTCCGATCGTCGCAACACGCACGCTTGCCTCCCTCTTGGCGGAACGGGACTGTCCCGTGGAAGTCACATGCTATTGCTCGATCGAGCGTGGCTAAATATATTGAATTTCTGCATCTGAAGTGAAAATCACCATGCGATGGATGAAATAGCGTGAATCATGAACTCACGGATCTCGACACGATCGACCGCAGCCTGCTGAGGCTCCTTCAGGAAGACGGACGCCGCACCACGCTCGAACTGGCCAACCGGGTCGGCCTGTCCCCGACTGGCGCCAGCCAGCGCGTCAAGCGTCTGTTTCGCGAGGGTTACGTAAAGGCCGTCAGGGCGATTCTCGATCCGAAAAAGATCGGCCGCGGCACCGTAGTGTTCATACAGGTCCGCCTCGACCACACGGCGCCGCATATTTTCGAGCGGTTTTCCGATGCGATCTCGAAGGCGCCGGAGGTGCTGGAATGCCACATGGTCATCGGCGGCTTTGACTATCTCGTAAAGGCGAGAATTGCCGACATGTCGCTGTTTCAGGACTTTCTAGAGCGGGTGATCCTGCCTTTGCCCGGCGTAAGAGAAACCCACACCTATGCATCGGTGGGGGATGTAAAGCCCGACGCCGTGCTGCCGATTTAAACCGTCGGAGAGACTTTGCTGATTTGCTGCGGTCGGGCTGAAACGCTCAAGCCGGAACTCACCCGAAGACGTTGAAACTCTGCCCCGCGCTATAAGCCAGGAGCGCCAACCCCGCGAAATACACGATGGTCAGCACGACCATCACGTAGCCGCCGAGAACCACCAGTCCGTCACGCTGCGAAATGCCGGCGGCGAGCAGCAGGATGGCGACGCCGGGCAGCGTGTTGGAGAAGGGAATGAGGCCGAGCGGCGCCATGAGCAGAATGCCGGCCCCCATCAGCACCAGGCCGTTGACGCGGTTCATCACCACACCGGCCGTCAAACCCGTCAGCCGCGGCTTGAAGAAGTGGTCGAAACGGCGCAGGAATTTTACCCCGCGCTCCAGCACCGGCCGGAGCTTGCCGCTTTCCAGCCGCCGGTCGGCGACCTTTTGGGGCAGCCAGGGCAGCCGGTTGAGCGTGATCGCCGCACTGATCAGCACGATGCCGGCACCGAACACTGTAGACACGCCCGGAATGGATACGGGAAAGAGAAACGGCAACGACAGGAAGGCGCAGAGCAGCAGCAGGCCGCTTTCGCCCATCATCGATAAAAGATCGCGCAGCGTGATGTGCTCGCCCTTGATCGAGTGGATGATGTCTTCGAGCAATTCACTCGTCTTGCGGTCCGTGTCCCTGAAGCCGATGGCCATCGTCTCTGCTTGTCCTCTGCTGTGTCGCCGGCCTATGGCCGGCGATTGCGGCTTTCGTGTGGGGCTGGCGCGCTCTCGCGTACCGGTCTATGACCCGACCGCGCCGCAGACAATAGGGTGATTTTCTTGACGAAACGTATGCCCGCCCGGGTGGGCCTTTCCGATCATGCCAAGGGCCGTGAAAAGCTCAAGGGCCATCTCGCCATGCTGCTCTTCTCGGTGCTGATCGCCGGTTCCTTCTCCTTCGGCGGGCTGGCGGCGCGCTACATGGACGCCGAACCGCTGACGCTCTGGCGCTACATATTGACGATCATCGTCATGGCCGCGCTCGCCTTCGGCGCCTTCAAGGTGCCGGCCGTCTGGCCAAAAGAGGTGTGGCGCTTCCTCTTCCTCGGTGGCCTCATCGCCATCTACATGCTGACCATGTTCACCGCACTGGAGTTCACGAGCCCCATCGCGACCGGCGCCGTCTTCACCCTGATGCCGCTGCTGAGCGCCGGCTTCGCGCTGCCCGTGCTCGGCCAGAAGACCCGGCCGGGCGTACTTGCCGGCCTGCTCATCGCCGCCGCAGGCGCGGTCTGGGTGATCTTTCGCGGCAATATCGATGCCATCCTGTCCTTCGATATCGGCACCGGCGAGATGATCTTCTTCGCGGGCGTCATCTGCCACGCCCTCTACGTGCCTCTGATTCGCCGCTTCGACCGCGGCGAACCCGCCGTCGCCTTCGGCTTCTGGGTGACGGTCGGCGCGGCACTCTGGCTGGTGCCACCCGGCATTCGCGGCCTTCTTGAGACGGATTTCTCCGCCCTGCCGCTGGCCGTCTACGCCGCCGTCGCCTATCTAGCCGTCGTCACCACGGCCTTTACCTTCCTGCTCCTACAATATGCCTCGATGCGCCTGCCGGCCTCGAAGGTGCTCGGTTATGGCTACCTCACGCCAAGCTTCATCATCCTGCTGGAAGGTCTGCTCGGTCACGGCTGGGCGAGCCTGCCGGTGCTCGCCGGCGCACTCGTCACGGCCTGCGGCCTCGCCCTGATGGCCTTCCTGCCGGATTGATTTTTTCGGAACGATCCGCCGCCTCGTGCGTTGCGGCCCCGTTGGGGCGCACGGTGAGTATCGACGGAGCGCATGTTTTGAAGCGATTTGAAATCATAGACGGCATGCGGGGCTATTTCCTCGTCTTCATGCTGATCAACCACCTGATTTTTGTCGGTGGCTACTGGATGATGGAGGTCAACCATCGCCAGTTCGCCTTTGTCGAGGATGCACAGGGGTTCGTCTTCCTCTCCGGCCTGCTGATCGGCATGGTCTACGCCCGCAAGATGCTGAAGTCAGGCTATGAAACCGGCCGGCAGCTCCTGCGCAACCGCGCCTTCGAGCTCTACCGTTATGCCATGGGCACGGTGATGGCGGTTCTCATCGTGCAGATGGTCCTGCCGGATGCCTACAAGCTCTGGTACAATTGGCTCGGCTACACGAACTTCGATCAGCCGCTGCGGCTGGCGGCGATTGCCACCTTCCTGTTCCAGCCGACATTCATGGACATCCTGCCGCAATATATCGTCTATATGCTGTTTGCGCCGCCGCTCGTCTGGCTCTGCCTGCGCGGAAAGTGGGCGCATGTGCTGGCAGGTTCCCTGATCGTCTGGATGGCGGCGCAGCTCGGCCTGCAACGCTTCGTGACCGATCCCCTCAACAGCCTCGTCATGGGTTCGGACGAGCAGGGTATCCGCGCCAGCTTCAACATGCTCGGCTGGCAGATCGTCTTCTTCTCCGCGATGGTCATCGGCGCCATGACCGCCCAGGACAAGATCGACTGGGGGCGGATTTTTGCGCCGGAAAAGACGCTTCTGCCGAAGGCAGCGCTCGCCATCTGCCTGTTCTTCCTGCCGCTGCGCATCATCACGGCCTGGGATCTGCTGCCGCAGTCGGTGCTCGACAAGTTCGCGACCATGGAAATCCGCGCGGATTTCGGCCCGGTCTATCTGATAAACTTCGCCGCCGTCGCCATCGGCCTCACCTGGCTGCTGATCGCCGGGCCGAAACACCACAACATGTGGGTCCGCAGGCTGGCAAACGGTGTCACCACCGTCTTCACGCTCCGCTTCCTGCGCCTTCTCGGCCGCCATTCGCTGCAGGTCTATGTCTGGCACGTCGCCATCGTCTATGCGGTCTATTATGTGGACGGGCGCACACCGGAGCTCTCACAGCTTTCCAAGACGACCATTGCCGTCGTCTGCATCGCGCTGCTGGCCTTGCCGGCGCTCTGGCGCGAACGGGAACAGATCGTCGCCAGCCTGTTCGGCCAGCCGAAGACGGAGCCGGTGAAGGGGAAAACTACGCCGGCTGCTCGCTGACGTGGAGACCGCTGAGGAAGAGCTGTTCGAGGAAGCGTGCCGCATCCTCGAACCGCCCCTCGCCAGCATGATCCTGACCGAGCACCGCGCGCACCTGCACGTCGAAGTCGGCATAGTGCTGGGTCGTCGACCAGATCGAGAAGATCAGGTGGTAGGGATCGCATTTGGCGATCTTGCCCGCCTTCGCCCAGGCCCGAATGACTTCCGCCTTCTCGTCGACCAATGACTTCAGCGGTCCCTTCAGTTCGTCCTCGATGTTCGGCGCGCCTTGCAGGATTTCATTCGCGAAGAGCCGGCTTTCGCGCGGAAAATCCCGCGCCATTTCCAGCTTGCGGCGAATGTAGCTGCGGATTTCCGATACCGGATTGCCTTCCGCATTGAACTCGCACAGCGGGTCGAGCCAGGTATCGAGCACGCGGTTGATCAGCGAGCGATGCATCGCCTCCTTGGTGCGGAAATAGTAGAGCAGGTTCGGTTTCGACATGCCGGCCACTTCGGCGATCTGGTCGACGGTTGCCCCGCGGAAACCATGCAACGAAAACACCTCCAGCGCGGCCTCGAGGATTTGCTCCTCCTTCTCCTCCTGGATGCGCGTGCGTCGCTGAGTCCTCGCCGCCCTCGGTAATGCCATCGTGCCCCCCGGTCCGGCCTTGACCGTGGAACCGGAAAAGTGCCGTCAAATTCACCAGTTTAAACAGCCGCCATTTTCTTGGGCGCACCCCAATGCTTTTTGGTTTTTCGGCTTGAGTGCCGCAACGGAAGCTGTAATGTTTACCAACCGGTCAAATTATCAGACAGTTATCAAGTAAAGGCAACTGCTCTGATCGGAAGGCGCAAACAAACAATCGCGCTGCCACCCGGTGGGAACAGATTGAGGCTGCAAGAGCCCGAAGACGTGGGAGCATACGACATGGCCGCACCTGGCGAAAACATGCGTGTCAACGCGGACCGCCTGTGGGATTCCCTCATGGACATGGCGAAGATCGGCCCCGGCATTGCCGGCGGAAGCAATCGCCAGACGCTGACCGATTCCGACGCCGAAGGCCGCCGCCTGTTCCAGGCATGGTGCGATAGCGCGGGCCTGACAATGGGCGTCGACACGATGGGCAACATGTTCATGACGCGCGCGGGCACGGACCCCGAGGCGCTGCCTGTCTATGTCGGCTCGCACCTCGATACCCAGCCGACCGGCGGCAAATATGACGGCGTGCTCGGCGTGCTCGCCGGCCTCGAAGTCATCCGCTCGATGAACGATCTCGGCATCAGGACGAAACACCCGATCGTCGTTACCAACTGGACGAACGAGGAAGGCGCCCGCTTCGCGCCGGCCATGCTTGCCTCCGGCGTTTTTGCCGGCGTGCACACGCAGGATTACGCCTATAGCCGCAAGGATCCGGACGGAAAGACGTTTGGCGACGAGCTGAAGCGCATCGGCTGGGTCGGCGACGAAGAGGTCGGTGCCCGCAAGATGCACGCCTATTTCGAATATCACATCGAACAGGGGCCGATCCTCGAGGCCGAAGAAAAGCAGATCGGCGTCGTCACCCACTGTCAGGGGCTGTGGTGGCTGGAATTCACGCTCACCGGCCGCGAGGCGCATACCGGCTCGACGCCGATGAACCTGCGCGTCAATGCCGGCCTTGCCATGTCCCGCATCCTCGAAATGGTGCAGACGGTCGCCATGGAAAACCAGCCGGGCGCCGTCGGCGGCGTCGGCCAGGTGTTCTTCTCGCCGAATTCGCGCAACGTGCTGCCCGGCAAGGTCGTCTTCACCGTCGACATCCGCTCGCCGGACCAGAATAAGCTTGACGGTATGCGCGCCCGCATCGAGGCGGAAGCGCCGAAAATCTGCGAAGCGCTCGGCGTCGGCTGTTCCGTCGAAGCCGTCGGCCATTTCGACCCGATCACCTTCGACCCGACACTGGTCGCGACCGTCCGCAAGGCCGCCGAAGACCTCGGCTACAGCCACATGAACCTCATCTCCGGCGCCGGCCACGACGCCTGCTGGGCCGCCAAGGTGGCCCCCGCCACGATGATCATGTGCCCCTGCGTTGGCGGCCTCTCCCACAACGAGGCAGAGGACATCTCCAAGGAATGGGCCGCCGCCGGCGCCGATGTGCTGCTCCATGCGGTCATCGAAACGGCGGGGATTGCGGAGTGAGCGATAGCGCGATGCGCCTGGAGAGAAGCCTGAATTGGCATCTAGCGTGGCCAGATGAAAAAGGGCCTTTCGCTACGGGCATGATCGAACGTATCAACAAGGCTCTGCAAAAACCCATAAAAGACTTAAACGCTGGCGACCTACGCCAACTCGTAAGCCAGAAAATCGCCTTGGAATATACCGTTCCATTGGCGATCGATGCGATATGCAGAAATCCTATGCAGTACTCGTCATACTATGAGGGAGACTTGCTGTCGGCCTGCCTCGAAATTGAGCTGTCATTTTGGGCAAAAAATCCAGATCAACACGCGCGTCTAAAGAGCTTTTTCGACACAGTGCGCGTGTTTGACACAGAGCTACAGGCGCAGGTGAAGACATTTTTTGCCCTCGAAATCGCTTCAACCAATGATGCGGCGGTCAACAAAGCTACAAAGAGGAAGCCCAAATGAGCACAGTCATCAAGGGCGGCACCATTGTCACCGCCGACCTCACCTACAAGGCGGACGTCAAGATCGACGGCGGCAGGATCGTCGAGATCGGCCCGGATCTCTCGGGCGACGAAGTATTGGATGCAGCGGGCTGTTATGTCATGCCGGGCGGCATCGATCCGCATGTGCATCTCGAAATGCCGTTCATGGGCACCTATTCGGCCGATGATTTCGAAAGCGGCACGCGCGCCGGGCTTGCCGGCGGCACGACCATGGTGGTCGATTTCTGCCTGCCCGATCCCGGCCAGTCGCTGCTCGATGCGCTGATGCGCTGGGATAACAAGTCAACCCGCGCCAACTGCGACTATTCCTTCCACATGTCCGTCACCTGGTGGGGCGAACAGGTGTTCGACGAGATGAAGACGATCGTCGAGGAGAAGGGCATCAACACCTTCAAGCACTTCATGGCCTACAAGGGCGCGCTGATGGTGAACGACGACGAGATGTTCGCCTCGTTCCAGCGCTGCGCGGCGCTCGGCGCGCTGCCCCTCGTTCATGCGGAAAATGGCGACGTCGTCGCCGCCATGCAGACGAAGCTGATGGACGAGGGCAACAACGGCCCGGAAGGCCACGCCTATTCGCGCCCGCCCTCCGTCGAGGGCGAGGCGACGAACCGCGCCATCATCATCGCCGACATGGCGGGCAGCCCACTCTATGTCGTGCACACCTCCTGCGAACAGGCCCATGAGGCCATCCGTCGCGCCCGGCAGAACGGCATGCGCGTCTACGGCGAGCCGCTGATCCAGCACCTGACGCTCGACGAAAGCGAATATTTCAACAAGGATTGGGACCATTCGGCGCGCCGCGTCATGAGCCCGCCCTTTCGCAACAAGCAGCACCAGGATTCGCTGTGGGCCGGCCTTGCCAGCGGTTCGTTGCAGGTGGTGGCGACCGACCATTGCGCCTTCACAACCGACCAGAAGCGCACGGGTGCCGGTGATTTCCGCAAGATCCCGAACGGCACCGGCGGCCTCGAAGACCGCATGCCGATGCTCTGGACCAACGGCGTCAACACCGGCCGCCTCACCATGAACGAGTTCGTCGCCGTCACTTCGACGAACATCGCCAAGATCCTCAACGTCTATCCGAAGAAGGGCGCGATCCTCGTCGGTGCCGATGCGGATATCGTCGTCTGGGACCCGAAGCGCTCCAAGACCATCTCCGCCAAGAGCCAGCAATCCTCGATCGACTACAACGTCTTCGAAGGCAAGGAGGTCGTGGGTCTGCCGCGCTACACGCTGACGCGCGGCGTCGTCGCCATCGAGGAGAGCACCGTGAAGACGCGCGAGGGCCACGGCCAGTTCGTCAAGCGCGAGCCCTTCACGGCGGTAAACAAGGCGCTATCGACCTGGAAGGAAATCACCGCGCCGCGCAAGGTGGAGCGCAGCGGCATTCCGGCGAGCGGGGTCTGATGCCTCCCGGCCGCCCCTTCTCCATCCTTCTTATCGGCATCGCGCTCGCCGGACCGGCCGGGGCAGCGGGCGATATCGTCGATGGCAATTATGGGGACGCGGAAGGCTGCCACTATGCAGCGACCGGTGAATCCTCCGGTGCGGATTTCTTCTTCCTGCTGAACAAGGAGGGCGTGACCACCGCGGCCTCCTATTGCGAATTCAAGGGTGAGGGCAAACACGTCGGCAGTGCCACGACGGTTGCCGCCGAATGCCATGAAGAGGGCATGGAGGACGTTACGCCGTATGAACTGACGCTGATGCCGGACAATGGCGGCTACACGATCAGCTTCCCGGACGGCACGCGCTGGGGGCCAATCATGCGGTGCAAGACATGACGGTTGAGGGGCGCAGATATACCCCCCTCCGTCCTGCCGGACACCTCCCCCACAAGGGGCGAGCGCGCCATGTGGCACCGCCTCGCGCGACCACGGCAACGCTAAATCGATCGCACCCGGAAAATCCCCCTCATCCGGCCCTTCGAGCCACCTTCTCCCCGCTGGGGAGAAGGGAATATGCAACGTCTGTGTTCTTCCCCTTCTCCCCCTCGGGGAGAAGGTGGCGGCAGCCGGATGAGGGGGGCTGGCGCAACACAGCCCTCTTACCTGCCCGATACCACCCCCTAAACCGAAACCAACGCCTCGAGATGCGGCAGAAGCACCACGCTCTCCTGCTCGTGGGGATCTGTCCTCGCGATGACCGCCGAGGCCGGCTGGTCCGAGAGATTGGCCGGCAGATGCGGCACGCCGGCGGGGATGTAGAACATCTCGCCTGCCTTGACGATCACATGGTTCTCCAGCCGTTCGCCGTACCAGGTATGCGCCTCGCCGGAGAGCATGTAGATCGCCGTTTCATGACTCTCGTGCATATGCGCCTTGGCGCGCCCCCCCGGCGGGATCGTCAGGAGATGCATGCAGATGCCCGACGCCCCAACGCTCTCGCGGGCGATGCCCTCGAAATAGCTGAACCCCTGCTTTCCGTCATAGGTGCTGCCCGGGCGTATCACCCGGCATTCCGCCTTCGTTTCCATCGTCATCGTTCCATCCCCCGAAAGAATTCCGTGCCCAAAGTGATACTGCAGACAATGCCGATTGCAATGCCGAGAAGGGACATGCAGTCTGCCGAAAACCGCGCCGTGCGGGGCGCCGAAAGATGACCAGCATGCCCGTCTCCGATACCGTTGTTTCTGCAAAAGATCTCGGCCTCACCTTCCAGACCGCCGATGGCCCGGTCACGGCACTGACCGGCGTCAACCTGACCGTCGAAAAGGGCGATTTCGTCTCCTTCATCGGCCCCTCCGGCTGCGGCAAGACGACGTTCCTGCGCGTCATCGCCGATCTGGAAAAACCGACCTCCGGCACCATCACCGTCAATGGCCTGTCACCGGAAGACGCTCGCAAGCGCCGCGCCTATGGCTACGTCTTCCAGGCCGCAGCCCTCTATCCCTGGCGCACAATCGAAAAGAACATCGCGCTTCCTCTGGAAATCATGGGCCACTCGCGCGACGAACAGAAGGCGCGCGTCGCCCGCACGCTCGACCTCGTCAACCTCACCGGCTTCGGCAAGAAATATCCCTGGCAGCTTTCCGGCGGCATGCAGCAGCGCGCGTCGATTGCCCGCGCGCTCGCCTTCGACGCTGACCTGCTCCTGATGGACGAGCCCTTCGGTGCGCTCGACGAGATCGTGCGTGACCATCTCAACGAACAGCTGCTGAAGCTCTGGGCGGCCACGCAAAAGACGATCTGCTTCGTCACCCACTCGATCCCCGAGGCCGTCTATCTCTCGACGAAGATCGTCGTCATGAGCCCCCGCCCCGGCCGCGTCACCGATATCATCGATTCGCCGCTGCCGAAGGAGCGCCCGCTCGGCATCCGCGAGACCCCGGAATTCCTCGAGATCGCCCATCGTGTGCGCGAGGGCCTGCGCGCGGGCCACAGCTACGAGGAGCACGTCTGATGAAGCTCTCCTTCGTGCTCTGGCTGTTCGGCGCGACCGCCGTCTTCATCGGCGCGGCAACGTCGTCGCGTGCCTATGTCGGCACGACGAACATTCTCTACCTGCTGCTGTCCATGGCGCTCTACATTGTCGGCAACCTGATGATGCTGAAGCTGATGCGCGAAGGCGGGCTTGGGCTTGCCGTTTCGCTCTCCGCCATCACCCAGCTGCTGCTCATCAACGTCATCGCCTTCCTGTTCTTTGGCGAGCGGCTGAGCAGCACCCAGGTCGCCGGCGTCGGCCTCGGCATTCTTGCCATGGGGCTGATGCTGCTGCCCACCACGGCACGGAGCTGAGCATGGAACAGGCCAGCTTCCTTCGCGATCGCCTGCTTCCCATCGTCACCGTGCTGCTCGCGCTGGTCGCGCTCTGGTATGTCTTCGTCGTCGTGCTGAACGCGCCCTTCGAGCGCGACACGGCAGGACGCGCCGGAACGACGATCAGCTTCATGGAGCTGTTGCCGAAGACCATGGCGCAGGAGCGGCCCGTTCTGCCGGCACCGCATCAGGTCTTCGCCGAACTCTGGGACACCACCGTCAACAAGGCGGTCACCTCCAAGCGCAGCCTTGTCTACCATGCCGGCATCACGCTCTCCGCAACGCTGATGGGCTTTGCCATGGGCACGGTGCTCGGCATCCTGCTCGCCATCGCCATTGTGCACAACCGCGCGATGGACCGTTCGCTGATGCCCTGGGTCATCGCCAGCCAGACGATCCCGATCCTGGCCATCGCGCCAATGATCATCGTCGTCTTGAATGCGGTCGGTATTTCCGGCCTGATGCCGAAGGCGCTGATCTCGACCTATCTTTCGTTCTTCCCGGTCGTCGTCGGCATGGTGAAGGGGTTGCGCAGTCCCGAGCAGATCCAGCTCGACCTGATGCACACCTACTATGCCTCATCGTCGCAGACCTTCTGGAAGCTGCGCTGGCCTTCTTCCATGCCCTATCTTTTCACCTCGCTGAAGGTGGCGATCGCCATCTCGCTCGTCGGCGCCATCGTCGGCGAACTGCCGACCGGCGCGGTCGCCGGCCTTGGCGCACGCCTGCTCGCCGGCTCCTACTATGGCCAGACGGTGCAGATTTGGGCGGCCCTCTTCATGGCGGCGGCGGTCGCGGCCCTCCTCGTCATCGTCGTCGGCTTCGCGCATAGCCTTGTCCTCAAGCGCATGGGGGCACGGGCATGAATCTTTCCATCCTTGTGGCCGCAATCGTCTTCTGGCTCGCCGCCTGGGCCTTCAACGAATGGCTGGTGCGCCAGAAATTTACGAGCCCGGCGGCGGACCGCGCTGCGCGCATCGCCGTCCCGTTGATTTTCGGCGCCACCATCCTCGTGCTCTGGGAAGGCATCGTGCGCGGCTTCAACGTGCCGTCCGTGCTGCTGCCGCCGCCGAGCATGATCTGGGTGCGGCTGATCAACTCCATACCGACGCTCTGGGCGGACTTCCGCCAGACCTTCCTGAAATCCGTGCTGGTCGGCTATGCGCTCGGCTGCGGCCTCGGTTTTCTCGTTGCGATCCTCATCGACCGCTCGCCCTTCCTGCAAAAGGGCCTGCTGCCGCTCGGCAATTTCGTCTCGGCGCTGCCGGTTATCGGCGTCGCACCCATCATGGTCATGTGGTTCGGCTTCGACTGGCAGTCGAAGGTCGCCGTCGTCGTCATCATGACCTTCTTCCCCATGCTGGTGAACACCGTCTCCGGCCTTGCCGCGACGAGCCATATGGAGCGCGACCTGATGCGCACCTATGCGGCCGACTGGTTCCAGACCCTCGTCAAGCTGCGCCTTCCCGCCGCCTGGCCCTTCATCTTCAATGCGCTCAAGATCAATTCGACGCTTGCGCTCATCGGCGCGATCGTCGCCGAATTCTTCGGGACGCCCATCGTCGGCATGGGTTTCCGCATTTCCACGGAAGTGGGCCGCATGAATGTCGACATGGTTTGGGCCGAGATCGCGGTTGCCGCGGTGGCTGGCTCCGCCTTTTACGGGATCGTCGCGCTCATCGAGCGGGTCGTCACGTTCTGGCACCCGTCTGTCCGTGGTGGGCAGGCGTAAAATAAGAAAGAAAGAGGGAACTGACATGAAAACGAAGATCGCATCGCTGCTTCTGGCAAGCGCCTTCTCGCTTGCCGCGTTCCAGGCCGAGGCTGCCGACAAGGTGACGCTCCAGCTGAAATGGGTCACCCAGGCCCAGTTCGCCGGTTATTACGTCGCCAAGGACAAGGGCTTCTATGAAGAAGAAGGCCTCGACGTCGAAATCAAGCCAGGCGGCCCGGATATCGCCCCGGCACAGGTGATCGCCGGCGGCGGCGCCGATGTCATCGTCGACTGGATGCCGTCTGCGCTGGCCACCCGTGAAAAGGGTGTCGCGCTCGTCAATATCGCCCAGCCGTTCAAGTCGTCCGGCATGATGCTGACCTGTTTGAAGGAATCCGGCGTCACCGGTCCGGAAAACTTCAAGGGCAAGACGCTCGGTGTCTGGTTCTTCGGCAACGAGTATCCGTTCCTCTCCTGGATGGCACACCTTAAAATCCCGACGGATGGTGGGCCGGATGGCGTGACCGTCCTCAAGCAGGGCTTCAACGTCGATCCGCTGCTCCAGAAGCAGGCGGCCTGCATCTCGACCATGACCTACAACGAATATGGCCAGGTTCTCGATGCAGGTATCAAGCCGGAGGATCTCGTGACCTTCAAGTATGAGGACCAGGGTGTCGCGACGCTCGAAGACGGTCTCTACGTGCTGGAAGACAAGCTCGCCGACCCGGCCTTCAAGGAAAAGATGGTCAAGTTCGTGCGCGCATCCATGAAGGGCTGGAAATACGCCGAAACGAACCCGGACGAAGCCGCCGGTATCGTTCTCGAAAACGACACGACCGGCGCGCAGACCGAGGCGCACCAGAAGTTCATGATGGGTGAAGTCGCCAAGCTGACCGCCGGCTCCAACGGTGCTCTCGACGAGGCGGACTACAAGCGCACCGTCGCCTCGCTGCTGGCAGGCGGCTCCGACCCGGTCATCTCCAAGGAGCCGGAAGGTGCCTGGACGCATGCCGTGACGGACGAAGCGCTGAAATAGTCCATTTCACGAGGAACTAAGGCGTGCGGGGCCCTGCCCCGCACGTTTTTTTTGGGCGAGACCTGCGACAGCGCGCCGCGATTGCCATCGAAAAGCCAAACGTATAAAATAATGAGGCACCATTCCGTTACCTCTTGTAAGGGCAAGGAACGCTGATTACATAATCCGCGACGTGGGAGCCAGGAGAGGCAGGGGAGCCGCTTCGTGTCCGCCATATTGCTTGGGAATTGGGTCCGGTAGAACGACAACAGAATGTCCGGCCCGCAATCATAAAGTCATGCTTTTGAGAAAGTTCGGCCTATGGCTTCTGGACACATGAAGGTTCTGTCTCTTTCCGTCATCGCATTCATGGCGGCCAACCCGGTGATTTCCTTCGCGGCCGATGCGGCCACGGGTAATGCCGATACGACCCAGCAGGTGCAGAACCTGCCCGCCATCGTCGTCACCGCTGCTGAAACACGCACCATCATCGACCGGGTGATCGCGACCGGCACGGTCCAGGCGGTCGATGAAGTCTATGTCACCCCGCTCGTCGATGGCTTGTCCATCCGCACGCTCGCCGCCGATGTCGGCGACACGGTCGAGGCCAACGGCACGCTCGCCACGCTGAACGACGATGCTCTCATCCTCCAGAAGAGCCAGACCGAAGCCTCGCTCGCCAAGGCTGAGGCAGCCCTTGCACAGATCAAGGCGCAATTCGTCGAGGCCAAGGCGAATGCGGACGATGCTGTGCGCACGCGCGACCGCGCGCTGAAACTCGTCAAGTCCGGCTCGCAGTCGCAGGCCACCGCCGAGCAGGCTACGGCAGCAGCAGATGCGGCCCTTGCCCGCGTCAACTCCGCCGAACAGGCGATCGGTGTTTCACAGGCCGATATCAAGGTCGCCCAGTCGCAGATCGACGACATTGACTTGAAACTGGCCCGCACGGCGGTGAAGTCGCCGGTTGCCGGCATCGTCTCCGCCCGCACGGCCAAGGTCGGCGCGATAGCGAGCGGCGGCGCCTCGCCGCTCTTCACTGTCATCCAGGACGGCGCGATCGAGCTGAAGGCCGATGTTTCCGAGGACGGCATCCTCAAGCTGGCACCCGGCCAGAAGGTAACGGTCTCGCTTGCCGGCGGCGCTGCCGAAGTCACCGGCGAAATCCGCCTCGTCGAGCCGACGCTCGATGCGCAGAGCCGCCTCGGCCGCGTCTTTATCCGCTTCGACGACCCCGGCAAGGCACGCGCCGGCATGTTCGCCAATGCGGAGATCATCGTGGAGGAGAAGCAGGGCATCGTGCTGCCGCTTTCCGCCATCACGACGACAGACGGAAAGACGGTGGCCCGCAAGGTCGAGAACGGCGTCGTCACGCTGGTGCCGGTCGAAACCGGCGTCCAGGACGGCCAGGTGATCGAGATCACCAGCGGCCTCAAGGAGGGCGACGAAGTGGTCGCCAAGGCCGGCGCCTATGTTCGCGATGGCGACAAGGTCAATCCGGTCAAGGCTGAACAGGCTTCGGCCACGAAATGACGTGAAGGCTCCTCCAAGGGGGAGCCGCTTCCGCAGCGCGCGGAAGAGAATGCCGGGCTGGGGCGCCCGGTAACATGACAGGTGATCCGGACGGGGCCGGAGCCTGAAATACGTCTGGTCTCTTATCGAGGACTTTGGGGACATGAATTTTTCAGCTTGGTCCATTCGCAATCCGATTGCGCCGCTGCTCGCGTTTTTCCTGCTGATGTATGTCGGCATCCAATCCTTTTACGCGCTGCCCATCACGCGCTTCCCGAATATCGACGTTCCGGTTATCGCCATCAGCGTGACGCAGAGCGGCGCCGCCCCCGCGGAACTGGAAGTCCAGGTCACCAAGGAGATCGAGGACGCCGTCGCCGGTATCGAAGGCGTGGACGACATCACGTCCACCGTGACGGACGGCAGCTCGGTGACCTCCGTGCTCTTCGAGATCGAAAAGCCGACGAACCAGGCGCTTCAGGACGTCAAGGATGCGATCGACCGCATCCGCAGCGACCTGCCGGCATCGATCGAGGAACCCGTAGTCACCAAGATCGACGTGGAAGGCCAGGCGATCCAGTCCTTCGCCGTCTCCTCGCCGAACATGACGCTCGAAGAACTGTCCTGGTTCGTCGACGACAAGGTCAAGCGCGCGCTGCAGGGGCGGCCCGGCATCGGCAAGATCGACCGCTTCGGGGGTGCCGACCGCGAGGTGCGCGTCGACCTCAACGCCGACAAGCTCGAATCCTTCGGCATTACCGCCGCCGACGTCAACCGCCAGATCCGCAACATGAATGCGGATTCCGGTTCCGGTCGCGGCCAGATCGCCGGCGCCGAGCAGGCGATCCGTACGCTTGGTGACGCCCGCTCCGTCGAGAAGCTGACGAACACCATGATCGCCCTGCCGAACGACCGCTTCGTGCGGCTTTCGGAACTCGGCACGGTCACCGACACCTATGAGGAGCCACGCTCCTTCTCGCGCTTCAACGGCAATCCGGTCGTGACCTTCGCGGTCTTCCGCTCAAAGGGCGCCAGTGAAGTCACCGTCGCCGAATCGGTCGCCGAATCGCTGGAAAAGGTGCGCACGCAGTATCCCGACGTCTCGATCCAGCTGGTCGATGATGCGGTCTACTTCACCTACGGCAACTATGAGGCGGCATTGCACACGCTGCTTGAAGGTGCGCTTCTCGCCGTCGCGGTGGTTCTGCTCTTCCTGCGCAACTGGCGGGCAACGCTGATCTCCGCCGTTGCGCTGCCGCTTTCGGTTATCCCGACCTTCTTTGTCATGGACATGCTCGGCTTCTCGCTGAACCTGGTCTCGTTCCTTGCACTGACGCTCGCGACCGGCATCCTCGTCGACGACGCGATCGTCGAGATCGAGAACATCGCGCGGCACATCCGCATGGGCAAATCACCCTACAAGGCGGCAATCGAGGCCGCTGACGAAATCGGCCTCGCCGTTATCGCCACGACCTTCACCATCATTGCCGTCTTCGTACCGGTCTCCTTCATGCCGGGCATTCCTGGCCAGTACTTCATCCAGTTTGGCCTGACGGTGGCCGTCTCGGTGTTCTTCTCGCTCGCGGTGGCGCGCCTTATCACACCGGTCATGGCGGCCTATCTCATGCGCTCCGGCGATGGAGACGGCCATGGCGAGGAGAAGGAAGGCGTCTTCATGCGGTTCTATACCCGGCTCGTCAGCACGACGACGAGCACCTGGTATGCCCGCTACCTGACGCTGATTGCCGCCTTCGCCTTCCTCGCCGGCTCGATCATGCTGCTGGCCACGGTTCCCGGCAGCTTCCTGCCGCCGGAAGACGCTTCCCGCGTCGTTCTCTCCGTGGAATTGCCACCGGATGCGATGCTTTCGGATACCGACCGCACGACCACGCAGATCTACGAGCGGGTCAAGGACATCAACGGCGTCGAAAGTGTCTTCGTGCTCGGCGGCTCCTCGCCGAAGGGCGACCTGGAACTGCGCCGCGCCTCCGTCACGGTTATTCTCGACAAGCTCGAACACTCGCTGACCTACAAGCTGGTGAACGACGTGCTCGGTCGCATCCCCGTCGTCGGCCAGTACCTGCCGAAGATGGAAGCGCACGGTCGCGTGCGTCCGCAGTGGGATATCGAGAAGGAAATCTTCACGACGCTGCGTCAGATCCCGGACGTGCGCATCATCAAGCTCAACGACCGCGGCGAGCGCGACCTGGCGTTCAACCTGCTGTCCAACAACGAGGCGGACCTCAACAACACCGTCGCCGTGCTGGAATCCAAGCTGCGCGCCGATCCAGTCCTGTCCAATGTCAGCTCGGAAGGCTCGCTGCCACGGCCGGAACTGCAGATCCGCCCGCGTGACGAGCAGATGGCCCGCCTCGGCATCACCACGGCGCAGATCGCCGAAGTGGTGCGCGTCGCCACCATCGGCGATATCGACGCCCAACTCAGCAAGGTCTCGCTGGATGACCGCCTGATCCCGATCCGCGTACAGGTCGACCGAGGCTTCCGCGCCGACCTTGCCGCCATCCGCAACCTGAAGATCCAGGCGGCGAGCGGCCAGGTCGTGCCACTCTCCACCGTCGCGGATATCGAATATTCCGAGGGACCGAGCTCGATCAAGCGGCACAACCGCAACCGCGTTGTCTCGATCGGCTCCGACCTCCAGCAGGGCGTGGCGCTCGATACCGCCACGGGCCGCTTCAAGGAGATCGCCAACAGCATCGACATGCCCCCGAGCGTACAGTTCATGGAAAGCGGCGACGCCGAAATCCAGGGCGAGATGCAGCAGTCCTTCGGCAATGCCATGCTGCTCGGCCTGCTGCTCGTGCTGATGGTGCTGATCCTGCTGTTCAAGGACGTGATCCAGCCCTTCACCATCCTGCTGTCGCTGCCGCTCGCCATCGGCGGCGTGGCCGCGGGCCTGATCCTGACGCAGAACGCGCTGTCCATGCCCGTTCTCATCGGCATCCTGATGCTGATGGGCATCGTGACGAAAAACGCGATCTTGCTCGTCGACTTCGCCATCGAGATGATGCACCAGGGCATGCACCGCGTGGAGGCAATGATCGAGGCCGGCCGCAAGCGCGCCCGCCCGATCGTCATGACATCCATCGCCATGTCGGCCGGCATGCTGCCTTCGGCGCTTGGCGTCGGCGAAGGCGGTTCGTTCCGGTCACCCATGGCGATCGCGGTCATCGGCGGCATCATCGTTTCGACGGTGCTCTCGCTCGTCGTCGTACCGTCCTTCTTCCTCATCATGGACGACCTGTCGCGCCTGCTCGGCTGGATCTTCGGCCGCTTCGTCGGCAAGAAGGATGACGAACTGCTGGCGATGGAGCCGGAAGCCCTGACTCGCCTTGCCGACCAGACGGCGCGTGACGTGTCCGACCTCGAAAAGCGCATCGAAACGCTCGAGAAGAAGAAGGGTGGCGAGCGCAACCACCTCAGCGTCGTACACCACTCGACGCTCGCTGCCGAATAGGCAGCCGCGACCCAGATCAGAAGCGGCCGGTTCGTCGAAAGCGAGCCGGCCGTTTTCATGTTCATTGATCGAAATCAATTCGCACTTGCCCACCCTCGACTATCGTCCTGTCATCAAAGACCGAACGACGCCTGCGGGAGCATGGAGTGAGATCGATGAACAGGCTGATGAAACCCGGTGCCCGGGAACGGGAAACCCTGCTGAATTCCGGACTTCTGTCGGTGCTTGGCGTGGAAAGCGTCGCGGCCATGATGGAGATCGCCGTCATCGGCAACCTGCCGGCGCGGCAGATCCTGTTTCGCGAGGGCGAGCCCGCCGACATGCTGCATTGCGTGCTGTCCGGCTATATTCGTCTCTACAAGCTCGATCCGGACGGACGCGAGGCGGATGTCGAACTCTACGGCCCGGGCGACCTGATCGGTGCCAGCGTGGTGCTCGACGGCGGCCGCTATGCAGCAACCGCCCAGGCCGCCGAACCGTCCCTCATCGCCCGCTTCGACCTGAAGCGCGTGCGCGACATTGCCGGCCGCCGGCCGGATCTGGCGGTGGCGTTAACCAATGCCCTCTCCGCCCAGCTCTCCAAGGTTTTCGGCTGCCTCGCCAACGACCGGCTGCACACGGCGCCGCAGCGCGTTGCGCGCTACCTGCTCGCCCATTGCCCGCAGGATGCAAAGGCCGCCAGCTTCCGCCTGCCCTACCAGAAAAGCCTGCTTGCCGGAAAACTGGGCCTCGCACCCGAAGCCCTTTCGCGTGCCTTCTCGATGCTGCGCGACCATGGCGTCACCGTGCGCGGTCGCCTCGTTCAGATCAGCGATCCGGAGGCGCTCCGGCGCCTCTGATCAGAGCGCCGAGGCAAGCACGCTCACGAGCGAAACAGTCTGGTCGCCAATGTCTCATGCTTGAGGCTGGCAATATCGGCCCGAATGGCGGCGGACCCGAGATCGTCGAGCGTCGAGCGGGATGCGGCGGCGGCAAGCGCAAGGATTCGGGCCTCAAGCCCGGCAAGCGTTGCCACGCCGTCCCGCTGGCCGATCACACCGCAGCGGATCGCAACGGAGACGAGGTTGGAAACGACCGCGTGCAGATAGGCGGCCAGCGCCGTCTCCGCCGCAATGCCATGCCCGCCTGACACCGCACCCACGGCTATCGGATAGGCGGCCGCGTCGCCAAGCATGTCCAGCACCGGATGCGGCCAGCTTGTCGCGGCGGCAAGAAAAGCCTCGCCCTGCAACATCGTTTCGCGATGCCGCTCCGCCGAACCCGACAGGGCTTCCGCAAGGGTGGCAACGTCGGCGAGCCCGGCCGCGTCTTCGACAGAACGATGCGCCTCGGCAAAAAGCACAGCATCATTCCAGAGCGGACCATGCGCCAAAAGGCTCGCGAGCCAATCCCGAAGCGCGTCCGCATTGCAGACATCACCATCGGCGACCGCCTGTTCCAATCCACCGGAATAGGAGAAGGCGCCGACTGGAAAGGCCGGCGAAAGCCAGGTCATCAGCCGGACCAGCGCTTCGGGCGACGCCGTATCAGCCATGGTTATGGTTGTGATGCCCGTGGTCGTGGCCGTGCCCGGAGCCATGATAGGCGCCCCGTGCCGGATGGAAAGGTTCGGAAACATCCCGAACGGTGGCGCCAAGTCCTGTCAGCATGTCGCGGATCACATGATCGCGCAGAATGAGGATACGCCCCTCCTCGATCTGGGCCTGCAAGTGGCGATTGCCGAGATGCCAGGCGAGCTCGATGAGATGCAGAGGGGTCTTCGGTGTCACCTCGTAAAGCTCTTCCTCCGCGGCAATCACCTCGACAAGCTCCCCCGTCTCGGTGAGCAACAGGTCGCCATGCGCAAGCTGCACCGGCTCCTTCAGGTCGAGCATCACCACGTCATCATGCTGCATGTGCAGGAGCTTGCGGCGCACATGGCGCTGGTCGTGCGTCAGCACGACGACATCGATCGGCGTGCGGTTTCCGCCGGTACCGTGCGGCAGGATTTCCGTTGAGCGATAGGGCAAGGCGACCTCGGGTGTCGATGGATAAGTCCGACCGAGAAAAGCATGTTTGCCAGGTCAAGGAAACCACCGAAGCGACCGGCTACGTCATTTGTCGTAGGAAGGCCTCAGCGGCGACGCCCGCCAGCGGCGACCCGGCGGCTTGGCTCGAGCAGGCCATCGCCCTCATCCTCGTGGGTCGCCCGGTCGCGGCCGAGCGACTTGGCAAGATAGAGCGCCCGGTCCGCCGCCTCGAAGGTCGCTTCGAACGTCCGGTCGGCGGGCCGGTCGGCGATACCAGCCGACAGGGTGACGGCGGCAACGCCATGAGCGGTCTCGACCCGGCGCGCGGCGACCGATCGGCGCACCTCTTCCACGAGCAGGCCGCAATCGCCACGGTCCGCGTTCTCGAAAAACACGGCGAACGCCGAGCCCCCGAAGCGCGCGACAAGATGCGGTGGCGAAAAGACCCGTGTCAGCTCTTCGGCGACGGCAACGATGACCTCGTCGCCAGCCGCATGGCCATGCCCGTCATTGACGGACTTGAAGCGATCGACATCGAACAGCACGAAGAAACCGTTAACGCTGCGGCCTGCCAGTTCCTCGACGAAGGCCGCCCGGTTCAAGAGCCCGGACAGCGGGTCAAGCCGGCTCAGCCGCTCGAATTCGGCGCGTGACAGCGAAATTTCGTGGATGGCCATGCCAAGTAACCAGGCGAGAAGCGCGAGGACGCTCGCCGAGATCAAGACCGTCGTCGAGGTGCCGAAGTTGAGGGCCGCGGGGAAATCATGGGTTGAAAGGCTGAAATTCACGAGGATTGCGGCGATCATGAGATAGGCCGCGGTGGCAAGCGTGATCGCCACCAGAACGGTGTTCAACACGAACATGGAAATGTCGGCTCGCGTCTGGAACACACCCACCTCCCACTGGGCCCTTACCCAAAGGGCCACCCTGCCACGCATAAATCTCTCCATCATTAACAAAGAGACATTACGCCACTTTCTTTCAGACTCCGATAATGCGTTCGCTAGAAGTTTAAATGTCCCGTTTTGAGGCGAGCATTTTCTAGTAGAGGAAATAGCGCTGCGCCATCGGCAGCACGGTCGCCGGCTCGCAGGTCAGAAGCTCGCCATCGGCCCGCACCTCATAGGTCTCCGGATCCACCTCGATATGCGGTGTCAGGTCGTTCAGGATCATCGAGGCCTTGGAGATCGTGCGCGTGTTGCGCACCGGAAGCAGCTGCTTGGCAACACCGAGGCGCTCGCGAAGGCCAAGGTCGATCGCCGCCTGCGAGACGAAGGTGACTGAGGAATTCGTGCGCATCTTGCCGAAGGCACCGAACATCGGGCGATAATGCACCGGCTGTGGCGTCGGGATCGAGGCGTTCGGGTCCCCCATCGGCGCCATGGTGATCGTCCCGCCGAGCAGCACCATATCGGGCTTTACCCCGAAGAAGGCGGGGTTCCACAGCACGAGATCCGCCCGCTTGCCCACTTCGATCGAACCGATCTCATGGCTCAGCCCCTGGGCTATGGCCGGATTGATCGTGTATTTCGCGATGTAGCGCCGGATGCGCAGGTTGTCGTTGTCGCCGGTCTCGCCGGCAAGCCGGCCGCGCTGGCGCTTCATCTTGTCCGCCGTCTGCCAGGTGCGGATCGCCACCTCGCCCACGCGCCCCATGGCCTGGCTGTCGGACGAGATGATCGAGAAGGCACCGATATCATGCAGGATATCCTCTGCCGCAATCGTTTCCTTGCGGATGCGGCTTTCGGCAAAGGCGATGTCCTCGGGGATCGAGGAGGACAGGTGATGGCAGACCATCAGCATGTCGAGATGCTCGGCGATCGTGTTGACGGTGTAAGGCCGCGTCGGGTTGGTCGACGACGGGATGACGTTCGAGTGGCCGCAGACCTTGATGATGTCAGGTGCATGCCCGCCGCCTGCCCCTTCCGTGTGGAAGGCGTGGATCGTGCGGCCCCTGATGGCGTCTATCGTATCCTCGACGAAGCCGCTTTCATTGAGCGTGTCCGTATGGATCATCACCTGCACATCGTACTCGTCGGCAACGGAAAGGCAGCAGTCGATCGCCGCCGGCGTGGTGCCCCAATCCTCGTGCAGCTTCAGCGACGAGGCGCCGGCCTTGACCATTTCCTCGATCGGCGCAGGCAGCGAGGCATTCCCCTTGCCGGCGAGCGCGAGGTTCATCGGAAAGGCGTCAAAGCTTTCGATCATGCGCTCGATATGCCATGCGCCCGTGCAGGTCGTCGCCAGCGTACCGTGCGCCGGGCCAGACCCGCCGCCGAGCATCGTGGTGATGCCGCTGACCAGCGCCTCCTCGATCTGCTGCGGGCAGATATAATGGATATGCGCATCCATGCCGCCCGCAGTGAGGATCTTGCCTTCTCCCGCGATCACCTCCGTCGAGGGGCCGACGATGATGGTGACGCCCGGCTGCGTATCCGGATTGCCAGCCTTGCCGAGCCCGGCGATACGCCCGTTCTTCAGGCCGACATCCGCCTTGAAGATCCCGCTATGGTCGATGATCAGCGCATTGGTGATCACGGTATCGACGGCGCCCTCGGCGCGCGTCGCCTGGCTCTGCCCCATACCGTCGCGGATGACCTTGCCGCCGCCGAACTTCACCTCGTCGCCATAGGTGGTGAAATCCTTCTCCACCTCCGCGAAGAGTTCCGTATCGGCAAGACGCACCCTGTCGCCGGTGGTCGGGCCGAACATGCTGGCATAGGCGGCGCGGGACATTCTGTAGGACATGGTCAAGTTCCCCGGGAGGCAGGTGTTGTTTTAGTGGTCGAGACGATCGAGACGGCCGGCGGCGATCAGCGCATTGACCCAGCGCCGCTCCGCGGCGAAGGGATGCCATTGCCAGCCTTGGTGACCGAAGCCGGCAATGGAAATGCGATCACCCTGCTCGGCAACGTTTTCGAGGACATAGGCAATGACGATGAGCCCGGAACTCGGCACCACATAGGGTGTCGGATCGAAGGCCCTGAGCGCGTCGTCGACCGCATGGTGAACAGAGGCCGGAATTCTGCCCAGCCGCCGGCCGGTGGTCTCGGCGAAGGTTTCGAAACCGATCGTGTAGTCGTCGCAGAAATCGTCGAGGTCCGGGTGGCTTTGCGCAAGGGCGCCACGCATTCCGGCAAAGACTTCCGATGTGCGCACGCACCAGATTTCTCGGGCCTGCCGCACGGTCTCGCTCGCCTTCCAGCGTCCGCCGGCCAGCATATCCAGCGCCGGCCGACCGGTATTGCAGGCGGCGATGATATCCGTTTTGAAACCGCCGCGCCCCGCCGAGCGGCAGAGGTTGAAGCGGATCACCATATCGGCGGAATCGATCACCCCGGCCAGCCCTTCCGGGATGTCGCCATTGCCGACGATGACGATCCTGCGCGACACCGGCACCCCCTCAGTTTTCCTGCTCGTAGACGGTCTTCAGTTCCGCCGTTCGCTTGCGCGTGAGATCGGCGAGGCAACCGGAAACCAGCATCGGCTCCATCGAGCCGCCACGCGCCTCGAACCCCGCCAGCTCGCACTGGCCGTCGCGATAGCCGATCCATGCCCGCTGGGCGCGCTTCAAAGCATCGACGGCACCGACATAATGCTCGCCCATCTCCTTGGCTTGCACGTCCATTTCGCCGGCGGCCGCCATCGCCTTCTTGTAGACGGCATTGAGCTCTGTATCGGCCGTCTGGTAGTCGCGGTCGGCGCAGATGTTCATCTCGATCTGCGCCATGGCGTTGTTGCAGTCGATCTCCGGTTCGCCATCCTGCGCCGTCGCGAAAGAGGCGAAGATGAAGAACGCGGTGACAACGAGCAGGAAGCGGTAGGGGAAAGCCATGTCAGAGCTTTCCCATCACACTTTGACGAAAACCGTAGATCTCCCGCTTGCCGGCGAAAGGAACGAGCCGCACCGTCCGCGTCTGTCCCGGCTCGAAGCGCACCGCCGTGCCGGCAGGGATATCGAGCCGCAAGCCACGCGTCGCCTCACGGTCGAAGGCAAGCCCGGAATTCGTCTCATAGAAATGATAGTGGCTGCCGACCTGGATCGGCCGGTCGCCGGTATTGGAGACGTCCAGCGTCGTGACCGGCAGGCCCGCGTTCAGTTCGAGGTCGCCGGTGGCCATGATGATTTCACCCGGGATCATGTCTTCCTCACGCAGCTTCCGCCGGGCCGCAGCCTTCGGCTTTCAGGACCCGCTTGGTGGATGGCGGATATTTCGCAAGCAGCGCAGCAGGCCGCACCGGTCGACGCGCGAAGTCGCCGCCGCAATTCGGGCAGGTGCCGCCAAGAACGTTGCTCACGCAATCGGCGCAGAAGGTGCATTCGAACGTGCAGATCATCGCCTCCGGGCTTTCCGGCGGAAGATCGCGGTCGCAGCATTCGCAGTTGGGTCGAAGATCCAGCATGGTCCTACCGTATCGGTTCGTGCACGGTCACGAGCTTCGTGCCGTCGGGAAAGGTCGCTTCCACCTGGATGTCGTGGATCATCTCGGGGATGCCCACCATGACCTGGTCGCGGCTGATGACATGCGCCCCCGCCTCCATCAGATCGGCGACGGAGCGGCCGTCGCGCGCGCCTTCCACGACATAGTCGGTGATAAGCGCAATGGCTTCGGGATGGTTGAGTTTCACGCCGCGCTCCAGCCGCTTGCGCGCCACGATCGCCGCCATGGCGATCAGCAGTTTGTCTTTTTCGCGGGGGGTCAAATTCATGGGCGGTCCATCGCTTTGTTCTTACAGTGTCCAGACTTTCGGCACGCTTGCGCCATTACGCAAGTGCGAAATGACCGGGATGAGTTTTTTTCTGAGCGCGAAACCATCGGCCGCAACGACACGGGCAACGAGCTTGCCCTGCCAATGGCTGACGCCGCCCTCGGCCCCCTCCAGCAACCAGCGTAACGGCTCCAGATGCGCCTCGGCATTGCGTCCGCACAACAGCACGGTCGCGAAAGCGCGCCCACCCGCAAGCACCGCCCGTTCATCCGTCACGGCAGCGACATCGCCCCCCAGGCGCGCCTCTTCGGCGTGGATCAGCTTGCCGCTGCGACGGATGCGCCAGCGATCGCGAAACAACCCCGTTTCCATCCTTTCGCCCATTGCCTTGCGGCCGAGCAGAATGGCCTCGACCGCGAGAAAGGTCGCATCATCGGCCAGGTCGACATCCAGCTTGCGGCTGAGCGAAGACCGGTCGAAGAGAATGGTTTCCTGCGGCAGCCAGTCCGCCCGCGCCCCGGCACCAACGGTAATCCGGGTCTCGACCGTCGCAGTGAAAGCGCTTGCCTTATAGGCGCGCTCACAGGCTTGCGTGGTCGCGGTCAGGTGCGTGCCGTCGGCGACATCGAAGGTCCAGTCGATATGATCGCCACCCGTCAGGCCACCGGCCGTGTTGATGAGAACGGCCTCCATCCTGCCATCGAAACTCCTCGGCAGGCGGATCTTGGCGCAGCCCTCCTGATAGAAGGTATCGAGGTGGGTGTGGCCGCCGAACGACTTCGTCGCCAGCCGTCCACTCCCCCTCGCCCTTTGTGCCTTCTGTTGTGCTGCGTACACGCGTTCCCTCTCCTTCGAACCGTTCAGCCGGAGCGCTCTGTTGCGTCACCTGCCGTCAGCGGCGTTTCTTCTGGGGAGCGCGTGTTCTTGAAGAACTCCCACATGCGGCCCGTCGCGTCCCGCTCCGAGGTCACCTTGCCGTTCGCGTCAAAGGTGCGGAACAGCACACTGCGTGCCGGCCAGGCATGCGTGTTCTCCTTGAGCAGATAGGAGTTGATGCGCGCGCCGCCGGCACAGCTGTTGAACGACAGCGCCGTCATCATCGCATCCACGGTAACATTGCCCTTGCCTTCGCATTTGTCGAGTTCTGCCCAGCGTTGAAGCGCCGTCTCGCCGCCATATTGCCAGTAAGGCTTGCCCCCGCCGGCAAACGGATTGGTCACATCCTTCATGCCGGAAAAGGCGATGATCGAAATCGGATTGCCGGGTTTGCAGCTCGCGACGTCCGGCTGCCACACGCCACCGCGCTCGACCGGATAGCCTGCCCGCAGCCCCATGACGAAACCGGCGGCGGCAAATTCCGGATGTCCATTGCAGATATACTGGGAAAGCATGCGCCCGCCGCCCGAATAGCCGGAGGCGTAAATGCGTGTGGGGTCCACGCAGAACCTGTCCTTGACAGTCTTGATCGCGTCCTTGATGTAGCGTTCATCATCATGCGTGCCGCCATGCGTCACACCCGGCACGTTCCAGGCGTGCGTGCCTCCGTACTGGCCGTCGAGGCTGCCTTGCAGCGCGATGGAGACGAAGCCTTCGTGCTCGGCGACGGCGTCCCAGCCACTGCGGCGGAACTGGCCGGCCGGCCCGGAATTGCTGCCATGGAAATCGAAGACGACTGCAAGCTTGGTCTTGCCGTCATAGGCGGTGGGAATATGGGCAAGCGCCGGGCGTTCGATGCCGCCGGTCCTGACGGTGAATGCCATCTGGCCGGGCTCTACAGGTTGGCCGCATCCTGCGGCAAAGCCCGGCCCTGCCAGACCTAGAAAGAGAAGAAGTCCCATCGCGGTTACGCGGACAGAACCTTCAGGCCGCACGCGGCCACGCAGACGAAGTGTATCCATCAAGACGCCTTGTAATAGCTGGTGTGTTACGGCTGGCGCTGTGGTCCACATTTCGGACCGGGTGACGCATGACATCAGGGTTGCCGCCGTTACACCGTCAAATGCCGGCGTGCTTGCGGTGTGTCAAGCGTTTCGGCCGCGCCCTCGTGAACAATTTCTCCCCGGTCCATGATATATACGTGATCGGCAAGCTCCCGGCAGAAATCAAGATACTGTTCGACAAGGAGAATTGCCATGCCGGTCGAATCCCGAAGGTATTTGATCGCCCGACCGATATCCTTAATGATCGATGGCTGGATGCCCTCGGTCGGCTCATCGAGCACGAGGATTTTCGGCCGCGTGACCAGCGCACGGCCGATGGCCAACTGCTGCTGCTGGCCGCCGGAGAGGTCACCGCCACGCCGGCCGAGCATGGATTGCAGCACCGGGAACAGGCTGAAGATCTCGTTCGGAATGAAGCGATCCGCGCGCTTTACCGGCGCATAACCGGATTCGAGGTTTTCCTTCACCGTCAGCAACGGAAAGATCTCGCGCCCCTGCGGCACATAACCGATACCCTGCTTGGCGCGATTATAGGGTGCCATGCCGTCGAGCTTGACATCGTTGAAGGCGACGCTCCCGGAGGAGAGCGGATGCTGGCCAGTAATCGCCCGCAGCAGACTTGACTTGCCGACGCCGTTGCGGCCGAGCACGCAGGTGATCTTGCCCATCTCGGCATTCAGCGAGATGCCGCGCAGCGCCTGTGCGGCACCGTAGTGAAGATTGACGTTTTCCACGGTCAGCATGGCCTCATCTCCCCAGATAGTTCTCAATGACCTTCTGGTCGGCACTGACGAAATCAATCGAGCCTTCCGCCAGAACCGAGCCTTCCGCAAGGCACGTCACCTTCACGCCGAGATCGCGGATAAACCCCATGTCGTGCTCGACGACGACCACCGAGCGGGTTTTTGCGATTTCCTTCAGCAGGATGGCGGTTTCCGCCGTCTCCGCGTCCGTCATGCCGGCGACCGGCTCATCGACCAGCAGCAGTTCCGGCTCCTGCGCGAGCAGCATGCCGATCTCCAACCATTGTTTCTGGCCGTGGCTGAGATTGGCGGCAAAATCGTCCTTGCGGTTGGCGAGGCGCACGGTCGATAGGATTTCCTCGATGCGCGCCTTGTCCTCGGCGGTGAGGCGATAGAACAGCGTGGAGAAGACGCCGCGATTGCGGTTGAGCGCCAGTTCCAGATTGTCCCAGACGGTGTGGCTTTCGAACACCGTCGGCTTCTGGAACTTGCGGCCGATGCCGAGCTGGGCGATTTCGGCCTCGTCCTTCTGGGTGAGATCGATCGTACCCTTGAAGAAAACCTCGCCAGAATCCGGCCGCGTCTTGCCGGTAATGATATCCATCATCGTCGTCTTGCCGGCACCGTTCGGGCCGATGATCGCACGCAGTTCGCCGGGCTCAATGACGAAGGAGAGCGAATTCAAAGCCTTGAATCCATCGAAGGAGACGGAGACACCGTCGAGGTAGAGGATGCTGTTCGGTTTTGTATTACCAACGAGGGTGTTCATGCCGGTCACTCCGCCGCCTGGGGTTCTGCCGCCGTCGCAAAGGTGCGCGCCTCTTCAGCCTCCCGCGCCTTGCGGTATTCCTTGCGCCGCTCGATGAACTGGCGCGCCGTGCCGACGATGCCCTTGGGCAGGAACAGCGTGACGAGCACGAAGAGGCCGCCGAGCGCGAAGAGCCAGAATTCCGGGAAGGCGGCGGTAAAGATGCTCTTGCCGCCGTTGACGAGGATGGCGCCGACAATCGGGCCGATCAGCGTGCCGCGCCCACCGACCGCCGTCCAGATGACGACCTCGATGGAATTGGCCGGGTCGAACTCACCGGGATTGATGATGCCGACCTGCGGCACGTAGAGCGCGCCGGCAACGCCCGCCATCATGGCCGAGACCACGAAGGCGAAGAGCTTCATGTGTTCGACCCGGTAGCCGAGGAAGCGCGTTCGGCTCTCGGCATCCCGCACACCGACGAGGATTTTTCCGTATTTCGAACGCACGATGCCCGACGTGATGATCAGCGACAGGGCGAGTGCGATAGCGGAGGCCGCAAAGAGTGCGGAGCGCGTGCCGTTTGCCTGGATGTTGAAGCCCAGAATGTCCTTGAAGTCGGTGAGGCCGTTGTTACCGCCGAAACCCATATCGTTGCGGAAGAAGGCGAGCAGCAGGGCGAAGGTCATCGCCTGGGTGATGATCGACAGATAGACGCCGTTGACGCGCGAGCGGAAGGCGAACCAGCCGAAGACGAAGGCGAGCAGGCCCGGCACGATGATCGCCATCAGCGCGGCGAACCAGAACATGTCGAAGCCGTACCAGAACCAGGGCAGTTCCTTCCAGTTGAGGAACACCATGAAGTCCGGCAGCAGCGGGTTGCCGTAGGAGCCGCGCGCACCGATCTGGCGCATCAGGTACATGCCCATGGCGTAGCCGCCGAGCGCGAAGAAGGCGGCATGGCCGAGCGAGAGGATGCCGCAGAAACCCCAGACGAGATCGAGCGCCAGCGCCAGCAGCGCATAGGTCAGGTACTTGCCGAACAGCGAGACGATATAGGTCGGCACATGCAGCGGATGGTCCGGCGCCGTCAGCAGGTTGAGTGCCGGAACGAGGGCTGCGAGCAGGAGCAGGATCGCGACCGTGATGACAATGTTGCGCCCGAGCGCCTTGGCGAGAAACGACGTGATCATGCTTCCACCGCCCGTCCCTTGAGTGCGAAGAGCCCGCGGGGCCGCTTCTGGATGAAGAGGATGATCAGCACGAGCACGAGGATTTTTCCGAGCACGGCGCCGGCATAGGGCTCCAGGAACTTGTTGAGGATGCCGAGCGTGAAGGCGCCGACCAGCGTGCCCCAGAGATTGCCCACGCCGCCGAAGACCACGACCATGAAGCTGTCGATAATGTAGCCCTGCCCCAGGTTCGGCGAGACGTTGTCGATTTGGCTGAGCGCCACGCCGGCGATGCCCGCAATGCCCGAACCGAGCGCGAAGGTCAGTGCATCGACCCAGGGCGTCCTGATGCCCATGGAGGAGGCCATGCGACGGTTCTGCGTGACGGCGCGCATCTGCAGGCCCATCGGCGTCTTCTTCAAGAGGAAGAGCAGGAAGGCGAAGACGGCGAGCGAAAAGACGATGATCCAGAGCCGGTTCCAGGTGACGGTAAGGCCGCCAAGTTCGAAGGCGCCGGACATCCAGGACGGATTGCCGACCTCCTGATTGGTCGGCCCGAAGATCGAGCGCACGGCCTGCTGGAGGATCAACGAGACACCCCAGGTGGCGAGCAGCGTTTCAAGCGGCCGACCGTAGAGAAAGCGGATAATGCCACGCTCCATGACGAGGCCGACCGCGCCGGTAACGAGGAAGGCGAGCGGCAGCGCGATCGCCAGCGACCAGGCGAAGGCGTCGGGATAGGAATTGCGAATGATCTCCTGCACGACGAAGGTGGTGTAGGCGCCGAGCATGACCATCTCGCCATGCGCCATGTTGATGATGCCCATCACGCCGAAGGTGATGGCAAGCCCGATTGCCGCGAGCAGCAACACCGAGCCGAGTGACAGTCCGTACCAGATGTTCTGGCCGGCAGCCCAGAGTTCCAGCTGGTCCTCGATCTGCTGGATCCCGGTCTCGATATCCGGCCGCAGGCTTTCATCGGCAGAAGAGAGCGCGCTGGAAAGCAGCGACAGCGAATCCCGCCCGCCGGTCTGGACGACGGTGGCGATGGCGGCCTTCTTCTCCTCCACCGGCCGATCGGACACGAGGACCGACGCCGCGCGGGCCTTTTCAAGCACGGCCTTGACGGCGCTGTCCGTTTCACCGGCAAGGGCGGCATCGAGGCCTTCGAGAGAATCGGCGGATGGCGTGCGCAGGATTGTCTGGGCTGCCTGGAGGCGAACGCCTGCATCAGGGCTCATCAGCGTCAGGCCGCCGAGTGCGGCGCGGATCACGCGGCGCAGCCCGTTGTTGACCTTGACCTTTTCGAGTGCCGCCTTGGCTTCCTCGCCGGCTGCATCTCCCGTCAGGGCGTCGACGAGTTTGAAATTGGAACCGGCCGGCTTGACGATGAAAACCATGCCGTCGGATTTGCGCTGGTAGAGATCCCCCTCGGACAAGGCCTCCAGCGCCGGAACGATCTTCGGATCACCCGTCTTGGCGAGCGCTTCGACCTGCTTCTGGTTCTCCTGGAAACTGCCACCGCCGAGCGCATTGACCATCGTTCGCAGATCGTCTGCGGCTCTAAGGTCCGTCGCAAGCATCGTCACCATCACGCAGAAGGCGATCAGCAGGCATTGCAGGAAACGATGGATGAGGCGCGCAGGCATCTCATGTCCTTGAGGTTGGGAAAGGACTGCATCCCGGCGCGTCATACACCGGGATGCGACTCTGGTCGCCGCGAAGGAGACGCGCGGCAGACATCAAGCCTTCAGGATCAGGAACCCTTGCCGCCGCACTTGCCGGTGGCCACGTTGAAGTTGCCGCACGACATCGGCGCACGCCAATCCGCGATCAGGTCCTTGGAGTCGGCCAGGAAGTCAGACCACTCGTCGCCGACCACGAGGCCGGGCGTTTCCCACACGGTCTCGAACTGGCCGTCGGCCTGGATTTCGCCAATCAGCACGGGCTTCGTGATGTGGTGGTTCGGCATCATGGTGGAGAGACCGCCCGAGAGGTTCGGCACGGAGACGCCGATCATCGCGTCGAGCACGGCGTCCGTGTCTGTCGTGCCGGCCTTTTCGACGGCCTTCAGCCACATGTTGAAGCCGATATAGTGCGCTTCCATCGGGTCGTTGGTGACGCGCTTTTCGTTCTTGGTGAAGGCCTTCCACGTCTTGATGAACTCGGCATTCGACGGGTTCTCGACGGACTGGAAATAGTTCCAGGCAGCCAGGTGGCCGACGAGCGGCGTCGTATCCAGACCGGCCAGTTCCTCTTCGCCGACCGAGAAGGCGACGACCGGAATGTCTTCCGCCTTGACGCCCTGGTTGCCAAGTTCCTTGTAGAAGGGAACGTTGGCGTCGCCGTTGATGGTGGAGACCACGGCGGTCTTCTTGCCGGCCGAGCCGAACTTCTTGATGTCGGAGACGATCGTCTGCCAGTCGGAATGGCCGAACGGCGTGTAGTTGATCATGATGTCCTCGGGCTTCACGCCCTTGGAGATCAGATAGGCTTCGAGAATTTTGTTGGTCGTGCGCGGATAGACGTAGTCGGTGCCGGCGAGAACCCAGCGCTCGACGCCTTCATTCTCGGCGAGATAATCGACGGCCGGGATCGCCTGTTGGTTCGGCGCCGCACCCGTATAGAACACGTTGCGCTGGCTTTCTTCGCCCTCGTACTGGACGGGGTAGAAGAGGATCGAGTTCAGCTCTTCGAAGACCGGAAGCACGGATTTGCGTGAAACGGACGTCCAGCAGCCGAACACGGCCGAGACCTTGTTGACCGAAACGAGCTCACGCGCCTTTTCGGCGAAGAGCGGCCAGTCGGAGGCCGGATCGACGACGACGGCTTCGAGCTTCTTGCCCAGCAGGCCGCCCTTCTTGTTCTGCTCGTCGATGAGCATGAGCATGGCATCCTTGAGCGTCGTCTCGGAGATGGCCATGGTGCCGGAAAGCGAATGCAGGATGCCGACCTTGATCGTATCGTCGGCTGCGAAAGCGCCGTGGAAGGCGGTCGTCGAAAGAATGGCTGCAAGCAATGCGCCGGTGGCGCGCGCCTTGATGGACATGTCGGAACCCCTCTAGTTCTTTTTTTGACCGCAACGGGGCGGAAGCTTTTTTACCGTTGCTTAACAAACTATCGGGCAGCGATGCTGCGCTGCACATACGTCATATTGCGTAGTTGCCGGGGGTAAGCGGGAAGCATTTGCCGCGATGCACCAATTTCGGGCATGCACCATCTGTGTTACGAAGGTTCGGACGGCCGGATAACGGGCCTTGGGAACAGCAGGAACACATGGCCGCACGCCAGCGCATCATACCGATCCGCCGCGAGTACAATCGCTGGGTCGCCAACCAGACGCTGGAAGACTATGCGCTGCGTTTCACAGCCAAGAGCGCACGGCGCTTCTCCTCCGACCGCATCTCGCAGACCGCGATCGGCGCCATATCATTCCTGGCTCTGGAAGCGATCGGCGGCGCGATCACCATGTCCTACGGCACGACGAACGCCATCGTCGCCATCGTCGTCGCCAGCCTGATGATCCTGCTGGTCGGCCTGCCGATCAGTCGCTACGCGATCCGCCACGGCGTCGACATCGATCTTCTCACGCGCGGTGCTAGCTTCGGCTATATCGGCTCGACGCTCACCTCGTTGATCTATGCGAGTTTCACCTTCATCCTGTTCGCCATCGAGGCCTCCATCATGTCCGGCGCGCTGGAGCTGGCGCTCGGCATACCGCTGTGGATCGGCTACATCATTTCGTCCGTGGTGGTCATTCCGCTGGTGACGCACGGCGTGCAGCTCATCTCGCGCTTCCAGCTCATCACCCAGCCTTTCTGGATCGTGCTCAACATCCTCCCCTTCGTCTTCATCGCCTTCGCGGACTGGGAGAAGATCGACCTGTGGCTCGCCTATTCCGGCCTGCACCACGCTTCCGGCCCACCCGGCACCTATGCGCCCTTCAACCTCGTCGAGTTCGGCGCAGCCTCCGCCGTCATTTTCGCGCTGATGGCGCAGATCGGCGAGCAGGTGGATTTTTTGCGTTTCCTGCCGCCGGACGGGCAGCGCAAGCTGCACCACCGCATCGCGGTGTTTCTCGCCGGCGCCGGCTGGGTCATCGTCGGTGCGCCGAAACTGATCGCCGGGTCGTTCCTCGTGGTGCTGGCGCTGTCGGCCGGCGTACCCTCCACCCGGGCGGCCGATCCGGCGCAGATGTACTATACCGCCTTCGGCTACATGCTGCCGTGGGATAGTGCGGCCCTGCTGCTGATGGTCGCCTTCGTGGTGGTCTCGCAGCTGAAGATCAATGTGATGAACGCCTATGCGGGCTCGCTCGCCTGGTCGAACTTCTTCTCGCGCCTGACCCACAGCCATCCCGGCCGTGTCATCTGGCTCGTCTTCAATGTGGCGATCGCGCTGCTCCTGATGGAGCTCGGCATCTACCGGCTCCTGGAGGAGACGCTCGGTGTATTCTCCATCGTCGCCATGGCTTGGCTCTGCACGATCTCGGCCGACCTCTTCCTCAACAAGCCGCTCGGCCTCTCGCCCCCCGGCATCGAGTTCAAGCGCGCCCATCTCTACGACATCAACCCGGTCGGTCTCGGCGCGATGACGCTGTCGGCGATCATCGCGCTCACCGCCCATTTCGGCACCTTCGGCGACATCCCCGCCTCGCTGGCGCCCTACATCGCCGCAGTCGTCGCCTTCATCGCCTCTCCCGCCATCGCCTGGGCAACCGGCGGCAAATATTATCTGGCGCGAAAACCTCGGAAAAGCTGGGCAAAGCTGCACTCCATCACCTGCTCGATCTGCGAGCACCCCTTCGAGCCGGAAGACATGGCCTGGTGCCCGGCCTATGCCGCGCCGATCTGCTCGCTCTGCTGTTCGCTCGACAGCCGCTGCCATGACCTCTGCAAGCCGAAAGCGCGCTTCAACGCGCAGGTAGCAGGTGTTGCAAAAACCATCCTGCCGGCGCCGGTGACGGCAGCGCTCGGCACGCGCCTTGGCCGCTACGGCATCGCGACCGCCCTCTCCATCACCGGCATGGGCATCATCCTCGCCATGATCGCCCATCAGGTCGCCACCAGCTCACCTGAGACGGCCACCGTGGTGGAACGCACCATCGCCATCGTCTTCTTCGTCTTTGCCGTGGTGGCGGGCATCGTCTGCTGGTTCTATGTGCTGGCGCATGACAGCCGGGTCGTCGCCGAAGAAGAATCGTCGCGCCAGACCACCCTCCTCCTCAAGGAAATCGCCGCGCACAAGAAAACCGACGCAGCGCTCCAGCAGGCGAAGGAAACGGCCGAGGCTGCCAACCGCGCCAAGAGCCGCTACGTCGTCGGCCTCAGCCACGAGCTGCGCACGCCGCTCAATGCCGTGCTCGGCTATGCCCAGGTGCTGGAGCGCGACGAGAGCATACCCCCGCAGCGCCAGGGCGCTATCCGCGTCATCAAGCGCAGCGCCGACCACCTCTCGGGACTGATCGACGGCCTGCTCGACATTTCCAAGATCGAGGCCGGCAAGCTGCAGGTTTATTCGAACGAGATCAACATCCACGAATTCCTCGACCAGATCATCGAGATGTTTCGTCCGCAGGCCCAGGCGAAGGGCGTGGCGTTCGAGCACAGCCGCTCCGCCAGCCTGCCGCAATATGTGCGCACCGACGAGAAACGCCTGCGCCAGATCCTCGTCAACCTCATCTCCAATGCGATGAAATTCACCGACAGCGGTCGCATCTCGCTCGATGTCATCTATCGCAGCCAGGTCGCGACCTTCACCGTCGCCGATAGCGGGCGGGGCATCCTGGAAAAGGACCTGCCGCGTATCTTCGAGCCCTTCCAGCGCGGCGATGCCGAACATGGTCGCATGCCGGGTCTCGGTCTCGGCCTGACCATCACCCGGCTGCTCACCCAGACGCTCGGCGGCGAGATTTCGGTGAAGAGCGAGCGCGATAAGGGCACGGAGTTCAAGGTGCGCCTCATGCTCTCGGCGATCGACCGCCCGACGGCACCGAAGGTCCTGCATATCAAGGGGTATAGCGGGCCGCGGCGGACCATTCTCGTGGTGGACGACAATGCGGACCACCGCAACCTGATGGAAGAGGTGCTGCGACCGCTCGATTTCACCGTTCTGACCGCCCGAAGCGCTGCAGATTGCTTGTCCCTCATCGAGGGCGTGAAGCCCGACCTGTTCCTGATCGACATTTCCATGCCCGGCATGAACGGCTGGGAACTGGTGGAACGGCTGCGCATTCTCGGGCAGTCCAGCCCGATCATCATGCTCTCGGCCAATATCGGCGACGGCTCTGCCTCCGCCCAGAACGGCCACAACGACACGCTGGCAAAACCCTTCGACATTCGCCAGCTTGCCGACAAGCTTGCCTTGCATATGCGGCTCGACTGGATCTATCGGGGCGAGACGATGGTGAAGGAGCCGGAAAAGGCCGCCATCATCATTCCGGCGGAGACCCATGTGCAGGAATTGATCCGGCTCGGCGAGATCGGCTATGTGCGCGGCATCGAGGCGAAGCTCGCCGAGATCGCCCGCACGCCCGAACACCAGCCCTTCACCGATGCGGTGCGCGCCTATGTGCAGGCCTTCGACCTTTCCGGCTATGATGCTTTCCTGAAGACCATGGACCCAGAAGAGGACGCTGCCCGTGACTGAAACGGCCACCCCGCGCGATATCGTCCTCATCGTCGACGATTCACCCGAAGCCCTTGGCTTTCTGACCGAAGCGCTGGAGCAATCTGGCTTTTCCGTGCTGATCGCCACCTCCGGCGCCTCGGCGCTGAACATCGTCGACCGCATCACCCCGGACATGATCCTTCTCGATGCCGTCATGCCCGGCATGGACGGTTTCGAGACCTGCCAGCGCCTGAAGGCGAACCCGGCGGCAAGCCCCGTGCCCGTCGTCTTCATGACCGGGCTGACCGAGACCGAACATGTCGTGCGGGCACTCGAGGCCGGCGGCGTCGACTACCTCACCAAACCGATCAACATCGACGAGCTGCGTGCTCGTATCCGCGTGCACCTCACCAATGCCCGCTCCGCCCAGAGCGCCCGCGTCGCGCTGGATGCGGCGGGCCGGCATCTGCTTGCCGTGAGCGGTGAGGGAAAAATCCGCTGGTCGACGCCGCAGGCGACACGCCTCGTCAATGCCGCCACCGGCAGTGACGAAGGGCTCGACGCGGTATCGGTGCACATCCGCACATGGATGAAGGCGCGCGAGCGGCCGGGCATGGCGCGCGAAACCACCTTCGCCATCCGGCAGGCAGGCCAGGCAAGCCTGCAACTCTCCTTCCTTGGCGCGATCGGTGCGGACGAGTATCTTTTCCGCCTGACGGCCGAAAACCGGCTGTCCGACGACGAGATCCTGCGCCAGCATTTTTCGCTGACCCAGCGCGAATCCGAGGTGCTGCTGTGGATCGCAAAGGGCAAGGCCAACCGGGATATCGGCGAAATCCTGGGACTGAGTTCACGCACCGTCACCAAGCATCTCGAACAGATCTACGTGAAGCTCGGCGTCGAGAACCGCGCATCCGCGGCCGTCAAGGCGGCCCACGTCCTCCACGAAGTCTAACAAAAAAGCCCGGCACAGAGCCGGGCTTGAGGTTAAGCGGCCGGGCGGCGTCGATGCACCGCCCGTTCCGTAAACAATGACTACTCGTTCTGGAAGTAGGTGTACTTGCCGTCGTCACCCTTCTTCCAGGTGTACAGAACGTAGTCCGGACGAGTGATGTCGCCCTTTTCGTCGAAGCCGAGTTCGCCGATAGCCGTCTTGAACGGACCCTTCGACTTGATGGCTTCGGCAACGGCCTGCGGATCGGTACCGCCGGCAGCCTTGGCGCCTTCAGCGATGACCTGAACGGCAGCGTAGGCGTAGAGCGTGTAGGCTTCCGGCTCGAAGCCGGCTGCGCGGAACTTCTCGACGATCTCCTTGGCGGCTTCGTTCTTGCGCGGATCCGGAGCAAACGTCATCAGCGTGCCGTCAACGGCGTCGCCAGCGATGGAAGCCAGTTCGTTCGAAACGATACCGTCGCCCGAGATGAACTGAGCCTTCAGGCCCTGGTCGGCAGCCTGGCGCTCGATGAGGCCGAACTCGGTGTGCAGGCCGCCCCAATAGACGACCGATACGCCGGCTTCCTTCATCTTGGCGATGAGAGCCGAGAAGTCCTTGTCGCCGACGTTGACGCCTTCATAGATGGCTTCAGTGATGCCAGCTTCGTTCGTTGCCTTCTTGGTTTCATCTGCAAGGCCCTGACCATACGGGGTCTTGTCGTGCAGGATGGCAACCTTGGCGTCCTTGAAGTTCGCCGCGATGAAGGAACCGGCTACGGCGCCCTGCTGGTCGTCACGACCGCAGGTACGGAAGGTGTTCCACAGGCCACGCTCGGTGTAGGTCGGGTTGGTCGAGGCAGGCGAAATCTGCAGGATGCCGTTTTCGGCGTAGATTTCCGAAGCCGGGATCGAAACGCCCGAGTTGAAGTGACCGACAACGAACTTCACACCGTCAGCAACGAACTTGTTGGCGACCGAAACGCCCTGCTTCGGGTCGGAAACGTCGTCGCCGAGCACGACCTTGATCTGCTCGCCATTGATGCCGCCGGCTGCGTTGATGTCGGCAGCAGCCTGCTCGGCACCCTTCTGCAGCTGCGCGCCAAAGGCAGCATTCGGACCGGTCAGCGGGCCGCCGACGCCGATCAGGATATCGGCCCAGGCGCTGCCGCTGAATGCGACCATTGCAGCCAAAGCAACGGCCGACATGAGAGACTTCTTCATATTATTACTCCCAAATTTTAGCGGGTTCGTTTCAACCGGTCGCAACACCCGCATTCATTGCGCCGATATCGCTATGCCGCAGCCGAGAACCGGCTGCGGAGTTCCCTCTGATTATTTCGACTTCCAGGAGAAAGGCGATGCCTTTTCATAGAGCCAATAGTAGTTGTTGGTCATTTGCCGCGTGCGGTAGTAGCGGTAACCGAGCGTAGCAAACAACAAAAGCACGGCGGTGTCCACGACATAGTACTGCACTGTCAGCATGCTGCCGTGGAACAGCGCGTGATGGATGAAACGGATCGCGCCGCCCAAAAGCAGGACGTAAATTAGCAACGTCGTGTAGTTCTGCCAGTTCTCGGCGACGCTCTTGCCCGTGCGCCAAGCAGTCCAGCCGCCCATGATGACGGTGATGAACAGGAACTGCCAGATGGATGGTTCTTCGTAGAGAATTCCCTGCATTTTCTTATCTCCCCTACAGCGTTGCACATCATGCCATGACGCGCAGGTCGCTGTAACTTCTTACATCTGCACAGGTTCCCCGCGAGGGGCTCCCGTGCGACCGCCTTAGTGGCGTCCACCTTCGAGATAGGCGGCGCGCACTTCCGGGTTGGCCAGAAGTTCCTTGCCCGAACCGCTCATCGTCACCTGACCGTTGACCATCACATAGGCCCGGTTGGAGAGTTTGAGGGCGGCGAACGCGTTCTGCTCGACGAGGAACACGGTCAACCCCTGTTCCTGGTTCAAGACCTTGATGGCGTCGAAGATCTGCTTGATGATCAGCGGCGCAAGCCCGAGTGACGGTTCGTCGAGCAGAAGCAGTTTTGGACGCGCCATCAGCGCGCGGCCGATGGACAGCATCTGCTGCTCGCCGCCCGAAAGCGTGCCGCCGCGCTGGGCCTGGCGTTCCTTGAGGCGCGGGAAGAGCGTGAAGATCTTCTCCACGTCCTCGTTGAAGAACTTCAGATTGTCGAGGCTTGCACCCATCTGAAGGTTTTCAAACACGGTCATGCGCGGAAAAATACGGCGACCTTCCGGCGACTGAGCAACGCGGCGTCGTGCGATGAGATGCGTCGGCAGGCGCGTGATATCCTCGCCATCGAAGGTGATGGTACCGGTGCGGGCCTGCGGGCTGCCGCAGATCGTCATCATCAGGGTCGACTTGCCGGCGCCGTTCGCGCCGATCAGGCTGACGATCTCACCCTTCTTCACATCGACATTGACGCCGGCGAGTGCGCGGATATTGCCGTAATAGGTTTCCACGCCCTGAACGCTGAGAAGCGTATCGCTCATGAGTGCGACCCTCCCTGCGGGCCTTCGCTCTCTGCGATAACCTCGATTTCCTCGATCACCTCTTCGACCTCATCATCTTCAACACCGAGATAGGCCGCGATAACCCTCGGATCGTTCTTCACATGGTCCGGCGTGCCGTCGGAAATCTTCTGCCCGTATTCGAGCACGACCACATGGTCGGAAATTTCCATGACGACCGACATGTCGTGCTCGATGAGCAGGATCGACGTGCCGCTGTCCTTGCGGATGGAGCGCAGGAGTTCGTTGAGCGCCAGCGATTCACGCGGATTGAGGCCGGCTGCCGGTTCGTCGAGGCAGAGGAATTCCGGCCCCGTGCACATGGCGCGGGCAATTTCCAGACGGCGCTGCGCGCCGTAAGGCAGGTCGCCGGCCGGATCGTCGGCACGCTCGGTGAGGTTTGCCTTGTCCAGCCAGTACTTGGCGAGCTCGATCGATTCCGCCGAAGCCTTCTTGTAGGTCGGGAAACCGAGCAGGCCGAGGATGGTATAGCCCGACGCCTTCATCAGCTTGTTGTGCTGGGCGACGAGCAGGTTTTCGAGAACCGTCAGGCCCGAGAAGAGCCGGATGTTCTGGAAGGTGCGCGCCACCTTGGCATCACGGGTGATCTCGAAGTCGGTCATGCGCTCGAGCAGGAAATCCTTGCCCGCTTTCTGGCGCATGGTGATCATGCCCATGGTCGGCTTGTAGAAGCCGGTGACGCAGTTGAAGACCGTGGTCTTGCCGGCGCCGTTCGGGCCGATCAGCGCCGTGATCTCGCCGCGCTCGGCCTCGAAGGAGAGGTCGTTGATGGCCATGAGGCCACCAAAGCGCATCGAGAGGTGCTCGACCGTGAGGATGGGATCTTTCGTCATCGTGTTCGTCGCTACCGTATTCGTCGCCGTCACATTCGTCATGGGGGCCATCAGCCGTGCCCTTCCTTGGTGAAGCTTCCGGAGACGTTCTTGCGTTCCTTCAGGAAGGCCGTCGGTTCACGGCTTCCGACGAAACCGCGCGGCTTCAGGACCATGACGACGACCATCGCCAGACCGAAGATCAGCATGCGGTAGAGTTCCGGCGTGAAGTCCGGCCCGAAGATGCTCTTCAGGAACGTCATTTCACGCAGAAGCTCGGTGCCGCCGACCATGACCACCGCCGCAACGGCGATGCCGATCAGCGAGCCCATGCCGCCGAGAACCACGATGGCGAGGATGATTGCCGATTCGAGGAAGACGAAGCTTTCCGGCGAGACGAAGCCCTGACGCACGGCGAAGAACGAGCCGGCAAAACCGCCGAACATCGCGCCGATGGAAAAGGCCGTCAGCTTGGTCGTCACCGTGTTGATGCCGAGCGAACGGCAGGCGATCTCGTCTTCGCGCAGCGCTTCCCAGGCACGGCCGATCGGCATGCGGCGCAGGCGGATCGTCACGTAGGCGGTCAGGAGAGCCAGCGCCAGGATGAGATAGAACAGGAAGATCTTGTAGTAGGCCGACGACATCGGCAGTTCGAAGACCTTGGCGAAGTTATTCGGTGCGCTGACGTCGAAGGACCAGATGCCGAAGACCGAAGCCTTCGGAATGCCCGAGACGCCGAACGTGCCCTTGGTCACTTCCGTCCAGTTTATCAGGACGAGACGGATGATTTCCCCGAAGGCAAGCGTGACGATGGCGAGATAGTCGCCCTTGAGACGCAGCACCGGGAAGCCGAGAATCATGCCCCAGAAGGCGGCGAGGATGCCGGCAAGCGGCAGCAACACCCAGAAGGACAGGCCGAAATACTGCGACAGCAGCGCGTAGGAATAGGCGCCGACCGCATAGAAGGCGACATAGCCGAGATCGAGCAGACCGGCGAGGCCGACCACGATGTTCAGGCCCCAGGCCAGCATCACGTAGATGAGGATCTGGATGCCGAAATTGTCGACCCACTTCAGCGAGCCCTGCACGCCGAAGAGCATGACCATGAGCGGCGGATAGAAGATCAGTGCAACGATGGCGATCTTGCTGAAGTTGCGCTTGAAGAAGCTTTCTTCCGTGTCTGTGGAAGCTTTTGCGGACGCGGTGGCCTTGCGGGCCGCCAGCCAGGGGCGCAGATAGGCCACCGAAAGGAAGCGGCCGACGGCAGCCACGATCACGAAGATCGCGAGCAGACCCCAGCGCTGGTTCAGCACAAGCTCGTTGCGGATGTTCTGCGTGGTCTCGAGACCGACGAAGAGGACGAAGAGGCCAAGCGAGATGACGCCGGCATAAAAGCCCTCGCGCAGAGCCCGCGCCGTCAGGTTACCGCCGGCGCTCTCATGAGTGTTCGAAATGTTGGCCATGTAATCAAACCTTCTCGACTTCCGGTCGTCCGAGAATGCCGGACGGCTTGAAGATCAGGACGATGGCGAGGATGGAGAACGTCGCAACGTCCTTGTAGTCGATGGTGAAGTAGGCGGACCACAGGCTCTCGATGAGACCGATGAGCATGCCGCCGAGAACGGCGCCCGGCAGCGAGCCGATACCGCCCAGAACGGCAGCCGTGAAGGCCTTGACGCCCGGCACGAAGCCATCTGTGAAGACGGTCACGCCGTAATACATCAGGTACATCGTACCGGCGACGGCTGCGAGCGAGGCACCCATGATGAAGGTCACCGAGATCGTGCGATCGACGTCGATGCCGAGCAGTGCCGCCATCTTGCGATCCTGTTCGGTTGCGCGCTGGGCGCGGCCGAGTGCCGTCTTGTTAACGATATACCAGAAGATCGTCAGCAGGCTGACCGTCAGGATCATAATGATGATCTGCTTCAGCGAAATCGAGATGCCGAAGACGTTGTAGACGGACGAGACAAGCGGCGGGATCGGCTTGTTGCGCGGACCCTGCGTGACCTGAATGAAGTTCGACAGCGCGATCGACATGCCGATTGCGGTGATCAGCGGCGCAAGACGGAACGAACCGCGCAGCGGCCGGTAGGCCACCTTCTCGATCGTCCAGTTCCACAGGGACGCCGTCAGCATGGCCGCGGCGATCATCACCAACAGCAGAAGCACGACCGGGAGGCCGGCAAAGATGCTGGTGAGGAGAAGGAAGACGATGAGAGCGGCAAATCCACCCAGCATGAAGATATCGCCATGGGCGAAATTGATCATGCCGATGATGCCGTAAACCATGGTGTAGCCGATGGCTATCAAACCATAAATAGATCCAAGCGTCAGCCCGTTGACGAGCTGCTGGACGAAGTACTCCATATATATAATCCCCCGGATGCGGTTCCTGATAGGCCACATCTCTTGTTCTTGACGCTCATTTTTGAGCTTGTTTAGACAAGGAGATTCCATACCGCTTTCGAGACAAAAGGGAAGCCAAAAAAGTCCCGATCGACAATTTCTTTAGCAAGAAGCGTTAAATGACGTAATTAACGCCAGCGAAACCAAAAAAACGGCAGGAAAATCTGCACTTTTGCGCAAAATAGTGCACGAAAGCTGCAAAACGCGATGTACCGATTTGATACACCGCGTTGCGTGATGTGGATCAGGTCACCCGCGCATTTTCGCGCCGGACGGATCGAAGAGCGGTTCCGGCTGCAAGCGGGCCGCCAGCACCTCGCCAAGGAGCTCGATCGACCAGCCCCCCTCGACGTCCGAGATCTCCTTCGGCACGTAGCCGACGACAACCGAAACGCCGGCCGCATGGGCATAGCCGCCCGAGGTCACCCAGCCACGCACCGCGCCGTCCAGATAGATCGGCTCGTCGCCGATGACATCAGCATCCTTCGCCTCGAGGATGAAGGTGCGCAGCCGCAAAACACCACCTGATTCGCGTTCGGCCTTGGCCGCAGCCTTGCCGATGAAGTCCGCGCCCTTGCCAACCGCAACGAAACGCTCCAGCCCCGCCTCGAGCGGGCCATAAAGCGGACGGTACTCCCGCGACCAGCTGCCATAGGATTTTTCGAGGCGCAGCGCATTGAGCGCCCGGAGGCCGAAGAGCTTGATGCCGAATTCGGCGCCGGCCTCCAGGATCAAGTCGTAGAGATAGCGCTGGTATTGCGGCTTCATCCAGATCTCATACCCGAGATCACCCGTGTAGCTGACGCGCCCGACGATCGCCGGTGCCATGCCGAGGTCCATCTTCCGCACGGCCATGAAGGGAAAGACCGCAGTCGAAAGGTCCTGATGCGTCAGCTTCTGCAGCACGTCGCGCGCCTTCGGGCCGGCAATCGCCAGGCCGACGAGCCCGAGGTTCAGCGCTTCGAGCGAAACCGAGCTATCCTTCGGCAGGTGCGTCTCGAACCAGCGCATATGATAGTCTTCGGCGATGCCGGAGCCGATGAGCAGGAAATCGCCCTCGCCCAGCTTCGCCAGCGTGAAATCGCCGATGAGCTTGCCGTCATCCTTCAGCATCGGCGCCAGCGTCATGCGACCCGTCGCCGGGATGCGGCAGGTCAGCAGCCCGTCGAGCCAGGCTTCGGCGCCCTCCCCCGTCACCGCGTATTTGGCAAAGCCGGAGGTCTCCATCAGGCCGACACTGTCGCGAACCGCTCGCGCTTCCGCGCCCACCGTCTCGAAGTCCGTCGAGCGGCGCCACGAGAAATGATCCTCGACACCCTTTGGCGCAAACCACAGCGGCGCCTCCAGGCCATAGGATGCCCCGAAGACGGCACCGGCCTCCTTCAGCTTGTCATAGATCGGCGTCGTGAGCAGCGGACGGCCGCCGGGCAGCTCCTCGTTCGGATAGCGGATCGAGAATCGGCGGGAATAGTTTTCGCGCACCTTGGCATTGGTGTAGCCGAGGGTCGCGAAATCACCATAGCGCGAGACGTCCATGGCGAAGACGTCGAAGCCCGGATCACCGTGGATCATCCAGTTGGCAAGCGCGAGACCCACGCCGCCGCCCTGGCTGAAGCCGGCCATGACAGCGCAGGCCGACCAGTAATTCGTCATGCCGCGCACCGGGCCGACGAGCGGATTGCCGTCCGGCGAGAAGGTGAAGGGGCCGTTGATGACCTTCTTGATGCCGGCCTTGTTGAAGGCCGGAAAGTGGCGGAAGCCAACTTCCAGCTCCGGCGTGATGCGCTCGATATCCTCTTCCAGCAGCTCATGGCCGAAGTCCCACGGCGTGTTCAGCGGCGACCACGGGCGGCAGGCCTTTTCATAGGTGCCCATCAGCATGCCGTTGCGCTCCTGGCGGAGATAGATTTCTCCATCGAAGTCGACGCAGTGCATCAGCTCCTTGCCGCGCGTCTGGTTGAACTCGATGACCTCGGGCATGTCTTCCGTGATGAGGTACATGTGCTCCATGGCCAGCACCGGCAACTCAAGGCCAACCATGCGGCCGACCTCGCGCGCCCACAGGCCGCCGCAGTTGACGACATGCTCGGCGATGATCTCGCCCTTGTTGGTGATGACGCGCCAACTGCCGTCCTCGCGCTGCACGAGGTCTTCCACCTTGGTGTGCAGGTAGATGTCGGCGCCGTTCTTCTTGGCCGATTTCGCATAGGCATGCGTCGTGCCGTAGGGATCGAGATGGCCCTCGACCGGATCGAACACCGCGCCGACGAACTGGTCGGGGTCGAGCAGCGGCATCAGGTCGTGCGCCTCCTTCGGCGTCAGGAGATGCGCGTCGAGGCCCATGTAACGGCCCTTGGCGAGGATCGACTTCATCCAGTCGAAGCGGTCCTTGGTCGATGCCAGCATCATGCCGGAGGTCATGTGCAGGCCGATATCCTGGCCGGAATAGGCCTCAATCTCCTTGTAGAGCTCCACCGTGTATTTCTGCAGCTTGGCGACGTTGGGATCGCCATTGATCGTGTGCATCCCCCCGGCGGCATGCCAGGTCGAGCCTGAGGTCAGCTCCGAGCGCTCGACGAGCACGACATCGGTCCAACCGAATTTCGTAAGATGATACAGGACGGAACAGCCGACGACGCCGCCCCCGATGACGACGACCCTTGCATGGCTCTTCATGAAAAACTCCGGCTTTCGGCGGGTTGAAGGGAACTGTGTGCTGCGGACGAAACACAGCCTATTTTGTCCCCCGGAGGCCCGACAAGCCCGTGGTGCGAAACCTCATGTCGCTTTGCCGATTTCGGGTGTCGGCATTGGGGTCGCAGCGCGATGAAAAGCCGGATCCGGATCCGGCATACCCTGTCAGCGCGTCGCGAAGTCCACCGACAGCTCATGGCTGCGTGCCATCATCTTGAGGTCACCGACCAGGGCTTCGGCGAAGCTGCGCATCACGACGAGATCGAAGCTGTCCGCAGCGGTGCGGGCAAGATTGACCGACAGATGATTGCACAGCACGTTCGCCGCCCGGCCGACCGGAAACGCATCCTGATGAAGATCGACGGCAATGCCGTTGGCCAGGATGCGCGCGGCATCGAGGCCAGAGAGCGTCAGGGCGACGCGGCCATGGCTCTGGTCGATGATGAAGGCGAAATCGCCCAGTCGGACGGACAATTCGGCGCAAAGCGTTTCCGGTGCATGCACCTCGGACAGGACCAGCCATTCGCCCGGCCCCGAAAATCGGGCTTCGAACTCCCCGTTCGCAACAAGGATGCCCGCGGCCTCTGTGGTGCGGTCGGGCGCCGCCAGCACCATGGCGATGGCTGTTGAACGGTGGACGGCGAGATGGTTGGCCCGCCGTTCGGAAATCGCGCCGATCGTGCCGTCCAGCGCGTGCACCGCTTGATAGTCGTAAGCCATCGTTGTCACCTCACGCCATCAGCTTGCGGTTTTCCGGATCGACGAAGACCGGATCGCAGACCTCCGCCATGGTCTCGACCCCACGCAGCTGATCCCAGACCACGATCTTTTCACCGTAGCGCTCGCGCCCGGACTTCAGGAAGGCGAGTGCGATGTAGCCACCGAGCGTCGGCGAGAAACAGGTGGAGCTGACCCAGCCCTGGTCGTTCAGCGTCGAGGGTTTGGCGCCATCCTTCAGCAGATGCGCACCGGCGCGAAAATCCTTGTCCGCCTCCAGCGCCTTGAGACCGACAAGCTGCGCGCGGTCGGCCGCCGTCAGGCCGAAGCGGGTGGAAAGCCGCTTGCCGATGAAATCCGGTTTGCCGGTGCCCATCATACGCCCGAGACCGGCATCGTCCGGCGTCACGCGGCCATCGAGTTCGGCGTGGGTGACATGGCCCTTCTCGATGCGCAGAACGTTCAACGCCTCCACACCGTAGGCGCAGATGCCGTGCGGCTGGCCCGCCCGCATCAATGCATCCGCCACCGCCTCGCCATGGCCGGCCGGCACCGCCAGTTCATAGGCCAGCTCACCGGAGAAGGAGATGCGGAAAAGCCGCGCCTTCAGATTGCCCTTCAAACGCACCTCGCGGGCCGCAAGAAACGGGAAGGCCGCGTTGGAAAGGTCGTCTTCGACAACGGTCTGCAGAATGGTGCGCGCCTTCGGCCCGGCAATCGACATCTGCGCCCACTGATCCGAAACGGAGAGGAAGCAAACGCGCAGGTCCGGCCAAAGCACCTGCATGGCAAATTCCATATGCGAAAGCACACCGCCCGCCATGGCTGTCGTCGTGGTCACGAGGAAATGCTCCTCGCCAAGCCGGCTCACCGTGCCGTCGTCATAGACCATGCCGTCCTCGCGCAGCATCAGGCCGTAGCGGGCCTTGCCGACCGGCAGCTTCAGCACGGGATTGCAGTAGAGCCGGTTGAGGAACTCGGCGGCATCCGGTCCGAAGACCTCGATCTTGCCGAGCGTCGAGACATCGCAGAGGCCGGCGTTTTCACGCACGGTGCGCACTTCACGGTCGACGCTTTCGCGCCAGGTCTTTTCGTCCGCTTTGGGGAACCAGGAGGAACGGTACCAAAGCCCGGCGTCGATGAAGACTGCGCCATTTCGCGCCGCCCAGCCATGCAGCGGCGAACGGCGCGTCGGCATGGCGTGTTCGTCGACGGACGTGCCGGCAAGGGCACCGAAGGAGACCGGCGTATAGAACGGCCGAAAGGTCGTGGTGCCGACATCGGCGGGGCTGACGCCGCGCATTGCGGCCAGAATGCCGATGGCGTTGATATTGCCGAGCTTGCCCTGGTCCGTCGCCATGCCGCCCGTCGTGTAGCGCTTGGCGTGTTCGACATGACCAAAGCCTTCGCGCACGGCGAGACCCAGATCCTTGGTATGCACATCGTTCTGGAAATCGACGAAGGCCTTCGATTTTGCGCCCGGCACATGCCATAGCGCCGTGAAAGAGGGATCGATTTCCTCGCCGACAGCCGGACGGTCGAAACCGGCAACCGGGCGCCCAAGCGCCTCGACGGCCGCCGAAGCCTTGCGCGCACCGTCCTCGAAACATTCGGACAGGCGATAATGTCCCGCCGCGGCACCGGCCATCACCAGGCCCGCTCCCACCTCGGGTGCCTCAAATGCCTGAAGGGCCTCCGACCAGACAGGTTTTCCGCCGCGCTGGCAGGCAAGATGGATAACAGGGCTCCAGCCGCCGGACATGGCGACGGCGTCGCAGGCGATCAGCTCTTCAAAGCCGCCCCGATCCGTGACGATCGCGCGAATACGCTGATGTCCTTTCGTGTCGATGACAGTTCCACCGCGAATGAGCCGGACACCGTCCGGCACCGTATCGGCAGCATTCGTCCGTGTGTCGATGACCGCGGCGATCTCGATGCCCTGCGATGTAAGGTCCCGCGCCGTGCGATAGCCGGAAGAGCCGTTGGTGAAAACGGCAACCGACTTGCCCGCGGCAACGCCGAAGCGATTGGCATAGGTGCTGACGGCGCTGGCCATCATCACGCCCGGCCGGTCGTTACCGCCGAAGACCAGCGGCCGCTCCTCCGCGCCTGTCGCGAGAACAGCGTGCTTCGCCACGATGCGCCATAGCCGTTCGACGGGCTTTGCCGCGTCGATGGTCGCGTTGTGCTTCTGCACCCGTTCGACGGCGCCGAAGACATTGTCATCGTACCAGCCGAAGACCGTCGTGCGCGCCAGGAGCGTAACGTTCGGGTTGCCTTGCAATTCATCGATTACGCGGCGGGCAAAAACGAAGGGCGCCTCCCCATCGAACCGCGTCGTCTCGGACAGCAGCGCACCACCGAGAACAAAATCCTGCTCGGCAAGGATGACGCGCATGCCAGAACGGGCAGCGACCAACGCAGCAGCAAGACCGGCCGGGCCGGAACCGACGACCAGCAGGTCGCAGTGCGCCCAGCTCTTTTCGTAGCTATCGGGATCGCGCGGCAAATCCGTGCGGCCGAGGCCGGCGGCGCGGCGGATCAGTGGCTCATAGACCTTCTCCCAGAAGGCGGCAGGCCACATGAAGGTCTTGTAGTAGAAGCCGGCCGAGAGAAAGCGCGACATCAGGTTGTTCACCGCGCCAATATCCCAGGACAGGCTCGGCCAGCGGTTCTGGCTCGTCGCGACGAGACCGTCGTAAAGTTCGGCGACAGTTGCCTTGGTATTGGGGTCGCGGCGCGCACCGCTGCCAACGGTGACGAGCGCGTTCGGCTCCGACGGACCGGCGGTGACGGTGCCGCGCGGGCGATGGTACTTGAAACTGCGGCTGACGAGCAGCCTGTCATTGGCAAGCAGCGCCGAGGCGAGCGTATCGCCGGCATGTCCCGAAAGGCTCGCACCATCAAACGAGAACTGCACCGTATGGCTGCGATCGACGAGGCCGCCGGAGGCGAGACGGGAAGCGGTCATTGGGCGCCTCCCCGCTCGAGGGACGCGTCAGCTACGGAAAACACCTCATGGGTAAAATTGTCCCGTTCCACCACCAGCCAGCGCCGGCATCCGGCGATATGCTGCCAGTGCTCGCGGATGCGCCCGCGGGGATTGGCGCGGACATGCATGTAGTCGTTCCAGACCTCGTCGGCGGCCATCGGCGCGGGGCGAACGGGCGTCGCATCGCCGCGGATCGAAAACTCTTCCTTGGGGCGCGTGCCACAATGCGGGCAGGAAATCAGGCTTGCCATCGCTCACTCAATGCAGGTTGGGCTGGGTGCCGACACCCGCCTCGTCGATCGGGAAACCACGCTCGAAACGATCGAGCCTGAGCGCGCGCGCCACATGATGGCTCTCGCCCTTGGCGATCAGATGGGCGAAGCAGAAGCCGGAGGCCGGCGTCGCCTTGAAGCCGCCATAACACCAGCCACAGTTCAGAAAGAGGTTATCAATCGATGTGCGGTCGATGATCGGCGAGCCGTCCATCGACATGTCCATGACGCCACCCCAGGCGCGCAGGACCCGCACGCGGGAAAGACCGGGGATCATCGTCACCCCCTCCTCCATGACATGCTCAGCCGTCGCGAGATTGCCACGCTGCGCATAGGAGGAATAGCCGTCGATCTCCGCGCCGAAGACCAGGCCGCCCTTGTCCGACTGCGAGATATAGAAGTGGCCGGCGCCATAGGTGATGACGTGGTCGATGCAGGGTTTCAGCCCTTCCGTCACGAAGGCCTGCAGCACATGGCTCTCGATCGGCGGCTTCAGCCCGGCCATCTCGCCGACACGCGACGTGTTGCCGGCGGCGGCCAACGCCAGCTTGTTGCAGCCGATGAAGCCCTTCGTCGTTTCGACGCCAGTGACCACGCCGTTTTCACGGCGAATGCCGGTAACCTCGCAATTCTGGATGAGATCGACGCCAAGCCTGTCGGCGCCACGCGCAAACCCCCAGGCGACGGCGTCGTGCCGCGCCGTGCCGGCACGCTTTTGCAACAGCCCGCCGATAATCGGGAAACGCGCGTGGTCGAAATTGAGGAAGGGCAACATCTTCTTCAGCGTCTCGCGATCGAGCTGCTCGGCCGCCACCCCTTCCATCATCATCGCATTGCCGCGCCGCGTGTAATGATCGCGCTGGCTGTCGTTGTGATAGAGGCTGATGATGCCGCGCTGCGACAGCATGACATTGTAGTTGAGCTCCCGCTCCAGCCCTTCCCAGAGCTTCAACGAGAACTCATAGAACGGCTCGTTGCCGGCCAGCATGTAGTTCGAACGCACGATCGTTGTGTTGCGTCCGACATTGCCGGAGCCAAGATAGCCCTTTTCCACCACCGCGATATTGCGGACGCCGAATTCCCTGGCGAGATAGTAGGCCGTCGCAAGGCCATGCCCGCCACCACCGACGATGATCACGTCGTAATGCGGCTTCGGCTGCGGCTCCCGCCAGGCGGGCTTCCAGCCTAAGTTTCCGGCAAGGGCTTGTTTGAAGATCGAAAAAGCGGAGTAGCGCATGCGGGTTCCCGGATCAGTCGCCCCACATTCGCATATGCAGCACAAACGGCAAGACGGAAGAGCGTCGCAGTCCGCCGCATGCCGAACTCTTTCCACATCACTATATGGTTCGCGCGTCCTGGCAATTGCTTTCAAGGCGCGCCGCGTCTAAGCCATGAGGCCATGCAGATAGACCTTGCAGAGCTGACACAGGTGATGGAAAGCGCCGCGCTCGCCGCCGGCCGCGCCATCATGGCCATCCACAGCGGCGGCCCCGCCGTACAGTACAAGCCCGACAGTTCGCCGGTTACCGAAGCGGACGAAGAGGCCGAGCGGCTGATTCTCTCCGCCTTGAAGCGGCATTTCCCGGCGATACCGATCGTCGCGGAAGAAGCGGTCGCCGCGGGCGACGTTCCAGACATTTCCGGCGGACTGTTCTTCCTGGTCGATCCACTCGACGGAACGAAGGAGTTCGTCGCCGGCCGCAACGAATTCACCGTCAACATCGCCCTCATCCGTGACGGGGGGCCGGTGGCCGGCGTCGTTCTCGCCCCGGCCTTGTCTATCGGTTTCCTGGCCGCGGAAAACCAAGCCGAGCGTTTCTCGGTCACGGACGGCCTTATGATCGGGGAGCGCAAATCGATCGGCTGTCGTGGCAGGGGCACGCCGCCAACCGCCGTCGCCAGCCGTTCGCACGATACGCCGGAAACCGCTCGCTTCCTCGAAGACCACGGCATCGACGCCTGCACCGCCATCGGCTCCTCGTTGAAGTTCTGCCTCGTCGCCGAGGGCCTTGCTGATGTCTATCCCCGCTTCAGCCGCACGATGGAATGGGACACGGCGGCGGGCGATGCCGTGCTGCGCGCCGCAGGCGGGCAAACGCGCACACTGGATGGAAAACCTCTGCTCTATGGCAAGCGTAACCAGGCGCACGACGCGGATTTCGCCAATCCGAACTTCATCGCCGCAAGCCAGGGCTGGAGCGCGACTTCAGAAATGATCACAAAATAACCAGATTGCTGGCTGAGGAGTGCCGGCAACAAAAGGACCGCTTCAACCGGATCGACAACCATGCTACGGCTAGACACGATTGTTCGGCCTTGTTCATGCACGGCATTTTAGTTGTTTGTAAGGGTAAAGTCGAATAATCTGCCGCCACAAATGACTTGGCGACCAATCAGTTTGCTTTTGAGAGAGTAGCGACGTGGAAGACGAAAAAACGCCCGCTGCGGCAGAAACCCCTGACGCCAAGGCAAGCAGCCTGATGGATATCGCCAAGCAGCGCGCCAAGCAGCGCGCCGCACAGCAGAAGGTCGTCGCGATCAAGCAGGCCGCCGCTGCACGGCACCGCTCCGATCCAGAGCTCGATGACGAGGAAAATCTTGGCAAGCGCGCCGACTCGCGGCCGGCCCTGCCGAAGGACATCGTCAAGACCATTATGACGCTGCCTGAAATGCCGAAGCGGAAGCGGAAGCTTCCCTGGGCCAAAATTTCCTTCCTCGCGGCTGCGATTTTCCCTGCATTTCTCACGAGCCTCTATTACTTCTTCATCGCCAGCCCACAATATGTTGTCGAGACGCAGTTTTCTGTCCGCGGCTCCAGCGAGAATTCCTTCAACGCGCTTGGCCTTTCGGCTCTCGTTGGAAACTCGGCGCAGTCCGGCGATTCCTATATCGTTGCCGACTATATTCATTCGGCGCAGATCCTGCCCGACATAAAGGAACAGACGAACGTCGACATCCGGGACATCTACTCGCGCCCGTCGATTGACTTCCTGTACCGCGAAAACAAGGATGGATCACTAGACGAATTCCGCAACTATTGGCGGGACATGATCAATGTCAGCTTCAATTCGACGACCGGAAACGTGACCATGCAGGTCTATGCGTTTTCCCCGTCGGATGCCAAGCAGGTTGCGGATTCCATTCTCACCGTTTCCGAGAATTTGGTGAATACACTCTCCGAGAAATCGCGCAAACAGTTCATCGAGGTGGTCAACCAGCAGGTCGCCCGTTCGGAAGAGCGCCTGCGCAACATTCGCAAACAGATTACCGACCTGCGCATGACGGAACAGGCCGTCGATCCGACGGCCGTCGCAACGATGGAAGCTGCGATCATAAGCACGCTTGAGCAGGAACTCGCATCGCTTAGGACACGATACAAGGCGCTTGTCGATTCGATCAGTTCCGACGCGCCCTCGGCCCGTGTCATCGAGCGGCAGATCAGCGCGCTGGAAGAACAGCTTGTCGAGCAGAAGAGACGGATTACCGGCGAGGCCACTCCGACCGATTCCAGCAACAAGACCACCCGCAGCGGAGCGGAAGGCGGGCGCGCATTGCCCGAAATGCTCGACCGTTTCACGGAGCTCAGCGTCGAGCAGGAATTTGCGGTCAAGGCCTACACCGCTTCGCTCGCCTCGCTTGAAACAGCGATGCAGGAGGCGCAGAAGCAGGAGCGCTATTTCGCAGTTTACGTGGCGCCCCGGGAGCCGGAAATCGCGCTGTATCCGCTGGGTATGTTGAATACCTTCATCGTATTGATCGCATCCGTCGGTCTCTGGATCATCGGGTACTTCACGTTCCGGTCCGTCAAGGACCATTCAATTTGATCGTGGCGCCATGAGCATCTTCGCTGAAAAACCGCTGAGTTACGCGCTAAAGGAAAATGCCAGGGTAATTTCGGCGCTTGTGGTGAGAAACGCCGTTACCAGGTTCAGTAAGAGCCGTTTCGGCTTCATCTGGATCCTGGTGGAGCCGGCCGCCTATGTCGGGATCTTTTTAGCGATCCACACTTTCATGAAGGCGCACATCCCATTTGGCGACAATGCGGCACTGTTTATTCTGGCCGGCGTGTTTGGATTCCGAATGACACGCGGCATCTCCCGCAAAACAGAGCGCGCCATTATCAGCAACCAGCCGATGCTGACCTACCCTCTCATCCGGCCTCTCGATACGATCGTCGCAGCGTTTCTGCTCGAAGCGACAATCTGGATCATGATCTGCGCCCTGTTCATGGGCGGGCTCGCCTATACCATGGACCGACCGATCATCGTGTATCCCGGTGATTTCATGGAATGCCTGCTGGCCATTCTGTTCTTTGCGTTTTCCTTTGCAACGTTCAATGCCACGGTGGGAGGCCTGATCCCCCGCTATGACACGTTCCTGAACATGATAAACCTGCCGCTGATGCTACTTTCGGGCATCTTCTACATGCCGACGCAGCTTTCGCCGGAGGTTCAATCCATTTTGTGGTGGAACCCGTTCCTACATTGCGTGGAGTGGTTCCGCACCTCCACCTATATCGACTACACGCCGCTGCTCGACAAAGGGTACCTCCTCGGATTGGCGACCGGGCTGCTGGCAATTGGCCTTACGGTGGAACGCGTCTTCAGGCCGCGGATCATTAACGCATGATAATATTCGACAATGTCAGCAAAGCCTTTCCACGCCCTCGCGGTGGAAAGAAAATCATTCTGGACAAGTTCAGCGCAGCGTTTCGACCGGGTATTAATGTGGGTATCCTCGGTCGGAACGGTGCTGGCAAATCCACGCTGATGAACCTCATATCCGGTGGCGACCTGCCGGATTCCGGCCGCATCATCCGTGAGGGCAAAATCTCCTGGCCGCTCGGCTTCAACGGTGGTGTGCACGGCAAATTGACGGGCGCCCAAAACACACGGTTCATCGCCGACATCTACGGCAAGAGCCGCCACAAGGTTCTCGACTTCGTCAGCGAATTCTCCGAACTCGGCCCTTATCTCGACATGCCCGTGCGGACCTATTCAGCCGGCATGAAAGCGCGCCTCGCGTTTGGTATCTGCATGGCAATCGAGTTCGAATACTATCTTATCGATGAAGTGATCGCCGTCGGCGATTCGACCTTTAAGAAAAAGTGCAAGGAAGTCTTCGACCAGCGCCGCGAAAATGCAACCCTTCTTCTCGTTTCGCACTCTGCCGGCTTGCTGCGCTCATTCTGCGATATCGGTGGCGTCATGAATGAAGGCCAACTGACGTTCTACAACGATATTGAGGAAGCAATTCAGGTTCACGAGGAAATCCTGCGAACCTCCCGGCCCGCGTCGAGGCAGCGGCGATCAGCCTGACGCGGCTCTGCGCCGGCTACAGCATGTTGTGCAAAGTGTACGCAATTTGCGCAAACATCATGCGAAAAATCAGCGAACTAAAACGCAAGGAGCAAATCTGAAGGGATTGCGACGCGTTTGGTCAATAAAAAGAAATGCGGGTTGGTCAGCCGGCAGATGCCTCGCCGGAACGCTGCCCCCAGACCTGCGGATCGATGGCATCGGACAGAGGCAGTAAAACGCCGGCCGTACGGCCAACCGTCTCCATCGAGCGCAGCTTCGCGAGAAGCGAATTGGTCGCAACCTCCATCCCTTCATAGGCATAGAAGTCACCAGACTCGAGACATTGCTCAGCGACCCAGTTCAGATAGTCCCGCCGCAGGCCCGCAGAGGCCACATGGCCGCTCGACCAGAAGCTGTCCAGATCTATGCCCTTGGCGACGCAGAAAGCGAGCGCAGGATGGCGATAGAATGCTTTTCCAAGAACGGCAAGCGGAACGCCATGCACGAGCGCCGACAGGCCGGAGGTACTATTGATCGTCACCATGCCTGCGGAATGCCGCGTCAGAAGGCCAAGTGAACCATTGTCGAGAATATGCACACGGTCGGCCACATTGTTCAGTACGCCCACCTGGCGGATGAACTGCTTATCTTGGCTATGCCCACGTTCCATGGGGTGAATCTTGAAAACCAGCTGATGCGTTGGCGGTGCGTTTCGCGCAAAGGAAACGATCGCCTTCAGAATGAGTTTCTGGTTGTTCCAGCCACCGGCTGCAGCAGCCAGTTGGCTATCATCGTGCACTTGCAGGGGAACGAGAAAATATTTCTTGTCGTGATGCTCGAGCAGTCGCTCCATGCTGCGGTAGTTGCGGCCGAGATTTCGGAACTTCAGATAGTAGTTCTTGATCCAGTAGAACATCTCGGTCACGAGCGACCGCTTTGGCTTATGGAAAAGCTTGCGTTCGCTCAAGGTCGAAAAGACGCCGCGCACGGCAAAGTAGGTGAAGGCATAGGTCGCCATCGCGCCGAAAGAAGACGGATAGGTGGTGCTTTTCGGGCGTTCCCGCCGCTGCTTGACCTCATCCTCCGGCGGCAAGAGCCCGGCAATCGGCGAAAGCCAATTGTTGCCGCCAAGCTCCATCGTCACGAACCCCGGACGAATGTAGCCTTCTTCGAGGCTCAGCACGGGGATGGCATTCAAGGCGCATTGCTCAATGGCTATCTTGTGCACATCACGTTCGCACCCGAACAGGATGACATAATCGAAACCATGCTCCGTTACGATCCCGGTGAACCAGTCACGCCACGCGTCTGCCGTTCCGGAAAAATGAAGAATGTTGCTTCCGCGGGCAAAAAGCCGGTCTCCCGCATTGAAGCTGACACGCCAGGCATCGAAACCACTGTCGTTGAGGAGAGCCTGCACCTTGCGGAAAAAAGGACCGACCGGGCCCTGCAGCAACAGCACACGTGGCGCGCTCTTGGATGGAAACCGCTTGGAGAGCTTGCGGCGCAACGCCAGATTGACGAGTCGCGGGCCCTTTGCCGAGGCATTCACATCGGCATCCGCGCTCAGATGTTTTTCATGCTGTTCGATCATGACAGGCTGGCTTAACCTAAAGGGTAGCGCTGACGCTGAATGCGCTTGGTATTCGCACAAAGCAGCAATTTTAGCAACGGCATCTACGACACTCCCCCCACAAATTGCCACTCTGGCAACCGAAATTCGAAAAGTGCAGCAGCTATGCAACGCAACCACGGCACCTGTCCGCCTGCTCGCTACCGCAACCGCGAGTCGCGAAGCAACACACCAACCCGGTTTATCTGTTGCGCCGCACCCAGAGTCACCTTTTGCAGCAGGCCAGACTTTTTCAAGGCGCCGACAGAAATCTCTTCGATGAGATCCTCCGGGCGGCAGGGCAGGCCGCTGAGAGGATGGACATAGAATGGGTAGAAAATGAGGCTTGCGGCAACAAGCGTGTCCAGATCGATCCGGCGCGTGCGGCGCGGTATCATCAGACGATCATCGGTGAGACCCCATCCCGCATAGAAGGGCGCGCCATGCACGCCGACAATCTTGCCTCTAAGAAGCGCCTCGAAACCGGCAAGCGAGGTCATCGTCTCGATACGGTCGGCCCACCCAATCCATTGCAGAATGTCACCGCTTTTGACGATCATATCCGCCGCAATCGGCACCACACCACCATCTCGCACGCCGGAAACCACATCGGGGTGCGCCTTGTAGACGATGAAGGCATCTGGAAAGAGCGCCCGCACCGCTGCAACGAGCGCCGCGTTCGAGCGCACCGCCGGCGAGCCGTAGCGGATCGACGCATCCTTTTCGACCTGCCCCGGCACGAGGATTTTCAACTGTCCCGCTGTCCCGGCCGGCAAGCTTGCTTCCGTGCCCAGATTGTATTTGGAAACACCGCGCTGAACCAGCAGGTGCACGAGTGCCCGTGCGCGAGCACGCAACGGTTCATCGAATGTCCCGCCTGAAAGAATCGCCTCCAGCCGGCTTTCGCCCCGGGAATCGTAATAGACATGCTCGTCATCCATGGCGATAGAGGACGGCATGGTCAGGGCGACACCCAGCCCGCGCGATCGGATGAAGCCGTCTTCGAGCCTGATGGCCGGCACGCCGACGGGAAGCGTCCGGTCACTACCCCAGATGGCGACGACACCGTCCTCGGCCTGGGCGGCAGCAACCGCCGCATCAAGCGAGCGCTTGTGGACCGGGTCACCGGCAACCCCTTTGAGGAAGGGGGTCATCGCTCTGCGCTTCCACGGGGAGAACCCGGCGGTAAACACCTTCCGATCTACGCGCATGCGTTGATCCCGCACGGCGATCGCCTGATCTACCGCCCGTTCGAGGCTGCACGCCTCACGGCTGTGCAAATCCAGATAGTGCGAATAGTCGAGGAATGCGGCATGAAAAACCTGCTCCAGCGATGCCGGTGACCGGTTCGCAGGCTGGACGCTATAGTCATTGGTCAGTCCGCGCCCGGAATAATAGGTCGTTCCGAAGCAATGAACCTGTCCGCCCGCCATGAGCGCCTCGAAGCCGAGCTGGCTAGAGACCGTGTAGACGCTGTCGGCCGCCTCCAGAAGCGGCCAGGGGTTCATGCGTCCGGGGACCGCGATATCTGCACCGATCGTCGCTGCGGCCTGTCGTAGAAGGCTCCGGTCGCCGGCTGCGGGGTGCGTGCGCACGACAATCGTCTTGCCCGGATTGTCCGCGATGGCTCGCTCCAGCATGGCCCGAAAGCTCTCCGGCCCCGCACCCGCGCCGGCAATGGATGCATCGCCCGCAACCTGATCGACGAGCAGCACAAAAGGACGCCCGGAAGGCACGCCGGCATCAGCGGGGCTAAGCAGCGGACTATTGTTGTATTTGGAAAGGCGCTCATGGCGCAGTCGAGCAATCAGCAGGCGCGCACGCTCGAGCGCTGCGGCATCGGTCACAGGCAGCGAGAGCAGTCGCTCCAGCCCATTCGCCGCCTGCGCATCGAAATAGATGCCGTCCCGATCAATGACATAGGAATGGCTGGGCTCCCCCTGCCCCGGCGCGAAGCCGCGCAGGAAGCCATCCTCCAGGGTAATGACCTCTTTACCGAAGCGCGTCGCAAGCCGCATCGCCCGGATGCCGGACGGGCGTCGACCCCAACCGACAAAACCATCGAGCCGGCTAGGAAAGACAAACGGCCACGCCACGACATCGGCTTCGAGCAGCCCGGCAATGTCGACGCGCAGCCGCCAGAGACCAGGAGAAAGAAGCGCGTAGGTTTTCCGTGCCTGTCCGGCCATTCAGCCCTCTACGACAAAATGCAAAAATCCGGAACGCCGCAAGGACATTCCGGATGAATGCAGCGAACCCGCCGAAAGCGCTCGGCTACTAGAACGCCCGTCCTGTGCGCTGAATATTGTAGGCCGCACTTGAGCCACTGGAAACGATGCTCATGAACTTCGCAAAATCCGTTGCGACATGGCGTGCCAGATAGATGACGTCCTTGTTCCGCACAGGGAAGTTCTGGGCGATGATATAGCTCTGCGTCTCCGCCAGGTCGAGGCGGTAGACGATCGGATAGCGACCTTCGGTATCCGGCACCATGCCGCGCGAAATCAGATCGCGGAAGCGATCGTCACCCACAACGCTGCGATAGACGTTTTCCTCTTCGTAACGGAAGACGAAATAGCCCTTCGGATCGGCCGTGGCGGTGTTACCGCCGCCAGCGAGTGCCGCCGCCTCGACGAGGCTGAGCTTGGCGGCGTTGAACGCAACCTTGCCGCTCTTCTCCGTCTGCCCGAGCGCCGAGAAGGTCTGCGGATCGTAGCTGACGTAGATCTGGTCTTCCGGCTTGACGTAGATATCGTCCTTCGGATTGTCGATAATCGCCTGCAACAGCACGGACCGCGTGCGCCCTGCGCGCTTCAGGCTGACATAGGTGTCATAGGGCGGCTTGCTGGCACCGCCGGCCATCGCGAGAACTTCGCTGATGTGCAGGCCGTTCAGCCCGAGGGGCACGATGGAGGATTTGTTCACGTCGCCCTGAACGGACACCGTCCGCGAGGCATTGTCGGCCATCGCCACGATGACATCAGGCTCGACAGCCTTTGCCTTCAGCGCATCGACGATCGTCGAACGCGCCGAATCGATGGTCATGCCGGCAAAACGTACCGAGCCAACGTAGGGGATCTGGCCGTGCCCGTCCGGCTGCACGATGACGGGAATCGACGTCGATTTGCGCTCGGCGGTGGAGAACAGGCCGTCCGGGCCTGCTTCGAAGATCGTGACCTCTAGGCGGTCACCGACCCCGATAACCGGCGTGCCACCGCCGCCGCCAATACCGAAGGTCTTGGCGAAGCTGGCGCGTGGCGAGGCGTTTACGCTGTTGGCGATGCGCTGGTCGATCGTCACGACATCAAAAATCAGCTTGGTCTGCGGGATCTCGTAGGCCTTGCCGTCCGCACCAGACGAAATAACCTGGTTGGTCAGTGGGCCATCGCTCGGAACGATACAGCCGGCCAGAGCCAGCAGGGTTCCTGCCGCGAGAATACGCACGAATGCGTCCAACCCCTTACGCGGCCTGCTCACGTCTTCAATTCCGATCATCACACTGCAATTCCCTTCGACCGCGCCCGAGAGGGCACGAGGCAAGAGCCGATCGCTTGCCACGATTGGGCGGCATAGACATGCAGTTTCAACGTTTCGTCAAGTCCCATGACCAAACCTTGTTCCACTCCGGTACATCCGCCCTGTCCCGCCGATACCATGGAGAAAATCCCTTGCACATTCGTTACTGCGTGGAAAGCGGCTTTGCCCTTCGGCATTGAAAATCAACTTTTTCCACCAGCTTTTTCAAAAAGAGTGCGGCAAAAAGAACGCATCTTCACCCGCGAAAGCCAAGACATATAAAGGGCGTAACCGCGCCTGAAGCTTGCCACGAGAATCATTGCCCCTCCCCACGCCTGCCCATCCATGGCTGCGATTCCTAGAAGCCATGATGCCGGACATGGGCGAAATTGAGAGGCCCTACGCCGCCTTGACGGGCTCTGCCGGTGGAGCCGACGGCTCTTCCTTGTCTTCGGGCTTGATCCGGAACCAGGCGATGTAAAGCGCTGGCAGGAAGAGCAGCGTCAGCACCGTGCCGACGATGATGCCGCCCATCATGGCATAGGCCATCGGCCCCCAGAACACTTCGCGCGATATGGGGATGAGCGCGAGGCTCGCCGCCGCCGCGGTCAGCATGATGGGGCGCATACGATGTTCCGTCGCCTCGCGCACGGCGTTCCAAGCATGCATGCCCTCTCGCCGCAGATCCTCGATCTGCACGACGAGAATCACCGAATTGCGGATCAGGATGCCGATCAGCGCCAGCACGCCGAGGATGGCGACAAAACCGAGTGGCGCACCACTGCCGAGCAGCGCGATGACGACGCCGATCAGCGCCAGCGGCGCCACCGCGAACACGAGGAACAGCCGCGAGAAACTCTGGAGCTGCAGCATCAGGATCGTTGCCATGGCAAACAGCATCAGCGGCACGACCGCAATGATCGGCGCCTGGCTGTTGGCGCTTTCTTCCACCGTACCGCCGACCACGACATTGTAGCCGGAGGGAAGGTTTTCCTGGAAGGCCGAAACGTCCTTGGCGACCTGCGAAACGATCGTTGCCGGCTGCACGCCACCGGTAATGCTCGCCTTGACGGTGATTGTGGGTTCACGCGAACGGCGCCAGACGACCGGCTGCTCCATTTCGTAGCGGAAATTGGCGACCGCGGCGAGCGGCACCGAGGTGCCGCTGGCTGTCGGCAGCTGGAGCTGGCGCAACGTCTCAATCGATTCGCGCTCGCTTGCCCGCGCCCGGCCTATGACGTCGATCAGATAAACGTCATCGCGGATCTGGGTAACAGTCGTGCCGCCGACGACACCGTTAAGAGCCGAGGCGATATCCTGCGAGGTGACGCCCAGCTGGCGGGCCTTGTCCTGCAATACATCGACCTTCACGACGCGTGCCGGCTCGTTCCAGTCATAGACGATGTCGCCCAGCAGCGTGTTCTTGCCGAGCAGTTCGCCGAATTCGAGCGCGTGTTTGCGAACTTCCTCGATATCCGGGCCGCTGACACGATACTGGATCGGCCGGCCGACCGGCGGGCCGATGTCGAGCAACTTCACCAGCGCATCCGTGCCGACGAAGGTTTCGCGCAGATAGGCCTGGAGATCGGCACGCAGGCGATCACGCGCTTCGAGATCCTTGGTGACGATGACCGTCTGGCCGAAGGCCGGCGACGGCGGCTGTACGTCGAAGGACAGCAGGAAGCGCACAGCGCCCTCGCCCACATAGGAGGACCACCGCTCGACATCCGGATTGCCCTTGAGCTTCTCCTCCTCGAACTTGGCGATCTGCGCATTGGTCTCGGCAATCGAGGCATTCTGCGGCAGCGACCAGTCGATGATGAGCTCCGGCCGGTCGGACGACGGAAAGAACTGCTCCTGTACGTACCGCATGCCGAAAACGGAAACGCAGAACACTAGCACGGTGGCGATGATGGTCGTCCACTTCCAATGCATGCAGGTATCGAGCAGGCGCACGAAGGCGCGGGTGAACCAGCCCTTCTGCTCGTGATGTTTCTTCATCGTCTTGGGCAGGATCGTCACGCCGAGCAGCGGCGCGAAGACCACCGCGACGACCCAGGAGACGAGCAGCGAAATGGCAATGACGACGAAGAGGCTGAAGGTGAACTCGCCGGCCGCGCTGTTGTTGAGCCCGATTGGAATGAAGCCCGCCACCGTCACCAGCGTGCCGGTAAGCATCGGGAAAGCGGTGGAGGTGTAGACATAGGTCGCGGCTTTCCGCCGCGAATCGCCCATCTCCAGCCGCGCCACCATCATTTCCACCGCGATCATCGCATCGTCGACAAGCAGGCCGAGCGAGATGATGAGTGCGCCCAGCGAAATACGCTGCAGCGATATGTCGTCGTAGTACATGAAGACGAAGGTGATCGCGAGCGTCAGCGGGATCGACAGCGCCACGACAAGCCCGGCACGCACGCCAAGGCTGACGAAGCTGACTGCGAGAACGATGATGACCGCCTCGAACAGCGCCCGCGTGAAGCCGGAAACCGCCTCTTCGACCACCTTAGGCTGGTCGGACACGAGATGTACGTCGACGCCGACGGGCAGCTCATGCGACAGAAGCTCGATCTGCTTCTCCACGGCCGCGCCGAACTCCAGCAGGTTCGAACCCTGCTTCATGCCGATCGCAAGACCGATCGCCGGCTCGCCGTTGAAGCGGAAGAGCGCCGATGGCGGATCGAGGTAGCCGCGGGTGATCGTGGCAATGTCGCTCAGGCGGAAGAAGCGATTGTTAACCCGGAGATTGACGTCGCGAAGGTTCTCTTCCGAAGCGAACTGCCCGCCGACACGCACGCTGACGCGCTCGCCGCCTGCCTGCACGACGCCGGAAGGCGTGACGGCGTTCTGCGCCTGGAGGGTCGAAACGACCTGCTGCGTGGAAATGCCGAGCGCGGCGAGTTGGCGTGTCGAGAATTCGAGATAGATCACCTCGTCCTGCGCGCCGACGAGATCGACCTTGCCGATATTGGGAACCGTGAGGATGCGCCGGCGGGCGTCTTCCACATAGTCGCGCAACTGGCGCGGCGAAAGTCCGTCCGCGGTGAAGGCATAGATATTGCCGAAGACGTCGCCGAATCGATCGTTGAAGGCAGGACCGACGACGCCGGACGGGAAATCGCCACGGATGTCGTTGATCATATTGCGCACGGTCACCCAGGTCGGCGCGACATCACGCGCGCGGGTCGTCGGCTTGAGGTTGACGAAGATCAGTGTCTGGCCAGGCGTGGTGATGCTGCGGGTGAAATCAAGCGATTCCAGCTCTTCCAGCTTGCGCTCGATGCGCTCCGTCACCTGCAACGTGGTCTCCTCGACGGAGGCCCCGGGCCAGGCGGCGCTGATCGTCATCGTCTTGATCGTGAAGGACGGATCCTCCTCGCGACCGAGATTCTGGTAAGTGAAGAAGCCGAGCAGCGCGAAGACGATCATGAAGTACCAGACGAGCGATGCGTGATCGAGCGCCCAGTCCGAAAGGTTGAATTTCTTCATAGGCTTGCCTCGTCTTCAACCTTGATTTTCTGGCCTTCTTCGAGGCTGTGTACCCCGGCGGTGACGACGCGGTCACCGGCTTTCAGCCCGCTGGATACCGGGAGGTACCGGCCGACCGCAGCACCCGTTTCGATCGGTGCCAGACGCACCTCGCCCTTCTGCGCATCGACCAGCCAGACATTCGGCTTGCCATCCTTCTGCAGAATCGCCGTTTCCGGGATCATGATGGCGGTGACGTCCGGCCCTTCGAGTTCGGCCGTGATGGTGGTGCCGAGACGCACCGTGTCCGGCGGGTTTTCCAGCGCGATCTTGACGCGCCGCGTGCGGGTCACGGCATCGGCGGAGGGCGCCACCTCCCGCACCACACCCTTGACGGTGATGGCAGGATTGATCTGCAACGACACAGTGAACCGGCTGCCGATAGCGATGGCTTCCGCCGTCTCCGGGATATCGACGACGGCATCCCGCTCGTCCGGGCGGGCAACCGTGACGATCGCCTCGCCGGGCGAAACGGTCTGCCCCACCTCGGCGCCCGTCGCAACGACGACGCCGTCGAACTCCGCCAGGATACTCGTGTAGGAAAGCTGTTCCTCCGCCTTTACGAGTGCCGTGCGCGCCCGCGTCACTCCGGCATCGGCGGCCTCGCGCGACTGCTCCGCGCTCTCGACGGCGGCCTTCGCCGCGGCGTTCGATTGCAGCAATGTCTTCTGCCGCTCTTCGATCGAAACCGCGCTGGCAAGCGTTGCCTCCGCGCTTGAAAGTTCCGCACGCGCCGAACGCACGGCCAGTTCATAGGCCGTCGCGTCAAGCACAGCCAGCACGTCACCCTTCTTCACGAGATCACCGACATGCACGGCGCGCGAGACGAGACGACCTGCAACCCGCGAACCGAGCGTAGCCTGCACCTTCGCCTGGACCGTACCGGCAAAGCGCGTGCCGGGAAGCGCCGTGGGCGTGACGACCATGGACAGGACCGGCCGCGGTGGGACGACGGCCTCTTCTTCCTTCTTGCAGCCGGCAAGCGCCAATGGGACGACGATCACCGTGGCGAGCAGAATGGATATCCTCATTGGGTCGCTCCCTCGATCACGGTAACGGTCTGGCCGGGTCGAAGCAGCTTTGTGCCGTCGGAGACGTAGGCCTCGCCTTCTTCGATACCGCCCGAGATAAGCGCCACACCGGTCTCGAAGGATGCGACCTCGACCGGGCGCAGGCTCACGGTATTGTCCGCTTTGTCGACGATCCATAGGGCCGGCTTGCCATCGGTGCCGGAAAGGGCTTGCCAGGGCACCACCGCGACCCGACGCGGCGCCAGCGCGCCGACACCAACAACGGAGGCACCAAGTGTCATTTCAGGTGGTGTCCGGTCCATGGCGATCTTCACGCGCACGGTCCCCTTGTCCGCGTCGATCGTCGGTGAAATCTCGCGCACCGTGCCCGTCGTGCGGATCCTGTCATCGCTGAGCAGGGTCACGACAACGCCGTCCCTCGCCGGCTGCGCGAAGAACAGGGATTCGTAGACATCGAAGACGGCATCGCGCGGGCCGGTGTCGGCAATGGTGAACATGGTCTGCGCCGCCTGCGCCACCTGGCCGCTCTCGGCGAGGCGCGCCGTGACGATACCATCAGTGGGCGCGCGCAGTTCCGTATAGGAAAGCAGTTCCTTCGCAGTACCGCGCTGGGCGATTGCCGCCTCCCGCGAACTTTCCGCCGTGCGCAACGCCGTTTCGGCGTCGTCGAAATCGCGGCGTGTGCTGATGCCGTCATTGAGAAGTGATTTCTGGCGGTCGAAATTGGTGCGGGCGAGCCGCAACTGCGCATCGGCCGCGCGAACACCGGCTTCCGCGGCCTCCACGTCGGCTCGCTGCTCCTCGGGGTCGAGCCGCGCGAGGACCTGGTCCTTCTTGACCGCGTCCCCGACATCGACGAACCAGCCGGTGATGCGCCCGCTGACGCGGAAGGAGAGATCCGTCTCCACGCGCGCAATCACTTCGCCCGTGATGGTGACCGTCTGTTCGCGCTGTTCGAACTGCACCGGCGCGACGCGCACCGGACGTGCCAGACCGTCAGCCCAGGCTGGTGAAGCAATGGCGCAGACCGCCACCGCCGCCAGCAACATTCTCCCCCATCGGGTCATTGTCGACTCCACCGTTGCAGAACCCCCATTTAATATGGGTCCTCATTATATCGAGTAGATCAGACTGGCAAGTTTCGACACCAAAGCTGTTTCATTTGCCTGAACTGAAGTGTGGCGGAGTCCGCGAGAAAAGCCAATCGGGGCAAAGCTGTGATAGGAAAATATAATAAATCATGTTTTTCAGCCGCCTAACGCCTCCGCGTGTAAGGGCCGGAAACAACAAAGCCGCTGGCAGCTTCGAAACCTTTGCGGTTCCCACAGAGCTGCCAGCGGCTTTCCCGGAGCGCCATTCGTTGGACGCTTCTATCTCGGTCCCCTCTGGACCTATCCCCAAGAAAGCAGGAAGCATGCCAAGCCGAAAGAATTATCAATAGTCATTCGATTTCAAAACGATAAAGCCATTCCTAACATAGAGGGCGCGCAGCGTTAGCCGCCAACCTGGTTAAATGCTGTGCACGACGCAAAAGTTGTGCGCTTTTCTGACGCACAGCAAAAAGGCGGCCGGATGGGCCGCCTTTTCCTGAAAGCCATCGAAACCGGCTCAGAACTCTTGCCAGTCCTGCGCCGCAGCACTGGCCGCCGCCAGCCCGCCGCCAAAGGCACGGGTGAGCTTGCTGCCGAGCGCCCGCGCACCGGATGCCGCCGGGCGATGCTCGGCGGACGATGCGGCAACCGGGCGGGAGTTAGCCCCTCCCATGCCGAGACGGAACTGCGCAATGAGCGCGTCGAGTGCCGTTGCCTCGTTCGCCAGCGCATGGCTTGCCGCGGTTTGTTCTTCCACCATGGCGGCGTTCTTCTGCGTGCCCTGATCGATGGAATTCACGGCCGCACTGATCTCGTTGAGGCCCGTTGACTGTTCGCGCGCAGAACGCACGATCGCCGCGACATTGACGTCGATTTCCTGGACCTGGTTGACGATTTCGCTGAGCGCCGAGCCCGTCTCACCGACGAGCGTAACACCAAGATGGACCTGTTCGCCCGATTTGGTGATAAGGGCCTTGATTTCCTTGGCTGCATTGGCCGAACGCTGAGCGAGCTCGCGAACCTCCTGCGCCACGACGGCAAAACCCTTGCCGGCCTCACCGGCACGCGCGGCCTCGACGCCGGCATTCAGCGCCAGAAGATTGGTCTGGAACGCGATCTCGTCGATCACGCCGATGATGTTGGAGATTTCGCGCGAGGAATTTTCGATGCCGCTCATTGCGGAGACGGCGCGGCGCACCACCTCACCCGACTTTTCCGCACCGGCGCGGGTGCGCTCGACGAGCTGGCCGGCATCCTCGGCACGGCGCGTCGCATCCTTCAGCGACGTGGTGATCTCCTCCAGCGCGGCGGCAGTCTCCTCGACGGAGGCGGCCTGCTGCTCGGTGCGCTTGGCGAGGTCGTCGGAGGCAGAACGGATTTCCGCAGAGCCGGCCTGAATGGCATTGGCATTGCCGCCGACCGAGCGCAGCGCCGACTGGAGCTTCTCGACGGAGGCGTTGAAATCGTGGCGGACCTGGTCGAGCGAGCCGGCAAAGGTATGCTCGATCCGGTGCGTCATGTCGCCGTCGGCCAGTTTCTGCAGGCCATCGGCCAGTGCCTCGACGGCGATGCGCGTCTGGCGTTCACGCTCGGCCGCCTCGTCGGCGCGCTGGCGACGCTCGTCTTCGGAAAGCGCCCGGTTTTCTTCCGCCTCGCTTTCGAGACGCAGCTTGGCGAGTGTCGCATCGCGCAGCACGGCGAGCGAGCGGGCCATTTCGCCGATTTCATCCTGACGCGTAGATTCGGAAAGATCGACATCCGTGCGACCACTGGCAATCTCGCTCGTGGCCGTAATCACGGTGGCCAGGCGTTTGCGGAAGCGCGCGGCAAGCAGCCAGCCGATCGAAATCAACAGGCCTGCAGCAATAGCGATGACGATGATGGATGTGATGGCCAGCGTGGAAAGGCTGGCAAAGAGGACGCGCTTTGGCACGGAGACGACGGCGTACCAGGTGGTGCCCGGCTGCAGCGGCACCGGCACGGCGACGGCCATCGAGGCAACGCCCGAGGCATCGGTCATCTCGAAAGCCTTGTGCGGATTGTCGATGAGCTGCTGCCAGGCGGCAACGTCGAGACCGGAATCCTTCAGTGTCTTGCCGAGTGTCGCGGTATCCGGGTGACTGACGATGCTACCGCCCTGGCTGAGCAGCGTGACGTAACCCTCGCCGAGCGGTTTCAGCTTGGCCATGTCGGCCGCCAGCGCATCGAGCGCAACATCGACGCCGGACACCGCCTTGAAGGTACCGTCGTACATCAACGGCACCATGAACGACGTCATCAGCGTGTCTTTGCCGCCGACATTGTAGGTATAGGGCTCCGTCAGCAGATCTTTCCCGGTCTTCTTCGGGATCTGGTAGTAGTCGCCGGCACCGTCCTTGTCGTAATCCACCAGCGCCTCGATCACCGCCACGCCGTTCGAACGAATGGCATAGGGAACATAGCGGCCGCTCGCATCGTGGCCGGGCTTGTCCTTGTATTCGGCGTCCTTGCCATCGAAGGCGTCGGGCTCCCAGCCGGTGCTGAGGCCGACGGCAAACGGATTGTCGGTCAACAAACGCTTCAACGTCGCATCGACCATCTCGCGGCTTGGCGTAGCACTGTCCTTCATCGCAAAAATCGCAGACCGCAGGTTCCAGCTCAGCGTCTTCACCTGCGCGAACGTGGTTTCCACCTTGCCGGCGCTGGCCTCCGCCGCATTCACCATTTCCGAAATCGAGCGCTCCTCGACCGCACGGTAGGAGAGCCACAGCAGAACGCCCGCCGTCGCCACGGTCGTGGCAACACCGGTCGCAACGATGGCGAACATGTTTCGGGCAGTCGCAGTCTTCGGCAGCATCGAACGTCTCCTCGCGCGGGGCGGAAATTCCGGACCGGCAGTTCATCGGAAGGGTGGACATGCCGACGGGCGCGGCGAAGCAGAGACGAAGTCATTTCGCAACCGGCAGCGTACGGAGGGTTGGTTTATGAAACGATAAGTTTCGGAGGCGCTAACATTGGAACAGAATGGGTGAGAACGCCGGGAGGAAGAATGGCGGCTATGTGCCAGAAGATCCGGCATTCTGAGGGCAAAAGGGTCGTTCAACAAAAGTGAACAATCCGTTCGCCCGACCCGGTCTTTCGGCAGCGCATGCGAGGGGCGATATTCGCTTCAACGCAAGGCCCCGACAGCGGGGTACGCACCAGAACGCCCCGGATAGATCCGGAGAGGAGTTTATCATGACCCTACAGCTGACAGGCATCCACCATCTGACCGCGATCACCGCGAATGCGGCGGAAAACCTGCGTTTCTACACGCAGGTGCTCGGCCTGCGCCTCGTCAAGAAAACCGTCAACCAGGACGATACGAGCGCCTACCATCTGTTCTACGCCGATGGACTCGCATCTCCCGGCACGGATCTCACCTTCTTCGATTGGCCGGTCGGCCACGAACGGCGCGGCACCCACAGCGTCTCGCGCACGGGCTTGCGCGTCGCAACCCTTGCCACGCTCGAATGGTGGAAGGCCCGCTTTGCCGAGTTGAAAGTCAAGGCCGGTGAGATCCATGATGTCGGCGGCCGCGCTTCACTCGATTTCGAAGACGGCGAAGGCCAGCGCTTCCGCCTTGTCGTCGACAACGCCGGTGCGCCGGCCAACCCGTGGGACAGAAGTCCGGTTCCGGCCGAACACCAGATCAAGGGCCTTGGCCCCATCACGCTCAGCGTGCCCGACATCCGCAACACGCAGACCGTGCTTGTCCAGATCATGAACATGACGGAGACCTCGACCTATCCGAACCCGGACGGGGCGGGTGACGTGCATGTCTTCTCGATGGGCGACGGCGGCCCTGCCGCCGAACTGCATGTCGCCATCGAGCCGGATCTGCCGGTCGCCCACCAAGGTGCCGGCGCCGTGCACCACGTCGCCTTCCGTGCACCGGATGAAGAGGCACTGCATGCGTGGACAGAGCGTCTGCGCGGCTTCCGCCTGCCCTCGAGCGGCGAGGTCGAGCGTTTCTACTTCCGCTCGCTCTACTTCCGCGAGCCGAACGGCATCCTATTCGAAATCGCCACGGACGGCCCCGGCTTTGCGGTGGACGAACCGCTTGAAACACTCGGCGAAAGCCTGTCGCTGCCGCCCTTCCTCGAACCGCGCCGTGCGCAAATCGAGGCGCGGCTGAAGCCGCTCGTCTAAACCAGATAAAACCCCGGCGTGACAAACAGTCCGCCGGGGTTTTTTATGCCGTCTGCAAAGAGGAGAACCCAAATGACGAAACTGGTGGCAATCTCGGGCAGCCTGCGCAAGGGCTCCTTCAACACGGCGCTGCTCCGCGCCGCCCTAGCCATGGCGCCGGAGGGCGTCGAGATCGTCGAGGGCTCGATCCATGGCATTCCGCTCTATGACGGCGACGCTGAGGCCGAAAGCGGCATCCCGGATGCCGTCACCCGTCTCAAGGACCGCGTTGCGGACGCGGACGGTGTCCTTCTCTTCACACCGGAATACAACAACGGCATTCCCGGCGTCTTCAAGAACGCCATCGACTGGATGAGCCGCCCCTCATCCGACATTGACCGCGTCTTCGCCGGCAAACCCTTCGCGATCACCGGCGCCTCGCCCGGCAATTTCGGCACGCTCCTGTCGCAGGAAGCCTGGCTGCCCGTCATGCGCACGCTCGGCACCGTGCCGTGGTTCGGCGCCAAGCTGATGGTCTCGCGCGCCGGAACGGTTTTTCAGGATGGAAAAATCGTCGACGAGGCAACCGAGAAGAAACTTCGGGCCTTTATTGCGGGCTTTTCGGCTTTCGTTGCCGAGCACGGGCGTTAAGGCCGGTCGCACAATGGATCGACCGAATCAAAAAGGGGCATGCCAGCCGGCATGCCCCTTTTCTGTCTTGCGGCGCGGTCCCGTCAGCCGATCATCCGCTCCCTATAGGCCTTTGCCAGATCCAGATCGGCAGCGGCGAGTTCGTGACCAGCGTCGAGCAACCGGTTTTCGACGGATGCACCCGCCGCAGCCAGGCGCGTTTCGAGCGCCGACGCATAGGAACCGTAAGGATCCGACTTGCCCGTCAGCATCAGCACGTTGGTGCCGGAAAGATCAGCCTCAGGGGCACTTTCCAGAACGTTCATGCCACGCAGCAGCACCGCATTGCGGATGAGGCCCGGATGAAGCTGCATGACCGCGCCGATCATGTTGGCACCATTCGAATATCCGACGAAGAGCGTCTTCTGCGGATCCAGCCCATAGGCCGCATTCGCGCCCTCCAGGAAGGCGGCAAAGGCTTCCGCCTCGCCGACAAGATCCTTCTGGTCAAAGGTCGTCGCCGTCAACCGACGGAAGAAGCGCGGATAGCCTTCGTCCACGCTGCGCCCGCGCGGGCTGAGCAGGGCCGAATGCGGCGCCAACCGCACGCCGAAAGGCAGCAGGCTCGTCTCGTTGCCCCCGGTACCGTGCAACAGCACCACGGCCGTACCATCCGGGCTTTCCGGACGGTACACGCGGTGGATGAAGGGCAGGTCGCGCTCCGTGATGCGCTCCTCGCCCGGGAGAGCGAACTGCGGAAGCCGGGCACGGACATCCTCTGGATCGGTCCGGAAATGCCGTGGCACGAACAGTTTGCCACCGAGGCTTTCCAGCGGCTCATCCACCGTCATGCCGGGTGCATCCGTCGCGTATTCAATGAGCGCCCCACCCGGCTCACGCACATAGAGCGAGTAGAAATAGGTGCGGTCGTGCATGTTCGTATCACCCGCATCCTCATCGGCAAGCCGCTTGGCCATGGCCTCGACAGCAGTCCGGTCCGGCGCGCGCAACGCGATATGGTCGATCGTCCCGGTGCCGGGCGCCGATGTCCAGAAGCCGCTGGCATTGCGGATGTCGAGCACATCGCCCGTATCGCCGGCGAGCCTAGTGACGCCGTTCGCCTCGGCGGCTGTGCGGTAGCCGAAATGCCCGGTGATGAAGGCCGCAGTCTCCACCGGCTTTTCGGAGAAAATCATCGCGCCGCGAATACGCTGGATGGCATCCGCCACCGCGATGTCCTTCGTGACATGCGGGGCCGGCCCTTCCACGTCCGCCTCGCCGACGAGCTTGACGATGATGCCGTCCGGATCCTTCAGACGCAGCACTGGTTCACCAAACTCCTGCGCCGGGCCGGTGAGCGTAATGTTGTGCGTCAGCGCCCGCGTCAGCCAGAAGCCGATCGCCTCCGGTTTGATGGCGAGGGCGATCTCCGCCGGCTGGCCGAGCCCGACACGGCCAGGCGATCCGTCCTCCCAGGCAAGGAAGGTGATCAGCGAGCCGGGGTTTGCCGCCGCATCGCCATACAGGAGGTGGAGCTGATCGGCGTCTTCGTAGCCCGCCGTTCGCTTGACGAGGCGCAGGCCGAGAAAGCCGACGTAGAAATCGACATTCGCCTGGATTTTCCGGGTGATCGCCGTGATGTGATGGATGCCGCTGGTCATGGGGCACCTCCTTTCAGGCGGTAAACAATCAGGATTTCACAGTCCGCGCCAGCCGGCGCCCGGTGAATGCACTGTCCACAAAACATGACCGGCCCCGTTGATTGGCGGGGCCGGTCGATATCCGGCCTGGAAATGCCGGATCGTCAGAATTTCGGTTCAGGCGGCCGCGCTATGGGCCGGGGGCAGCGCCCGTGTGGCGGCAGCCGGGTCATTCAGGAGGCGACGGATTGCCATACGCACTTCGTCTGCCGACGAGAAACGCTGCGAATCCAAGTCCCACACGGAATATTTAACGGCTACGAACTTCAGCCGATCCTCATCAGGAACGACAACGCCGACGGCTTCACCACCGATTTCGATAACTTGCTTTTGCATAACAACTCCTGCCGCACCGAAGGTGCAGCCAATTCAATCTTGCGCTTAATTCGAAGAGGGAAGTGCGGTTACATTCGGCGGAGTGCCGTATGCGCTTTCCCTGTAATCGTTTCACGACAGGAGTACGCCACACACACGGAGGCGATGCAGTTAATGTCGTACATGGGCACTCCCTCTTGTTGGCGCCGACGCTCTAAAATGGATGCGTCAGGGGGACCGGGGTTAAAACGCATGCGGTCCTCATGCGAGGCTCCAACACATAAGCGAGCCTCCTTTCCTTGTCAATGGAATCGGCAGAATTTTGGAAAAAATTGCTGCCGAATTTGTGTGACAATTCGAATCACAAAATTCTGTTCGCTCATGCAGCATTTTTCAGAAAAATATGTCGCAAAGACGGGCAATCCGAGGAAATGCCGTGACGCAACCTTGCGGGGTGTTTTCGAAGGGGGACTTTCGCCGATCGAGCGAAAATGCGACATTCGGGCAAATGCCCCAGTTGCACGACGGACACACCCTCCCAGGTAAGCGGGGAAAAAACGCTGTGGGACCATTCTTTCTTGGGTGGGGGCTCGATCTTCCGCCCAAACATGAATAAAGAGTGAATCGCACATTTGTTCCGTTAAGTATGCCATGATGGCCGGCAGGGTAGACCCATGAATTTTTCCAGGACGCTTTTTCCGCTCACCATGCTTCTCTTGTCCGGCTGCGTCGTCGGACCCGATTACCAGAAGCCCGACACCGCGTTGCCGGCCAAGTTTTCCGAAAGCAAGGCCACGAGCAGCGAAAGCGTCGCGCTCAATCCGTGGTGGGAGTCCTTCCGCGACAAGCGCCTCAACGGGCTCGTGCATCAGGGCATGGCTGAAAACCTGACCGTCCAGCAGGCGCTGGAGCGCATCACAGCAGCCGAAGCGAACGTCATCATCGCTGGCGCAGGCGCCCTGCCGAATGTCGGCTTGTCCGCAGAAGGTAATGTCAGCGGCCAGGACGGCAACTATCTGCGCCGGACGAGCACCACCGGCGCGAGCCATTCCGAATCGAAATCTCTGAACGCCGGCTTGAGCGCCTCCTGGCTGATCGACTTCTTCGGCCAGTACCGCCGGCAGAGAGAAGTGGCGAACGCCTCGCTCGACGCAGCTTACGATGACGTCGGCGTCGCACGCCTCGCCTATCTGTCCGACCTCGTGTCGAGCTATGTCAGCGCGCGCTACTTCCAGGAAGCGCTCGCGCTCAACCGCAAGAACCTGGTCTCGCGCCGTGAGACGCTAAAGCTCACCAACGAAATCAAGGAAGCGGGTGCCGCCTCCAGCCTCGACGTGCTGCAGGCCGAAGGTCTCGTCAATCAGACGCTCGCCAACCTGCCGGCACTCGAAACTGGCTTCCACCAGTCGGCAAACCACATTGCGACCTTGCTCGGCGTGCCGGCAGCGACGATCACCTCCAGCCTGATCAAGGGTTCTTCCCAGCCAATGCCGCGTTATTCCACGCGCACCGGCATTCCGGCCGACCTCATTCGCAACCGTCCGGACATCCGCGCGGCCGAACGTCGCCTGCAGGCCGCAACGGCGCAGATCGGCGTCGCGGAAGCCGATCTCTATCCGAGCATCGAACTCGGTGGCTCGATCGGGGCGGCGCGCAACTTCAACACTAGGGTGGGCAACCTGACGAGCTGGTCGTTTGGCCCGACGCTCTCCCTGCCGATCTTCAACGGCGGCGCGCTCAAGGCGCAGGTCAAGGTCGCCCGTTCGGACGCCGAGCAGCAGTATCTGACCTGGAAGTCGACAGTGCTCAACGCCGTCGAGGAAGTGGAAAACGCCCAGACCGCGCTGATCCGCGATTACCAGACGGTCGCCGCCCAGCGTAAGGTCGTCGAAACCTTCGACCAGACCCTGGTCCTCGCCCGCGAAAGCTATCGCGGCGGCGCCAGCACCATCCTCGACGTGCTCGATGCTGAACGCAACGTCGCCGAATCCCGCTTGGCGCTCGCCACGGCCATCCGCCAGCTGGCGCGCGACTATGTCTCGCTCAACGTAGCGATCGGCGGCGGTGCCGAGATCGGCGCCTCGACGGTCGTCGTCAGCAAGTAAGCGTCACGCTTTGAAAAAGCCCTCGAGCGCTGCGGCCGTCCGGCCGTAGTGCTCGCGGAGCGCCTCGGCCGCTCCGTCTGCATCGCGCGCCAGCGCGCGGTCCATCAGCCGGCGATGCTCTCCCGTCGCATCCCGCGCCGCACCCTCGAGGCTGACGGACAGGCGCCGATAGCGATCCGCACGGGAAAACAGCTTTCCACAGATCTCCAGAAGTGTCGGCGAGCCGCAGGCCGAAATGAGGGCGGCATGGAAGGTGGTATGGCGCGCCTCCCAATCCTCCCGCATCGCTGACGGAATGTCCTCGCGCGCCTGTGGTATGCGCGCCATCAGATGGTGGGCGGCAATCACCCTGCCCTCCCAGTCTGCATCTCCCCTCAGCACCGATAGCCGCAGCGCCTCGCCCTCGCAGAGCTGGCGTGTCGCCGTGACGTCGCGCAGTTCCTCCAGCGACAGGCCCGCGACGCTGTATCCGCGGTGATCGTCCAGCACGGTAAAACCTTCCGCCGTCAGCCGCGCCAGCGCTTCGCGCACCGGCGTCACACTCATGCCGCACAGCGCCTGGAGATCGGCAAAGCGCAGCCGGTCGCCCGGCTTGAACGCGCCGGTGCGGATGGACTGGCGGATTGCCGCATAGGCTTCCGCCGCAAGGGTGCGTCCACTTCCCTTCTTCTGTTCCATGCGTCACACCGAATTTATAAAATCAGAAGATTTTCGAAAGTCATTGACTTGATGTAAAACCAGATGGAAGGTGCGCGCAACCGAAATCATAACTGGCATTCAATGGAGGTTCACATGAAGCTGGTGCGCTTTGGCGCGGCGGGCGCGGAAAAGCCCGGGATCATCGACGCGGACGGCAAGATTCGCGACCTGTCCGGCGTCGTACCGGATATTGCCGGCGACGTGCTTGGTCGGGAAGGCCTCAAGCGCCTTGCCGCGATCGACCCCAAGAGCCTGCCCCTTGCGCCGGAAGACAGCCGCTTCGGCGCCTGCGTCGGCCGCGTCGGCAATTTCATCGCCGTCGGCCTCAACTATGCCGACCACGCGGCCGAAAGCGGCATGGCCGTGCCGAGCGAGCCGGTGCTCTTCAACAAGGCACCCTCCTGCATCGTCGGCCCGGACGACACGATCCTCATTCCGCGCGGCTCGGAGAAGACCGACTGGGAAGTGGAACTCGCCGTCGTCATCGGCGAGCGCGCCTCCTACGTCTCGGAAGCCGATGCGCTGAACTACGTCGCCGGCTATTGCGTGTGCAACGATGTTTCCGAGCGCGCCTACCAGATCGAGCGCGGCGGTCAGTGGACCAAGGGCAAGGGCTGCCCGACCTTCGGGCCGATCGGCCCCTGGCTTGTGACGACGGACGAGGTGGACACAGGCGATCTCGCCATGAAGCTCAGCGTCAACGGCGAGCAGGTGCAGAACGGCTCAACGAGCACCATGGTCTTCAACGTGCCGTTCCTCGTGCACTATATTTCTCAGTTCATGATTCTCGAACCCGGCGACGTCATCACGACAGGCACGCCGCCCGGCGTCGGCATGGGCATGAAGCCGCCGCGTTACCTGAAGCCGGGCGATCGCATGGAAGTCTCCATTGCCGGTCTCGGCGTGCAGCGCCAGATCGTTGCCGCCGGTTGATTTAAAACATATCGCGCAAAAGTGCGCAGCGCTTTGGGTGAGACAAAACCCAAAAAAGCAAGAGGGGCCTTAACGGCCCCTCTTTCGTTTCTGCGATCAAAGCGTCTCGCGCAAAATGTGCCGCGGCTTCGCCTGAAAGCGATACGTAAAATTAGTGGAATGTCGCAGGCGACACTTCGTCTCCGAGAATGCGGAAGGCTTCGTTGAGCGCGGCCACTAGAATGTCCGTCAGTTCGTCCGCGTCATTTTCGAGGAGGAAGAGCGCAACCGTTGCATTGTCCGGGTCGCTGTAGCGCTCGAGATCGTTCGACATGTCATTGTCCCTTTCCAGCCGGCACCATCCCGGTTAACGGAAAGCATAGGAACGCTGGCTTGCGTCGGGCTTGTGCCGGAAAGACACAGGTTGCGCAAGATTTAATGCCTCAACCGCACCAGGATTGATGGCGCCCCGTCCAGGGTTTTGCGAGCCCTTCCTGCACGAGCCGATGGCCCACCGATTGACCGTTTCGCAGCACAAAATGTGGTGTGGCCCCTGCCCGCGCGCCGTCCTTCGCCGCAACCAGAGTCACATCGCCCTCGTTGAGAATTTCGCGCAGCCGCAGCTTGGCATCACCGCCGCGCAGGCGCTCCGCGTCGCAGCGTGCGTTCGCAATCGCCGGCGCATCGATATCGGCAAGCCGCACCTTGCGGCCGGCATAGAGGATCGTGCTGCCATCGAGCACGCAGTAGTCGGACTGCGTTGTGCAGATGAACCATTTGCCGGAAAAAGCCGGCAGTGCCTGCTCGAGCGGGAGCTTTTCCACTTTTCCAGTGAGCTCCTGCCTCGGCCGCGGCAACGGCACCTCACGCTCGACCTTCTTCTCCTTGCGCTCGATGGAGGCCGTGCGGATCGCCGTCGCCGGCGTTTCCGGCCCCGGAACCCGGTTGTCCATATAGAGAACGCCACCGATCACGGCTGCGCCCAGCACATACCAATGCGCCATGCCGCCTCGCCCCGCCGCAGCAGAACGCTTCGTGCCCGTCGTCTTCTTTCGCCTGGTCGTCTTCTTCGCCATCACCGGTCTCCTGCGCGAGACAGTGCGATGATCTCTTGAAGATATGGTTACCGAGACATGATGCCGGCGTTATCGTTCTCTGCACGGCGATCGGATTCCATCGATGGGTCGATAACAAAAGCGGAAAGGCAGCACTACCGAAAAATCCCTCCACCTGCCGCGTGCCTCCGGGAACCTTGCGGCAGGACCGGCATCCAATATTGTCCCGAAAGGAGCACGCCGATGCCAGCTTTGCAGAACAGTCCCCTTCACCCCCTCGCCACGCAGGAAGCCGACCTGATCCGCCGCGCAGTGGCGGGCGACGTCGAGGCCATCCGACAGATCATCGCGATCCACAACCAGCGCCTCTATCGGCTGGTGCGGGCCGTCGTCCGCAGCAATGCGGACGCGGAAGACGTCTTGCAGGACGCATATCTGCGCGCTTTCGCCAGCCTCGGAACCTTCAAGGGCGGCTCGTCCCTGTCGACCTGGCTTTCACGCATTGCTCTCAACGCCGCCTTGATGCGGCTTCGCGCGCAGAAACGATTGAAGCGCTCCGCCGTCACCCTACCGACGGATGCGCAGATCATCCCCTTCCCGCTTGTCTCCCCCACCGCCGATCCGGAGCGCGTCATGGCGCAGCGACAGCTTCTCCACCTCGTCGAGGAGGCAACCGACGCGCTCCCCGATACCTTTCGCCTGGTCTTCGTCGCCCGTATCATCGAGGGATTGAGCGTGGAGGAGACGGCGATGCTGCTTGACCTGCCACCCGCCACCGTGAAGACACGCCTGCATCGCGCCCGCAAGCTGATCCGCACCCGACTGGAAGAGCAGATCGGCCCGGTGCTCATCGACGCCTTTCCCTTCGCCGGCGCGCGCTGCAGCCGGCTGACGGACGCCGTCATCGCCAGACTGGGCCTCGAAAAATAACGGGAACCTCCTCAATGGGCGGGCATCCAATGCTACGTCAACACAAACCGGCGCCGGCCAGTCCCGGCGTCAAGGAGACCCCGATGAAGACCCTGATGTCCACGCTCGGTGCGGCCTGCCTCGCCCTTGCCGCAACCTGCACCATGGCCGCCGACAAGCCGACCGATCCCCAGATCGCCCATATCGCCTACAGCGCCGGCGTCATCGATGTGGAGGCCGCCAAGCTCGCCCTCGCAAAGACGATGAACGCCGACGTCAAGGCCTTCGCCGAGTCGATGCAGAAGGACCACACCGCCGTCAACGACATGGCGCTGGCGCTCGTCAAGAAGCTCAACGTGACGCCGGAGGACAACGCGACCAGCCAGGCACTCGCCAAGGCTGCGGAGGAGAAACGCACCGCACTCGGCAAGCTTGATGGCGCGGCCTTCGACAAGGCCTATGTCGATAACGAGGTTGCCTACCACAAGCAGGTGAACGGCGCGCTCGAGACGCTGCTCATCCCTTCGGCCGAGAACGGAGAGCTGAAAAGCCTGCTGGAGACCGGCCTGAAGCTGTTCCAGGGCCATCAGCAGCATGCCGAGCACGTTGCGGCAAGCCTCAAATGACACCGAACTTGCTCAACCGACGGCAGATCCTGATAACCGGCGCGGCCGTTCTGACGGGCAGCGCGCTCGCCCGCGCGCATAACGGAACGGTCCATGTCACGATCGAAAAGCTGGCCTTCCTGCCTGCCGAAATCGAGGTCCGGGCCGGCGAGACCATCGAATGGGCCAACAAAGACCCGTTCGCCCACACCGCGACCGTGAAAGGCGGTTGGGAGGTCCTGATCCCGCCAGGCAAGGTGGCAACGCATGTGGCAACCGCCGGCGACACCGTCGATTACTACTGTCGCTTCCACCCCAACATGAGCGGCAGGATCACGGTCAAGGCCTGAACAACGCCGGTTGTTGGACCTTGCCATCGTCGTCGACGTCAGCCCCACAAATACATAAGCCCTCCGCGAAGAGGGCTTATGCTCCGTGCTGGAGATCACGACCAAGGCATCGTCCAGAAGCGAGTGCGGGGCGCTTTCGCGCCACCGCATTGGCTTACATCGGTAAAGTCGCCTTCAGCGCTTCGGCGGCGGCTCGCCCGCTGTCATGCGAGCGATGAACCGAACTGGTGCTGATGCCGGCCCAGAACAACACGCCCATTGCAGGAGCATACAGGTCCTTTCCTGCTCCCCGACCATATGCACCCAATGAATACGGATCATTGGCCCAATCGTGAAGGACGGCATTCTTGAATGTCAGGCTGTCGTCGCCTGCCGCTGACCGCACCTGGTCGAGCGAAGCGGCAAGACGATCGTCCTGGCTCAGGCTCCAAAGCCGTGTCGCAGCGTCGCCGGTGGACCAGTTCACCCATATCTCTCCCTGGAAACCGGGCGTTCCCAATGAAGCGTTCCACATGCTCTTGGGGTCGTGCATGTAGGTCGCCGCCTGATCCGTCGGCTTTCCGTCGAACTCCAGGACCTGCCGATCGAATTCGAGAACTGACTTGTAGACTGGGAGATACCGGTAAGATCGCAGACTAGAGAGGTTCATTTCAGGAAGTGGAGGGTCAAACCTCACGTTGCCGCTTTGAAGAACGCCCGCCGGCAAGGTGATCACGGCGCGCTTTGCCTTGAACGCCCCTTTTGTCGTCTCGATCTCAACGCCCTTCGAGGTGTATGCGACGGTTGTGACCTGGGTGTCGAGTTGGATCGTCAATGGCGCCGCAAGCGGACGCAGGATCTGATCGTAGCCGCCAATGACCCGATAATCCCCGTCATTGGTTTCGGGATTGTTCGGATCGGGACGGGGGATGGGCGTGAAGCTGACAGGGTCGTCGCTGATCTCTATACATTGGCGGAGGGTGTCCAGCAGTTCCTCGCCCGCTTCCTGATTGTACAGCGGTTCGGTATCGATCGCCAGACGATGTATATTCACCGGCCAATTCTCGGGTGGCAGGCCGATCTGCTCTAGATAGGCCTGGGCCTTCTGGCCGGACGCGGCTTCCGGCAGCGGCAGCTTCAATCCATCCGGCTTGCCTGACGGGAAGAAGAAATGCTCGACCGCGTCGCGCGCCTGCCACGGATCGCCTTTGTTCACCCGGCGATAGTATCGGGTAAACATGTGCGTCTGAAGCTTCTCCTGTTGTACGATCGCCCATGTCGATACGTGCGGCCCGCCATGCACAAGCTCGCAGCCTCTTTCGATTGGAATCGACATCGAGGTGCGGTCCGTCCACATCCTTCCGCCGATTCGACCCCGCGCCTCCAGAACGAGGACCTTGTAGCCGTCTCTGACGAGATCATGAGCAGCGGTAAGACCGCTCACGCCCGCGCCAACAACGATGACATCCCATTCCCGCTGTTGAAACGATGGATCAATCGCCAGGGCTGTCGCAAACGGGTTCGCAATAGCCGCGGCGCCTATCGCAGCCACCGAATTCGTAAGAAAGACACGACGCGTAACCTTGTTCATCACTAGCTGTTCTCCTTTTTATCGTTGAGGGAAGACCACAGAATTCCCTCGCGCGCTCCTGATGGAGCGCGCGCCTGCTCGATTTCTGTTGTGGTGGGTCGGCGCAAGGCGTAAGCGCCTGCGCCGATGGTCAGGCTATGCTCAGGCGCTGAAATGAAAACTACTGGCCATAGCCAACGATGCTCTTGATCTCGAGGAAATCGTGGATGCCGAAATCGGCGTACTCTCGACCGTTCCCCGACTGCTTGTATCCGCCGAAGGATGCCATCGTGTCCCAGGCCGGATAATTCAGATAGACCGATCCGGCACGCATGCGTGAAGCGACCCGGCGGGCACGCTCGATATCCGTCGACTGAATATAGGCGGCGAGGCCATACACGGTGTCGTTAGCGATCCGGATGGCGTCCTCCTCATCCTCGTAGGGAATGATGGAAAGGACGGGGCCGAAGATTTCTTCGCGGGCGACCGTCATGGTCGGGGTGACATTCCCGAATATGGTTGGCCGGATGTAATAGCCGCGGTTCAGCCCATCCGGCCGCCCGGGGCCACCGGCCACGAGCGTTGCGCCTTCGCTGATGCCCGCTTCGATCAGCCGCTGGATCTTGTCGAACTGGAGTTGGCTCACCACGGGACCGAGATTCGTCTCCGCGGAGTTCGGATCACCCGTGCGAAAAGCCGCAGCCGCGGTCTTCGCGATGGCCAGCGCCTCGTCGTGGCGGTCTTTCGGTACGAGCATACGTGTGGGCGCGTCACAGGACTGCCCGGTGTTGCTGAAGCAGCCGCCAACACCTTTCGTCACCGCCATCTCGAAATCGGCGTCGGGAAGGATGATGTTCGCCGACTTGCCGCCAAGCTCCTGGGCGACGCGTTTGACCGTGTCGGCCGCCGCTTTCGCAACGATGATGCCCGCCCTGGTCGACCCAGTGAAGGAGACCATATCGACATCCGGATGAGACGCCATGACCTGCCCGACATCCGGCCCCGTACCGTTGACGAGGTTGAACACGCCCTTCGGCACGCCGGCCGCATGCATCACCTCTGCAAAGACGATGCCGGAGATGGGCGCAATTTCCGATGGCTTGAGGACGACCGTGCAGCCGGCCGCAATCGCCGGAGCGACCTTGCAGACGATCTGGTTGAGCGGCCAGTTCCACGGCGTGATCAGGGCGCAGACACCGATCGGCTCCTTGACGACTGTCGTCGTGCCGCGCTTTTCACTGAACGAATAGGCTTCGAACGCCCTTATCGTGGACTCGAGATGACCTCGTCCCGCCCACGCCTGTGCGTCGCGGGCGAATGCGAGCGGCGCGCCCATTTCGGCGGACACAGCGTGCGCAATGTCCTCAAACCGTTCAAGATACACCTCGTAGATGCGCTTCAGGAGGGTAAGCCGCTCGGCTGGCGTCGTACGCGAGAACGTTTCGAAAGCGGCCTTCGCCGCCGCGACTGCCTTGTCGACATCGGCCCCGGTACCGACGGAGATCCGGGCGAATGCCTCTTCTGTCGCCGGATTGATGACATCGAGCGTCTGTGGCTTCACGGGCGAAACCCAATCGCCATCGATGTAGAAATTCTCGTGATTGCTCATCGGAGCTGTCCTTTGTGTTTGTACGACAATGTTGTGTCTAACGATCATGCGAGCACGATCCCGCCCTCGACGATCGGCCCTGTCTTTTCGAAGCGGTCGAGCGCGAAGGGCTTCATCCTGTGATCGATCCGGCCTTTTACGATCGCTTCCGCCAAAAGCTTCCCGGCAGCCGGCGCGCCCGCGAAACCGTAGGACCACCCCGCCGAAAACCAGAAGTCCTTCAGGTCCGGATGTTCGCCCAGGAGAGGGGCATAGTCGGAGGATGCATGAAGCTGCCCGGCCCAATGGCGAAGGATGCGGACCTCGCCGAGCTGCGGAAACATCTCGAGGTAGACCTTCGCCATGTTCGCCATGACGGGAAGATCGACCTTCAACGACATGCGCGGTCGCTCCGGCACCTCGGTCCCACCGACCACTTCGCCGCGCGAAGTCTGATGGAAATAGGCAAGACTATCGATCAGCGCGATGGCGGGTTTGATAAGAGGGCGGGTGGGCTCGAGGGCCATGGCCTCGATGCGCATCCCGAAGCCATTCAGCGGCACGCGGGCCATCGCAGCAATTTCCGGGTTGTTGGGCCCTGCGCATGAGACGACGCAATCTGCCTCGATGCGATCGTCGCCGACCAAAACGGCGGTCACACGCGACGCTGCCCGCTCCAGCCCCGTGATGGCCGTCCGGTAGCGCACATCGACATCGTTTCGCAGGCAGAACGCCAAAAGCCCCTTCATCACCGCATGATGCGGCGCCACGCCGCCATCCGGCTGATGCTGTACCGCCCTGACGCGAGACTTGTTGATTGCCGGAAGGAACGTGTCGATTTCCCGGTGCGACAGCATCCAGCTTTTGACCCCGAGGCGCTTCTGAACCTTCAGGCCTTCGAGAAGCATGGCCTCGCTCTTTTCCGCCTCGGACACCACGGAATATCCGCGCTGCGTGAACATGACGTTCTCGCCGAGACGCTTCGACCAGCTCTCCCACTCCTTCACCGTGAGCACGAACAGTTCCGTCCAGGCCTCAGAGGCAAAACCCGGTCGGATCAACGTTCCATTGCGGCCGGAAGCACCGCCCTGCCAGTAGCCGGCATCGAGAACGACAATGTCGCGCTGCCCCTGCTCAACCAGATTGAATGCAACGGACAGACCCTGGATGCCGCCACCGATGATCACCACGGATGCACGCTTGGGAAGAGACTTGCTCATCGGTCAGGCTCCACGAGCCCGGCAAGCCCCGCGGCCTGTGCCACCGTTATCGAACGACGCGGGGGCCTGTGGGTTGGGCGAGCGAATATCTCCGGTTCGGTTCCCATGCGCGCCGCAAGCATCGCCAGCATGTGCTCCCAGCACGGAAAACCCTGACAAGTCCCCATGCCACAGGATGTCAGCCGTTTCAAAACTTCAGGGTCCGTCTCGCCATCGTCGATGTGGCAGTAGAGTTCGCCGGCCGTCACATCCATGCAGGGGCAAATCAAGGTGTCGGGGTGAAGATGCCTGCGCGCAGAAATGCGTTCGTCCCCCAACGCCGCTGCGCCGACGACGGACATCGAGCCCGGCAGAGGACGCGCCTGCATCTGAAAAATCCCATCGCCCGACGCCTGGAAGTCAAGGCTTGGATCGATCCTCCACGGACCGGCGTGAACGACGGCATCGCACCGGATTTGCGCGGCGGCACGAATTGCCGTGACACGGTTCCGCCCTTCGATCTCGACGAGTTCTTCGACCCGTCCTTGGTGAACCACCTTCACGCCGAGAGCAGCAAGTCTTTCCGCGACTGCATTCTCGGCTCCTGTCCCCACCACCGCAACGCGGCTTCCCGGTATGACGTTGTGAATGGCGGCGAGCTGAAGCGCGGAATGCGCATCCAGTACGCCGGGCAACTGATTGCCCTTGACCAAGGGGGGTATGGATCGCCGACCGGTCGCCAACACGGCCGTGCGGGGCTCGAACACGACAGCACCCCGCGTATTGTCGTGCGGGGATCCGACCATGATCGCGCCTTCGCGATACACACCAAAAAGCTCCATGCCCGCAAACAGCCGGACCTGCGGATGAAGCGGCTCGACGGCCATTCCCAGAGAACCCGCAAAACGGGCAAGGCTTTCCCCTCTCGTGACAAGCGCTACCGTTTCACCCAACGCAGTCCGTTGGTTTGCCTCCGAAATCCCGGCAGGGCCTCCGCCGACAACAAGGCAATCCACTGCAACACATTCACCGGGCACCGCCAGGGCTTGAATGGTGACGTCGGCAGGTCGGGCCACGCCCGCAAGGTTTGCCATTGCCCGTTCAGCCAAACGATAGGCCAGCCCGGACCTCGGCATCCAGGCGCCATGTTCGAAACCACCATAGACGGCCTTCGACGGCAAGAACTGAGCTAATCTGAGAAGATCGAAACGCGGGGACGGCCAGGTATTCTGCATTTCGACGACGAGGCCGTCTTGCGCACGAACCTGGTCGAGCCGGACGTTCGGGCGCCCATTCACCCGGGCCAGCACGCCCGTCGGATACGACCCGCTGTAACCGAGCGCACGGTGAAGCTTGCGCGAGCGCGCAAGGGTAATGATCCCGGCTCGCCAAAGGGCAGCGGCAACACTGTCGCTCTGCTCTGCCCGGATCCTGGAGCCGTTCCAAAAGAACACCACGCCCGCCTGCTGCTCGTCATGGCTCACAGTCCGCCCCCCGTATCGCCTGATCACCCGCACCCGCCGATGACCACGATGTCATCGACGGCCCAGGCCAGGCCGATCCGCTCACCGGGGTTCATCGCCGCGATCGAAGCGACATCCCGGCTGCAAAGATTGATCTTGCCGCCATCGGCCATCCGGACGACGAGCCTATATTCCACGCCAAGGTAGATCTTGTCCTCGATCACCCCCTCGCCCGCATTCTCCAGTGCGGTACCCACCGGAACCGCATGGATGCGCTCAGGACGAAGCACCACGCAGGCCTTCTGCGCACCCGCTAGAGACTGCGCCCGGGGATCATCTTTGGGGAGGTTTGCCTTCCAACTCTCGCCTTCGATGACAACGCCATCACCTGTCGATCGGACATTGCCGCGCAACAGGTTGGCTTCTCCGATGAAGTCGGCGACGAATTCGGATCGCGGCCGGAGATAAAGCTCATGCGGCGTGCCGATTTGCTCGAGGCGACCATCCTTGAAGACGGCGATGCGATCGCTCATGACAAGCGCCTCCTCCTGATCGTGCGTGACCGAGACCACGGTCGCGCCGACCTGCCGGGTGATGTGCATGATCTCGATCTGCATCTGACCGCGTAGCTTCTTGTCGAGTGCGGCCATCGGTTCGTCCAGAAGGACGATGTCGGGTTTGAACACGAGCGCACGGGCGAGCGCCACGCGCTGCTGCTGGCCGCCGGACATTTCCTTCGGATAGCGGTTCGCACAATGGGCAAGGCCGACGATCTCAAGCATCTCCATGCTTCGCTTTTCCCGCTCGACCCGCTTGATGCCGCGCGTCTCGAGCGGATAGCCGACGTTCTCCAGAACGGACATGTGCGGGAAAAGCGCATAATCCTGGAACATCATTCCGATGTTTCGCTTCTGCGGCGGGACCACCGTCATATCCCGGCCGTCGATGAACAGCCGTCCGGATGTTGGCTGGATGAAGCCGGCGATGGCGCGAAGCGAGGTCGTCTTTCCAGACCCCGAAGGGCCGAGCATGGTCAGGAATTCGCCTTTTCTAAGCTCGAACGACACGTTGTCGAGAGCCTTGACGGCTCCATAGAGTTTCGAAACCCCGTCGAGCTTCATTGCCGGTCCCGCAGTGTTCTCAAGGGCGGCGTTCATCATCTGGATTCCCTGAATTTGTAGGAAAGAAGGACGCCAAGCGCCGACAGCACGATGAGGATCGCAGCAACGGCGGCCGTGGCAGGGTCGAGATTGGTTCGCACCTGATTCCAGATCATGATCGGAACCGTGCGGGTCTGGGCGTCGGCGAGAAACAGCGCGATGACGACTTCGTCCCAGGATGTGATGAAAGCAAAGATCGCTCCCGACAAAACACCAGGCATGATCAGCGGCAGCGTAACCCTGCGGAAGGTGAACCAATGGCCCGCTCCCAGGCCCAGGCTGGCAGGCGCCAGCGACGGATTCACCATTTTCGAACTTGCCAGCACGGACACCACAACAAAGGGTATCGCAAGGACCGTATGGGCGAAGATCAATCCAAGCCGGGTCGCGACCAGCCCCCATCCGGAGAAGACCATATACATCCCCACCGCAAGAACGATGACGGGTGTGACCATCGGGCTGAGGAGCAGCCCCATGACGAGGGTCTTTCCGGGGAACCGATGCACGTGCAATGCAAGTGCGGCCGCAGTTCCAATGACAGTCGCGAGGACCGATGCGGCCACGGCGACGATCAGACTGTTCACGAGCGCCCCTTGCCAGTCGGATGCTCCGATAACCTTGCCGTACCATTCGAGGGTGAAGCCCACGGGGGGGAATTCGAGCGATGGCGTTGTCGTGAACGACATCGGCACGATGATCAGCGTTGGCAGCAGCAGGAACAAGGCCGTCAGGGCGACTACAAACCAGAAGAGAATGCGTCTCAGCTTGTCCATGTCACGCCTCCCCCCTGCGCCGGCCACGCAGTTGCAGGGCGGCCCACACACTGCCGAACAGTCCGAAGGCGACGGCCGTCAAGACCATGAGGACAACCGCGAGCGCGGCGCCCAGACCAAAATTCAGCTGTTCATTGAATTGCCCCGCGATCATCTGGGCGATCATCATGTCACGCGGGCTGCCGAGCAAAGCCGGGGTAATGTAGAAGCCGAGCGCCAGCGTGAACGCCAGGATTGCCGACGCCACGACACCGGGCAAGGACAATGGAAAATAGATCCGCGCGAACCCACGCAGCCAGCTCGCACCGCAGATGGACGAAGCCTCCATCAGGCGAAGATCTATCTTCTTCATGACAGTGTAGAGCGGCAGCACCGCGTAGGGCAGAAGGATATGCACCATGCCGATCGTCACGCCCAACGGAGTTCGGATGAGGCGAAGCGGTTTGTCGATCAGACCCATTGCGATCAGGAAGTCGTTGATCAGACCGCTGTTCTGAAGCAGCACGATCCACGAGAAACTGCGTAGCAGAAGGCTCACCCAGAAAGGAATGAGCAGTGCGATGGTGAGAAGCAGAAGGACAGAACGCCCGCCATGCGCCATGGCATAGGCATACGGATAGGCGACGACGACCGTGACAACGGTCACGATGAGCGAAACCCGGAAAGTCTCGCCAATGACCCGCAGGAAGATCGGGGTCGTGAAAATCTGCTGGTAGTACTCGACACTGCCACCGGGCAGCGAGATCGCCACGAGCTTTAGCAGGGGAAACACAAAGAACAGTGCAAGGAAGAGGATCGAGGGGACGATCAGCCAAAGCACCGGCGGCAGCCGGACGCTCCGCTGCGGCCCCGCCTTCATCGGCAAGCTGCGATCGTTGATTGATGCGGTCATTGTGTTTCCGAACAGAACGTTGGGAGAAGACCCGCCCGAGATCGGCGGGTCTCCGGCCGAAAGCCTTACTGAAGCAGCCATTCCTGGAAGCGGAGATCGATCTTCGCACCGTTCTCTGCCCACCAGTCGGCGTTCATGAGGACGCGCGTGTCGAGATGATCCGTCGGCAGGCTACCCTTGAACGTGCTGTCGACAGAGCCGACGGCGTTCTTGTTGGAGGGACCATAGGGCATGTACTTGGTGAATTCGATCTGCTGGGCGGGCTCGGTAAAGAAGCTGATTGCCTTCATGGCAGCTTCCTTGTTCTTCGTACCCTTCGGAACCACCCAGTAGCCCGTCTGCGACGTCCAGTTGGTCCAGTCGATCTTGATGCCCTTGTTGGCGACGCTGACGGCTCGCCCGACCCAGACGAGAGCCATGCTCGCCTCGCCGCTCGACAGCAGCTGCTCGGACTGCGAGCCGCTTTCCCACCACACGATATCGGACTTGATCGTATCAAGCTTCTTCAGGGCCCGTTCCACGTCGATTGGGTAGAGGTCCTCTGCCTTGACGCCATCGGCAATGAGGGCAGCTTCGAAAATACCCGACGCCGCATATTTCCAGACAGCACGCGAGCCAGGAAATTTCGTGGAGTTGAAGAAATCGGAGAAACCCTTCGGCGCCTCTCCCGAAAACTCCTCGGAATTGTAAGCCAGCACCGTGCCTTCGATGTCGGCGGCGACGCGATACGTGCCAGCGGCGCCTTCGATGAACTTCGACTTGTCGACGATCGCGTAGTCGATCGGCTCGAGCCACTTGCCATCCGCTTCGAGCCCGAAGCTGTCGTCGGTCACCAGGATGTCAAGCGTGACATTGCCTGTCTCGACCATGGCCTTGAGCTTTGCGTTGCTCGAAGAGCTGTCTTCCACGATCTTGACAGTCGGATTCTGTGCCATGAAGGGCTGGAAATACGACTTTGACTGGGCCTCCTGGTAACCACCACCGTAACTGGAAATCGTCAAGGTGGTGTCGGCGGCACTGACCGCCGTGCCGGCAAGCAGTGTCGCCACGGCCGTGATTGCTAAGGTCCTACGCATTTTGTTCCCCATCCTTTTGCTTGGAGTTGGTCTGCTTTTTGGTTTCGGTGTTTTCAGGATTCGACAGCGGCCTGGACCGCGATCTCGACCAGGATGTTCTCGGCTGCGAGGTTTGCTTCTACCGTCGCTCTCGCGGGGAGCGCATCTTCGGGAATCCAGTCTTCCCAAGCCTTGTTCATGGCTGCGAAATCCGAGACGACATGCTTTAGCCAGACCTGTGCGAAAAGGATTTTGGACTTGTCCGTACCCGCCTTTGCGAGGAGTTCGTCGATCCGCGCAAGAACCTGGACCGTCTGCCCGGAAACATCCTGGTTACGGTCGGCTGGAACCTGGCCTGTGACGTAGGCGATCCCATTGTGGACCAGCACGTGGCTGAGACGTTTTCCGTTTGGTTCAAAACGTTGGATCGGCATGCTCTCTCCTCGAAGTAGGCTGTTACTGGGATTTGCTTCTGGCAGCGCCTGGGGGTTTCAGTCCTTTGGCGGCGCTCGATATCGCTCTGGCAGCATTGACCACCTGCGGAGCAAGCTCCGAAGCTACGTCCTCCGGCCGCCAGCGACTGAAGGGCACGGATATGTTGATCGAACCGAGAGGATGCCCTTCGGCGTTGACGATGCAGGCGCCGACGGCGATGTCGCCGACGTAGATTTCCTCGGCAACGAGCGCAAAACCCTCTCTGCGCGTGCGGCCCAGCGTGTCAAGGATTTGAGCCGGATCGACGATGGTCCTGGGCGTAAAAGCGATCAGCCGGGACTGCGCGACAGTCTCCGCGGCCTCTTCTGCGGGCAGTGCCGCGAGATAGGCGCGCCCAGCCGCCGTGCAGTACATCGGCAGCCTGTGTCCGATGGGAACGTGAATCGTAATCTGCTTGTGGCTGGTGAACCGCGAGACGTAGACCATCTCCGTTCCGGACGGTTCAAGCAGATTGCAGCTTTCCTGGCATTGGCGGTTCAACTCATGAAGATAAGGAGACGCCCGCTCAATCAGTTCGCTTGTCTGAAGGTAACCCGTTCCGAACTCCAGGGATTTCACCGTCAGGCGGTATCGTTTGGAATTACCCTCGCGCGCGAGGTAGCCCATCGCCTCAAGCGTGAACACCGAACGTTGAATCGTGCTCTTGTTCAAGCCCGTGGCTTCGGCCAGTTCGAGCAGGTTCATGGCGGGTTGAGAAGGACCGAATGCCGTCAACACGGAAAGGCCCTTGGCAAGTGCGGTAACGTAGAGAGGTGAATCTTCAGCGTCTGTCATTGTACTCGATCGCAGCAGGTTGAAGGGGACCACTGTCATAGCATCCGCTTTCTTGCTGTCACTCTGGCAAGTTTGCCCGACCGCCTCGATGGAAGTTCACCAAAAGCCAGCAGGGAAGATCGTGAAAAAAGTTGCAGGGCTTTCTGCATATGCGTCATCCCGCTCTGCGCGCTTCGCGAGCATCCTTGGCATGAAGCCAGCGGTATGCCATCCACTGCCCGAGCCGGATGAAAGAGGCGAACGGGTAGCGCTCCGGTTGGCGCGTGAGGAATGATGCGCCCGTCTCGAACGGCCGGCCCGTCGCCATCATCGCAAGCTTCGCGCCGAGGTGGATCGAGAAGGAAACGCCGCTGCCTGCGTAGCCGCCGGCCGTGAACACATCACCCATTCCGGGCACCTGATAGCAGAACGGAAGGGAGTTCCGCGTGACGGCCACCCAACCGCCCCACCAGTGCTCGACGCCGATTCCAGCGAGCGCTGGAAATTTGCGTGTCATCGCATCGTGGAGATATTGACGATGGCGAGGCGCCTCCGCGTCCTTGCCGGTGATGGCACTTCGCCCGCCGAACAGCATTCGATTGTCCGGTAGACGGCGATAGTAGAACAGCAATTCGCGGGTATCGAACATGCACTTTCCCGATGGAAGGCTTGCCGCCACCTGAGAATCGCTCATCGGGGCCGTCACGATGATTTGCGAGTGGACTGGCAGCACACGCGCCGCCAAACGCGCGTGCAGCTGCGACGACGTGTATCCGTTGGTCGCGACAATGACGCGCTTTGCCCGGATCGTCCCGGTCGGCGTCACGAGGCGATGCGCACCGCCTTCGGTAATCCAATCCGTCACAGGCGAATTCGTGTGGATACAGGCGCCATGTTCACGCGCCATGCGATGGAGGCCGCGCGCCAATAATAAGGGGTTCAGCGAGAACCCGTCGGGCAGGTAAAGGGCGCCGTGGCTTTCGGGACCTTCGTGCACGCCGCGCAGCCCGCTCGCCTCTTCATACCGGGCCGGATAGCCGAGAACGTTGTTGTAGAGTTCCTCTTCTCGACGGAGCGAGTGGGCATGACTGGCGAAGGTGGCGACTTTGTAGACCCCGTCAGGCTGCTTGTCGCAAGCGATATTGCCGCCGGAGATCAAGTCGCGAACAGTATCCAGTCCTTGCTTGAGCTCCTTGAAATATGCCCGGGCAACATCTGGCCCGTGAGTCTTGACAAGTTCCGACCACGAAACTCGTCCGCCCGAGATCCGGGCGAAGCTTCCGTTCCGTCCGCTGCAGCCCCATGCGGAAGAGCGGGCCTCCAGAACGGTCGCCTTGACCCCATAATCGCGGGCTAGAGCGAGTGCCGCGGAAAGGCCGGTATACCCCCCACCGATGATCGCGACATCAACGTCGGCATCCCCCGCCACGGGGCCATCGTCGCGAGCTTCTCCTTCACTGACCTTCAGCCAGTAAGACTCTGGATTCGGGTGGCTACGGGCGGGGAACGGATGGGCAAGGGGGTCGTACATGCAATGCCTGCTATCGCTATGCGATATTTATATATCGATATAACAATAAGATATTCTGAATAACGATTTGTCAATATCGCACAAAGCCATAAAGACGCTGACGCCCGAATTCTCTCGGATGGGAGTCGCCGATGATTGGAAACAGGAAAACTCGGCCATGAGCGATTTCATTGGCCGAATGGTGTTTGATACACCTCTCCCAAATAGGGCCCTTCTAAAGGAGGACGCAAACCAGCTAGCGGACCTCATCGAGAGGCGAGAAGGGTGGCATAACCGACCGGGATGCGTTCAATCCCACAGAAGCGAAGCTTCACGCTCCCGTGTGGTCACCGAGAACCGCGACGGGCCCACTTCTCGGAAGAACCGCCGAAAGATTTCGATGAAGAGGCGCACGAATAGAGGTTTCGAGCCGCCGTAGGGATCGAGGATGATGACCGAGGGTGGCGGCAGTTCGTCGAGGATCGGCAGGCGGACGATGGCGTGGCCATCGGCCGTCGCCCGGCCGATCGGGCGCATGTTGAGGATGGACATGCCGAAGCCGGAGGCGACGGCAGAGCGCACGGTCTCGTAGGACCGGGTGTGAAAGCGTACCTCGGGGCGTTTTGCGAGAATGTCGAAAAGGGTGAGCAGGTAGGCCGCCGTCTGCGGCATGTCGAGCAGCACGAAGGGCCGCGTTGCGATGTCGGAAAGCCAGACGGCGTCCCGCGTCGCAAGCGGGTCGTCGACATGCAGCACGGCATGGGCCGGCACCTTGCAGATCTTCGTCATCGTGCCGGTGGTGATCGCGCCGATGTCGTAGAGGATCGCGAGATCGATGATGCCCTCCGCCAGCCAGGCTTGCAGCCGCACCTGGTCACCCTCGAGAAGGTCGATCTCGACGTCACCGACATTGTCGATATACATGCGCAGCATTTCCGGCATGAAGAGCGCGCCGAACGGCTCGAAACAGCCGATACGCAGCACCTTCGGTACGCGGTCCGCAAGGTCGCCGATCGCCCGGTCGAATTCTGTGGCCGCCGACAGCATGATGCGCGCCGCACTGATGAAGCGCTCGCCGGCAGGCGTGATCTGGACGCCCCGCGCCGGCCGCCGCTCGAAGATCCGCGCGCCCATCTCCCCTTCGGCAAGCGTGATCGCGGCAAGGATCGACGACTGCGAAATATGCAGCGCCTTCGAGGCCGCCTGCACGCTGCCGAGGCTCGCCACTTCGCAGACATAACGCAACTGCCGGGTTGTCAGGTTCATCGCGTTTGTTCCATAAAATGTAGAAACTTCCGCGAAAGAATACATTTTGTGAAAGCAAAGGAAAGGTTCATTCTGCCCCCGACAGAAAGCCTGCCGCAGATGCAGGTAAGACCAGGGGAACGACCGAATGCCTTTTCAAAACCCTCTCGAAGGAGCGGGCGAGCTGTGCCGTATGGATGCTGCCGGACTGGCAGAGGCCTATCGCACGCGCTCCCTTTCGCCGGTCGAGGTCGCCAAGGCCACGATGGACCGCGCGGAGGAGGTCAATGCCGATCTCAACGCCTTTACCCATATAGACCGTGAGGGCGCGCTTGCGGCAGCGAGCGCCTCCGAGCAACGCTGGAAGGATGGTGCGCCGCTTTCCGAAGTCGACGGTGTGCCGACCACGCTGAAGGATATCGTCTGGGTGGAAGGCTGGAGCGTGCGCTACGGCAGCACCACCACGCCGGCACGCCCGCAAACGGAAGATGCGCCCTCCGTCGCTCGCCTGCGACAGGCGGGTGCCGTCTTCATCGCGCAGACCACCACGCCGGAATTCGGCTGGAAGGCGATCACCGACAGCGCGCTCTTCGGCGTCACCCGCAACCCCTGGAACAGGGCGAAGACCCCCGGCGGCTCGTCGGGTGGCGCGGCCGTTGCCGCAGCCGTCGGCGCCGGCGTCTTCCATCTCGGCACCGATGGCGGCGGCTCAATCCGCATTCCGGCGTCGTTTACCGGCATCGTCGGGCACAAGCCGACCTTCGGCCGGGTGCCGGCCCATCCGCCGAGCGCCTTCGGCACCGTCGCCCATATCGGACCGATGGCGCGAAGCGCTGCCGACACCGCCGCCATGCTGAAGGCGATGTCCGGCCGGGACTTGCGCGACTGGACGCAGGGCGCCGGAAAACTCGGGGCCCTCGCCGCTGACGCCCCGGTCGACCTCTCGGGCAAGCGCATCGGCTACTGGTCGAAACCGGCCTCGGGAACGCTCGACCCGGAAGTTGCCGGGTTGGTAGATGCCACGGTTGCGAAACTCTCGGCTGCCGGCGCCATTGTGGAGCCGGTCGACCTGCCGGCGGACAATCTTCTCGACCTCTTTCATCATCACTGGTTCACGGGCGCTGCGGCACGCCTTTCCTCGATCCCCGAGACCGACCGCAAGGCGATCGATCCCGGCTTTCTGGAGATCGCTCGCGCCGGCGCTGCCTACACCTCGACAGAACTAGTCCTCGCGCAGGTGCGTCGCGGTGAATACGGAGCGGCGATGGATCTTTTACTCGCCGACTACGACTTCCTCGTCTCGCCCGCAACGGCGCTGCCGGCCTTCGACGCCGGGCTCGAGGTTCCGGCGGCAAGCGCTTACGGTCGCTGGACGGAATGGGCGGGTTTCGCCTTTCCAATCAACCTCAGTCAACAGCCGGCCTGCGTGGTGCCCTGCGGCTTTACCGCGGCAGGCCTGCCGGTCGGGTTCCAGATCATCGGCGCGCGGGGCGATGACGCCCGCGTTCTTTCCGCCGCCGCCCACCTGGAGGTGATCTTCTCCACGTAAGCACCCATTGACGCATGACGAACACAACCAACCATAAAAGGGGTAACCGTTATGATGAATAGACGTGCAATGCTTCAGGGAGCTCTGGGAGCCGGCGCAGCCGGCGGGATGCTTCTTGCCGACATGAACAAGTCCGCAAGCGCCCAGGAAACGTTGCCGATCGCGATCGGCTCGGCGCTGCCGATGTCCGGCATCGCGGCCGCCGATGGTATCGAGTTCAAGAACGGGCTCGACCTTGCGGCTGAAGAGATCAACGCCGCCGGCGGCATTCTCGGCCGTCCGGTCGAGATCCACATCGAAGACACCAAGGAAATGGGTGCCGACCTCGTTTCGCAGGCCATGCAGCGCCTAGTCGACCGCTACAACGCGCCGGTGATCATCAACGGCTACAATCTCGGCACCAACATGATCGAGATGGACATCGCCGCCGACAACGATGTCATCATGATGCATTACAATACGCTCATCTCGCACAATGAGAAATTCAAGACAGATCCGGAGCGCTACTACGGCTCGTTCCAGGGTGATCCGCCGGAATTCTGGTACGGCCCGGGCTGCCTCAATTTTCTGAAGACGCTTTCGGAAGGCGGCAAGTGGACGGCGCCGAACAAGAAGATCGCCATCATCCCCTCGGCCAACGAATATTCGATCGTTATCGCCAACGCGATCCGCGATCAGGCCAAGGATTTCGGCTTCGAGGTCAGCCTGTTCGAGACCGTGCCCTTCCCGACGAACCAGTGGGGCCCGACACTCGCGAAGCTGCGCCAGGATCCGCCGGCCGCGATTATCGTCACCCACTTCCTGCCGCAGGATCTTGCCCAGTTCATGGTGCAGTTCCTCGCGCAACCGATCAACAGCCTCATCTACATGCAGTATGGCCCGTCGCTTCCGGCCTTCCGCGAGATCGGCGGAGAGAGCATCAACGGCGTCATCTATTCGACGGTCGTCGGCTGCCTGCCGGATGACTTCTCAAAACCCTTCCGCGAATCCTATCGCGCGAAATTCGGCCCGAACTCGGCCTATATCACCGGCTCCCAGACCTATGACGGCCTGTGGATGTGGGCGATCGCCGCGGCGATTGCGGGGGGACCAGGCGAGCCTTTCAACAAGGAACAGGTGAGCAAGGTCGCCGCCGTGATGCGTCGCAATGTCTATCGCGGCGTCAACGGCACCTACCGCGCCGACCCGGCGGGCCAATCGGCCTATTGCTACCCGACGCAGGTTGCCGACCCCTCGCTCGGCATGCCGCACCAGTTCCTGCAGCATCAGGACTACAAGACCGATCCCAAGCTCATCGCGCCGGTGCTCTACGCGACCGATGAATTCCTGCTGCCGCCCTGGATCAAATAGACGGCTCGTCAGGACGGCGCTGGATCTGCGCATCGGCCGGGCAACCGGCCGGTGCCGATGAGGCCAAGGAGCGGAACATGGAAAACGGCAGGACACCCTTGCTGGAATGCGAAAACGTCGTGAAGCGCTTCGGCTCGCTTTCGGCGGTCGACGGCATGTCGCTGACGGTGCACCCGGGCGAGATCGTCGGCATAGGCGGCCCGAACGGCGCCGGCAAGACGACCTTCTTCGATGTGGTGACGGGCGTGACGCCAGCGACGGACGGCCGGATCGTCTTCGACGGTCACGATATTTCCGGGCTCGGGGCGGACCGGATATGCCAGTACGGCATCGCCCGCACCTTCCAGCTCAACGCGGCCTTCGAAAGCCTGACGGTGCGCGAGAACATCGACATCGCCGCCTATTTCGGCCGCGCCCGCCGCGCGATTCCCGGCCTGAAACTCGGCAAGGACGTGCGCGAGCAGACGGACGCCGCACTCGCATTCGTTGGCCTTGCCGACAAGGCGGATGCACCGGTGGCGCAACTGCCGGTGCTCGACCGCAAGCTGCTGATGATCGCCGGCGCGATCGCCACCAAGCCGAAGCTGCTTTTCCTCGACGAGCCCGTCGGCGGCCTCAACACCACCGAGATCGACCATATCATCCGCCTTGTGGAGCGGCTGAAGGCGGACGGTCTCACCGTCGTGCTCATCGAGCACGTCATGCGCTTCCTGCTGGCGCTGTCCAGCCGCGTCCTCATCATGCACCACGGCAAGAAGATTTTTGAAGGCCTGCCGAAAGAGGTTGCGGAGGACCCGGTCGTCGTCGAGACCTATCTCGGCGAGGGCACCCGCAAGCGCCTCAAGACGTTCTTCGCGGAAGGTGAGGTGCAGGCATGAGCAATGTTGCTAAAGCTCCCCTTCTGAGGCTCTCCAACGTGGTCTCCGGCTACCGCGAGCTGGAAGTCATCAAGGGCATCTCCTTCGATATCGCGGCCGGTGACTTCGTCACCGTGGTCGGCCCCAACGGCCATGGCAAGTCGACGCTGCTCAAGACGATTTCCGGTCTCGTGCCGCTGACCTCGGGCGCAATCAGCATCAACGGCGGGCCGACGCTTTCCAAGCCGCACGCGATCGCAGCACTTGGCATTGCCCATGTGCCGCAGGGCGACATGCTGTTTCCCGAGATGAGCGTGCTAGAAAACCTGCTGATGGGCGCCTATCTCGCGCCCTCCAAGGCGGAGATCGACCGCCGGCTCGACGAAGTCTTCACGCTGCTTCCCAAACTCTCCGACCGGCGCAACCAGGTCGCCTCGTCGCTGTCCGGCGGCGAGCGCCGCATGGTCGGCATCGGGCGCGGCCTCATGATGGGCGGACAGATCCTGCTCATCGACGAACCCTCGCTTGGTCTTGCGCCGCTCATCATCGAGCAGATCTACGGCGTTATTGCGGAACTCTCGAAAAGCGGGCGCACCATCCTGCTCGTCGAGGAAAACCCGGCCCGCGTCGCCGATCTCGCAAACCACCTCCACCTGCTCGACGACGGCGTCATCGTCTGGTCCGGCCCGCCCGCCGAGCTTCTCGCCCGCGACGAGCTCCTCGCAACCTATCTCGGAGGCTGACGCTGATGTTCGACATCCTGACCGCCATCCTCATCGCGGGCCTTACGACGGGCGCCCTCTATGCGCTCGCCACCGTCGGCCTCTCCCTCGTCTGGGGCTCAATGGGCATGCTGAACATGGCACATGCCGCCATGCTGACGCTCGGGGGCTATTCGGCCTACACGTTCTCGACGGCGCTCGGCTTGCCGGCCTTCGTCGGCTTCATCGGCGCCATCGTCGTCGGCGCCGTCGCTGGAGGGCTGCTCTACATCCTGATCGTGCGCAACCTCTTGAAGAACGACAAGGCGACGTTCGAATCCAACGTCATGATCGCCACCGTCGGCATCGGCATCGCGCTCGAAAACACCATCCTGCTCACCTATGGCGGCCAACCGCTGAAGCAGCCGATCTCGGCCACCGGATCGCTCATCCTCGGGCCAGTCAGCCTGCCCTACCAGAACATGCTGATCGTCTTCGTCGTGATCGCGCTGATGGCCGTCATCGCGCTGCTGCTCGGCAAGACCCGCATGGGCCGTGCCATCCGCGCGACGGCGCAGAACCGCGATGCCGCGCAGCTGATGGGGGTCGCCGTCAACCGCGTCTATTTCCAGGTGCTGGTGCTGTCCGGCGCCATTGCCGGGGTCTGCGGTGTGATGGTGAGCTCCATGACGCAGCTGTCGCCGCCGCTCGGCAACGACCCGATGCTGAAGGCCTTCATCATGTGCGTCGTCGCCGGCCTCGGCAATCTGCCGGGTGCTGTCGCCGCGGCCTTCGGCCTCGCCCTGCTCGAAGCCTTCGTCCAGTATGTCGCGGGTGCGCGCTGGGGTTTCCCGACGCTGCTCTTCGTCGTCATCGCCGTCCTGATCTGGCGGCCCGCCGGCCTCTTCGGCCGGGTCCAGATCCGTCGCATGTGAGGCCGCCATGATCCAGATTTCAAGATCCAAAGGCATTTCCGGTTCCGCCCGCCTCGACCTCCTCGTCAGCCTGCTGCTGATCGCGGCCGCGGTGGCGCTGCCCTTCATGGTCGATAGCCGCTACGTGCTCGGCCAGATCGTGCTGGCATTGTTTTATGCCACCATCGCCTCGCAGTGGAACCTGCTGTTCGGCTTTGCCGGCGTGTTCTCGCTGGCCCAGATGGCGATGTTCGCCTTCGGCGGTTACGTCACCGCGATGATCTGCTTCTATTTCGGCTGGAACGTCTGGGCAGCACTTTTGCCCGGCGCGCTTGCGGCTGCCGTCTTCTCGCTCATCGTCGGCCTCGCCTGCCTTCGCCTCACCGGCGTCTATGTCGCGCTGCTGACGCTGGCGATCGCGCAGACCATGTACCTGCTGATCGTCACGGATACCGAGTGCTTCGTCATGGTCGGCTCGATCTGCCGGCAGTTCACCGGCGGTGCCGTCGGCTTCGCGCGCTTCGGCGATCTCGGCACGCGGGCGCTGCTGAAAGGCCAATGGCTGGTCGGTAACTACGCGATCATCGCCACCCTCTTCGCCATCACGATGATCGTTACCTACATCATCGTCAAAAGCCCGATCGGCCTTGCCTTCAGGGCGCTGAAGGATAATCCGGGTTATGCGGTGGCGCGCGGCGTCAACCGTTTCCAGGCACAGCTGCTGGTGTTCGGCATCTCCGCCTTCTTCACCGGCCTTGCCGGCGGCTTCTACGCCGCGCATTTCCAGGCGATCGGCCCGGGCATCCTGTCGATGTCGCAGCTGATGTTCATCATTGCGATCACGGTGGTCGGCGGCGTGGGCACCTTCTGGGGACCGCTCGTCGGCACCATCGTTCTGGTCGCGGCGGATGAGCTGATGCGCGAGGCGGGCGAGTTCCGCACGCTCGGCCTCGGTCTCATCATCACGCTGTCGATCCTGCTCATGCCGAAGGGCCTTGTCGGCCGGATCAGCGATCTCGTGCACTGGCTGCGGCATCGAAACGGTGCCACCCCCAGGACCAAGCTTCAGGAAAAGCCGGCCGCGGCCGGGGAATGAGGAGTATCATGTACGACACGATCATCATCGGCGCCGGCTCGGCCGGCTGCGTACTCGCAAACCGTCTGAGCGCCGACCCCAACCGCAAGGTCCTCGTGCTCGAGGCCGGTCGCGCTGCCCCCATCGCCTCCGACATCCCGTCCGACTGGGTGACCATGTTCAACACCGGCTCGGACTGGGGCTACTACACCGAGCCGCAGGCCGGCTGCCGCGGACGCCGCATCTTCTGGCCGCGCGGCAAGATGATCGGCGGCTCGGGCGCGCTCAACGCCATGATCTATATCCGCGGCCTGCCATCCGACTATGACGCCTGGGAAGCCATGGGCTGCGCCGGCTGGGGCTGGAAGGACGTCTTCCCGGTCTTCCTCCAGTCGGAAGCCAATGCCGATATCAAGGACAGCCCCTATCACGGCAATGAGGGCCTGCTGCATATCGGCAACGTGCCCTATGTCGATCAATACGAGCGCATGTGGATCGAGGCTGCGGAAGCCGCAGGCTATGCCTACAATGCCGACTACAACGGCGAAACGCAGGAAGGCGTCGGCCTCTTCCAGTTCACCATCAAGGACGGCGAGCGCTGGGGCACCGGCAAGGCCTATCTGCGCCCCGCACTGGAACGGCCCAACCTGACGGTCAAGACCGGCGTGCTCGTCACCGGGCTCATCATCGAGAACGGCCGCGTCATGGGCGTCAAATATCTGGTCGATGGCGTGCCGGAGACGGCCCATGCCGACAGCGAGGTCGTGCTCTCCTCCGGTGCCGTCGGCTCGTGCCAGCTCCTCATGCTGTCCGGCGTCGGCCCGGCCGACGAGCTGAAGGCCGTCGGCGTCAATCCGGTTCATGACCTACCCGGCGTCGGCAAGGACTTGCAGGACCACCTCAACATCCCCATCACCTTCTATACGAAGGAGGCGCTCGGCATCGGCGCCTGGACGGATGAGATCATCGCCGACAGTTTTACGGAATGGCGCGACCGGCGCACCGGCATCCGCACCTCACCCTGGGTCGCCTCTGGCGGCCATGTGTGCAGCCGCCCCGGCATCGAGCCCGACCTCCAGCTCTACGGCGCGATCAGCCCGCACCGCGACTATGCCCGCTTCCTCGGCGGCCAGTCCGGTATCACCACGCATTCCACCCTCCAGCGGCCGAACAGCCGCGGCGAGATCAAATTGCGCTCGTCAAACCCGATCGAGTATCCGTCGATCGACCCGAAATACTTCGTCAGCGACCCGGAAGGCCTCGACCTCGCCACCATGGTGGAAGGCATCAAGATCAACCGCCGCATCATGGAGCAGTCGCCGATCAGGGAACTGGTCGACTACGAGGTGAGCCCGAGCGCGGAGTGCAGGACGGACGCCGAGATCGCCAACTATATCCGCGGCCACATGACCACACTCTACCACCCGTCCTCCTCCTGCCGCATGGGCACGGATGCGATGGCCGTCACCGATCCCGCGACGCTCAAGGTCCACGGTCTCGAAGGCCTCCGCATCGCCGACGCCTCCGTCATCCCGAAGATGGTGTCCGGCAACCTCAACGCACCGACGATCATGGTTGCCGAACGTGCCGCCCAGATGATCCTCGCCGGCTAAGGAGAGACACGCATGAACATCGCCGCACCCACCTGCCGGTGGCACGACAAGGCCGCAAAGCTCTCGTTCGAGGGCCGGCTCTTCATTGACGGGGATTTCCGCGAGGCAATCTCCGGCGCCAAGTTCGAGACGATCAATCCGGCAAACGACAGCATCATCGCCGCCATTTCGCGCGGCGATGCGGCCGATATCGATCTTGCCGTGGCTTCGGCGCGCAGAGCCTTCAAGTCCGGCGCCTGGTCGCGCCTGGCGCCGCGAACCCGCATGGCGGTTATGCTGCGCTTTGCCGATCTCATCGAGAAACACGCCGAGGAATTCGCGCTGCTCGACACGATCGACATGGGCAAGCCGATCCAGGAAATGCTCGCCGTCGATATCCCGCTGGCGCTGACCTGCATCCGCTTCACCGCCGAATGCATCGACAAGATCGAGGGCAGCGTCGGCGCCACGGCAAACGATGTGCTCTCCTATGTCATCCACCAGCCGCTCGGCGTCGTCGGTTGCATCGTGCCGTGGAACTATCCGCTGCTCATGACGGTCTGGAAGATCGCGCCCGCCCTTGCAGCGGGTAATTCGGTGGTGCTGAAGCCCGCCGAACAGTCGCCGCTGTCCGCCCTCCTGCTCGCACGCCTCTTCGTGGAAGCAGGCGGCCCTGCCGGGGTGCTCAATGTGGTCAACGGCTTCGGCGCGGAGGCCGGCAAGGCGCTGGCGCTGCACGGCGGCGTCGACAAGATCGCCTTCACCGGCTCGGCCGAGGTCGGTAAACTGATGCTGATCTATGCCGGCCAGTCGAACATGAAGAAGGTCGCCACCGAATGCGGTGGCAAGTCGCCGCATATTGTGCTCGCAGATGCGCAAAACCTCGAAACGGCCGCCTGGTGGGCCGCCATGGGCATCTTCGGCAACCAGGGCGAAGTATGCTGCGCCGGCTCTCGCATTATCGTGGAACAGTCGATCGTGCCGGATTTCACCGATGCGCTCATCGCGCAGGCGAAAAGCGGCTACGTGCCCGGCGACCCGCTGGACGACAAGACGACGATGGGCCCGCTCGTCACCCGTGAACAGCAGCGGCGCGTGCTGAACTACATTGCTATCGGCCGGCAGGCGGGCGCGGACTGCATTCTCGGCGGCGGCGTGCCGGACGGGCTGGAGCATGGCGCCTATGTCGCGCCGACCATCTTCACCGGCGTCGACAACGGCATGACGATCGCACGGGAGGAAATCTTCGGCCCGGTCGCCAGCATCATTCCGGTGTCGGGCTACGACGAGGCGGTCACGATCGCCAATGACAGTCCCTTCGGCCTTGCGGCCGGCATCTGGACCAGCGACCTCGGCAAGGCGCATCGCTTCGCCCGCGATGTCGAAGCCGGCATGGTCTACGTCAACAGCTACATGAATGGCGACATGCAGCTGCCCTTCGGCGGCTGGAAGGAAAGCGGCAACGGCCGCGACAAGTGCATGGATGCGATCTTCTCCTACACGCAGAGCAAGGGCGTGTGGGTAACCATCGGCAATTGAACGGGAGCGAGCAATGAAGACGGGCTGGAATTTTCACGAACTCTATCTCTGGCACGATACGGGCGCTGCCGCGCAATTCTTTCCGGCGGGACTTACCGTCGAGCCGGGAGAGCATGCGGAAAACGCCGAGACGAAGCGGCGCTTCCGCAACCTCATGGAGGTTTCCGGCCTCACTGAGCAGCTCGTCAGCGTCAAGTCGACGCCGGTGGATGAGGATGACCTCGCGCTCTTCCACACGCGCGACTACATCCGCCGCATCAAGGCGCTGAGTGACGATCGTGGCGGTGATGCGAGCTATCTTACGCCCTTCGGCCGTGGCAGCTACGAGATCGCCTGCCTTGCCGCGGGCGGGACCTATGCACTGATGGACAAGGTTCTCTTGGGCGAACTCGACAACGGCTATGCGCTCGTGCGCCCGCCGGGCCACCATGCTGAAAGCGACAAGGGCATGGGTTTCTGCCTCTTCGGCAACGTCCCGGTGGCGATCCTGAAGAACCGCAAAAAACACGGCTTCGAACGCGTCGCAACCGTCGACTGGGACGTGCACCACGGCAACGGCACGCAGGCCGCCTTCTGGACGGATCCCGGCGTCCTGACAATCTCGCTGCACCAGGAGCGGCTCTATCCGCACGACAGCGGCGACCGCGAGGAACGCGGTGCGGATGCCGGCTACGGCTACAATCTCAACATCCCGCTACCGGCCGGAAGCGGCCACGGCGCCTATATCGCAGCCTTCCAGCAGGTGGTTCTGCCGGCGCTCAAGGCCTACAAGCCTGACCTTATCGTCGTGCCCTCCGGCTTCGACGGATCTGGCGCCGATCCGCTCGGCCGTATGATGCTGCACAGCGATACCTATCGCGAGATGACGCGCATGCTGATGGAGGCAGCCGACGACCTGTGCGGCGGACGGCTGGTGATGTCACATGAAGGCGGCTATTCCGCAGCCTACGTGCCCTATTGCGGCCTCGCCGTGATGGAACAGCTCTCCGGCATCAGAACCCACATCGACGATCCCTTCCTGCCGGTTTTCCAGAGCTACTACGGGCAGGACCTGCGGCCGTGGCAGCAGGATGCAATCTCGGCCGCCGCGGCTCTTGTCGCCTCCATCCACACGTAGAGGGCCGGCAAGAGCCTGTTGTGTTGGTGCGAATATCCGGTCCCCAGAACAGCCGACGTTCAACCGTTTCGCGCCACACAACACAGACCAGCGCGACACGGAACGCAACATGTGCCCCGGCTTGGGGGACTGGCTAAGCCACCGAATTCTCCGCACGCTCGGCGATCCGCTCATAGAGCCGTCGAGCGTGATTGCATGTCGGGGCAAATCGTGGTGCCGCCAGGCGGACCAAGGCCTTCAGATGTTCGCGTCCGCCATAGCTGACGGTTGGCGCGAACGGCACCATGGCGGGCTGCGGGTCGTCCGGATAGAGGCGGGCATAGTCCGCGAAATTCGCAAATATCTCATGATTGCCATCCGTGAGCAGCAGCGACTCGGCTGCGGCCCCTTCGGCGAATATGCCTTCGTGCGCCGTGAAGGCGATATGAAAGTAGGCGAGCGTCTCGACACCTTCCGGCACCGCTTGCGTGATCGAGGTTCCGTTGACGAGATCGGCCGCCTGGATCAGGACGCCGTCGATGTACAGCGCATGGCCCGGCGAGACATAAAGATCCCGGTGCGGCGACTTTTCGTCAAGGGCATCGCGAGCGATGCGAACAGGCATCACGCTCTTGCTCCAGTGACGGCCGCTACGTCTGAAGGTGTGATATCCGATCCACTTGATGGGCTTGGCCTCGCCATCGACCGTTTCGACCAAATCACCGATGCGAAGGTCTTCGACACATACCTCGCCGGCCGCCGTCCTGATCGAGGTCCCGGCCAGGAAGCACATCCCGCCCTGACCACCCCCGCCTTTTTGCCACCATTTGGTTCCCAATGCCTGGGCGACGGAAGGAAGCAACGTTGCCGCCAGGGAGCCCACCGCTACAAGACGGGCACCCGTGGCTGCCGACACGCCAAGAAAATGACGCCTCGCTCGGTTAATCCGCATATCAGGCTTCCGATCTACCGACATGGCTACCTCCCTGCTGGCGTTCGCCGCTGCATGTGAACATTAAATAGAGCGCAGTTTGCACAAATTGGCGATTGAGACGAATTGTGAGTTGCGTTGTTGTCCCATGCGAAATCCGACGCAGATGGTCGTCTGAAAGGGGGTAGACGCATGTGAGTTCGGAGGAGAGCTTAGAACAGACGGCGTAAAATGACGCCGCAACTAACACCTTGGACGTAGGCCGTCATCGCATCCGGCAAGGCTCCGACGAAAACGCAGGAAACGCGCTGGGCTGCTGGAATGGAACAAGAGCCCGCGCGACGTAGACGGTTTTTTGAAGGCGATGGACAGATCAATTTTTCGCAGTGAACAGCTGCTGATGTCTCATGCGGGCGGCTACTCGGCAGCCTATGTGCCGGTAATGCCAGCTTCATTCCCAGCTAACCTGACATCACCTAGCCACATCGCCTGTGCAATGATCTCGACAGGAAACGCGATCTATCCCTGCAATCGGCGCAGGAGTACGCCCAACCGTTCCTCGTCGGTACAATCCGTTCGACGCTTGTCTTGCAGGCGTAACCCAGCGCTACGCCCTCCCCGCCTCACTTCGCTTGGGCTGTAACCAAACTCGCGCTTGAAGGCCCGGCTGAATTCGGCGCCATCAGAAAACCCATACTCTTCGGCGATTCTGAGAATGAGACGTTGGTCGTCAGAATCAGCGAGGGCGGAATGCGCATCGAGCAAACGGCGATGTCGAATATAGTGCATCACACCGCCAAACGGCTCAAAAAGGTTGTAAAGCCTTGTGCGTGAAACGCCGAGTTCCCGCCGCACCGATTCTACGCCCAATCGCGGATCGAGCAACTTCATCTGCACGACTTTCCGAGCCCTTTCGAGAAGCGCCCCGGTGATCGGCTCCTCAGCGCCCTCGATATTTTCGGGCGTCGGAGATACACAGGCAAGAATCATGGCGCGCGTGGCAGCCACCAACCCGGGCAGATCCTTCTGAGTAAGCGTGGGCAGTCGCTTGGCGACGCCTATCAAGTAGTCCGAAAATAGTCGCCCCATCCCAGTCTCGAGTTTCGAGAGTTCCGCAGAACCGAGGGCAAGCGCCGTTTCGTGGCCGAAATCACGCGGCACAAACAACATAAGCATCTCGCTATTCGAGACCTCACCGACAAACGGACGACCAAGCGTATGAATCTGGACCTCGCCAGGACCACATGCAAACGCCTTTCTCTCAGAGTCTGTCCTGATTTTTCCAGACCGCAACAGCGTTATCGTCCAGTGGTCAAGCGGGTCCCGCCTGACATGCCCCGGCAAGCTGGTGAAAGCGAGTTCGTCTGTGCTGATTTGCGCGAAGACGAGGCTCCCCAGATCCCAGAGCTTCTGCCTGCCGCGGAACTCCGTGGTTGTGTGATTGACCTGGGTGAGTTCGAGCATAGGCGCAAAAGTGTCATGCCAAGCAGCGAACTGGTCCGATTGCGCGAGCCCTTCAACCGAAAATTCGAAGGATGGCAGATGCGATGCCACCGCAACCCTATGCCCCGCCGAAAGTTCTTCGAGATGCATAGCGCCAGACACCCCGAGCGCCGGCATGGCGCTGGCGACAACGGCATGTACGTTTTGTTCTTCAGTCCGCATGGATTCTCCCCAAAATCCCGAAACCAGATGTGCCGATTTTCAGTGAAGTGCGGCCGTACCCTCCCTTGATGCGGCATCCATTTCGTCAAGCGTGATCAAATCGCCGACGGGAGGCGTTTTCGAAAAACTGTTGACCGCTTTTGCAAGCACCGACACACCTCCGCCGAAATGGACAGAACCATCGGCCGCAACTCGCAAAAAGGGCACGTGTTGTGGTTTGCCGCTCTTGTTCGCGGCCATAATCACGCGAGGCGGAGCTGCACCCCACGTCGCCGGACAGGCCGAAACGGAGCGGGCGGTCATTTCGAGTGGCGAACTCAGCTCGCAGCAGAGGTCGCGCTGTTCTATGGAAATGTCTCTAGCCGGAACGAAGGAAGGCGCAGAGCCTGCCGCCAGGTCGATTATCACAACAGAAAAGCAACACGCCGCCATTCCATTTCTCCCAGCGAATCAATGCTCCAAATCAGAGGGCTAACTGCGAGGCATAGCCGTACTTCTCGTTTGCATTTATCAACAATAACATGCCTTATTCATTGTAAAATCAAATTCTACATCAGAGAAGGCCCGTCAGTTAATGGTTGGCAATCACATCGAAAATTCAGTTTTTTGTATAGAAAAATATCGAGCCAATCCCTCTGCACACCACTAGCACAATTGTACTGCATATCTTTCGCAAAGATGTCCGAAAATCTATTTGCGGCAGACAGTCTAAGAAGCGAGATGTAGTTTAGTGCAAATGCGATCGCGCGCCGGTCCAGCTACGAGCGCACATCCCCACACGACGAGACGGTAAATACTCTGGCGAACGTACGCACCATCAGGCGCCTGACGCCGCACGCCAGAGTTTTGCTGTATTGCCTGCGCTGACATCACGGTCAGCGAGCATGACCCCGCCGGCATTTTGAAAGCGCTTCCTTACTCTCCTGCAATTGGCTTTAGCGGCGCGCTCCTAGTCAAACGTCGGCCCCATCGGGATACCGGTATTGAGTGCTAAAAATTACTCGGCTGACGCGGTCTTTTGCAATGCGTCGCGCAGAACCTGTTCCTTTGTTTCGTCGAGGGACGTCTTGAGGACCACGCCTCCGTAGCCCGCTATTTCCTTGAGGACCTTGTCGGCGGTCATCTCCCGGACCAGGACGAACAACGCTGCATTGCCCGGCTGAAGGTTGCCGGCAAGATCCTTCATGAAGGTGTCGTTAATGCCGACGTCTGTCAGCGCACCGCCGATGGCGCCGGACGCAGCGCCCACGGCCACACCGACGAGCGGATTGAGGAACAGAACGCCGATGAGCAATCCCCAGAAGCTACCCGACGTCGCGCCCGCCGCCGTGGTGTTGACCATTTGATTCAACTTCACTTTTCCATTGTCGGTCTTGACCGCAATGACGGCGTCCCCGAGTTGAATCAGGTATTCTTTTTGCAGCCCGAACAAGCGCTGGCGTACTTCCTCGGCTTTTGCTTCGGTGGGATAAACGATCGCGATCAAATCAGACATGGCCACTCCAATGACAAAAACTCTGAACACGCGAAATGCGCATGCCTCAAATCATATCGACGAATGACCGGAAGGAATTAGCGCAGAATCCTGCGATTGCGCATTGCGTCCCTCATTTGATGATGTTCTTTAAGTCGAACCAACCCTTGCATCCCCGGCCCGGTCACGCGAGAATCCGGCGCTTGATCCATTGTTTTTGCCATAGGAAATCCTCCTCAATTTGCAGAGGTTTTCAGATTGCGTCGCGTAACTCTGCCCTTAGCCCCCCGCTGCCACTGGGTGCGGCAGGGCCGCCTCTTCCCGGGCCGGTTCGGCTTCGGCCGGAATGCGGAACCAGAGAACATAGAGCGCCGGCAGGAAAATCAGCGTTAGGGCTGCAGCCACCACCAGACCGCCGATAACTGTGAAGGCGAGCGGTGACCAGAAGGGATCGCGGATAATCGGCAGCATGCCAAGGATCGTCGATCCGGCAGTCAGGAAGACGGGCCGCAGCCGTTGAGCTGTGACATCTATGACCCCCTCCCATGAGCGCCCCGCCTCCTCCATGCGCATGTCGATCTGGTCGATCAATACGACGGAGTTTCGGGTAATCATGCCGATAAGCGCGATCATGCCGAGCACTGCGATGAAGCCCACCGGCGTGTTGGTGATCAACATGATCAGCACGACGCCGATCAATCCCAAGGGCACGACGCTGATGACGATCAGCAGGCGCTGTACGCTCTGGAGCTGGAACATCAGCACGATCAGGATGATGACCCCCATCACGGGCAGCATTTCGACGACTGAACTCAAACCATCTTCGGCGCTTTCGACAGCTCCGCCGACAGCGATCGTGTAATTCGGGTTTGCCCGGCGCAGCTCGTCAATCTTCTCCTGTGCTTCCTCGACGACACCGGCCGCCATGACACCGTCCGACACATCGGCCTGCACGGTGATGGTGGTGGAGCCGTCGCGGCGCCAGATGATGGGTTGGGTCGTCTGGTAGTCGATCGTGGCGATGCTGGAGAGCGGCACCGTATGGTTCGGCCCTACCGGAATCTGAAGGGAGCGGAGCGTGTTGACGTCGATACGCTCCTCCGCCGTCGCCCGCGCGACGACATTGACGAGATAGATAGAGTCCCGGACCTGCGTGATCGGCAGTCCGGAGGCGGTCGCAAAGAGCATCTGGGCAATCACCGACGAATTCAGCCCGACCAGTCTCGCGCGGTCCTGATCGACATTGATGACGATCTTGCGAACCGGCTCGTTCCAATCGAGGTTCGGCTGAACCACGCCTGGTATCGTGGCGATGGCATCTGCGACCTGCCAGGCCACATTGCGCACGCCTGCGATGTCGCCACCACCGATCCGGTATTGAACCGGCCAGCCAACCGGCGGCCCCATCTCCAGCGGGGATACGCGCACAATGATATCCGGCAGCTTCTCGTCAAGTTCGTCCTGCAGACGCGCTTGCAGCGCTTCGCGCGCCTGAACGCTTTTGGCGATCACGACTGCCTGGGCGCGCCAAGGCGCAGAGGCCTGAAGATCCATCGAGAGATAGAACCGAACGGGGTCCGAGCCGATATAGAAGCTCCAATCGGCCACGTCCTCGTCGGCAGCGAGGATCTCTTCCGCCTTCGCGACAGTGTCAGCGGTTGCGTCCTGCGATGCGCTTTGCGGCAGCGTCAGCTGCAATATCAACTCGGGGCGATCGGATGACGGAAAGAACTGCCGGTTCATTGCCGAGGATGCAAGAAGTGCGACGACGAACAGCGCGACGGTGCCGAGAATGACGGCGACGCGCAGACGCATGCATGTGCGGAGAATGTTCTTGAAACCGCGAAGCAAGGCACCGTCCTCTTTCTTTCCCGATGCTGGAACGGATTTCAGCACTGCAAGGCCAACCACAGGAGTCAGCAATACGGCGACCAGCCAGGAAACGATCAGTGCAAAACCGATTACAAGAAACAGCGAGCGCGCATATTCGCCGGAAGAGCTGCTGGCGAAACCGACGGGAATGAAGCCCGCGATCGTCACGAGCGTGCCGGCAAGCATGGGGAATGCCGTCGAGGTATAGGCATGGGAAGCCGCCTTGACACGGTCATAGCCCTGTTCGAGCTTGGCCATCATGGTCTCGACGGTAACCATCGTGTCGTCGATCATCAGCGTCAGCGCTATGATGAGTGCACCGAGGGAGACGCGCTGCAGCGCGATGCCGGTGATGTCCATGAACAGGAATGTCAGCGCAAGGACGAGCGGAATGGAGACGGCAACGGCGAGACCGGCGCGCACGCCAAGTGCCAGAAAGCTGACGCCGAGCACGATCACGACAGCCTGAAGCAGCGATGTCGTGAAGCTGCGGATTGCCGTTGTGACGACAGCCGGCTGGCTCGCCACCTGCGTCAGGTTGATCCCTATCGGCAGGTCGTTCTCAAACGTCCGCATAGTCGCGGCGATGTTCTCGCCGAGCTGCAGGATATCGCCGCCCGATGCCATGGAGATGGCGATGCCGATGGCAGGCTTGCCCTTGACGCGGAACCGTGGCTGGGCCGGATCGACCGTGCCGCGCACGACGCTCGCGATATCTCCGAGCCGCACGAAGCCCGAGGACGTGGGTATATTCAGTTTGCGAATATCGTTCTCGTCCACGAGGCTGCCGGACACCTGCAGAATCGTTCGATCTTGCGCGGAGGTCATCAGACCAGATGGCAGAACGGCATTCTGCGCCTGGATCGTGCCGATCACGCTCGAGGCGCTGAGCCCTAGGCTCGCCAACCGTTCCGTCGAGAACTCGATATAGATCGTCTCGTCCTGGGTGCCGATCAGTTGAACCTTGCCGATATTGTCGATCGTCAGCAGGCGGGTACGTGCCTCGTATGCCCAGTCACGAACCTCACGGTCACTGAAGCCCTCCGAGGTAAAGCCGTAGATGATGCCGAACGTGTCGCCGAAATCATCGTTGAAGAATGGTCCCCGAACGCCCGCCGGCAGCGTCGCCTGAATGTCGCCGACCTTCTTGCGTGCCTGGTACCAGGATTCCCCAACCCGATCGGGCGGCGTCGAATCGTCGAGCGTCACGTAGATGACGGACTGGCCGGCAGTTGTCAGGCTGCGCAGATTGTCGAGGTGGGGAACTTCCTCCAGCGTCCGCTCAAGCCGGTCGGTTATCTGGTCGGTGGTTTGCTCGATCGTGGCGCCCGGCCAGGCGGCAGAAACGATCATTGTCTTGAAGGTGAATTCAGGGTCCTCGTCGCGGCCGAGATTGACATAGGAGATCACGCCGGCGATCGCGCTGAGAAGGAGGAGGAAGATGATGAGGCTTTGCCGCCGGATCGCCCATTCCGAGAGATTGAAGCCCTCGTTCATTGCACATTTCCTTCCAGAAGCCGAACCTTCATGTCCGGGCGCAACTGCTGAACGCCGGCGACCACGACCCTATCTCCGCTCGCCAACCCCTTGGTGACGAGGAAATGCCCCGTGTCGAAGCGCTGAACCTCGACAGGCACGAGCTTCGTCGTGCTGGTGGCAGCATCGACGACCCAAACAGCGGTCTGGTTGTTCTGGCTGAACAACGCTGCAATCGGCAGCCGCGCCACCGGTGCGCCGGCCAGCCGGATCGTGCCGCGAACGGCGCTGCCGAACCGGAAATCATCCGAAGCCGAATCGAGACTGACGCGAACCGTGAAGTTGCGGGTGATGGGGTTCGCGGTCGGCGCGATCTCCCGAACCGTTCCCGTCGCCTTGCTGTTGGCGTTGCTGAGGAGTTGCACTTCGACGCGCACGTCGCTGCCGGTCGACTGGATCGTCGATTCCGGCACCGCGAAGACAGCGTCGCGCTCCTGGAGTTGGGCGACGCGCACGACCATCTGGCCGCCGCCGACGACTTGCCCGACTTCGCCACCGATCGCCGTGACGACGCCATTGGCGTTCGCCGTGAGCACGCGGTTGTCGAGGTTCGTCTGGGCGATCCGCAGGCCGGCCTGAGCGGCATCAACGCCAGCCTGCGCCATGTTGGCTTGCGCAATAGCATTGTCGAGCGCCTGGCGCGTGGAGGTGCGTGGATAGAGCTGCTGGTGACGTGCGCGCTCGGTTTCCGCATTTTGCAACTGTGACTGGGCCGAAAACACGTTGGCTTCTGCCTTGCGCAACGCGTCCTGGGCATCCTCGGCATCAAGGCGGGCCAGAACGGTGCCGGCTTCCACAAGATCGCCGACATCGACATCACGCTCTCGGACCTCGCCGCCTTGCCGGAAACTGAAGCTCGTTTCCGTACGCGGGAGAATTTCGCCCACAAGCGAACCGAACGTATCCTCCGGATTGAATGACACGGTGACGGTCCTGACCGGTCTAGGCGGCAGGTCTTGCGCCTCGTCCTCGCCCTGGCACCCAACCAGGAGCAAGGCTGCCACAACCGTTGCCGCCAGGCCAAAGAAAGCGTTGTATCCAGAAGTTGCGAGACGTGTTTTCATGCCGAATTCTCCAGATACAATACGGCGCGACAGCCCTGCCGCCGCACATCGATCGTTAACGCAAATCATCGAAATCGAGAGTCAATCGGTCCACCGATAGTCACACGCCCTGCCAAGACATTTGCGGATCCGGCAGCCGCTGGCGAGGGTTCGGAGCGGCTGAATACGTCGAATGCTCCCATCGATCCCCGCAGCATCCTGATCAGCGTGGACGATTTAGGTTCTGCGCAGAAACCGAAGCCATTGGCCTTCCTCAATTTTTTCGCAGGCTTCCCCGTTGCGCAGCGATCCGAAACGCAGTGCCCATACTGGCACTATAGTGCGGTTCAAGGCGCGAAGTGATCAGCATAGAATCCCGTGCGCAGGCCTTGCGTCCAGATTTCGCAACCCATAAGGGCGGGTATCACGGGCTGACGAACTGAAACCCCGTGCATCACCTTGAAGGCGAGAACAAAATTGTTTCGCTGCAGTTGGGAAATGTACGAAATACGGCTTTGGGGCGGTTGCTAGCCCAGCGTATTACAGTTCATAGGATTGCAAGCCTGTCTGCCAACTTGAGTCGAATCATGTTCGCCGTACGACTGTATGTTCTTCTGATAGTACTGGTATCGCTGACGGGCTGTGGCGGCCGCGCCATTCTTGGCCCCCCGTTGGCATCCGGCGCGGAGCCGAAGTCTACGGAAAGCATCTACCTCGCGACCACGCGCGATCCTTCGGGCAATCCTTCCCTGCCCTATTCCTCGGGACGGTCGATGACGCTGAATTTTGCGAAACTCGACATCGGGATTCCCAGAAACCATGTATCGGGCAGGGTCGAGACAAGTAGCCGCTTGCCAAATCCGGCCAGGCATTTTGCCGCGCAGGCATACCGGCCGATCGACGGGAGGCTGCAATTCATCGCACAACTCGATGCGGCGCTAGCCCAGCGCGCACCGGAAGATCGCGAAATCGTCATCTTCATCCACGGCTACAACAACAACATTGCCGACAGCGTTTTTCGAAACGCACAGATTGCGCATGACTACAACATCAGGGCGGTTTCGCTCCACTATGCATGGCCGTCGGGCGGCTCACTCCCGCTCTACGTCTTCGATCGCGACAGCGCTATCTTCGGTCGGGCGGGACTTGCCGAGGCGATCGAAATTGCCGGGCAGACGAAGGCGCGCAGAGTTCTGTTGGTCGGGCACTCGATGGGGAGTTATGTTGTGATGGAGGCCTTGCGCGACCTGGCAATGACCGGCCGTCGCAAGACCCTGGGACGAATAGGCGGCGTGGTGCTTGCCGCTCCGGACATCGACGTCGATGTGTTCCAGAGCCAGATGCGCGACATCGGGACGCTCCCCAAGCCGTTCACCATCGTTGTTTCGCGGCGTGATCGGGCACTCGGAATTTCCAGGCGTCTGGCGGGCGGCCATGCGCGCGTCGGCAGCGGTTCCGACATTCCCATGCTGCAGGAAAATGAGATCGCCGTTGTCGATGCCTCCGACATCGATGGCGGCACGCACAACGTTTTTGCCAGCTCGCCGGCGCTGATGGATCTCGTGAACAACAACGAGCTGATGCGCAGCTTGCTCAGGGACGATCAGGGGCCTGCAAACCAGGCCAGCCTCGCCGATGGCGCATCCGTCTTCGAGGGGGCCGCATCGCTGGTCGTCTTTCTTCCAACACGCATTCTGGGCGGGATGGCACTAGCAGCCACCCGCTAACGCGTGTCGCGATCCTTCAGATTCACGCACACGCGCGTCTTTGCCTTGCGCGTCTCGTTCTCGCAAAACCGTTTCACACTTTAGCGCGGCATGCCTTAAGCTCACGGCCCGGTCAATCGATCGAGAAACTGTATGTGCCAAGCACATACAGGGAGACAACATAGCAGAGCACATGAAGTGCATATGTCTGGCCGTTTCCGGTGTAATTTCTACGGGCCACGCCACCCGCAGCGATCGTCAGATCGGATATCCCGCCCCAGAATGCGTTGGCAACCGGTGTCACGAGAGGCGTGAAGGCAATACGATAGAACGTGAAGAAACGGGCGATGCCCGCCGGGGCCGACGAGCCGCGCTGCGCCCTGTAGAGAAGCAGAAACGCTGCCAGAAGCACGGCCACAGCCGCCACGGTGACGACCATGACGGGAACGGGATTCCAGTAACCGTAGATGGTTTCGAGCGACATGCCCTGCCACACCAGCGTGGAGGCAAAATAGGGGTCGATTGCTTCGGAAACGGGATCCATGAGCAGCTTGGGAAAGAAAGACAACACCAGGATGCCTGCGAGCAGAACGAACTGCGGCAATAGCAGCGGCAGCGGCGCTTCCCGGATATCACGACGCGCGCCCCGCGGCGGAGCCAGAAAGACGGCATGCGCCAAGCGGAACATATAGAGGAAGCCGAGGAATGTCGCCACGACGGCGCAGACCACCAGCCCGTACCAGCCCTTCTCCATCATCGCGCTGATGAGCAGCCATTTTCCGCCAAAACCGGCCAAAGGCGGAAGCCCCGACATCGAGACCAGAGCAACGGTAGCGGTCACGAACGTCAGCGGCATTTTCCTGGCAAGGCCGCCGGTCTGCTCCAGAGACCTGGTCCCGGTTCGAAGGATGACGCCGGCAACGGCCAGAAACAGGATGCCTTTGACCATCAGATGATTGGCAACAAGGTAGAAGGCCGTTACCCAGCCGAGATGGCTCATCAGCGCGATTGCGGTGATGATGTAGCCGATCTGGCTCATGCTGGAATAGCCGAGCATGCGTTTCATGTCGCTCTGCTGAAGCGCCATCATCGCACCGGCAATCGTCGTCAGGACACCTATCCAGCCCATCACATGTGCCATTTCGAGCCCGACTTCAGAGCGGATGGCGAGGTAGGTGGTTATGAACAGGCCAAAGACGGCGACCTTACTGATGACGGCCGACAGCATAGCCGACAGATCGTCATCCGCTTCGGCATAGGCTCCGGGCAACCAGACGTGCACGCCGACGGCACCTGCCTTGATCAGAAAACCGACCGCCAGCAACATGAAGGCAAGTGCAGCGGCAGGGCCTGCAGTGGCGAAGGCCGCAAGCGCCGTGGTTCCGTTCGCGCTCGTCGCCATGCCGAAGCCCGCGAGCAGGCAAAACGCCGACACCAGGGAAAACAGGAGGAACGGCAGCGCGTAGGGATGAGCGCCACGCCCGAGCGTGATCAGGAAGTAGGAGGAAAGGGTTATGATTTCCCAATGAAAGAAAAATTCGAGACTGGTCGAGGCGCGTAGCAGGCTGACGATTGACAGCAACAACACCGCCATCATGGGATAGAAGCCGGGTCGCGCATCCGTGCGATAGAAACCGGCGGAGCCGATAACCAGCCCGCCGACCGTGAGCAGCACGGCAAACAACCGACCCGTACCCTCGATGTCGCGCGCGATCCAGAGGCCGACAAGGGACACCGCCAGCAGCAGCAACGCACATTTGATGCGGCCGGGAAGCCAATCGAGAGCATAGAGACCGGCGCCGATGCAAAGCGGCGCGACAAGCAACAAGGACGCGGTGTCCGCAAGACCCGCCGCCGCATAGCCGCTTGCCGCCAGCAACACGGCGCAGCCGATCACCGGCACCAGCCTTGCAAGACCGAGCGTCACCGGCGTTCCCTCATTTGTAGGCCGCATGGCCTGCTTGAACCACTGGAACATGTAGGCTGCTTCGAGCAGTGACCCAGCAAGGATGACGGCGATCCAGATGTATCGCTCGCCCGCGGCGACCTGCATGACGAGTTCCCACTTCGCCCAGAACCCGGGAAACGGCGGCAGGCCGGCAATCGCGACGAGAAGAAGGGCGAAGAGAGACAAAAGCAGCGGACGGCCGGCAATGTCGGACCAGCCGCCGATCTCCTTGCGGTTGACCACGCCGGCCAGCCAGAACAATCCGGCCTTGGCGAAGAAATGGTTGATAAACAGGCCGCCGGCCACCAGCGGCAGCGTCTCCTGCGCACCCAGCTGGTGCATCAGCGAAAGCGCAAGGCACAGCAGCCCCATTTGCGCAATCGAGGAGTAGCCCAGCATTCTTTGAACGTTGCTCTGACGCAACCCGGCAAGATTGGAGAAAAAGAAGGTTATCCCGCCTGAGATAGCGAGAATGCCGAGGTAGTCTTCAAAGAGCGGCAGCAGCTTGTAGAGCGCGAAGAACACGCCCGCCGACACGCCAACCGAAACAAGCGCGGCAACGCCGCTATTGGCCGTTTCGTAGACATCCAGCCCCCACCCGTTCGCCGGGAACGGCTTCAATTCGATCACCAGACAGGCAAGTACGAACAGGCACGCGGTCGTTCCGATCGGGCCGCTGATCAGTGCCCGGTTGGCGATCATCTCGTCGATGTTGAGCGTCCCGGTGACGTGGTAGAGCAGAGCCGACCCCAGCAGGAAGAAGGACGAGGCGATCACCGTCGCCATGATGTACTTGAAACTTGCGGCAAGTGCCGCCGGCGTGCGTTCAAATCCCAAAAGACCGTACGTCCCGATCGACACGATCTCGAGAAAGACGAACAGGTTGAACAGGTCGCGGGTCATCACCATGCCGTTGATGCCCATGATCAGGATCAGGTAGAGCAGCAGGGCTGGATAACTCGCGCGCAGACGGTCCCACACATGCCATGCGCCGAGCAGCGCAATGATGTTGACGCAAAGGGAAAAGAAGCCTTCCGCGGGACCGAAGCGCAGGTTGATCGAGAACGGCGGCACGCTGCCGGCCGTCAACACCTCGATCACCGGAGCGCCGTTGTGCAGCCGCCAGAGGCAGACGGCGGAAATCACCGTCATTCCCATGAGTGAGACGACGAACGCCGCCGCCGGGAGCGGTTTGGCGATCCGGTACAGCAACGGAATGAGAAAGCCGCCCCCAAGACCGAGAAGAAAGATATTCAGCGGCTGCAGGAGACTATCTACCATTTCGACTCCGTGAGAGCGTCGATCGAAAGCGTTTTGCTGGTCTGGTAGAGCCGGATTGCGAAAGACAGCATGATAGCGGTTACCGAAAAGCCGATGACGATGGCGGTCACGACCAGCGCCGAAGGAATTGGATCGACCGACAATGGGGTCGCATCCCCGGGACCGAGAAGCGTCTCGATGATCGGCGCGCTACCGCCGGTGATGTAGCCGGTTGCCACCATGACAATGTGCAGGCCGGTGTCCACCAGCGAAAAGCCGACGATGATGCGCAGGATATTGCGGTGCCTCAGGATGCCCCAGAAACCGGTCAGCACCAGGACAAAGCCTGTGGCGAGAAGTATCTGTGATACCGGCAATCCCATGGTGATCCCTCTTCCCTGATGCCTAGCTGCGAAACCGGTCAATGATGACACTCAACTCCGCACCGACCTTGATACCGAGCAAGGCTGATATGACCGGGATCGCACCCGCGCTGAGAAACGCCCCGAAATCACCACGCGGCAAGATCGTGCTATCGAGGAAGCCCCCCGCGAAAATCATGCCCAGGATGCCGATGGAGACATAGAGAACGCCCGCGAGCGATTCCGTGATGCTGAGAAAACGGTGGTCGATCGACCCGCGAGGATAGGCAAGCATGAACAACATGACGCCCGACGCGACGACGGCTCCGCCCTGGAACCCGCCGCCCGCCGAAAGGTGGCCGTTCATGATGACATAGGCGCCGAAGAGAAAAATCAGCGGCAGCACCACTTCCGCACCGTTTCGCACGAGTTCGCTCGGGCCTACGGCCTGTTCGCCCGGCGCGGTTTGGGAAGGCTCCTGCTCGCTCTTCCTGCCGCCAAGAAGCGTACCGACACTTGCCGCCACCATGAAAAGCACGGCGACTTCGCCAAGCGTATCGAAGCCGCGAAACGAGATCAGAATGCCTGTCACGATATTTGGCGCACCAAGTTCGCGGGGCACTTCGGTCAGATAGTATTGAGCCAGAGCGGACAACGTCTGGCGTTCGCTGTAGTCGCCGACAAGACCGGAAAAGACGAAGCCGAACGCCACAAGCACCAGGAGAGTGAAGACACGCTTCATGGCGCGACATCCTCCTTCTCCGTCTTGCTGTTTTCATCACGCAATGCATCGAACATCGTGGTCGACGTCATCGGTGTCCGGATCGCATAGGCCGCCCGCGACAGGGCGTGTGACGACAGCGGATTGGTCATCAGGATGAAGTAAGCGACGATCAGCAGCTTAAGCGCCCAGTCGGGATGGTAGATGCCGAGGCCCGCAAGAACCAGAATGTTGCCGAGGGTGGAGGCCTTCGTGCCGGCCTGGATCCGGGTATAGGTATCGGGCATGCGCAAGAGGCCGAGACCGGCGGAAAAGAGGAAAAACGCACCGACCAGGATCACGAAGCTACCGATCAGCTCAGCCATGTCTCACTCCTTCCCGCCGTTGGTTTTGCGGATGGTGTAGAGAAAAATCAGGGTCGCGAGGCCCGAGCCGATCGCCGCTTCGGCCATGGCGACGTCGGGTGCTGCAAGCAGCACATAGGAGACGGCGGCAAACAGGCTTGCGAGGCCGGCGCTGATCACCGCGGCCATGAGATTATCCAGCAGAACAGCCAAAAAACCGCTCACCAGAATACTGCCGCAGACCAACAGGACCAAAAGTTCCAGCACGATGACTACGGCCCCTTTTCCAGAAAGCGGGCGATCGCGAGAACGGCCAGGAAACTCAGCAGCCCATAGACAAGGGCTACGTCGAGATAGAGAAAGCGTCCCGACACGTGGGCGTAGAGCGCGATCATTGAAATCGAAACCACTGTCAGCATGTCGATGGCGACGACGCGATCGACAGCGGTCTTCCCGATGATCAGGCGCAACACGCCGAAGACGATGCTGAAGAAGATCAAAACAGCCGCGATCTGAAGAAGGGTGTCAGCCAAAGACAGCCCCTAGATGCTTTTCGAACGGCCCGGCGATCATCCCGGTCGCCTTTTCCGGATCCGTAGTCTTGACGTCGAGCCAATGAATGAACATCGCGTCGTCCGTGATGTCCATGACAAGCGAACCAGGCGTGAGCGCAATCGAATTGGCCAGCGCCACCCTGCCGATCGGCGACCTCAGCCGAACGTTGATTTTCACGATGCCAGGACGGATGTCGATGCGCGGAGCATAGACATAGCGTATCATCTCGATGTTGGCCTTCACCATTTCGACACAGAACACGCCCGTATATGCAAGGAAATGAAGGGCCTTGCCGGGCGTCATCTCGATGCGCCAGACATCGGTTCTTCGAACGAAGATCCACGACAGGACCAGGGATACAAGCGCGCCGCTTGCAACGACCGGAAGCTCCACGGACGCATTGATCACCAGCCAGACGGCAAACAAAAAGACCCAGAGGAAAACCAGGCCTCGCGGCAGGTCCGCTACACGCTTTCGCATTTTTCCTTGGTCTGCAGACATCGCCCAGGCTTTCAAAATGCGGTCTTGGATGCTTGGGTCCTACTGACGTTGGCTTAGTCCGGCGCGTCCCCGGCTGCGGCTAAGAACAGATCCCAGTCTCAAGCTTAGCACCACGCGCAGCGAGCTGTGATCAGCATAGAATCCAGAAACTATACCTCGGGTCCGGTATGTCGTTTCACTGCACGCTTTTTGCCGTCGGCTGAATGTGACGGGGCCGATGCCCCTTGACCCGCGCTGAAAACGGATAAATCAATCGGGCTCAAGGCAAAACAGACCACGAAAATCGGTCTGCCGCGACGTTGGCGAAGAAGCGCCGTTCCTGTCGCCTCGCCGGAAGCTCGGAGACGACAGCCATTCCGGGACTGTCGTGGCGAGAGGAAAGACCGCATGATGAAACGGGCCGGCATCGAACGGATATCCAACTCATGAACGAGAAAGCGGGCGCCGGAGCCGCAGTTGCCGCCGCGTACGGCCTTGCCAGTTTTGAGCCGCTTAGCGCCGCAGAAACCAAGATCGCTGCCTATCTGAGTTCTGGTGATTTCGACCGGCTGGGCGACGGCTTGCTGCCGGAGAGCGATGATCCCGAGCGCACCCTGCGTGCAGAACTTTTGCGCTTTCTTATTCTGGGCAACAACAACTACCATTCCCACGAGAAGGGCGTGAGGGTCAGTGGTGCCTGGGTGACGGGCATACTCGATCTGGAAGGTTGCCGGATCCCGCGCGACATCGGGTTAAAGGACTGCCGGTTCGAAGCCTCCCCGATTCTGCGGTCCGCGATAATCGACAATCTGTTCCTCGACGGCTCGGTCTTGCCAGGTCTGCAGGCCGACCGGCTCGAAGCGCGTGGTTGCATCTCGATTCGCGGCGCGACCGTGACCGGAGAGATGAAGTTTTCTGGGGCTCGCATCGGCGCCAGCTTCGAGGCCGATGGAGTCTCGATTACCTCGCCTAACACAACAGCCCTCGATGCCGGTGGCCTGGAAGTAAGGGGTGGCATTCTCCTGCGCGGCGCCAACGTGCAAGGTGGCATCAATCTGTCGGCGGTGCGCCTCGGCGGAGACGTCAATGCGGTTGGTGGCCGGATCGAGCGGTCCGGCGAAGTCGCGCTGAACGGCGACGCGATCGTGGCCGGCGGCGACTGCGCTCTCAGAGGGGCGACAATTGTCGGCGAAACCAGGCTGCTTGGCGCTCGCTTTCGCGGCGACATCGATTGTTCATCGGCCAGTCTATCCCAGCCAGGCGGGTATGCGCTGAGGCTCAATCATGCCACGATCGAAGGCGCATTCTTCCTCCGGCAGGGCGCTTCAATCGAGGGCATGCTCGATCTGACGGCAACGACCATCGGTGCAATCGACGACGACCAGGAAAGCTGGCCGCAGACCGGCGATCTGCTTCTGAACCGGTGTCAGTATGGCGCAATCATCGGCGGGCCGGTGGATGCGACAAGCAGGCTTGACTGGTTGGCGCGCCAGACGCCGGAACGATGGAAAGCGGATTTCTGGCCGCAACCCTACGAACAGCTTTCGACGGTGCTGGGGGAGATGGGTCATGAGGAGGACGCCCGCACCATCCTGATCGCGAAGGAGCGGCTGCAACGGCGCGCAAGACGAGCGCGGGCAAAAAATCCAGCCTTGCGTGCTGGCCTGGCATTCAGGGATGGAATCCTTGCCATAACCGTCCGCTATGGACGCCAGCCTCTACTGGCCCTGCTTTGGCTGATCCTGTTCTGGGCGATTGGTACCGGGGTGTTCGCCTTCGCCCAGCACAACGGCGCCATTAAGCCCAACAGCCCGGTTATCCTGCGTTCCCTCGAATGGACGATGTGCGGTCTCGAACAAACCGAAAACCGCTACATGCCATCGAGCAGCCAGACCTTTCCTGGACGGGCATTGGCCGGGCAGAACCAGCTCTCCTGCTTCCGCGATCAACCCGAGGCGTCGAGTTACCCGGAGTTCAACTCCGTGATGTATTCGCTGGATGTTCTGTTGCCGGTGTTGTCGATCGGGCAGAAAGAGTACTGGAGGCCGGACCCGACGAAGCCCTATGGATCGATGACACTGAACTACTATTTTTTCCAGTCGGTGGTTGGCTGGGCCTTGAGCCTGCTGGCGGTTGCCGGGTTCTCCGGGCTTGTCAGGTCGCGGTAGGATCTGCCCCTGGCAGGCTGTGCCACTGTAAGCCGACCCGAGAGGTCCGCTCAGGAAATCGCTCGTGAAAAGCCCGTCGATCCCCGCTGAATTGTAGCTTGTGCCTCAGAAACTCCAGATCAGCGGAACGAGAAAGACGGCGACGACGAAGAACCAGATCAGAAGCGGCAATCCGAGTTTCCAATAGTCGCTGAAGGCATATCCACCCGGCCCCATCACCATCAGGTTGGTGGGCGTTGCAATCGGCGTCAGGAATGCGGCGGCGGCGGCGACCGCCGTGCTCATCAGCACCGGGCGCGGAGAAATGCCCATTGTTGTCGCAGCAGCCACGCCGATCGGGATGACGATGAGTGCGGTCGCTGTATTGCTGATCAGCTGCCCCATGATTGCCGTCAGGACGAACAGTCCCGCGAGCAGCGCAACGGGGCCGGCGTCGCCGACAAAATTCACAAGGTGCTCGGCCATCAGCTTGGCAGCCCCCGTCTCCACCATGGCCGTGGAAAGCGGCATCATGGCGCCGACAAGGATGACGGTTGTCCAGCCGATGGCGCGATAGGATTGCTCGACGTTCATGATCCCGGAAAGAATGATGGCTCCGGCGGCGAGAAGGCCAGCCACAGCGGGCGGCACGATGCCTGTTGCCAGAAGCAGAACCATGACGACCAGGATGGCGATTGCCTGATACGCGCCCGGTCCCATGGGGACGGCCTGGCGGCGTACCAGTTCAGGCGAGTTCACCACCAGCACATCAGGGTCATCGAGATGAATGTCGAGGGCCTTCCATGTTCCCTGCAGCAGCATCGTATCGCCTGCCTGCAGCACGATCCCGCCAGAATCCCTGGTCGCGCTACGCGCGGTCATTTCCTCACCCGCCCGCTGCACAGCGAGGACGATGAGATCCCCGCTTTCCGTGACCATTCCCGGAAACACACTCTCGCCAATAAGGCCTGAGCGCGGCGGGATAACGACCTCGGCGAGACCCGAGCTGCGATTGAACAATGTCTCCTCGCCCTGACCGACGGCCTTCTCGTCGCGAAACGCGAGATGTTTTTCTGCCGCAAAGGCGGCGGCCGTCTCGGCATCGCCACGCACCAGCAAATGATCACCCTCGGCGATCAAAGGCCTGCGGAGCGGCCCAGCAGTTTCTCCCTCCTGAATGGCGACAAGCTGCAGCCCCGGAATGGCCGAGAGGTCAAACCCGGACGATGGCGTGCCGACATAGGGCGAACTCGCACGCACGCGCATCTGGTAGATGCCGCTGGCGAGGCCATATTGCTCAACCAGCGTCGTAGCGTGGCGGCTGAAATCGGCGGGCATGGTGGCGCCATCGCGCTTGGGAAGAAGTTTCTCTCCGAACAGAATGATGATCGCCATGGTGCCGGCCAGAAGGGGCACGCCCACCAGCGCGAACTCAAAAAACCCAAAGCTGCCAACCCCGACGTCTGTCGCAGCATCGGAAACGAGGACGTTCACGGGTGTTCCCGTCAGTGCCAGCATCGAGCCGGCATGGGCTGCGAAGACCAAAGGCATTAGCAATTGCGAGGAGTTGCGCTTGAGCCGGACGGCAATGACCACCACCACTGGCAGCAACGCGGCAACAGCACCGTTGACGCTGATCAGCGCGGTCAGCAGCGCGACCAAGCCCATCGTGAGAAGCAAAAGACGCGTGCGGCTTTCTTCCCCTGCGCCACGGATCAGAAGCTGACCGGCCCAGGCGGTGACACCGGTGACTTCGAGCCCGGAGCTGACGACGAAGAGCGACGCGATGAAGATGACCGCTGGATCGCCGAAGCCGCCGAGCGCTTGGCCAAGCGTAAGCACGCCCGTCCCCCAGAGCGCCAGAGCGGTGGCCATGGCAACGAGGACGACCGGCAGCTTGTTCCAGACGAACAGGACGACGACGACAGCGATGATGGTGGCTGTATATGCAATCGGGCTCAAACGCTCCGCTCCTTGTTCTGACTTGCCAGGTCCACCAAAACCGTGAGTGGCATAAGGACTGCACGGTGCCGGCCACCATACATCCCGTATACGCAGTAAAATCGCCGCTCGAGCCTCACCCAAAAGCCGGGTGAGGCGTGTCTTAACGAAAGCGCCGAAGGCACTTGATGTCGCGGTTCACGGCCAGAAAAGCCGTGGCCCCGCGATGTTACTGGTCGTCAAGCGTGGCCAGAAGAATTCCGAGGCGGCAACCCTTCTCGAACTCCGAGAGGTTTACATACTCCTTGATAGTATGGATCTCCGCCTGCCCGGCTCCAATGGTAATGGTGGGAACGCCGTGCTTGTCGAGCCAGTTCGCATCCAGCCCGCCATTGGAGAATACATAGACGGGCTCGATTCCGAGTATCTCCATCGCCTTGGCGGCGCGTTTGACAATCGCGGTGTCCTTGCCCAGTTCAAACGGTGGGTAAGCCGCGGTTTGGGTGAACGCCAGCTCGGCCGTCTCCCCTTCGTGATCCCGCACCTCGGCCTGCGCCTTGGTGAAAGCCTCCCTGTAGCCATCGGCGATTTTCGTCGCGAAGCTTGCTTCCGGGCTGCGGGCTTCCCCCTTGATATAGGCATAGTCCGTAACGACGTTGGTCGCGTCACCGGCTGGCTTGTTGTCCTTGCCGCCGAAGATGCCGACATTGCTGGTGCCGCGGCCATCCGGCTTGACCACCTTGCCGAACCAACCGGCATTCCGTGCCTCGGCAAGAGCGATCGCACCAACCATCGTAGCCGAGATGCCCTTTTCCGGCGCCACGCCGGCATGGGACGCGCGACCAACGATCACCGCCTCCCAATTTTCCTGCCCAACGGCGCCAATGATCAGGTCCGAAGCACTCTGGCCATCAACATTGACGCACATCGTCGCGCCACCCAGATCGCCCGGGTTTAGCTCGCGGGCCCCATGAAGTCCGCTCTCCTCGCGCACGGTGAAAAGCAGAGTGATTGGCGGATGCGTGAGCTTGTGCTTGAGAAGCGTCTCGGCGACCACCACGAGCACCGCGACGCCGGTGCGGGCGTCTCCACCAAGGGCGGTGGTGCCGTCGGAGACGATGCGGTCACCCTCGCGTCTCGGCTTTGCGCCCGCGCAGAGCGGTACGGTGTCGAGGTGTGTGGAGAACAGAAGCCGCGGCCCCGGGCGCGTTCCGGGAAGATCCACGATAAGATTGCCCGTTTCCGTGGGCAGGGGAATACGCGCGTCGGCATCATCGAAACGGATCGCCGACTTCGGCACGCCTATTGCCTGCAAAGCATCGGAGACGGCCGCGCCGATATTCGCTTCCTGCCCTGTAATGCCTTCGACGGAGAGAAACCGCATGAGATGTTCTTCTGCCGCGGCGACGTCCAGTGGAATTGAGGTGCTGCTCATGGTGTTCTCCAACTATTTGAATTTGACTGGTGACCTGCCGCCGTCACAACCCCCAAGGCAATCCGAGTGCCTTCCAGATCGCAAACAGGCCTGTCCAGAGGACGAACATCCACACGACATAGGGGAGCATCAGGGAGACAATCGTGCCCACGCCTGCGGACTTGTCGTATTTCTGGGCGAAGCCGACGACGAGAGCAAAGTAGGCGTTGAGCGGGGTAATCGCGTTCATCGGTGAATCGCCGACACGATAAGCCGCCAGGACAGCCTCCGGCTCTACCCCGAGCTTCATCAACAGCGGTACGAAGACCGGGGCAAAGATTGCCCATTTCGCGATGGCGCCCGTCAGCAGCAGATCGATGATGGCAACCACGACGATGAAACCGAGCAGCAAGGGAAGCGCGCCGATATTGGCGGCCTGAAGAACGCCCGAGAGGCTGAGCGCCATGACCGTCCCGATATTGGTGTAGGTAAAGTAGGAGACAAACTGGCTGAGGACGAAGAACAGGAAGATGGTGCCACCCATGTTCTTGATCGACTTTTCGATCGCCGCGATCACCTCCGCCAGGGTGCGCAAGGTGCCCGCGCCAATGCCGTAGGTCCAGCCTGTCACCAGAAAGACCAGCATGATGAGGGCGATGAGGCCGTTCATGAACGGCGAATTGCCGATCAGTTCGCCGGTATCGGGATTGCGCAATGGCGCTCCGGCGGGAAGCGTCAGAAGCAGGAAAACCACGACGAGGCCGATAAGCCCGAACAGTGCGAACCGCAGTCCACGTGATTCCTCAGCGGACAGCGTTGCCCCCTGGTCCTGAACGGCGCCGTTCGATGTGTCCGGTTTATACTCGCCCAGCCGCGGCGCGATCATACGATCCGTGATGAAAGCAATGACCACTGTGAGAAACAGCACCGAGGCGATGGAAAACCAGACGTTCGACGCAAGGCCGATCGAAACTGTCGGATCGACCAGGCGCGCTGCATCGTTGGTGAACTCCACAAGGACCGCATCGAGCGGTTTGATCAGCATGTTGACCGTGAACGCGCCGGCCACGGCGGCAAAGCCGAGGGCGAGGCCGGCAAGCGGATGCCGTCCAACCGCGAGGTAGGCGACGCCGGCAAGCGGAATGAGGACCAGGTAACCCGCATCCGCTGCGATGCTGGCAATGATGCCGACAAAGGCGAGAATGTAGGTCAAAGCCCAGCGCGGCGAGACGATGACGAGCTTGCGGATGAGCGCCGTGACCAGGCCGGACTCCTCGGCAACCCCAGCACCGATCATGGCGCCGATCATCAGCCCCACCGCAGTGAAGCTCATAAAGTTGGGAATGAGCGAGGAATACATGAAGCGTATCCCCTCGACATTCAACAAACTGCGTATGCCGGTAGACGCTGTCTCGATCGCATGTGTCTCGGGATTAATCTGCTCGTAGGTGACCGACGCCCCGAACGCACCCAGAACGGCCGACAAGACGATGACGATGCCGATCAGGATCAGGAAGATGACGACGGGGTGGGGAACCATGTTGCCCACCTTCTCGACACCGTCGAGGAATCTTTGCATCGTGGTCTTTGATGCGGCACTGGCGGTAGCCATTTTTGCCTCCATTAAGCCTGAGGATCGCGCCCGAGGCGGTCGTTCGAGTTGAAATCAGGTTCGGCCAGTGGTCAAAAACGAATCGAATGGGCAACCCGCGATTGGGGCGCATGCCAAGCGCCGGATCGTTCAAGGGGTGGACGCACTCGCATAACTGGATTTAAAACCGGGATGACCGGTCGCTACCCCAGCTATCCGTGTCGTTAGGCAGAACGAGACCGCCATTCCGCCTCGTTCACAGGATCAGTGTCGACGGGATGCGAGATAGCGTCGACCGATGCGATCGAAGTAATAGCGACCGGCCACATTGCCGATTACGGCACCGGAAACACCTCCAATGGCCGCTCCAACAGCAGCGCCTCGTACATCGGTGGTAATGGCTCCGCCAATGATGACGCCCGATGCTGCACCGACACCCGCTCCTCTTTCCGTCGCCGTGCAGCTTGCAAGCGATAGGCCGGCGAAGGAGACCGGAAGCACTTTTTCATCGCCCTCTCCCCTGTGATGCTCACCAAACCTCAAGATTTCTCCAGAAGCCACTGACGCCGTCATTGCGAATATAGTGGCGCTAGTTCTTCTGTGATCAGCGCAGAATCCAGAAACTAGGCTCTGGGTTCAAATTTGACGCCGACGCGGAACCCGCAATGCCACACGATTTTGGCTGACGGCCCCTCGGTTCACGATGACCTGCAACCGCCAGAGCACCGAACTGCCCGTCCATACAAAACAAGATGATGCCAGGTTAAATCCACCAAGCGTATTTTGGGACAGATGTAGTTGAATCAGGCGGCCACGCCTGCAATGGCCTTCCGGGTGCGATGGCCTTCAAGGAGACGCAGGTGGACGATGAGGGCTGAGTGTTTCGAACGAGGCAGAACAAAGAGATTTCGGACCCCCACCGGATCGCCAAGAGCGGCCAACAGAAAGGTCGATCGACCATGAGCAAAGATGCTCTTCCACCCCTGCCGGCCGATGCGCCGGGTGCGCCAAACTTCCGCTACCGTGAACAGTACGGCGTGGTTCTCGTCTGCGACGACGAAGCCTCACAAATTCGCCTTTTCGAAACGCTTAACGACATCAAGAAATCGAAGATCAAGGTGGTGGTGACGTGAGGATTGCCATTGCCCATTCATCTCCGGACTTCGACAGCTACCGCGCGGCGCGCGTTAGAAGTCTGTTCAACATCGAGGACGCCCACCGCTTCAATCTGGAGGTGGACTTGCCGTTAGAGGAGCCGTGGAGCCTCGGCCTGGTTGTCGGCCCGTCCGGTTCCGGCAAGACCTCCATCGGCCGGCAGTTCTTCGGCCGCGAACGGTTCGCGGATTTCGCGTGGCCCGCCGACCTGCCGCTTGTCGACGCGATCGGGCCGGCGCTGCCGTTCGATGACGTGACGGCCGCCCTATCGGCCGTGGGGCTCGGTTCCGTGCCGAGCTGGTTGCGCCCGCACCACGTTCTTTCCAACGGCGAGCAGTTCCGGGCGGCTCTAGCCCGCATACTGTGTGAGCGGCCGGCCGAGATCGTCATTGACGAGTTTACGAGTGTCGTTGACCGGCAAGTGGCGCGCATCGGTGCCATGGCCTTCGGCAAGGCGTGGCGGCGCACCGAGGGTCGCGCCGTGCTGCTCTCGTGCCACTACGACATCATTGACTGGCTTCAGCCGGATTGGGTGCTCGACACCGCAACGGGTGCATTCACCGGGAGGTATCTTCGGCGACGACCGGAGATCACGTTGGAAATCCGCAAGACCGGCTGGGAATGGTGGCGATATTTTGAGCCGCATCATTATCTAAGGGTGCCCCGAGCAATCGCGGCCCGCTGTTATGTCGGGTTCGTTGACGGTGAACCCGTCGCGCATGTGGCGATGTCAACGCGGCCGGGCTTGAAGGAGGCCCGCGCTTGCCGCCTCGTGGTGATGCCGGACTGGCAGGGCGCCGGCATCGGCCTGCGGTTCTTGAATAGGGTTTGCGCTTCGTGGCGGCGCGGAGACAATCCGTACAGCCGGCCGATGCCGACCTTGGTCAACACCTCGCACCCTGGTCTCGCGAACGCCCTTCGCCGGCATCCGCTATGGGCGCAGGTTTCGGCCTCGCTTTACGGATCGAACAAGGCCCGCAGGCGGAGAAGATTTCGCGCTCGGCTGGCCGTATCAAAGCTGGCTATGGTGGGCATTTCAGGAGCGTGCAGGGGTTTAGATACATTGCATAATTGGCTGCCCAGTTTGGGTGCAGTCGATGCTGGCTCCGAAGCGAGATGCGGTTGCAACGCCGTCCAACCCTCGACAAGCCCGACGCGTCCTATGTCGATAGATCGACAATCTGAAAGTGAGTGTTTACCTTTGGTTGCGTCCCATTTTGCAAGGTCGGCCAATGCTCTTAGAACCCATTGCTCCACATTATTTCGTCCTAAGCGCACGTGTGATTATGAACGCACCGCGCCGTGTTTCACGGCTTCCACCTCAAAGGCTCATTATCTGCCGCTCAACCATTGAAAGCCTCATCAGACACCCATTTAATCGCCGAGGTGCTAAAGAGCTGACTGCTTACGTTGATCACCTCGTCACGCGAGGTGCGCAAATACTGGAATCATCCAGCGCCCCTCTTCCGTTCAAATAGGTTTCGCCGTATCGGGTTAAGGACCAAAGGCCTGAAGTTCTTTTTTGCCGACAGGCACTTGGAAGCTCGGCACCTCGCTTCTACTTGATCGGATTTCCGGATGAGGTTTTGGCGCCCGGCGAGGACGCCCGAGTGTCGAATCCCGAACGCGTGAGTTCTCGGGGAGACGCAGGGAATGAAGAAACCTTCCAGATCGCGAAGGCCTATTCAGATGCTATTGCGTGGGCCCTGAGAGCGACATTTGGCCGACTGATGCTAAATGTTGGCGTTGCTTACATCGCGTTCCTTGTGGGCATGCCGCTTGTAACCTTGGCCCTGGAAAGGCCCCCGGAATACAACGCGTTCACCGTTGCCACGACAATTCTAATCTCCGGAATTGCTATCTATTTCTGGCGGGAACGAGCTAAACTCTCATATGGATTGTTCGAGGTGATCGTCGGGGTTGCAATTGCCTACGATGTTTTTACATCAAACGCATCGGCGACAGGCGATCTGTCCACCGCAACGATTCTTCAATTTGCCGCAGGTTTATACGTGATAGTCCGCGGAATGGACAACGTCGGCAAGGGCCTCAGCGGAAGCAACGTCGGTCCCTACTGGCGGTCGTTTTTCGAAGGGAATCACTCTGGCGGCAAAAACCTTGAGGTCACAATCGGTCAGCATGTCTTCACATTCGTTCACCGAACCCGAAAGAATCACGCCCGCTCCCGGCAACGAAATCATAATGGGAACTGACCAGAAACATAAATGGTCCGGGTTGCTGTTCATCACATCACACACCCTCCTTCGAGACAAGGAATAGATTCTCATGCTTGGCATCAGCCCTGACGTATGGTTCCCGGTCATTACGCTGATCGTCGGTGCGTCGCTCAAAGTTGTTTTCGATGTCCTCGCCGAGCGGCGGGCCTTTCGGCGAGAACGCCTTGGTCGTGAAGAGCAGCGACGCGACAGCCTGCGCCTACGACGGCTCGACTTTCAGCACGCTACGCTGCTGGAGTTTCAGGATGTTGTCAGCCGCCTAGCTCGGTTCTTTGGTAGAGCACATCATCACGACGTGATGAGCTTCCGAGCTTCTGAGCAATGGGGAAAGTCCCTGTTAGGTGAAGAAGTAAACCAGGGAATTACCAATGAGCAAGGGGCGTTTTCGCGCTTACGCGTGCGCATAAAGGATGAAGAGACGCGGCAACTCGCCCTCGCGTTCTCAGAATCGGGGCAGCGGCTATTTTTGCGCAGAATGAGGAGGATGCACGACGTTCAATGATGTCAGTGACAGACAATCTCGTTCTCTTGAATGAGAGGATCGGGGTTGTTTTGCGCGAAATTGAGGTCGATGAAAATCAAATCGTCACCCCCTCAACATGAAGCGGAGTAGCGACCCAACTTGTCTTAATGTGTCAAAGCTAGTGCAGATTTGTTCTAAAGGTGGCGCCGCGCCACATCGAGCTGTTTCCGTGTCCGAAAGCTAGTGCCGATTTGTCCAGAAGGTGCCGCCGCGCCACATTATCGTTAGAGGCTGAAGCCAAGCTAGCTGAGCCTCATGCATAGGCGGTGCGCTTTTGTTTTCGTGTCCGAAAGCCAACGCCTATTTGTCCAGAAGTTGCCGCCGCGCCACACCCACGAGCTAACTAGATGGCTGATTTTATTGATAAATTCGATGGTAGCGGAGGTCCGTAGTGATCTCTATCAACGCCTCAACACAAGCGGCCTGATCGACTTCGGAAACTGGCAAATCGATCTGAAGCGCGCTATCTCTACCTACCTGAAAAAAGACCCGCAAACAGCGGCAAATCAGGGAGAAGCTTTCCATGACGACGAGCAAGCTCGTAGTGCTGGCAGCATTCAGAAAGACAGATGAGGGGGAATTGGTGCCGGCGTTCGAACCGCGCCTGGTCGACACGGAAGAGCGCGCATTGCGCGAAGCAAGGCTCATGGCGAGCCATTATGCCGGCGTGCTGGCCTGGAGCCGCGATGCGGACCCGACGCTAGGGGATTATGGCCCGCCTTCGATTTTGTTTCAGGCAGGCGAAATTCCGGTGATGGAATAGACTGCGGCCTTAACGGGGATCGGAGAGCCCTGAACAGAAGCGGACATTCTCGATATTGTCTCTTGGCTACTTTCGGGGCCGCATTGATGCCCACCACTTGTTGGGAACGCCACTGAGATGATCACGAAGCCTGTCTTCGACATGCTCAGCACTCCAAACTGCCGTGCATTCTAGGCTATCGGCCTCGTCGAAGCTTAACTGAGACTCGATATTCGTGATGGGATTGTAGGCTGATAGTTTGCCTGAAATCGAATCTTGTTTGAAGAACACGATATTCTCCAATGAGGATACCGTCGCTTCATCAACCTTTCCGATAACAGGCCACCGTCCTGACCTCACAGCGCTGTCCATCACGGCAAGCTTAAAAAGGATTGGGTGATCTCCGGCGATTGCGGACGGGTGTTCATGTTCGGAAACGCCTTCGAAAAATGCGAAGAGCGGGCTTGTCAGGGCGACGGCAAAAAATTGCTTTCCATCACCAATGTCGATCCTAACCAGGTCGCCTCGTTTCTGTTTCCTGCCTCGGACCATCCTACCCCCCACTTCTCCGGCGAGACGTTTAGCGATTTCCGCAAAGTTCGCATAGGCCGAACCGCCGCCGCAGCGCGCGACAGACAGGTTAATCAGCCGCAATACAGGAATATTGCCTGATGGAGATACGCACGTGCAAGGGAAACGACTGGCCTTAATTGAATGGCACCCCATCCAGCCCGCCCTCACCGGCGGGCTTTTTTGTGAACCGTACCGGATTGACGGAATCGGACCTTCCCCCCGGCCGGCAAATGGCTAAGCTAAGGCCGAGTCCTCTCTGGCTCTCCCGGCGATACTGAGCCTAGCGTGTCGCCTTCTTGCCCCGCCACTGTGCGGGGCTTTTTTCCACAGCATTGCCGGCCTTCGAACCGCACCTGGTTAATGAGGCTGAGCGCGTGGCGCGAGGTCATTGCCAACTCTTGCCAAGCAGCCGTCCTTGACGCTTGATAGGAGGGATAGTCAGTTGAGGCGCAAATTATGATGAAGCTAATTTTGGGGGCGGTAGCCGCAACACAGATCGCGTGGTTATGCGTGCTCGGCTACGTGACGCTGTCGGTGCTTGGCTTGGTCGGAAATTGATACTCTGGTCATGGCACCCCCATCAGCATTTATTGCAGAATTAATTCGTGCGGCCAATAAGGTCGGGGATGTGGCTGACGCCGAGCGGGTTCGCCTACTTGGTCGTGCCTACGTCACCATTCTCGAAGCCCGCGAGGAAATTGGTGAAGAGGTCGAAAAATATCGGCAGTCCAGTCTAAGCCTTATAAGCGCAACAGGTTTTGTAGGGAGGCTATCGGATCAGGAAGTTAAGGAGTTGCTTCTTGATGCCGCGGAGATGATCAGGACCATCAAGATCGTGTTGGACACAAAGCGTGCAGACGGAACACGTTGACGCCGCAGTAAGCCCGCGTGGCGGGGTAGCAGCGCCGGCTGACGCCGTCGTGATGCAGCAGGTGGAATAAAATATGGCCAAGGGAACAAGCGGACGCGATCACGGTTGTTGACGCGCGGTTGCCCGGTCTCCAATGAGCATTTGGTCCCCCAATCGAAGACCGCACAGGAGCCCCTTCACGTCCCTGGGAGCGGCCCCTTTCGTTTCACGACTGCGCCGATATATAAATGTGGTGCTTGCTGCGACGCGGACCAGAAGCTGCGGAGCGGGAAGCCCATCCCTCCGAACGGCTTCCGTCACGAATACCCGGGCGCCTCAAGTCCCGCCCGGGAATAGGGAGACTGCTGAGACCCCCGAAGCGGTCTCCCGCCTTGTCGGGCCCGTGGGCAAATAATCGGAACAATACGTTAAATCTCACATTCACGTCCGGCGGAGGGACCGGATGCCAAAATACTTCTTTCACATTCGTAAGGGGAAGAGCTCGAGGTCGATCCTGAGGGAACCGACTTTCCAACCGTTGAACTTGCCGTAATTGACGCCAGATTGGCTGCGAAAGAAATGATCGCTGAGCTATTGATGGCTGATGAAGTCCTGGACGGCCAGCAGTTCGAAATCTCCGACAACCGTGGAAAGGTCGTCGCCACCGTTCCGTTTCGCTCAGTGCTACGCCTTCACTGAGGACGCCGCGGCATTAAAGATATACCTGAAGGCGAAGGATCGGACCTTCATTTGTGATCTTTTGCACGAGCACCGCCCGTGGTAAAATCCCCCTTGCCCGCTGGGAGGTGGGCGCGTCTCTGGCTCCGCATGCCTTGCCCCGCTTCGGCGGGGCTTTTGTTTGGCGCGTGGAAAAGTCGGCGAAGCCCGCGGCGGAGCAGAAGGCTTCGATCCGGGAGGCGGAAGAGGCTGGGGGTGTATATCCGCTAGCCATTGCCCGGCGACGATCCTGTTTCAGGCCGGCGGGCGTTTAATTAAAAACAGCAATCTGGCCACCCTCGCGCAAGGATCGAGGACGAAGGTAGTTGCCCAAATCAAGCAGGAGGCGCGACGTGGAGAGCACGAAGAGAATCTTTCGCACATCGTCTCACAAAACGGCGTGGGCTATAACAGCGAAACACCTGGCGCGCGGTCAAAAGGATCCAGTGGAAATGGTGTTGGACGGCATCGAGCAAGAGCGCAAGCGATGCATGGACATACTTCGAGCCGCAGGCGGTCCACATGCGGAGGTGCCGCTGTTCATCCAGAACCCGGATGCGGAATGGTGAAGCTTCGGTCAACCGAGGAGCGCGCCTTTTTTCTCCCCCTCACCTCCCTCGCTTGAGCGGCTTGAACGACCGTGTCACATATTCGAACACCGCATCGCCGATCCAAATAGCCGCGAAGTTCAGAGGCTTTCGGCCTTTATCGCCGAAGGATTGAAATGCACGACCGTACTGCCGGCTTTTGTTCCCGGAAAGGAAAATTTGAACTCTGGTGCGGAAGGATCGGGAACGCGGCCTTTTTTCTGCTTCGCACGCTTCTCGGGCTCGAAAAACTCTCGAGATATGTGGCCCAAGGACGGAAGGTGAGGACGTTTCCCCCTGAACCACTCAGCTATCGAAACGATCTGTAGCTTCGGGAGATGGCCGTGTGCCGTCTGAACGAAACCGAATGCAGCGGCTTCCGTATTCATGTCACGCGTCGGTTCATTGAGGCATATGAAAAGGCCCATCTCTGCCCGTTCTCGATCGATGACTGCTTTGAATTCACGGACATCCTTGCTGCCGACATGTTGGCCGCCTTTCACTGACGTCAAAACCCTTCCCCAGCCTCGCGGGCCGTTCATGAAATACATCTGGCCGTCGATCCCGCGATCCGGCCCCTTCTTGATCTCCTTTAAGGCTTGCACCCCAACCAGATAGTTTGCCCACCACTGAAACTGATACTTATCATTTGATGCGAGCCTCTGCGCGCCTTCAAAATCACGGGGAACGCCGCCGACCTCAAATTGAGCAAGGGAACTCTGACGCAGGATGCGATCTTCAATTACTTTGATTGCATGAAATGCGACGTCGATTCCGATCCATTGGCGATCATTCGCGTGAGCGGACGCAACCGTAGTGCCACATCCACAAAACGGATCAAGTACGACCTCGCCAGCGTTTGAAGATGATTTTATAATCCGATCCAGCAGCGCCTGTGGTTTCTGGGTTGGGTATCCCAGTCGTTCGGCCGCAAGGTTATGCAGAGGCCTGATATCCGACCATATGTCCTGAAGAGGAACGCCAGGAAGATCCTCCGGATATTGTTTCAGCCGAGGCATCCCGCCCTCTTTTTTCGGCCAATGGACTCGGCCAGCGGCGTCTAGCTCCTCAAGCTTGGCGGGTGGGTAAGCCCAATGCCTCCCTTTTGCAGTCACATCAAGCCCCCGCCAAATCTTGCCGGTTTCGCCATTTCTTGTGCCAGCGCCGGTGAGATCTGATCGCTTCCACTTCCGACCTTCATCGTCAGTCTGATCGAAGAAGCGATCGAGGTATTCTTGGTCATATGGTTGATATTGATGGTTCCACTTGAAGTCCGGGGACTTTCCGTAAAACAAGATGACATCGTGGATAGGACCGTATCGGCGCGCGCTGCTGTGCGCGCTGGTCCTTTTCCATATCACCTCACTGAGAAACCGTGTCGGACCGAAAACGGAGTCCATGATGATCTTGAGGTAATGGCTCGCCGTAGGATCACAATGCAGGTAAAGCGATCCGGGTACTTCGAAGCACGCGACGCAATTCCGACAGTCGCTGCGACATCATGACCAGGTAGGCCATCATGTCGCTTTCTCCGATCGCAGAATGCAGTGCATGAATAATCGTGGCTACGGGGCCACCGGTTATCATGATCTCGTCGAGTGCCCACTGAGCCTCATTGCCCCAAGTCCATGTATCGCGAAATGCCTCAACTTGAGCGCCGGCCGCCTCATCGGACGGTGTTCGGAACAGTACGTTGTAGTTCGCATTGCTATTGAACGGTGGGTCGAGATAGATGAGATCGACACTTTCGGAGGCGACCTCTTCGCGAAGGATTGTAAGATTATCCCCAAACCAAAGCTGATTCATTCGGAAGCCCCCAAAGCCAGAGTAATAGGATGAGCGAATTCTATTAAAGATTTACCATCGGGGGTTTAGAGGGCCGGTACGGCTATACTGGAGAGGCACAATGCCGTGGGTGCCATGCGCCCCTTCACCCCTTGCCGATCAACACCATACCTATGCGCTTCAGTGCGTCGCTGAACGTCACCGCAAGCACCATTGCTGCCAGACCGGTAACCCAAAGGCTCATCCTTATGAGCTCGCATGAGACCCCGAATAAGTCCGGTCTAACGTTCACCGATCCGCGCCGGTTGGAAGCAAATTACATTAGTGATTCCAAAACAAGAAAACCCTGTTTCGAATATATTTACTGCCTTAGCCGTATGGGTGTAGTCGATCGGCGTCCGAAGGGAAAATTACCTCGCGAATTCGCCGAATACCCAGTGCGGAGATAGACCCATGGCTTGGCTTCAGTTAACGACTGAGAACAACTCCCCAATATTGCTCGATTCCGAAAAAATCCTGACCATCAAACCGCATATAAAGGGAGCGCACATCACCCTCACGATCAGCGCGCCGGACAAGGAAGGCAAGCCGGCCCTCAGAACGGCGACCGTTCGTGAAGATGTTGCGTATATCGGCCGGCTTATGCGGGCTGTCGTATCTAATAAACGCTAGCCCAACGCCCGGTGCGACGAGCTTTAGTCGGTGATGGTCGGCTTGAACCGCCGTACGACGAACTCGAACAGTGCATCGCTGATCCACATAGCAGAGACGCCGATCAGGAACGCAGCGGCATGCTGCGCGGCGATCTCATCGGGTGGCAGAGGCCAGTTGACGACGCCGAGATAGTGCACGGCCGGCGTCGTCAGATAGCCGGCCGCCAGGGCACCGCAGATCGGTGACGCTACCAGTTCGCGGACCTTGTAGGACCGACGAGACAGAGCCCGCAGGATGCCGCCGGAGAGGCCGGCAAGCACCACGCTCGCCTTGATTCCGAGGAGGTCGAAGAGTTCTGCTGGCGTCATCACTCAGCCCTTTCGTTCAGGATGCATTCTTGGGAGCGAGGTAGGCGGCGACGGCCGGCAGGAGGATCACCGCCGCATAGGCAGCAATCGTGCCCCACCAGGGCGTGCTTTCCGGCAGCGCGAACGGCAGCACCGCGAGACCGCCAAGAACGCCGCCGGCACCGGCGCCGAGAGCCTTCGAAATCTTACCCATGGTCATTTCCTTTCGTGATCAGGCCGCAGCCTTGGCTTCAAAGATGGAACGGAGGCGTGCGACCGTCGGCGCGTCGAACTCGCCGGTCTGGTCGATGCCCGATGCGAGTTGGAAGGCACGGATGCCGGCGCGGGTTTTCTTGCCGATAATCCCGTCGATCGGGCCGATGGCGTAACCGCCGCGCGAGAGGAGGCGCTGGAGATAGGCCGTGCGGGTGTCCGGACCTTCGAGCACCGGTGCGCTCGCCGGCTCAAGCACGATCGGCTTCCATGTGCCCTTGATATCGGCCACCGGCAGGCCGTGTTCTGCCGCCCATGGGATGACGTCAAAGCAGGGGCAAGCCTTAAGGTGCTCGAACGGTTCGATCACGCCATTGCCGTTCTTGTCGGGCGACAGGTCACGATGGCCGCACCACTCGATATCCGAAAAATCACTAGTGATTTCTCGCATGCGCCGTAGAAGCGTGGCGAACTGCCGATCCTTGATCGTGTTGATGTCCGGCTTGTCTGAGGCGTTGACGCCGCCGACCATTGCTAGGCCGTAAGCGATCGAATTGAAGCCGGCGACATGAGCGCCAATCGCCAGCCGCCCGCGGCCCATCTCCGCCCGGCCGTCCGGATTGATGATCTCGTTGTAGCCGATGTCCGACCAGCCTTGAGCCTTGTGGATTGCCCGGATGCCGGCAACGCCCTTGTCCCAGCCCGGAGGCGTGGCAGTGACGTGCACGACCCCAAGCGTGGTGCGCTTGCGGTTTGCCATTGTTGTTTTCCTATATCTTTCGGACGACTCGACACGCCCTGCGGCCTGTGGTTGATTTCAGGCAGAGGTGGGAGGTGCCAATGGTCTATGAGTGGGATGAGCAGCGCGCCCGACGCGCGAATTCAATCAAGTGGCTGACTGGAGCTGCCGCGATACTGGCGACGGTTGTTTTGCCCGCCTTGCTGGCTCTTTATGCGACGGGGCTATTCGGACTTTAGCCGCTCCTATACCTGCAGGGTCGTTGTCATGGAGTGTCCATGTGGTGGAACTGATTATTGGGTAACGCGTTACAGGCGAGCGGTTGGTGCATGCCCACTGACACGACCGTGAGAGGGACCGGGTGAGTGCACGAGGCGCTCCCCGGTCTCAATCATTTATGACTGGCCACGACCCCAAGCTTAATGCGCTTGCGGTTTGCCATTGTGGTTTTCCTAGATGGTGATGCCGATGCCGGGCTGAGCCATGTAGGCCTTCATCAGCGCATAGAGCCCATTGATTTCCGCGTCCGTCGGTATGCGGTTCGGAAGATAGCCCAGCGCGGCGGCCTTAATGGTTCCGGTGAGAGATGGCGAGTAGGTGGAAAGGAACCGCATGTTCCGGGCGGCAAGGACGCGCGTACCGGTTGGCAAAGTAGCGTCGCCGAAAAAGCCGTTCGTTTTGTCCTCGATCCTGGAGAGAACAGCAGAGACCTTGGAAACAACAAAGGTCCACTTCGTCATGTCGACGACATTGACGATCGCCTGGTTGTTGCCGCCTGTCGTATACATGTTGTTGCGCAACCGGGCGGCCGGCGCGGGCAAAGAGGAGTGGTTGTTGATCCAGATCGACGATCCACTGGAGCCGTTGAAATTGCCGAACGCTGCCGGCTGGTGCGTGCCTCCGACGAATGTATCGTCGGATGCGATGATCCCCCACGCCGTGTAGGTTCCCACCTCGGCATGCAGGGATTCGAAGTACGCCGACATCGGCACGCCGGAGACGTAGGCCCCGTTGAAGACGACGTCGCCGACCTTCGTGAGCGATGTGCCCACGCCGCCCGGCGCCCGGTTGCGTGTCGCCTGCGCCTCGTTGCCCTGAAACAGGTACATCCCGTCGCTGAAATCGTTGTTGAAGCCCGGGAAGATCGTCGGGCTGTCATCGTACGATGCCCCGAGCGTGCGGCCGATCAGGGCGCCTTGATTTGCCATGGGTGGTCTCCTTTAGGCTACGACGGCGTCAATCGTCTGGACGCAGGCTGCATTGTTGAGGGGGAAGGGCTTGTCGACGTAGGAGGCGACATTGACCGCCGCGTCGTCGCCAGCCGAGGGCAAATAGAGCCAGTTGTAGATTGCCGGCGTCGCGTCGCTGTCGAAGACATTGCCCTGCCCTGCCGTGGTCTGGCTGGCGTACCAGACCTTGGCCGTGCCAGAGGGCACCGAGGACAGCGTGATCCGGATGGTGGCATCGCCGACGATCGCGACGGAGGAAATGCCGACGGTCGCGCCGCCGCCATCCGTCACCTTGAAGCCGCGGTTGGCGTAGTTGGTCAGCGCATAGCCGGCGAGCACGTCCTTGAACTGCAGCGGCGGCGCAGGCACGTTGTACATCAGCAGGATTTCATTCGAGCGGCGAACCGCCTTGATGACCTTGAGCGGCTGCCAGCCCTCGCCCTGGTAGATGACGCGGTCGAGCACCTTGGCGAGGTCGAGCCCTTTCCAGAGGTAGCCGTTCGCGTCGAGATGCCCGTCCGCCTCGGTCTTGTTGGGATAGTGGTAGGTCGGGCCGACCACCACGACGTCGCCGAAGTCCTCGCCGAGCTGCAACTGTGCCATCTGCACAGCTTGGTTGGTGGCGTCCGTTACCCACCGGCTCGATGTCTGGTGCAGCAGTTTGACCGGCTTGCGGGCCTGCGCGTAGACGGCCGTGGCGATATCGGCGTCGAAGTCGTCGAAGAGCTGCCGCGCAGCGGCATAGTAGGCCGCTTGCGTCGTGCCCTCGCCGACGTTCGCCTCGCCCTGCGTCCAGAGCAACGCCAGCATGTAGGAGGCGGCGTCGAGCACCTTGATCTTGCTCGCCGCGTCGACCGTCCTGTCATAAAACGTCGTGGTCTTGGACAGCTCGGCGATGTTGCGCCCGCCCCGGCCCGTCGAGGTCATGACGAAGCGCCGGCTGGCATCGCTACCCATCGACTGGCGCTGGAGCCACAGGAATTTCGCGAAGTCGGCAAAGCCCGTCGCCTGGTCGGAACCGCAAGCACCATCCATCCAGTCCAGCGCCTCGACCTGTGTTGCGTCGAGCAGTGCGTTGCCCGCGCTGTTGAGCACGGTTCCGGCGTAGGTGTTGAGCACGGTGGAGCCGAACGGCAGGAAGCTGGCGCTCGCCGCGCTGCTCGAATAGATGCTGGTCCCAAGCATCATCGCATCATAGAGCGCGGTCGTGTGGCGCAAGGGATGGCCGACGGCATCAGCGGAAAGCGACTGGCCATAGAGCGCGACATGCGCCTTGCCCGGGACAAAGCGCTGGAGCCCGGGGTTGCCGTTTGCCTTCACCAACGCCGACTGAGCCAGCGCCCAACTGTCGAAGGCCGCAATCTCGCTCTCGTCAAACGATCCGCCGCCGGAGCTACCGCCCGGGTAGATGGACCCGCTTTTGGTATGAATGCCGCCGCTATGGTCGAGCCAGATCGCCGGCCGGCCGAACTTGTCGATTGCACCGGCCCATGCGACCACCTTCTCGCCGGAACGATCCTCCGGAGAAAGGACGGAAGCCTGTCCGCCGACCATGACAAAGCCGCCGCGGGCATGGCGAAGAACGGCGAAGCCAGCACGGCCGACGCTATCCATGTTGCCGAAGAGGGTTACCGGATCCAGCGTTTCGAAAACATCACGCGCCGCCGCCAGGCGCGAGAACCGGACAACCGACCCGGTATCGCCGGTGAAGTGCAGGAGGTCGTTCGGCCGCACCTGCACGGGCAGCCCGCCGTTGTCACCGATCAGGGTGCTGCTGACATTGATGGTGAACGGGTCCGTCGCGATCACGAGGCGCTGCAGCGATTCACCGAGCGTCACGCTGTTGACCGTTGTCGTCCCCGTCCACGGCACAAGATCACCGGTCGCCGTCGTCAGGTTCATCGACGAGGCGGTCGCCTGCGCGTTCGCCTTGGCCCGCAGCGCATCGAGGGCGCCGGGTTTGCTCGTGTTCTGCTTGGCGACAACGTCAAAGACGAGATTGTCGACGCCCACGACAGGAACGGCCGTGCCTTGAAGGGCATATGTCAGGCCACCTTTGGTCGCACCGGACTTGATGAAAAAGCCCTGCCCATACAATTCCGCTCCGGTATCGTAGGCAGCAAGGCGGGTCCACGCCCCAGAACCCGTCATGTACGGACCATTTTGCTTCTTGTCAGTGTTCGTACCGACCATCACCGTGGACGTCGACGTCAATGTGCCATCGATCGTCTGCTCGCCGGAGAGCGTCACATTTCCGGTGGTTGCCAGGTCAAGGGTAAAGACCGGCTTTTGCCCAGCGACGGCGTCAATAGCGTCTTCAAGGGCGAAAAGCTTCTCGTTGACGGCATTCTCGTGATGATCTTTGCGCGCAAGCAGTTTGCCTCCTGGTCGGGCTTCCACCGGGAGGACATAAGGAGCGAGAGCCATGGCTATCTCCAGTTTTCGGATTTTTAGATTTGCGGGATTAGGTGGTGGTGGCGCTGACCGAGGCGCTGAACGGCGATGCGTTGCCGTTCTTGTCGATGGATCGGCCGAAGTAGTAGCGCGTGACGCCAGAGCCGAGACCGGCCTGGATTTCCGTCACCGTGGCATTTGCGGAACCGTAGATCGGCCCGAACAATAGGGAGGCCGCGCCGGAGTTGTTGACCGTGGCGACCCATATCTCCATAGCGTCGTAGCTGACGGCGTTAGGTGCCTTGAACGTCACCGAGATCTGGCCAGAACCGCCAATCGCGCTGACAGGCGTGGGCGGCCCTGCCGAGTACGGGCCAGCGGAAGCGACGATCGGCGAGGATTCCACCCACTCCGACGCGCCGACCGGAGAAACGGCCCTCACCCGGATCGTGTAATTAGATCCGACGACGACCGGCAACAAAAACCCGAACACATCGCCGCCGCCATCCAGCATTTCGGCATCTATCAATCCGCCGGTTTGCCAGAGGTCCGCATCCCTCCGATACTGCCACTCATACGATATGACCGAGGACGACAAGGATGGAGGGAAGCTGAAGCGCACGCGCGCCAACGTCGAGCCGCCGGTAATGATGGCCGTGGATGCATCACTGAGAAGCGTGATAGCCCCCGGCACCTTGACGCCGCCGACTTCCGGCTCCCATTCCTCGATCGCGACTTCCTTCTCTTCCGTCGCAGCATCCCAGGCATAGACGGCCGGCGATGTCTCCCGAAGCGAAGCCGGACACATGAGCGCGACGGAACCGTCCTCGACGCCGACAGGCGCTGCGCCGGGGTGGATTTCCTCGACCTCGTAGGTGCCGTTGCGACGATGGTAGGGCGCCGGCAAGTCGACCGTGACAGTTGAGCCGGCAACCAGATTGAAGGCCGATGGCGGAAGCGCACCGCCGAGGCTCCGTTGCATGCGGGTGCGCAGCCCAAGGATTTTTGCCACGCGCTGCCCCTGCCGATGATCTGTGATGAAACGCAGATCGAATGTGCCGAGCTTCTCCGGCCCGCCGTCTTCTGCCTGTGCTCCGGCAATCGTATAGACCGGCGTGCTGGCGTCCTCATAAGCGCGCAACGGCGAGATGTACCGCGCCGTGACAGCCGTCAGGAGTTCCGACGATGGCCGATATCGATTGAAAGACATATCCTGATCGTCGAGCATGTCGGTGATGGTGGCGACGGGCTCGCTCCAGATACCCGGGATCAAGCCCAACTTGCCGCCGACACGCATAAACCTCGAAGCGCCAGCATCGGCGAGCGGCTGCACCTGGTCCTCAAGCTCAGACCCGTCAGAGAAGACCAGAATGCCGTTCGCCTCATACCGCGGGATCGTGCCGCCGGCCTTGACCGGAACCGCCTCATCCGCCGCATCGGCTGCCCAGGCAAAGGTTTCGACCCAAAGGTTGCGCACATCGTAGGGCCGCAACGGGTTTTTCCGGAGGGCGTCGAGCGTGGCGAGCGCCTGGTTCTTCGAAAAAGCCCATGTGGACGGGTCGTCAGGATCTTGCGCCGGGTCGCGAGGGTCCCAGAGCAGCGACCAGTTACCGTCAACCATGACTTCCGGAGGCGTTGCCGGCCAGCGCGCGACACGATCCTTGTTGCCGCCGGAATGAAGTTTCAGCCAGATGACAGTAAGGCCAGTCCAGGCATCCGTGTCCTTGAAGTACTCCGGTGCATCCGTCACGAATGCCGCCGGCGCGGTGGTCTGGTCCCCACGGCCGATCCAGTAGGAGCAATGGCCCGCGAACGGGTCGTTCGTCGCGGTGGCGCCGGGGCCGCTGAAATCATAGGGATCGCCGGCCGCTTCCACCTCTCGCTTGTCGAAAAACACCGTGAACGGGCCGGCGCTCGGGCGGGAATTGAGGATGTAGCACGCGTAGATGTGTTTGCCCTTCACGCGCACAGGTGCCGGCGTGCCCGGAGCCCACCCGGAACCATAGGCAAATCGCCAGACCGGCAGGCTGGTCGGCTGCTGAAGTTCTCGGATCACGTCGCTCTGTTTCGGCTTCCCGCGCAGCAAAGCGCTCACCGTTGACAGGAGCAAGGACGCACCGAGGTTCAACAGGATACCGCCGAGCGTTGCGCCGAACGTCGCCGTGAACCACGTACTGATTCCAACGATGAGCGTGGTGAGCTCCGCATAGGCCGGCGTTGCCATGCCGAAAAGGATGGTGGATGCGAGCAGAAACCTACGCACGCCAAGACCTTTCCGCATTTCGAATGATGCCATATCCAAGTTCCGTCTTTCCGGCCCACACACCGGGCTTTGCGCAGATCAGCAGGCAACGGCGCTCCGGGCCCATCCCCACGCCGGCCGAGGACAGCCCGATGTCGCCTGTCCGCCCGTCGCTGACGATCAGCCCGGCCGCCCCCGCAAGGGCCACCGCCATGGAGGCAAACCCGCCGTAGTTTTTGAGGAGCCGCGCCGCACCGATGACATCGACGTAGCTGCCGCGAACGGGTGCCATCGGATCTATGCCGTGGAGATCCGCGAACACGTCGCAGGCGGCAAAGCAGCAATCCGTAGAGCCCCACTCCGACCGCACCGACATGATGCGCTCCACCGCCTCCATGACGGCGTCCGGGGTCAGGTCTCCGGCCATGTCGTCTTTTGCGCCCGCGCAAAGGAGAGGATGACGTTCCGGCCGGCCGTGTCGAGCGGATGCCGGCTCCGCTGGTCTTCGTCGGTATGGTAGATGGTCGCCGCAGATCGGGCAGACGGGCCGGTCGCCACCGGTATCTGCGCCGCGTGCGTCACACCCTTTTCGCCACGCGATGCCAGGAGGGACAGGCCGTCCATCACCCCTGAAAAAAGCGAGACCGGCGTGCCGCGCAGCGTCGTTCCGCCCGGATCGCCCGGCCGAGCTGCGACGGCACCTAGGTATATTTCCACCGTCCTGTTGCGGATCTCGTCATCGGCATAGCCTTCGATTTCCGCTGTCATGCCGGCAAGCGACAGCATCGCTTCGACAGCCGCAACACCGGCCGTTTCTGGCGGGATCTCGATGTTTCCCAAAATACCGACGCCGATCCAATCGTGTCCGTCCCACGCGATCGTTCCGACGCCGCTATGTGCGTAGACCGGGGCGTCGGGCCAGTCGAGGAACGCAAAGCCAATGGTGAAGAACGGGCCAGCCATCGCCGCCAGCATTTCAGGATCGACGCCGCGAACTAGATCCATGGATTGACCCCGACAAAGCCGTCCGTCTCGTCTTCAAAGACTTCGCGGAATTCGAGCGTGTAGCTTTCCTGTGACGCGCTGCGCATGGCCCGGGGCCAGTCGGTTTGCAGCCGGAAGACACCGACCTCCTGCGTGCCGATACTCACCGGGCCGCTGATCGTCGGAACGCTGACGAGGCGGATCGCAGCCACCCCCGACGCGTCAGAGCGCGCCGGATTGGCGATCATGATGGTTTCTTCCTCGCCACCGGGACCATGGATGGTGAGGAACTCGCCCGGCAGTGCGACGAGCGCGTTTGGTGGCAGGCTGGAGACGGTCAGCGTGGGCACGCCGAGCACGACAGAATAGACAGCCGGAAGCTCGACGGGAGCAAACCAGATGATATCGGCGCCGGGGTACGTCCAGCCGATCATGGCCGGAGGCTCCTCCCACTCGACTTCCCTACGCGTTCGCACGCTCGTATAGACATCGACATTGCCCCAAGGAATGCGGCAGGAGGTCATGTAGACGAGGTGCACGCCGCCATCCATAAGCCGCCACAGCGCTTCCATATAGCCGGAGCCGTAGTGGCGGCGCCCGGACACTTCCACCGTGGCGAGTTTGCGCCGGCGCTGCGATGCGCTGACATATTCCTGTCCGGTGATGATGCTTTTCGACCGGCTGGTTGGCAGCTCCATCGTCCAGTTGCGTGCAATCACGCCGACCGGCGGCCAGGCATAGACTTTCACCATGATGATCAGCCCAGGTAGGATTTCGTGGAGCGGGCGCGCTTGCCCACGGCGGCAACCGACTTGCCCACGATCTGCGGCGTCGCCGAGCCGATTTCCTCCTGGCTGATCCGGCGAAAGCGGCTGATCATCTCGCCGTTGTCGGTTGCGGCCATCTCGGCGACATACGGCACCTCAACATAGCGGATTTCCGGCGACGACCGACCATAGCCGGAGAGATCGGGGGCATGGAGCGGCAGGGGAGCGAGGTTCGGCGCTGAAAGCTGCACCGGCACCTTGCCACCGGAAGGCAACGGAATGACCGCCTCTTGCCCATGCACGACGCCGGCCGGTTTTCCGCGCGCACCGCCCGTATTGGCCGTGCCGGAGGAATAACCCTTCGTCAGGAAGTCGCCGAGGGTCGTGTTGGATTTGAACCCCCCACCGAAGAGGCTGCCGAAGATGTTGCCAAGGAAGCCGCCGCCCCCGCCGTTCGTGTTGAAGAGGCCATCGAGCGCCATGTCGAGCAGCTTGTCGGCGACCTTGTCCAGCGCGTTCGCCAACGCATCGGTGGCGGACTCGCCCTCTCGCAGATCGCGGATGAACCCGCCCAGGACGTCCTTCCCGAACGCGGACGATTCCGCCATCCGGTCCTTCAGGTCGGCTTGCGATTCGATCAACCGGTTTCCAGCCGCCTCGGCGGTTCCCGTCTCTTCCGCCAGCGCCCGCATCGCCAGTGCCTGCTCCCGCGCAACCGGCGACAGTTTCGAAAGGTCGCCCTTGAGAAGCTGCTGGACACTTGTCAACTCCTTGCCCGCGTCGGTGCCTTCGCGCTGCGCGTCGGCAAAGAGCTGTTGCGCCGCCTGAAGCGTGGAGAGCTTCTGCCCATAATCGTCGACCAGCGGATTGATCCCGGCACGAAGTCCGGTCTCCTCCTTCAGGGTCTCGATATAGGCCCGCTGCTCCTCGAGCCTTTTTGCGAAGTTGTCGCGCGCATCGATCCGCTCGGTTCCGCTGGAGGTCTGGCCGGCCCGCTTCTGACCGTAGGCGATGACGTCGTCGACTGTCCGGCCACCGCCCAGGATGGTCGGGTTTGCCTTGACCGCAGCCGCCGGCAGAACGGCCGACGCGAGCGTACCCGGCGCGGCCTTCAGGACGTTGATTGCACCCTGCGGCCCGAGGAAGTGGGCAAGCTGCAACTTGTATTCGTCAGCGGCATCGTTGACGGAGATCCCGGCCTTCTGGAGGATGGCGGCATTCTCGCGGGCATAGGCCTCGATCAAGGTGCGAGACTTCGCGGCGTCCGTCCGCATCGCCAGGATGGCAGCATCCGTCATGCCGGAAGCCTCGCCGGGGAAATGCTTCTTGAACATCGCGAGCCAGGTGCTCTCGATGAACTGCCCAAGGCCCGTCGCTGAGCTGTTCGGATTTTTCGCCGCAGTGTCGCCACCGGATTCCGCGCCGACGACACGGCCGACATAGCCGGAGACCGCGCCCTCGAAACCTTCCTGCGTCTCTCTCGCGCTGACCGTCTCTCGTGCCTTCGCTTCCGCCTCCGCTTTCGTGATGGCGAGGCCAGCGTTCTTCGAGGCCTTCGCCGCTTCGGTCGCCTCCTTCATGTATTTTTCGGCGAGGCTGGCGATTTCCTTTTCCCGAGAGGTCCGGAGTTCCAGAGCTTTTTGCTCGTTCAGGAAGGCCTCAGCCTGCCGCGCACGCTGAGCCTCCTCACGGCTCTCCGACCGGAAACCGGTCAGCTTCTGACGGGCCGCGGCCATTTCCTTCAGTCCGTCGGTGCTTTCAGCGATGAGGCTCGCATAGACCTTGAGGTCTTGGATCAGAAGTTTGAGCGCGTCGGCAAGAGGCTGGAACTCGCCATCGTTTTCATTGAGCAATTTGGCAAGTGCCTGTTCTGCCCTATCCGCGCCGTCGGCTGTGCCATCCAGTCCCGCGCGAATGGCCTTGAGCCCGGCAACGTGAGCCTTGAACTTTGGATCATCGCCGTACTCCGCCTCTGCTTCTTGCAAGGACTTGAGGTACGCATCCACCTCCTTCCTGACGGCATCAGCCGCGGCAGAGTAGGCCTCCTCATCGGTTTTCAGCGCCTCTTTGAGGCGGCGGACTTCGCTCTGAAGGAACTTCTTCCCGCTTTTCTCTACGGCATCGCCGGCGCCGTCGGCGGCACCTTCGATCCGGCGAAGCGCGGCGGCATAGCGGTCAGCTTTCGCGGCAGCGGCTTCCGTATTTTCCCCAGCCGTGAATATCTGATCCGAGAACGCTACGAATGTCGTCACGACGCCGCCAAGAATTGCGCCGATAGGCCCAGCCAACAGGCCAACTGCGGCAATCTTGAATGCCCGGGAGGCCGCTGTCGTCGCGGCAATGGCGCGCGTTGCGCCGCCGAAGTTGGCAGCCATGAACGAAGCAGCGCTGGCGGCGCCGGACGATGCCAGCATCAGAAGGCGCACGGATACGATGGCGATAGGGATGGTGGTGATCATCCCGCCGATCGCGCGCCCGACCAAAGCACCGGAAATCACCGCTGCGAGCTTGAGGGCGGTATCGGCCAGGTTGTCGAAGTCATCGGCGAAGGCGTTGAGGCCTGCGATAAGCCGCTGCGACGCGCTAAGCCCCTCGTCGGTCTGACCGATATACCGGGTGAGTGCGTTTTCGATCCGAACGAATGCACCTTCAAACGTGTCAGCCGACTGCCCAACGCGTGCCTTCAGTTCATTGGAACCCTTGATGACGCCCTCGAAGAATTCGCGGCTGGCGAGGTCGCCGCCCTTTGCGGCAGCAATCAGCGCACCGAGATCACCGTTGAAGCGAGCGATACCGTTCGCAGCGGCCTCCAGGAGAGAAGGCGCTCCGTCGATAAGCGAATTGAACTCCTCCGCCTGAATGATCGGCGAACGGAGTGCCTGTCCCAACTGGAGCAAGGCGCCGGAGGCCTCCGAGGCCGACCGACCGTCTGCTTTGAGCCCGGCGGCGACGGCCTCCGTGAACCGGAATACATCGTCGGTATTGTCGGTCAGGCCAGCAGCAGCTCGGCTAACCTGACCGTATAGCGACACCTGCGAATTGAGCTGGACGCTGTAATCCTGCGACTGCTTGAAGAGCCGTTCCATCGTGGAAGCCTGCGCCTGCGCGGGCACTTTGGCCGAGACAAGCGCGTTCTTTGCCTTTGTCCAGGCGTCGGCATACTGAGCAACTTCGCGCACGCCGAGCGCGCCCGTGATTGCCGTGACCATGGCTTTGACATTCGACGCGTTGGCGCGAGACGACTGCTCGATGCGCCTGTCCATGCGCAAAAATCCGCTTTCGATCTTCGCCGCAGCTCGGTCAAAGATACTGGCAGCTGCGGAAATTTCATTTTCGAAGCCCGAAACCTTAGCGGTGAGCTGAAAAATCAACTGTTCGGCGGTGATGGCCATGGACTTCCTTTATCCTGCTCGACAAACGGGAAAATCACGAACATTCTCACCCGTCGCGAGCCGAGGGAGATCGAGAGAATGCCTATAATCATCGTTGTTTTTGCCGGGTTTTTTCTTTGGCTAATGTTCGGCACCGATGACGGAGGCAAAGATCGGAAGGTCGCATCATCCGAAACCTACCGCCTCGTCCAAGCTCTCGGGAATACGGAGCGGGTTTCAGCCAAGGGGCTCTCAAAGAGGGAATGCGAGAGCAGGAAACGCGAGCTTAAAGAAGTAGCCACTGCCCTCGGCACGTTCGACGAACAAACCGGCTACGGCTCCATAACTTGCCTGCCTGATAGTCTTTTTATGGACTGACCCAAGCCGCCAGCTCGTCGACCTCGTCCGGGCTCAGTTCCTTGGCTGCGTCTTCTTCACTTTGGTGCGCCTTCCGGTAGCCTTCCGACTGCGCGTGGAACTGCCAGAGGCTGGTTCGGTCGACGTCGTCGGCGCTGAGCCCGATAACGGCTCCAGTCCCGTAGAAACCGGCGAAGGCGAGTTTACCGCGCTCTCGCGGTTTCCCTTCATCCCCGCCGGGTCCGGTTTTCCCAGGCGCTCCTCCTCTGTCCCGAAGATCGCTGCCATGATGACCGCATGGGCGTTGACGAGGTTTTGAGCCAGCGGCACCGCATCGACATGTTCAAGGACGAGTTCGAGCGCCTTCTGTTGCTCCATGCCGCCACCGATAAGACCGAGCCGCAACGTCTCGCGAATGTCGTCAACCTTCCACGAGCCGTCGCGCAGGCGCTGAAGGATGAACGCCGGCCCGGCGTCGCACTTCTCTTGCAGGATGCGCAGCTCGCCGATCCTGAGACGGAAAGCATGCTCCCCGTCCCAGCATGTCAGGGTGATATCGCCCCCCCTGCTCATCAGACGGTAACCTCGGTGTAGCCGCCGTCACTGTCCATCTGGACGGAAATCTGCACATTGGCGCCGAGGTCCGCCGAGAGTTCGAAGGACGACAGGTGGAACTTCTGAGTGACGGTCGTCACCTCGGTTCCCCAATCGAATTCGACCTTGCAGTTCTTGCTTTCGTTCGCCTCGTAGAACGCTTTCCAGATGGGGTAGGCGGACTTGGCAAGGACGCCCGAGCCGGAGATCGACGCAGAGCGGGACACTGCGTTGCGGCCGGTGTGGGCGACCTCATCTTCATCGTCGCAGTCTGGAATGACTTCCTCGTTCAGTTCCTTGGTGCGGTTGAACGAGCGCTGCGTGAAGCCGCAAGGCGCGCCGAAGACTTCGGGGTCCGCGCCATCGCCCAGGAGGACGCGGAATTTTCCGAAACGCATAGTGACTGGTTTTGCCATGACGGCCTCCATGAAACGCCGCTCACTGCGGCCGGGGATGTTGGGAGTGGTCTCGCCAAGCGCCGGAGCGCCTGAACCTCTGGGCTAGAAGTCTTTGACTTCCGCGCGGAATGCCCTGCGAATTTTCCGCTTGATGTCTTCTGCGTTCTGCCTGATCGGCGGATAGAAGAAGGGATGAGCCGGCATGTTCTTGTTGCCGAATTCCTGTTCAACGGCATAGTCGAAGCCGCCCGGCCTGGTGCTGCTTGCGTCCGTCGTCGCCCGGCCGCCGGCGCGGATAGTGACCGTTGCGGACTTTTTGCCCTGCCGCACTTTCGAGCGCCGGATGGTGCTTTCCAGCCTGCCGGATTCCTTCGGCGCTGCCGCTTTCTGCCTTGCGACGATCACATCCGCGCCGTCGTCAAGTTCAGCTATCACCGCTTCCGTGATCCTCTTCCCGAGGACTTTCAGCCGCCGCACCATCGACCGTCGCGCCGGGGTTTTCCGTCTCGCCATCGTCACGCATCCTCTTGCTGCCGTCGAGAGAGACCGCCTTGCCCGCAGCGATCGCCAGCGCCGCACACTCCCGCTTGACGGTCTTTTCCATGCCGGCGAGGTAGGCGACCGTGATGGATTTCTTCGGTTTGTAGTCGAAATCCTCGGTGAATCGGACGCGCGACATGGTCAGAGCGCCACGTTCGGAAACTGGATGTCGACGGCAAGAACCGTCATCGACTTGGCAAGCCCGAGGAGACAGACATATTCGCCCGAGCCGACGTCAGCGACCGGGCAGATGGCTCCCGGTGTATCGGACAGGTAATAGGCCACGCCAGGCGTAAGGACAGCGCCGAGCGTGAGGTCGCCGGCACGGTGAACGTTGATGGGCTGGTCGAGAGCGGCGTTGTTGAGCGCAATCCCCTTTGCCTGGCGCGCTTCGGCAGTCGCGGAGTTGCTGTCACCGAGCATCCACTTCTTCGTCGTGGAGCTGAGATAGACCGCCTGCCCTGCGGTGATCGCCTCGCCGGCATGGCCGGTTGAACCAGAGGCATCGGCACCAGCGAGCACGCTGGCAGCGGTAATGACCAGATTTGCCATGTCGGAATTCCCTTTGTTGAGAGATGATTTCGTCGTGCCAGAAGGCAGTTATTCGACCGGCTCTTCCACGGTTGCCGTGACCTGCACGACACCATGGGCCGTCTTGCCGTCGCCATCGAGGAAGGTTCGCGCAAGGACGACCCTGAGAGAGGCAAGCGCCCCCACGCTCAGCTCGCCTTCCGCCTCGTGGAGAGCCCCGACTACGGCGTCGACCAGTCGCTTGCACGGCCAGAGCTTGCCCTGGTCACGAGACCAGCAGTCAAGCTGCATCGTCTGACGTCGGCCGGGGATGCATTCCGCATCGTCTCGAACCGAATCATCGGGGCCGAAGCTGATAAATGGAAACGTGGTGTCCTCGTCTGGTCCATCAATGATGCGTCCGTTGACGATGTCGGAGACGGCTCGCGCCGATTTGAGGAGGTCGAGCACCAGATCCTGAAGTGAGACGGAAACGCTCATGGCGCCACCCCGCGCTCGACTGTGAATTCCAGATACTGGCGGTCGTCGGTCGGCACTGGGCCGGCGCGGACATTGTAGATTTCCCCGCTGCGCTGGTCCCGCATGCGCCACGTCGTGCGAACGGCGCGCGTTTGGCTGCTGTCATAGACCGTCACGACGACGGGTTGCCGGCCGGCAAGGCGCGCCGCCTGCACCGTCTCGCCGCCGCGCAGGAAGCGGAAGGAAGCGTCGGCCGTGACAGGATTGCCCCAGCCATCGACCTTTCCGCCATGCCCGTCATCAACTTTCGCCGGCTCCTCGAACACGACGAGATAGTCCAGCTTCCCGGCGTCCATCATGCGAATACAAAGCTCCGGTGCATTGCAACCATGGCCTTAACTCCCATCGGCACGCTGCCGGTCATATCGGCAGTGACGTCGGCGCGGTGGAGATAGAAGCTGGCGATCAGCAGCAAGCAGGCCTGCACGAGTTTCGGCGGGATGTTGCCGGCACCGAGACCGGCCTTGAACACCACCGTGGCCGTCGAGATTTCGGGCGCTGCTTCGATGTAGAGCGCGCCGTCGCGGATCTCAAAATCTGTCACCGTGCCTGGCACGCCGAGCGGGTCGACATAGGCAACCGACAGGATGTCGGCATTGGGATACCCCTTGAAATTTAGGTCGAAGTCCGCACCCTTGGCGGTGAATTCCGTTTCCCGAAACACCGTCTGGCAGGCACGTTCGACCCAATCGACCGCTGCCTCAAGATAGTGATGCAGTATCACGTCATCGTCGCCATGGCGGACGCGGCAATGTTGCTTGGCGAGGGCAAGCGATAGGACTTCTCCCACTGGCTCGCCGGATTGCTCAATCTTCATCTTTTCCTTCACTCGACTCACGGCCACGGACGTGCTCCGGTCTGTTTCCAACGTTAGGGAATAGGACATGGCGCAAACATACGCTGAACTGAGGCAGACCCCGACAGAGGATCTGATCAAGCAATATGACAACACTGCGAAGTTCACATCGCCGGGGCTTCAGTTCTTAAGGGACGAAATTTCCCGTCGAGAATCCGAAGCTCAAAATCAGCGTATGCTCGATTTCACTAAACACGTCAGGGATATGACGATCGCGATAACTGTAATGACGGCAATCGTTCTCATTCTTACGGTTATTAATATTAGCTTGGTGTGGTAGGCCCCGCGCAGGTGCCAGCAAAAAAACGCCTGCGCGGGTTCAAAGCTACGGCGTCGGGACGGACAGGTCGCCGTAGACGATGCCTTCCGGACGCAGGGTTTCGAGCTGGATGCGCTCCTCGATCAAGATCGTGACTTTGTTGTTCACGAAATTGTCGCGGTCTTCGGTGGAACGGCGAATCTCGATGCCCTTGCGCTGCCAGAGGATCGTGTTGCCAACGAAACCGCCGACGAGGAACTTGCCCTGGGCAAGCCCCTTGGTGCGGACCACGGGCAGGCCCCACGCCGTGTTGCCGGCGAACGCCGGGTGCAGGTAACGGCCCTCGCCGTCCTTCGCCAGGTCGAGCGCGGCGGCGTCGAGGTGGTTCATGACAACGGCGGTCGCGACCAGATCGGCCTCGTTCACTTGGGCGATGGCGACACGGATGTCATCCATGGCGTTGTCCGGCACGATGGTCGGCACCATGGTCGGATCGTACTCCGTGGAGTTGGCGATCAGTCCGTCAACACGGTTCGCGGTGCCAGGGCCGTTGAGGACTTCGCCCTCTTCCTTGAGCTGGAGACCGTAGATACCGCGCTGGTTGATATAGCCTTCCATGCCGTCGACGTCGTCCAGCGTCTCTTCGTTGACGCGGAACCAGTGCGCCATCTTGACCATAGGAGCGGACTTACCAGCAAAGGAAAGATCCGACTGCGGCTTGGCGGCGCCGGCTGCGACCGTTGCCGCGGCGTTGGTGAAGCCGGTTTCCTGAAGATACTCGATGACGGCCGCCGTGGTGGCGAGCGTCGGGATAACGTCGCGCAGGAACAGCGCCTGGTTGACGGGCTCGATCATGCCGCGGCTCTGGCGGCGAGCGCCGGCCGGCAGGGTGATGGTGCCGAACGAGGCGGACGTGATGTCCTTGATCTCGATCGATTCGCGGCCCTTGATCTTCGACGCAAAGTCCTTCTGTTCCGCGATGATGCGGCCGATCGACTTCGTTTCGTCCCGGCGAGCGTTGAGCTTCTTCGTCAGGTCGGTGACGGTTTCGCCAAGTTCGGTCAGTTCCTTGCGGCTGTCTTCGACGCGGCCCTTGATGTCGGTGATATCCTCACCGGACACCTGCTTTGTCTGAAGTTCGGCCAGCTTTTCGGAAAGGGCCTTCTGCTCGCCGGTGACTTCCTTGAGCTTGTCGCCGATTTCCTTGGATGCAGCTTCGAGCGCTGCCTTGATCTCCAGATCCATCATAATCTCCTGTGGGTCGATGGAAGGTTTAGAGGAAGCTGAACTTCTCTTTGATCAGCTTCGCGATCTCCGAGGCGGACGCGTCGCGCGATCCATCGCCTAGAGCTTGTGGCGCAAGAGCCGCTTGGGCCTTGGCCAGCCACGCCGGGAAGCCTGCGTCACGCAAGGCACCTTCCACCGCACGTTTGAGTGGCGCGAAGTCGCCGGACTTCGTCGCCGAAATGATATCGTCAACGCTTTTCACGGCGTCGATCGTTGCCGAGTCCAACATCGGCAGCGGCGTGATCGAAACTTCGAACAGCGCCACTTCCTTGAGCAGGCGCGCCGCGCCTTCCCGCCCGGTCTTTATGGCTTTGTAGCCGATAGACATACCGTTGATGGCGCCCATCTTGAGAAGGTCGTAGGCTTCCCGGCCTTTCGCCGTGGTAAGCGCGAGCTTGCCTTCAACCCGCAGGCCAACAGCGTCTTCTTCGCTTTTCGTCCACATGCCGATCGGCTGTTGAAGGTCGTGGCTCCAAAGCATGAGCGGTCGTCGTTCGGTCAGGCTCTTCGCAAACGCACCAGCCACGACGATATCGCCACCGTGATCCTTCATGCCGAAGCGCGACGCATACCCTGAGATGGTGCCGTCCTCGGCAACGGCATCCGCCTCAATCTTGGCGAACTTGGTTTCCAGGTCCATTTCCTGCCTCGCTTCGTTTCGGAAGTTCGTCGCCGCCACCCATGGGGTTCATGCCCATCCTGGCGCGAATGTCGTTCTGGGTTTCCCAGGCGGTGTTGTTGCCGAGCGCCTTCGAGGCG